>CAYTNW010000005.1:0-202979 GCA_964439325.1 uncultured Leptospirales bacterium | reverse complement strand
GTCAATCACATCCTCTTTTATAGAAAGAGTGTCAGATTAAGTTCTAACTTTTACAAATAAAGAGATACTCCCTGCTGATTGCAGAAAGGAAGCTGTATTCTACAGCAAGGGTTGTATATAAACGATTCAATCCGTGAAAGTATGTCTGCCACCAACACCCTCCACTCCCCTCCCGCAACGGGAGGGGAAAATTATTCATACACAAACAAAATCAATCCACAAAAATTACAGGAGATATGCCGGCCGTGAGAGTCTCATCATCAGTCAGTATTCCGGCGATAGTAAAGGCCCTCGGCAACTCATACTTGAAGAAATATTTCATTGTATGTATTTTTGAAATGTAAAAATTTCCCAGAGCTTCATCCATGCAGAGGGCCTTCTGCTTCTCGGCGCAATTTGCCTGATTCAGCCACTGCCACGCGATGGTTATTATACCGGCCATCTCGAGATAGAGGGTCGCATCCGCAAGAAATACCTCCATGTCTCCGCGAGAAGCCACCTGAAGCAGATGCCCTGAAGTTTTCTGTAATGCGGCAACTGCCTGGTCCAGTTTTTCCGTGTATCTCTGCAGGCCGCCATATTTTTCCGATTCTTTTATTGTAACCTTTATCTCATTAATAAAATACTCAAACGCGAGTCCCTTCTTCATTGTAGTTTTTCTGCCGAGAAGATCCTGTCCCTGGATACCCGTTGTTCCTTCATGTATCGGATGTATTCTCGAATCGCGGAAGAAAAGCTCAAGGTTGAAATCCTCACAATAGCCGTAACCGCCGAGTATCTGAAGTCCTGCGCTCGCAGACAGAATTCCGTTTTCAGAGGGGTAACTTTTTGCGATAGGCGTTAAAAACTCAAGCAGCAGGTCATACCTCTCCGCCTCTTCCGGAGAAGATACATGCTTAAGATCTATATATTTACCAACCTGAAGCGCAAGCGACAGAGACCCCTCCGACACCGCCTTCTGGTACAGGAGCATCCTTTTAACATCAGGATGATTGATTATTGCACACTGGGGTTCAGCCGGGTTTTTGCTGTTAAGCGGCCTGCCCTGCGCTCTCTCCTCCGCATACTTGAGAGAATCGTAATATGCAGCCGAAGCTATACCGGCAGCTCCTATACCTACATTGATCCTCTCTTCGTTCATCATCTGGAACATATACGAGAGTCCCCTGTTCTCCTCCCCCACAAGCCAGCCACGACAGTCATTATTCTCACCCATTGAGAGCTGTGTTATAGGCGACCCCCTGTAACCGAGCTTATGTTCAATTCCGGCGCAGACCAGATCGTTGGGAACAAGCCCCCCCATGCCGTCCCCGCGCAGCTTCGGTACTACAAACAGGGATATACCCTTAACTCCGGCCGGCGCTCCTTCAATTCTCGCGAGCATCAAATTTATAACGTTATCAACACCGCTATGCGTCCCGGCCGAGATAAATATTTTTTGTCCCTTTATCAGATAGTATCCCTCCCCGGTGGGTGTCGCTTTAGTCTTTATATCAGACAGCGAACTCCCCGCACCCGGTTCGGTCAGAGCCATAGTACCCTGCCACTCACCCGTATACATTTTCGGAGTGTAATACTTTTTCAGATCGGATGAACCAAAAGTGACGATCAGGTTCGCCGCGCCCGATGTAAGCCCCGGATAAACTCCCAGCGAGTAGTTTGCGGCTGCAAATATATAGTTTACTGCCGCTACTATCGAATAAGGGAGCTGCTGCCCCCCGTCTTCAAAAGGAAAATGCGCCGAGATTAAACCGATCTCTCCGCATTTTCGTAAAAAAGTCCTGACGACAGGATGCACCAGCACCTGGCCGTCTTTATATACCGGGGGATTTTTATCCATCTCACGCAGATTGGGCCTCATTAAATCTACAGCCATCTTGTTCGCTGTAGCGAGAACCATATCAAGCTCATCCTTGTTGTATTCGTTGAAGTATTCATGCCTTGAGAGATTCTGTATTTCCAGCATCTCGAAAAGAAGAAAATTCAGAGTCTGCCTGCTGATAAATTTTTCCTCCATACTCCCCCTTCATGCTCTTAATTTTATAAAATGGTTCTGGTCCTGTGATCAATAAGTCCTGTTGCTGAATATGCTGACTATCTCTCCAAGATCATTCAGGTCATTTACCCTGTCATAATATACTGTATTATATTTCATAGGAATTTTCTGAAAAAGGAACCAGGTCCAGTAATATCCCACATACTCTCCGCTGTCCGGATTCATATTCGAGTTGCTGTCAAGAATTACATAGATATAAACACCGCCGAGACTTACAACACCAGATGCCGACGTAGTTCTGCTTACTCCGTCATAAATAAAAGGAAACATATTCAGCGTTACGGAACCTGTCAGGTTCGGTATCGCTTTTATGTAATCCATCGAAAGCACATAGTTCATGTCGGTGATGCTGTAGTCAGATGTGTTGACACCCCCTTCATGTACCATAACAACTATAAGATCTCTCCCGATTATCTGACTTGATGACAGACAGTCCGAGCCTGACTGATCAAAATTGAACATGAATTTAGCGCTGTTTTTGTAGATAGTCTTGTCTATTCCGAAACTCCATCCGTTTGTAAGGCCCGCTGTATTAACTCCCGCTGTCAGTTTCTTTGAGAACTCAAAACCGGTCTTGTTCTGGTAATAGCCGAACTTGTCGTTGTTATCGGGGCTCGGGAATCCGGCGGTATAGTTTTTATCCCAGAGAGCGAGTATCCTTATTTCATCTCCGACGGCCAGTCCCGTTCCTGCGAGATTTATATTATATGAAGTCGCTCCCTGTGCAAGTTTCACGAAATACTTCATCGAAGTCATCGGATCGCTGAAAAGGTCAAATGTAGTTGCTGCCTTCGCGATTATTATATAAATCGGTTTTGTTGATGCACTTGTCGTATATCCGGAAGGGGCCGTGAACGATCCTGTTACTGACATCTCGGTAGTTGAAACCGAACTGTCGACGTAATCCATCGAGAACTGAATATCTCTTCCGCTGTTCACGCTGTCTGTCAGCGTCACAAGCGACGGCAGCCCTGTCGCAGTATCGGAGGTATAAAAACCTATCCTGTCGCCGCTGTCAGGTATTCCGTCCCTATCCCTGTCAAGCACGGCAAATATGAATACGTTCTGAACCGGGAACGTGCTCCAGGGGAAAAGATCCATTGTATAAGCCATCGTGGCTGTTCCCTTTGTAACCTTTGTGTAACCGATAATTTTGTCAGTATCAAGTTTCGCATCTGAAGAATTGTATTCGCCTGAATATGCGATTATTATCACATCACCCGTATCACTGCCGAGAACTGTGCCAGTAACCGATGCGCTGTTAGTGTTGTACGTTTTGTTAAGTGACAGAGCAACAGGCCCGTTTGACCCGGCAGCGAGTGTAAACTCCGGGCTGTAGGTCGTCGTATTGATATAATATCCTATCATATCGCCGTTAGTCGGTGACGGGAACCCGGCGGTGTAATCCCTGTCCCACAGAGCTATTATCATTACCCTGTCGCCGGCAGCAAGCCCGGTGCCGGTCAGATTCAGAGTGAACGAAGTAGCGCCCTGTGCGAGTTTTGTGAAATATTTCAGAGATGCCATAGAATCATTAAACAGATCAGATGCGTTATCAGATTTAGCAACCATTATGTAGACCGGTTTTGTTGACAGGTCCGTCGTATAACCTGACGGTGCAGCAAATGATCCGCTGAGAGTTATCTCAGTACCTCCCGATGACGACTGTACGTAATCCGATATGAATTCAATATCGAGACCGCTGTTTACGCCGTTAACCAGTGTAACAACCGAGGGGATACCTGAAGTGCTGTCGCCGGTATAGAATCCAAGACGGTCTCCGCTGTCAGGTATTCCATTCGAATTTTTATCGAGAACGGCCATAATGAAAACGTTCTGTACCGGAAATGCACTCAGCGGAAGAAGGTTCATTGTATATGCCGTCTGACTGGCACCCTTCGTGACTTTTTTATATCCGATAATCCTGCCTGCATCAAGCTTCGCATCGAGAGAATTGATCTCTCCCGAATAAGCGATTATAATCGCATCACCGCTTTCTGTACCGAGAAGATTTCCGGCAACAGTTGCACTGTTAGTCCTGTATGTACGATCCAGGGTAATTGCAACAGACGGATTAACCCCCGCTATCAGAGTATACTCCGTATTGTATGTTGCGGTGTCGATATAGAAACCGATCATGTCATTGTCGGTAGGATACGGGAAACCGGTGGTATAATCCCTGTCCCATAGCGCGATTATCATTATCCTGTCGCCAGGCACAAGTCCCGTTCCGGAAAGCTCCATGCTGAAGGTAGTCGAGCCCTGAGGCAGTTTAACAAAATATTTCAGAGACGAAACAGGATTGCTCAGTATATCATCGCTGCTGTCAGCCTTTGTCACCATTACGAATACCGGTTTTGTCGCTGAATCGGTCGTATATCCGGATGGAGCAGTGATTGTACCGCTCAGTGTTATAGACACAGCTCCGGCTGCTGGCTGTACGTAATCCGTTGTGAAAGATATGTCATATCCGCTGTTGACTCCGTCCGTCAGCGTTACAGTGGCGGGAACACCGGTAGTGCTGTCGGCATAGAAACCGAGCCTGTCGCCGCTGTCAGGTATTCCGTCACCGTTCTTGTCGAGTATCGCAAAAATAAATACATTCTGCACAGGGAACGAACTCAACGGAAGAAGTTCCATCGAGTAAGCCATACTGACGCTCCCCTTTGTCACTTTTTTGTATCCGATAATTTTACTCGTATCGAGCCTTGCGTCAAGAGAATTGAATTCCCCGTTGTATGCTACCAGAATAACACTGCCGCTCTCAGTCCCGAGCAGCGTTCCAGTGACGGATGCGCTGTTTGTCTTATAAGTACGGTCCAGGGTCAGTGAAACTGAAGGGTTTACACCCGCGGCCAGCGTGTATTCATAACTGTAGGTTGCCGGATCTATATAATATCCGATCATGTCTCCGTCTGAAACCGACGGGAATCCAGATACATAGTCTTTATCCCACAGTGCGGTTATCATCACCCTGTCGCCCGGAACAAGTCCAGTACCGGAAAGCTCTATACTGAATGTGGTCGAACCCTGAGGCAGCCTTATGAAATATTTAAGTGATGACATCGGATCGCTGAACAGATCTGTTGCGTTATCCGTTTTGGCCACCATGATGAATACCGGTTTTGTTGATGCATCGGCCGTATAGCCCGCCGGAGCAGTAAAAGATCCGTTCAGAGTAATAGACACGGCTCCCACAGCAGCCTGTACATAATCGGTTGTAAATTCGATATCCAGACCGCTGTTTACCGCATTCTGAAGAGTAACAGTGCTTGGTATTCCCGACGTATTGTTGGAATAAAACCCTATCCGGTCGCCGCTGTCAGGGACTCCGTCACCATCCTTATCCAGTACAGCGAAAATAAATACATTCTGCACAGGGAATGAGCTCCACGGGAAAAGGTTCATTGAATAAGCGGTTGTTCCGGCTCCCTTCGCAACTTTCGAATAGCCTATGATTTTGTCAGTGTCAAGGGCCGCATCGAGCGAATTGAATTCTCCGGTGTAGGCAACAAGAATAACATCACCGCTTTCCGTTCCGAGCAGATTTCCAGTAACCGAGGCGCTGTTTGTTTTATATGTTTTGTCAAGAGTCAATGCTACGGGAGTATTCTCTCCCGATATAAGAAGATACTGATATGTATAATCGGTCTTGTCGATATAGTAACCCAGCATGTCGCCGTCGCTTGGATAAGGGAATCCCGACACGTAATCCCTGTCCCACAGGGCGATTATCATCACCCTGTCACCTGCGGCAAGCCCGGTACCTGAAAGTTCTATATTGAAGGTTGTGGCCCCCTGGGGTAGCTTGATGAAATATTTAACCGAAGACATAGGATTGCTGAAAATATCGTCCGTGCTGTCCCCTTTAGCCACGATTATATATACAGGTTTTGCAGACTCATCGGCTGTATAGCCGGACGGAGCCGTAATGGTCCCGCTCAGCGTCATTGAAACACCGCCGACAACCGGCTGGACATAATCTGTAACAAAAGCGATATCCAGATCACTGTTCTCGGCATCAACCAGAGTCACAGCCGACGGAATACCGGGCCGGCCTGCTGATGAGTAATAACCTATCCTGTCACCGTTGTCCGGTATACCGTTGCTGTTCAGATCAAGAACGGCAATTATATAGACATTCTGAACGGGAAAGGTTGTTGTCGGAAGAATATCCATCATGTAATCAAGAGGGGTTATACCCTTAGT
Organism: uncultured Leptospirales bacterium; assembly: GCA_964439325.1. Classification (GTDB taxonomy): domain Bacteria; phylum Spirochaetota; class UBA4802; order UBA4802; family UBA5550; genus WRGT01. The sequence goes on along the minus strand of CAYTNW010000005.1, from coordinate 196,714 downwards.
CACCTTTTTGTAGCCTATAATTTTATCTGTATCGAGCGTCGCGTTGAGAGAATTGAATTCGCCGGTGTAGGCTATAATCATAACATTACCGCTTTCAGTTCCCAGCAGTGTACCGGAAACAGAAGCATCGTTGGTTTTATAAGTCCTGTTTATATTAAGCACGACCGGTGTATTGACTCCGGCTGCTATCTTATACTCATAGGTATAGTTCACACTGTCCATATAATAGCCCAGCATATCGCCGTCTGAAACAGATGGGAAACCGGAGACGTAGTCCCTGTCCCACAGGGCGATTATCATCACCCTGTCACCGGGAACAAGGCCGGTGCCTGAAAGATCGAGATCAAATGTCGTAGAACCCTGCGGCAGTTTGACAAAGTATTTCACAGAAGACATCGTGTTGGTCAGAATACTGTCTATGCCATCAGCCTTCGCAACTATTATATAGACCGGTTTAGTGGATTCATCTGCAGTATAGGCGGATGGCACAGAGACCGTACCGCTTAAAGTTATTGAAACAGAACCGATCGTGCCCTGGGCATAGTCCATTGCGAACTCGATATTAAAACCGCTGTTTACAGCATCATTCAGAGTCACAAGCGACGGAACGCCCGATGTGCTTCCGCCGGTGTAGAAGCCGAGGCGGTCGCCGCTGTCAGCTATGCCGTCCCCATCCCTGTCGAGAACAGCAATAATGTAGACCTTCTGCACCGGAAGAGTAACCGTCGGGAGGATCTCCATCGAGTAATCAAGGGGTGTCATACCCTTAGTCACCTTTTTGTAGCCTATGATTTTGTCTGTGTCGAGTTTTGCATCGAGAGAATTGAATTCGCCGGTGTAGGCAATTATCATGACATCTCCGCTTTCAGACCCGAGCAGGGTACCGGTAACGGTTGCATCATTTGTTTTGTATGTCCTGTTTATATTCAGAGCAACAGGCGTATTGACTCCGGCTGCTATTTTATACTCATAGGTATAGTTTACGCCGTCCATATAATAGCCCAGCATATCGCCTTCAGAGATGGAGGGGAACCCGGAGACGTAGTCCCTGTCCCACAGAGCGATTATCATCACCCTGTCGCCGGGAGCAATTCCGACGGAAGAAAGATCGAGATCAAACGTCTTCGATCCCTGAGGCAGTTTAGCAAAATATTTCACGGAAGACATCGTATCGTTCAGAATATCGTCCGGATTATCGGCTCTGGCTACAATGATAAAGACCGGTTTTGAGGATACATCTGTCGTATAGCCTGACGGAACGGAGACGCTCCCGGCTAAAGTCATAGAGACACCGGCGGATGATCCGGAATAATCCATCGTAAATGCAATATTCAGGCCCGTCATTGAAGTATTGAATAAAGTCACCGTAACAGGTATGCCTGAATCGCTGTTTGAATAGAATCCCAGTCTGTCGCCGGCGTCAGGTGTTCCGTTTCCGTTTTTATCAAGCACGGCAAAGATATAAACATTCTGTACCGGAAATTCAGCAAGGGGGAGGATATCCATCGAGTAAGAGGTCTGCTCCGCCCCTTTTTTGACCTTTTTATATCCGATGATTTTATCTGAATCGATCTTTGCATCGAGTGAATTGAACTCTCCGGTATACGCGGCTATTATCACATCTCCGCTTTCGGTTCCAAGCAGATTTCCGGATACAGAAGCACTGTTCTTTTTATAGGTTTTATTCAGCAGCAGAGAGACATTGTTATTATCCCCGGCCTGAAGGACATATTGCGTAGTATATGTTTCCTGATTGACATAGTAACCGATCATGTCGCCGTCGGAAGGTGTCGGGAATCCCTTTACATAGTCCCTGTCCCACAGCGCGATTATCATCACGGAATCGCCGGCAGCAAGACCCGTACCGGAGAGATCTATATTAAACGATGCAGTGCCCTGCGGAAGTTTTATGAAATATTTCATCGAAGACATCGGATTGCTGAAGATATCATCCGCGTTATCGGTTTTGGCCACCATTATGAACACCGGCTTTGAAGACGCGTCTGCAGTATAGCCGGACGGGGACTGGAACGTTCCGCTGAGACTTAACGGATTGCCGGCGCTCGCTTTAACATAATCCATCCTGAACTTGATATTATAATAACCGTTGGCATCGTTGATCAGAGTAACAGCTGTCGGGACTCCGTTTTCCGTATCCGCCGAATAGTATCCAAGCCTGTCGCCGGTGTCCGGTATACCGTTCTGATTTTTATCAAGTATTGCGAAGATATAAACGTTCTCTGCGGGGAAAGTCCTAAACGGAAGAATCTCCATCGAATAAGAAACCGGATCCGTACCCTTGGTCATTTTTTTGTATCCGATAATTTTGTCAGTGTCTATCAGCGAGTTCATTGAGTTGAATTCGCCAGCATAGGCAACGATGATGGCTTCTCCGCTTTCTGTGCCGAGGAGGTTACCATTTACAACAGAATTATTTTTTTTATACTTCCTGTTGAGCTTTATCGTGACCGGGGGATTTTTCCCTTTATTTAATGTATACTGGTAGGTATAATTCTTTTCGTCCATGTAATACCCCAGCAGGTTCCCCTCTTTAAGGCGCGGAAAATCGGAGCTGTAGTCATCGCTGTCCCACATCGCGATTATCATTACATTATCGCCGGCTTTAAGTCCCGAACCGGAAAGATCTAGATCGAATGTCGTGGCGCCGGACTGAAGTTTTTTGAAGTACTTGACGGTATCAACCGTATTATTGAAAAGATCATCGGTGTCATCGGCCTTGCATACGAGCATGAACACAGATGGCGATCCGGGCCCGTAACCAGACGGAGCCTCAAAACTTCCGCTTATCGAGTTCCTGTAGCCGGTAGAGGCGGAAAGTTCCCGGTCAAGGGTAATATTTATATCTGTCGACGGTATGTCCGTGATAGTGATCCCTTCAGGGTAACCGTCCGCATCGGAGATAATCCCCCATGTGTCCCCCGTGTCCGGTTTTCCGTTATTGTTCCTGTCCTGGAATGCAAAGATGTAGACGTTATCAACAGGTATATTGTAGCCGTAGGGGATAATGTCCAGCGTATACTCTGTAGAGCCTGATGTCCTGTCGATCTTCCTGTATCCGATGACCGCATTGATATCGATGTCGCTGAAGTCAAAAGAGTTTATCCTGCCGGCATAGGCCACCAGTGTAATTTTCCCTTCGCTCTCCGAATTGACTCTGCCCGAGACCGATGTTTCAAAATCGAAGACCTCCCTGTTTACATCTATTTCAATGTTGCTGTTGTTCCCTTTAAGTATCGTATAGCCCGGCTCAAAGTTATCTTTATCTATGTATAAGCCGACCATGTCGCCTGTGGAGATTGACGGCACGCCGCTTACGTATTTGTCTGTGGTGAAAGCGAAGATATAAATCTTGTCCCCTTCAGATACATCTGTTTTTGAAAGGTCAATTTTAAATTCATATGGATATGATTCGACAGGCGCAAGTTCAAGAATATTGTTCAGCGGATCATTCTGTATATCATCAAAATCTATGGTCTTTGATACGACAACGAAAGTTGAGGAATCACCTGATAGAGCGCGGTTTTCAGTGCTGATGTTGAGTTTTCCGGATAGGGTGATTTTACCGCCTGTTTCAAGACCGCAGGAAAAAAGGGAGAGAGACATCAATAACATAAAAAAAGATATCCATATCTTATTCATAGTATGCTCCCTCAATTGATGAAAATTAATATATTACAAATATAGCATTGTCCATAAAAAAGTAAAGAATAATTAGTCCAGTTGAGCTTTTAATTAATGGTTTGTCAAGGACGATATTTTACTGCTTTTTGTATTAATCAATGAAATTAAGGAAGAAATATGAAAAAAATGTAATGCAGGCTGCTGAAACCTGTTATCAATAATATGTCGTATTGTAGTTCATTTTCATATTAAAACAGTTCCACACAAAACGATTTTCAATAAACAGAATCCTGAATGATGCAGATTTTTGAATCCCGATAATAATCATTCAGTATAAAATAATAGTTGATTTTCACAACAGTTTCATTAAATAATTCTGTCATACAGTTGCTCTCGTTCCAATATTTTATTACCGCTTTTCCATTCATTTATACAAAACGTAAAATTTTTCAGAGGTGTAACGATGAAAAATACTAAAAATCTTAAAATCATGACTCTGTTTCTCGCCACTGCAGTACTTATGACATGCAGCAAACAAAGCTCTTCAAATAACACCAGTAATAACGACATCAGCAATCAGCCGCCAATAGCTGATGCAGGAACTGACCAGGATATCTTTTTAAACAGCGGAAATGTCTATCTTAACGCCTCCAAATGTTCAGATCCCGATGGCGACAATCTGTTTTTTTCATGGAAATTTTTAGTTAAACCCGACGGGAGCACAGCTAAAATTGATGAAGAAAGCTCAATGGAAACCTTCTTCGTCCCGGATGTTGCAGGAACATACGAAATCAGACTTACAGTTTCTGACGGATCAAAAACGGCTTCAGATATCGTAACTATAGACGTCGCAGTAAATCAGAATCCCGTGGCAGTTGCCGGAGCGGACCAGAATGTTAATTTAAATGAAACTGTTGCCCTTGACGGCAGTGGAAGTACAGATCCTGAAAACAGCTCTCTTGAATACACATGGACTCAGATAAGCGGTCCCTCTATCGGTACGCTATCCGGAATCAATCCCACTTTCACAGCCCCTTCGACGGTATGCACTATTGTTTATGACCTTCGTGTCAATGACGGTTTCGGAGACAGCTTTGCTGACCGCATATATATATTTGTGATGGCCAGAAAAAATTCGGCGGTATTTGTCGGCAAAAACGGCGATGACGGCAATACAGGTACTGACCGGAGCACCCCAAAAAAAACAATCCAGGCTGCAATAGACAGCGCATACACATCAAACTGTGATGTGTACGTAAGCAGCGGCAGCTATTCCGAAAGCATTTCTCTTAAAAACGGTGTAAGCCTCTTCGGGGGATTCGATCAATCAACATGGGTCAGAGATATAAAAACTTTTTCATGTTATATAAACGGCGGCCATATAGCAGTCAACGCCCAGGATGTTTCCTCCGTCACCCTTGAAGGATTCATAATAAGAAGTTCATCCGCCACAACTGCGGGGGGAAGTTCATACGCGATCCGGCTGATTAATAGCCCGATAATTATTAAAAACAATGAGATCACCTCAGCCAATGGACTTAGCGGCCAAAGTGGACTATCTGGAACATACGGGCAGTCGGGAGCAAACGGCCTGAACGGTTCACAGGGTTCTGTTGACAGTACATCTTCCACTGTTTACGGCGGAACCGGAGGAGCTTCTTCAGTTGGATGTAACGGCGGGACAGGCGGGAATGGAGGCCAGGGCGCATCATCCGGAACATCCGGCAGCAGGGCACCCGGCGCAAATGGCGGAGCAGGCGGTTACGGCGGAAATTACGGCGATCCTGGCCTGTCCGGTTCAAATGGAGTTTATGGCCAATCAGGATCTGCCGGGACAGCCGGAACGGGTGGATCATCCGGTGTGATACTGAACAACGAGTGGGTATCAAACTCCGGAGCAAACGGAGGTGATGGTTCTGCCGGCGGTGGCGGCGGCGGAGGTGGCGGCGGAGGCGGACAGTCCTGCACTATCTGCCTGAAAGGTACCGGCAACGGCGGCGGTGGCGGCGGCGCGGGCGGTTATGGAGGAACCGGCGGCCGTGGAGGATCAGGCGGCGGGGCATCTTTCGGAATTCTGCTGATAAATTCAACCGGGGTGCAGATAATTAACAATAAAATTACAAGCGGCACCGGGGGCTCTGGAGCTTCAGGGGGTTCAGGCGGATATGGAGGTAATGGCGGAACCGGGGGAGCGGGAGGTACCACTGGAACTAATGAAGTCGGCAGAGGAGGCAACGGCGGCAGCGGAGGATCAGGGGGTAATGGCGGTAATGGAGGGGGCGGTGCCGGCGGCCCATCTTACGCTATATATAGATACAACACGACTTTACCGGATCTGCAAACAAATACTTTAAGTTCTTATCTTGGAGGAAGCGGAGGATCTCCAAATGGATCATCGGGCAGTTGCGGTTATTATAATTAATTCTGCCATTCTTATTTATTATAAACTTATAAACTGAATTCTGTCTGCAAACATGCTATACAGCCAATTGTATAGCATGTTCAGCTTACTATCAGGAAAGAATTTCAAACAGAATCTTTTTGTGAACCACATAAATGACAGCTTCTGAAAGGATGTATAAATAATGGCGGATTCTACTGCAATATTTTACAATACAAATCTAGCTGAAATAATACTTCAGTTTGTAGTTAAACAGTTTGATATAAAAGCTTATTCTGTCTCCATATCCCCTGTAAACAACCGTTGTTGAAAATAGAAGTATTATCATCGAAATAGCCAGAGGCGCCGTATTGAATTTTTTCACAAGGTAACCGTAAATCTTTTCCACGGGAGAAACCACGACGTCCGGTACTATTGAAAAACTCCTGTAAACCGGACCGGTCCAGAAATATTTTTTACTTCCGTTGACAATTTTAAAATACCTGCACTTGACACCTATCGTATAATTACCTTTTTCCAGTCCTGCGACATTCAGGGTCCCGGAAAGAAGGTTTATTTTATCGGCCGGGACCCTCTTTTCATTCCCGATCACAACAGAATACCCGCTGACATTTTCAGGTATAATATTCAACGGCTTCAGAAATGCTGTAAAACTGCCGCTGTTATATTTTCCGGCATCACCGAATGGAAGCTTAATATCAATTGCGGGAACATACGTCAAAGCCTTCTTCATCTCTTTCTCATAATCACGGTTGGCCAGGTTCTTCAGATAGTTTGTATCTATCGCTCCTTCACCCACAATAAATGTATAGGTCGAAACCCTGCTCACCTGGTTTGTAGTGCTCACCGCCGCAAGGTTGAAATAGTACACACCTGTTTCAAGATCACTGAATTTTATATCGAATTCTTTTAGGAACTTTTCCGGTTTTGTCGCGGTATCTTTCGAGATACTATAGACAAATCCTTTCAATCGCCTCGAATCATTGACGGCCCACCTGAAAAAGGCATCGGTAGCCTGAGACACCCCGTTCTCCGGATGAGTCGTGGAAACTATTATCGGCTGGGCAAGGGGGTTGGCGCTGACCTGGAGCTTGTAGTGGACCGTACGGCTCATATTTCCCACTCCGTCTATCGCCCTGATGTGAAAATACGTTACGCCGTCATCAAGCCCGGTAATCAGTATATTTGACGCGTCACTCCTCTGGTTCTGAATTGTAGGATTTGTATTAGGGTTTTTATCGGTCATTGTAGCAAACCCGGCGATCCCCGATTCATCCTGAGGTTTTGTCCACCTGATTAATGCAGTATTGTCCTTGCTCCATTTGTCCTCGATATTTGTTGATGAATAAACATTCGGTGGGGCAACGTAATTATCGCTGTAATTCGCGACGATCCTGCCGGCCTCCTCCCACAGGACCACAAGCTTTTTTGAAGTATTTATGCTGACCGGATTTCTCCCCGCTGCCTGTCTTGAAGACAATTTCCCTTCCGGAAGGAGTTCCCCGCTTTTTGCCGAATATTTCCTGTAAAATATCCTGCTCCCCTTTTCACGAAGGTCGTGCCACGTTATCAGGAGCTCATTTTCCGGCGAACTTACGATATCGGGAGAGTAACAGTTCGCATTTGTAGTCGAAATTTTCAGAGGATTGTCGTCCCAGCTTTCACCGAGCTTGTATCCCCTCAGCATATTGATGCTCCAGTTTCTCTCACTGTTGTTCATATATACGAGAAATATCGTGTCATTGTAGACTTCAATCGACGGGGCCTGGTTGTTAAACTTTCCCGTCGTCAATTGACGGACTTTGCCCCAGTTTAAACCGTAATCATCAGAGAAGGCAAAATACAGGTGGTCGGTATAGCTGTCACCCTTACCCTGACAAACGACAAGTATGTTATTTTTAACAATTTTTATCGCAGGAAAAAACGCTCCCCTCATATTACCGCTAACCTTGATTACAGGCTCCGGCTTGCCGAACACCCTCTGCTCATTCATGGCTGCATGAAAAAGATTAAAACTGTTCCCGCTGTAAGAGGTGAAGAAAAGATGCAGCCTCTCCTTGTCGTCAAACACCGCATGAGGAAGTATCTCCATCTGCATTCCGAAAGTGATTACCTCCGGCTCGCTCCAGGACGCCCCCATGTCCCCTGATCTTGAAAAAAATATGCTGCTCCCCTTTTCATCCCCAGACAGAACATACCAGGTCGCGAATATTTCACCCCTGGTCGATATCGCAATTCTCGGATTATTGCTTATCTCCGATTTGAACTCAGATATCTTATGCGGAGCTATAAACTGAACCCCTCCGTCAAACGAAAGTGTTACATATATACCGGTGTTGCCTTTTGATTTCCCTTCAAATATCGCAGCTGCAAGATTCCCCTTCCTGTCGGCATGAACGCTTCCGGCAGTCACTCCGGCAGGAGAGAGAGTTTTCATCCTGTCCCAGCCTATCGGATCTGTTTTGACCTGATCAGATATCATAACCATAACCGTCGCGAAACTGAATATTATGAAAACTATCATCATCATGAAAAACAGGCGTATACCGGGAAACCGGAAATAGAGGTTTAATATGTATCCTGATAATTTATTCATTTAGACATCTTTTCTCTTATTTCATTATCGGCCTGTATATTTTGAACTTCAAGTTGAAAACTTCAGCCGATTTAAATAATACTGTAAGGTTAAAAGCCCGACCGGATTAAATCAAAGAACTCCCGGCGCTATTTAAATTTTTATTGCAACATTATATTATTCATTTATACTGGCCAGATTAATTAAACAGGTATTTAATTTTCCTTAAAAATTCAAGAAAAAACAGCGGATATGAGCGTATTTGATAAAAGCGATATAGTTATATTATTTCTGTCCCTTGCCGTAATGCTGGGGAGCGCCAGGCTATTCGGTGAATTTTTTATCCGGATGAAACTTCCGTCTGTTATAGGTGAGATACTGGCCGGGATCATGCTTGGACCGACTATACTCGGAAAAGTGTCGCCTGCAGTTTATAACACCTTCTTTCCGTCTGGAAACTCGAAAAATTTTATCGCGCTTGAAGGATTTATTCTGCTCGGCGTGGTATTTCTTCTTCTGTCTGCCGGTCTTGAAGTGGAACTGTCATCAGTAATCAAACAGGGAAAATCTGTCGCAATCGTCAGCTCATTGAGTATAATATTTCCATTTATAATCGGTGCGGGTATTGTCGTATTGTTCCCCCGGATTTTCAGCGTCGAAAAAGCAAGCTTCCCTCTGGCGATTTTCATAGGTATATCTCTTTCGATTACAGCGCTGCCGCTGATAGCTAAAATACTCCTTAACCTGAAACTTTTTCACTCCGAATTCGGCATGCTGATAATGGCTTCAGCTGTAGTTAAAGACATTATCGGATGGCTGATATTCTCGATAAACATACAGCTTCTTAAAACCGGTTCAGTAAATTTTTACGGGCTGGTAAAAACTGCAGCACTGACGATCGCAATCGCTGCCTTTACCCTTACCGTAATGCGGTATCTGATCAATCTAACCCTGCCATGGATATTCGCCAAGACAGAGTGGCCCGGCGGCGTTATCACGTTTACAATAGTAACCGGGCTGATTTTATCAGCAGCGGCTGAATCCGCCGGGACCCACGCGATACTGGGGGCTTTTCTTGCCGGTATAGCAATCGGGGACTCGCCGCATCTCCGTGAACAGACTAAAAACTTTATAACCCGGTTCATCGACAACATTTTCGCTCCGCTGTTCTTTGTATCGATCGGGCTCCGTACCGATTTCATCTCCAACTTCAACCCGCTGCTCGTTTTTGTCTTCCTGTTCGTCATATTTGCAGGCAAATTCAGCAGCACCGCGATATCGGGGAGAATAGCCGGATTCAGGTTCAGGGAATCGATGGCAATAGGCGCGGCGATGAGTTCAAGCGGGGCCATGGGTATCATACTGGGAGTGGTCGCGCTCCGTTACGGACTGATAAACAGCGAGATCTATGAGGCGGTGATTCTTTCTGCTTTAATCACTTCAATTACGAGCGGGCCGCTTATCAGATATTTTCTCAGACCTGTTGAGAAACTCAACCTTCTTGAACTTTTTGACAGCAGGTTCTTTATAAGCAACCTGAAAGCGGCAGATCCGGTCCAGGCTATAATTTCAATGTCAAAGACCCTTAAGAACAAGACCGCAATCGATTTCCGGAACGCGGCGGAAATGGTCATTGAAAGAGAGAAACTGATGAGCACAGGGATAGGTCACGGAATTGCTATACCGAATGCGAAGCTGGCCGGCCTGACAAAACCGGTCATCGTTGTCGCGAGATCCGAGGAGGGAGTGGATTTTAACTCGATAGACGGCAAAATGACCAGGATGATCTTCATGATCCTGACACCGCTCCAGGACCATCAGTCGCAGATCCAGATACTGGCGGATATATCATCAGTTTTTCAGGATAAGGAAAACAGGGAACGCATTTTCAGGGCAAAATCGTTCAACGAATTTATTGCTTCAATAAAACCGGCTTACTCAAATTAAAGTGAGGATAATATGCAGCTTAGCGACATCATCCAGACAAATTCAGACAGAGTATTCATTGTTGATACGGAATGCTACATCATCTTTACGGGAGTATCCCTCAACGATGACAGGCCGTTCATCCGCATCGGCACCTGGTATGACCTTCCTGTAGAGATAATTCCTCTTGTGGAAAACATTATCGTATCCGACAGAATACTCGGTAATCCGTCGTATGAGCAGTTCAACATAGACGTTCGCAACCTTGAGGCAAACAGATACATAGGGGGGGAATCAATTTTAAAGAGGTTTCTCGAATACCAGAGGATATTCGGTCTTGACCTGACGAACGTTTCGATTGTAAATATCGAAAAGGATATCCCGGAGTTATCAAGCCAGAAAAATATCTCCGACAGGAACCAGTTCATCGGTATATTCTACAGCGACGGCAACATCAAGATCAATCACGGGACAAAGACTTTTTTTGACCTGAATTCGCTTAACAGGGAGCATCTGAACAATGCCGAGATGCTCGATAAAATATCGGCAAATTCGAAAAACAGTGAACGGTATAAGGGATCGGGACTCCTTGTTATCGACAACAACCCCGTTTTTTACCATAAAGGATACTTTACATCATACCAGTTTCCTGACAGATGCCTCAACGATTTCTCTCTACTTCAGATCAATCCAAACCATATCAGGGGCCTTCTTCTTCCGTCACAGAACCTGATCAACATCTCCGGATTCATGAAATTTAAAAATCAGCGCGAAGGGAAGATCAAACTCTATTCCGACAACACCGAGCAGACAGAACTGATCAAAAAGCTTTTTAAAAACGCAATAGTTTCCGATGAAAAGTTTTCCAGCCTCCATATAAATACCGGCGACGGACTGAAAATCAATTCGTACCCGAACTCGCCCAATATCAGGACTTCATTCAGACAGGCCGAGGGAAAAGAGGAGGAGATACAGATTCCTTTTATTAAGTCACCGGTCGACACTGCAAAAATTCTGAAAGAGAAATCAGATGCGGTTTTAATCACTTATACAGCCTATGAGGAATCCGTACTGCTTTTTAAATCCACCGTGACACCTGTGATCATAGTAGACGACGGAAACCGGAATATAAAAAAATTGAGCGAGTCAGACAAAATTATTCTTAAACCGGGTATGCAGTATGATCTTAAAAAATTCAGATCGTTCGAAAACCTGTTATCGGAATTTGACGGGCTTGATGAAATAAAGGCTGCTATTGAAAACTTCGATAAAGAGAGACTGGAAAGCCTGATCAATTCTCTTCTTGAGGGGAATATCCAGTCGCCGGAGATGCTGAACCTCCCCCATCTGCTGAAGGCTTACATGGGGAATACCTCAGACAGAAAAAAATATTCATCACTGAAAGAGATACATCAGAACATATCCCCGAGAATAATATTTAACCCGGCGCCCGAGATCAGGTCGTCGAACAAAATCGTCCTTGCCCTGTTTAACAATACATGCTGCACAATATTGAAACCGGTGAACTCATCAGCTGAAGAAAAATTCATCGACGACTACAGCGAGATCTATGCGGAGGGTATTGAACTTAACCATGAGCAGAGATCTCTGGGGAAAAGAATACTTGAGGACAGGGAGAGGTTAAGGATTCTGCTGGAGATGTTCTACAAAGAGATAACCGAAACACCGTCATACAGTCACAGGGAAAAAGAGATGTCGCTTCTGAAGAATGAAATATCCACAAGAAAGGATGTCTATAACAGCGAATTCTACTCTAACAGCAACACTGTATCGAAAAAACGGGATGATAAAAAAGACAGGAACTCCGTTTTAAAACAAAACGATCTTTACAGCAGCGGCACTGCGGAGAATATTTTCAAGCGAGGATTATTCGGCGGACTTTTTTCGAAAAAGGAATCCGCTGAACAGGATGATATCAATTCTCGGCTCTCAGGCACAGGCAGCGGGGATGGGAAATCCGGACGGCGCGGCAAACCCGGCAAGAAGGGTGATCTGCTGCAGAAAGGGAGTTTATCAAACGGATCGGCAAATGAAACTGCCGCAACTGAAATGTCTGAAAAACAGGCAGTAAAAAAAATTGTAATACCCGCTCTTCTGATAGGCCTTCTGCTGATTATATCCGCCGCGTTTTTTTTAAGACATAAAGGGAACAGAACCGCGGATACAACCGTCACTCCTGATCTTCAGCCGGTTCAGACTCCAAAAGACGCCATTATCACTGTAAAAAGGGTCAACGAACAGGAGAAGGAACTCCTTGTAAAATACAAGGTTAAAATCAGCGATTTCGATATTTATAACTATTCAAATGATGTCGCGGTAAAAAACGGCTACAGCAAGATCTCTTATACCGGATTAAAAGAGAAGAATCCGCACTGGATTTTCCCCGGAAACGTTTTTATTATGCATGACGGAGAAAAAGTTGTTGTACAGAAAGGCGATACGCTGTGGGATCTATGTCATGCCAAGCTTGAAAAAATGAATGCGGATTTCTATAACATTGTTGATAAAATAGAAAAGACCGATAAATCTGATAAAGCGGCGCTGAAAACACTTATCGCGGAAGCTGAAAAATATTCATATATCAAACAGCAGATCCAGCTTATGGATATATACAAAAAAAGAATAAAAAATGAATGATACACAAAAAAAATTCTATGTAGAACCGGTTGAGATTGAAATTTACCTGAAAAAGGCCGGTATAGTCAGGACCATAATCAAAGATTTGAAAATTGAACTGATCGACGTAGAACCGAACAATGAAAAGAGCCGGGAAATTTTCGATTTATTCAAATCCCTTGACGAACCTATCGATCTTATGGAGGTACAGAACAACTTCCCTCAATATATAAAAATTATATACGACTCCTACTACAAGAATATGGAGCTGTATGAAAAACTGAGCATGCACTTTAAATCGGGACTTGCAGGGATAATCGAATCATGGAGAAGCGCACTGTACTTTACGGAACTCCTTCTTAAATATGAACCATCTGTAGCATCAACCGAAGTTCTTGGGAATTTCAATACCTACAACCTTAATTATACAATTAACAAACTAAACTCACTGGGGGAAAAATTCCTGCTTGAAGACACTACTGTTTTCTACCTGATAAAAAGAAGAAACGAAGCATACAAAAATAAACCGGTGGACAGGGAATTTGATAAACTCGTCGAACTGTGGGAATATAATGTAAAAAAGAAGAATTAGCAGCTTACGGAAAAACAGGGAACAGCTAGTAGAAAAACCAGTAGATAATATCCAGGACGATCATAACTATAAAGAAATATGTAAAGTATTTGAAAATTTTATATGTGACACCCTTCATTAATACCCCTTCTCATGTCAGACCGGGCTTTCAGAATTCAACCCGGTCTGTAATAAATAAAAATTATTTCGGCTGATCTTTGTTCTCTTTTACGGCGTCTTTGTTATCTTTCGCTGCATCCTTATTCTCTTTCACCGCATCTTCAAGTTTTTTATTCGCATCAGAATCGGTTATTTTGCCGGTGTTACCCTCAATTTTTTCCTGGTCCTCTTTCTTAACCGAATCGATAACCTTTACTTTTCCGGATACATCTTCAAGGATCGATTTTCCATTCAGTATTTTGTAGTTATCATTGTGATGCTGGATGAATTTTTTATAATCTTTTTTCTCGGCATTCGCATCGGCTTCCCCGGTATGCACCTGTCCCGATTCAAGCGCGTTAAATGTAGCCATTATCAGTTTGAAATTATAGTCTTCAACATACGGCCTTATAACTGTCTCTGCTTTATCGAACTCTCCGTTCAGCAGGTATTGAGCGACCCTCTGCTCCCTTCTGAACCTCACGCTTCGCTCCATCTTTTTTTCATACGCGGCGGCTTCAGCAGTCTTCCCGTCCCCCGCTGCAGAGCCTGATTTCTGGGCCATCTCTTTTTCAGACTCCTCATAGGTTTTATTCATCTCGGCGATATAATCTTTCTCATTTTTATCGACAAACCTTTTGAAGAAAATGCCACCTTTCTCATTCTCTGTCTTGAACATCTGGTTATATACTTTCAGCTTGTCCTGCGGGGTCTGTCCGGTGTAGAGCGCGATAAAGGCATACCTTTTTGCTCTCCTTGCCATATTTATCGCTTCAAGATATTTGTACAGTTTGTAGGAGCAGAGTTTCGGATAGGACGCCTCGCCCGATACGTAGAATGCCCTTGCAAGCGTTCTGTCCCTGTATCCCAGTGTAAGATACTGTTTGGCGGCAATATTTTTTGATTTTATAATACTGGCCGCAAAGCCGTCCAGTATGTTTTTCGAATCCTCAAGGTAGTACTCGGTAAGGATATGCTCATACAGGGTGACCATATCCTTCTGCGAATCATAGACATTGTCAAAAGCCCGTTTGTAATCGCCCTGGAGGTAGGCCACTTCTCCGTTGAAATGTTTCTGATAAATATTAAACAGGTCATTTTTTTTATCAGGAGAAAAATTGGTCACGGAAATATCGATAAAATCTACAAATTCCCTGTTTTCTTTTAGTATTCTTTCAACATAAGTCTGGTCTACACCTGCATAGGAAGCTGTCACGCCGCATACAAGTATAACGGCTAATGATGAAAGATATGCTCTGATTCTCATTACTTCTTATCCCCTTGATATGAAATCTGTAATAAATTTAAACCTGTCTGCGATTATGTTATATATCGTCTATAATGTATTAAAATAAAATCTTTTTATTGTAAATAACAAATTATCATTTAATTAATCAATGATGCTAAAGCTCCTTTTTCCCGCGGGAAACAAGTTAACAGGCCATGCAGGAAACGGATTTTTATCCTGCAGAACAACGGAATCTCCGCAAATATGGCATAAATTACTATGGTCAGAACCTTAAACGGTACTCAATAATTGATTCTGTCCCTTTTTTTATATTGACATTATGTTTCCCTGACATAATAATTACTTATGTAATTATTAAATTCATTTTCCATGGTATACAGATATGGGTTCAGAATTATCCGCACAATCAGAAGGCAATATACTCATTGTAAAGGGACGCTTTAAATCCACATCAATGAACCTTTACGGCCTGTTTCTGATTATTGTCAGTTCGATGAAGAAGATTGATTCACACCATGTAATAGTTACATCATATTCCGATATGTACGAGATAGACCCCAATACTCCCTGGTACAAGTATGAAGAGTATATTGTAGACCGCAAATGGAAAGGGAACTTCAATAACAGCATGACCGCATCGCTGATGGATGCATTTACCAAACTTTCCGAAGATGTAAGAAATATGAGAAATTTGTATGAAAACATATACAATTACGACTACGACCAGATGGATCTTATCCTTTTTGACATGATAAACCGCATCATCCATGATAAAAACCTCGTTATGGAGACGCTGATACAGGAGATCTCCCAGCAGGAATTTCAGAATATCAAAGATGACAGGTCCAAACCGCAGGGCAAAAACGACAGCGGGCAGGAGAAAAAGGACAGCCACGGCACCATACTTCATGTAAAACCGGTACTGGCCCCACTGAACGGGAAGCCTATCTACGAACTTCGTATCGGCGACAAAATAATGATCAAGATTATGCCGACGTCGAACCAGGAGAACTATTATATTGATCTCTACAACCTGAGAGACGAGAATAAAAACATAAAGGCTCTTCCTGCAACGGTTATAGATATCAAATCATCAGCCGGAAAAAACAACCCTATTGAGATACTCGGGGAGATAATGCCGGGAGTTTATGGCCTCTGCAAGGAAGATGAAAAACTGATAAAACTCAAGATGTACGATGCGAATTCGGAATCAGGCGGAAGCGACGGCAGGTCTGCCCTCAGACGGGATCTTCCCGGATCAGGAACAGAAACCGCCGGATCGGGAAAAAGTGTTATAATTATGGCAATTCTTTTTGTAATTATACTTTTTCTGTTTATACTGTTAATGATGCTTAGCTGGTAATACTACAGATTTAATTTTTCAGAAAGGAACAAAATGAATACAGACAAAGAATATATTCTCAAGTTTGCAAACGACAATAAAATAAAGTTTATCCGGCTGTGGTTTACCGACACGCTCGGTTTTCTTAAAAGTTTCGCGATAACAATCGATGAATTTGAAGACGCGCTTATTGAAGGGGTCCGCGTCGACGGCTCAACCCTGCAGGGCTTTATACGATCAGACGAAGAGGAGATGATCGCGATACCGGATGTATCGACATTCCAGCTCCTGCCCTGGAGGCCGCAGGAGGACTCTGTTGCCCGAATATTCTGCGACATACACCGGATAGATAAAACCCCGTATGAAGGGGATTCAAGATATATATTGAAGAAAAATCTGATGAAAGCCGCGTCACAGGGGCTTACCTTTTACACAGGCCCGGAGATCGAGTTTTTCTTCTTTAAAAGCTTCGACAAGCCTGAAGTCCTCGACCAGGGGGGATATTTTGATCTCACTCCTCTTGACGTTGCTGCTGACTACAGAAGACAGACAGTCCTTACGCTGGAAAAGATGGGAATAGATGTAATATCATCCCACCATGAAGGTTCGCACAGCCAGCATGAGATCGATTTGAGACATGAAGACGCTCTCACCACCGCCGACAATATTATGACTTTCAAGGTAATAGCGAAAGAGATTGCACAGAAGAACAATATCTACGCGTCATTTATGCCGAAACCTCTACAGAACCAGAACGGATCCGGGCTCCACATTCACCAGTCTCTGTTCAGAAACGATGTAAACATTTTCTTTAACGAGAAAAATGAATATCAGCTTTCAGACGAAGGCAGACATTTTATAGCCGGACTGCTGAAGCACAGCAGTGAATATTTCATAATCACAAACCAGTGGATAAACTCATATAAAAGGTTCATTCCGGGATTCGAATCCCCCACTCAGGCCACATGGAGCAGAAAAAGCCAGTCGGCAATGATTAGGATACCACAATGCAGAAAGGATAAACCGGAATCGATGAGAGTCGAACTGAGAAATCCCGATCCGGCATGTAATCCGTACCTCGCATTCTCTGTAATGCTTGCAGCCGGCCTGAAGGGAATAGAAGAGAAGTACGAGCTCCCCGATCCGGTGGAGTCCTCGAATTCCGACAGAAAAAATGAAAAATACGCGCCGATACCTCTGCAGCTGCATGAGGCCCTTACCAACTTTTCCAAAAGCTCCTTTATGAAAGAGACCCTTGGTGAGTACATACATCAGAACATAATCGACAACAAAATTTACGAGCAGGAACAGTTCAATAAATACATAACCGATTTTGAAATAAAAACTTTCCTCCCAAGACTCTGAGATGAAAAGACCGGAAATTGCGCTGATAGGCTGCGGCAGAATCGGCTTTCTGCTCGAAGATGATGAATTAAGAAACAAACCCTGCACTCACTTCGGCGGAGCGAACGCTGCCCGCTTAAAAATCACATCCGCCTGTGATACCAATTCCGACAGACTTAAACAGTTTGGAGAAAGGGCCGGTATTGGCAGCGATTCTTTATTCACCAGCTACAAAACCCTGCTTATAGATAAAAAACCACGTATGGTGATAATAGCGACCTGGACAGACACGCACGCCGCCATTGCCCTTGAAGCGGTGAAAAACGGCGCAGAAATCGTGATACTCGAAAAGCCGGCGGCTTCATCTCTCACCGATATAAAAAAGATCATTACCGAAGCGGAAAAAACCCGGTGCCGTATAATCGTCAACCATGAACGGAGGTTCGACGGAAGGTATAACAAAGTCAGAGATATGATTGCAGCCGGATCAATCGGTGAAATAAGGACCGTAAACGCACGAATGCTTACCGGTTCCTACAGGGGCGGATCGCATATTGAAGAGGGGGGAGGACCTCTGCTGCATGACGGTACTCACCTCGTTGATATGATAAGGTTTTTCTTCGGCGAAATCACTGAAGTACGGGGGGAGTTCACGAGGTTCACAAGGAGTTCAGGTTTTGAGGACACCGCATCAGCATGGCTGAAGAGCAAAAGCGGAATAAATATTTTTCTTGAAGCCGGCGGCGGAAGAAAATATTTCCAGTTTGAACTGGAGATCTGGGGGACCGAAGGTAAAATTCTGATAGGAAACGGATACAACAGGCTTTTTATGAAGAAGAGATCTGCCCTCTATACAGGATTTAACGACATAAGTGAAACAGAATTTCCCGCGATTAAACAGAAAAACTGCTTCACTGAACTTTACAGGTCGGCAGCGCTGATACTGAAAGGAAAAAATCCGGATGAGGTTTCAGGAATCGAAGACGGATACAGGGCCCTCGAAATCATACATGCTATTTATCAGTCATCACATCTGGATGGTAAAAAAATTCAGCTCCCTGTAAAGCCGGGCTCTATCAGCCTAAAAAAAATATTCAACCTCTGACCGGCTTGAGTTCATACATAACCGTTCTCAAGGAGTTTATTCATCAGATTTATATCGCTTTCACCGCTCTTATCTTCAGGGCCGTTTTTACCGTATTTAAGCATCTGTTCAACATATCTCGCCAGGATGTCCGTTTCTATATTCACCGGTGTTCCGGGTTTCCATGTCTTAATGATGGTATTCTCTATTGTTTCAGGAATAAGATAAAGTTTAAAATCGTTACCGCTGGTGGAAACAACAGTAAGAGAGATCCCGTCCACAGTAATTGAACCCTTTTCAACTATATATTTCATGTAATCGCCCGTAACGGCAATATCAATCTCGACACCTTTGATATCGGCCTTGATATTCCTCACCTTTCCCCGAAGGTCAACATGTCCCTGTACGATATGCCCCCCGAGCCTTGAGCTCAGGGTCAGAGCCCGCTCAAGGTTAACAGGCCTGCCGGGAGTAAATTCCCCCAGCGTCGTAATGTCCAGCGTAACCCTGGAAACAAAAACAGAAAAACCTTTTGCCGATATATCTGTAACAGTCTGGCAGGCTCCATTGATCGATATCGAGTCCCCCTTTTTGGTACCCTGCAAAACCTTATCAGCAGCTATCTCCAGTATCTTCCCCTCTCCGGAGTTTCTAATTCCGGAAACAGTACCGGTCTCTTCTATCAGTCCTGTAAACACGGCAGCCTCACATCATTTCAAAATTATATTCTTCTTTATAACCGTTAAACAGCAGGTTATCCCTTATAAAGACAGAGGACACATCCCTGAGCATCAGCGAATCGGACATCAATTCGCTCCCTTTCCCCATTACGGGAGAAATCCCTCCACCGGCGATCTTCGGAGCAATGACGTACATAAACTGGTCTATTTCACCGGCATTAAAAAACGCCCCGTTAAGCGCTCCACCCCCTTCAAGAAGAGCTGTCATTATCCCCCTGCGCTTAAGAACATCCATCGCGAAGTGTACCCCCTCTTCATGAGTGAGATAACTCCCTTTTTCTATATTCAGCCTATCAGCCAGTCCCGCCAGTTGACTGTTGGTCTTCACCGCTGATTCATAGCCCTTCTCACTGGTGATTATCAGATAATTATCGTCCCGGATAAAATTGTTCGAACCGGCAAGCTCCGGCGGCATACCGATCAGGACTCTCAACGGATCGCTAAACTCAGTAATTTCCGTCTTCAGCAGTTCTGCAAGAAAAAAATTGTCCCTGCCGTTCATAAGGCTACGGCTCTCTTTCAGAATATTTTTTACATCCCCGCCGAAGTCATCCATCCTGACATTGAGCATCGGATTGTCTTTGACCAGAGTATTGCTCCCTATAATTACAGCATCGACCTTTGCTCTCAGTTTATGCACCAGAAGCCGCGTGTAATCATTTGATATCCATTTTGAATCGCCGGAAGCTGTTGCGATCCTGCCGTCCAGAGTCACGGCGCATTTGTTTATAATAAAAGGCCTGCCCCGCAGAATATATTTTTTAAAATTCCGGATCAGTTCCGAGGCGGCATTAAAATGCCCATGCATAATATCGACCTCTACTCCGGCATCAAGAAGCTTCCCGACACCGTTCCCTGAAACAACAGGATTCGGATCAAGCAGCGGAATATGGACTTTTTTTATACCGGATTTAATTATAGCGTCCGTACAGGGTGGGGTCTTCCCGAAATGGCTGCACGGTTCAAGCGAAACAAAGATCTCTGCACCGTCAGTATCATAACCCTTTTTCCGGACGTCTTTTATCGCGGTCACCTCGGCATGATCTGAACCGTAATGGCCTGTCCCACCCTCTCCGATAATATTACCGTTCTTAACTATTACAGCGCCCACCGCCGGATTTGGTGATGTATTGCCTATCCTGGAAAAAGCAATTTCGCATGCGCGTTTCATGTATTGATCATTTACATTCATTTGAGTTTAATCCGAATTTAATATAGACCTCGTCCAGGTCCTTTTCCATACCCAGCTCGCGTTCAAGTTTCATATTGAGGGACTGTATAAGACTGTCGTTATACCTTGAACTCTGCATATACCCCCCCAGGATGCTCCCGCCGTAGAAACAGAACGTTATCGCGCCGGAGACTACGGCCATCGAATCCCATCCGTCTCTGTAAGCGGTATATGTAAACGCCGAACCGATAGAGATCACGATCATCGACACAATACCTGTACCGCTTTCTCCGGCATAAACAAAACCCATGCCCGGTATTACACCCGCCAGTGCGCCGAGATAAGGTTTTTTTCTGCTCCTGTAAATATTTTCAGAATATGCAAAAAGCTCTTCGTAATTCTTCAATTCATCTCTGCGGCTGAATACTTCATCATTATAATTCAGGATTGATAAATATGCCGACCTTTTGTCCAGATATGCGGAATAACTTCCGGCATCCCCCCTTGAATATAGTTTCAAAAGCCCCGCTTCAGCCTCTCCTCCCCTGTTCAGTTTTATCAGGCTGTCGATGCGGTACAGAGAGAGAGGTATAACAATATCATCATTATCTTTCGCGTTTTCCAGATTCAGAAGATCCTGGTATCTTCTCCCTTTATAGAATAGATAGTTTGAAGTGATATCAAAAACCGGAGATGTAAGATATCCGGGATAAAAAGATTTCAGGCGGAGCAGTTCGACATAAGCCCTGTAATATTCTCCGCGCGCGGCAAGAGAACATGTGAACGAAGAAATTTTTCCAGGAGTAAAATCATCATACAACGGCGCCGCCTCTTCAGCATACGCCGTTGTACTTATAATTATGATCAATGCGGAAAAAAGTATTTTTAAATTCTTCAATATAATAAACTGTTTCCCGTGTTATAAATCAAGATAACCCGTGAAAAATATTTTTTACTACTTAGCTCTCCACCTTTCCCACCAGAGAGTAAACGGCGAAGCTATGTATATCGATGAGAATGTTCCGGCAAAAATACCGAAAAGAATCACCAGGGCAAATTCATGAAGAACTTCCCCTCCTATAAGAAAAATAACCAGAACAGCAAAAAGTGTCGTTACACCGGTAATAATTGTTCTGTTCAGAGTCTGCGTTATCGCTTTATTTATAACATCCTCAAAGGTTGTTTTCCCGCGCAACTCGTCCGTTTCCCTGATTCTGTCAAAAATTACTATCGTATCGTTTATTGAATAACCGTATAGAGTCAACAGAGCAGCAAGTATCTGAACATTGATTTCAACACCCATCATACCGCAGAAAGAAATAGACATTATCATATCATGCATCAAAGAGACCATGCCGCCGACGGCATATTTTACTTCGAATCTGAAGGCCAGATAAACAGACATCAGAACGATCGCCATCAGAGTGAGTTTCCAGGCCGACCCCCGGAGGTATTCCCCGATTGCCGGTCCAACTGTCTCTTCACTGTCGATTGTTACACCTGAAAATTTCTCTTTCAGAGTCTTTTTCATCATATCGTATTTTGAAAACGATGTCTGATCGGCTGAATTTTTCACAGCGTTAACAGCTGTATTTTCAAGTTTGGTTGTGATGATAAACTGGTTTTTTGAAGATTCACCGATTTTCTGGACTGTGGAGCTGAAATCGGCAAGCGCCTTTCTTATTGCAAGTTCATTCACAGAACTATCCTGGAATTTAGCGATTATTTTATAACCGCCGACAAAGTCAATTCCATAGTTAAATCCCCCCCTGAATATTGTAAGGCAGAGAAATAATATAACTATACCCCAGTAACCGCCAAGGGCTATATATTTATACTTAAGAAAACGAATAGTCTTTTCCAAAATTATCTCCTTATATACTCAATTTCTTCATCTTTTTATTGAGACCGATCAGTTCGTATATAAATCGTGTAAGATAAAGCGAAACAAACATACTTACGATTATACCTACAAAAAGCGTAACTGCAAATCCCTTGACCGGACCTGTACCATATTGAAACAATATGAACGCGGCAAGTATCGTCGTCAGGTTAGAGTCGAATATCGTCCAGAAAGCCCGATCGAAACCGTTCTCAATCGCAATCCTTATCGATTTACCCTTCTTCAGCTCTTCTTTTATACGCTCATAAATAAGAACATTCGCATCAACAGCCATGGCGACAGACAGTAAAAAACCGGCTATGCCCGGAACGGTAAGAGTAAAACCCAGCAGGGATAGAATAGCAAGAGTGAAAATCATGTTAAGTATCAGACCAATGTTAGTATAAACACCTCCCATCCGGTAGTAAGCGATAGCGAATATAAAAATTCCCAAAACACCGATTGCGAAAGCCTTCACACCTGACTCAATTGAATCCTGCCCGAGAGATGGTCCTACAGTCCTTTCCTCTACTATTTTTAAGTCAACCGGAAGCGCACCCTCTTTTATTATCCTGGCCAGAGTCATGGCCTCCTCCTGGGTAAATCCGCCGCTTATATTGCCGCTGCCGGAACCTATGGTATCCCTGATATTCGGGGCGCTTCGTACTTTATGATCAAGTACTATAGCCAGCCTCTTGCCATGATTCGGTTCCGATGTTGCCTTTGCAAACTTTGCTGCACCCTCTGCGGTAGTTTTGAACCCTACAACCACCTGTCCATATTCATCTCTGTCGACGGTGGCCTCCTGAATATCTGTTCCGTTCAGAGAGATCTCTTTCTGCAGAACGATCGGATGTTCCGGAATAATCGCTCCGGTATTCTTATTACGGGTATAATAGAACAGGGCCTCAAGAGTGTCCGGAAGAGATATCGCCTTCGACATCTCCTGAAGAATCAGATTATACTCATCCTGGTTTTCAGGGAGTTTTTTATCTTTGTACTGCTGCGCAAACCACGACGAAGCCGATGCAGACCATTTATCATCAACAAGCCTGTACTCGAGGCTGCCGGTGGTTCCTATCATTTTCTTTACTCCGGAAGGATCTTTAACTCCCGGAAGCTGTATCTCAATCGCATCAGTCCCTCTCGGTCTGATTGAGGGTTCCGAAACGCCGAATTTATCTATCCTGTTTCTGAGAAGTTCAAGGGCCTGCTGTGTCAGATCGTTTTTATCTTTTTCGGTGAGAACCCTGCCGACTTTTTTCTGTATACCATCAAAATCAGCCTGGAGAACCAGGTACATCCCCCCCTGAAGGTCAAGACCGAGGTTGATTTTTTTTGCGAGAAATACTTTTTCCACCCAGTGTTTCAGAAGTTTAACATCGGCTACACCGTTGTAAATCTTCATTTCATTCATAATAGCGTCTGTTATGTTTGTTCCTGAAACGGTAACAATTTTATCATTCATTACCAGTTCATAGCCCTTCGATGAAAACCGGTTTTTTACAGCCTCAATGTCCTGTGCGGTTGCAGTATCGCTCAGTTTGATCTCCATCTTTTTTGTACCGACGGTCGGTAGAATAAGCAGGACAGCAAACGTAATCAGAAGTATTATGAAAATACTTTTATATACCATTCCTTTATTCATTTATATCCTCTGTGAGTTATTATTTCCTGTAACTGTTTAAAACACTTCTTTTTCTGGAGCTTTTTCTGCCGGGATGGGTCATCCTGGATTTGTACAAAACAAAAATCAGAAGCACAAGAATGAGGACTCCCCCTTTAACTATAATATCCGATGCGGTCTTACTCAACCCCAGAAAACCGCCCGATTTATTCTGTTCTGTTTTCGGTGCTTCGGCAACCTGCATCCCGGTATCGGCAGATTCAGGTTTTATATCAGCAAGTTTTATACCTGGTATTCTTTTGTATTTGAAGTTACCCTCATTTATCAGAAGTAGATCTCCATCCATTTTGGCCAGGCTCATATTCTCCTCCTTAACAACCGGGGGAACTTTGACCTCTTTTTTTTCAGGTTCTCTCTTGTTTACGGTTTTACGGCTTTCACTTTTCTTTTCGTTAACCGGAACATTTTTAGAACTTCCCTGATCCGGCTTAACTGTATCCTTTTCAGACTTTTCAATTGAAACGGTTTTCCCTGTATCCGAACCTGATACATCACCCGTATTATCACTCTTCAGCTGATTGTCCGAACCGGAGACAGCTGTATTATTCTCCTGTGCATACACAACAGAAAAAGTGAGGAATAATGAAAATAATACTATTGTTAATACTTTTAACAATTTCATAATTTATTTTCCACTCCTGTTCTTCAGGAAATTTTAGCCTGGATAGCGCTTTTAGCGATTTCGATATTAGTGTTTGATGCTATTTTAATCATGATTATATCATCTTTGATACCAGTGACGACACCAAATATACCGCCCGAGGTAAGAACCCTGTCACCGTTTTTCAGATTATTAATCATCGCAACACGTTCTTTTTCTTTTTTCTGCTGTGGCCTGATCAGAAGGAAATAAAAAATTACGATCATAAGCAAAATAGGGACAAAGCTCATCCACCCTGATTGTCCCTGCGAGGCAGCCGATCCAAACATATCACACATCCTTTAATATAAATTCTTTGAGTATTTCAATTCTCAATAACAAGTTGGTTATGTCAACTTATTAATTTCAGGCTTTTTTATACGAATTTTAAGATGAAGCCCGTTTTTTCAGCAAAAAAACCGGTTTCAGCGGGATACCGGCAGCTGCCCGGTAAAAACTTCATATTTCACTGATGCATTATTATGACAGGGGTGGAGAGCATTACATATTTTTCAAGATCAACAACATCCCTGTTAAACATCCTGATGCAGCCGCTTGAACAGAGGTGTCCGATCGATTCCTCATCATTGTTACCGTGAATCGCTATACCATAGCCTATTCCATACGGCACTCCGTTAACCAGAGGGATTTTTCCCTGTTCAAGCGCCTTCCGGTAATTTTTTTTATCGTTCTCATTCGGATAATTAATCCCGTAGTATCTCGGACCGTAGGCATTATCACCCAGGTCAGCATCCGGTTCGGAATACCTGTGGTACCCGTTTGCCTTTTTAAAAAAGACCTTATTCATATTGAGAAGTTTCCGGTAAGATTCGGATTCTTTTCCCGCGTCCATGCTCAGTATTTCATTGATTTCGTATATACCCTCAGGGGTCCTGTCATCATTCTGATATAATTTCGGCTTCATATCGGGGTTGCTGGCATAACCTATTTTGTAAGAGCTGACTTTTTCAAAATCCGGATTGTAAACCTCGAGGAGAAACTCTTTTTTTATTATTACAAGAGCGTATCTCCCTTTGTAATTCGAAAAAACCTTTTTTAGAACGTCTTTTTTTGAATCGCCGCAGGAGCAGATCATAATAGCCATACACAGAATTAGTATTACAGAACAGTTCTTTTTCATAGCACCCGGGATTTTATTTATAGCATTTCATTAATGAAACAGAGTTCAGGTTCCGGCTGATTGATTCTGCAGTCGGCCAGTAGTGCCGCCGCAGATACCATGCAGACGCTTCTTATTACTGGAGCCTATTTATATACCGGCGATGTCCTTTCGCTGAGGCTTCTGAGTTCTTTTATTACATCATTCGTAAGATCATATGCCGGTCTTGAATACAGAACACCTTCACCGGAGTTGAGAATGAAATCGGCGTTATTTTCTGACGCCACATTACTTACAGCTGTTTTTATTCTTGAGTAAAACTCCGCTTTGAGTTTCTTCTCCTGCTCTCTGACCTTTGCGATTTCACCTCTATAATAAACCAGTTCCGTTTTTGAGCCGGAGCTTCCGGAACTCTCCAGCTCTTCTATCTTTTTATTAAGTGATTCAGTTTTCCTGTTAATCTCCTGAGCTTCATTGCTGTTGCTGTACAGATAATCATATATTGAATTTAAGTTTATATATCTTATTACGTAATCACCCGTATTGATATTCTTCCCGGCAGTACAGGAAACGGCAAAAATAAAAACAGCCGGGATAATAATTTTACGGAAAACTGTCATCAGAACCTTATATCCCCGATCGCAAACTGGAAATTGTAACCGCTTATAGTCTTAAACCCGTCGTCATAGATCATTTTTTTACCGAACCAGAACCTCAGCGGCATCATCGGAACCTGTACTTTTATACCAAAACCGTATGAATAGATAAAGTACTCCAGAAGCTGGTTCCTGCTCATACCTGTTATATCGGTTATGTTTCTTAATCTTTTTTTGCCGTTCGCATCCGGCGCCATATCCTTATCCACATACTCTCTGTTATCATCGGTAATCTGGTCATACCAGTATTTATCGGTCCAGAGCGAACCTGCGTCGAAGAACGCGGCAACCCACAGCATCTGAGGATGCAGCGGAATGCGGTATTCAGCACCGTAGAGAATTCTGTCGTAGAGACCTACATTCTGCCATGACTCCGGCATTGCGCTGTCGCCGTAACGCTCCCAGCCCCTGACAGTCTCCGGCCCACCTATATCAAGCCTGTCGGCATACTCAAGCCATTCATTAGCGGCGTATGATTTATGCCTCCTGGTCCAGTTTTTACCCAGAGGTGGCGTAAGGAAGTCAGCGCTTGCCCTGAATTCAAAAACAGTGGGATGAGTTTTAAGAAACGGCAGATGGAACGGAGAGAAATACGCATAAAACTCCGGCGAGTACTGTGAATAATGGTCATCCCCTCTGAGGAATTGTCCGCCGGTATATGAAGCCGTAATACCGGTTCTGAATCCTTTTGTGGGGTTCAGATAGTTATCCTTCGAATCACGGTAGACATAAAACTGCATTGTTCTTTTACTCTGCTGTCCCTCGACGACCAGCAGCAGCGTATCATCGGGACTGTTCCCGGATGGATCAAAATAGAGTTTCCATGACTGGATCCAGCTAGCACCTGTTACCCAGTAGTACCAGAATCTGTAGCTTAAGCCGAGAGAATATCCGAATCTCTTAAGTTTATAATCAGAGGTATTGCTGGACAGGGGGAAGATCGAACTCTTCGTGTACTGATAAACCTGGTAAAAAATCGAAGCATTAAAACCTACGGGATAATCCATAAACCACCGGTCCTGATAACTGAGGGTCACAGCTGTTTTTTTAGGCCCGTATTCGAACTTGGTCCCCACGGTACGCCCGGTCCCGAGAAAGTTATTTTCGGTGACATCGGCAAAGATCGAGAATCCCGATGTTGACCCGTATCCTCCACCCATTGAAATTGTTCCGGATGGCTGCTCCTCGACATCCACTATCAGGTTCATAAACCCGTCTTTTGTTCCCGGCCTCAAATCGTAATTGACCTGTTTGAAATATCCCAGGTTATAAACCGTCTCACGGGATATATTCAGTTTTTCAGAATCGAAGATTTCACCCTCTTTAACCAGCAGCTCTCTGCGTATTACCTTGTCCTTGGTCTTTTTATTCCCTTTGATGATTATCTGTTCTATGTATGCCTTTTTCCCCTCTTCGACGGAGAAGTCCACTTTCACGAACTTTCTTTTCTCCTTTACTCCATCGGCGTCCACTTCCCGTTCGGTAATGGTTTTATTGGGAACGACCCTTGCAAATATATACCCCTGTGACCCGTACTTCATACTGATCGACTGCATATCATTCTGGAATTTTGTATTATCAAAAATTTCACCCTGGTCTTTAAGAGCAAATCCGTCTTTCAGTTTATTAATTTCATCATCTGAAAAAACGGTACTTTTGCCGCCGGCGAATTTTATATCATAGGCTCCATCAAAGTAGTATCTCTCCCCTTCACTCAGTTTCAGCACAATATAGACACAGCGTGTGCCCGGATCCGTGGGATCGGTCCATTCGTACGAAACCCTCTCTTCAAGGATCTGAGCATCGAGAAAGCCCTCCTGCTTGTAGTAGGCCAGAATTTTTCTCTTGTCCTCTTCAAATACCTCTTTTTTAAAAGCTCCATCCTGAAAGAGAGTGTCCTCTTTGGTTTCCATTACCCCCTGGACCTCTTTGACATATATCTTTGCCGCTCCGAGGATTGCCAGTTTCTTGACCTTTATATCCTCCCCTTCGTCTATGATAATGTCTATTATGACCGAATTGTCATTCTCCCCTTTTTTTACCTTGTAGGTAATGTAAGCGTTTGAATGCCCCTCCTTGTCATACTTTGCCTTTACAGCTTTTATTCCGTTCTCGAGAAGGTCCTTTCTATAGATGCTCCCCTCTTTCAACTGCAGCGCTTCGATCAGATCGGTTTCAACTATATCATCATTGCCCTTATACTCGACCTTCTCAATTACAGGCCGCTCCTCCATGACCATCTTAAGCTTGACGCCGTCGGAAAAATCATCGATCTCAACGCTCACATTTTCAAACTGCCCCAGGGCAAAAATATTTTTTATATCCTCCCTTACCTCAACGGCTTTCAGCGGATACCCCTCTGTTGTCTGCATTATCTCCTTCACATCTTCCGCATCAACATTTTTGAGGCCTTCAAATTCGATTTTACGGACGATCTTCCCCTCGTATCTTGACGGTTCTGACGACAAGACCCTGTAAACTGCGGTTGCGGAGACCAGAAAAACCAGCAGGGACCCGATAAAATATACAGATTTCGATTTTATATTCATTATTTTAGTACTATTCCTGATTGTATTTATATGTAAAATCTCAGGCGAATGCTCCAATCCCTTTATATACTGATTACCCGGATGTCAAGAAAAATGATTTTACAGGGGTTGCCGCCATTGCCCTGTTAAAGGCATGTCAGGTCTCCGCCGCCGTATTATCCGCCCGTAAAAGAGGGCCGGTTTCCTGTAATTTTTCAGATTGCCGGGGCAATTCAAGCTGTTTTCTTTTTTCAGAAAGCTGCTATATTATAATTCTTAAACCTGTAAAAAACTGAATACCAGGTTCAGGATAGCCGTCCCTGAAACTATACTTCTCGTTATACAGGTTTATGACCCTTGAATGAAGATAAAAAGTATCATAAAGCTTCAGGTGGACATCCAGAGTTCCAAGAAAAGAACTGCCAAGCTTCCGCTCGCTATCCGGAGACACATAGACGCTCCCCCTGTAGGAGTTTGCCCAGTTTATTTCAATCCATTTTCCTTCATACGAAAGACTACATGTAAAAATGTTCTCGGGCCTGTAAGTTATTTTAAGATCTTTATACTCTTTTTGAGGAACATACCTGTAATAGTCATAAGTAAATTCCATATCAATATCCTGACTAAACAGGATTATAGTTGTTACAAAATCTGCCCTTCCGTTAAAAAAATTTACAGGAACGGCCACAGCGCTGAGAATCCCCGCGCTGAGAGGATAATAATTATAAAAATGGTTATTATCCTCATACATCCCCTTAAGTCCAAGAGTTACCCTTTTTACACCGATGAGTTCATCAGACCCTGAGCCTGTCTCCGCTGAAAACTCGCTTTTAAATTCAGTATGGTGTATTGTTGCAGGCGGGAGATCATAGACAGAGGACATATATTTCTGTGAATACATAACCTCTTCCGGTTTATACGGAGAAAGTTTGTATTCATGGAGGATTTCAAGAGAGATATATTTTAGATTTATAGATGAAATGTTCGCCTTGCCGTACGTATGCCAGTAATTTGAACCGTCCTTATTCCAGCAGATCATCGGTGCGATTGTCAGCATTGTATACTCGGTGATTTTAACACTGCCGTAGATTTCATTATTTGAGTAGGCGTCATCGCGGTACTGTTCCGGGTACCTGTTCAAACCGTTTTCTGACTTTATACCGGCCTTGTTTGATGCCGACCAGATATACTCCATCCCCACAATCCCGTTAAGCGTATGAAAGGCGTCATCAACCTCAACAGCCGTTGAAGTATCCGTCTTTGTTAAAACATGGTCATACCTGGCATAATTCAGATCAAAGACCCACCTTGCCGGTTCAGGCTTATACTCATTCTTCAGCCTGAATCTGGTTTTGTCCTTGTTCTCCCTGCTGTAGTCAGAATTTTCAAACATGCCGTAAGAGCTGTTGGCTATTTCGAATTCCGGTATCATTTTCCAGTAGTCCAGCAGAGAAAGCTCTCCGGTAAAACCGGTTTCGTTTGTGGTGAAACTGGAATTAATGTAGCCCCCGAAGTCATTATTATTGGAGACATTGGAGTTCAACTGGTAGGCAAAATTATGAAGTCCCTGGGTCATTGAAAGAGAGAAGATCGAATCTCCGTTCGGACCGGCGAGCATCCTTCCGTCGAAGTTTGTACTGTTTGTGCCGGAGGCTGTAACGACCGGCACCCCTTCCTGTTTATCGGCACTGCTCTCTTTTACGCCTTGAGCATAGACAAGCCTGCTGCCCGACAGAACCAGTAACAGTATCAGTGCCACGGCTGGTATTACAAACCGCATGCGCTGTATAAAAAAATAAACGGGGCCCATTTGCGGAGCTCCGTTTATCCGTAATGATCTTTTCATCCTAAAACAACCCGGTCTGGTTTTCCGCTTATTTTAATACGTCATATTTATCTGTGAGTTCCCATCTGAAACCTTCATCCTCGCGTCCGAAGTGGCCGTAAGCCGCCGTAGCCCTGAACTGAGCCCTCTTAAGATCAAGGGTTTTTATTATTCCAGTAGGCTTCATGTCGAAGAACTCCCTTACCCTGGCAACTATTTCAGATTCGGGGATCTGCCCTGTTCCGAAAGTATCCACCATTACAGATACAGGATCAGCAACTCCGATAGCATATGCAAGCTGAACCTCACATTTATATGCAAGACCTGATGCGACAATATTTTTCGCTATGTAGCGTCCCATGTATGCGGCCGACCTGTCCACCTTGGAGGAATCCTTTCCGGAGAAAGCCCCGCCGCCGTGTCTTCCCATTCCGCCGTAAGTATCCACGATGATCTTTCTGCCGGTCAGACCGGTATCACCGTGAGGTCCGCCTATTACAAAACGGCCTGTGGGGTTTATATATAATTTGGTATCATTATCGATCATATCTGCTGGTATGACTTTTTTTATAACGGTTTCAATGACGGCTTCTCTTATATCCTCATTGCTGACGTCGGGAGTGTGCTGCGTTGATATTACGATTGTATCGACCTTTTTCGGTTTTCCGTTTTCATACCGGACTGTTACCTGTGATTTGGAATCGGGCCTGAAGAATTTCACCTCTCCGCTTTTTCTGACCGCGGCAAGTCTTTTGACAAGTTTATGTGCGGTAAGTATAGGCATCGGCATAAGCTCTTCTGTTTCCGCTATGGAAAAACCGAACATCATACCCTGGTCACCCGCGCCCTGCTCCTTATACAGCCCCTCTCCCTCGGTAACACCCTGGGATATGTCAGGAGACTGAGCATGCACATAAAGCTGCACTTCACAGTTTTTATAATCGAATCCGATTTCAGGATCATCATATCCAATTTCCTGCACAACCTTTCTTGCTATTTTTTCATAATCTACACTGACAGAAGAGGTTATCTCCCCCGCAACAATTATCCTGTTCGTGGTGACAAGGGTCTCACATGCTACCCTGGAATTCTTATCACCGGCAAGATGCGCATCAAGAATGGCATCGGAGATCTGGTCTGCTATCTTATCGGGATGACCTTCTGAAACGGATTCAGATGTAAAAATGAAATCTTTTTGTGACATTGTTTTTTCCTTCCTTTAGTCGATTAGTTATCTTGATTAATACCGGCAAATGTTATCTCGTACAAAGCAGGGAGAAAAACGGATCATTTTCCGTCTTTCTTATCAGTCTGCGGCTGTTCAGGCGTTTTTTCAATCATGCCTGAGGCTTTTTCTTCTGTTGTAAAAATTTTATCCTTGAGCGAAGTTGTCTTTTTTGAAGCTAAAATGGAGAGTCCAAGTGATCCTATCATAAAGACAGCAACCATAAAGGTGGTAATTTTCGTAATAATATCAGCCGTAGAAGAACCGAAAGTTGACTGGCCGGCTCCTCCGAGAATACCCATGCCCGCGCCTTTGTCAGCCTGCAGCAATATTATAATTATAAGTAAAACACATAGAACAGCGAAGACTACCGTTAAAACTGAAATAAGTACACCCATGTTACCCTCTTTATTTCAATAGATATTTTAAATATGTACAATTATTAATCAATTATGTTAATTCAGAATAACCAAACATCCTCTTTTAAATCCGGCAGGATGTTTAAATATCGAGATATGACGCCAAATAAACAATTGGAAGACAGGTTAAAGACCTCTAACTCTGATGTCAAGAAATACTTTTAGTAAAAATTACCGCCTGCGGTAAAAACCCGCTTTTTATCATATCTAAGCACTCTACAGGGCTTTTTCAGGGGATAATACCCTCAAAAAGCCTGTAAAATGGCGGATTTTCAGTCGTTTTTAATCATTTATTTATATAACTGAATTATCTGCGACAGGAACAGATTAAATATTGATTATTTCAAGAAAGGACTTTATCTCAAGACTCGCCCCGCCCACAAGCACGCCATCAATATTTTCCATCCTGTATAAACCGGCTATATTATCCGGCTTCACGGATCCGCCGTATAAAACCGGGATGGCTGATGCGATTTGATCCCCATATAGAGATTTAATAATATTCCTTATTGTCAGATGCGCAGCCTCGGCAATTTCAGGCGTAGCAACCTTTCCCGTTCCGATTGCCCACACCGGTTCGTAGGCTATCGATATTTTTGAGGCGCCATCTTTATCAATCCCGGAGAAGGCCGCTTCAAGCTGCTCTTTTAATACATTTTCTGTCTCACCCTTCTCCCTCTGTTCCAGCAGCTCCCCGATGCAGAGCATAGGCTGGAGCCCGTGCGACAGGGCGGCCTTGACCTTTTTATTCACCTCCTGATCGGTTTCATGAAATACGTGCCTCCTTTCAGAATGACCGATGAGTATGAAAGAGGCACCGCAGTCCTTCACCATCAGCGGAGAAACCTCTCCTGTGAAAGCTCCCTGGTTTTCGTAATACATATTCTGTGCGCCGGTTTCAAACGGCGTTGATGAACATAGAGATGACAACTCCCTGAGATACGGAGACGGAGGGAATATTACATATTCCCTCCCTTCGGTTTTTTTAAGCCCCGCAGTGAGACCCTTTACAAGTTCAACAGCCTCGCCGTAAGTTTTGTACATCTTCCAGTTCCCGGCGAATATCTTTCTTCTTCCCATAAACAATTAAACTCCGGATTATTTATTACCTTCTATTTTGCAACATGCAGAGCGAGATCGACGCAGCGCAGCGAATATCCCCACTCGTTGTCATACCAGCTCAGCACCTTGACCAGGTTGCCTCCGCTCACCTTTGTGAGCTCAGCGTCAAATATCGAGGAGTAGCTGTTCCCGGTAAAATCGACCGAAACAAGCGGCTCGTCGCAGTACTGGATGATACCCTTCATCGCTCCAAGAGAAGCTTCCTTAATCGAGTTATTTATCTCCTCGACGGTAACGTCTTTCTTTACAACGCATGTAAGGTCGACGATCGAAACATCGGGGGTCGGGACACGGATCGCTCCTCCGTCAAGCTTCCCCTTGAGGTCCGGAATTACAAGCGCGACGGCCTTGGCCGCTCCGGTTGTTGTCGGTATCATCGACAGGGCAGCCGCCCTTGCGCGTCTCAGGTCCTTATGCGGGGCATCGAGGACCTTCTGGTCGTTCGTGTAAGAGTGTATTGTGGTCATAAGCCCCTTTTCAATGCCGAACCTGTCATTGATGACTTTGGCCACCGGGGCCAGGCAGTTTGTGGTACACGATGCGTTGGAAATTATCTGATGTTTTGACTTGTCATACATACCTTCATTAACGCCCATTACTATCGTGATGTCCTCTTTCTTTGCAGGAGCCGTGATTATCACGCGTTCTGCTCCGGCCGAAAGATGAGCTGCGGCCTTATCTCTTTCGGTATATTTACCTGTTGATTCAATAACAACATGGATTCCCTCACTCTTCCATGGAAGCGCCGCGGGATCTTTTTCGGAATGGACCAGTATCTTCTTCCCGTTTATTATTATCGATTTTTCATCATAGGAAACGTCACCCTGAAAGATTCCGAAGATGGAATCGTACTTGAAAAGATGGGCGAGAGTTTCCGGATCAGTTAAATCGTTTACGCTCACAACTTCAAGCGAGCCGTATTTCTCCGGATACATGAAAATCGCTTTTACGATATTTCTTCCGATACGTCCGAAACCGTTAACAGAAATTCTAGTGCTCATATGCTCCTCCGTAAAACTTCTTTTTTTATCGCGGTATAATTCCGCAGTTATCTATGTTAAAATTTCATTAAACATTCAACTATAGCAGTTCACGAATTGATCAGACCTCTGTCATTGCGAACCCTTCGACAGGCTCAATGTAAACGCCGTGAAGCAATCTGTTTTAAAAAAAATAAAATTTCATAATAAAAACAGGAATTTTTACAAAACAGACTGCGAGCGAAAACGATGTTCGCCTGCCGGCACTAAACAGGATGTTTTAATAAAGCCGGCCGCGGCATTCGATGCCTCGCAGTGACATTAAATATACTAATTAAATAGTTAACAGTTATAATAAATATAATCAGACACAGTGAAAAGTCATCTGAAAACGGCAAAAATCCTCTTATCGTGAATAAACCTTTCCCGCTTCATCTTTCTTTTCATTTTTAAAGATATTATTCTCTCCGGGGAAAGCGCCCGATTTAACCTCTCTGTTGTAATCGTTCAGTGCGCCCCTTACAATCGTTGACAGGTCGGCATATTTTTTCAGAAATTTCGGCGTAAAAGATTCGTTCATGCCGAGAAGATCGTTCAACACCAGCACCTGCCCGTCGCAGTAACGGCCCCCACCTATCCCGATCGTCGGTATAGATATCGACTCTGTGATCTCCCTGGCAAGCTCTTCCGGAACCATCTCAAGTACAAGGGAAAATGCCCCGGCCTCTTCAAGAAGCTTTGCGTCCCGGATCATCACTCTTCGTTTGTCCTCATCGCGCCCCTGTACGGTATAACCGCCGAGTTTGTGTACCGACTGCGGTGTAAGGCCGAGATGGCCCATTACGGGGATTGATGCCCTGACCAGCGCCCTGACCACCGGGATGAAATCCTCTCCCCCCTCAAGCTTTACCGCGTTACAGCCTGTTTCCTTCATTATTCTTCCGGAATTGCGGAGACTCTCCTCCACAGAGACATGATAGCTCATAAAGGGGAGGTCGCAGACGATAAACTTTGACGGAGCGCCCCTTCTGACAATTTCAGCATGGTATATCATCTGGTCTACAGTTACCGGAATTGTACTCTCGTAACCGGCAATGGCGTTTCCTAGCGAATCCCCTATCAGTATTACATCGATATCGGTCTGCTCCACGAGCCTCGCAAATCCGTAATCGTAGCATGTCACCATCGAAATCGGGGATTTATCTTTTTTGGATTTCGCAAAATCGTTTATATTTTTAAAAGCCGCCATCGCGTAATACCTCCGAATATTTTTTCTTTGAAACAGGCTCCATCAGATCCGGGTCAAGCTCTAACAGGTGTTCCAGAATAAAATCCCTTTTCAGTATTCCGGGGTGCGGAATCGTTAAGCCGCTCCCTTCAATAATAATATCATCATACAGGAGAATATCAAGGTCAATTTCACGGGGGCCCTTTGAAAATCTGAAGATACGTCCCATATCTTTTTCGATCTGTTTCAGTTCTTTCAGCAGTTCATAGGGACCAAGGTCCGAAACAATCTTTATCACCTGGTTTAAAAAATCGGGCTGATTTTCGAAATCGACTGCTTTTGTCTCCTTTACCGAACTCTCTGCCGCAAGTACCGCTCCGCACCTCTTCAGTACATTGGCCCTTCCGTTACGGAGGTACCCTCTCCTGTCACCTACGTTGCTCCCAAGCCCGATATAGACAACGGCCATTATTTCTTCTCTCTGTAATCCTTCCCGCTAAGTTCAAGGACCCTGCACATCTCCCTGATCCTTGATAATATACGGCCCCCGGAGAGATCTTTCAATGCCTGTTCCGGATTATTATTAGAAGTTATTATTGTAAATTTTTCGTTTTCATATCTTGCGTCGATAAGGTTGTAAAGGGTCTCCTGCTCCCAGGGGGAATCCCTCTGTACGCCGAAATCATCAATCACAAGAATATCAACCGTGGCCAGCTCCCTTTCAATTCTGTTAGCGTCGCCGTACCTCTCCGATCCCTCGACAAAGGTGGACTTCAGCATATTGAAAAAATCTCTCGATATTTTTATAAACTGTCCCTTTATCGCGTGATGTTTTATTATCTCGGTGAGGATAATTACCGACAGGAGCGTTTTGCCGGTACCTGGATTTCCCCATAGATATAGGCCTTTTTTTACGTCGGGAAAATTGGAAACAATATCATATGCAGTGCTGTAAGCCTTCTGTGCCATTTCGCTTTCAGGTTTGAAATCCCCCCATGTCTTCCATCTGAAATACTTTCCAATCCCGGAGGAGTAATAGATGCTGATTATCCGGTCGATTTTCATTCTCACCTCCCTGCATGAACAGGGGGTTATGTTTTCACCGTCAAAAACGTAGTACGGATCTTCTCCGCTGCATTTACAGGATGGAATTACGCATTTGGGGCATGGATTCAGCACATTCTCACCGAGAATATCAAATCCCTGGTTCTGGATAATCCCGGTATAATCGCAATATGAACAGAATTTTTTCTTCTCTTCTTTTTTCATTTTCATTAATTTGTTTACTTTTTATATAAAACAAGCTTTATTACAAATGTAATTGTCAAGATTAATTGACACGTTTCTTTAATTATTGACGCCTATTACGTTGCCCCCCTTTTACAGGGTATAAGGGGGGAGGTTCCCTGCGATTAATATATTTTAAGAGAAATAATAATAAAAAAAATATAATTTTTTATTCTATAAAAGTCGATTATTAAATAAAGCTGAATGTATTGTTTTTTAAAGGGGTTATATATGAAACTTAATTCAAATTTCAAGAAAGTATCCGCGTTATTTTCCGGTATTTTTCTTATTTTCGCATTATTCGCCGGTAATGTTTCCGCTCAGCAGGATCCGAAAGCAGACGCAAAAACCGAAACCAAAACAGATGCAAATACGCAGACCGACGCAAAAAAGGATGACGCTGCAGGCGATAAAACAAAAATCGGCTGGCAAACCACAGACTACAAACCATACATGTCCACGATAAAGGATCTTGAGAAACTCAGCAAGGAGTATTCTGAATTTCTTCTGAAAAGGTCAGTAGATGAATATTCCAAGGGATTTGATACCCTTGAAGATATGCAGTCCGAGGTTGTAAGGCTAAGAGAGGTTTACAAAAACACAAAATATCTCAATGAAAAATGGTACTGGCAGGAAGTCGACAGGAAAAACGCACAGGACAGATACATCAGCAGAATCAAACTCGAAGCGAAGATGAAGTCTGTAACGTATTTTACACGTGCTATAAACACACTTGACGAGATACGGTCCAATGACCTGAAAAACAACGAGAAGGTTGTAGATTACCGATCGAAACTTTACAGAATTTATGTTTCAGTAAATTATGACCTCGGCAACATGAAGCCATGTATCCCGATCCTTGAAAAGTATATTACAATAAGGGAAGAGAACAGAAAAGACCTTTGGGCATATAAATATATGTCAAGCTGCTATGCTGTTATGGAGAACATGCTCGACAAAACCGGCAAAACCAACGAAGAGGATGTAATATATTTCAAGAACAAGAAGAACCAGGCTATTCTTACAGCTGTTGAACTTCAGTATGGAATCGAGTCGAACGAATTCAAGGAAGTACAGAAAGTTGTTCAGAAGGATGAAAGAAAAAGCGAAGTTATAAACTTTAAATAGAACGGCAATTATACGTATAAAAAAAGAGGGCCTATACAGCCCTCTTTTTTTTATCTGAACAGCACCGACTGGTTAACTGTATAGCCGGTTCCGTCAAACTCGATCTTTATTTTAAGGATTCTGTTCTCCGGGATATAGATTTTCAGCTCGGCGGGCTGATAGATATTGTTCATCCTTACATAACGCCCCTTTGTTTTATCAAGGTCCCATCTTTCAGGTTTGATTATATGATATTTACCGGGTGTAAGTTTTGAACAGAAAGTTTTTATCAGCTCCTTTCTCCCTGTTTCGGTACGGTTTTCTTCAACGCCGTCTATAAGTATTTCATAATAGATACTGCTCTCCGCCTCCGGAACAATAACGGGATCAGGATTTTTATCGCTGAATTCCATAATGAGATTATACTCATCCGGATATTCAGGAACCGACACATTCTTATACTGGTATATGCTCTTTTCAGCAATAAGATCAACTATCTCGGAACCATCCGCCCCCGCTATTATCGCGATTCTGGAATCGATCACTCCGGATATCTTCAGATCACCCTTCAGCAGCAGCGGTATTAATAATCCGTTGTAATCGAGACAGTTATCTCTCAGCATGACCATTTTACCCTGAAGCAGAATGAAATCCGACACACCTTCAATACTCTGGAACTGCATATGGTCGGGATTAAATCTTACAAGGACCGGATTCTTCACAGTATTCAGGCTGAGGTTATCCTTAACAGGCTGCGCAAGGTAATAAAAAATATTGCCGCTTGCCGAGAACCTGTAAAGTTTTTCATATCTGTCAGGGATATCGAATTCAAAATTAACATCAGAATCCTGACGGAAAAATCCGGCTATCCATCTGTCTCCGGAACTTCTTATATAATATACCGAGTCAGCCTCTTTTGAAACTGCGGCAACTTTATCATGTATTTTTATTACACCTCCGGGGCCGGTTTTGTATAATATATCTCCGCTCAGGTTTAAATCGTACAAAACTGAAGGCTTATGGTCCGCGACATGCTGAACTTCCGGAAATGCATAATTATTCAGCAGCGGAATGATAAATAAAAATAAAAGCAGAAATGTTTTTTTCATTTGTACTTCTCTCAACCTGTCCAGACAAAATAAAATTCCCCGCACACAGCGTCGGGGTATTTCGTTACAAAGGGATGCCAGCTCCGCAGGCAATCCACTGCCCTCTCCGGCAGCATGGCTTACAACACCGATGCAGAGAACGGGGCATTACGCCCTGTAGTAAATATATAAAAAAATAAAAATACAGCTACGATAAAAAAAAAGCTGCCGTATGGCAGCCTTTTTTTAGTTATATGTCTCTGAGCCAAGATATGTCACAGGGGGTTCATCCATAAACCATCTTAAAGTATTTTTCAGCCTCATAAGCTGTATGAATATATCATGTTCGGGCTCTTCGTTTGGAGCATGCATAGGGCTCTTCCAGTAGAACGACAGCCACTCCTGATTACCGGATAATGATGCCCGCTTGGCAAGATCAAGAAAAATCGCAAGATCAAGAACAAACGGAGCTGCCAGGATCGAGTCACGGCAGAGAAAGTTAACCTTGATCTGCATCGGGTAGCCGAGCCATCCGAATATATCTATATTGTCCCATCCCTCTTTATTGTCGCCTCTCGGGGGATAGTAATTTATCGTCACCTTGTGATAGAAATCTCCGTAGAGAACCGGATAAACTTCAGGTTCGAGGATCTGATGAAGGACTGAAAGCTTGCTGACCTCTTTTGATTTGAATGAATCGGGATCATCGAGCACCTCTCCGTCCCTGTTGCCGAGGATATTCGTTGAATACCATCCCTTCATTCCAAGCATCCTTGCTTTAAGTCCCGGAGCAAGAAGCGTTTTCATAAATGTCTGGCCGGTTTTAAAATCCTTGCCGCACATCGGAACCTGGTTTTTCTCGGCAAGTTCCCAGAGAGCAGGGATGTCGTTGCAGAGGTTAGGAGCGCCGTTTGCATAAGGAATTCCCAGGCTCATTGCAGCATAGCAGTATATCATACTTGGAGCTATATTCGGATGATTTTCTTTTAAAGCTTTTTCAAAGTTGGCAAGGGTATCATGTACGCCGGGGATCATCACCTGGTGAATTTCGGTACTGCCGCACCATA
This sequence comes from uncultured Leptospirales bacterium, assembly GCA_964439325.1. Classification (GTDB taxonomy): domain Bacteria; phylum Spirochaetota; class UBA4802; order UBA4802; family UBA5550; genus WRGT01. Next base: position 156,012 of record CAYTNW010000005.1, on the reverse strand, counting down.
TCATCACTATTCTTGAACAGTTTTTCTCTTTCTGAAAATTCAGTATATCGTCTTTAACCATCTGTGCCAGGTCCCAGTATGTTGGAGCTTCTTTTACCCAGTTGCCGTCAAGGTTCTTGACATATTTTCTGTTAAATACGGCTTTCCACGGCTTTATTTTTGAAAGCTCATCTTTTATTGGATCGATATCCTCTCTTGAAAGAACCTGGGCTTTTTTTGCTGCTTCATAAATATTGTCTTCAAACAGGTCCCATCCGCCGAATTCAATGTCTTCAATGCCGGCAAGAGGGATAAAATCCTTTATATTCATATCCTTGGCATCAACGCCCTTCCCGACCCTGAGTTTTCCCATCTGAGTAAGGGAACCTATCGGTTTATGTGCACCCTTTCTTATCAGAAAAACACCTGCTATAACCGTGGAACTTATTGCGCCGAGACCCGGTATCACTATACCAAGTTTACCTTCAGGACTTTTTATATCGCTTTTTTTTAATAACACAACAGGACTCCTTTGTTAAAATTTATAGTAGTTTACACCGCATTATCTCAGTTATATTTTGAAAATCCGGCAATAATGGATATAATCGATATAATAAATACTTATGGAAAATACAAAAATAAAGTGACCGCATTTAGTCAAGAAATTTTAAAATAATTAACACTCTTTGAATTTCTCCCCCTTAATACTTGACAAATATCAACATAAGTATTCAAATTCTTAAACATCAGGGATCCTTCCAGGGAGCTTTTAGATGGCCGCTGTCCATTAACCTGTAAAAAATCAGATTCCGCAGAATTTAACAATCTGAAATTCATCTGATTTTTAAGCCGTTTCCAGCAATAAATGACGCATATTCTTTTATATTTCAGGAGTAATAAAATGAGCAGAGAACACGCTAATCTTAACTGGTCTGAACTTCCATTCGGATATGTAAAAACCGATTTCAACATACGGTACTATTATAAAGACGGAAAATGGTCAGACGGAGAACTTGTAAGCGATGAAAGCATAACGATGAGCATGGCTGCACCCTGCCTTCATTACGGCCAGGAGGCTTTTGAAGGGATGAAAGCCTTTGAAACCAAAGATGGAAGGATAGTAGTTTTCCGTCCCGAAGCGAACTGGAAAAGACTCCAGAAGACATCTGAAAAAATATATATCCCCCGTATACCGGAAAAAATGTTCACAGAGGCTGTAACACGGGTTGTCGCCGCGAATAAAAAATTCGTTCCCCCGTACGGTACGGGAGCAAGCCTGTATATAAGGCCCCTTGTAATTGGAACCGGTGCAAAGGTGGGATTGGGGGCCGCAGAGGAGTACGTTTTCCTGATATTCGTCACACCGGTAGGCCCGTATTATAAAGGGGGATTAAAACCGATTAAAGCACTTGTAGTGCCGGATTTCGACAGAGCTGCTCCAAATGGCGTAGGCGACTGTAAGGTTGGCGGAAACTATGCCGCAGGCCTCTCCGCAGCCGAATACGGCCACGACAGAGGATTTCCTGTAGTACTGCACCTTGATCCGAGAGAAAAAAAATATATCGAGGAGTTCACTACTTCGAACTTTCTCGCAATAAAAGGGAATTCATACATCACTCCCGAATCAAAAAGTATTCTTGCCAGCGTTACCAATGACAGCCTGACAAAAATCGCCGAAAGCCTGGGGATGAAAGTTGAAAGACGCCCGGTAGAGATTACCGAGCTTTCAAGCTTTGAAGAGATAGGATCATGCGGAACCGCAGCAGTTATAACGCCTGTAACAATGATTGAATATAACGGCAAAGAATACAAATACAAAAATGGTGACACTGCAGGTCCGGTTATAACAAAACTATATCAGCATCTGACAGGAATTCAGAAAGGCGAGTTAGAAGATAAATTTAACTGGCTTCTTGAGGTAAAATAAGATTTCGCGGGGTCAGAGCCTGGCTAAATACTCAGGACAAGGGGCTGCAATCCCTTGTCCTGCACAGGGTGATTTACTGAAATTCACAACTGTATATATCATTCCGAATTAGTTACTATTTTAGCCTGTACCGCAAGATATTCCACAAGTTTCTGTTCGGAAATAATCCCCTGTGTAACGAGAATAATTCCGATAAGACCGCCTTCGCTATGCTGTACTTCAAGAGCTTTATTGAGCTGCTCCTGCGTTATAACGCCGTTTTCCACCAGCATTTCACCCAGTAATGGTTTTGCCATTTAATTCCTCCGGATCAACCTTAAACAATATTAAATTATAATATAACAATATATATAGATTATAATATACATTGACCAATAAAAAAGCAAGCTCTGTTTTATAAATTTACAAAAGCTTTGCAACCGTTTTTTTCCATTTGTCGTTCTGCTTTTCCCTCTCGGAGCTGTTCATCACAGGTTCAAATCTCTTTATGATGCTGTTCTCTCTTGCGATTTCATCTATAGATCCGAATAATCCCGCTGTTATTCCCGCCAGATATGCCGCTCCAAGCGCTGTGGATTCCCTTATCTCGGGGATAAGCACCGGTACTCCGAGGATATCGGACTGAAACTGCATCAGGAATTTATTCTCGGTAGCCCCTCCGTCGACTCTGAGTTCGGATATCTTTTTCTTCGTATCCTGCTCCATCGCATTTATTACCTCCATCGACTGAAAAGCGATCGATTTTAAAGCAGCCCTTACGATCTGTTCCCTTGTAGTGTCCCTTGTCAATCCGAAGATCGCTCCGCGTGCGTCCATATTCCAATATGGAGCCCCAAGCCCGACAAAGGCAGGTACAAACACGACATCATCCTCCTTGTTAAACAGTGAAGATGCCATCCCCTCCGATTCTGTGGCGCTGTCAAAAAATTTCATGTAATCTCTCAGCCACTGCATTACCGCACCGCCGATAAAGACCGACCCCTCAAGCGCGTATACGGGGTTCCCTTTATTATCCGGGGTCAGCGTAGTAAGAAGTCCGTTCTCGGATATTATGTAATCCTCTCCGTTGTTCAGCAGCATGAAACAACCGGTTCCATAGGTATTCTTGGTTTTTCCGGCAAAAACGCAGTTCTGTCCAGCCATCGCGGCCTGCTGATCTCCCGCCATACCACCGATTACTATTCCGTCTGGAAGACCGGGACAGCCTGATGTGCGTCCGAACACGCTCGCGGAGGCCTGAACCCCGGGAAGGATATTAAGCGGTATATCGAGTATCTCGCACAGCTCCGGCGACCATTTTTTTTCTTTTATATCAAATATCAGCGTACGTGAAGCGTTTGTATAATCGGTGACATGCGACTTCCCTCCGGTAAGCTTCCAGAGTATCCATGTGTCGATTGTACCGAACTTCAGGCGTCCCCTCTTGGCAAGAGGCCGCGCATCGAGAACATTGTCGAACATCCACTTCACTTTTGTGCCGGAAAAATAGGCATCAATGACAAGACCGGTTTTGTCCCTGAAAAGTTTATCGTAGCCCCAGCCTTTCAGCTGATTGCATATATCGGTTGTTCTCCGGCACTGCCAAACTATAGCGTTGTGTACCGGTTTTCCCGTTTCCGAATCCCACAGGAGCGACGTCTCTCTCTGGTTGGTTATACCTATTGAAACAGCGTTGGCCGCGTCGAGATCCCCTTTTTCTATGGCCTGCGGAATCAGCTTTACTACCGAGTTCCAGATCTCAAGCGCATCATGCTCGACCCAGCCCGGGCGTGGAAAATACTGGGTAAACTCGCTATAGGCGCTTGATATTGTTTTACCCTTTTCGTCAAAACAGAAGACCCTGTTTCCGGTTGTCCCGAGGTCAATCGCTATAATAAAATTTTTCTTCGACATAATTTCTCCGGAATCGCTGTATTAATTTTATTTGAGACTCTTCACCGGGAAGATCTATTAACCGTTTTTCCCGTTAAAACAGATATAATCCACTCTGAACTGCGGTTAACAGCATAAACCTGTAACATATAATATACAGGTTTATCATAAAAAAATCAAGCGGTACTACCTGACATGTATAAGTGATAAATTCACATTGTCAAACAATTAAAAAAGTCTTGAAATTACCCGGAATAATTATTTCATAGTAACGGTTTTACATCCGGATAATCCGGCTAATAATAAACAATTACAGGAAACTATGCTGAACACCATCTTTAACAATAAAAAAATTGTTTTCATAGCGGAAATAGGACTTAATCATAATGGAGAGATCAGCCTTGCGGAGGAGATGATTGTCAGGGCTGCGGAGGCCGGAGCCGACGCGGTCAAGTTTCAGACATTTATCCCCGAAAAAATGAACTCTCCCTATACGTCATCCCTGCTGAAAACAGGAGAGGATAAAAATCCCGACTACGGAATCATCGAGTTTTTCAGAAAATTCACTTTCACGGAAGAGCAGTGGAGGAAACTTAAAAAGATTTCCGTCAGCTGCGGTACTGAATTTTTCTCAGCACCCTTTGACGCTGAATCGGTGGAGCTGCTGGAGAGACTGGACGTCAGGCTTTACAAGGTAGCCTCATCAGAACTGACCAATACCCCGCTGATCAGAAAGATCGGAAGCACCGGAAAACCGGTGCTTCTCTCAACCGGGATGGCCGTGGAAAAAGAGATTGAAACATGCCTGGCGAACCTTAAACAGTCGGGAAATCCTGAGACAGTGCTGCTTCACTGCGTTTCACTCTACCCTGCCGCAAAAGAGGAGGCCAATCTAAAAAGGATTGTCTCACTGAGGGAGAGATTCGGAAATCCCGCGGGTCTGTCTGACCACACTGCCGGTTACGAATCCGCCGTGGTTGCCGCCGTTCTCGGCGCCGAAGTGATTGAGAAACATTTTATGATCGATGAAAATCACGACTGTCCCGACAGGGAAGTCTCTCTTACCGCCGCGGGCTTTAAAGAGATGACGGAAAAGGTCAGGGACGCAATTGCGTTGACAGGTTCAGGTGAAATACGGTATTCAGGTCGTGAGGCTGATACCGCCCGTGCGGCAAAAAAAAGTCTCTTTGCCTCGAAGAAGATAAAGGCGGGTGACATGATTACTGCGGAATCGATAATCGCGTTAAGACCGGGGGTTGGAATCTCTCCCGAAATGATCGATGACATTACCGGCAGAAGATCTAAAACAGACATAAATGAAGGCTCACTGCTCAGGCGGGAATACTTTGAATAAATGGAGCGTACAATGCGGACTAAACTACTGTTGCTGATAATTTTACCACTGATGCTGATTGAATGCCAGACATCAATATGGACCATGATTACACGGAAAGACAGCAAACTCTTTACTGCGTCTGAACTGCTGATCATCGCCGATACCACTTCAGCTATCGGTTTTCAATACGGTTTTGATCCGGATCTGGAGATGGATTACGTATACAGATCCGGCACAGGTATTACGACTGACAAGGATTTCACAGCAAAATCCCCGGAGATGAAGAAGGCCCTTCTTAAATACAAAACAGACGAAATCATCACTTTTTTTGAAAAGATAATCGAGCTGAAGGAAGCCCAGTTATGGAAGCTCAATCTTTACAGGGAGAGAAAAAAGTGGCCTAACGCTACTTATTTACAGAAATATGTTCTCCCCGATACAAACCTGTACTTTGATATACTTGAAAAAAATGTTCTGGAGACAGTCCCTGAATATTCGGAAAAAATCAGTCAGAGAAAAGAGGAGATAAAAATGGCCCTGTCAGCCAGACTCCGGGAAGAGCTGGAGAAAAAGGAGAAGGAATACCCGGATTGAAATTCGATCCGCGAAAAATCAGTTCAATAAAATTGTCTCATTTTTCCGGCAGAGCGGAGAATTGCTTGAGAAAAACGTTTTTTTTATCGATTATATCTATATACAACAATAAAGAGAGTCCTATTTTGAAAAAGATTAATATCCGGATAATAATTTCTGTTCTGCTGTTTTTTACACTTGCCGCGCCGTCGTATTCAAAAGGGGTATACATACTCTGTTACCACGCTTTTCTGGAAAAGAAAGACCCTTACACTATTGCACCGGCGCAGTTAAAGGAACAGTTAAAAAAACTGAAAGATAAAGGTTTTAATTTTGTAACCTTCGATGATGTTGTCAGCGACAGGATCCAGGGGAACAACAACATACTTCTCACAATTGATGACGGCAACCATTCGGTTTACAGCGTATATTACTCGATTTTGAAACCTATGGGGATCAAGCCGGTTCTTGGAATCTATCCGGCGGTAATCAACAGGATGAGTTATGCAATGACATGGGACCAGGTGAAAAAACTCGCCGATGACGGCTGCTATATAGCGTCGCACGGTTATCACCATATGTTTTTATCCACCAAGTACTACAACGAAGACCAGGCAAGTTTCAAGAAAGAGATATACTTATCGAAAAAAATACTCGAAGAGAAACTTAACCGTAAAATAGAAACAATGCTCTACCCGTTCGGCGTCAACAGCGACATAGCGATAAACGAGATGAAAAATGCAGGGTATAAATACGGTCTTACAATAGAACCCAAAATGGAAGCTCTTCCGATAAATAACAACTTCCAGATTCACCGTTATTTAATGACGAAGGTCAGCCAGAAAGGTTTTATCGCTTCTATAATAAAAAACGGAGCCGGCGGACAGGCTGAAAGTGTGAAAAGCGCCGCGGATAACAATACGGTCACCCCCGTAGTTCAAACAACTCCGGATAAAACCGGTACAGATGATAAATCGGGAATCCCCTCCGACAGAATCACTATTATGAACTATCCTGAAAAAATCAAAAAAATCATGTCTTCAGAATTAATGATTCTTCCGGCAAACAGAGAGACTGTCAAAAAACCGGCAAAATTCAAACCCTTCATACATCCGGGAAAAAACGGATCTGAATTAAAGAATAAAAAAATTACCGCAAAGAATGAAAAAAAAAACCACCGGAAAAAGAAGACGGTCTGAAAAAAGCCCGTCATCTGAATCTGTCTGAAATTAAAGAGATCTATTACTCCATTCACACTAAATGGAGTAATCTCGTTCTATTCGTCAAAGAAAGAACCGGTCTTCATCTTGAAACCCTGAAAGCTAAAATCATCCGTTTTTTCAGATAGTTTATTCCACATATTTTCCGCATAATCCCTTCTATACGCAAAACATATAATTCTCATACAGGCCTTATTGCCGTTCTCATCAACGAATCTGAAAGAGTATTTTTTATTCTCTTTTCCTTGACATTGGCTATCTTTGTTGTATGATGAATACAAATTTAAACACCGGAGATACACTATGCTGCTCGGGATTGATGTAGGCGGAACTCATACAGATGCCGTGCTGATTAATGAAGACGGCATCAGGTCGACCTTCAAGGTAAAAACCGATACCGGAAACCTGCTTGATACGGTCACCACTGCGTTAAAGGAAGTCACTTCTGGGATAGATGTAAAAAAGATCAGAAACATCAACCTCAGCACAACTCTCTCGACAAACGCGATAGTTGAAGACAAGATTGAAAAAACCGCACTGTTCATCTCCTCGGGACCGGGGATCGATCCTGGAAATTTCAGGATAGGCAATAATACCTATATCATCGACGGATCGATCAACCACAGGGGGAGCGAGGTAAAGAAACTTGACGGGTCAATGCTGGATAAAAGCATTAAAAACTGCATAAAAGAAGGGATCAAGGTTTACGCCTCTGTGACTAAGTTTTCAACAAGAAACAGCTCCCAGGAATCGGCCATATCCCGCATGCTAGAAGGACACGCGGACTTCATCACAGAGGGACATTCGCTGTCAAGCCAGCTTGGGTTCCCGAGGAGGGCCGCGACCGCGTATTACAACTCCGCGGTGTGGAGAATATACTCGAACTTTCTTGTATCGATTACCAGCGCGCTGAAGGAGATGGGTATCGATGCTCCGGTGAATATATTGAAGGCCGACGGCGGCACAATGCCCGCCGAGGTTTCAAAAAAGATTCCGGTGGAGTCGATACTATCCGGGCCTGCGGCCAGCATTATGGGAATTATCGCCCTGTGCGACATTACCGAGGATTCAGTTATACTGGACATCGGCGGCACCACGACAGATATCGCCGTTTTCGCGTCCGGGGCTCCGCTGATGGAGAGAGAGGGGATATCTCTCGGCGGCATACCGACACTTGTGCGTTCTCTTCAGAACAGGTCTATAGGCATCGGAGGAGATTCGGTCATCACAGTGGTTAACGGCGAAGTAAAAGTCGGTCCTGAAAGAAAGGGCCCCTGCGCCGCCGAGGGGGGAGAGTCTGCCGCTCTTGTCGACGCGATGAATTTTTCAGGAATCATCAGCTATCAGGACAAAGAAAAATCCGCTGCTGCTGTCAGAAAGCTCGCTGAAAAAAACGGTATAGATCCGGCGGTCCTTGCGAAAAAAGCAACAGAATTCAGTATAAAGAAAATCAACGATGAGATCTCAAAACTTCTTTTTGAACTGAACCAGAAGCCTGTTTACACGATTCATGACATGATACACGGGAAAAAAATTGTTCCGAAAAAAATATATATCATAGGAGGCCCGGCCGTTGCTCTGGCCGGCATAATGAAGGGTGACATTGAAATTGTCGTCCCTGAAAACTACAGCGTAGCCAACGCGATAGGTGCCGCTCTTGCCAGGACAACATTTGAAGCCGAACTCTTTTCAGACACGACCAGGGGCACAATGATAATTCCGAACCTCGGAGTTGAAGAAAACGTAACGCGCAGATACTCTCTCGCCGAGGCGGAGAAAGACATTATAACACACGCCCGGAAGTATCTTGAGAATTCAGGTTACACGGACAGAAATCCGGACATCGACATTGTTGAATCATCAAACTTCCGCATGATCAATGACTACACCAACTCCGGTAATGACATTAGAGTAAAATGCCAGATAAGGCCGGGAGTTATCCTGAAACTGCACAGACAGAAAGGGGGGAACTGATGCTTAAAGCTAAAAACAGGCTTGGACTTGTATTTTTTCCTGCATACGACTGGGCGATATCTCCCACTCACCCGGAAAGAGAGGAGAGGCTTCTGTATACGCAGGACCAGCTCAAAGAAGAGGGGATATTTGACATCGAGGGAATCATCGAACTGAAACCGGACATTGCGACTGAAGATGACGTTATGAGGTCGCACTTCTGTTTCCCCGACGTGGAAAGCGTAACAACCGAATCCCATATGATATCTGCCGGAGGAGCCATAAGGGCTGCGAGGGCCGTACTGGACGGAGAGGTGGACAGGGCCTTCGCGCTTGTAAGGCCGCCGGGCCATCATTCAATGAAATGCGTCCACGGCAACAGGGGCTTCTGCAACATCAACAATGAAGCGATCATGCTGGAATATATCCGTGAAAATTACGGCAAAAGAAGGATTGCGATCGTCGATACGGACTGCCACCACGGCGACGGGACCCAGGACATTTTCTGGCACGATCCCGATGTTCTGTTCATTTCCATACACCAGGACGGCAGGACCCTCTACCCCGGTTCGGGACACCTGAGGGAACTCGGCGGCCCTAACGCCAGGGGGAGAACGATCAACATACCGCTCCCTCCGAACACATCGGAAGAGGGATTTTTATTCGCCATCGATAATATGGTTCTCCCGATACTGGACCACTTTAAACCGGAGATAATTATAAACTCTGCGGGACAGGACAACCACTATACCGATCCGATAACAAACATGAATTTTACAGCTCACGGTTACGCACTGCTTAACGAAAAGCTCAATCCGCATCTCGCTGTGCTCGAAGGGGGATACTCCATTCAGGGCGCCCTTCCATACGTTAACCTCGGCATAGTGCTTGCGATGGCCGGGATGGACTATTCCCACGTAAAGGAACCGGATTATGATACAAACTATTTTCCTCAGGAAAGGGAAGTGACGGAGTACATTAAAAAACTGAAAGATCCGGTCCTGAACAACTACTTTAATCCTCCGCCTGACATAGAGAGAGCGCCTGTAGGCCAGTTCACGCTGAGATATAAAAACATCTATTATGATACCGACGGTATACAGGAGAGCCAGAAGGAGCAGATACTGATCTGCAACGACTGCCGGGGAGTTCTTGTAATAGAATCCTCATCATCAATAAATCCCCCCAGTGTCGGCATCGACATACCGGTAGGCGGGTGTAAAAGATGTCATGAAGAAGGGCTCAAACTGTACGACAAGGCTGTTAAATCGAAGGAATTTATGACTGTGCAGTTAACTGACAGGGTTAAGAGAGTTTATCAGAGAACCGTTCTGTAAAGCGCAGGCTTTACAGAACGGACTTTTATCAGCAGACAAAGAGCATTTCCCAGAACTTCGGTATCGGCCAGAGAGAATCATCCATGATCGTTTCAAGCTCATCCACCAGTAAACGGATCTCTTCCATTTTCACTTTCACTTTATTGCAGTAGAATTCAGCTTTTTCCTGCTCATGTTCAATTTTCTTCGCAGTATCGGTAAGAGAAAGCTGCTCGCTGATCCCTTTCTGTATGCTTCCGATAGATGCACTGATCTTGGCGAGGAGATCCTTCTGCGGTTTCAGCGTATTGTCGTCCACGAGGCCCATAGTGTTTTTCACCGATGATGCAATCTCATTCTGAAATTTATAGGCAGCGGGGATAATCTGCGATGAAACCATGCTGCAGAAAGTCTTTGACTCGATGTCTATTTTCTTAATATAGCTTTCAAGATGTATATGGTATCTCGAATAGAGTTCCACATTTGTCAGAACTTTATACTTTTCGAAAAGATTTTTCGCCTTATCGGTATTTAACGACTTCAGAGATTCAGGAGTCGTCTTGTGATTAGGCAGGCCTCTCCTCTCAGCCTCTTTATGCCACTCCTCTGAATAGTTGTCGCCTCCGAATATAACAGACTTGATCTCTTTAATTTCACTCTGAATCAGTTCCATTATAGTTTTCTTCAGATCGCCCTTTGCAGCCTTTTCAATTTTATCTGCAAGTTCATCAAGGCTCTCGGCTACTATCATATTTATTACGGCTGCAGGGAAGGATATCGACTGTGATGAGCCCACCGCCCTGAATTCAAATTTATTTCCTGTGAAGGCAAACGGTGAAGTCCTGTTCCTGTCTGTATTGTCCTTGCTTACAACCGGGAGTGAAGCCAGGCCGAGGTCTATCAGCGCCGCATCGGTATCCTTGACCATCTCGCCCTTTTCAATCGCTCCGAGGATTCTCTCAAGCTGTTCTCCGAGGAACACCGAGATAATCGCAGGGGGAGCCTCGTTTGCTCCAAGCCTGTGCTCGTTTCCTGTTGTTGCTACTGTTGCCCTGAGTATATCGCTGTGCCTGTGTACGGCCTTTATTACTGCTATAAGGAAAACAAGGAACTGAATATTTTCAGTCGGGGTTTTACCCGGGTTAAGCAGGTTTATTCCGTCATCCGTACCGATCGACCAGTTGCAGTGTTTACCCGATCCGTTTACTCTCGCAAAAGGTTTTTCATGCAGCAGCGCGGCGAGATTATGTCTTCGAGCCACCTTTTTCATTGTATCCATAAGAAGCTGGTTATGGTCGACAGCAAGGTTCGCCTCTTCAAATATCGGCGCTATTTCAAACTGTGCCGGCGCTACTTCATTATGGCGCGTTTTGGCGGGAATTCCGAGTTTGAACAGCTCCTCGTCAAAATCATGCATGAAGGACTGTATCCTCTCCTCGATGCTTCCGAAATACTGGTCTTCAAGCTCCTGCCCCTTGGCCGGTGCCGCGCCGAGAAGGGCTCTCCCTGTGAGGATAAGGTCCTGCCTCTTTATATAAAAACTTCTGTCTATAAGAAAATATTCCTGCTCCGGTCCGAGATTCGAAACCACCTTCTTGGAATGTTCATTTCCCAGCAGTCTCAGCATCCTTATCGAACTTTTATCAACCGCCTTGACTGATCTCAGAAGGGGTGTCTTTTTGTCAAGCGCCTCACCGGTATATGAGATGTAGGCCGACGGAATGCAGAGAGTAATCCCGTAACCGTTCTTTCTTATAAAAGCCGGGCTTGACATATCCCATGCTGTATAACCGCGGGCTTCAAATGTGGCGCGTATACCGCCGCTGGGGAAACTTGATGCGTCAGGTTCGCTCTGTACAAGCTGTGATCCTGAAAATCTCTCTATTACCTCGTGTGTACCGGAAAATTCTATAAACGCATCATGCTTTTCAGCAGTAGCGCCGGTCATCGGCTGAAACCAGTGAGCAAAATGCGTAGCGCCGTTTTCCATTGCCCACTCCTTCATCGCATGCGCAACGGCATTCGCTGTTTCAATATCAAGCTTTGTGTTCTCCTCAATGCAGGACATCAGCTTCATATATATTGACCTGGGGAGTTTCGACTGCATTACTCCGTTATTAAATGTATATTCTCCGAAAAAAGATGAGACAGGTCGCCTTTCTTTTTTCTCCTCTGATATCTTTTTTACCTGAGATGCCGCGTATTCGTTTATTCTCATAATCTATTCTCCTTTAATACCTGTTTTAAAACTGAATTTTTTATCTTACATCAGTAATAATTTTAAAGTATGACGTCTATTAATCTTCATCCTCTGCAGCAGGAGAAATCAATACGTCTGCTTTATCTGTTTGCCATAAGATTTCGCATAACAGCTTATGTCAAATTTTTGTTCAATATAAATTCAGATAAACAATAAATTAACAAATATTTAACATAAAATCTTCTGATACCTAATCTATATTTGATAAAAGTCTTTATCAAATATATTGGCAAGCACAAAAAAATTAGTTATATTACATGAATGTTAAAAAGAATAATATTTAACATTATGGCTACAGCTCTTAAATTACAGATTTGGAACAACATCAATTACAGCAACAGATTTTTATTAAAGGATTGTTTCATGCGGCCCGTTAATGTATAAAAATTACAGATGCCTTTAAAAAACCGGAAACAGGTAACTCTAATGAAAAAAGATATACTTGATGCCATAGTAAACAATTTTTTTACCTGTAACAGGGATGAAATACTGGAAATATTCAACGAACTCCTCAACGCGATGACTGCCGAGGAGACGATATCCGCTTCTGACCTGATGTCAAGAAATTATGAAACCGCTCAGTCAAATCCGGAAATTCACTATATACCGGGAAATCTGAAGGATGCACGCGATGCGATATTCCCGTACTTCTGGGGAACAGACGGATGGTCGTCAAAACTTCATATGGAAAACGTCAAGGGCCCGGCAAATTACGCATCACTGATAGGATCGATAGCGTGTCTCCTTAAAAATCCGAACCTCTGCGTAGATACATACAGCCAGAGATCTAATGAACTTGAACTTAAAGCGATAACAGCTCTCGCGAACCTTGTATTTTACAATACGGCAAATCCGTGGGGAATTTTCACGATGGGTGGGACTATCTCGAATCTCTATGGAGGGAAAATCGGGATCGAGAAGACTCATCCCGGCGCAATGAGAATAGGTCTTCATCAGAGCAGGATGGCCGGTCTTGTTTCCGAATCAGCCCACTATTCAAACAAAACACTTGCAGGGTGGCTTGGTCTTGGAACCGATAATCTCCACGCGATACCGTGCGACAGGTCATGTTCTATGAACCTTGACATGCTTGAGGAGAAAATTGAGATTTTATACAGAGAAAAAATCACAATACCCTTTGTTATAGCGACATTCGGAAGCACCGACGCTTTCGGCATTGATGATGTTGAAGCCATAAGGAAGATTATCGACTCAAAAAGTTCCGAACACAGTATGCCTGTTCCACACCTCCACGTTGATGCGGCCGCAGGATGGTCTCTCTGTTTTCTGAATGAATACGATACGGGCGCAAATGAATTCGTGCTCAGCTCCGATGTGATCTCGGTAATTAAAAGACTAAAAAAATACTCCATGGGTCTGCATCACGCCGATTCAATTACAATAGACTTTCACAAGATGGGATGGGGCCACTACCCCTCCAGCGCGTTTATAGTTTATAACAGAGACGATCTGCGATTCCTGTTCAGAACCATGGACGACGTACCGTATTTTTCAGAAGCTGATTACAGACACGATCCGGCGCTGTTTACGCTTGAAACATCACGTCCAGGTATAGGGCCGTACTCAGTGATGGCCAGTCTCAACGGCATAGGGCTTAAAGGCTACCAGGTGCTGGTTGCCCATTCCCTGGAGATGGCTTCTCTTCTCCGGGAAAAGCTTTCAAGGCTTGAGTACTGTCATGTGCTGAATGAAGGATGCCTTGGACCAAATGTTGTATTCTGGGTGCTGCCTAAAGGGAGAAATGCCGGCCAGATTTATAACAGGCTGATCAGCAATGATATTACTAAAGATGAGTATACGAGGTACTTCACGGAGATACAGCACCTGTTCGACAAAAGAAAACAGTTCGGCGATCCCTCTATCGACGCGATGCTCAGTTTCACAACTTCAATGGGTTTTAATCCGGGAGGGATACCGATTCCCGCATGGAAAGGGGTTTTCTTTAATCCGAAAACCGGCGAAGAAGTCATCTCGCAGATAATTAAAAGCATTGAAGAGCTGTAAAATAAAGGGTGTTTAAAAGTAAATAATTAATTCTGATCCGCGTTATTCCTGTCATAAGACATGAGTCTATTGAACTATACCATATTGTTTACCAGAAATTGATCCCCGCCTGCGCGGGGATTGAGTGTGTAAAAAAGATTATGTAAATCTAAAAACAGCAGATCAAATACCGGAGTTAATATGTTAAAAGCGGGCATTTTAACTATTTTCTTATACAATTCAACGGATCTTATTTTATTATACAGGGTAAAGCCGGGATTTTCATGTATATAAATTCAGCAGTAGTATTTTTAATATTGCTTATTTCACCGATAATTACATTTTAACTGCCGGAGACTGCTTTACAGTCAAATATTGTAATCTATATGATTGTAATTCTCATCACAATCGAAATCATTTTACAGATAGTGGATATTATTATGAAGAAGCTAATCCCGAATTCCCTCCTGTGATCAACGACAGCTGCCCCGGTTACGTCGTGGAATGATTTTTTCATTTCTAAACTGAAGAAAATATTATTGAACAGATTATTAAAGACTATGAAAATCTGTTCAATATCATAATCAAATATTACTGATTCCTCGCCAAACGAAACCCGGTTCCTCCTGACGTACTTAACGGGCCGACACTTTCGACCCATCCGACTTCCACGAAACATGCCATGTAGCCAAAACCGCCCCCGCGGATTACACGGTATTTACCTTCATCCCCCGGCAGCCAGTCAAAACACCATTCAAACACATTTCCGCTCATATTGTACAAGCCAAGGGCATTCGGGATTTTGTTTACACTGTCTTTTACTACATGTGTACTTGAACCGCTATTTGCATTATACCATGCCACTAAACCGGTTGCTTCAGCATTATTAATATCTGCTGTCGCTCCGCTTGCATAAGTACCCGGAGTCCATATTGTTCCATTTTTATATCTCGCAGCGCATTCCCACTCCATGCTTCCGGGAAGACGAAAACCTTTAGCTGTGCAGTTTGTCATATTCGTATTTCCGGCTGATGAAGCTTTAATAAAAGGTCTATCTTCACTGCCATCAATAAGAGAACTGTCTAAAATACTATCGCTATTTGAATCGACGCTATTTACTGTTGATATACGTAAAGGTACAGTATAAGCCGAATCTGTATAATAAACACAATCCAGTACGGGTCCTGTCACATTATTGGCATTATAGTACTCTGTAAGTGCGTTACACCACACCATAGCATCGCGCCAGCTTATTGCAGTCACAGGATGCTGGTTTGTAACTCCTGTTCCATGCCCCTGAACTCCTGCACGGGAAAAAGTATAACCATTTTCTACAGCCCAGTTATAAACCGCACTCCAGAGCTCGTAAGATGTTTCAGTCTCTGCCAGCCAGTAAGGGATACTCACTGTCGCGTCTACTGCACCGGAACCTGCAGTTGACTGAGTTCCCTTTCCCGTAGGAAATACACCTCCGGGAACATATATCATGTTAAAAACCAGTGATCCCTGAGTAAATGACTGTTTGTTTCCGGCAGTCCCGCCGGTACCGGAAACTACAAACTGCACAGATGCTTTTGTTACAGTGACATTATAATCAGTATAAGAGGTGTCCGCTGCCGTTACTCGGTAAACGACAGGCCCTGTGAAATTATTGGCTGTGATTCCACTTGACTGAACGGTACCGCCGACATTCACAGATGCTCCTGTTGTCGTAAACGTAGCGACAAGATTTGTTACATCTGTATTGTTCGGCACTGTTAAGTTTATTGTTTTAGCAGATTCATTTATTGTTCCGGCAACTCCAAGTATTGAAAAAGCCGTTATCTCACAGGCACTGTCTGAAGCGACAGTCACAGTGACGGTATAGTCAGCATATGAATCATCCGCTGCCGTTACGCGGTAAACGACAGACCCTGTGAAATTATTGGCTGTGGTTCCGCTTGACTGAACGGTACCGCCCACATTAACGGATGAGCCTGTTGTTGAAAACGTGGCGACAAGCGCTGTTACAGAGGATATATATGGCAAAGAGACATGGATTGTTTTTGCCGTTTCATCTATTGTACCGTTTACACCAAGTATCGAAAAAGCCGATATCGCTTTGGAACTGCTTTTTGCAACTTTTACAGTGACGGTATAGTTAACGATAGAGCTGTCCTGTGCATGCACAGTATACACAACAGGACTGGTAAAATTATTCGGAGTTGTACTGCTTATCTGCTCGACATCATCTACTGTTGTTCTTTCTCCCGTTGTTGAAAAGACGGCAATTAATTGCGTTAAATCCGTTCCATAAGGTACTGTTATTGAAACTGTTTTTAACGATTCATCTATCGTTCCGGATGATGAAGGATTCAAAATTGAAAACGATGTTAACGTCTTTGAACTCGAACCTGAAGGTGTATTTCCACCTCCACTATTTCCATCGCAGGCTGTAAATGCAAAAGCGTATAAAAACATTATTATTGCAGCAGACTTTAATTGAATCTTCATATTCACCCATAAAATGTTTTAGATTGAATAAATTTTGTCAGCAGAAGGAATCATTTAAAAATCTTTGTCAATACTTTTTGTTTCTCTCTATCAGTTTATCCCTGAAGCTTTTAATCTTCGCTATGTCGGATGGGCCTGTACGGCAGCACCCTCCGATCAGCAGAGCGCCCTTCCTGTACCACTCCTCTGATAATACAAGCCAGTCCGCTGCATCCGGATCATCCTCCCAGCAGGAACAGTCTGTGTAAAAGTGTTCACCGGAATTGGGATACACCGCAAAATTTTTCTTAAGCTGCGGTTCAAGGGAATCAAGAACAGGTGAGATAAAATGAGGGGGGGAGCAGTTCACACCCGCCGACAGAAAGTTTTTCCTTCCATGAAGCATTTTGACGCATTCGATAAAGTTATCTCCATGACTTGTACTGACGGAATCCTTTACAGTAAAGACAATCCAGTACATAATGTCGCTGTACTCTTCCATAAGTTCAGCCACAGCCGCAGCCTCCTCCATGCAGGGGAAAGTTTCGAAGGCGATAATCCGGGCTCCGGCATTAACCAGAATATCGATACGCTCTCTGTGAAATTTCCTGTAAGCCGCAGCGTCAAGATGATAATCTCCCCGGTATTCGGAGCCGTCCGCGAGATAGGCACCGTAGCATCCGCACGAAGCGGCGATGAACGGTTCAGGCCGTTTTGTCATATCGGGCCGGGAGCTGAAGAATTCATTTATCGCATCCCCGGCAATTGTCACAGACCTGCCTATAAGATCAACTGCCTCTCTCCTCGAATATCCGGCAGCAATAAAACCGGGGACTGTGGCCTGATATGATGATGTTATGATACAATCCGCACCTGCATTGAGATAAGACAGATGCACATCCTTCACAGCATCGGGAGCATCGGCAATAATCTTCGCAGACCACAGCCGGTCTTTCAGAACAAAACCTCTTTTTTCAAGCTCGGTGGCAAATCCCCCGTCAAGGATAATAAACGGATATTCAGATAATATTTTCTCTATAGTATTCATCATCTTTAACTCATAAACATGTTTAATTTAAAATTATCACAGATATATATAAATTCAACTTTTTTTAGCGGCTGATATACATTTAAAGCCTGGCTGAAATTTTACCCGCAAGTCCGGCAAGAGATTCAGCAATCCTCTCCTCTCCTGCCGCCATGACCGAAGTATATAAAAGCACCTGTGAATTTGCACTGTTGATAATCCTCGCAGAAATTCTATATAATGAATTATCACCGGTTTCTTTCTGCGGATCCTTAAGCTTTATAATAGATACCGAGAGGATCCTTGAAGAGATATGATTTTCATCAAGCTTCTCGATATTTATCGCGGCCTTCGCTCCGCGTATTTTTTTCAATTCCTGCACCAGTCTGAGTCTGTAAGTATCCGTAACTTCAGAGGAAACATCTTCCATCTCCACAGGAGATACCGCCACATTATAAGATAACAACTCGACAGCACAAGGGATAGAAGCTTTTTCCTCCGGATTTCTCTGCTCATTCACCATATCCAGTTTTTGCGATGTATTATGCTCAAAAACCTTATTAACAACATAAATTCCGGCAGCAGTAACCGCACTGAGGCCTATAATTACAGCGGCGGATACTGCTACTGCGCTTTTTGTTATGGAGATCGATATCCCGAACTTCTTTATCCAGAGAAAAAAAGATACAACCGCTGATATGAAGAGTGAGCTATACGCCTCTTTTTTCAGTATCTTCGCGAGATTGTCTCTTCTTGATCTCTCCATCGCAGCACGGACATCCGCCGGCACAGGGTCGCTTAATTTGTATTTGTCTATTACCGATTTTAATGCTGTATCTGTATTCATAATAGTTCTTCCAGGTTATGTACTCCTTTCTTTCTGAGATAGTCCACGATCCTGTCAACTACCAGTCTGTATCTGTAGCTCACCTGGCGTTTCGTCAGACCCATCTCCCTCGACACCTCTTCATGAGTATAGTTTTTAACAGCTATCAGCTCATAAATTATCCTGTCCTTTTCATCTTTATAATTCTCCGGAGCGTTCAGAGCCTCCTGCAGCACTATCCTGGTATCCCTGAAGCCGTTTACATACTGCAGGTTTTCGTCATAGAAGATTTCATCAATATCAACCTTCTCGACGCTGTTTTTCCTGTAATGCTCGAACAGGACAAACCTCAGCGTACCAAGGAGCCAGTTCCGCGGCGATTCCACTTCATCGATCTTCTCGTAAAAGCGCGTGAATACCTCCTGTGCAAGATCGCCGGCGATATCCTCATTTCTTATCTTCGCGTATATCCCGTAATAGACCACGGAATAAAAATCGCTGTAGATCTCGGTAAACTTTTTTGTTCTTTCTGAAATAACGCTCATATAGCTGTAGTGACCGGATTTTAAAATTAATACAAAAAAAATTTAAAAAATCATCTTAAGCCCAAGCCCGGCAGAGAGAAACTGCCCGACATCATTTTTATCAAAAAATATATTATACTGCGGAGAGAAAACAAGAAACCACCTGTCATACAGTAAAATATCCAGTTCTGCTCTTATCACAATACCTGGATTATAATAGAATTTATTATCATCCCAGTATAGACCTGACTTAGTTATGGAATTATCGCAGGATATCCGGGAGAAAAAATATCCTCCCCCTGCCGATGGATAAAAATTAATATTTCTGGAAACGGCAAATTTATAAGTGAGAGACAACAACACAGGAACCATATAAAAATAGTTCATCGGTTCTGTATCGGGAGTAAAATTATAAAAACCTGCTGATGCATTAATATTAAATGGGAGATCGAAGGGATTATTGAACTGTACAATCCCGGTTATTCCTGCACCGGAATTCACCGCGTTTCTGAGAACTCCAACAGGATTGATGTACTGCATTTCAAAAGAGACATCATACCTGCCGGAGGGGATATAATATCCCATACAGTGTCTTTCGATTGAGTGCGCCATCTCATCAATGGTTTTCTCCAGTTTTTCTATAGAACCGGTCTTTTTCTGTATATCAAACTCGATCTCGCCGGTTGCGCTGTTAACCAGCTTGATATTGATAATATACGAATCGATATATGTTATAGATCCTGTGAGCATCTTATCTACTTTGAGTACACGCCCCAGTTTTGCGACCTGTAGCGGATCAACAGAATTGAATTCCTGGAAACCGTTAACTCTTGCGATCCTGTCCATCTGCCCCTTTTCCATCAGCACAAAAAGCCTTGATGCAAAAAGCCTCTCGGAAAGCATGTCCAGACAGGCTTTTCCGAAGCCGTCCCTGGTGTTGTTGGCCCGGAATTCCATGATAGCGATACTTATTTTTTTATTATCCTCCGCAAAGACAGCACCTGATATGCATATCAGCAGCAGAATAATTTTAATTTTTAGTATTTTGATCAAATTGCTCTAACCCTGGTTTAAGCCCTGAAAAAGACTCTGTAATAGTTTTAATAATTTTTTTCAAGTCAATGTTTTTTTATCAATGAACTATACATGCCGTTTTTAAATCTCAAAAACAATCAAATTATTTCCATTTTTAGTGCATTAATTCCAAAAAAAACGTTGAAATAAAAAAATGAATACTATTAAGAATACGTCACAAATCATAAAAATAACGTTTTAATAATTATTTTGTCATTTTTCTGAATAATTACCACTATCTGATACAGTTTAAATTAAAATGGAGATACCGATGAAACCAGTGAAACTGTTATTGAATGCCATTATTACACCATTTATCATTTATAGTCTGATATCATTTATCGCCTGCAGCGGCGGCATCATGGGGAAAGGGAAGGATTCCCCCATAACGAATAATCTGGAAGAAGATACGAGTGATAAATACGCTCCGGAAATTCCGGATAACGGTCTTATTACCGTATCCGGAATAACAGCAAATACTCTTATACTTAACTGGCAGGCCGCAAATGATACAAAAACAGCACAGTTAAACCTTGCTTATGCAGTATACCGGTCAACAGACGGCAGTGATAAAACGGTAGATGAATGGGAATCAGAAACGCTGGTACAGGATTATACAACGGGTTTACTTCAGCAGAGAGTTGAGCGGCTATCTCCGAACAGCACCTATTATTTTATTGTAATAGTAAAGGATATGGCCGGTAACAAGGCTTTATACACTATGAAGGATTCAACCACAACAGAATATATTGACACCACTGTGCCTGTACCGGGGGGCGATGGAATAATTACCGCAAGCAGTGTAACAGCAAACTCTCTTGTACTCAGCTGGACAGAGGGGAGCGATGATACAACATTACCAGGCGGTTTAGAGTATGCGGTATATCAGTCGGCCACGGGGAACATCGGTACTGTTGAGGAGTGCGAATCAAACGGAACATTGATTCAGAATTACACACCTGCTCTTACGACAAGAAATATGACCGGCCTTTTACCTGAAACGGAATATTATTTTATAGTAGTAGTGAAAGATTCGGCAGGGAACAGATCTGCCTATAAGTTAACAGTTCAGACAACAGCAGAGGAGGTTGATTCAACTCCGCCTGTACCGGGCAATGGCAAACCCCTTTCAACTAATATAGTATCCTCTGATTCGATAGTCCTATTATGGGAAGCGGCCAGTGACAACAAAACTGCATCAAAGGATTTGCAATACGCCGTATATGAATCTCTTTCCGGCAATCTGGGAACTGTATCAGATTGTGAATCTAAAGGTACATTGATACAGGAATTCTCCACTGGCCTGACCGGACTATGGGTGAAAGGACTGCTCGTTGAAAAAACATATTATTTTAATGTAGTAGTTAAAGACTCAGCAGGAAACAGTGCCGTGTACGTCATGACTCAACAAACAACAGGAACCAATTATGTAAAACTCGGCTTTCATACAAGAAACTCCATTCTCCACGGGAAGGAGATATTCGACGCTGTGATTAATAAATATAAAATTATCGTGAATTCACACGAAACAGGATTTTTTTTAAAAGCGGTAAACACCAATCTGCTCAATAACGCGTCAGCACCTGCATTACCCGACTATAATATGTTCAACTACGAGATGCTCTCCGCCTACGGGGATATTGATATAATCATACAATACGATGACGGTACTACAAAATCACTACCCGGGACTGAGGTATTGGGAAACAACGGTGCATGTTATTACTCCAGGATAAACATAAACGGTAAAAAAATTGTCAACCTCCTTATCAAGCAGGATGATGCGAAAAAAATAAAAGAGAGGATACTCGGCCAGATAACAGAAAAACTTCTGAATTGCAGTAAATACACCGGATTCAGATTTACACAGGATCTTCATAGAATAAGCAGTTATACGTCGGCAATCGATACGATGCAAAGAATCTCCTCTACACTGATAACGATAAATCAGACCGCAGGCTATCTAAATCTGGCACTGGATTCCCTGCAGATGACAGTCGTTACCGGTCCAACACAGAACGATCCTCAAGACCAGGCTATAAATGAAAGACTCGGTCATATCATTGATCTTCTTGATGGTATTTATACAAATATAGAATCTATCGAAAACAGACTTTACGAAATTCAGAACACGATTGTATCAAAAGCAGGTAAACAGCAGCAGCTTAATATTACAACACTATTCAGTACAATCAAGGCAAAAATTAATGCGCTCAAAATTGCCCAGAGTATATCCTCAAGAAAGGGAGCCGCAATTCAATTCGCAGATACGATTGATTATTACCTTCTCAACTATACTGCTCCATCGGAAGGCGACTGGGTAAATTTTAAAGATTACAAAACCAATGTAGAGAAAACCGATACAGCATATCTCCCTCTGCAGATGAGGATCGATATTCCGCATAGAAGATTTTATACAAACGGAACTACAGCAAGAATAGAATGCATACTCACTTCATTTACAATGACAAATCCCTCCGTGTATCTGCCGTTCTCCTTTGAAGGACTGGAGTACCTGAAAAAATTATATACAGCGAGATTCGGCATCAACTCAATTATTGAAACAGATGAAAAAGAACTTAATAAAGCTAATTCAGCCGCCGCTGCTATATATCTTAATGACTCTGTATCGTATATTGGAAAACTAAGAGCAGATATATTAAATTCATATACACTTTTATTCAATGATGCAATAAGTACATATTTGTGGATTAATTGGCCGGATAAAATTTGTGAGATAAATCCAAATATTTTCTGGGGCTTAGATTACTATCTTTCAAGATCTGGACCATGCACTGTAAAGGATAATTTAATCTTCCTGAAAAATTTTCTATCTCAAAATAGAGGCGGCGTGGATATGGATTTTTTATATAACGTCTCATCGGTTTGCAACCAACCTGCTTTAACTAACGGCTCTCTTTATGATGGGCCAAATGGATTATATGGCGGTTGTGATAAATTTAACTTTGTACCATACTTTTCATTTACACCATTTTCACTGCATCCGGCGACTGCCGGTGTATATAATTACTGGACATTTAACGATTTCCCATACCCCCCTGCAGTTCTGTTCGGAGGGGGATGGGTACCTGATAAAATAGATATCAACCGTTCTACAACAGATATTACTTTCCTGGATAACGCTGTTGATCTGATAAACATCTACTATTATGGAAATACCGGCAGGCTTTTGGAATTTGCCGCATCTCTTGCAGCGCTGGAGATACAGATAGCTCTTTATCTTGATCCCGACAGTCAGGCCTACAGGGATTACATAACGGCTCAGTAATAAGCTTTTAAAAAATGTGAATGAAAAAATAAAACTGTAACCTTTCCTGAAACAAAAAGTCCTGAAGCGTTTTACAGCCCCAGGACCAAGGAGAGTACAATGAAAAAAATTTATTATATAGTTAGTGTCTAACACAACGATTAGTTACAAAATTAAATGCAATTTATTCCAATCTGATTGCTTTTAAATTTTATTTTAATAATAAATTGCCTTATTTACCGTAAATCATTTAATTGTAACCATCCGCGCTGATTTTCAGCCGGCGGATCGATCAGGGTCATTATAAAAATATGGAGATAAACATGGACGATATAGATTTCATTAAGGAAAACGGCGGCATTGACAGGGGGGATATTAAAATCTATGCCCTGTCCACATGCGCCTTCTGCAAAAAGGCGCTGAAATTTCTCAGGGACAATTCAATAACCTTCAGTTATGTTTATGTCGATGAGTTCGAACCTGATAAAAAAAGCAGAATCAAATCCGACCTGAAAAACAGGTACAAAAAGGATATAGGTTTTCCGTTTCTTGTACAGGATGACAGAACAGTAATAGTGGGCTTCACAGAAGATGAATATATAAAGGTGTTCATTAACAGGTGAAACAAATGAAACTCAAAACATTTGATGATGTTTCACTTTTCATCTCAATGGTCGCGCAGAAGAATAACTGGAGACTGAATAGAGATAGTGAACACCTTGAAATGATCACAAACGGTCTGATGAAAAATTTCAACAGGTACGGTTATTTTTCGTGTCCGTGCCGCGACGCTGACGGTGTCCGTGAAAACGATAAAGACATGATCTGCCCCTGCGACTACTGTGTACCTGATCAGAAAGAATACGGTCACTGCTACTGCGGTCTTTATCTTACAGAGGAATTTTATAATTCAGGAGAAGAACCGGAGGGGATTCCGGAAAGAAGAAAATACTAACCGCTCTTCCTTGTTATTTTTTCATAAGCTTACAAGTTCACCAATAGTTGAATTCTTGAATGCTCCCATTACCAGAGGGGATGTCGCCATAGCGACAGGGGATTTATTTTCAAAGTACCGGCACTCTCCCTAAAATTCTCTCAATACTTTGAAACTGAAAAATATTCAGTCCGGTCAGCCTCCTTTTATCAAGGAGGCTGCTGACCAAAAGATATCAGTCCTGCTTATTACTCCTGGTCCATATCTTCATCTTCGACGCTTCCCTTATCAGACCTTCCCTGAAATCGGGATGAGCGATACTCACTATGGCCTCAGCTCTCTGCCATGTGGATTTCCCCTTCATCATTACAATTCCGTATTCGGTAGCAATATAATGTGATATAGACCTTGGAACAGTAACGATAGCCCCTGTCTGTAAAGTGGGAACAATTCTGGATTTAAGCGTCCCATCTTTCTCTTTGTATGTTGAGCTTAAAGCGATAATCCCCTTCCCCCCGGTAGAATTGAAGGCACCGAAAATAAAATCAAGCTGGCCCCCGGTACCGGATATCTGGCGATAGCCTGCCGATTCAGAACATATCTGACTGAAGAGATCAACCTCCACTGCATTATTTATTGCAGTTACCTTCGGATTAAGAGCAATAAACCTCGGATCATTTACATAATTTACCGGGTATGACGCACATGTAGGATTAAGGTGCAGAAAATCATACAACTTCTTTGTACCCATTGCAAAAGTATATGCCATTTTGAAATGGTCAATTTTTTTCTTCCTCCCTGACACCTTGCCTGCATAATACAGATCCACGCAGGAATCAACCAGCATCTCGGTATGGATTCCAAGATCTTTCAAATCACTATCCGCTATCAGCTGTCCGATAAGGTTAGGCAATCCTCCGATTCCAAGCTGTAGTGTCGCTCCATCCTCTATCTCATTCATTATGAATTTAGCGATCTCTTTATCTATCTCACTCGGCGCAGCCGGTTTGACTTCCGCGAGCGGCGGATTAGCTGTTTCAACAATCAGATCCACATTTGATATATGTATTGATTCGAAATTTCCGCCGAGACAATAGGGAACATTTTCATTAACTTCAACAACCACATGTTTTGCCTTGCTTAAATTCGAACCTGTAATCGAATTGGCAAGACCAAAATTGAAATATCCGTTTTCATCCATAGGTGCAACAGTAATAAATGCAACATCCGGAGTAAGGTATTTTCTTATAATTCGCGGTACCTGATGATAAGTTATCGGGATATAATTGCACTGGTTGTTATCATGAAGTTTTCTTGTCACCCCCCCAAAATGGTAATCATTGATGATCGCGTGTTTCCCGTATGGATCTTTTTCAATTATCCTGGGTGTTTTAGTATAACAGACGCTTCTAATTTCAACATTCTCTACTTCATGAATCCTGTCGGCAAGAGCACTATCCATCATATGCGGGAAAAGAACAAACTCCCCGTAAAAAACGTGATCCCCCGATTTTACAAGCTTTGCAGCTTTTTCAGCGGTTGTCAGCTTTGACCTGTATTCATCCATAAAACGACTCATCTTTGCCTCCACATGTCTGTATTTTTTTATCGGGCACACATAATTTAATCAGATGTTTACGACAAGAAAAAAAATATTTGATGAGAATTATTTTATTTCAGATTGCGGATTAATGACCGGGGTTTAAAATTAAAAAATTAAATCTAATTATCACTAAATAAAACCTTTATAGATACTCCACCCTCTCCGGAAAATGCTATTTTTCCTTTCAGCTGTTTTGATAGTGCATCAATCAGCTGGAAACCGAGGTTGCCCTCTTCGGGATAAGTAACACCGGAAGGGAGACCACCTCCGTTATCCGATATTGTCAGCATATACCGGTTCGGAACACCGTCTTCCGGAGACAGAGAAATCTTTACGCTCCCCTCGGTACGATTAACAAATGCATGTTTGAAGGAGTTGGAAAGAATTTCATTAACCAGCTGGGCCAGCGGAATAGCTGTATTTAGACTGAAATATGTATCGAAAGCGTTTATCTCAACATAAATTTTTGCTTTATCAACTTTATATGATGTCATCAGCATCGGAACAAGACTGCGGATATATGCATTAATGTTTATTGATGTAAAATTTTCACTGCTGTACAATTTCTCATGGACGAGCGCCATCGTCCTCACCCTGTTCTGGCAATCATTAAGTATATCTCTGACCTTATCATCATCCTGGCGTGAAGCCTGCAGACTTATCAGGCTGATGATCACCTGCATGTTATTTTTTACTCTGTGATGGATCTCTTTAATAAGAAGTCCCTTCTCGTTTATCATATTCCTGAGATTTGCTTCATTCGCAATCCTGTTGAGTGCCAGTTCAATACTCTCGACAAGTCCCTGGTAAAAAAAGATAAGTTCCTGATCAAAAAAATTCTCCCTGCTGTCGAGGAGCATGAAATATCCCATCAGCTCATTTCCATTTTTTAGAGGAATAATAGCGCACGATAGAAAATGCTCAAAAACAGCCGAATGGCCCGACTTGCCATCCTGTTCCATGTAATGCCCGGCAAGATTATTTGTCCAGAAAAGTGAATCCCCGGCGATCCTGCTGCAGAATGACTCGTCAAAACCGGCTATGACAGCATTTTTAGTCTTCTTTGATTCCGGCTTTGTGTGATTAACACCCGAAGATCCCTTAATCTTGTCAAGAAGACTCATTGATGCAAACTTGCAGTACTGCTCCCCAGATCTTAAATTAATTACCAGAGCATCTATTCCTGTCTTACCGCGAATTAAAGTAAGTATATCATTAATAAGGTCGGAGTCGGTCTTATCCCTGTTTATAAGTTCGAGCACCTCTATTGAAAGTCTCTGTCTGTCCGAGGCCTTCTTCTGAATCATCTCATTTTTTTTCTGTTCACTGATATCGCTGAAGCTTAAAATCAGATTATTAATTCCCGACTCGTTTTTAAGCGGATAAAAATTAATCAGATAATAGTTACCCTCCTCCTGTTCATCATGAAGGTAAACTCCCATGAAAACGCTTTCTCCGCAAAAACTGCGCAAAGCGTTTTCCTGAAACTCTTTCATTTTAAGATCGTTATTAAAAAGAAGATCTATATTGCTGATTTCATTCTTCGAAACATTGAATATCCTGTTGAAAGAATCGTTGTTCAGAATTATATTGAAAGACCTGTCTATTATTACTACTGCTTCCTGTATTGAATAAAGAATATCCCTGTAGATTTTCAGATGCAGCTGGTGTGTAAGAATATTTTTAAAATACGAAACGGTAATACCCGCTGCGGTAAAAAACAGCGCATTAATGAGGTCTATGAAAATCAATGATCTATGCCCGGAGAAAATATCGGCACAGATAAGCAGTGTAACAAGATAAATAATAACAGGTATTACCCTGAACTGCCACCAGAATGCCGTCAATATCACTGGTATGTATAATGAATGATTGAAGAAATAACTCCCGAAACCGCTGCTGACAGAATGAAACCTGAAATAATATATGAGAAGACCCGAAAGGATTAAAACAGCATATGTAATTATTATTCTAATTTGCTTATTCATATTTCATGCCAAATTTATTTTTAGCATGAAATAAGCGGCATGTCAATTAAATTACGTTACGGCGATAATTAAAAAGCAACGGCGACGTTAGTTTTACTCTCAAGGAGGTCCATAGTTTCTTTAGGTATACCCTTGAATATTATTTTTTTGTTATCCAGCATTGCAAACCGCTGTGCAATACATATAGTTTTTATAAGGCCGGGTTCGAATGTATCCAATCTTGTGAAATCAAAAACAAGCTGCCCGTCGTTACAACCGATACTCCTGACTCTTCTGAAAAATTCAGAACTGTTATCGTTTTCCACATTATCAATTAAATTACAACTCATACCCCCCCCTTTTTTGCCCTTAATGAAGATTTTTATAATCAATAATTGTATTTGCAAGCTGCTCAAAATCGTTTGACTTATCAAAAAAATAATCCGCGCCGTACTCTTTGCATTTAGTAATGTAGTAGTTATCGAAATAGTTGCTGAGCATTGCTACAGGCATACATGGAAATAATTTCTTCATCTTTCTCAGTATATCAACTCCGCTCCTTTTACTGAGTTTGATATCAAGAATAACGAAATCAGGATTTAAACCCCCGATAAGACTCCATTCCTCATCACCTGTAAGACCAAGAACACTGATACCTTCAAAGGATGAAAGCATTGACAGAATCCTTCCACGTATGAGAGAGGAGTCATCAACAACAAGTACTCTCATATTTTTTCCTGTCTGATCATGATGAATAAGTATCACAGGTTTAAAAACTACTCAATCGGACAAAGACTAATTAATTATGGGGTTTTTGATATTAAAGAGGTAGGACGGAGTTAATAATTATCTTCAGTTTGTCCTACAGCCCGTAGGACAAACACCTACACAAAACCTGCAAATCCCGTCTGTGTTGAATTATCGGAGTACTTTTTGATGAGGGGGTGGCAAAAACCGCTTACATTTCAAGCAGATTATTTTTAATCGCGTAATGAGTCAGCTCTGAATTATTCTTCATATTCATTTTTTCCAGTATCCTCTGTCTGTAAGTGCTGATTGTTTTAACGCTAAGAAACAGAACAGATCCTATCTCTGAAACAGTTTTTCCCGATGCTATCATGCACATTACCTGGAATTCACGATCGGTCAGTTTTTCATGGGGCAGATCGGCCCCACCGCCGGCGATACTGTCGGCAAGTGTCTCAGCAAGCGTGGGACTGATGTACTTGCCCCCGGATACCACTCTTTTAACTGCGGAGATAAGGTTCTCGGCGGCAGTCTCTTTTGTCAGGTAACCCGACGCCCCGGCTTTAATAGTTCGAACCGCATACTGATCCTCGGCGTGCATGCTGAGAACAATTATCGGCAGGTCCGGTTTTATCGCTTTGATATGCTTGATTACATCTATGCCGCTGATCCCCGACATTTTAAGGTCAAGCAGTACAACATCATAATCGTTTTTCTTTACAAGCTCAATCAGATTCTCCCCGTTATTTGACTCTCCGACAACTTCCATATTGTCATCATCGGATATTATCTGTTTTAAACCGGCTCTCACAATTTCGTGATCATCTGCTATTACAATTTTTATCATTTATATTCACCGTTACTACACTGGTATT
This sequence comes from uncultured Leptospirales bacterium, assembly GCA_964439325.1. Taxonomy (GTDB): domain Bacteria; phylum Spirochaetota; class UBA4802; order UBA4802; family UBA5550; genus WRGT01. Next base: position 126,255 of record CAYTNW010000005.1, on the reverse strand, counting down.
TTTACGTGTACAGATACTCCATCATCAGCCCCGGCAACATCAAGCGAACCGTTAAAGTATTTCACACGCTCTCTCATCCCGATTATTCCGTAAGAGCCCTTGTTTGACAGCCTCTCACTGCTGAATCCCCTCCCGTTATCTTTAATTGTCATCTCTATATTATCGGCATTTTTCTGGAGAGATATCTCGACACTGTCTGCATTTGAATGCTTTATTATATTCGTAAGGGATTCCTGAAATATTCTGAAAAGGGCCACGGCCTTATCTTCAGGTAATACCGGAATTTCATCACACACCACATTACACCGGAAACCTGTTCTTTTTTTAAACTCTTCACTCTGCCATTCGATTGCCGCCGCCAGTCCGAGATCATCGAGAATCCCGGGCCTCAGACTCGCGGAGAGCCTCCGGACCGTTACAATGACGTCATTTATAAGGCTGTCCATTACCGCGGTTTTTTCAAGAAGCTCGGCATCTGATGGGTTCAATTTTTTTCTGATCCATGAAAGGTCAATTTTAAGAGCGGTCAGTGACTGCCCGAGGACATCATGAATCTCTCTTGCTATGTCAGTTCTCTCTCTCTCCCTTAACGATTCAATATGAGACGTCAGGTTGCGCAGCTCCTGTCTGGACCTGATCAGCTCTTCGAAGTAGAGTTTATACTGCGTGATGTCTCTTATTATGCCCTGATATCCGCCACCCTGCTCCCGGCCGTAATCATATTTCGTAAGTGCAATCTGGACATCAACCGATCTGCCCGTTTTTGATCTCATCCTGCACTCAAAATCACTTACAAAGCCTTTCTGTTCCGCAAGATATATAAAGGCTTCGTACTCGCTTTGATCATAAAAAAACTCGGATGCCTCGTGGCCGAGCAGCTCTTCAAGAGGGTATTCAAAAAGGTCTATCATTGCCTGGTTCGCATCTATTATCACAGCTGATTCATCAACGATAAAAATAGGATCTAGAGACTGTTCAAACAGAGTTCTGTACTTGACCTCTTTTCTTTTCAGTTCCTTGTCTATGCTGAATCTGTGGAGAGCAATTTCCATTGAAATAAAAAGGTCTCTCTCTTCAATAGGTTTGACTATATACCCATAAGGCCCGGTAAGATTGGCCCTCAGCAGAGAATTCTCGTCGGAGTGCGCCGTAAGATAGATTATCGGAAGATCAAACCTCTTGTGTATAGCCTCTGCTGTCGAGATACCATCAACATTACCTGCAAGCATAATATCCATCAGAACCAGATCAGGCATATCCATTTCTATATACTGGAAGCATTCCTCTGCTGTTCCGGCAATACCTGTCACACTGTACCCCAATCCCTCGATAGTCAGCCTTAAATCCATCGCTATGATAAGCTGATCCTCGACGATTAGAACCTTTTTTTTAACGCCCTTTAATTTCATATGAATTATTAATTCCTGAAATATTTTATCAATAACGGATATATTAAAAGAGAAATAGCATAACAGTTTTGACACATAGTAAAAGCAAATAACAATTACCGTGAGACTTACTGTTCCCGAGCAATTGGAATCGAGTTATGTTAGTTTATAAATGAATATTTAATTTTGACATATAAATTCCTTATTGTCAAGGTATAAAAATTATTTTGCATTTTTTGGGCTGATCTCTTTACGCAATCAGAGGCGAGTTTAGTATTATCCAATATTTTTCCAGGCCGGGTGTTCATCTCTACGGAATATCAGGATTTATAAAATATTATATCAATTAATGCATAACAATTTCGCCTTACAGAAACTGTTTATTAAAAAAATTTTAATCTCCGCGTTAACTCGCCGGTCAAAGCCGGTAAAAGGCTCCTGATCAGAACTTTTTTGTTTCTCTGCTCATCTCAAGATAGAGCCTGCCGGCACCACCATCCGGCCTGGTTGCTCTATAAAACAGAAGAGTGATGTCCATATACAGAACCGCCACGAGCGAAAGGTGCGATTCAAGAAAATAGATTCTGTAGAAGGTGCTTATCAGTGTATCGTTAAGTTTTATAATGACCTGATCGATATACCTGTAATTTCTCGCACACTGATAGTAAACTGTCCCGCATGTATTCAGAGCGGTTTTATCTCCAAGAAAAGATCTCCAGAGAGCAGCTCCGCCTCTGCCTCCATTAAGATCAATTGCAAGCTGTTTTGTTGCTCCCCAGTGCAGGGCCTGGGCCAGCTCACGGTTCTTTTCGTTCATAGAGGGATCTTTAGCGATGTTTGACAGATGGAATTTATGGTATTCCACAGAATTTTTAAGTATTGTTCTCCATCTTCCGAGGCGGAGTTTTCTATATAGCAGCAGAAGAGCTATAATAACGGCATAGATACCCCATTCGTTCACTGCCTGACTTCCGGCAATATACTGCCAGATATTCTTCATTGATTCTGTATTCATTTATCAATCTTCAATTTCGCAAGTACTTTCTGCAACTCCTCTGTTGCTTTTTTAATATTCTGATCAGAACTGAACATCTGTATTTTAAAGAATGCATCTTTCAGCCTCGGCTCGAGCGCCTGCAGCATCTCCAGTTCCCCTTTCAGTTCAACCGGAGGTGGCGTGTCTTTTTTATTAAGCTCTGGATACCTGCTGTTGATTCTCTGCATCTCCGGTATAAGACTATCAAGCTCGACGGACAGTTTTTTTATTTCATCAGCCAGAACCTGCGTATCTTCGGTTGATTCCACTTTCAGAATAAAGTTCTCATACAGCCTGATATGTTCCGCAAAAATTCTTTTCGCGTCTCTGTATTTCATTCCGCTGTTTATCGAATCTGAATAGTATACATCGTCGCCAAATCCGATAACAGGATTCCCCTTTTCACTGCTCACAATGCATCTCAGGTATTTCCCTGCCGTATCATTTATCTTAAGAATTATACGATCTTTCCCTCTCCTGATATAAAGAAGAGTGCCCTTATTCAGCAGATATCCCTTTTCCGGTGAGGTTATTACAGCAATTCCATCCTTTCCATTTTTACCGATAAACTCGATCTTACCAGCTATAAACTCATCTTCCGCTTTATCAAGCGGATACACTGCCGATACTGAAAAAAATACAGTAAAAGAAAAAATTAGAAATACTACTGAACTCTTCATAACAGTTATCCTTTTCATCTTCGCCGGCATTTCAGCAGCACACGATTTCCAGGTTCATAGAAATTGAATCCTCAGGCGCGAATCTGATACAGCGCAGCATAATATTTGCCATTTTTAAAGCATAACGCACACACGCCGTTATGCGGATCAGTCCAGGTCCTGCAGCTTTTTAAGATCGGATCTCCGGCCGAGGAACAGCAGTACAGAATTTTTTGGAATCACCTCGTTCGCAGTCGGGGCGATTTTCATGTTTTCCCATTCAGGCCTGTCCGGATTCCAGCTCTCGTTCCCCTCGAGATATTTAATACCGAGGATCTGGCACTGGAAACGCGCGCCTATCTGCAAGTCCCTTATACTCACTCCTATAAAGCTCTTTGGAGGACGGATGTTCATTACAACATAATCTCCGGCAAGCGGTATATAATCAAGAACATTCTTCATCGAAAGTTTTTTACCGAGCCACGCGGCAATATCTCGCTGCGGAAATATTATCTCCTTCACTCCTATCTGCTCAATAATCTTATAATGGTTTTCAGAATACGCGCAAACTATTATCTTATCAATACCAAGTTTTTTCAGTGTCAGGGTAACAAGGATATTCAATCCCAGATCGGTACCGGCGCTGACAAGAACACCGTCCATCCGTTTGAGGTTCAGCGACTGCAGAAATTTCGGATCGGTCACATCCCCCTTAACCGGATTTTTAAGAAAACCCGCCGCCTGTGAAAGTTTGGAACTGTCAATATCAATACCGGTTACTTCACTCCCGTATTCTGCGAGTGACTTAGCAATGTGCATACCAAAGTTCCCAAGCCCAATAACAGCATACTTCTGCATAACACTCTCCTGAAAAATAATTCGACATCAACTTGATTAAATACAGTCTGAAGTGAGCACAGTACCCCGTTTTTTTACAGGACTGGCTCCGCCTCGGAGCTGTCTATTTAAAAAATATTCCCATGTAATTAAAGTTCAAGCCCTGTTATTACAATTACTGATAAAAGTCAATTGATGTTTAAAGGGATGGATAGAATTCCTGAAAAAAATGTCAGTTTAAAACTTCCTGTTTCACCGCGGCTTGATATATTCAGCGTTTAGACTATATCCTCAGACTTTTTTTTACCGATATTGAGCATTTCAAAAATAATCCTGTAATCATTATTGGTGATTAAAAAGATGTTGTTTAACCATATAAATATTATAGTTGTCACCAGCATCGCTGCGGCCTGGGACTTTATCAACAGGAGGCCATGCAGCAGCCAGCATACACCGAAGATGAAAAATCCCTTCAGATAGCCGGAAATCAGATGACTGATCCCGAGATTTGTGTGTTTTTTTACGGCGATATTCGATATTAAAAAAATGCAAAAAAGGGTCAGAACAGTCGCTGCTGCGGTTCCGGATACTTTAAAAAAATAACCGAGCACCAGATTAAGGGCAACGCTGGCAAAAGCAATATATTTCAGCAGACGGCTTACTATATCCTGCTTATTGAGCGAGGTAAGCATTATGTATGCGGCGTTAAATAAAAACGGTATCGCAATTGTGAGGATCTTAAGCGTAAGAACCGAATCCTTGAATTTTGCACCGAATATTGCCACTATTATATAATCTGAATACAGATAAAGAATTGTCATAATATAAAAAGATATGAATGAATATGTTTTGGCTATTATCTCAAAAGAAAACTGAAATTTTTCCGTATTGTCATCATGGTTCTGCTGATATAAATATGGTATAAAAACGCGGTCAAAAGAAGCCGGTATAAACATCAGAGTTGTCAGGAACATGTATGCATTCTGAAATATACCGGTATAAATCGAACCGTGCAGTAATGGAAGGATTATCAGGCTCCCCTGAAAAATAATATTGTTGGAGATGAATATTGACGCAAAAGGTATTGTTTCTCTGCTGAAATTAATCATGTAAGCAGGATCGATTTCTTTCATTCTCCCCTTTAAAAGGGAATAAGTGATAAGGCCGAAGAATAAAAGGACAACAACGAGCCTTGACACTGCTATCTCCCTGTTGCCGCCATGGATATATATCACAGCGAAAACCGAGCCGAGAAAAAGGAGCGCAAAAAGAAGCCTGTAGCAGGCAGCAAGAATATAATGGTTGCTGGCCTCATAATATGTATTGTAAAGTCTTATGTATTCATCTATAAACCTGACAAATCCGAATATTACAGTCAGATAGATCACATCACGGTTATAGTTGGTGAATAAAATTGAAACGAGAAAAACAAGAAAAACGGCAACTGAAACAAAAACTTTAAAAAGAACAATATTAAAAAATGTTTTCCCCTGTTCTCCTTCATAATTGAGCTCCCTGATCATCGACTGATTTATCCCCATATCTGTGATCATAGAGAAAAATGTAGCGAAAGCAAGAGCGGTCGTATACTCCCCATACTGGCCGAGACCAAGGTATCTGGCCACAACGACATTAATAAACAGGAATATCCCTTTTTCTAAAATAGTGGAAGTAGTTATAATTAATGTATTCAGGAAAATTCTGGTTTTATCAGTCCATCCCGATTCCCTGGCATAATATCCGGTTTTAAATTCTGTAATATTCATAACAATAACTCATTTATTTTTTACCAGACGAATGCCTATAAAACCAAAATCCAGCTGCGGCGATCTAAAATCTGATTTATCAAGCTGCAGATCATCCTCATCCAGACTGTAATGCCCGTCCCGGACCAGCCGCGACAGACCGTATGCCGATGTCTTGAAGTTATAACACCATTCGCGTACGTTTCCAATAATATCGAATATCCCAAACCTGTTAGGTTTTCTTGTTCCAACAGGATGGGTCTTTTTATCTGAATTATCACTGTACCAGCAATAATCACCGTTCATTTTGTCGCCCCAGTAGTATTTTCCGGTACTCCCCGCTCTGGCAGCATATTCCCATTCCTCAGACTCCGGAAGCCTGAAACCATCAGCGTTTTTTATTACATCCACATCCAGGTTGTTGCTGTAGATCCCGTTTTCCGGATCATCAGGTTTTTTTTCTATCTTATAGTACGGTTTAAATCCGCTCTTGATACTGAGTTTATTACAGAATTCGACAGCATTAAACCAGCTTACATGTTCAACCGGAAGCAGATTCCCCTTAAAATAGCTGGGATTTGTCTTCATCACCGACTCATAAAGCTCCTGAGTAACCTCATACCTTCCGATCCAGAAATCAGCAAATTTAGCGCCTGTGATAAGGACCATCTCAACCCCCGCAAAATTTTTTACAGCATAGGAATAACCGGCCACTTCAATCATGTTTCCTTCAGAATGAAAATCCTCCGCATAAAGATTTACAGACGATATGCATAAGACCATCAGCGCGGTAATTGCCGGAATAACAAGCAGGTATCTGTTAAAAAACTTTCGGTAATACATTTTTAAAACTATCCTATCAATAATCTGCATAATTACATGGTTCCAATACTCTCCCTCAAGACCGGTTGAAACCGTTACCGTGCGGCACCCGATTACATATGCGGCTTTATAAGAGCAGCCTGGCCGGGATAATAAAATAACGGGTTCTGAATATTCTGTTCTCTCCGGTTCCATTTTAATAAATACGTATGAACTGAAAAGAGAATATAACAATAAAAGCCTTCCTGTCGACCTGACTTACAAGATTGAACGGTTTACACCGACCGGACTTACAAGGTTGAACGCATTAAACATGAAGTCCGGGTAAATTCCGATAAAAATAGTATGTCAATAAAGATGTCAGTTATAACAGTCCTCTGTCATTACTGCTCTTTCGGAATATATTTATTTACATCAATTTTGTAAGTTTCAAAAAGTTCGTTTTTTGATACTTCCAATTCAATCAGAGCTGCATTATAAAGCACCAGCAGCTGGAGCTCCATCTCCCTTGTCTTTATCAGTCCATCCATCGCATCTCTTACTGATGATGCGGCAAACCTCCCCCTTTTCATGTTGAGAAGTATGTTGCTGTAATACATCTCGGCCTGTTTTCTCGCCTCTTTTGCTTCGGTATAAAGCTGGTAATCGGCGGTGACATTCTCGATTTTCGTGATTACATCGTCTTTAACTTCCCTTCTGGTTGTTTCAAGTTTCTGCTTCGACTGCTCCACCATCCATCCGGCGTTTCTCTCATCGGCCTTCTGATTTGTATCATCGAGAGGGTAGGACATGCTAAGTTTTGCTTCATATTTATGATATTTTCTATCAGCCACATTTGAATAGGCATCTGCTGCTGAATCGACATTCAGATCCATCGAAGAGGCTGAGACAATACCCTTCAGAGAGGGCAGCGCATTGTTCTGATTCATCTGGAGCGAGAGCTTCGCGTTTTCAAGAGTTCTGACAGCATTGAGGTAATCCACACGTTTTTCAAAGGCCCGTTTAATGGCCTCTTCAGAGTTTATTACCGGCAGTTTGTCCGAGAGTACTATCTTCTCCTGCATCGAAATTCCTTCATCGACATTTATGTCCCTGTAAAACTGACGGAGAGTCTTCCTGTAATTCTGTTCAGCCTGAGTTACGCTTGCATTCGCCGACGCAACAAGTGAGTTCCAGTAGTTTATTTCGAACTTCTCGCTCAGTCCCAGACTTACCTTCTCCGCGGTTATGCTCCTTACTTTTTTTGTCTCAGCCAGCATTATTTTTGCATTATCGAGATGGTTCTGCGCGATTACCACATTACAGTACTCAATCATTACCTTGAACGCTATCATAGACATGCTGTAGATATACGCCTCCCGTTTCATCTGCGTTGCGTTTTTAAGTATCTGATCAAGTTTCCTGTCATTGCAGCCGAAAGCGTTCTTCAGAAACTCCTGCTGGATCTGGGCGAACACATAGGGACTGCTTATATTATCATAATGCTGTGATGGAATAAAACCCAGAAGCAGACCGGTAGTCAACTCAGATGAAGTATAACCTGTACCTGCGACAACGGTCGTACCGGTAGAAAATCCCTTTGCAAGTGATACCGATGCATTGACGGAATCCATCTTCTTTCCATACATCAGGTAATACATTTCAGGATTGGTACTCTGTGAAATTCCGGCCTCGGCCTGCAGAAAGGGGGAATACCTTGCATCTGCCTTCATGCTGTCGGTATCAGCCATTGCGGCTTCATACTTGGATATATATATATCGGGATTCTTCTCTATAGCCCTGACTATCGCTTCGGACAGAGTCAGCTTTTTACCGTCGATAATCACCGCCGCTTCGTCCGATAATTCGACACCGATGCGCTTATCGAATGTGCTGCCGTTAACGGCCTTTCCGTTTTCACCGCTGCCGGATTTCTCCTGCGCAGTTATCGGAGCTCCTGCTGCGGCAAGTATTAAAAGCGAGACCAATAGAATTCTGTTTTTCATAATCAACTCCGTTAAAAATTTATTTCTTAATCATATCCATTATAGTTATTAACTATTTCATCAGTACTTTTAATGTCACTGCGAGGCATGGAATGCCGCGGCCGGCATTATTAAAACATCCTGTTTAGCCAGGGCTCTTCCGATGGTCGTGTGCCGGCAGGCGAACATCGTTTTCGCTCGCAGTCTGTTTTGTAAATAAATCAGTTTTATTATGAAATTACAGTTTTTTTTAAAACAGATTGCTTTACGGCGTTTACCCTGAGCCTGTCGTAGGGTTCGCAATGACAGAGATCTTATCATTTCGTGAACTGCTATAATAATAATTTTATTTTATCAGCCATCACTCCTTCTGATACAGTTAAAATCACCTCTACCTGACCGGTTTTTTCTTTGCTGTTTTCACAGGCGCAGGAATCTGTAAGGTTTCGTGCTGACCTCTGACAGAACCGGACGTAACAGGCTGATATATGTTGCCGCTTATTGTAATTCCATAATTCGAAAGTACCGACGATACAAATCCCTTTGCATCTTCCGCGATGTAATAGAAGCACGGTATCAGGACCAGAGTGATAAACGTCGCAAAAAGAAGGCCGTATCCGAACGCCAGGGCAAGCGGCGCCACAAGATAATCCTTTCCGCCGAATCCGTATATAACCGGGAGAAGTTCAAGAAACATTGAACCTGCCGTAAGTATTATAGGTCTCAGCCTCACGACGCCCCCTTCTGCCAGCGCATCCTTCAGGCTCAAGCCATCGTCTCTGAACTTGTTTATGAACTGTACCAGCACCAGTGTATTGCTCACAATGATCCCTGCAAGGCTGAAAAGCCCCAGCATACTCATAAATGAAAGGGGCTCACCATGAGTAAAGAGCGCGAAAATTACACCGACAAATGCGAATGGTATAGCGATCATAATTACAAGGGGCATCGCCAGTGAATTAGTATATGCAGTCAGCACAACAAAAATAACAATCAGCGCGGCAACAAAAAGATTACCCAGCTCGCTTACCGATTCATTTGTATCCTCCTGCTCACCGCCGTATCTTACAGTGTAACCCGGATAACGTTTTTCAATACCGGCGAATTTTTTTTCAAGGAGTTTTGTCACATCAACTGGCGTAATTACCTTTGTATCGATATCGGCCTGCACCTGAACCAGCCTCTTATAATTGAGCCTGTTGATCTGAGAGTATCCCTTATATATATGCACGTCGCTTACCGAATCAAGAGGCACTAGTCCACCCATCATATTTGAAACTTTCACGTCGTTCAGTCCTGTTTTATTCCTTCGCGCATCTTCGGGAAACCTTACCCTTACGCCAACCTCCTCCTCATTCTGGTTAACCTTTGTAGCGACATCGCCGGAGAACGAGGCATTTATAGCGGACGCGATATCGTAGGCGGAAACTTTTGACCATGCCGCCATCTTTTCGTTTACCGTATACTGATATTCCGTTTTACCGGTTTCAAGGTCTATAGTGATATCTCTCACACCTTTTACAGAGGGAAGAAATGCACTGTACTCATCAGCTATCTTTTTCATCACTTCATAATCTTCTCCCTGTATCTCCACATTTACAGGTTTGCCAATCGGCGGCCCCAGGAAGATAGATTCAACTTTAATACTTGTATCCCCTGATAAAAATCCTCCCTGCTGTGCAATTGCAATTTTATTTCGTAATTCCATATTAATTTCATCAGCTTTTCTTTTCCTCTCTTTCTCAGGCACAAGGTATATATCAAATGTACTTTTATAAGTTGCCTTCGGCGGTTTCGGATCTGTAAAATCAGTATAATCCTCTCCTACATAAAGATGCAGAGCTTTGAACTCCTCTGCCGGGACAGATTTAATAACCAGCTGCTCAATTTTTTTCATCTCATCAAGATTTGAATCGAGGTTAGTCTCAAACGGCATTTTGACCTTTATCCTGATCTGCTCCTCACCGCCCCCGGTGAGGAATTTAAAACCCATGCCGGGCAGCAGCGCAAGGGAAACTGCAAAGAGTACCACCAGAACACCTACAACTATGTACCGGTGTTCCAGCGCTTTAACAACGAACATCTTGTATGTTTTCTGCACCCTGCCGAAGAGTCCCTCTTCAAAATTATCATCCTCATCCCTGCATGAGGTTATCGATTTATCAATGCTTTTCCCGGTTATTCTGCAGATCACCCTCTCCGGAAAAGTCAACTCTCTCCTCACCCTCTCTTTTTTGTGAGATTCGCCAAGGAATTTATCAAGGAAATAAGGCAGGATGAACATCGCAAACAGCCACGAAGCGACAAGAGTTGTAACTATTACAACAGGTATTGCCTTTATAAATTTTCCAACCATACCTGTAACAAGAAGCAGCGGCATAAACGCAGTTACAATACATACAAGAGTAACAGTTACAGACCAGAAAACCTCCGAAATGCCGTTCTCTATAGCCTGTTTACGCTTGACACCGCTTTCCATATACCTGTGTGTATTCTCCGCTATAACAATACTGAAATCGACCATCATCCCGAGAACCATTATCATGCCGAAAAGGCTTACAATATTTATTGTAATACCCTGCATTTTCATAACTGCAAATGTGATCATGAAAGTCACGGGTATTCCGGCAAGAACAAGAGCCGACATTCGCCTCCCCATCAGCAAAACCATAAAAAGTCCAAGTATCACAAAGCCGAGAATCGCCTCATGAACTACCGATAAAATACGGCTTTCAGTCAAAACACTCTGATCATTAAAAAATGAAATTTTCACATCTTCATATCCCGGAACAGAGTAGCCTGCTACCGCTTTTCTTATCCTGCCGGCAAGCTTAATCTCGTCAGCGCTTCTCTTCTTCCAGAGCTTGAAGACAACTGCCGGCTTCCCGTTAAACCTGTGATGTACATCCGCCTCCTGATAGGTATCGGTTACTTTCGCCACATCTCCCACCCGGAGAATGTACCCTGTATCGTTCCCATGGATTACGGTATCCCTTATCTCCTCCGCATTTTTAAACTGTCCCTTGGTGCGGAGAACAAACTCCTTTTTCCCCAGACGCAGCGGTCCGCCGGGAAAATCTATATTACGCATCTTCAGCGCATAGATAATTGTGTTCAGACTTATTCTGTTTCTATCCAGCGCGTCGGGATCTATCTCAACGAGGTATTCACGGTCATAGTAACCGTACTTTTCAACCTCAGCAATACCATCGATGTCATAGAAAAAATTCTCGGATTTCGAAGCTAATTCACGCAGTTTGTTATACGGAACACTTTCGTCTTTCCCGGTAAATGCAACACTTACCAGTTCGGTAGTGTCAGTGGTAACTTCGGCAACAAGCGGTTTCCGGGCAATTGCAGGAAGATTCCCCACCTGTTCGACAGCATCCTTGATATCCTGAACGACCTTCTTTGTATCCTTCACCTTATCAGCAATATATACAACAATCAGCGAAGCATTCTCTACATTATACGCTCTGACCTTTTTAATATTGCTTACACTTCGCAGTTTTTTCTCAATCGGAACCGTAACAAGTTCCTCCGCCTCAACGGGTGATGCACCGGGATAGATTGTCATTATTGTTACCATACCCACGCTCGAATCCGGAATCGATTCCCTGTTCAACATGGAAAAGGATACAGCCCCCGCAAGTATTATTATCAGAACAATCAGGTTCACGAGAAGATCCTGATCGAGAATATAATTTATAATTTTTTTCATCAGTTACCTCTAACTATTTAAGCCTTGATGTTTTCTTCTTAAGATGATCCGGTTTACCGATTAGTATGCTGTTCAATACAAGATCGATAATGCTCTTCTTTCTCTGTTCCAGAAATCTGCTTTCATCCTCGACTTCGATATCCAGTATCTGTGTTATTCCCTGTGAAAAAAAATGTATTATAACCATTCCGATCAGGCTTATTATCAGCTGATCTGAATCTACATCACGGATGCTCTTTTCAGATTTCCCTTTTTCTATTACCTCCCTGAGTCTTGCGGATGGATCTTTTTCACCGAAATTGGTTTTAATATGCTGAATTGCAAAGGGTATCTCCTCCGCCCCGCTGCTCAGCGCGTCGACCAGTATCTTTGTATGCGCTCTGTTTTCCGAAAAGAACGATATTGAAGCCGAAATAAAGGTCGAGACAACCTCCTCCGTTCCTTTACCGCTTTTTATATCATCATCTGTTATTTCAAATATTACATTCCAGACATCACTGATCAGCTGCAGCAGCACCTCCCGGTACAGTTCATCCTTGCTGTGAAAGATGTAATAGATCATCGCCTTGTTTATACGGGCCTGAGAAGCGATCTCCTCCATGTGAGCACCGTGCCTCCCCTTCCCGGCAAAAACAGGTATTGCCGCATTAATGATTCTGTCCCTGCTTTTCATAAAACCTCAGTAATTAACGATTATGTTTAACTGTTCAGTTAAACTAATCAGTCAGTTAATCGATGGCAATAAAATTTTGTTAACCCGCGGGTTTTTTCTTCTCAAATCATAAAATTAAAAACAGCTCAAATTATCACAGATAGAGGGTCAGAGCCTCTTTTTATCCGGATACTTTTCCGAAATAATTAAAATCTATATGTAAAAATACTGTTTAGTAACTGAATATTATCAGTCATTTTTCATGATTTTTCCCATTATACTGATTATATTAATTACTGATTACCAGTGGAGGTGGTTTATGTCACGAGCAGGTAAAAAAGATGATCTGAAAAATATTTTAAAGGATAAACAGCGGCAGCAGGATGATGCTGCAGACCGTGAAAGGCTTTTTACAAGGAGACGCATCAATGAGGACCAGCAGGCTCCGCGTAACGGCATAATAAAAGAAAAAAAAATGCACGAAGACGACATTTCAGACAGACACAGATTAATTAAAATACGGCTGCTGGAGGAGGATGAAAAACATATCCGTGACAGAATTGTCGAAGAAAAAAGAAAACATGAACTCGACCCTAAAGACAGAGACTCTCTGATCAAGATCAGACTCCTTGAAGAGGATGAAAAACATGTCCGCGACAGAATAATCGAGGAGAAACGGATGCACGAACTCGATCCGAATGACAGGGATATTCTGATCAGAATAAGACGTCTTGAAGAGGACGAAAAACAGGTCAGGGACAGAATCATCGAGGAAAAAAGGATGCACGAACTCGATCCGAACGACAGAGACATTCTTATCAAAATCAAACGCCTTGAGGAGGATGAGAAACAGATCAGGGACAGAATCATCGAGGAAAAACGGTCCCATGAACTGGACCTGAACGATAGAGACATTCTTATTAAAATCAAACGCCTTGAAGAGGATGAAAAACAGATCAGGGACAGAATCATCGAGGAAAAAAGGTCTCATGAACTCGACCCGAACGACAGAGATGCCCTGATCAGAATTAAAAGGCTCGAAGAAGATGAAAAACTTATTCGTGACAGAATCATTGAGGAGAGGCGGGTCCATGAATCTGAACCTGGCGACAGAGAAAAACTTGTCAAAACAAGAACAATGGAGGAGTAGAAATCTGCTGTGAGACATAACCTTATAACAGAGAGTAAATGACACACTATGGCTTTTTGGTATAGTTATATTTTTTCAGTAAAAAAATAATTATTTATACTTGACTGTGTATTAATCCTTTATTAGTGTGTCGATATAATATTGTATGAAATGTCTGTTTTACAGGCCGCAGCTTTTAAAAAACGGTCAGTAAAATGAGAAAAAATAAAAAAACTGTATCAGAATAATAAACGGAGGTTTTATGATGAATCAGATGGATAAACAGGAAGAGTACGACAAACTCAAGATCGCTCTCAAAAAAAAGCAGATGGAAGCACAGGATGCTAAAGAGAAAGGTCTTACAACTGCTTACGGCAATCTCCTCCTCGAGATCAACCTGCTGAACGCCAAACTTAAAAAGTTTTCAATGGGCGGCAAATAACCGGTCTCTTAAAAAAAGACAGCAATAATCCCGGCACGTTCCCCCTCCGGTTTTCTGCCGGGACGTACTTCGCGTTATGTCGTTTTTTCAACTTTTATCTTCCCTGAATTACAGCCTGATGTTTATTTTCCTGTTCAAACGCATAAAGGATACGTTTATTCTTTCTTCAGGCCAGCGTAAGAATAGAACCACAGCAGAAGCAATATTACTGAAAGCATGAGAAGCGATGACTGTATCCCGTATTTATCGGCGAGGAATCCCGCAACCGGAGCGATTATCGTTATACCAACGGTCCTGGTCTGCGACTCAATAGAAAGAATGGTTGCCTGTTCCGAACTTGAAGCGTAGTCATCATATTGAGCGACAAGTATCGGCCTCCATAAATTCTGGATAACATAATAAAATATGTACGATATGATTGCCAGGATAAAAAGTTTTGTATAAATCCCCACAGAAGATATAAAAGCGAGAAGAAAGCCGATAAAGATCATTGCAACAATCGCGCCCTGCTCCGACCTGAATCTTCCGGCGAAAATATGGGCCCTCCTTGATGCTGTTGCGGATATCATATGGAGGATAAAATATACCACCCCCACGATTATTGCAGTGCTCTCTTTCTCCGGAAGAGTAAAATAGACAACCAGCACCAGCGCCTGGGCCTTCAGTATCGGCTGGAGATAATCCTTCGTAACCTCGAAGACACCTTCGAAACCGAGGCTCTGCACTATAAGCTTTCTCAGGCTGGCATTTACAAAAGACTGTCTTATCCCGCTGACAGTGTGCCTGAATATGAGACCGAGGTTAAGTTTGTCATCAAGCTTTTTGTTAAGATATGAAGGATAGGCTGCAATATTCCATACACCGAAAATGTAGGGAATTATTGAAAATATAAAGATCCACCTGTAGTCTGCTGAGAAAATTACGATTACAGGAGCGATTATTACCGATATTGCGCTTCCGTATTTAGACCAGGACCTGGTGTAGCCGTATACCTTTGTCTTTTCAGAGAGCCTGCCGTTCATTCTCAGCCAGTCGAAAATCATCGCCTTATGAGTCCCGGTTCTGAACGCATCCCCGATCGAATAGAAAAAAAGCGCAACAAAAAGTGGTGCATAACTGCGTGATAACGCGAATATTATAAAAGCGATTATATAGCCGATCAGTGAAACCATCACGGAATTTTTTCTGCCGTATATATCCGCCAGTGCGCCGCTCGGTATCTCCATTACGTTGACGCAGATGTTGAGGAACGAAACAAGTATGCCTATCTGCAGAAAGTTTAACCCCAGAGAGAGATAGAAAAGTATCAGGAAAGGTTCGGAAAAATCAAGGTTCTTTAGAAAACCGTATAATGAAAATCTGGTCATCATCTTCATATAAGAACATCCAGCACATTGAATTAACAACTGCAAAAAAAAGCCTGTAAACTCTGTCTGTATAAGTCAATAATTAATTTGTTATTATTGTCCACGTGATGATTCGTATATTTTGCCCTTCGACTTACTTCGGCTGCGCTCAGTACAGGCCGCTCAGGGAACGCTGTATATCTCTGGTTGAGCGGAGTCGAAACCTGAATAAAACACAAATGCATTCGTGAAATGTTAAAGTTCAAAAAATTATCGCTATAAATTTATACTGCCGGATTAAAAATTATTTTCATTTTTTTTGAAACATTCAACATTAAAACTGTACTTTTAATTATCACTGCAAAAGTCCGAGGTAACAATGATTGCTGCAAAAAAACTATATCTATTAATTGCATTTATAATTTTCACTACGACTTTTCTTTATGCATTAACAAATGACTCTACGGGTGAGTTTGATGAAACAGAGTGGGAAAAGATCAAAAGCAGCACTGACAGGTCGCTTCTACACTCCTCTCACGAAAGGGATGGTAAATTTTTCAATCCATGGACACCGATGCCGGAAATCGGTTTTTTTACAATGCTAAAATGGCGCTTCTCCGGCAGACCCGCATACAGAGAGGAGGAGGAAAAATTTCTTCCCGCTGTCAGCAGCCTCACCGCCGATTATATAAACAGCAATGATAATTTTTTTACATGGATAGGCCACTCCTCTGTTCTGATTAAAATATCGGGAAAAGTTTTCATTACCGATCCTGTGTTCGGAGATATTCAGTTCTCGATAAAACGGAGGGTACCATCGGCGCTGAGCTATGACGAGGCGTCAAAGATAAAGGGTGAAGTTATTATTCTCCTGACCCACAACCACTATGATCACCTCGACAAAACGAGCATCATCAGCCTTCCGCAAGGTACAAAATTTATAATACCCAAGGGGCTGGGATCCGTTCTCACCGAAATGCGGAGCACAGATTTTAAAGAGCTCGACTGGTGGGAGGAGATCGTATTTGAAGATGTCAAAATCGTGTTTCTGCCGTCGCAGCACTGGTCAAGACGCGGCCCATTTGATATAAACAAATCGCTCTGGGGATCGTTTCTGATTGAGGCCGGTGATAAAAAATATTTCATCTGCGGCGATACAGGCTACTCCGGCATATATAAGGAGATAGCCTCGAGGTACAAAGACATAGACTATGCCTTCATGTCATCGGGAGCGTCCCAGCCGAGATGGCTGATGCATTACAACCACCAGAACGAAACTGAAGCAGTACGCGGATTTGCCGAACTTGGCGCCAGGAGGATGATTCCGATCCACTGGGGATCATTTACACTGGGGGATGAACCGGCCGGATACCCGGCGATATATATAAAAAAAGAAAATCCTGACGTTATGATCATCAATGGCGGAGAGATAATCAGGCTGTAAAAAAAGGGGGTCTTTGAGTATTACTCAATACATCTTACGCAGTTTCTGCCGGACTCCTTCGCCTTATAGAGCGACTCATCCGCCTTCTGTTTGAACAGAGCAAGGTCAGATGCCGTATCTGGATATGAACTTATCCCGATGCTTGTAGTTATCGCTATATCATGCCCGTGGAGATATTTTGAAAAATCAAAAGCTTCCACCCCCTCCCGGATATTTTCTGCAATCTCTACCGCAGTGTTCAGATCTGTTTCCGGAAGAAGTATCGAGAACTCGTCACCGCCGTAACGCGCCATGATGCCGTGCTGGCTGATTATTCTTCTTATTATACCGGCGAATTCCACCAGTATGCTGTTGCCGGCATCAAGGCCGACGAGATCGTTGATCTTTCTGAAGTTATCGGTATCAAGCATCAGAAAAGAGAGCGGCTTGTTATTGCTCTTTGATATATAGAAGAAGTTCTCAAGCGCGTCGTCAAGAAAAGCACGGTTGTATAAACCGGTCAGCTCATCGGTTATGACTCTCCTGCTTGCCTTCTCGCCCCACTCCACGACATCGGCAAGAAATCCGCTCGACTTCCTCAGCTTCATTATCATATGACTTAGAAGATTTGATATAAGCCTGATCGATCTTTCCGGCGCGGAATCTATCAGTTTCAGAAAATCCTTCTCTTCTATTACGAGAAGTTCGCTTTTTTCAACGGAAATATATGAATCAAACGCCGGCTTTTTACCGAAAACAGACAGCTCGCCGAACGAATCCCCGCCGGCGTACTCAACATGCTTGCGGTCAATGCTCCCCGGGATTTTAAGCGTACTCTGGATTTTACCGCTGATTACAATGAAAAGCTCTTTCCCGGTTTCGCCGGGAGTGATGACTGTTTCACCCGGGCCGTAGCTTTTCACCCTGAAGAACTTTTCCAGCACTTCAAGATCTTTTTCTTCATAGCCGGAGAAAAGTTCCAGTTTATTTAAAATTTCCAGCATCATGCTCCCCGTTTCATGGTATTATTTTATCCCCCCCCTGGCCCCGGGCAGTCATCATTTTTTCATGCGCAATGCTGACGAGCTGTGCGCTGTTATGAGCATCATCAGGATACATCGCAATTCCAATGCTGACAGTGACCCTTATATCGGGCTTTCCTGTCACGCCGGACAGATCCATGTTGTAGAATGTCGTACGCATATCAACGGCACGCATAGCCGCCTTATCCCTGTCAGTATCGATCAGTATCGCGGCGTATTCGTCACCCCTGAACCTGACCCCTATGTCGTCCTCCTGCAGCTCGGACTGGAGAAATATCGCCATCAGATTGAGCACCTGGTCGCCGGCCTCGTGTCCGAATTCGTCGTTTATTATTTTAAAATTGTCCGGTTTAATCATCAGCAGCGCTGCGTTTTTGCCTATCGCCGGCAGAAGGTTTACAAAGTCCTCTTTCAAAAATATCTGGTTGTAGAGACCGGTCAGTTTATCGCATAACAGCTGTTTTCTCAAATCCTGCAGCCATTCGGTTTTATCATATAGCATTTTGTTGACATTCCAAATCCTCTCCGACACAACTCCGAGGAGCCTGTAAAGAAGCCTGGCGAATATCACGTGATGGTCAAGGAACAGTTTATCGAGGTTATATCTCTCTGCGGGGAATTTGAGAAGAAGAGAATCCTCCTCTGCAAAGGCCGCGGCGCTCCTGTTCAGCCTTCCAAGGAAATCGAATTCCCCGAACGATTCATTGACCGCAATCTGTGCAATCCTTGCGTCATCCTTCTCAAAGCTCAGAATACCGACCCGGCCGCTGTCAACTACATAGAGTTCACCTGCCGCAGCGCCCTGGCTGAATATGGCCTCGCCCTTTTCAAAGTTTACAAATTCGCTGTAATCGGCGATAATATCGAGCTCGTACTCCCGAAGCTGGGAAAACAGGTCCACCCTCCTGAGCAGCTCAACTTTCTGTTCTTTTAATGCCATAATCCCCTGCAATTTTCTGATTCATGACCGTTGAATGCTTATCGGTAATCTATTTACAGACAACATGCTGCCAAAGTAATCCCGTTATTGGCTGTGATCAAGCATCTTACAGAATAATTTGTGTCAAAATTATATATACTTCCGACTTTGAAATGCAAGTATATTATCAGAATTCAGCAGAAATTATTCCATGTTTAGAGCGTAATAATTCCATAAAGCCTATGCTGTAAAAGCTGCCGGCAGAATGATTTTTTTGCCGCATGATTTAAAACCTGTTAATCCTGCGTTTTCATATAAACCCAGAAACTGTAAAAAATTACATATTTTTTTTAAAAATTTATTGCACTATAATTGTATATTTATCAATATAAACCGGTATTTTAAAGCAAAAACAACAGCCTGTAAAACCTGGGAGAGTTTATGAAAAAACTGATACCAAGCCTCTTCTGCATCACAGCGACAGCATTGATGATGTTTACAATAAGTTCATGCAAAGATAATTCAGATACCGCCACTGTATGGAAAGTAACAACAGATGTATGGAAATGCACTCAGGACGATATTGATGAAGGTAATTGCGACACAATTGGAGAATATAAAACCGACACATATCCGCTGCTGGCCAACAGCGCTGATTTTGATAACGATGGTACAGATGAGTACATTTACACAGATACATATATTACACCAGATTTTGATTTTTTTTTAGGAGTGAATATAATTGACAACGGATCAAAAACAGGTAATAGAGCTTATACGGTTTTTAACTGTGAAGACCTGTATATTCCTGTTACTCATATTTATTATAATTCCTGGAATATCAACAGCAGATCTGAAAATGTAACTGTCTCCGGAAATACAATTACTGTTACAGATATTTCAGACAGTAATATGTATACGGTTTTTACCAAAACCGAAGTAACAGCGAACGGCGACTGTTCTGTTTTTGATGACGATAAGGCCGGAAGAGCCGATCCTGAAAAAAATTTCAGGCTACTGCTGAATCAGCGGAATGATTTTGAGATCTGATAATAAAAAATAAGCTTTAATCTGTTTTTATTCCAGCCGTCACTCAAAGTGCTTCATACGTAAAAGTTTTCTCCCCTCGAATTCTCCGGAGTAGACGAAATAATCGCATAAACCGGCCGGTATGTAAGGCTCCATTTCATCAGTCAGATAAAAATTTCCGTCTTCAGCGTACTTCTGTCCCAGGTGAAATATCGAATTGATCGAGTCCGAGACTATTGTCCCTGTTTCACCGCGCTCCCTGTATACGGTATTGCCGATATGCAGAACAATATGGTAAGAATAAAAATAGTCCATCGTCAGGTCGATCATATTGATCAGGTACCTGTTCAGCATCAGTTTAAATGAAGCCAGTACCGCGTCGCAGTTCTTTCCGTCGAACGGGAACAGTATCACGCCGCTGTGCTCCATCCACATCCAGATACGGCCGTTGATCGGGGATATGTACTGTGCAATGAACTTGTGGAATGCTTCGGTTATTACGCGCGCTCTTTCCGCACCGGCGGTTTTCTTCATGTCACTGAAATTATCCAGTTCGATGAACATGAAACAGAACGTGTACTCCTTCCCCGGATTTATCTGCGACCAGTCATTTCCCGAAAGGATATAGTTCCTCACCCTGTTATCCTCTTTCTCACAGACCGGATCGCCACCGTCGATCGGCCTGTACTCATAAACTTTCTGTATCCGTTTAAGTGTTATGCCTGTAGAAAAAATTCCCTTACCGATATAATCTGCAATTCCGTTATGAAACAGTTCGGCGATATCTGCGACTGAATTGTCAGGATCGATTATCCCGATCCTGGCGTTTTTCGTTTTATATATCAGGTTATAAAACTTTTTCCGGTCGGTCTCATTTACGGATGAGATATCGAGATAGAACAGGTCTTCTGCATGGAAAGCTTTGACAGCCGCGGAGAAATCTTTAACAGGAGAGAATTTAACAGAACATCCCCTGGCCTTCAGGAGTTTTTCAAATGGTTTGCTGATATTTTTTCTGTCAGAAAATATTGTTATTTTCATCTATTTCTCCCACCGCAGTTCATAATAGTAATGGCCGCCGCTCCTGCTTCCTGAAACCGGCTGAAAGATGCTTCCCAGTTCCTTGCCCAGAGTGATGTACACGACATTACTTACAGTGAGGGAATTCGGTTTTGTGCAGTCAGCTTCTATCGCCATTGTTTTTCTGATTATGTCATTGTTAAGAAGTGCTTCCTCGTTCTCCCTGTACTCGCACCTTCCGGTATGCACCGCAAGCCGCAGCTCCACTGGCCTGTCAAGTTTGCACTCCATCGTGTTATAGATAAAAAGATCATTGATAAACTGAAGCCCCGTAAGAGTTGCTGCCAGATTTGTATTGGAAAAAAAGAACGCTGCCAGTCCGCCGTCACCCTCCCAGTTCCAGATGCGGCCGTTGAACCTGTTCACTCCCGTTTCGAACATCTGCCGCACATCGGAATAAACGGATTTTATTAAATCCTTCTCATAGTTTTTCACAAGCTGCGTGTTACCGACAATATCAAGGCGGAGAAACGTAAAAAGGTAGTCCTTTCCGTCCATCAATATGCCCCAGTTCTTTGTCCTGTGTACCCTGGGGTCTTCCACGAAGAACCTGTTCTGCGTGTCATATACGTAGCCGAGGTCGAGGACCCCTTTCACGATATCCCTTATCGAGGAGATTGAATACTTTTTCCCCATATACCCGTTATTCTGCATATCATAAAGAGTGGTAATGAACTGTATAAGATACCCCTCCTGGTTAATATCCGTTACAATCTGGCGCGCGGCGTCTCTTCCGGGAATGGCAATGCTCTCCGGAAAACCGGTCTTTCTGTAGAGGTCATAGTTGTGCAGGTATATCCGCGCAAGGGTCTGCATTGTTGTGACGTTCATCGATTCAGAGAGAGATTTAATAACAAGGTTTACAAGACTTGTCGGGATCTTCATTGGTTCTCCTGGACCTTTTAAAAATAATTCAGTTTCTATCCGCGCATTTTACGCTGAAAGATGAGATTTACTGAAAAAATTATCTTTTACAACAAGACATAGTAACTCATTCCGGAACGAAAATCAAGTAACTTTCTTTTCAGCGGTTTCATGAATAAAAGGAAACTGCTGATGTGATATACCGATTACGTATCTCCATGTCCTTCGCGGCATAATAATCCAGCCGGGTTTTAACACAGGCGTTTATTTCGGACGAGTTAATAAGGTATTTTAAACGATCTCCCCGGGGCGGTGAGAGTTTTTTATATACTTCGTACTTATATCTGATCAGTTATTCAGCTTTTCAAAATGCGAATTAAGAACCGTCTGTTTTTTTGAGATCGGGTACTGGGAAAACGTACCCATCCCCTTTGCAATAAGTCTTCCAGTTGTCTTCTCGCGTATAGAACCGGTGGCGGTTATCGTTCTGCTGCCGGCATAATCGATCTCGGCGGTGCCTTCAAGGACATCACCAGGCTTTGCTGTGGAGATATAGTTGATTTTAAATTCCACCGTTGAACAGAGGTTATCGTTTGACGCAGCCCACGAGAGGGCCGTAACGCCCAGAACGGCATCCATCATTGCAGATATAACGCCTCCATGAGACTGGTCGGGTGATGTCAGGTGATGTTCCTTTATCTGAAGATTGTATGTTATTTTACCGGGCTGATGAACCTTCAGCTCCATTCCAAGATAACTGTCGAATTTTACCAGCCCTGTATAAAGCTTTTCGAACAACTCCATTGTTGCCATCATGGACCCCCGCAGTATGTATTCAGCCGGAAAAACTTATTCAATTTTACGGATATTATGAACTGCACACAATATTTGAAACGTCAATTGTTTTTATTTTTTTCAAAAAACGGCCATTCCATATAACACAGCGGGACTTCGTAGCATTACCAACCGTGTTATTTTTCTGTTACTGCACAGGCAGTTTAGATCAAAATTCGGACACTCTGCCCCGATTTAATACATGCTTATAAAAAAAACCGCAGGAGGTCAGAGCCGGCGGTTTTTTTACTTCTTACAAATTATTCAGGTTACTTTTTCTGGAAAATGATGCTTGAGTCTTCAGTCCAGGTTTTTATATAGTACTCATCGTCAGATTCTGTCATAACAAATGTATTGGTATAAACTGTTGAACCTGTTGTCGATTTTGTTGAATCGGCTGTTGCAGTACTGCCGACAACTACAATATTTGAAAAGGTATAAGTTACTCCGGTAGGATAATCTGAATTAAAATCCCCTGATGTATAGCTGGCCCAGTAACTGTCGCTGCTGTCGAAGCATGACATATATCCGGTGTAACTGTGGTCATTGATCGCTGTCTGAAGTGCGGCAATCCGCTCCTTTATACTCTGCTGCTTGTCCACCTCACTGCAGCCGGCAAAAGACAATGCAAAAACAAGTATCGCCGCCATAACTGAAAATTTTTTCATGATTTTTCTCCTTATTTTAATTTATTATTTTTTCTTCTTCTGGTTTTCCATGATCTCCTGACGCTGTTTCGCGGAATCCAGAATAGGTTTGATATACTTAACAAAGTACCTGTCATAAATGGCATTTATCAGGTCATACGATTTCTTCACCGTTTTTTTTGTCTCAGATGAGTTGAAAGCGTTATCCGCAACATTTTTCACGAGCTCCATTCTCGAAGACTGATAGCTTGCTATATTACGCAGCGAAGATGATTTTCTGAAATGCTTCTCGGCTTCGCCTGCAAGATTCATTGCCTTCTGCTCGTCTCCGGATTTTTTCGCCTCTGCGGACTGTTTTTTCAGATCATCGGACGTTGCCTTTTCGGCAGAGCTCTCATCTTCGAGCTTTTTTATATCCGAGTCCAGTTTCTGCATCTTGACAAGACATCCGTCAATGATATCCTTCTCCTTACCCTTGACGTCACCGGTTGTCTCCTCGGCCCACTTCTCCCAGTCCTGACGTTTGATAATTTTCACAGGTTCAGGCTCTCCGCCGATTTTGACCGATGACTCCTGGTTTTTCGACACATCGACAGATTTTGACGTACCGCTCAGAGCGACGGTTCCGTCGGTCACCTGTAAAATCGTTTTACCGTCAGAGGACGCCGCTACGTCAAACTCGGTTCCGCGCACGGCGCAGACAGACGATGCGGTGCTGACGTTGTAACTGCTGTTGTTCTTCTTCAGTTTGTCCATCTTGCAGTTTACCGAACCTCCGAAAAGAGCAAGGGAGGACTGCTGCCTGTTATCGATAAAATCCTGCGTAAATTTCACCTTTGTGTTCGCCTGGATCTTGATACTGTTGCCATCAGCATTTATTGTTGCAAAACTTTTCTTCCCTGTCTGCATCGTATCACCGACGCGGATCACCCGGCCGTTTACAGCATTCTGCCAGGCTGCTGAACCCTGAGACTGAATTTTTACATCTCCCAGCATGAATTCAATCTTCGTTTCCGCATAAAGTGAAGTATAGGTAAAGATAAACAGCAGAATATAAAAGACCTGTTTCATTTATTACTCCTTATTTTTACATAGGATAGATTATGTTATAAATATATTAACCATGACATAATCCGTCAACAAAGTTATAGAGTTCCCTTTTAGAGTCAGGTATTGCTGTGATAAACCTGAATTGTACCCCTGAGCATCTGTCCGCAATTTCAACATTCCGTGCAGGGGGCTGCAGCAGTTTTCAGATTATCATCGTCACCATTATTTTAATGTTTTAGCAAATTTCCGGTTCTTTTTTTACTTGCTTGACGGATTGCCTTTGTTATTTATTTTATTATCTTATATTCAGCTTTTTACTTAAAAAGCAATGGATGGGCTTTTATCAAGGCTGTCAGAAGAAAGACCGGAGGAACATATGCAGTGTCAATACTGCAAAGAGCAGGAACTTGAAGTATTATCTAGCGAATATTTTGTATGTAAAAAATGCGGCAAGCTGAACTATACCTCCCTGACGAGCGGAAAAAAACCTGGACCCGGAAGCGAGGTTTACTTCGCCATTGGAGTAATTGCAGCAGGCATGATAATCACTCTGCTTGTGCTCCTTTTTGTCACAGCCTCGATGAACAGAGAGAAGCAGCGCAGCGCAACAGGCAGCAAAGCCTCAGTAACAGAAATCAAGCCTGTACCCGGCACAGGGAAAAAATAGGCATGTAACTAAAATTATCTTATGTTCAATCTGCCGAAAGGAATTAGCCTGTATTCATCGGTAAGAAGATAATTGATCGGATAACAGCCGCTGGTCTGTTTTGCCTGGCGGGAGGTTATTGAACATGAGAGATAACGCACGCCCGGCTCCTTAAACGCGTAATCTATACAGGTATCCATCTGTTTGTAAAAAATACCCGAACGTACAAAATCGTCAGATATAATATGCTGACACATAATTACCGTATTCCCTTTTTTCAGATAAGTCGCAAGCCCTGCCGCTCTCCCCTCCTTTTCATAAACATGAACGCGTACCGGCAGAAAAAGGAGCAGGAAGTAATCTCTGACAACTAGAAACTGTCCGAACAGCATTTCTATGCCGCTGTTCTTCCTGAAATTCGATCCGCAGACCAGCCTGAAATATCTGTATGAAAAAAGTATTTTATAGAAAACCGCATGATCGGGAACTATCTTTTCAGTGATACCGTACGAATTGTAGATCCTCAGCTTTTTTTTAAACTGCCAGCGCACTCTCGAGTCGCGGTATGACGAGAGATAATCGTCGTGGTCCCTGTATTTCGAAACATCGAGCCCGTACCAGTAATCGTCATAGCCTCCGAAACAGGAGTACCACAGACCGATATGTACATAATACAGTTTGTAGACAAGGTACTGCACAGGGAGAGAGACCCGGTTTTTAAGATTCCATATTTTCCCGCGAGCCGCTTCTCCGGGGAAAGATATAATCAGCAGATAGAGAGGGGTATATAGAATCAGCTTAAGAGCGACCATTACAGGAAAAACCAAATATGTTGCGGGCGTTAATATAAAAAGCGTTACAAACGCCATCAGATAGTGAAAGGGTTTTCCGGCATGAGGGTAAAGCTGCATTATGGTCAGATCGGTTTCAATAGAAACATCTGCCGGATCTTTTAATAGAATATTATCCGCCTGCATAAGTCTGTTACAATATCCGTTTTTTATATTTATTTATTTTTTGAAACCGTCATGGAGCTCTGTATGTTTTCCCCTCCATTAACGGGAGGGGAGATTAAGGTTTTTACAAGCCCCTGCAAATATAGCGCGCTATTATTTATGAATGTTAAATCTTCTTCTGCTTTTCCTGTGCAGCCAGATCAGCGATAGAGGGAACAGCATAGTCCCCATAAGGCTGAACAGTCCGGGCAACAGAGAACGTGGTCCGCTGCCGTATGAAGCGGCTTCGGCAGCCGTACCGCATCCGCATCCGCCGCCGGAACCTGCTGTTTTTCTCTCAGACTCGACAAACCCGGACTCTGTAGTAAAAGTCCATTTTGTATCCGCCAGAGACTGGCCCTGTGTATCCTGTATGTCCGATGTAAGCTCAACAGTATATAAGGTGTTGTACTTCAGCGAACCGGCAGGTGTAAAAGCCGCAATGTTGGTTACTGAATCATACGCGACAGATCCGGTTTCACTTCCGTCGGCAGAAGTCACCTTAAACGAATCCCGTGTTATCGTGCCTTTACTCATGATTTTATTGAACGTCGCAGAAATAATTATGTTAACCGGGGTTTTGACGGTTTTGTCAGCAGGGTTTATATCTGTGACTGAAGGTATCACTCCGTCTGCAGCTGTCATAAAAGTCCAGGTAATGTCATCGGCAAGACTTTTCCCGTCCGAGCTTAAGATACCGGTAGTAAGGTCAACAGTGTATGTGGTATAGTAGCTCAGTTTTTCGTCAGGAGTAAATACTGCTGTCCTTGTTTCTGCATTATATGTAACAGAACCTGATACCGCCCCGCTCCCGTTGAACACGATAAATGTTCCTGTTGTTATAGAGCCCGGATCCATATCCTCGCTGAACTGTACCGAAATAGATCCATTAACGGGGAAGACCGCCCCACCGTTACCTGTATTTACAGTCAATACTGCTGGAGTAGTGATTGCAAATGTCGATAAGAATACCGGGGAGAGACTGTTGCCTGAAAGGTCTTTGATCCCCGTTGTGAGCCTGACAGTATATGTGGAATTATCCTCAAGAACACTGTTCGGGGTAAATACTGCCTTATAAAGCAGAGAATCATATTGAATTGTTCCTGTAATTTTTTCACTTCCGTTTTTCAGCAGCATAAAGGTATTTGTATTAATAGTTGTAACGTCAACAGGCTCGCTGAACTTGACCGTGATGGCGTTTGTTACGGGCGGATTATCGGCTCCATCGGCCGGATCGACCGAAAGTACAGATGGGGAAACAGTGTCAGGAACCGCAAGAGTAGTAAAAGTTGAAGAGCATGCGGCAAGACTGTTTCCGGAGAGATCCCTTATCCCTGATGTCAGAGTGATTGTATAAAGAGTACTGTACGCAAGCGCGGCTGAAGGAGTGAACACAGCCGTAAATGTCAGTTCATTGTAAGTTATGCTGCCTGTCACAGCAGCAGTTCCGTTCATCAGTTTGAATGTATCAGTAGTAATCGTGTTTTTATCTATCGCTTCGCTGAACGCAACTGTTATGGCCGTATTCACCGGAGGATTAATACTGCCATTGCCGTCGGGACTGAATGAGTTTACAGCCGGAGCGGTTACGTCAGGCTTAGAAGCTGTAGTGAACGTTGAGCTGTAACCGGAAAGGCTGTTCCCGGCGAGATCCTTTATACCGGAAGTCAGAACCACTGTGTAAACAGTGCTGTAGTCGAGACCGCTTCCGGGGGTAAATGTTGCCGTATGCAGAATTGCGTCATAATGTACTGTACCGGAAACAGCTGAAGCTCCATTCATTAACATAAATGTCGCGGCAGTCACTGTTGTTTCGTCAACAGCCTCGCTGAACTCAACAGTAACGGCTGTGGTAACAGGGGGATTTACTCCTCCATATGCAGGATTGATCGAACTCACTGCCGGGGCGATAACGTCTGCCATAGCCGCCGTTGTAAAGATTGAACTGTAATCGGCAAGGCTGTTCCCGGCAGGATCTTTAATTCCGGATGTCAGATAAATCGTATAAGTTGTGCTGTACTCAAGCGCCGATGCAGGAGTAAAAGTTGCAGTGCGGGACAACTGATCGTATGCTACAGAACCGGATACCGGCGCACTTCCTTTCATCAGTTTGAATGTGCTGCCGTCAACAGTTCCGTATACATCCTCGCTGAACACTACCGTTACAGCAGTATCCACCGACGGGTTGATGCCTCCATAGCATGGATCGACCGATGTAACCACCGGTGCAATCGTATCAACCGGAGAAACGGTTGTGAATGTCGTAGTGTAAGCGGACAGACTGTTCCCGGCTGCGTCCTTAATACCGGAAGTCAGTTCAACTGTATAGGTGGTGCTGTATTCAAGTGCCGATGACGGAGTGAATACCGCCGTGCGCGACAACTGGTCGTATGTTACTGAACCGGATACCGGAGTACTCCCCTTCAGCAGCCTGAATGTGCTGCCGTCAACAGTTCCGTATACATCCTCGCTGAAAACTACTGTTACAGCAGTATCCACTGACGGATTGATGCCTCCATAGCATGGATCGACCGATGTAACCGCCGGTGAAACTGTATCCGGATATGCCGCTGTCGTGAAGGTTGAACTGTAATATGCAAGGCTGTTTCCTGAAAGATCCTGTATCGCAGTGGAGAGTACCACCGTATAGAGGGTACTGTAATCAAGCGCGGCGGCCGGAGTGAATACCGCTGTACGGGAAAGCGCCTCATAGGTTACAGTACCGGACACCGCAGTACTCCCGTTCATCAGCATAAATGTGCTGCTGTCGACAGTTCCATAAACATCCTCGCTGAACACAACGGAAATTGTCGTATCAACAGGCTGATTGACAGAACCGTAAGAAGGGTTGACCGAGCTCACCGCGGGAGATATATCATCTTTTGTAGTAAAAACTGAACTAAAACCGGAAGTCATATTTTTTCCGGCAAGGTCCTTGATGCCGGTAGTTATCTGAACAGTATATGCAGTATTATTGGCAAGTGCGCTGTCCGGGGTAAATGTCACCGCGGCTGATGATATTTCGTATGAACCGGCAACTGCCGTACTGCCGTTCAAAACCGTAAATGTTGCGGAACTTACAGTGGACTGATCGACCGGTTCGCTGAAGGTTACTGTAACAGGAACTCTCCCTTCAAATCCGGATGCGCCGTTTGACGGGTCTACCGAAACCACCGTCGGATTCAGCCCGTCATCGGGGAGTTCGTGGCTCCAGGTAGTGAACGATGCCGGCAGAGAATCAGCCTGTCTTGCAAGATTGCTGCAGTAGTTTTCGTAGACATATTTACAGTTGTAATATGAAAACTCGGCCAGACTTTCCCTGGTTATCAGAGAGGGATTTGCCAGCAGCACTGAAAGGTACCTGTCAGCGCCGTTTAAAACATAATCTTCCAGCGGGAAAGCCCATGCCTGTACATTCAGGAGTTTCGGATAATTAATCGTTGTATCCATAACCGTACTGCTGCCGTTTGTTCTCTCACCGTTATCGATCAGCCCTGAACCGTTATTCTTGTAGATCGAAACAACACTGTAAATATCGTACAGATCATTGCTGCTGGAGAAAGGATTAGCCTCGACGCAGTCAAAAAGCAGGTTCAAAAAACATGTCGGTTTGGTATTTGATGTGGCCGAAACACCATCCCAGTAATAACCTGAATTATTATGGACGTTATCAGTCGCGTAAGGGGCTATGCTGCGGGAATACGGGAAAAAAGGTATGAATACGCTCATCGACGGCTCACCGAGAGCGACCCACATAGTAGTGAGTTTTGCCTGCTCTGCAGTAGCCGCACCTTCAATAACAAGACCCATTGTAGTCTGGTATCTGCTGATGCAGTAGGCGGTGAACATCTCACCGTCGTAATTCGGCGTAGTGTAAAGATCATCGTCGGAATTGTTTTCGTCCCATATATTTGTAACTGCTGTTTCATTTAAGTCTCTATCAATAAAAATAGTTTCTCTGTTTAAATAGACTTCAGAATCATAAAAATAATCAACAGGAGCGGACATATTATTACGATCATATACATTGAGGCTGTTGGAATTATCGCCGCACACATCCTTTGACACATAACGCATAACGTTGCGCGGAGAGAGCTGATCATTCTGCAGCATCCTTGTAAAAAGCTGGCTTGCACGAAACTCCCGGGGAGTATCTGAATTTATCTCTTTCCAGTTTGCGGTATGAAAACTGTTTGTTCGGTTATTGAAACCGACGGTTTCAATAGCGCTGTAACTGTTATCGATTGCCGTAGACCCGTCCTGCCTGGTAACTGTTCCTGTATTTACGTCAAACTTACGGTACATTAAAGTTTTTCCGCGCCCGTTAGACCACATCTCATATATAGCCGCGCCGCCGTACGCATCGATTACGGCAAAGTTGCCCGATATTGTACTGCTTGACCAGTAGCTTGTGTAATTTTTTGCTATTGTTTCAAACTCCGCCAGTGTCCTGCACTCCTCCAGTGCTTTTTCAACAAGATTCGTATTAACATTATACATATCCAGGGGATCGTTTGTATCATAAACAGTTGTGTTCGCGATGGCAAAGCCGGATTCATTCGCACCGCCGGAGCAGGTTGTCGCCGGACTAGATGTGGTATTGAACTTTGTCTCTCCCATCAGCTTAAAACATCCGCCTACACTGGAATTAACCGCCGCCTTGTAGACCATTACATGCCTGTAACTGTCTCCATGGTCCCTGTTTTTCCAGATAAAGGGGCGCCCGGTCGCAGATGCTGAAGCGGTTATTACTGCGACATCGCACGCCTGCGTTTCCTGCTGTGAAAACTGCTGGATCACCAGCGATGCGATAAAGATGATGAAAATCCGTGTAATAATCTTTTTCATAAAGGCTCCCCTGGAATCTTTTAAAAACAGATTTATTTAAACGACTATATATTTTTAATTCTCAAAGTCAATTAAACCGCTATATAATTAGGGTCAGAGCCCCCTATACCTTTTTTCCCATGCTTTATACAGAGGGGTCAGAGCCTCAAAACCCTTAAAAAGGGGTCAGAGCCCCATCTGTTAAACACTAACTGTTACAAAAACAACCATAAAAACTATTTTATACCGGTTTATGCAGAAAAAATGAAAATTAGTCCACCTGTGCTAATTATACCGATGTATGATGTATTTGTCAAGTATGATACTATACAAAAATACATATTTATCATTTTTTTACTGTCAATAACATGTCAAATCAATAAAAAATCGTCCACATATTTAAAACTCTGTAACTCCTTCTTAACTACACAGTTGGTTCGGTCTTGATACAATTCACAAGCGCGCCATATGGGGATATTAGATGTAACATATTAATGAGCCAGGAGTATGAATAACTTTCGAAAATAACTTTTTTCTATACATTTAATTTATTTTTTTGATTGATATAGCAACCCGGCAGATTTAAAACTGTCTCAGAAAATCGAAGATGGTGTATAGAAATTTATGAACAGTAAAAAAATACTCTCCCTGCCGCATTTGAAAGGAACAGTTTTTTCACCGGTTCTGTATCTTATTATCCGTACAATCTTGGGGGGAATCTTCATCTTTTCCGGATCACTTAAACTTATGGATACTTATAGATTTGCCAGAATACTTTATCAATACGGGATTCTCCCCGATTATCTTATTAATACTGCTGCGATATGTATACCAGTGATTGAAATTGCCGCAGGATCAGGTCTGCTTTTTAATCTAAAATACAGCCTTGAACTTATCACTGGCATGCTGCTTTTATTTATCTGTGTACTCTGGTTCGGTATCCTGCATAACCTGAATATTGACTGCGGCTGCTTCTCATCCGAACAGTTAAGTGAGCATGGAAATCTCAATGAAGCATTATATCGGGATTTCGGTTTTATTGCATTATCAGCCTTTCTTTTTATCAGCCGCCGGCTAAATAGCTCCAACAGACCGCAACACCTTATTCTCCGGAATAAATAAATTTCTTGACATTAATTTTATTAATTCTTTGTATCAATTAATTAAATATATATGAGGTATTGGTTATGAAGAATTATTTAACAATCGCAGTTGTTGCAGCAGCTCTTGTCATTTCTGGTTGTGCAAAATTTACACCAAAAGAACTGGACAATGAAAAAATCGCAGTCAAATTCGCCAAAGAGGTGCTCAGGGGAGGGTATCAGATAGTTGATACTGAAGAATTAAAAAAATGGTACGACAGTAAAAAAGATATGCTCATTGTTGATACTATGCCGCTTGCTGACAGTTACAATAAAAACCACATCCCGGGGGCTGTACAGATACTTTTCGACAAACCTGAACTGGAAAAAATTGATGAAGCAAAGAAAGCCGAGCTTGTCAAACTGCTTGGTGACAACAAAGACAAGACTATTGTATTTTATTGCGGATTCACAGCATGCACACGAAGCCATAATGGTGCGATGTGGGCAGTCAGGCTCGGTTATAAAAATATTTACAGATATCCGGGCGGTATAGTAGGCTGGAAAGAAGCCGGTTACCCGGTTGAAAAATCAGAAAAATAGTCAGCTATTGATTCACTTCGTTATTTTCAATCATGACCACCCGCAAAAGGTTGGTTTTCGTTTCACAAAAAACGCGCTTCATAATGAGAAGCGCGTTTTCATCTATCACTGTTTGTATTGTATATTGAAAAAACCAATTCCTATTTTTCAACACTCATTCCGGCCTTTTTCCAGTCGGCAAAGAGTGTCTGGTTGATATCAGGATAAGCCAGCGATATCAGTTTTCTATAAGACAGATAGCTGCGGCTTCCGGTATTGCAGTAGACAATTATCTTTTTATTCTTTGGAAGGGCGCCTGATTCAGAAGCGAATGTTTCCGCTGGTATGTTTATAGCCGTCGGTATGTGCCCTGCTCTGAATTCCGAAGCGTCACGGACGTCAACGAGTACATAGTCTGACTTTTTGGCTTCTATAAGCATATTCACATCGGCAGGATTCAGCATTTTCGTCTGTATCTTTTTTCCATACTCCGGACCTGGAACTATCGGCAATGATCTCTCCTCCCATACGGGAATCCCTTCCGCATAAAGCAAAATATTGGCATATCCCAGCGGAACGATCTTCTCTCCGAGCCTTTTGCTCTTTCCGCACAGAACACCATTGCAGTATATGATTATAGGTGTAGATTTGTCTGCAGGGAGAAGACTCTTATTCTCTTCCAGATTCTTTTCAGGGATATTTACGGCCCCCTTTATGTGTGCCTCCTGGTATTCCTGTGTGGATCTTGCATCAACAAGCAGAAAATTTTTTCTCTCATCCAGCATTTTTTTCAGCTGATCCGTACTGATCGTATTTAACTTGACCTGAACTGAGGATGTTTTTGAGGCTCCTCCAGTTGAGCAGGAAACAAGTGCTGCAATAAATAACGTTACTGCAGATACCGATATCATTTTTTTCATGACGTACCTTTTTATTATCAATATTTCAGCCTCTGAGAAAAGGCTGATATCAGTATTGACGGTTAGAAATAAATTTTTTGTCAATCAAAGTTATTATTTTAATATATTATATTAATATTTTAGATAAATATTTACAGATGCAGCAATCCCTGCAGGCAATAAAAACATGATTGATTTACACTTTTCATTTTCTGTACCGGAAATCGCAACGGCGGACGGTTAATGGCCTGTCTCAGGATTAAACTGCTGTATACAGCCGGACTAACCGGGTTTCCCCGCAAACAGATCTTCGAGCCAGAGAAGAAGACTTTTCTGAGCAGGAAGATTTTTTTCAGCAGCATCCCTCAGTGACGCGTAAATATATTTAAGATCATCAAAAGTGTCCGCATCAGCCATCTTTTGTAAAAATGAATACTTTATGCCGCATTCATCAAGCCTGAACAGAAGCTGCTCCAGGGTGTCTTCACGGCTGTATATAACTTCTGTCCATATTTTCTCGGGAATCTGAAAAGCTGAACCGAACAGATAAAATCCTCCATCAAAAGATGGACCTATTACACATTCATCACGAACCGAGTTAATCCTGGAATATGCATCATGAAAAACCGGCGGAGCAAGCTGCGGACTGTCCGTGCCTGTCATAATAACTGATTCATAATTTTCAAATAATATTCCAGACACATTAAAAAGCCTCCTCCCCAGTTCGCCGTCACCAGTCCATAAAGCAGGAAGCTTTCCCCAGATACTCTGACTGGCTCCGTTTATCTCCGCCAGTGCCCAGAACGGGGTGATTGCATTTTCCGGCCAGTCGCGCAGACAGAGCAGCAGTTCCTCTACTGCTTCAACGCTCATCCGGTAGAATGTTTCGGCAAGCCTGTTTCCGATTTCAGCGGCAAGCCTTGTTTTGACCGGCGAGAGACCGGGGGTTTTTGCGAATGCTGCTACTGCACACCTCATCTTATGTTTTCTTCCGATGTTTTTTATTGTCATAATAGACCTGTTTCCGCCATAGATACAGATGCAGCACTGTAGTCCTTAACCATCCGTTGTTCCTGTATTTTCTCGCGCTGGTATACAATACGGCCCTGACCGGTTTTACCGGGACATGTCTTCTTGCGGCTTCCCGGACAAACAGATGGTCCTCGCCGTAAGGAGCATCCTCCGGGTATCCCCCGATAAAATTATAAATATCCTTTCTGATACAGAAACCCTGGTCTCCGAATGGAGTATCAAGACAGCGGATACGGAAGTATACGCCCCACTCGTTCAGCTTCATTAATAACGGAGCATCGTCAAAGACAAGATCAAAATACAGAAGTGCATCCGTATTACGGTCTATAGCCGCGAGTAGCGATGAAACAGCCTGTCCGTCAAACCGCGAATCTGCGTGTAAAAACCAGAGATATTCACCTGATGAGGCCATGGCCCCGGCGTTCAGACAGAGTGCCCTGCCGGAACCGGCCGTAATTCGGCGGAAATCGAAACCGGATAAACGTCTACCGGCTTCATCCATGCAGCACTCTTCCGCAGTTACAGAAATTATCTCGGTACCGGCAGGCAAAAGCCTCAGACTTTCAATAAAGGCTTCACTCAGGTCTTCAGAAGGGGCGACTGGCACTATAACTGACAGTTTCAAATCTATCACTCAAAAAAGTTATCAGCAGTTCCACCGCGAAGTCTGCTGGCTAAATATTTCAGAACATTTTTTTTGCGAAAAGGCTTAACCACGGACTCCGGAGAACCGCAATTAAGGTCATTCTGGAGGATCTCTTCCGTCCAGATCACCACATCAAGAATAAAACTTTCACACTGTTTTTTATGCTTTCCCGATCCCCACCTGACATTTTTTGTAAGCACCCGGCAGCACAATGCCTTATGTTCAGCGCTGAATCTCTTATGGAGTTTTTTAACAGCGGAAAAGACGGCTTTCTCCGACTCATGAGATTTATTCCTTCCGGCCGCGAGACCGAATACCATAGTCGCAGATGAAACAGTGCCGCATACGCATCCGCTCCCGCCCAGCCCTGATCCGAAGCCGGTGGAGATTTTATAAACATTCCCGGGGAGTCCGAGTTTATATACTTCATTAAAAGCCCGTAAAATGGCCTCGCTGCAATACAATCCATTCCTGAAATATAAGAGAGCAAATTCAGCGGTCATGGAGAGAGTTTTGTTTTTTTCCATATCTTTCATTTTATCATCATCCGCCGGTTTCAGCCTCACCCTTTGTACCGTCATATTCATAAATCGAACGCAGGAGATATATTAAAGCAAGAGAAGCAAAAATTACGAGAAGCCCGTGGACAAATGTTTTCGCTCCCCCCGCAAGCATCTGGCCGGCGTATGAATATATAATAGTTGCAGGGAGCTGCCCTATACCTGTGGCGATAATAAAAGGCCGGAACCGCATCGATGTAATACCCGCGCCGTAGCTTACAGCATCAAAAGGCACAAAGGGGAGAAGGCGGGCGATAAGTATTGCTTTTCCGCCGTGCCTTTCAAAAAATTTTTCAACTGAGCCAACAGCCATTTTACCTGACAGTCTGATGACAACATCCCGGCCGTAAATCCTGGATATGCCAAAACAGATTGCAGCCCCTGCCATGGCGCTTGCCCAGGAAAGGACCGCACCGCGGACCCATCCGAATACCGCAGCATTTGCAAAGGTAATGATGAAAGCGGGCAGAGGCGCAGCAACTGACTGAAAAATCATAAGTAAAAATGAAACGGCTGCCGCCATTAAACCGTATGACTTTATATATTCTTTTACCGGTTCCGGATCAAACTGACCGAGAAGAGCTGTAATTTCACCGATTCTTTCTCTCCCTGTCCCGAAGAAAAGCAACACGATTATAGATACCGGAATTATTATCCTGATCGATTTAACAGTTCGCTTCATATCATCAGCCCGTTGATTCAAGCGTCATAGTAAACTTCTGCCTGAAAAGCATCCAGTCCAGCCCCCCGAAAAGGCTGAAAAATGATACGAAAAGAGCAAAGAGCACCGAGACTGTCAATGCAGATGATATGGAATACCCGTACGGCTGAAGGAGAAAGACATAAGCCCCTTCCCTTAAACCATATCCATTAATCCCCACCGGTACCATTGCAAGAACAGACGAAGCGCTTGTGATGAAAAACATATCAGCAGCTGCAGGAACCGGCAGTCCCATTCCCCAAATAACAGACGCCACTACCATTGCCACATTTGCCTGGAATGCAAGCGATAATGCAAGGTTCACAATCAGAGCGCCGGGCCTGCTCCTTAATCCATCCGATGCCCCGGAAAAGGAGAGCCATGAACTGCTGATTATTCCATCCCCTTTTTTTACGAATCCGGGAGTCCATCCGGCAACGAGTATAAGTGTAATAACTATTCCTGCCATAAGAACAGATAACAGCAGCCATACTGCAAACACCGATGTTTTCTCGGCGAAAAAACAGCCGGCCAGACCCAGTATTGCAAGTGATATAGTTGCCATTGCCCGTTCAACAGCAACCGAAACGGCCGCTGAGGATACACTGCCGCATTTTTTACCGGCAAGATAGATCCTTACACCATCTCCACCGATGCTGGATGGGAGAAAGTTATTAAAAAACAGCGCAGTTAAATATATTCTGAACAGCTTTATCAGGCCGATCTTTTTTTTCTGGGTATCCAGCAATACTTTCCACTTTATCGAGCTTATCAGAACCGACAGCGCGATAAGAATGAAAACCGGAACAATATGCGTCTGTTTGAAACCGGAGAGAGAATTCCTGATTTTTTCAGGATCCGCTGCATATATCAGCAAACCCATAAGAATCAGAGATAACATCACTCGCAGCCATAAAACCTGCCTGCTCCTGTTACCACTCCTTTTTCCGTAACGACTCTTATTTGCAGTTATTCTATTCATCATTGATTTCAATTCATTTTATCAATATTATTACTGGCTAAATATGTAAAGTAAAAATCCTTTTCTTTTTCAAAGTTTACCCGGACAGAATATTATCGCGATAAAAGAGTTTTCAGGGATCTGTTATATTAATATTTTTAATTCTTTTTATAATTAATCCCTATAATTAAAGTTGACAACACAATCTGCAGTTATTTCAGATTATAAAAACAACGCGTTCCTGAAAAAGAATACCCGGTTAAGGTCATATAAAATGAATATTGATTATCTGCTGCAAAAGGCATCTAATGACGAAAGACTGACCAGGGCTGAACTTGTCCGGCTTCTTGAATTTCCCTGTGATTCATTTGAATCATACCGGATGATGTCACTGGCAAATGAAACAGCAAAAAGACTCACTGATAATACAGCCGAGGTCCACGGCCAATTTTCGCTTAACCTCTCTCCGTGCGGATGCAACTGCAAATTCTGTTCTTTCGCAGGCATTAATAAAATATTTACGAAATCGTCAGAACTATCAGCAGAAGAGGCTGTTGCCAATGCCAGGCTGTTTGAAAGAAACGGTGCAAATTCGGTCTTTGTGATGACAACGGCGGGGTATCCCCTTGAAAAATTTCTGGAAATATCAGCAGAGATCAGGAAAAATCTGAAAAAGGAAACAGTGCTTATAGCAAACGTAGGTGACCAGACTATTGATCAGGCGAAGAGGATTAAAGATGCGGGATACCATGGTGTTTATCACGCTTTAAGAATGCGGGAAGGGACCGACACTGGAATCAATCCCGAGAAACGGAAAACCAGTATAAATAACTTTATTGAAGCGGGACTAAAAGTCGGAACCTGTATTGAGCCTATAGGTCCTGAACACACCAATGAAGAGATCGCGGACATGATTATCTATACCGGTTCTTTCAATGCGGCATTCAGCGGTGCTATGAGGCGGATAACAATACCGGGGGGGGCACTCGAAAAATACGGAATGATATCCGAGCTCAGAATGGCACAGATAGTTGCCGTGACAAGGCTGGGCATCCCGCATTCGATAAAAGGAAACTGCACTCACGAACCGTGCACTCTCGGCGCCATCGCAGGAGCAAATCTCTTCTGGGCGGAAATCGGAGCCAATCCCCGCGACACAGTTGAAAACACGGAGAACGGACGGGGAGATACTGTTGACCACTGCAAAAAGCTTTTCCGCGAATCGGAATGGAACGTTTCAGACAGGCCGTCGCAGTTTTTTTAAAATCTACCTGGATTCTCCCGTTGTGACCGGATATCCCGGAAGATTGCTCCACTCAATCCACGATCCGTCATAAATCCGCACTCTGGAGAAACCGAGCAGGTTCACCAGTACAAAATATGTGTGTGATGCACGGTGTGCTCTCATGCAGTATATTATTACTTCTCTGTCAGGTGTCACTCCGGCAGCTGAATAAATCGTTCTCAGACTCTGAACATCTTTAAAAAAACCACGTTCATCAACCGTGTTCATATAATAGACATTAACAGCACCGGGAATATGGCCTCCCCTTCCGGCTTTTTCCGATGTCCGTTTACCGGTATATTCATCATGAGTGCGTACATCGAGCAGTACTGCATCCCCGGATAGGACCTTACAATCTCTGAAAACCGCTATCCTGTTCTTGTCCAAATTCCCGGTTTTGTAAACTGAGGGTTCAGGTTTTGTACATCTCCATCTCTCCACAGGATATCCCGCATCTATCCATGCCCGATATTGCCCATCAAGAACCTGCACATTTTTATGTCCATACACCTTCAAAACCCACCATAACCGGGTTGCCATCTGCGGTTTTTTATAATCTGCATATATTACAACTCTGTCATCCGCGTTTATTCCATTAGCACTCATCAACGACTCAATGATTCTTGCCGGAGCGATCATCCCTTCAACAGGATTGTCAGGGTCTTCAAATTCCTTATTACTTATCCTGACCGCTCCCGGAATATGTCCTATACTGTAGTCCCATACTCCCCGGACATCTATGATCTTTACCTCATTATTCTTAACATAACTGCCGAGTTTTTGCGCTGTGATAACATTTCCATTGACTACTTCGATACATTCAACCGGACTGTGCCACAGGGTCAGAGCTATCGCTACAACCAGCGCCTCATAAAATAGTTTTTTCAACATGATTTTTTAATATCCTCCATTGTAATTCATTTTATAATCCGGTTTATTTAGCTGCCTGCAGAATATACAAAAGGTAAACTCTACACATCTATTATATCACTACATCTATCAGGAACTGACCAGATACAGCTCTATTTTTATAAATCAGTACTCCGGTAATGCTCTATTGCGCTCAATTATCCGCATTTAATCTTTCGGAACTTGAATATTAGTATTTTCACTTGACAACTATTTATTTTATTAATGCATTAAATTAATATAATTAATTATTAAAAATCCGGCTCTCTATTCATGTAAAGCAGAATATTTCCAGTACCAGACTCTTTCTGATACCACGAAACAGTATCACTACATGAATAACCGGTGACAGTAAACATAAACTCTGGAGGAAATTGAAAAATGAGACGATACTCATGGATTCTTTTATTTATCGGAATAATCACTCTTACAGGATGCGGCAATTCTGATTCTACTACAGGAAGTGCCGGAGACACGGACACCTACGCTAACCATCATTTGCTGGTAAACGCTGCATCAGTAGATATAAAAGCGCCCGACCAGAAAATTGTTGATACAAGGAGCGCTTCAGACTATGCAGCCGGACATATCCCCGGCGCCGTCAATATTGAACCATCAACACTTGACATAACAAATATTTCAGGGGCTGAAAGTATTTTCGGATCTGCTGGCATAGCCATCACAGACACTATAGTCGTTTGCGGTAATACAGTCGACGCATCTGCCGGGCGTATGTTCTGGATACTTGAATACCTTGGAGCTGAAAATGTAAAAGTGATTAACGGCGGTTATACGAAATGGACCAAAGAGGGGCTTGCTACATCTACAGATACTGTCACACCGGCTGTCAGGATCTTTACAGCAAATGTTGATGATACAAAAGTCGCCGGTCTTGATGAAATGGAAGAGGTTGCCAACAGCAATTATCATGAAAATTATGCAATAATCTCGGCTCAGTCATCAAAAACATTTAAAGCAGCGCATATACCCAATGCAGTTAACATCGCATCCGGCGATTTTCTGCTGAACGAGTACATAGTTGATGATCCCGATCCCAACCTGGATGAAAAAAAGAAAGTAACAGTATTACCTGCCACAATGCTCAAATGGGTTACCGATTACGCAGGTGTTACGACAGGAAAATTCGTATATATATACGACGATGACAATACAGAAGCGGGGCTGGAGTATTTCATATTCCGACTGCTGGGTTTCGATACGAAGGTTTATTCCGGCACATGGTCGGAATGGAACAGCACTTCGACTTATCCGAACTACGACCTGCTGATATCCGCTGCCGCTGTTAATGCAGCAAGCCAGATAATCATAGACACCAGGAGCGCTTCCAGCTATTCGGCAGGACACGTTACAGGAGCAATCAATATAGAACCGTCATCTCTTGACCTTACAGACGGAACAGGAGCATCTGCAGCGGTAACTCTCGGCACTTACGGGGTTTCCAATACCGATAATATCGTCATATACGGTAACGCGGAAGCGGGACAGATGT
Source organism: uncultured Leptospirales bacterium (assembly GCA_964439325.1). Classification (GTDB taxonomy): domain Bacteria; phylum Spirochaetota; class UBA4802; order UBA4802; family UBA5550; genus WRGT01. Next base: position 84,991 of record CAYTNW010000005.1, on the reverse strand, counting down.
TCTGGATACTGGAATATCTCGGCTGTTCCAATGTACATATGCTAAATGGCGGATTAGCGGCCTGGGACGCTCTTGCCGGCAACACTCCTGCAACTGCCGCAACCGTCCTTACTGGTGCTACATTCACCGTTTCGCTTAAGGCATCAAAGCTGAAGACCGCATCCGAAGTTGCATCAAAGCTTGCAAACAGTAATTTTAAAATTATCGACGCGCGTACTGACGAAGAATACAACGGCTGGAAATTTTATGGAGAAACGAGAGGGGGACATATTCCGGGCGCATTCCAGCTTCCACATTCATGGTTTTTTAACTCAAACTCTACTGTTCTAGGCTATCAGTACATCAAGCAGATATTCGAACAGCGCGGCATTACAATCGACAAAGAAGTTGCAGCATACTGTTACGATGGTTCACGCGCAGGAACTGTTTATTTCATTCTGAGGTTGATGGGATATAACAATGCATCCTGTTTTGAAGGTTCGATAGCAGAATGGAGCACATTGTCAGATACAACAACATATCCCCTTGAGACTGCGTACCAGAACCGTTACAAAGAGCTTGTTAACGCAGCATGGGTTAAATCTGTAATCGATTATCATGCAGCCGGAAGCACCAGTGCCGTCCCTCTTGAATACACCGATTCTACTGGTAAAGCTTATGACAGACTGGCTCACCGGTATGTCATTCTTGAAACTCAGTGGGGAGTTGTCGGAACTAAATACAACAAGGGACATATCCCCGGGGCATTACATGCCAATACCGACACCTGGGAAATTGCACCGCTCTATTGTCTCAAAGACGACGCAACACTTCAGGCCAGAGCAGCGGAGTTCGGAATCACGAAAGACACTACTGTAATTGTTTACGGCGATAAAAGTAATTTTGCGGCCAGGCTATGGTGGCTGATGAAATATATAGGTGTAACTGATGTAAGACTCCTGAATGGCGGATATGTTGCGTGGACCGGTGCCGGCTATGCCGGTGAAAACAAAACAAACACCCCATCATCAGAATCGACCGAAACCGATTCCATGGGGAACACGCCTGTGTCCGTCACTGGCGACCTTACGGCTTCAGATGTAAAACACTCAATGAGGGCTACAACCGCTGAAGCTGAGGAACACTACAGGGATATTCCGACACCTATGATCGACAGCCGGGGCGGACAGGCATTCCTCGGCATCGACAGCGGTTACAGTTATACAAGTATCGCGGGACGTGTCTGGGGCGCGGAGAGCATCGACATTACAACAAGCGACAGTGACGGGACCTACTCAAGCTATACAGAAGCAAGGACGACTCTCGTTGCCCAGGGAATTACAATCAATCGTGATGCATGGTTCTATTGCGGCGACGGTTACGGAGTTTCCCAGACCTTCCTTATGGGATACTTAATGGGATTCGACAAAATCAGGGTCTATACAGACGGCTGGAATACATGGAGTTCTGTAATGGACGGCAGTATACAGAAACCGTCAGGAAGGCCTATTGAACGGGGCCTCCCCTCAAACTAGACTTTTTAGCACAAGAAGGGCACCTGTAAAACGGAGTCCTTCTTTTTTTAATAATCATTAAATAAAAAGGAAGCGTCTTAAATGCATATTTTTTTAAAGCTGATCGTCTTCATTACAGTGCTGGTTGTTGCCTCCATGCCGGTAAATGAATGTTTTGCAGATGAACTAAATGATGAGTCGTGGTCTGCCGGCGCGTGGAATGAACTGGAGGGAAGGCTGCACGATAAAATTTCACTGGATTATTTTCATTCGAATAATGATGTTACTTATAGCCATTTCAGCCTTGGCAATAATATTGAATTTGATCTCACAGAATCATTCAGCATATACAATTCAATTTATTACAAATACCTGTGGGAGAAATACAGCTACCAGGTATATGACTCTATGAGCACCGACGGATCAAATAAAACAATCCGCAGGGAAGGCAGAGCTTATGGCCTGGATGACATTGATGCCGGCTTGAAACATAGAGTCATTGGCGGAAGCTACGGCATTTTATCGCATAAAATCAATGTAACAATTCCCGGCCCATATGATGAAGATGCCTCATTTACTCTCGGTAACGGTATATATAAAACTGATTACAGAATACTATATGGATACCAGTATTCAAGAGTTTACTTCAACTTATCAGCAGGCTACAGGTGGAGATCCGGAGACCTTACTGACCAGCTCCACTATTCAGGTGCGATTGTCGGAAAGGTTTTTCAGAATATACGTATGCGGATAAAACTGGATGGGACTTTTCTGATTAAAGATAATTATAAAGCAAATAATACCGGTTCGGCTCCATCAACTGAAAGGGTGGGCAAAAAAAAGACCGGCAGTTCTGTAACCGGGGATAATGAATCGGACGTCATTAATAAAAACATTTATCAGATTAGGACCGCATGCGGAGGAAACGGCGCAGGATTCTCGTCGGATACGAGTCTTGCAAGCTCAACGGCAGAACGGCGCAATACACTGAATCTTACTTTGGGGATGATGATAAACCTGAATGAGGATATTGCACTTGATCTGAGTTATAAACCTTCTATTGATTCATATGCTCTTGAGCAGGACATATCATATTCAGCAGGTATCACCTATATGATCCTTTAATAACAAACCATTTCGACCGGCCATAAGGAGATAAACATGAAAAGAAAAATTACAGCACTGATGATAATCAATATCTTTTTTTTCACCGGCTGCAGCAGCGGTATTTTAAAAGCATTCAGCAAGGGTTTTACCGAACTGAACGCGGAGCAGAGTATGGAGATGATGAAAAACGAGAATGATATACTGGTACTTGATGTAAGTTCAGAAAATGATAATGTTAAAAAACCGGCCCATATAAGATTTTCAGTATGGATCCCGGAAGATCAGCTGCAGGGACGGTTAAACGAAATAGAAGCATATAAAGACAAAAAAGTAATATGCGTATGCCCATGCGGCAAAAGAAGCAGACGTGCTTCAGGAGTCCTTGTAAAAAACGGATTCAAACATGTTTATAACATGTCTCCCGGCATTCCCGGCCTGACTAAAATCCCGGATGCGCCAATCGATTATTGCCAGCGCAGAAAAACCAGATAGAAATACTGAACTTCGATCAGCTTACTCTATGTCAATATATTCAATGCAAGCTTTTGCCGCCTGTCCGGTATTATCAGAATCACTCATGATTGCAAGGCTCGCTGTTTCAGGCGGATTTGTACCGAAGGCTTTTCTGTAATCATCGAAAATGTTTACCTCCTCGGTGACCCAGGTATTAACCTTTTCGGCTCCCTTTTCAAGCAGGACAATTTTGACCCTGTCGGTAAATGGACTTGTAATAATCCTCCTGTCGATCACTGCACTCGACCAGACATAGTTGAGGCTGCTCCGGGGAGGATACTCTCCATAAACAACTTTTGCTGCATTATACATCGCCTTTTCATACAGGGTCGCACGATCAGGATCATATTTAAAAATTATATAAATTCTTACAGGATAATCATCCCCCGATTTTTTAAACGGATCAGCATTGTTATAAATATTCGTTACTTTCCATTTCCATCTCAGTTTTTTATAATTGTATATATTGAATGTTTTTTTATAGATAAGGCCTGATGCAGAACCGTTAGTTTCGCACTGCAATATGTTTCTACCTTTTTCTGAAGAGATACTGTAAATACTGTGGTTTTTGATTTTGGGAAAATTCAGCGCTTCCCAATCAGAGAGGTTGTTGAATTCTATATGCAGTTTACTGTCTGGAAATACAGCCGTTCCGGTCAGCATTAAAAATATTAGTACATAGCGCAGTATACAGTTTACTAAAAATTTATCTTTCAGCTTTGACGCTGATGAAGATGGATGGTATTCCGAAGTATACATCTGATACAGAGTTTTTTCTGTTCTTCTCATATAGCTATACACTCCTGCTTACCGTATTATGCGGATATCGTTCACTCTTAACATAATCTTCCGCATCAGGTATTGGATTATTGCGTCATCTGATAAAAACACCCCGTCCTGGAATTTACGGGGTGCCTGTATCCGGTCAGGAAAACGGATCTATTTTGCCTGTTTTGCAATGATCTGGTTTTTTATCTTATCGTATGATTTTTGTGTAAGTATTTTCCTTTTCACAAGATCATCCTTTTTTGCGTAAGGTCTCCCGGCGATAATCTTGTCTGCAATAGCATCACCTATTTCCGGCAGTTTAATCAGTTCAGCCTTCGAAGCCGTGTTAAGATCTAGCAGGGCGGTTTCTGTTTTCGCAGCAGGTTTCGCCGCAGCCTTGGCCTTCTCTTTTGCGACAAGCGCTCCGCCGGACAGAAGCGATATAGCAATTACCAGTGACAGAATTTTTTTCATATAATAACTCCTCTTTTAAGATGCATGTTTTTTACTCCGGATTAATAAAATGTCAACAATCTTTTTGCTTCACCGCGATCCCGTATTCAACATCTGTTTTTTTAAAAGAAAATTTATTGAAATTTGACAATTTGTATTATTCAGATGTCACGAAAGAGCGGGTGTACACGGCGATCTGTCATAAAGCGACTTTCAGCAAAAAGGGGGATGTATAAAATGGAAAAACTGCGTAACAGACTCGGTTCAACACGCATCATGGTGATATCAGGCTTAGTGTATCTTGTATCACAGGCTGCAATCGGTGCAATTCTGCAGCCGATCGGCTTCGGGTCTGTTATGCGGATGCAGATTACGGTTTCTGACGCGGCCCTGTCATCAATATTCAGCGACTGGTTTCAGAGAGGCATCGCGAAATTCTATCTTCAGCATTTCTATCTCGACTTTCTTCATCCTGTATGGTACTCCGTTTTTCTCGCATCGTGCATGTCAAAAATATTAAATGTCCGGTCGTTCGGCCCCAGGTGGAGTATCCTGCTCCTTCTTCCGTTCACCGCTGCCGCACTTGATATTGTCGAGAATGTGATGCATCTGATATTCCTCTATGACCCGGCAAACATATCCTGCACCCTTGCGCATCTCAGCGGATTCTCATCCATAACAAAATGGGCGCTCGCCGCTTTCTGCACTCTCTTTGTTTTTATCTATGCAGCAAAGATTATGTCGGAGAGAGGTAGATCCAGAAAGCTTTAATCTCACTCCTGCAGAACCTCAGCTGTTGATGATCATATAATCGCAGCTTGCCGAGGCTACAAGTTTTTTCTCCCTGTTGTATGCCTCCCCCTCCATATGTATAATACGCTTTCCCTTTGACTTTACGCGTGCGACGATAGACAGCTCATCTCCCGGGAATACGGGACGGTGATAACTCGTATTGATATCGACCATTGCCGAGGCTGTGGTTCCGGAAGCGACTGCACAGAGAGGACCGAACACGTTGTCAAATGCGGCGGTTATAATTCCCCCTGCATGGAACCGCCGGGGTTCAGATATACATCAAGTACCGGGAAAGATACTGTCAGTGAAACACCAGGTTTATAATCAGTGAGGACTGCCTTCATATTTACAAAGCATGGCGGAGGGGGCGGAAGTTCAACTTCGATTCCTCCATACGGTTCATATAACTTTTTTTCACTGCTCTCTTTCATTGAATGGCCCCCGGAACCAATAATTAAAATATAATAATACAAAACTAATTATTGACTTTTGTCAAGAATGATAACCAATGCTCTATTAACAGAACCAGAAGATTACCTGAATCAGGAAAAATTATCGGGAGGTGAAATTATGAAACTGGTTTCGTTCAAAACCGGAAAATCTGCAGAAGTTCAATTCGGTCTTATGTATGGAGAAAAAGTCTACCCGTTCAGAACCCTCGCCGCGCGGTACAGGGTAAAGTCTGCGCTGATTGACAACATTTACTCGTACCTGGAAAATCTCCCCGCCAGTTTCAACACTGCAAACGAGATTCATAACAGGCTTCTTAATGAAAAAAAACTTTCGGCGATCAAGGGCTTCAGTCCGGAAAAAATCATTATACTTCCGCCTGTACCGGAACCCGCCGCTCTTCTCGATTTCGGACTATCGCCGCGCCACCTTATCAATTCATCAAAAACATTATTCAGGTACGAAATTCCGTTCCCTCTAAATTTAATCGCTGCAGGGATCGCGGGCCGGCGCCTGAAAAAAACAGATAAAAACGCGCTGCTGTACTACAAGGGGAACCACAACGAAATGATCGGTCATGGCGACACAACCCACTGGCCGGCCTACACTTCGTACCTCGACATAGAACCTGAGCTTGCCTTTGTAACCGGAAGGTCAGCTGAAGATAAAAAAAACAGCGGGATAACAGTCGCAGGCTACACGATACTGAATGATTTTTCCGCAAGAGATGTCCAGCTCCCCGAGATGATAGGACTCGGCCTGGCCCGAAGCAAGGATTTTTCACGAAGCAACGGCCTGGGACCATATCTCGTGACCCCGGATGAAGCAGGGAACCCTCTCAACATTGACGTTTCAGTCAGCATAGGAGACCGTTATAAATGGGGAGGAACTACATCGGAATACTCCGCCTCGCCTGATGATATAATCCGCTACTGCGGAGGAATCTTTGACCTGAGGCCGGGAACCGTTATAGGGATGGGGACAATTCCCGGATGCTGCGGACTCGACAACGACCTCTGGGTCTGTCCCGGTGACAGGATAGATATAACATTTGATAAATTAGGAACGCTGACACAGTATATACCCGCAGAGACCGGCACTCTGAGCAAATCACGCTGGACCACAAGGGGAGAACTTGGCAGTTTTTATAGATAAATTTTTTTATCTTTCAGCATGGCAAACGACTTAAAAAAAACTTTACAGTAGAATAAATTTTTTTTATTTTATACCGGAAATAGATCTTCATAATAATCCAGGATTGAAGGAGCAAATCAGGAAATGAAATTCAAACCGGTAGCGTTAATGATTATCGCGGCATTCACTATAGGATGCGGCTCGGACAACCGCACAGTCAGAGTCGCAAGCGTAGTGGATGTAAACGTACCTGAAGGGAAGAAGAAAGTTATCTCGGTAATGAAATTCGAAGACCGTTCTATACGGACAAAGGATTACTCACCATGGACTATGGGTATTCCGGAGATGATAATGGAAACCCTGGGTGCAATCCCTTACTATAAAGTTGTATCAAGAGACTATATGCTTAACCGGGTAATAGATGAACAGCAATTCCAGCTTCTTGGAGCAACCGATCCCGGCAGCGCGGTGAAACTGGGCAATATGATGAACGCGCAGTATATTGTAGTCGGATCATACCAGGTTTTCGACGATAAACTGACAATCACAAGCAAGGTAATATCAGTCGAAACAGGACAGATTGTCGTCCAGTCATCTGTCAGCGGCAAACTGGACGAGTTTTACAAGCAGCAGAATGATCTCGCCATCAACCTTACGAAGGGAATGAACGTATACCTGAGCCCGGAAGCGCAGCAGAAGCTGCTGGACCAGTATGAAAAACGGGAAACAAAGATTGTCGAGGCATCATTGAACAACTACAGGGGCGAACAGAAACTTGAGGAACTGGAGGTTGTGAAATCGCAGGGGGACAAAGATCAGGTAAAAGCGAAGAGGGAGCAGGCAAAAGAGGAGTTTAAAAAAGCACTCCAGATCGATAAAAATTACAGGAAGGCGAAAACCAATTTAAGCAAGGTGCTGGCAGTGCCGATGACGCTGTAAATTTTAAAATTCTTCCCGTAAAAGGATTTAACATTTTTTGCGTAAAACGCCGGCATACACTGATTAATCTGACACAGTCAGTTGAACTTTTCGATCTGCCGGTGTATTATAAATTATAATAAAAAAAGATTTCATTACGAGGGTATATTTATGAAAAAAGTTTTAATTTTTGCCTTGTCCTCTTTTATATTGTTTTCTGTTATATCAAACACACAGGCCGGAACAATAATGGTGGGAGCTAAAGGATGGTATACCGAATGGGAATCCGCATTCGACAAAGCTATCGCAGATGCTGTTATACATTACTGTTATATAGAAGATCCTGCAGGGAATTACTCATCAACAGTTAAACCTGGCAAAGGTTTTCTTGCCGGTCCTTTAATCGGCTACCAGACTGATGACAATCTCTGGTCTTTCAGTGCGGCGTTTATGTTTATCAATTTATTCAAATCTGACACAGACTGGGATTTTAATGGATATGAATTAAAAACAAAAACCAAGATGCGAAGAAATGATTATGACATGTCTGTAAGTTATATGCTTCTCGATTTTATGAAAGTCTTTGCCGGTTTCAAATATGTCAAATCGACTTATGATGTAGACATAAAAAATCCGGCAGAAGACTTCTATAAAGCGGAAATGACCTGTAAAATACCCACTGCAGGTATTGCATTAGGCGGATCACTGACCGACAGCATAGTCCTGGGCATACAGCTTGGAATAATGTATATCATTCCGGATTATAAATATGAAGGGGAAAAACTGAAAGCCGACAACTCGATCGGTTATACAGTGGAACCCAACCTTTCATTTCTTATATCGGAAAACTTTATGCTGCAGACCGGTGTGCGGTACCAAATCTACAATGCTAAGTTTAACGATACCAAAAATGATCTGAATGTAACAAAAAATGACCAGATGCTCGGTGTAACGGCATCGGCTGTTTTTATGTTCTGAGAAACAAGACAGAAGAATACATGACAAATTGTTTAATTGCATAAAGAGTGTTATTTAACCATAAAATATACACAATAAAACAAGGAGAGTTTTAAAATGAAAAAGTTTTTTTTAGTATTCTATATCATGCTGCTTATACCGCTGATCTCAGCGTGCCTAGGCAGTGAGACCACCAGTAAAACAACAGGGGGCATCACTGCACCAGCAGGAGTAACCGCTTCAGACGGAGATTACCCGACGGCAATATTAATAAGCTGGAATACAGTATCAGGCGCATCCCAATACTATATTTACCGTTCTACATCAGCAACTGGAACATATACACATATTGGAACTGCAAGCGCCGGATACAATTCATTATATGATAAATCCACCGATGCTTCCTACCCTATAACACTGGGATCAACCTATTATTATGCCGTTACCGCTTTAGACAGCAGCAGCAATGAAAGTGATTCATCCTCTGTTGATTCCGGATACTCCGGGCTTACCGCAACTCAGGCCGGTGTAAAATTCTGGAATAACAGTTCAACTTCCACAATTACAGGAATATATTTCAAGGCCGGGTCAACAGAACCGACCACTCCAGACTGGACAGATGATACAACCGCGCTGGCAACTTATACAGATTATCAGTATACTACACCGGTCAATTATACATACTGGATGTGGATCTGGTTTTTAGGAAACCAGTATATAGACTGGTACGTTACAGATGGTACTTATAAAGGTTACGATGATTATTACAGTGCTGCTTATAGTCAGCACCTGTTCGCAGCCGGAGATTGTTTTACATTTGAATGGGGTAAAACAAGCGATACCTATTATAACTATGATTACTACTGGTCAAAAAGCCTGGATGATAAAACAATACAGGGTAAAGAGGCTGATTTCTGCGTCGTTCAGCTTCCCGACGGCAGTTTTGTCGAAGCTTCAACAGTAAAGGTCGATGAAAAATAGCCCTGGACAGCAGATATTCGGATCAGACTGCGTAAAAGAATAAGCAATGACAAATTCAAAACCCCGGCCTGCGCCGGGGTTTTTTATGCTGCATTTTTTAACCTGATGCTGTTATCTCCTGCAAAATTAAAAAATATACTGTCTCACATTATCCACTGTTGCACTGCAGTATCAGCAGTTAATTTTGCTCAGCAGTATATCTGCTCCGCTGTAAAACCGGTTCTGTCTTCGGCAGGATGGCCTGCCGCCCGATCAGGTGATCGAGATCTGACTATATCTGATAAAAAAAAGATCTGTTTACACTCCAGGTTGACTTTCAGCTGAAAAATGATTAATTTATACTATTCAAACACCGGAGATATTATGAAAATTGAAATTAAATACTGCACTTCCTGAAACTATTATCCTTACGCTTCACGTGTTGAAGCAGAGCTTAAAGAAAACTATCCGGGGATCAATATCGAACTGACAAAGGGGAGCGGCGGCATATTTGATGTAACCTGTGACGGCAGACTAGTTTTCTCAAAACATAACACTGATGAAGACCGGTTTCCAAAAGACGGGGAGATTTCAAAACTGATAAAAACCTTTTAAGAGAACAGAACTGTATAACACGAAATACAGCTCTGTTCATCTGTATCTGTTAGATATTTCATCCGAGTAACTAATTTAAGAAATATTCAAGATAGAGCCTTATCTCTTACGTGAGGTAACAGAATGCCTGAATGGAAATGGTATAAAGAGCTTGAAACCGGAATAGATGAAATCGATGACCAGCATATGGAACTTTTCCGGAGGATAGATAAACTGGAACTTGCTTTGTATTCAGGAATGGGGACAGCTGAACTGAACAGCCTTATTCAGTATCTCGAATCTTATATTTCAGAACATTTTGAAACAGAAGAAGATCTAATTTACCGGATTTCATATCCCGGTCAACTTTTCCAGAAACATCATCAACAGCATAATGAATTCCGGTCATTATTCAAAGACATTTTTTCAGACTTTCAAGAGAGAGGGGCTGATAAATATCTCGCCATTGAGGTTGATAAAAAGATGAGGCAGTGGTGGGAAAACCATATTCTGAAACTCGACATGGACTACGTTAAGTATTATAAAGATTACCAAAAAAAATTTCCGGTCTGAAACCGGAAATTTTTTTATCAATTATGCATTTCAATACTGATCGATCATGAAGCTTAAACCGTCTGTACTAACAATAAAATTATTTATTTAGCAATGATCTGGTGGTAAATTTTTTTCCCCTTGCGGATCATCATCTTACCCTCTTTGAGGTCTGACGCTGTCACAACCCTGGCTGCATCATTGATCTGTGCGTCATTCAGATAGATGCCTCCCTGCTGTATAAGACGACGGCCGTCGCTGTTGCTGGATATAAGACCGGTCTTTGACAGCAGGCTTATTATATCAATTCCTTTATCGAATAAAGATTTTTCAATATCCGTCGACGGTATCGACTCCGAATCTCCGCCATTACCGAAAAGCGCTCTTGCGGCCGCCATCGCTTTAGAAGCCTCTTCTTCTCCATGGACAAGTTTTGTGACTTCAAATGCAAGGACTTCCTTTGAATGGTTGATATCAGATCCCTGCATTGAACCCAGTCTGTTAACTTCATCCATCGGAAGGAATGTCAGAAGCGAGAGGCAGTTTTTCACGTCACGGTCATCGACATTACGCCAGTACTGGTAGAAGTCATAGGGTGACGTTTTCTCCGGATCAAGCCATACAGCTCCGGACTGCGTCTTCCCCATTTTATTTCCCTCGCTGTTAACCAGCAGTTTGAAGGTCAGGCCGTAAGTTGCAGCATTGTCGGCTCTCCTTATCAGGTCAACACCGAATATTATATTTGACCACTGGTCGTTTCCACCCAGCTGAAGTTTACAGTTATGCTGTCTGTAAAGCGCAAGGAAGTCATAAGACTGCATAAGCATGTAGTTGAATTCCAGGAAAGAGAGTCCCTTTTCCAGACGGTTTTTGAAGCATTCAGCGGCCAGCATGCGGTTTACCGAAAAATGCCGTCCTATATCCCTGAGAAAATCAACGTATTTCAGGTCCAGAAGCCAGTCGCCGTTGTTTACCATGATGGCTTTCCCCTCTCCGAAATCGATAAAGCGGGAGAACTGTTTTTTGAACGATTCGCTGTTTTTTCTTATCTGTTCCATTGTCAGCATCTGGCGCATGTCCGTTCTGCCGGAGGGGTCCCCCACCATTGCTGTTCCTCCGCCGATTAGCGCTATCGGCTTATGACCAGCCTGCTGCATATACATCATCACCATCACCTGGATAAAGTGACCCACATGCAGACTGTCGGCAGTGGGGTCAAAGCCTATATAAAAAGTTACGGATTCTTTCCCTAAAAGCTCGCGGATTTCATCTTCATGGGTTGCCTGCTCAACATATCCCCTTTCAACCAGGGTATCATAGACGTTTTTCATTGTGAAATGCTCCTTAAAATTATATTTCAGGTCTGTTTCAGTTATTTTTTAGTTTTTGTTACAGTTATTTATCCCGGAGAAGAAGCTGTTTTAGGAACAGTCATAATCATGCGGGATTTTATCTCATATTTTTAACACTTATTTAAAGTGTCAATAATATCCTGATTTTTATACCGGATTTGTCACTTATTTTATTTAAATAAAGGGGTCAGAGCCCCCAGAGGGGTCAGAGCCCTCCGATAAAAGCGGAGGCTCTGACCCTCCTCCCCCAAAAAACGCTCTTCCTGCAACTGAAATCGCTTGAAAAACCTGTTCTGAAATGAATAAATGTAAAAAATAAAATACTTTTTACTTTCAGATGACACGATAATAAAGTATGGTTATATACGACAAAAGGAGATACCCATGGACAACCTGAGGCAGGGCCCTGATAAGATTACAAAATTAATACGATGGTCCAGTTTTACCTCATGGATCATACTGATTTTTATAGAAGGAATTTTCGTGGTTTTAAATCCCTCATGGAACAATATACCTGCGCGTGATATATCTCAGAGCTGGATTATTTTTCTATATATAATGTTTTCTGTTTTAATCCTTATCAACATCTCGGGAATAATATTCAACACGTTCAGATTAAAGAGAAAAACAGACCGGATGAGAACTACATTCTTTTTATCGATACTCGCTTCGATAATAGGACTTCTGATAATAAGTATATGAATCAATCCTCTTCGGCTGAAATATTTTACTCTATCTGATATAGCATTGCAATGCGAAGAGATCTGCACGTTTACTAATCCGCAACCAGATTTCCTATTTTTCAAACAGTACTTCTGGCATTATTTCAGCATTTCAAAGTCTGCACAGAAATCTTTTCGTTTACAACCTCCGCATCGTGATCCCATCCATACGGCATCAAACTGTTTCATGACGCTCTCCACCAGGTCAGGGTCGGAGGAGATTATTCCTGATTCAAGATTTCTTTTCGCTGAACTTTTTGCCCCCATACCGGCACCGGTGAGATTCGCACTCCCGGTATAGATGAATTTTCCATCGATGATTACAGATTTAAAATGAACGCGCGGACAGAGAATTCTTTCCAGTCCGGTTCTGAGATTCGGATAACGGTCAAAATCCTTGCGAAAATTCGGCCCCGGCTCTTTCGCATGGATAAGTCTGACAAGGACATTTTTATCAATCAGGTCAGAGATTACTTCAAGAAAAGGGACCATCGATTTTCCTTTCTTCACATGAAGATCTTTTATATCCGATGTGGCGATCCACAGAAATTTTTTTGCGAGAGGTATCCTTTCAAGAATTACCCTGTCGTAGATCTCTTCATCTGTTATGAACTCAGTTTTTTTCATATGCGCAGTTTTGAAGAGCGGAATCTAATTTTCAATCTATTTTCATAAAACAAGAGACCGGATGTAGCGGTTATATCAATCTCTGCGATATATACTCTCTTAAGTTTACGCATCTGTTATATTTCTGAAACAGACCAGAATAAACCAATCAGCCTGGCTGTTAACTACACTTCATTACAGCAACAGGATCTCTATTTTTTTGCTACTGCATCAATAATCAGGGCGGAAAGTTGTTCAACAAGAATTTCTTCATCTATCGTCTTGCTAAAAACAACCGGGTGAAGACAGGCGCGGTCAATACAGCCGAAAAAGAGATGGCGCATGAATATCGGCGGGACATCATTACGCAACTCGCCATTTTTTACACCATCCTCTATTACAGAAAGCACAACATTTCCATATTCCTTGAGAATCTGGAATGACTTGCTTTGATAGTATTCATAGGAATTACCCACTTCAAGCAGCACTATGCGGGCTATTACCCGATCGATGTTATAAGCGTGGATATATATACGGATCAGCGCTCTGAGTCTGTTGATAGTACCCTCGACATTTTTCACACCATCTTTAAGCTGTATCAGGGCGCCTTCCAGGTATTCCTGTAATAGCTGATGTAAAATATCTCTTTTATCGCGAAAATATTTATAAATAAGGGGTTCTGTCACTCCAGCCGTTTTGGCAATATCGGCAATTTTGATGGAGCTGAAATCATAGCTTTCAAGCAGGGCTCTCATGGCGCTGATTATTTTCATCCTGCCGGGAGTCTGGTGTCTGGTTTTGATTTCTTCCATAATTTTTCCTTTTTGTTTATAGTTATACTGGCAGTCTATTGTCAATTTCTTCTTCGAGTTTGTAATTAAATAGACTAAAATATAACGAAAGTTTACCAAACTCATTATTAATATGCTTTCAAAGAAACCTAAATGAAATTTTGCTTGACAAGGTTAGTAAACTTAACTAACTTGATTAAAGAAGGGGTCAGAGCCCCTATTTTTAACAACATGTCGGTTAGTAAACTTAACTAACTAAACTTGCCTTTTTATGACATAAATTCGGGAGGTATGATATGTATTCAATACAAGGAAATGTTGTTCAGAAACTGAGAAAATCGGGCCCTTACGATTCATGGCGGGACGAGTATAATGCCAAATTGTGCTCTGCTGATCAGGCTGCGGCTATGATTCAATCCAATGACAGAATGATTATAGGGGGAGGAACAGGCATCCCCTATGAATTTTCACGGGCGCTTAGTAAAAGGGCGGGTCAGATAAAAAATGTAGGGATAGGCATGGGCTATGCGATGGCCCTCTTTGATTATATGAAGCCTGAAAACCGTGAGAGCTTCTACTTCGAAACAGTGTTTGTAGGTCCTGTGGAACGGGTATGCATGGATTGGGGAGTATGCCAGTATATTCCCATACATCTTGGAGATCTGCCGAAATACTGCAACAACACGGAAGTAAATGTCGTGACTACCAGAGTTACACCCCCTGATGAAAACGGTTTTATGTGCCGGTCTACCTTTGCTTCATTTATCGATCCTGTTACAATCAGGAACGCCGAACGTGTTATCGTGGAAGTGAACAGGTATATGCCGCGCCTTGTTGCCCCGGAAGCCAAAATACATGTATCGGAAGTGGACGCGATTATAGAACATCACGAACCGATCTTTGAAGTGCCTAATATAGAAATAACTGAAGCAGAACAGAAAATGGCAAACATCATATCCGATATGATCCCTGACGGGTCCACTGTACAGCTCGGTTTTGGAGGGTTGCCGAACGCTATCGGTTATAACCTCCGCAGTAAAAGAAGACTTTCGATCTATTCAGAGGTCGCAACTCCCGCAATGAAAGACCTGATTGAATGCGGGGCAATTGACGGTTCAAAGAGAAGTTTCATGAAAGGAAGAAAAGTCGTGGCCGGTTTCCTTGTGGGGACAAATGATTTTTATAACTATGCCGAGAACAACGAGGATTTCGAATTCAAGCAGATAGGGTGGATTAATGATCCCCGCAACATAGCAAAAAATGACAATCTGGTAGCGATTAACAATGCCCTGATGATAGACCTTACAGGGCAGGTGGCATCTGAATCTATAGGTACCAAACAGTACAGCGGTACAGGCGGACAGGTGCAGTTCATATGGGGAGCAAAGTTCGCCAGAAACGGTAAAAACATCCTGGCTATTAACTCCACCTATACCGATAAGGACGGGAAACTTAAAAGCAAGATAATGCCGACCTTTCCTGACAACACAGTTGTTACAACATCAAGGAATGACGTTGAGTTCATCGTCACCGAGTTTGGAGTGGCAAATTTACAATACAAAAGCATTATGGAGAGAGTAAAGGCCCTGATAAGCATAGCACACCCTGACTTTCGTGATGTCCTCAGAGCTGAGGCGAAAAAACATCACTGGTTATGATAGTACAGTCCGTTCCCTCACCTGTTCTTTACGCGATTGTATTCACCGGATACCATTGCATATAAAGACTGGGGAAAATCCCTCTTATCAAAGATTCAATGTCCCCTGAACAAACCCCGTATCAGGGGACATACTTTTTCATTTTTAAGTCAGAATTTAACCCTTCATTGATGAATACATACTGATTAATAACGTTTTATCTTAATCCGCAGTCTGCTGTACATCTTCAGATCTGTCTTTAACAATAATTCACTGCAATATTTTCAGCTATTCTGTCTGCAAGCGCCATTATGGTAAGATAAGGATTAACATGTGAACTGCGCGGGAACAGGCTCGCATCGGCCACATAGAGCCATGGGTAACCATGGACCTGCCCTAACGAATCAGTCACAGAATCGGATTTTGTACGCCCCATTCTGCATCCACCCTGCGGATGGGCCGATGCAACCGGAACCCTTATCGATATATAGTTTTTCACATTGATAAATTCTTCAAGGGAACTGTCCGGTATTTCACCGCGGGAAAAAACAGGCCGGTCTGCACAGGGCATTATCGCTTTTTCGCATCCGGCAGCGAACATAATCCTCGACGCCTGCACCTGCGCATGACAGAGCGAAGCAACGGATTCATCAGACATCTTATACCTCATTTGCGGATTACCCGTCCGGTCCACTACCACCCGGTTTTCAGCGGAAGCTTCGTCATGGTTGAGAATAATCATGCACACAAGCCTGTTATATGCCCTCATCGTATCCCTGAGGTTTGCGCCCCACAATCCGAGATGCTTTGTGGTGACAAAGGGATAATAGAAAGCCGTCTCTATGAAATAATTGTTGCTCTCTGAAAATTCCGGAGTGTAGTATGTTTTTGGAAACCCTCGGTAGTTTTTTATGATCCCGGGATATATCCCATAAACCGTCTGTGCCGGATGAAGCGTGACATATCTGCCCAGCACGGGGAACTCCTTCCCGAACCCGGACCGAAGAAGCAGAGCCGGTGAACCGGGCGAGCCGGCAGCAAGTACAATTTTTTCCGCTTTCAGTTCAATATCACCTGCCGGAAATCTGCCGGGAATGGTACCGGCAGGTGCCTTTGAAATATATCCGTAAACCATGCCGTCATTCAGCCGTGACACGGTAAAGTTCGGTATCAGTTCCATTCCACCCTTTACCGCTTTCGGTATCTGGACTTCTGCCGTACCCTGTTTTCCGCCGGTGGAACATCCGAGGTTGCAGAACCCCTCCTGCCGGCAATCTTTAATATTCAGGTTTAATCTTTTAACAGGCCATCCGAGTTTTTCACACCCCTCCCGGAAAAGCCTGTTGTTGTCGTTCACCATATCATCACCCGGCTCAATTACATTGACCTCTCCCCACAGCTTATCAAATCTCGGCTTAAGGTCTTCAGCTGTAATACCGGGCACATCCCATTCATCGATCACCTGATCAGGGACACGGAAAGTGACACCGGTATACATAAGGGTGCTCCCACCGACTGCATTACCCGCAGCTATGGTGATTGCTCCGTTTTCCGTTGGCCATGCCCCGCTGTTGCGCAGCAGTTCCATCATCTCCAGTTCACGCTGAGTAAAATAACCATGTGGAAAATTCGGACCGCTTTCAAGTATGGCTATCCTCAATCCTTTTTCAGCAAGCGGTATCAGCCTGTCGGCAACAGTGCCTCCCCCCGCACCGGACCCGATAATGACGATATCATATTCAAGCTTCATGATATCACCTCCATCCTACCCTCAGCCAGAGCCCTGATTATTTCATCAGAATATTTTATCTCCCTCCTCAGCGGCCCTTCATATCCGATTGTCCGCCAGATTTCATCTCTGGTATAATACCCCATGCATATATATGTTTTAATCCCGAAGAAACCGAGACGCAGTACGCTCAGAGGATTTGACTCCATCCATTCAAGCAGCCGGTCCCTGTTTTGTGCTGTTGCCTTTGAGAAGGGTTTCCCTCCGAAAAGAAATCCCAGAGGTTCAAGGATAAAAAAAAGCAGAAGAAGTTTTCTTCTCAATTGAGGCTCAAGCTTGTCCAGTGACCAGTCTACAATTCCGGCAGTGGCCATTGTTCCGGCACCGGGGATATCACGGTCAGGCGGAACTATTCTATCGGCAGCGGCAAGGAAGACTTTCAGTCTGGTTCCGGTAAGATGCCTGCATCTGTATGCTTCATTCATCGGAATTCCTCCGGTTTTATGATTGCGGAAACCTGATGCTGTCTTGTGCAGATAACAGAATTAAAGCAGACCGCTGTAAAGATGTCAAGTTTTGTTACTCTCTTTTCCTGAATGTTTTTGAAAATATATACAGTTTTTACCTCCTGCATGATTGACTGATGCTCTTAATAACTATAAAGTGGTATTCTCCCTCTTCTGCAGATAAAAAACCGGACTGATGCCGGTTTGTATGCATTTAGACGATCTGCGGTTTGAATTATTTGTCTTGACAATATTTGTCTAGTCAAACATACTCATTTTTATAAGTTCTTTATGCAGGTTAAAAAATGAACAGCATAAATATTTCTATGGAAAAAATAGATCTCATCACAAGAGACGGATATAAAATAGGGGCAACCAGATATAATGCTCAGAATCATCTGAAAGCAAATATAGTCATTGCAGGAGCAACGGGCGTACCGCAGCGTTTCTACCGACAGTTTGCCGAATATGCCTCGGACAAGGGCTTTACCGTTATGACTCTTGACTACAGGGGAATCGGAGAATCAAAACCGGAAACCCTTAAAGGATTTAACGCATCTTACCTCGACTGGGCGCGGCAGGACCTTGCCGCGGCAGTAGACAAAATGGCAACCGGTTCAGTACCGCTTTTCATAGTCGGGCATTCGCTCGGAGGCCACCTTCTTGGTCTTCTGCCCAACCACTTCTTAATTGATAAGTGCTATACATTTGCAACAGGTGCAGGTTGGACAGGGTGGATGCCGTATACTGAACGCATTAAGGTCAAACTGATGTGGCATGTTATACTTCCGATTATAGTGATGTTCAAAGGCTATATGGGATGGAGCAGCCTCGGGCTGGGTGAAGACCTTCCGCTTCTTGTGTACAGGCAGTGGAAATACTGGTGCCGGTTCCCTCACTATTTTTTTGATGATCCAGAAGCGCGGGAGATTACAAAACTTTATAAAGAGGTCAAAACTCCCATCAAGGCCGCAAACTCACTGGATGACCGGTGGGCTACGCCGAAATCACGTGATGCGTTTATGCAGGGTTATGTAAATTCACAGATAGAGACATGGGATATCTACCCCAAACCTTTTAATACAGAGATAGGACATATGGGATATTTCAAACCTTTCGCAAAACCGCTGTGGGATGACGTGCTTGAGTGGCTGATAAAAACAGATGACAATCGGAGGGGATAACAGGTGGACGACAGAATCTATTACCTGCTGACAAAAACGGAAAACGCGATGACCAACTACATCAGGCAGCAGTTTACCAGTGCCGGACTTGATGTAACACCCGCGCAGCTTGGGATACTCTATCTGCTGAAAGGTAAAGGCGGCTGCACAATGACGGAACTCAGCCGTGACCTGAATACCGACAATTCCGGCATCACACGGGCTGTGGACCGCCTCGAGAAAGCAGGCCTCGTAGAGAGAAAAAGCAGCACCGGCGACAGGAGAGAATACTGCGTTACTATTACCAGGGCCGGCATTGATGAAACCGTTCATGCCAGGGAGATAATCGATGCGATCAACCATAAAATCAGCACGGCCTTCACGCAGGCCGAGCTGGACCTTTTCAGAAAAAGTTTAATAAAAATGAATAACCTGATGCGGTCTGACAAAACAGACGTATAATTGATCTGATCATCCGGAAGGAGCACCTTTTTATGGATAGAAGCAGTCTTATTGAAAAACATAACGGTATCTATATAATACGGCAGCAGATGCCTTATCCGCTGAAAGAGAATAATGCGTATCTCGTCGAGTCTGATAACGGATGGGCAGTGATTGATCTCGGCATAGATATCGAAGAGACAAGAGAACTCTGGAAAGAGGCTCTGAAAACAGCAGACATCGGATTCTCTTCGATAAAAAAAATAATCGTTACTCACTGTCATCCCGACCACCTGGGGGCCGCGGACTGGATGCAGAGGATGACTGAAGCACCGGTTTACATGTCAAAAACCGACCTTGATATCGCTTCCACATATGTTTTTCTTAAAGGGGAGAAGCATGAGATCTATGAAAAACTGATTAGTGAAGCCGCAAACCGGGCCGGCTTCAGCAGCGAAAAGATCCGCAGACTCGCAGCCGACTGGTGTGATAACGTACTTCCTTTGTTTCCCGAACCGTTACTTATCGAAACCCTTGATCAGGATGATCAGGTCATTCTGAACGGCAGCAGTTATACGATAAAAATGCTTCCAGGGCATACCGACGGCCAGATTGTTCTCTGGTGCAGCGATAACCGTACTCTTTTCTCCGGGGATATCTTCGCGGAAAAAGGATATCTCCACTACACCGACTGGCCGCATACGCATAACGATAATCCTCTGAATGATTTTCTGCACTCTCTTCAGGCAATCGAGAAGATGAATCCGGAGATTATTTATCCCGGGCATGGGAAACCTTTGACCTCTTACAGTGAAATATTTTCAAAGCTGAGACACAGACATGATAAACTGCTGGAAATATTCGAAAAATCCGTAACCGGACCTGTTACTGCCGGAGCGTTGTATGAAAAAATTTTCCCTGTCCCGACCACCGGTGAGTTCGCCGATTATATCCATTATCACAGGGTTCTGATCGGTGAAACCATAGGCTATCTGAACTATCTGGTCCACAGTCAAAGATTATCCGTTAAAGTTAAAAATAACAGAAAGTCATATTTTCGTCCAGAGTGATATTATACTTTCAATTGCCCGGAAAAATTTTAGATTATAAACATAGAGGTATTTTATGGCGGAGGAGAACACAACGGCAGCCAGCCGTGTTTTTGAGATAACATTCCGTATACGCTGGAACGAGATGGACGCCAACGGCCACGTAAACAACATGTACTACCAGTCGTACTTTGACGAAGCCCGTTTCGACATGTTCATGAAGTCCGGGATGGACTTTGACCTTATGCGAAGCGACGGGATTGGTCCTGTTCTTTACAGGGCCGAATTCGATTATCTGCGCGAACTTAAACACCCCGATGAAGCGGTAATACGCTCATGGATGGAACCGCCGAAGGACAACAGGGCTGTAATCCACCAGGAACTTCTTCGCAGATCAGACGGAAAACTCGTATGCAAAGCCAAGATGCATGGAATGTTCTTTGATTTCAAAAATCGAAAGCCTTTTCCAATTCCGGATTATATCTTAAATGCCATGGGACTATGATTATTCTGTAATTACGATTACTGTCTAAAACAGTTTATATGAATAAATAGATTATTGTTTACGGATACCATATGAATACAAAAACAGGAAGTATACCGGAAAACACACCGGTAATTATCGGAGCGGGACAGATTACACTCCCGGTGCCTGACGATATCACTCAGGCTCTCTCTCACGCTGATATCGCCGCAGAAGCCTCAAAACTCGCGATACTGGACGCTTCACCTGACAACGATATCAGCATACATATAGATACGATCGCCGCTGTACGTACCTTTGCCGATTCATTTCCGGCATGGAGTTCACCTTTCGGCAGGCCGGAGAATTTCCCCGGCGCGATAGCCGCCCGTCTCGGCATACGTCCGGTTAGCTGTATTTACGAGATCGTCGGCGGGCAATCACCACAAAAGCTTGTGGGAGAATTCTCTGAAAAACTGTACTACGGAGAATGCGGGATTGTGCTTCTTGCCGGAGGTGAAGCAATAGCCAATATCCGCGCGGCTGAAAGACAGGGAGCCGTTCTAGACTGGAATGAAAAATCAGACCTCCCGCTGGAAAACCGCGGGATAACAGGCGGGGACCCTCTTATTACACGGCTCGAATACGAACATGGACTTATGATGCCGGTACAGTTTTACGGCCTTATGGAAAACGCACGGAGATACAGCTGCGGTATAAGCCCGGGTGATTACCTCATTCAGATGGCAGAACTCTTTTCATCATTGTCCCGTATAGCGTCACAAAATCCTTATGCGGCTTTTCCTGCATATCGCGATCCGGAATCACTCAGGACCGTAACAGATAAAAATCCGCTACTTGTATCCCCATATACAAAAGGACTTGTATCTCAGGACCGGGTAAACCAGGGAGCGGCGCTGCTTCTCACAACAGTAGAAACTGCCCGCAAGCTCGGCGTCAACGAAAACAGATTGGTATTTCTTCACGGTTATGCGGACTGCAAAGAACCGGTACTGCTTAAACGGAGAATTTTAGGCAGATCACCGGCGATGAAAGCGGCCATAGAAGGAGCCCTCGACTCAGCCGGAATCGATTCAGATTCCATCGATTTCTTTGATCTCTACAGCTGTTTTCCCATAGTCGTGTTCAATGCAAGAGAAATCCTCGATATCGATGATAATGACCCGCGGCCGATAACACTTACCGGAGGCCTCCCCTACTTCGGCGGTCCCGGTAATAACTACTCAATGCATGCCGTCGTTTCGATGGTCTGGAAACTGCGTGAAAATTCCGAAAGCTTCGGACTTGTTTACGCAAACGGGGGTTGGATGACAAAACACTCCGCCGGAATATATTCCGCCGAACCGCCTGCGGAAGCGTGGAAGCCGTCTTCAAGCAGGCTTCTCCAGGCAGAGGTTGACAACAATCAAGCTGTTGAAATAGAATATCGTCCGCATGGGAGAGCTTCAGTAGAGTCCTTTATCATCAACTATTCAAACGGTACTCCGCAAAGCGGACTTGTAATAGCGAAACTCGAAAACTCCGTCAAACGATGCATTGCCGTTACAGCAGAACAGGACAGCGCAACACTGTCGCGAATGATTGAAACAGATCCTGCCGGGAAAACTGTATTTGTTCAGTTCAATCCTCGAGGCAATATCTTTGCATTCACAGAAGAACATCTGACAGAGATTGCTCCCCACAGAAAAAAAGGATTCAGCGAAACCTATATATATAATCGTATAGAACGAAAAGATCATATACTTATTGTCACAATAAACCGCCCCGAAGTGCGAAACGCTCTAAATCCGCCAGCAAACGACGAACTGGAAGCAATATTCGATGCTTTCGAGAATGACGGTGACCTGCGCGCGGCAATAATCACCGCCGAAGGGGATGAATCGTTCTGCACTGGAAATGATCTCAAATATATGGCCAACGGGGGGAGAATCTGGTTCCCGGAAACCGGCTTCGGAGGGCTGACACACCGCCCCGGAAGGAGAAAACCGGTAATAGCGGCAGTAAACGGCTCAGCGCTTGGCGGCGGACTTGAGATCGCACTTGCATCTGATATAATCATCTCATCAGAAAATGCAGTGTTCGGGCTACCCGAGGTCAGGGTGGGACTGATAGCGATGATGGGGGGCATCCAGAGGCTTACGCGACAGATAGGCAGCAGACTTGCGAACGAAATGCTTTTCACCGGCAAACCGATAAGTGCCGTCAGGGCTCTTGAAGCAGGCCTTGTCAACTATGTTGTCCCCCGAAGCGATCTGATCGGTAAAGCAATAGAGATAGCACAAAGCATCTCCGAAGCATCGCCGGTGGCGGTACGGTGCACAATCGATATTGCGCACCGGTCATCGGAATACGCGTCGATCGATGATGCGGTAGCGCAGCACTATGACGCCATTGACCTGCTGCTCAACAGCGAGGATTTCTACGAGGGACCGAGGGCATTTGCCGGAAAAAGAAAACCGGAGTGGAGATAAACAGTTTCATCCTGATATCTACATATCCGGTAATCAATGTCAGCAGTATTACATTTTAGTTTCAAAATTCCGTCCGTATTTATCGTGGCTTGAGACCCAGTCCTTTGCCAGAATTGCGCTCGCGAGAGAGATCTCACCGCATAAAGCCGTCGCCGCGATAATCTCGGCAAGTTTTTTTGCGGTGTCCTTTCCGTCACAACCGAGAATTTTACGGCACTCGGTCTGTGTAGCAAGACCGGTCCCCCCGCCAAATGTGCCTACAACAAGAGACGGAATAGTTATCGATGCATAGTAGCTTCCATCCGGCATAAGATCTCCGTAACTGACAGCCGCCGATGACTCTGCCACATTTGCAACATCCATACCGCAGGCGATGAACATGGCTGTTATTCCGTTTGCTGAATGCTGGCCGTTGTTTACCGCTCCGGCGATAAATGCGCCGGTATTTGCGATGTTCCTCATCCTGAACAGTTCTGAAGATGCTGAAATACCGCTCATCTGGGCAAGCGCGCCTGCCGGAATAGTCATCTCCGCTATGACCCTCTTACCTCTCGGACTTATCGAATTCATGAACGAATGCTTTTTGTCGGTATCCGTATTCCCGGAAAGAATATAGTTTTTAATATCAGGATAAACTTTTTTAATCCATTCACATGCGGCAAATGTGGCCTTACCCGTCATGTTCTGACCCGCCGCATCTCCGGTCAGATAATTAAACCTGGTATATATCATTTTACCAACAGCCAGCTGTTCAATATTTTTCAGTTTACAGAAAGGATCTGTCGCCTCGGCCCTTGATTTTATTTCGCTGAAATTTTCAGCAAGCCATCTTCCGAATTTCTGCGCATCAATAACCCCCGCAAATGAAAACACCGGAGCCCTCTGCATCGCTTCATCAATTACAGCTGTTGTTACACCCCCGCACTGGTTGCATAACCTCATACCGCGGTTATAGCTTGCCACAAGTGTTCCTTCAGTTGTTGCAAGTGGTACGTAAAACTCCCCTTTTGCGTACTGGCCGTTTATTTTAAGAGGCCCGGCAATTCCTATAGGTATCTGGGCCACTCCGATAAAGTTTTCCATATTTCCTTTAAGAATCTTCGGATCAAAGGAGTAGTTTGCACAATGTTTCAGCTCCACCCCGGTCTTCTGTTTAATAAATTCACGGCGTTCGGCTGCCATTTCATTTGTATAATCATCTTCATTTGACCTTGGTATTTTTCCCATAAATTCACTCCTGATTAGAAAAGATATGTCACAATAAATAATGATTTTTATCCTGTCAATAAAATACTGAGATCTCAGTTTTTTATTTTATAATTGACACCCCCCGGGATCTTATAATAATGAATCATCTTCTGACAATCAAAGCGGGTTATTTAATGAAATCTGAAGAGCGAAAAAACACAATTATAATGTGCGCAAAAAAGATCTTCTCAGAAAAAGGTTACTATGAAATGCAGATCATAGATATAGTCAACGAGCTGCATATAAGCAAGGGGAACCCTTACCAGTATTTCAGAAACAAGGAGGATCTTTTTTTACAGGTGATCGAACATATACACCAGCAGTGGCAGAATTTTCAGATCGATAATTACCGGTTTAAATCCGATCCGTCTCATGAAGATTACTTGAGATATATGATAACAAAAATTATAATGTTCTTCGATTATGACCACGAAAGCGCAACTATTCTGCTGAGGATGGGGCCCGGGATCAACAGATCGATTGAACCCTTTTTTGAAAAGCTTGAATATAACTTTCTCAAATACATTAGGACATCCATTGAAAAAGCAGTCCAGAAAAAAGTCCTCTCTGCGGACCTCGATATAGAATTTATTTCAAATACGATTCTTGGCATTCTCACGAGGATTTCATATTATTACCTTATAATTAAAAAAGAAAGAAATGAAAAAGTAAATATAGATGAGCTGATTAACAAAATAGTCGATCAGTTACTCAAGATTCTGCAGTAAGCTGTACTGATTATTCCTGCTCTTGCGAACTTCTGAATACTAAAAAAGTCATTTTCTGCCCTGCACAAGCCGCGCAGGGCAGAAAATGACAAGAACATAAAACTAACTTTCACTTAAGGTTTTATGAAACCGTCTGTGTTATAATATTAGATTAGATGAAAAGCGGTTTCCCCTTGGCCGCCATATGCTCGGCCATTTTTCGTGAATTCTCCGTTTTCCAGCAGTCAACAAACATCTCTCTTTCAAGATTCAGCATCGCGTCTTCTGTAATCTCTTCGCCTTTATATGCAGTACCGCCCGAGATTATATAACCGACTCTCCTTACAACTGTGGATATGTGCGGAGCAATCTTGTAACCTGCCAGCATATCGGGAATGTTAGCATCAAGTGCGCCCATCGCATCCTGGCCCATGACTTTTATTTTGGTGCAAACCGGCGGAACATAACCGTCTTCATTCATGCGCAGTACCTCTTTCTTGGCCTCGCCGATCAGATAATCCCTGTTGAACACGATCCTGTCCTGCGGCCTGAGGAACCCCTTGGTTCTTGCCTCCTGTGCCGACATCGACGGCATCGGCATAGCAATTGTCTGGAATGCTGCAAGAAATACCGACAGCCAGTCTGTAGGAGCAACTACCGATTCACTGAGCCGTCTCCACATGTTAACGCAGCCGCCGCCTGCAGGAACAAGACCCGCCCCGACTTCTACCAGAGCCATATAGAGTTCGTTATGCGCCACAATTTTGTCAGACCAGAGACATACCTCGCATCCTCCGCCGAGCGCAAGGCCGAATGGAGCAGCGACGACCGGATACGGCGAGTATTTCATCAGCTTCATGCTGCTGTGCACGTCGGCAATAAAATTATTGATACCCTGAAAGTCCCCTTTATTGGCCATATCAAGCATGAATTTCAGATCGCCGCCGGCGCTGAATGCGGGCGGCATGCCGGCTGCCTCGTTCCCTATGACCATTCCTGCCCCGTTTTTGATAATGAATTCGCGGACTTTGTCGGCCATACTGACAATTTCACCGTTTATCGCGTTCATCTTTGTGTGATACTCAAAGCAGAATACTCCGTCTCCAAGATCAACCAGCGAAGCGCTCGGTGTATCGATCGCGATTTTTGACTTATCGGTTTTGATGTTTGCCAGAAAGATCATCTGCGGGCTGTACTGTATATCCTTGTATGATTCAGAGGTAAAGTCCCAGTACTGTTTTTTGCCGTTCTGGACGCGGTAGAATGTTTCAGCCCCCTTTGCGAGCATCGATTTTATTTTTTCAGGAACCTTATACCCCGATTTTTCGATACCGGGAATAGATTCTTTTATTCCGATAGCATCCCATGACTCGAACGGTCCGTACTGATATGCATAGCCCCACTTCATCGCATTATCAATTTCAACAAGTGTATCGCAGATTTCAGGTATCCTGTTTGCAGCGTACACCAGCTGGCATGACATCAGTCTCATTGCAAATTCGCTGTTCTTAAAAATGTATTTTGTTTTTTCAGGAATGGTCTTCATATCCTTAACGGCTTCAATTACAGGATAGGTCGCCCTGGAATCGAAATCGACGTGCTGCAGGGTCTTTATATCGATAACCTTTTTAAACTTCCTGCCGTCGGCACTCCTGCCTGACAGATAAAATCCCCCTTTATCCTTTGCCTTGTTCCCATACATCCCCTTTGCCATCATCTCTTTGAAAAATTTCGGCAGTTTATATTTCTCCCTGAATTCATCATTCACAAGCAGATCGTAGGAGTTATCCGCGATGTGATCAACCGTATCCGCGCCGACAAAATCTGTAAGACCGAAGATTCCGGTGCCTGGAATTCCCATATGTTTGTTAAAAATTGCATCCGCCTCAGGAATAGTCGCAAATCCTTTTTCTATCAGGATCAGAGCTTCACAGCTTGAGATCATTCCTATCCTGTTGCCTATAAAGTTTGGAGTATCATTTCCCCATACAACACCTTTACCGAGAGTCTGCTCTCCCCATTTTGAAACAAAATCACAAACCTCTTTTGTTGTGTCCGGGCCTGCGACACATTCAAGTATCTTCATGTAGCGTACCGGATTAAAGAAATGAAGAATCAGAAAATGTTTTTTAAATTCATCGCTTCTCCCCTGGGCCATCTGCGCTATAGGCAGTCCGGATGTATTCGATGCTATTATCGCACCCGGCTTCATGATCTTTTCGATTTTCGCGAACAGCTCTTGTTTGATCTTCAGATTTTCAACAACCACTTCAAAGATGATATCACAATCCTTGAGCTTATCAAAATCATCTGTAAGGTTCCCAGGCTCTATCAGGCTGAGATCCCTTTTTTTGTCCATAAATGCCGCAGGTTTTGCTTTGATCTGGGCATCAAGTCCTGACTGAACGATCCTGTTCCTTGCAGCACGGTCTTTCTTCTCTTCGTCTTTCAGATCAAATGGAACGATATCAAGCAGCAGGGTTTTTATACCCGCGCTGGCACAGAGAGCCGCGATTCCACCCCCCATTATCCCTGATCCGATTACCGCCACCTTTTCAACCCTTCTTATCATAAAAACCTCCTCATAAAAATTATAAATTTTTTTGTATATTATCAGATTTATATTTTTCAGCAGCGGTCCTGTAACGAAATCTGTACAGGACCGCTGCTTATAAAAAATCTGACATTATCCGGGAACATTTCCGGCACAGAGGAATAGCGGGGGACTTCATCTACCCCTTATCTGCTTAACACTCCGGAGTTCATTATTGCACCGGTAATATCATCATGCCGATCTTCTATGATATCACGCAGGATTATGAATTTTTTTCAGAAAAACTGATTTTTATATTAATAAACGACCATTAACCTAGACGGCATGAAAATAATTAATGAATCTCAAACTGAAAACCGTATATCTGAATTATTTGATACCGGAATATTCATACCAGCCGCACCCGGTTTTTTCACCATAATGACCGTTCACAAATCTTTCAACTACTCCGGGTGAAGGGAACTCCGATTTATCACCAGTGGCGCGGAAGGCCTCCATTCTGATATAGTATTCAAGGTCAATACCTGTAAGATCCATAAGCCTGAACGGTCCCATCGGATGTCCGGCTCCGTATACGCATGCCTTGTCAAGATCTTCGAATGAAGATATACCGCTTTCGTAAAGCCACTGTGCCTCTTTCGCAATCGCACCGAGCATGCGGTTAAGCAGAAATCCGTCTATCTCCTTGTTGAGCAGCACAGGAATCTTACCCAGCTTTTCACACAGTTTAAAAGACACATCAACTGTATCCTCAGCACAGTGAGGTGCTTTCACAACCTCGACTAGTTTCATTACAAGCGCAGGATTGAAAAAATGCAGGTTACACACCTTCTCAGGCCTCTTTGTCGCATCAGCGATCCGTGAACTTACTATGCGCGAACTGTTGGTAGCCAGTATCGCGTGTTTCGGAGCAAAAAGATCTATGTCCGCAAAAAGCTTTCTTTTGAGATCGAGGTTCTCAACAGCAGCCTCTATCACATAATCAGCATCTGATACCGCTGCTTTCAGATCGGATACAAAGGAGATTCTCGATCCTACTTTAGCCGCATCTTCTTCAGACAGTTTACCTTTCTTTACGCGGTCTTTAAGATAACTGTCGGCAAAATTTTCAGCCTTTTTTAAAGTTTCCGAATTGACATCGGTACATACCGCTTTGAAACCGCTTAGTCCGCAGAGAACAGTCAGCTGGTGCCCCATGTTCCCCGCACCGATGATAGCAATGTTTCTGACATCATTGATGTCCATAATTTTTCTCCTGTAAATTAAATTTGATTTTTAATAAAATCCCTACCTGCAACAAATCCTTGATAATATGCATTTTGCAGTTTTTCCAGATTTCTGGTTGTTCTGCTAACCTGAAAGCCGGTTGACGGAGATATCTCCCTTACTTTAACTCCTTCCGGTGGATTTTTAATAAAATCCACAGCCCTGTTATATACAGCTGTTCGCCTCTCCATTGCTGCCGCAACAGCGGGATACTTTTTGAATAACAGATTGTAAACCGCCGCCGGAATATGGTCTTTTTTCACATATCCGGAATGGCGGGAACGGATTACAGTTATATCATCAGCTCCCAGGTTGTACGCTTTAATAACCGGAACAGGATCGGAAATTCCCCCATCCAGAACCTGACCGCAATCGGTGATCAGAATATCCCTGTACAAAAACGGCAGAGAACTTGAAACCTTGATATAGTGCTCAAGACTGGATTCGTCAGGCACTAAATAAACAGCATCTCCATTATCAGCAGATGTCCCCACTACGATATATTCCTTATCACCTGATAAGATTGCATTGAATATTTTTTTCAGATCAAGCCGGCAGTCCCTGATTGTACTCTCCCACAACCAGTCAAGATCCATATAATGACCTCCTGCAAGAAAACGCCGCAGGCTTATGAACCTTGATGTGGCGGAATATTTTCTGATTATGTGAATGTTTCTGCCGTACTGCTCACCCAGATGCGATGCGAGGTTGCATGCGCCGGCTGAAACACCGATATAAAGATCAAAAGGATCAAAACCCTCAGCGCCGAAAGCATCAAGTACTCCCGCAGAGAATACTCCCCTCATCCCGCCCCCTTCAACAACCAGGGCTTTTCTCTTTTCCGGCAATCCGTTCATAATCTGCCTTTATTCAGCAATACCTGCAAGTTTTTTAGATACCGTCTGTTTTTCTTTCAGATCCACAAGGCGCGAAATCATTATCCTCTGTGCCTGCGGCGATCCTGCTCCGTGCATCGACTCAGTAAGATATCCTACAGCGGCCGTTCCCATCGTGATGTTTTCAATAAGTCTCAGTATTCTCATACGGTTCTCCGTGGAGACATCGCTTCTTGCTCTAAAATACTTCTCTACCCACCTGCCTGTTTCGTTAGAACGCAGGTCCTGTTCCGACGGAAGCGTTACAACCAGACCGCCGGCGATGTCCTGGGCAAGTCTTGCGATCTCATATGGGAAACGGGTTATATTCTGCTTATGCACATTCGCAAGCAGAGTATTTACATAAAACGTCCCGCTCGGCTCCCTGTGACCTTCCGATGCGCACGCGATACACCCGCAGTAAAGTGTTTCATTAAGGTGATTCATTTCGATTATCTTATCTCTTACATGTGATGCCCTGTCAGCGCCGTTATATTCTGCGGCGGTCTGTGCGGCACCTATCAGCACATCTCCAACCCCGACCTTGCACGCATAACTCTGCCTGTGGTATGATGCAAACTGTTCTACAAGCTGACCCGAAAAATCGTACTCCCTGAACATAAAGACCCTGTCCCATGGAACAAATACGTTATCGAAAACCACGAGAGCCTCATGCCCTCCGAAAATCGAGTTACCCTGATCTATATAGTTTTTTTCAAGTTTTCTTGTGTCGCACGACTGTCTACCCATGATATATATAATTCCACGGGTATCGCTGGGCACAGCAAAAGAGACAGCGTAATCCTCATCCTCCTCCCTCATCGCAACTGTAGGCATTACTATTATTTCATGGGAGTTAACCGCTCCGGTCTGATGGGCCTTGGCTCCCCTGACAATAATCCCGTCACTCCTCTCTTCAACTACATGAAGATACTGATCAGGATCCGGCTGTTTATGCGGGGGGAGAGAACGGTCCCCTTTGGGATCTGTCATTGCGCCGTCACAGACGAGATCGTTCTCCTGTACATACTCAAGGAATTTCAGAAACCTTTTATTGTAATCCGTATTATACTTTTTGTCGATATCATAAGTGGTCATTGAAAGAGCATTCATTGCATCCATCCCGACACAGCGCTGGAAACAGCACCCTGTAAGAGAACCGATCAGTCTCCCCATTTTACTCTTCTTTACAAGATCGTCTGTGCTCTGATGTATGTGAGTGAACCTGTTTATCTTTTTTCCGGTTATATGAGATGTTGCGGTTAAAAGATCCGTGTACTTCGGGTCATGAGCGAGTGAATACGTCATACTTACAGCATTCATTGACGGCCGGATGATCGGATTATCAACAACATCCAGAACCCTTTCACCAAACATGTACACCACCAGATTAAGTTTCCTCAAACTCTCAATATATTCTTCAGCAGTTTTCATTTTTTACTCCCCTGTTAGTGATACAATCTATTTAATAATTTCAATTATACATGCCGTTATGCATCCGGTGCACCGGTAAATATTTCACTGAAGGAATCAGCAACTGTCGCGCCACCTGCCAGTACATAATCAATTAGACCGAAATACTTTTTAAATTCATTCTCAAGATAGAACCGCGCAGAGACTGTTTTGCCATAATAATATTCAGCTTCTATATTTCCTTTAACTGAATTGATGCCAATTGCTCCGCCGGTGATTTGCTTCAATTCAGCTGTAGAGATGACAAGAGCCCACAGGTGCATCCACGCATGCGCCAGCATCCTGAATGACTGCTGTAACGGCGTCGCTATAGCCAGTATCTCATCTGTTCTTTTTTCATTTTTAAGATTCACAAGCCGTTTAACAACAGAATCCATTGCGTTTATTCCGGTCTGAAGCGTAACAGCGTACTTCTCATCGACGACACCTGCTGCATCGGCCACAGTCTTCTCAACTCTTCTTTTAAAAACTTTATAGTTATACATCTCCGGATTTAAAAGCAGCTTCCTCATAGTCAGGTCAATTGATTGTATACCGTTTGTCCCTTCGTAAATCCCGAGTATCTTGCAGTCTCTTGCCAGCTGCTCTACCGGATAATCTGAACAGTATCCGTATCCTCCATATACCTGTATGGCTTCGGCTGTTATCAGCCATGCGAGATCAGTATTACCCGCCTTGCAGATCGGGATAAGAAATTCAAGCAGGGCCGAGGCTTCACGTTTCTCTTCGCCATCGGCTTCCATAGATATATCAAAACTGTAAGCAGCGAGCATTGAAACCATCCTCATTGCCTCAACATTGGATTTCATCCAGAGCAGCATTCGTCTGATGTCGGGATGATTCATTATTACGGTCTGGTTAGCAGAATCGCCCTTTTCAGGCCCCTGTTTCCTTGACCTGGCGTATGATACCGCATGCATGTATGCAGAGCTTGCTGCGCCTAGTCCCTCTATCGCCACATCAAGCCTCGCCTCATTCATCATCTGAAACATGATCTTCATGCCCTGACGCTCTTCGCCGAGCAGATATCCGACACAGTTTCCGTTATCACCGAAACTCATTGTACATGTCGCGGAGCCCTTAATCCCCATCTTGTGTTCTATTCCGGAACAAACTACATCATTTCTCTTTCCGAGGCTTCCGTCGCTATTGACAAAAAATTTCGGCACAAGAAATATCGAAATCCCCTTTGTCCCCGCCGGGTCTCCTTCAATTCTTGCAAGAACAGGGTGTATCATATTTTCATACATATCATTATCACCCGACGATATGAAGATCTTCTGTCCGGTTATCAGGTATGTGCCGTCAGCCTGCCTGACAGCTTTTGTTTTCAAAGCCCCGACATCGCTGCCGGCATCGGATTCAGTAAGACACATCGTCCCTCCCCACCTGCCGGAAACCATATTCTCAAGAAACATCTTCTTTAACTCTTCAGACGCATGATGGCTGACAAGATTTGTTGCACCAGCGCTAAGCGTCAGATACATCGAGAAGGCTATACTCCCGGCAAAAAGAAACTCCAGCGCGCTGCGGTAAATAACATTCGGCATCCCCATTCCGCCCCATTCAGGATCATGTTCAATCCCGCAAAATCCGGAAGTGTCTATTATCTCTTTCACTTCCTTATAACACGGCGGTACCGTGACATCTTTTGTCACGGGATTATAAACGACTCCGGTCTTGTCACCGATACTGTTGCACGGATACAGGTTCCTGACCGCAATTTTTTCCGCAAGGTCAAGAACCGATTCAAACGTGTCGGCATCAAAAGACGAAAACTTTTCGTACCTGCAGACATCTCCGACCTTAAGCATCTCAAATAAAACAAATTTCACATCACGTGTATCGACCAATATATTTAATGCCATATTTCTCTCCCGTTATTTCCCCGTGAAAACAGGTTTTCTTTTCTCTATGAACGCCTTCATCCCTTCACGCTGATCATCCGTGGCAAAGCACGCCGACCACACATCCTCTTCATACTGTATTCCTGAAGCAAGACTGCTATTCATCCCGAAATTGATAACTCTCTTTGCACTTTCAAGCGCAACAGGCGAGAGTTTAAGAAAAATCTCCGCCGTCTTCAAGGCATCTTCCATGATATCACTCCCCGAGATCGACGTGCAGAGCCCGCAGTTCAGCGCTTTCTGTGCATCAATCAGACATCCTGTCAGAATCATCTCCTTCGCTCTCCCAGTGCCTATGATACGCGGAAGCCGCTGCGTTCCGCCTGCTCCGGGAAAAATAGCAAGCTTTATCTCCGGCAGACCAAACTTTGCATCGCCGGAACAAATTCTCACATCACATGCAAGAGCCAGCTCAAGCCCGCCGCCAAGCGCATAACCTGAAATAGCCGCGATTACCGGCTTCCCGAGGTTTTCTATTGAATTGAAAACGTTATTGAAGGTTCTTGATCTTGCCTGCTGAGTATTGTTATTAAGCATTGGAGGAATATCCGCTCCAGCTGCGAAGTTTCCCCCGGTACCAGAAATAATCAGTACCTTTATATTATCGTCGACAGAGATTATCCTCACAGCCTCTGCGATTTCCATGACCATCTCGTAATTAAGCGCGTTAAGGACCTCCGGTCTGTTGAGGATTATCTGTGCAATGCCATCAGCTGTTTCGAGTTTGATCAGTTTAAATTCCATTTTCATGAAACCTCTCAATATTAATGAATGACCATTAATTATAATTTTATAAATATTTGCCTGCTATTTTTTAGCAGGCTGTGCGCTGAGCGCTTTAAGAGAAAAATCGTAAAGAAAATCTATTATATAATCGACGGAATATTCACCATCAGGTTTAAACCATATTCTGGAGCGAGCGATCATCGAGGCTATAAAATAGACTGCAAACTGAACATTGCTGCATGAAAAAACACCTTTTTTTATGCCCCTCTCCAGAACCGTTTTGCAGATTAAATCATATTCATCTCTCAGCTTGATAATCTTTTTCCTGTTTTTGGGGGAAAGATTGTTCAATCCCGAATCAAACAGGAGCTTTGATCTTCTTTTTTCACCCAGGGTAAGTCTTATATGGTTCTCTATTATCCGTTTTAATCCGTCTCTCGGATCAATATTTTGGTCATCTTTTAGAGCACGGATCGGCTCAAGAATATCCTCGAGTTCCTGACTAAGGATCTCAAACAGTATTGTTTCCTTGTTTTCAAAAAAATTATAGATATTTGCAGGTCTGAATCCGCACTCATTGGCAATATCTCTCATGCTGGTTTCGGCATACCCCTTTTCCCAGAAAAGGCTGCTTGATTTAAAAAGAATCAGTTTCTGTTGAATTTTGCTTTCTTTTTCTTCCGGCATAGTTTATCCTGCCTATAATAGATGTTCAGATTAAATTAATGAATGACCATTAACTTAATCTGAACCAATTGTCAATATCTTTTTTCGCATTCCGCTTCTTTTTTATAAAATCCGCTCTACAATAAAAGCACAGGCAGGGCCTCCGCTTGCACACATACTTGCACAGGCATAACGACCGCCCCTGCGGTTCAGTTCGCTTATTGCCGCCATGACAATCCTGACCCCCGTCATTCCAACGGGATGACCTATCGGTATACCGGAACCGTTTGCGTTCAGATTATCAATCGAAATCCCAAGCTCCTTCTGACACGCCAGAGCCTGGGCCGCAAATGCCTCGTTCAACTCCCAGTAATCTATATCGCGCAGATTTAATCCAGCAAACTTCAGCGCCCGATGTACTGCAGGGACTACCCCCATCCCCATTATCCTCGGTTCGCATGCACCTGATGCAGAAGCTTTTACCTTTGCAACAGGTTTCAGCCCGAGTTCTTTAGCCTTATCCGATGACATAAGTATCATAGCAGCCGCCCCGTCATTTATTCCTGATGCGTTGAATGCCGTCACTGTACCGTCTTTTTTAAATGCCGGTTTCAGTTCGGCAGCCATTTCAGCTGTAGCGTTCGGATTGGGATGTTCATCAGTATCAAATATTTTAACACCTTTCTTTGTTTTTATCTCAACCGGAACAATCTCGTCATCGAATAAACCATCAGAGATTGCCCTGCATGCCCTTTTATGACTGAGGAGCGAATACTCGTCCTGCATATCTCGGGTTATGTGATATTCCTCGGCGATGTTCTCCGCAGTCACGCCCATATGATAGTTTTCAAACGCACACACAAGCCCCCCTATCATAAGACTGTCCTGTACCTTTTCGCCATCTCCGAGACGATACCCTTTGCGCGCATTCATCAGCAGGTATGGGGCGTTCGTCATACTCTCCTGCCCAACTGCTGCGGCAACATCAATCCTGCCGAGCATAATCTCCTGCGACAGGATATCCGCCGCGCGCATTGATGAAGGGCACTGCTGGTGTACTGTCGTAGAAATTGTCGTGACAGGACATCCCGATTTTAGCGTCACCCATCTTGCCGAATTTCCAGGTGAACCTGCCTGGTTACACTGACCTACAATCACCTCTTCAATTATATCCGGACTGATTCCCGCCTTTTCTATTGCACCCTTAAGCGCGATGACACCCAGTTCATGTCCCCTGAAACTCTCAAGTGATCCGTTCAGATCCCCAACCGCCGTTCTAGCAGCACTTACTATAACCGCTTCTTTCAAATTGAGCCTCCTTAAATACTTTTATCTGATATTTTTACTTTTGTTCGGACAATAGTAAAAATATGTTATATAATTAATGAACAACCATTAATTTATCCGTATTTTTAACTACAAAAAAGCATTATTAAGTTTTAAAGTATAAATAAGCATTTTAATTTAATGATTCATGACTGAGTCAGACAAAAATACTGAGCATTCCCGAGAATTGCATCTCGATAGAACCAATATGTTCAGATGATGTACTTAGACTAACATCATCTAAAGGGTTTGTTATCGAAAAATCAGACGAACTTCTTTACGACAGGACGAAAGTGTCTGACTAACCAGGCTCCGGACTGGTCGCTGAAATATTATATGATCAGTAATCAGTAATTTCCATCCGCACCACATAAACATCTTCATCAGATTGCCCTGCTGTTTCTCAATCCTACCAGTACCAAGTTTCTTCCAATACGCTCCTTTAATGTAGCCGGTTTTTCAAGATCCATATGTTTAAGATATACCGATGCTGCTTCCGGAACGGATCTTACTGTCTCCAACAGAAGTCCTCTTAAAAGCTTAAAAGGTTTTTCCGCAGCGGTACTCTTAAGTTCCTTCATCGCTGCTGCAAGAACAAACTCCTCTTTTTTGAAATCTGTTCCGAACGGGAAAACTTTAAAATGCCCCATATCCCTGTATGGTTTGAGAAGCTTATCTATTTTTTCAGGAGTGTTATTCCGGTACTCTTTCGGAATTTCGTAATCCATTGAAATTTTTTTAGCTTTTTTGGCCTGATCAAGAAGCTGCTTCTGAAACCTTGAATCGGCAATATTGATCATTTCAGCGATTACTTCATGGTCTTTCTTCCCCCTCACATCGGCAATACCGTACTCAGTTATTATAATATCCCTCAGATGACGTGGCACCGAGCATTGAGGATAATTGAATACAATATTTGATTTCAGCGATTTTCCGGACCCCTTAACGCTCTTAATCATCATAATAAGCCTGCCATCCTGAAGCGCGTGTGCCATTGCCGCGAAGTCATACTGTCCGCCGATACCGCTCACAACCCTTCCATCGGGCAGAAGATCGGATGACACAGAACCGAGAACCGAGGCGTTCATGCCGGTGTTTACAAACCGCCCATCCCTTCTCTGAAGCCTTCTCAATTCTTCGCCGCCATACAACTGGTTAACTTTTTCAACACCGGACATACCAAACTGCATCCTCTCCTCTTCAGGCATTTCATTAAGTTCTCTGTAAAAAGACTGAGGTCCGATGTAAAATGCGCCGCATATTATCTCGCCACCGAGAAGTTTTTTTCCGAGGATCTTCCTGATTTTAAGAATATCCGTTTCATTTCCGAGATCAGTCGAATACGTTTCATCACCATCTCTTAACGCTCCCCCCTCCATCGTTACACTGTTTTTTATAATCCCGAATTTTTTCAGAAAATTGAAATCGTCCTCATCAAGAATTTTATTGATTGCTTTGATCTTCAGAAGCTTTTCGATAATATCTTCCGGTATATTATCAGGAGACAGTTCATCATCATTTATAAGTTTCATCAATGGAATACTGTCATAGACCTTTCTCTTTAAAATTTTATTTTTATACAACTGAAGAAAGCCGTCTATCAGCATTTCAGAAGAACCGTAAAGGCCCTTTTTAAACTCGCCGGTGTCACCCCATTTTTCAATAATGGATCTATATCTTGTTGTAAGTCCTGCCTTCTCTATTAATTCACGATAGAGATCATTGTGTTCATTTCTCAATATCAGCCCGAAAACGATCGCGTCACCCAGCGCACCGATTCCGACCTGTATTGTACCGCCGTCTTTAATCAGTGTACTCACATTGAGCCCGATCATATAATCACGGAGCGTGATCGGATCTTTGGGTGCTCCAAACAGAGGCATGTTAAACTGTTCTCCTTTCAAAATAAAATCATAATCCATTTTATCAACAATAGCGTCGCTGTACATAAACGGAAGATTTGTATTGACCTCGCCGATCGTCACGCATTTTTCGCCGTTTTTCCGTCTCTGATGGTACACCTTCAGCGCATCTACTCCGAGGTCGGTATTGCATCCCATTGAAAAGCTGCCGCCATAAGATGACAGCATCTGCCCGAAAATATTCGCACCGTTATCTACGCCATCTCGCACAGCATGGGAATAATTCGATGCTACATGATTCATCTGCGCCTGTGAGTCATTAAGAATTGATCCCGCTTTTGAATACATTTCGGTAAATGTTACATTTGCCGGGAGATTGCCGTTTCTGTAATCAATCATAAAATCGAAATCTTTTACTCCGTGAAAAATACGATCCACTATCGGTTTTAATATCCGTTTTTCGAGATCGGTTTTCCCTTTAGGTATTTCCAGGGTCAATGCGG
Organism: uncultured Leptospirales bacterium; assembly: GCA_964439325.1. Classification (GTDB taxonomy): domain Bacteria; phylum Spirochaetota; class UBA4802; order UBA4802; family UBA5550; genus WRGT01. The sequence continues at coordinate 46,233 of CAYTNW010000005.1, read as the reverse complement.
TCATTATAACAAGCCTGATCTCCGGATTCTCTTTTGCCCGCCTGTATAACTCATCAATAAACAGCATAGGTTTTCCGAGACCAAGCGGGAAAGATGCTTTTATATCGTTCCCGAGATATTTGATAACCTGATCAACACATTCCTTTACATCATCTGTTATTACTCCCATTTTACCATTCATATAGATCTCCTTATTTCTTGTATTATTGAATTCTCCTTTAAGATTTCCATTGGCAGTTCATCGATACCCGGCTGTGACATGTCACAATATCCGGCCATATAATCTGAAGTCTGATGTTTTGTCTAAATAATTAATGAACGACCATTAATCTAACAATTAAATATTATATACCTTTTCAAAAAATTTAAAACCATGCATGTATTATTAATTAACGTTCATTAATTAAACTATTCTGTCAACTTTTTTTTAATAATTTCTCAATAACAGATTACACAAATGCAGCTGGCTGTCAGAATAGATATCCGATGCTGATGCCGAGGTCTGTATTGGCATCATTGTTCTGCATATCAAAACCTGATTTTTTATTTTTATACAAACCTGTTGAAAAACCGAGTGAGATTTTAGCGAAATACCTTTCAAGAATTAAATGCTGATATCCAAACAATAAGCTTAGATCAATCTTGTTTATCCTGTCATATTCATAATAATTTTTATCCCCCAGTGTTACGAAAAACGAATTCCGGTCAAATCCGCTTAAATAATACGATACGGATAAAAACATACTGTAAAAACGGGTGCCGGTTCCATAGCTATCGCGTCCTTTATCATCTTTTACAACATCAATCACAGATACACCGGCTAACGCTCCTATATTTTCATATATACTTCGTGAATAAGACAATCCGGGGAAAAAAGCGAGATATGAACCTTCCTTAGAATAGATGTACACAAATCCTGGCGAGAACGCTAATTTATTCTCATACTTGAAGTTCTCTTTTTTATCCGATTCATCAATCACTTTAATACCCTGAGCATTTAGATTCAAAGAGATCATCAGAATTAATAAAACTAACAGGTTTCTGTACATTTCTTTTACTCCCGTTATCGAAAGATTGCTGCAAAAAATACCGCAAAGAGCAAGTTATTTATGCAGACTTGGTTTTACTATAATTTATCCGGTATTACAACAAGTGATATCACTATAACAGCTTACTATTGAAACAGCCCTTCCAATGCAACAGACGAAAATCATTTTCACCAGTAGTCTGCTTTATAAATATTCCGGTTTTTAATAATGACGCTATAGTTTTAAAGCAGGCTACTATACAACGGTTACCCTGAGCCTGTCGAAGGGTCTACTCTGACAGTGGTCTAACCTTTTCGCGTATTGCTATTAAGTCAGAAATACATCGTTATTTGAAACAGGTTCGCAGTTCTTTTCAATCTTTTTTTATATGAAAAATTTTATTTTTATCTGAGGATACCAATTTTTTTATAATCTGATAACTGAGCAGTGTTCAGTATGAATTTTTCTTAATTTTGCGGCTGCCTGGGGGCTCTGACCCCTATTGGTCCGTTTTGCTTTACTTGAGAATATTGTTTATAATGTCAATCAGTGAGCTGAATCAAACAATAAAAGTGAGCTTGTATCAGAAGAATTTAAAATTCGCGTTTACGTCGAACGAAACCAGCACCTGCGAATCTGTATACGATTTCTTCAGCTTTGAAGAATAAAAATGATACCACCTGTATTTAATACCAAGCGCAAGATTGTTATTCAGACTGAACGACAATCCGTTCGTTATCTCGATCCTGCTCTGAGGGATTTCCGTCTCCTTAAGCTCAGACGAGATAAATGAATCAAGCTTGAATAGGTACTTTACCGGATAACCAAACTGATACTCAGCGTTTATTATCGTCTCAAAACCATAAAGTACCGGTTCGTCAGGATGTTTAACCTGGTCTTCAAAACCAATACCTATCTTACCGGTTACATTGGCAGAATTTATCGTAATTCCCGCCGTTTCACGCACAAGCACCGGTCTGCCGGTTACGTTTACCAGGACAGTATCAGCCTGTGTTTTTTCATATGGCGTAATGTAGTCATTCAGGTTGTAATTATACACCAGTGACCCGCGGAGCAGGTTCTGATTATATGTTTCATTATATTTGGAAAAGTACAGGTACGGAGTAAGCACCAGCTGATGATACCTGTTATACAGAGTTATATTTGCAGTATCTTCGAATCCCCAGTTTTTATACGACAGACTGCTCTGTCCGGCCGGTGTATCCATATCATTATCCTTAATTATTATGGATCGATCAAACATATTGGATAGTTTAAAATCGAACATCAGCCTGAACCTGTCATCGAGATATTCATAATCATCACGCAATACGGAACGGTTGTGTTTAAGATCTTCAGTTATCTCGTCTGTAAGATTTTTCCAGGTATTGGTATAGGCAATGCGTTTCCCGGTCATCGATTCAATTCTGTCATGTGTATACTGTGTTGAACAGACGGAATATTTCCTGTTCGGCACTATCGCCCTTTTCTGTATCTTCAGCACATCACCGTCCCTAATCCCCGTAATCACGAAGTTTCCCGGACTGCCGATAATCGTTTTCAGATCTTCTCCGCGGAGATCATAAATGTATACCTGGTACTGGTTTCTGACCAGTGAGGTTATATCTCCGGCAGTAATACTCCCGGAAAAACTTTTTGTATAGACAGAATTCTGTTCCACAATTCCGATTTCGCACCTGCACCTGTCCCTCAGCATTGAAGCGACCTTTTCGTCGCTGATGGAAACACTGCCGTTTATATCTGAAGCGACTGCTGTATTCTGTTCGTTTGCGAATTTGCTTTTCCATAATCCCAGCCGCCTGGAGTACTCGACATATCCCCTGTCTGATATTTTTTGCAACCCCGGCTGGATAAAGTTCCATCCTTTTATTGATATTCCGCTTTCGAGATCAAGGTCAAGCATGTAGCACCCGTCACTGCGCAGAAGGGTAAAAAGAGATTTACCCTGAACTGTATCAATTCTCTGCGACCTGACAGAGTAGACCTCACCGCTGGAATCACCTCCCCCTATGACTATATCTATTTCAGAAATTTTCTGGATAAGTTCAAGATTACCCCGGCTCCCCATGCCGGACAGAACGATTATATAATCATAACCGTTCTTTTTTAAATCCGCGCTGACGCGTCCGACCTGGTTCAGATAATCAGACAGGGATATATTCATTACTTTTATGTCGGCTATATCGGGCAGTATTTCGGGGGAGGTAATCCCTATGACCGCTATCTTCTTCCCGTTTTTAACATAGGTCACGTACGGTGTAAACACCGGTTCCGTTTCACGAAGCAGATTTGACGACAGCAGTCTCGTGCTCCCCCTTCTCGAGAGAAACTCAAGGTTTTTAATACCCATGCTTATGTCTTCCGATGATACAAGCGTAGCTGTGCAGCCGAAATAGTTGAAAAAATCGATCATTATCGCGCCGAAGCTGAACCGCGACAGAGCCCCGTGGTAAAACGAATTCCCGAGGTCGAGATACAGATCGTAACCGCCGCTGTTTTTTTCGGAGATAATAGTCTGCGCGGTCAGAAGCAGCGGGTCGGTACTATCCTGCTCCTCCGAAGTCTGTATCAGACCGCCGGTCAAGTTAGAAGTCAGCAGCAGTTTAAGACCGGTACCGGCATGTACAGCGCAAGGCATAAGAATAAGCATTAAAAAAAAAGCCGCTGCTGAAACAGTCAGTTTCAATTTATTATATCTTACAAATGTGCTGGATATATAAATATGCTTCATATTGTTAATTGGAATTTCTGACTTCCTGAGCAGACTTGACGCTGTCCTTTAGCCTGGCGTTCTCGGACTTTATTTCATCAATATTTTTCTGATACCTGTCAATCTGAGAGACGGAGTCTTCAATCTGTTTCAGCAGATCTTTTATATAAATATTGAGTTTCGAAATTTCTTTCTCTTTTTTCAGCACTGCTTCAAGCTGTTCCTTTTTTTCATTCTCCGCCTTGTCCAGACCGATTTTCAGAAGGCCGAGCGATTCCCTGTATTCATTTAGCTGCCTGTTTAACACGGACAGCTCCTTTTTGTATAACGCTTCATTCTCCGAGATCCTGATCTCCAGTTTCTCTATATCGCTGTTATATTTTTTCTCCCGGCTCTGCATCGTCTGGTTGAGCGAGGCTATCTCCCCATTCAGCCTCTCCTCGTTTTTTCTGTTCAACTCCTCCAGCTCCTTTATTCTGGCGGAACTCTCCTTTTCGAGCATGATATATCTGCGGCTGAACTCATCATATTTATTATTCCAGAGCGCCATGTCCTTATCGTATTTTTTTTCCAGTGCCTCCTTCCCGGATTCAAGAGCCCTGACCTGTGCCTTGAGCCTGCTGTTCTCCTCGGTGTACTGCATGTTCTCGTTCCTTAGTATATCGTTCTCCCTTTCGGAAAGAGAAAAGTTCTGTTTCAGTATACGGTTTTCTGCACGGATTTTATCCTCCGGGTTGTTCCTGTCTCCGCCGGAGTTCAATATATCGACACTGCCGCATGACATAATTATCAGCAGCAGAATTGAACATGGGATGAGATTCACTTTGTACATAATCATTCAGTGTACCATATACCGCATTTTCAGAATTTACCTCTATTTACCGGACATCCGATCAATAAAATGATTATAAGAAATTCTCTGATTATATCAACCGTTCAGGCTTTCTGTCAATATTTTAATTCAGGAGTCAGGCCGAATAATCCGCTAAAAAGGGAACTCTATATGATATTAAAATTTTAAGCAAAAATACAGTCACAAAAAAAAGGCGTTCCCGTAATACAGGAAACGCCTTTTTTTTATGCAGGCCACGAAGGACTCGAACCTTCAACACTCGGTTTTGGAGACCGATGCTCTACCAATTGAACTAGTGACCTATCTTTCTGACATAATTATTAGTGCTGAAAAAACGTCAAGTATTTTTCCCGAGGATCATATGGTTCAGCTCCTCGGAAAAACACAATATTTATAAAATCAGTAATACTTCCCCTCCCCTTCATCAAACTGGAACTTCAGATTGTCATCACAATCGTCAAGATCATCGAGCTTGCAGGGATAATACCCGTCAAAGCAGGCCGTACAGTATTTTTTTGATGGAGAATCTATCGCTTCGATCAGCGTTTCAACAGTCATGTAGCTTATCGAATCTACTCTGAGATATTTTCTTATCTCTTCAATGGTATGGGTCGCGGCTATAAGTTCACTGTGTGTGGGTATATCTATCCCGTAATAGCAGGGAAATTTTGTCGGCGGGGCGGAGATTCTTACATGGACCTCTCTAGCTCCTGCACTCCTGAACATCTTTATAATTTTACGCATTGTCGTGCCGCGCATGATAGAATCATCAACAACAACGACCCGTTTGTCTTTCACAACAGAGGCTACTACATTGAACTTCAGCTTTACTCCGAGGTCGCGTATCTTCTGTGACGGCTCGATAAAGGTCCTCCCTATGTAGTGGCTGCGGATCATCGCAAGTTCAAAAGGTATCCCCGATTCCTTCGAGTAACCGAGCGCGGCGCAGTTTGACGAGTCCGGAATCGGCACAACGATATCGGCATCAACCGGAGACTGCTTCGCCAGCATCCTTCCGAGCTTTATTCTCATGTCGTATACCGATTCCCCGAATATCCTGCTGTCGGGGCGTGAAAAATATATGTACTCAAAGATACAGAGGGACTCCTCCTGTTTTTCAAAGGGGAAGAATGACCGTAATCCGTTTGATGTTATCTCGATCAGCTCGCCCGGTTTTACATCTCTTTCGTAAGTCGCGCCGATGATGTCAAATGCGCATGTTTCTGACGCTACCACCCAGCAGTCATCAAGTTTCCCGAGGCTTAACGGCCTGAACCCGTGGGGATCCCGTACCGCGAAAAGTCTGTTCCTGTTCATTACAAGAAGAGAGTACGCCCCCTTGACCTGTTTCAGAGAAAAGACAAGTGCGTCAAGGAAATCCTCCCTCTCCGACCTGGCCATAAGATGAACGATTATTTCAGAATCTATAGTGGTCTGGAATATATGCCCTTTACGTTCCAGTTCATGTCTTATTGACCCGGCATTTGTCAGGTTCCCGTTATGAGAGAGGACTATCGGTCCAAGCACAGATGTCGCTCGGAACGGCTGCGCGTTCCTCAGATATGACGAACCGGTCGTGGAATACCTGTTATGGCCTATTGCCATAAATCCGGCAAGGTTGTCGATATGCTCCTGATTAAAGACGTCATTAACCTCACCCATGCCGGCGTATCTGTAAATATGTTCCCCGTCTGATGACGCTATACCGGCGGATTCCTGTCCCCTGTGCTGCAGTGAATAGAGACCGAGATATGTATAATTGGCTGCATGCGGGCTTCCATATATTCCGAAAATTCCGCACTCCTCTTTAGGCCTGTAATTTTCATCGTCTAAGACCTGTAAATCATTATGGTTCATATCCCACCCGTATTTAAGTCATTTTTTTACACCCTTTCCGGCAGGTGTATATTGTAAAGTAAATTTTTTCCAGATATAATTGAGCTTTTTACTATTCCACGTTCAGTATAAAAACTACTCTCCGAGGTCCGACCTGAAATTTATGTTTTTGAACATTTTCTGCGGATCATCATAAAAATCAATCTCCTCTTCTGTAACCGGCCTGATATTATACCCGTCATAAAATCCGCTCATCCTGTAATCTTTAAGCTCAATCTTTTTCCTTATCCCTTCGGAACATTTTTTTGAATAGATTGCGTGCAGCGGCTGATATCTTCCGTCTATCTGCGGTACTACGATATCGTAATAGTCCGGAATATCCGCCATGTACCTGATAAATTCCGTATTTAAAAACGGCATATCGCAGGGGAATACAAACACTCTGTCTGTTTCAAGCGTTTCCACAGCGGTATATATCCCCCCTATAGGTCCGAGACCGGGTATGATATCCGGTATAATCTTCGCGTCAAGAAAGGAAAATTTCTCCCCCCCTGTCGCAATAATATATATTTCGTTAAAAACAGGTTTTACCGCATCATATGTATGTTTGATCATCGGTTTACCCTCAAACAGATGGAGAGATTTATCGCTGCCGAACCTTCCGCTCAGCCCTCCTGCTATAATACAGCATTTTATCCCCTCAATGCTCATAATCATCCCTTTAAATATTTATTTATCAGAGATAAAAATTAAAATAAGTTTTATCTCTTAAATTAAACTGTCTGTAATGGAAAAAGAAAGTTTTTCGTAATGAAATAACATGGAATTAAATAAACGTTTATTGTTATTGTAAAAATTCAAGAATTTTTCTTGTTGAACAGATATATTAATTGCCGCGATCTGCTCATTCAGGATAATTTGCCGGAGGAGATTACAATGAAACAGCGGATTATTACCGTCACAGGGCGTTCCGGTTCAGGAAAAACAACCTTGATTGAAAAACTGATAGCCAATTACAGATCATCCGGGAAAAGGGTTTCCGTAATAAAAAGCATGAGACATGAATTCGATACAGATCCCGCCGGCAAAGACACGTTCAGGTACAGGGAATCCGGGGCATTCGCATCGATAATCACTAACGGCAAAAAATTCGCTCTTATATCGGAAATCGACAACCGCGAAGACCCGCTCGACCTGGCAAAGAAATATTTCCGCGATTCAGATATCATAATCATTGAAGGGTATAAAGAGGGAAATGTTCAGAAGATTGAGGTCATAGGGGACTCGGAAGAATCCCCTCTATATCCGGCGGACAGCAGCATAAAAATTCTCGTAACAGACAAGAGTATTGAAACCGATCTCCCGGTTTACAGACGAAACGATATTGAGGGTATCGCGGCTGAGATTGAAAATATTTTTTAACTTAAAATACCGGCTATTTAATTATATCACGAAAATACAAACTGTAATAAATCTTTCTTATAATCAAACCTGCGGCTGCACTAAAAAAACAATGAATTCCGGTATTCCGTCATTCCAGACATTAGTGACGGAATAATCTATTGAACTATACATTAGATCCCCGCTTTCGCGAGGATGACAATGCAAACAGTCCCTTGTGGGAATAGGGGCTCTACTTTTTAGGTCTGATCAGAGAGGGGAGGTAATCCTCCGGCGCATCAAATCCCAGCAGGTTCAGAAGCGTCGCAGCGATGTTCCCCAGCCCAGGGTCCTTGACCGCAGTATCAAGTTCGTATTCGCCGCCGAACAGCGGATCATATATTATCATAGGGACAGGGTTCAGCGTATGAGATGTCTTCTTTTTATACTGTCCGGTTTTGCCGTCTTTCTGAAATGAACCGTTTTTTGGGTCGATCTCAAACATTTCATCGAGGTTGCCGTGATCGGCTGTAATCAGTGCCACGCCCCCTTTCTTTGTCACTGCATCGAGAAGCCTTTTCAGCGACAGGTCGACAGTCTCCGCCGCGATAACCGCAGCGTCAAGATCCCCTGTGTGACCCACCATATCGCCGTTCGGGTAGTTAAGCCTTATGAATTCAAATCCGCCGGATTCGACGGCCTCAATAACCTTATCCGTGATCTCTGCCGCCTTCATCCACGGCCTTTCATTGAACTCAACCCTGTCCGAGGGCACTTCAAAATACGTTTCCATATCAGCATTGAATTTTTCTGTCCTGTTGCCGTTCCAGAAATATGTAACATGACCGAACTTCTGGGTTTCGGAAATAGCATACTGTTTCACCCCTGAACCGGCCAGGTACTCGCTTATCGTTCTGTCGATATGAGGAGGGAATACAAGAAATCTCTGCGGAATTTTAAGATCACCGTCGTACTGCATCATCCCTGCAAAAACCACATCAGGCCGCCTCTCACGGTCGAAGTATTTAAAATCATCCTTCTCGAAAGCCTTTGTGATCTCGATCGCCCTGTCTCCGCGGAAATTAAAGAATATTACAGAGTCCCCGTCTTCGATTGTTCCAACGGGCCCGTTATCATCAGTTATTGTAAACGAAGGGAGGTACTGGTCGGTAGCGCCCGGTTCCTCCTTTCTGAATGTTTCTATCGCCTCCTCCGCTGACTGAAAAGGGCGCGCCTTGCCGAGGACATGGGCATCCCATCCCCTTTTAACGATGCTCCAGTCGGCTTCATACCTGTCCATCGTGGTAACCATTCTCCCTCCGCCCGACGCTATCCGGTAGTTCAGCCCCCTGGACCTGAACCTGTCGAGAAAATCTTCAAGCTGTTTTACATATATAAGCGCAGAGGTTTCCGGCACATCACGTCCGTCGAGAAGGATATGCACCATAAGATTTTGTACGCCGTCAGCATCGGCCCTCGCTATGATTTTAAACAGCTGGTCTATATGCGAATGCACGTTCCCGTCGGAGAGGAGACCGATGAAATGCAGCCTGGTTCCCTCCTTCACCGGTTTTGAGATCAGCTCGCTCCATGTCGAAGTCTGAAAAACCTCGCCGGAGTTTATCGCCTCGGTGACAAGTTTTGAGCCCTGGTCAAAAATTCTCCCCGCACCGAGGGCATTATGCCCCACCTCGGAGTTGCCCATATCCGCATCAGACGGCAGTCCCACAGCAGTACCGTGTGCTTTAAGCGTGGTATAGGGGCATGTTTTTATCAGATGCCCGAGGTTCGGTGTCCTTGCGAGAAAGAACGCGTTCCCCTCGTTCTCTTTCCCGATACCCATTCCATCCATAATTACAAGGACAAGAGGCCCGTTTCGTTTTACTATATTATTTTTGACAAGTTTGTTCATCTTCTGCTCCATATCTTTTTAATTCTGACGGTCTCCTGAAAAAGTCCATCCATGGCTCGTTTACAAGCGGTTTTGTGAAGTGAATTCACTAAACCCCGCATTTTCGAGGCCTTTTAAAACAGATTTGCCTCGAAAATTGTTATACATCTGACGAACAGGACGTTCTGATATCGCGAAGGACATGGACGTCCGTTAGCGACCATGTATCACCATAGCATTTTCCTGATTTTCAGGAAACTGCTATTAATTTAACAATAGCTGCCGGATCAGCAAAATATTTTTACTTGAAAAATATTTTGCATGAGGATGGCAAAACATGATAAGCAGCATCCGGAGTTTAAAAACAGTCAAGTGCAAATATCAGTCGAGGAGAAAATCTTCAAGACCGGATAATTCTATTACCCTGAGAATACTTTCATTATAGTTTACAAGCTTCATTGCTCTGCCGGTTGCTTTAAGTTTTCTCTTGAATCTAATAAAAGCCGCCAGCGATGATGAATCAAGCAGATCAAGCTCCTTCAGATCAAGAACCAGATCCCGATTGTCATTTTTTATAAAATCATTAATTTTCTCTTCCAGCAGATTTATCTGAAAACTGTCACTAGATCTGTGGAGCTTAAAAATCCTTTCATTTTCAGAATCAGTTATCTCAAACATAAATCCTCAGTAAAAAAAATCTTAAAAAATCCTTTAACGCATAGCCTATATATTTATAACCTCAAAAATCAAGTCAAAAAATTTTTTTCTTGACACAGGTCCGGCTTATTTTGATTAACTGGTTAGTTAAAAGCAGATGGAAGATATATGACTAAACCGGTAAAAGACGGCGAAGAGACAAAAAGAAAAATAATACATGCCGCCAAGAGAGAGTTCGCCGATAAAGGGTTCAGCGGCGCAAGAATGAGTTCAATTGCATCGATCGCAGGCGTAAACCAGGCACTGCTGCACTATCATTTTGCAAGCAAAGAGAATCTCTATGTAAACATTTTCCACTACTTTGCCGGAGATTCATCGATCAAATTCGCGGATATGATAGACAAAGAGATAAATTCATGGAACGTAACCATGGATGTTAAACTTGCTGCGATCATATACCTGCTTATCGGTATCTGTTTCGAGTCACATGATGAGGACATAGACAGAATAATAGCGAGGGAGATTGCCGAAAGAACCGGAATTCTGCACGATTTCGTAAAAAAGTACATGTTTCCGAGATTTACGATCATTGAGGATGTAATTCATCAGGGCATCAAAAAGGGGATTTTTGAGATTTCAAATCCGAAGATGTTTACGCTGAATCTTCTGATTTTTCTGATGGACTTCATACACGCCGAGGAGTTCCTGAAGGGAACAGAATGGCATTCTGATTTATACCGCAAAAAAAGAGAAACGCTTTACAAATACACACTGGAACAGTCATTTAAGACTCTGCGCCCTGCAAAGAAAGAACTGAAGATTCCGGTTCTCGATAAAGCAAAGATAAACAGTCTCGATTCATACATAAAAATGATAAATAATTATTTGTCACATATATAGCATACATAAATTAAGGAGTTACTGATGAAAACAAGGAACGTATTTCTTTTAGTTATCTCAATTTTACTGGCCCTGAATACGATGGCCTGGTCCCAGGAGAGCAGTAATACCGAAATTAAAAACAGCACCAGGCCTATAGATATTGAACTTGCCGATGAAGCCGCAATAGTAATCGGCGGGATGAAGATCACTCTGTCCGATGCGATAAAAAAAGCCATAGACAACAACCAGGATATCCTGTCGGGCAAGTACGATGTGGCAATGAGCGATACCGGTTATGAAAAGTTCCAGTCCAAGTACGGCGCGCGTTTAAATGCAGGGGGCGGAGTGAAATCCACCGATTATCCCGACCTGATGCAGCAGTCGACAAACTATCCGAAAAACAGCAAATCCATAGACGTAAACGCCTCCATCTCAAAGTCCTTTTCCACAGGGACAACAATCACAGGCGGATTTACCGACACTTATACGCGCAACACAGGAATGATCGCTAAGATACCGGCACTTGACGGAACATCACCAACAGGTATTACCAACTATAATTATACTTTCAATGCCAATGTGAACAATCCCGTTTTATTTCTCTCCCTTGAGCAGGAACTGCTGAAAAACTCATTCGGCTACAACGACAGGAACCAGCAGAAGATTCTGAAAAATGCGACCCTGATGCAGAAAGATTCCATTATATACGGGTTATCGATCGTCGTTGTTGGTGTGATTGTGGATTACTGGAATGTTATTATCAGCAAAACCCATCTCGATAACACAACAATGATGCTCCAGGAGACTAAAAAAGTAAGACGCATTATATCCGATAATGTCAACCTCGGGCTGGCTGAGCAGTATGAGATGAACTACTGGAATTCCCAGATAGCTTCATCCGAGGCTTCGTTATCAAGGGCCGAGCAGAACTACAGAGATGCGATCAGAAAATTTCTTCAGACGGTCAACATGCCCGGAGAGATTACTATGCAGGAGAAAGCGATTTTACAGAACAGACTTCCGGAGATCAACAGTGATGAAGCAATAAAAAAAGCCTATTTAAAAAGAGCGGACTATCTCAATGCCGTAAGAAATCTCGAAAACGCGAAACTCCAGCTTGATATCGACGGCAACGGCGCGCTTCCTTCACTGAAGGGGAGCCTTAAGGTGTCCACTATGGATTACAATCAGAACAACGGCGACTCGGTCGCCAATACCTATACGGCAAAATATCCGTCATACGAAGCCAGGCTTACAATGACGTATCCACTTGAAGACAGCGATCAGAAAGTCAGCGAGAGAAACTCAAGATGGAAGGTCGAGCAGGCAAAACATCAGCTGGATAAATCGAGCAGGATTGTAAAAGATGATATATCGTCAAAAATAGAAAAAATAAACACAAACCACAAACTCTATGAAAAAGCGAAAGAGGCGAGGCAGCAGGCAGAGATATATTACAGCAAAATGCTTCTGAACCTGCGCAGGGGACGAATCACCGCCGCTGTTGTACGCAACTCTCTCGATGGATTGATAAACAGCAGGGAGGCTGAACTGCAGCTGCTTGTTCTGTTCAACGCGTCCCTTCTCGATTTTGAGGTTTCGAAAAACGAACTGTTCGAAACATATAAAATTGATGTAAATAAATATATCCCGAAAGAATAGCAATATGAACACAGATCCTGCACCGTAAAGCCTGTTATTGAAGTTTTCCGGTGCAGGTGAATCGGCGGGATAAAATCCGCAAACCATCCCCCGGCATCAAAAAACGATCCTGCACCTTCATAGAGATCATGTCCCGTCAGTCATCATTCCCTTAAATGAAAATTGACAAAAATATTTTTTTCTGTATTATGAAATTACCATGTCATTAATAACTACATTAATTGTGAGGCGGCTATGCGAGGAAAAACAGGTTTCTGTATCCTTATTATTGTCTCTATAACGGTATTCAGCAATACCCCGGCTGTGTCGGCAGAAACAGATCTCAGTATTAACGCAGCTGAATATATCAGCATCAAGGCTAAAGAGAATAAAAAAACACGGCTCGCGGTTTATGCTTTTACCACAGAAACCGGCGATATTTCTCCGGAAACAAAAGGGTGCTCTACAAAAATCATGGGACTCTTACTGGAAAAAAAAGATTTCAAGGTTATCGACCCCGAAAGCATCCCGGCGGTCATAACCGAACAGGAGAAGGGGCTCACCGGACTTGTGGATGCCGAAACGGCTGCCGAGACAGGGAAAATGACTGGAGCGGATGCCCTGATTTTCGGGATATACGGAAAAAACTCCCTCCAGATAAGGTTGATCGATTCAGCAACAGGAGAAGTCATCGGCGCTTCCATTGAACAGGATAAAGGAAAAACAAAAATAAACAATCAGGAATTCAGTTCAACAGATGCGAAGAGGAGATTTCAGATCTCACAGCTTGAAATTAATCTCCGTAAAATCTATAATAAAAATCCGCTGCGATACCTCTTCATTACGGCAACCGATAAGGAACTTGAGGAACTGTATCAGACTTTTCCAGTCAGAATGAAAAATATCATCCAGAAAGATACAGAAAAAGATCCGGATAAAAAGGCGTTGTTTGAAAAAAGGAAGAGAAAACTCCTGCAACTACGGGAAGAAGACCCATCATTCAACAACAGGATGATTGAATCGCGAAACAATCTGTTAGAGAAATTAAAGGAGAAAAAACGGAAAGATATATAAAATGTTCACGGCGCCATGCCGATTTATATTCATTGACAGAATAGATTACAATTGATAGTTAAACAACTGATTTTAAAAACAGCAGACCGGAAGAAACCAATATGATGACGCCAAACAGCATGCCCCAGGGTTTTCAGAACGTAATCGAACTCGACCGTAAATTGAGAAAAGATATCACGGAATATTTCTTTGCTCTTACGAAGCTTAATGATCCGGCTAAAGCGGTTGAGCTCCTCGCGGGGCATGTGGCAATAATGGTCGAGATGATCAATGAACTGAAAAAGAACAAATAATTTTTTAAATTTATACTCTCCGCCGCACTGCAAAAAAAAGCCCCGTCTGAAAAAAATTCAGACTGAAAAGTAACACTTTTTCACTCCACGGTGTTTAAATATGATAACAAAATGGGGGTCACTTCATCGTGTTTTCATATTTTCCGGATAATACGGCCGGATCTGTTAAATTTATACATCTATACAAATTAATTGCATAAGGAGTGAATTGATGAAAAAATATCTATCGATCTTTTTAGCCGCCCTGATGTTTGCATCTGTCGGATGCATCAGCAGACAGGCGACAGAGGTACAGGAAAAATCCCTGCTTGAGGTGAAGGAGTTTCCGGGCATGACAAAAAATTATTTATACAACAAATCTCTGTCGTATATTGTAAGGTCATACAAATCGGCAAACGATGTAATCCAGCTGAAAGATCCGGACTCGGGCCAGATTATCTGCAAGGGGACGGGAGCTGTATACGATCCGCTGATGGTGAAAAAAGCTTTTCACTATACATTTATCATAGATTTAAAAGACAATAAAATGCGCACCAGATTTGAGAATATTAACGCATTGAGAACAGGGAGCGTTCCCGGAGCGGATACGTCTCAACAGTGGGATGAAATCTCGGAGTATCTAAACAATATACGTAACGAGCTATACAGGTCCATCTCGTCGGCAAAATTAAGCGATAACTGGTGATTACTGCCGGCACCATGCCTCATATTATTTTTTTTCATTCTGCGGAGAGGCAGGGTTCTCTCCGCTTTTTTTTAAATCACCTGCTGAACATTCCTGCGGCAAACGCAATCTGCCTGTCTGACTCCATAACAGAATTTCCTTTAAAAAATTTAAAAAAAAGTAACAGTTCAGGATGCTCCGTGTGTTTAAATACTATTATAAAAGGAGGAGTATAATGAAGTTAAATAAATTTATTGCAGCGATACTTGTATCATTTCTGGTTTCACCGGTAATGGCCGAAGATGTGAAACCGGCGGAAACGACCGCAAAAAAAAGCATTCCGCCCAAAACCCTTTTTGATATTAAAAACACAAACTGGTCATGGTCGGCTTACGGGGCGCCGTTTGTCGTCTACTCAAAAATTGGTGATGCGAACGGCTGCCTTGCGGGGGGGAGAGGAGGCGTGATAATAAACGACCATGTCGTACTCGGACTCAGCGGGGCCGGGATGACCTATCCGAATGAAAGGGAAAAAATTTCCGGACCCGGTTACTCAGGAATCTTCAACAGAATAGGATTCGGCTACGGGGGTTTTCTCGCTGAATACTATTTTAATCCCAAGGACCTGGTTGTATTTTCCACCGGCGCTGTTATAGGATCCGGCGGAGTTGGTGTTCACAATGACAATAATGAAAGCGTCCAGGCAGATCACGATAAAGTCCGCGGCAACAGTTTCTTCGTAGCGGAACCCGAGGTCAATGTCTTTATACATCTGACTCAATTCTGCAGGATCGGTGCCGGCGCATCATACAGATACACCAGAGGAATAAACTTTGACGGACTCACTGATAAAGATTTCAGCGGACCCTCGGCCAGATTAATGGCGCAGTTCGGATGGTTTTAGAAAACAGTATCTACTTATAAATAATTCCGGGGCTACAGGGTTTTAACAGCAGAGAGTCCGATTCTGCTGTTAAAACCCGAAAAGGCGATGCTGATTAAAGCGCCGTTTATTTAACACTTAATCAACTGACATTATAATTATTATTTTACAAAATCAGTTCTTTAAAATATAATAGTTCATGAACGTGAAGATAAAAATCAAAACCGTTTTTACTACCGGGACGAACTTAGCGGAACAAAGGGAATCATATGAATATAAACATTGAAGAGTTATATAAAAAATATGGACCTATGGTGCACAGGAGATGCAGGTATCTCCTCAGAGATGAGGAGAAGGCTCTTGATGCCATGCAGGATGTTTTTGTCAACCTGATCTCGCATTCCGGCAGAATTGAAAACATCTATCCGTCAAGTTATCTCTATAGAATCGCAACAAATGTCTGTCTGAATGTAATACGGAGCGATAAAAGACACCCTGAAACAATTGATGACAGGATATTTAATCTTATAGCGGACTACAAAGAACCCTCTGACAGCATTGATGCCGGGGATTTTCTCGATTCTATTTTCCGCGATGAAAAAGCATCCACGAAAGAAATTGCGGTTATGCTTTATGTGGATAAAATGACACTGGAACAGACTGCAATGCAGACGGGTCTCTCCGTATCTGGAGTAAGAAAAAGAATGAGAGTACTGAAAGAAAAAGCTTCGTTTTTAAAGGAGGAGATGTATGAAAACTAACCAGATACCGGATATTTATATCGAACAGTATCTCCTTGGCGAACTGCCTGAAAATCTCTGCAGAGAAATTGAAGACCTCATTCTTAAAGATCCTGAAATGCTTGAAAGGATTAACAGAATAAAACAGTCGAACAACGATATACTCTCCGCTTATCCCGCTGCGTCGATGGCGGAATCGATAAGAACAAAAATAGACGCAGGAGAGAACTCCCGCTGTTCATATGATAAAATCCTCACGATGGAAGGCAATAAGCAGTTGCCGGAGAAAAGCTTTTCATTGGCAGAATTATTTAAAAAAACGGTCAAACCGCTGAGAAACTTTTCTCTGCGCCCCTACCCTCTTGCAGCAGCATCCGCACTGGCGATGATAATCGCGGTTTTACTGATAATGCCCGGTATAAGAGAAGCAAACTATCTCCGGACAGACTATGAACAGGGTATAAGGATCAAGGGGCTTGACTCCAGACTTCTTCTTTACAGAATGAAAGGAACTGAAATTGAAGAGCTGAAAAACAACGAAACAGCCCGTGCCGGAGATGTTATCCAGATAGGATATATAGCCGCCGGCAACTACAAACATGGTGTTATTTTATCCATCGACGGCCGTGGCACAGTTACGCTGCATCTGCCCGACAGCTCACGTCCGGAAAAGGAAATCGTTACAAACAGAAGAATACTGCTTGATAAATCATATGAACTTGACGATTCACCCTCATTCGAAAGGTTTATCCTGATTCTGTCTGCCGGTCCGCTGAATACAGATGATATGATAAAAAAAGCAAAAAAACTTGCAATAAGCGGCAAAGATGCTGTAAATGGATTAATTGATGCGGGCGGTGATACCGTTGAGTTTTCACTGATCATTAAAAAGTCCGTTTACGGAGATCAGAAAAAATGATTAAAATAAACCACATAGCAATTACAATGCTTCTTGTCGCGGCCATACCATGTCTGGCAAGATCGGCCGAAGCAAAAAATATCCGCAGGTTCGCAGTCGTCGTCGGAGCGAACAACGGCGGCCCTGGCAGGGTTCTTCTACGTTATGCTGTTTCAGACGCCGATACTATGATGAATGTAATGAAAAGCATCGGCGGAGTTTCCGATAACGACAGCCTGCTGCTGATCAATCCCGATAGAAGAATTTTTATCTCGGCTATAAATAAGATAAGAAATGAAATCCTCGGAGCCAGGCAGGGCAATGACCGGATAGAGTTCATTTTCTACTATTCCGGCCACTCCGACGATGAAGCAATACTCCTAGGCGGTGAAAAAATCATGTACAAGGAACTCAAGGACGGGATACGAAACATCCCGGCCGATGTCCGCATCGCTATACTCGACTCCTGCTCCTCCGGGGCCTTTACCCGCGTAAAGGGCGGAAAATTCAAACCACCGTTCATACTCGATTCGTCGTTCAACATGAAAGGTGATGCATTTATGACGTCCAGTTCTTCAAACGAAGCGTCGCAGGAATCTGATTCGATTAAAGGCTCCTTCTTTACATATTATCTTGTTACAGGGCTTCGCGGTGCCGCCGATATGATTCAGGACGGCAGGATAACACTTAACGAAGCATACCAGTATGCCTACAACGAGACCCTGGCCAGGACAGAGAAAACAATCGGAGGCGCACAGCACCCGAACTATGACATACAGATGACCGGTACCGGTGATGTGGTGATAACAAACTTCAAACAGAAAACATCGGGGCTTGTACTTGAAAAGAAAATTTCCGGGGATGTATATATCCGCAACAGCGACAATATACTTGTAGCCGAACTGCATAAACCGTACGGCAGAGAACTTGAAGTCGCCCTCCCGGAAGGGAGTTACAATCTTGTAAACCAGATTGATAATAATATTCTGGAGGCACGAATTAATGTATCTCCCGGAGAGAGGCATATCATTGCGCTGAATGACATGACAAAGACAGGCCCGGAATACACGACCTTCCGTGGCGACCAGCCGGCTGACAAAAAAAATGAAAAAAACAGCAAAAAAGCGATCTTCGACCCCTTTAAGACTGATTACGGATTTTATTTTGCCGTGATGACCGAGACGTCGAATATAAACGGCACATGGTCTATCCTGGCTGGAGGAAAGGGAGCGCTGATAATAAACCATTCCATAGCTGTTGGAGGTTTCGGTTACGGATTAACATATCCAACGAACAGAGAGATGGTCACCGGAAAAACTTATGACGGCCTTAATAGGCGTATGGGGCTCGGTTTCGGGGGTCTGCTTTTTGAGTATTTCTGGCTCGACAATATATGCACGCTCTCAACCGGATTAAAGCTGGGTGTCGGAGGGGTCGGATTTTACAATCCTGACCAGACAGACAGCTATAATTCGACCGAACCGAAAAATACACGTGAACCTTTTGTTATAGCCATTCCGGAAATAATTCTATATGTAAACCTAACGGAGCATGTCAGAATCGGAGCCGGGGTTTCATACCGCCTTGTCAACGGCATTGATCAGAATGATTTTACGGACGAAGACTTCGGCGGTTTTGCATACTCCCTGACGTTTGCGGCCGGATTATTTTAACCCTTCTTCTTCCTTGTGCTGAAAACCTTCACACGTATTTCAGCCTCATGGTTTCCGTAAACAGCGATTATCGAGCCGTTTCCTGAATTGCGGGCGCTGAAAATTACTTTATCACCTGCAGTTTTGTCGAACTCCCCGAGTTCTGATATATCACTCTTCAGACTCCATTCGGGGGTGACGGCGATCTTTTTCCCTTTACTGTTATATGCAGTGGCAATCAGCTGCATACTCCCCCCGGGAAACATCCTCAACCTGCCCGGGCTTACGGTAAATTTTGCAACCTCTTCAGTTGATGAGTTCCGGGTATCAATTTCATTGTTGCTTGCAGAACCGTTTATTTCGAGGAAAAAAAACAGTGATAAAATTGATGCAACTGCCATGAAATTCGCTATTACTTTTTTTAACATAAAATTCCCCTCCGGATTAATAACTATCGGTAAAAAAATGTAAAAAAATTATTTAAAATTTAATTATTATAATATAAAAGATATATTAAAATTTATATCTTGAGCAGTATTCGTTCGGTGCGTAAAACAGAATAAAAAGTTACAATTAATTCTGCTGAGCGATTATGATTCACCAGCAGAGGATCACTGCAACAGCACACCTACACGAATAGTGAAACTCCGGTAATAACCAATTCCGGCAGATCCACTAAAATGTGCATCGGAAGAGCTAATAAAAAAGAGTTTCTTCTGTCAAGAGATTTACAGATTAAATATAAAAAGTTGGCCTAAAAAAGACTCATTCCATAATTGGTGTTAGGACTATGCAGCACAGGGAGTAGCGCCATTTTCCTGTGCGAAGCTATCAGAGTTGTAGATACCGCGCTGTATTCAATGCAAAAAATGTCAGAGTTTTTCAATCGCGTCAAGAAACGCTCCTATCGGATGCGTACCGGTCATCTCCTGCTTGTCATTTATCACAATCTTCGGCACGCCAGTCACATTATACTTATGTGCTAGATCTGCGAAGTTTCCTGAATCGATCATATCACCCTTAATTCTCCTGTTCTCCATTGCAAGCCTGTGGGCAATAGCTACCGCAGCGGGACAGTGCGGACATCCGAGACCTACAAAGACCTGGATATGGACATCTTTATCGACATTCTTAATCCTGGACAATATCTCTGCAGGGAGTTCATCCCGTTTTCCGGATATCTCTATTATCGATCCGAGAAACGAATTGATCTCGTATCCGCCGGGGAGACCGTAAAATTTGACACCGGTATCAGCCCCCTCCTTATCGAGTAGCACTATCGCAGGGGTCCTCTCCACACCGTATTTCTGAACCATATCCTTGTCTGCGACAAAATTATATATCCTGACCGAAAGCTTGTCGCTTAATGAAGCAATCTCTTCAACGAAGGCCCGCGTCTCGGTACACATCGTACACTCTATCTCCTGGGTAAAATTAATAATTTCAACTTTGTCCTTCATGGTTCTGAGTATCTCTCTCAACTGGTTCTGAACTTTTTCCTCAAACAGTGCCATATTTTTTACAACCTCATTTTCGTTTTAAAATATACTCACAGGCTGATAAAGCGGCCTTTGCCCCTTCACCACCCGCGATAATAATCTGTTTGAAAGGCACTGATGTCACATCACCGGCCGCGAATATTCCCTCCCGATCGGTGGCACACCTGCTGTCTACAATGATTTCGCTGGAGGAATTCATCTCAACCACTCCGCGTGCAAACTCGCTGTTCGGAGTAAGACCTATTTCTATGAAAATTCCGTCAGCCTGAATCGGTGTGACCTCTCCTCTTGCGATATTTTTTACCGTTACCTCCCGGACTTTATCCTCACCGGTGATCGCAATAACAGTGCTGTTGCATATTATTCTGATATTTTTAAAATTTGCCAGTTTATCGAGAAGTATCCTGTCGGCGGTTAATTCGTCATGATGCTGCACTATCACAACCTCAGATGCTGTCGGAGCGAGATCAATAGCAGCCTCTACACCCGAGTTTCCGCCGCCGGCAACTATGACTTTTTTACCTGCAAAAAAAGGCGCGTCGCAAATTGTACAGTATGCCACACCTTTACCGGTCAGCCTCTGTTCTCCGGGCACGCCCAGTTTCTTCCATGATTTTCCCGATGCGATGATGAGCGTACGCGAGTGCAGAATTCTTCCGTCATCAAGAACGGCTTTTTTAATCTCTCCATCCTCAATTGCGGAGACACCCTGCCCCTCCTCATAACCGGTTCTGAACTGGAGCACCTGTTCTTTGAACTTTTCGACAAGTTCGACGCCATTGATATATTTATAACCGAGATAGTTTTCGACAGATGAGGTCTCGGCAACCTGGCCGCCGATATTTTTTACGATAACCGCGGTGTCGGCCCCTTTTCTCATTGAATAGACGGCGGCGGTTAACCCTGCGGGTCCGCCTCCAATTATCAGGACATCATAGATTTTATCGGTATCAACCGGTGTAAAATTTTTCTCACTTATAAACGATACCGCATTCAGATTAAATTCCATTATTCCGACCTTCTGAAAATTACTGTATCAAAGCTATGATAAATTAAAATTACATAATACAGACGGAATTTCAAGAAATATATATAAAAAAGCGCCGATTTAATGCGGCGCCTTTATGTAAAACATACTGCTGCTGTCAGACCTCAACCAGATCATATTCGGCATCGCCGAAACCGATCTCTTTCGCATAATCTATCTGATACCGGTACGGTATATCGTGTGCCATCTCGGAAATTTTTTTTCCTGCGTATTTTTCCACAAGGTCAAGCGACGCCGCATCCAGTGCGACCGGGTCATCTGAAACAAGTACCCCTATATCGCCGCAGATATTCTCATATACAGGCATGCAGTCGCAGTCTTTTGATATTCTTGTGAGAATATTTATGTAAAGCGCCTTCCCTTCTTTTGCCTTATAGACGCCGAAAGCGTGTTCAACCACCTTTTTCTGAAGCTCTTCATACGTAGCGCCCCAGTCATACTGTACCGCGTCAAACCTGCATACCGCAAGACACTCCCCGCAGCCGATGCATTTTGCGCTGTCGATCTCCGCAGACTCAGCCCCGAGCGAAACGGCCTGTTCCGGACACCATATAACGCACTGCCTGCATTTTGTGCAGATACCCGGAATTATCTGCGGTTTGGCGGTTGAATGCTGATTCATTTTGCCTTTTCTGCTGGCGCACCCCATACCCATATTCTTTATCGCCGCGCCGAATCCGGCGATCATATGTCCTGTAAAATGAGAGACGCATACCAGCGCCTGGGATTTCACTATAAGAGACGCGAGCTTCACCGATTTATAAATTTTACCATTAATTACGACCTCGACCTCTTCATCACCGTAAAGGCCGTCTGACATAATAATGGACATGCCGGTATTCTCAAATCCGAAACCCTGTCTGATCGCGTGTTCGATATGGATGACCGCATTGTCTCTGTTCCCCTTGTACAGTGTCGAAGTTTCGGTCATGAAAGGGAGTGCCTTTTTTTCTCTTACAAGTTCGCCGAGGTTTTTTAAAAAAACCGGCCGCGGGTATCCTGACCTGCTGCTCTCCCCGAAATGGGTTTTCACGGCCACCATGTCCTTCTCTTCAATAAAGCCGAGCAGCCTCTCTCTGATGATCACGTTTTTCAGCTTTTCAGAAAGAAGCTGATCCGTGGAACCGTTCTCCGATTTGATGAAGTATACCTTTTTCAATTTTTTAATTCCTCAATCCTTACAAGTTCTTCAACCTTATCTGATATTACTTTTTTTACCATTTCAGCCGTCTCTTCAACCGATAGAGATGAAAATTCGCTATACGGAATCTCCTTTAAAACTTTAAGATAGAGATTATGGTTTCCCTGATAGTTCATGCTGTATTTTGGAAGCGCATGGTTTGTGCCTGAAATCGCAATCGGAAGTATAGGGAGTTTCAGTTTATGCGCCAGCATGAAGGCTCCCGGTTTGAATGTTTTCACTTTACCGTCGGGAGACCTGGTCCCCTCCGGAAAGAAGAACACCGAGCTCCCCTCCTTCAACCTCTGCTCACTGTCCTCAAGCATTACCTTGATGCTCTCCTTATCGCCGCGGACCAGACGTATATACCTGTTCAGATACATATTCCATCCGATAAACGGGAGTTTAAAAATCTCCGCCTTCGAAACCCATTTGTAGTGTTTGAAAAGGTTAAAGGCGAGAAGAATATCGAGCTGAGACTGATGATTCGATACGACTACATAAGTCATCCCGTTTCTGAAATTTTTCCTGTCGATCAGCCTCACCTTCCACGACGGAATTACACGTGTATACATGGCCCCCCAGAAACATGTATACTGGTGGAGAACCCTCTTCTTTTTATCAAACGGCAATGTTACAAGCCATATTGTAAGCGCCGGAACAAATAATATGGCGCAGGTTACGGCGATGTAGCATAAAAAAACTGTAGATAGTATTTTATTCATCATACTGATTTACCCCGAAAAAAATTTTATTACATTACTTCCCAGAAAAAATCAACCCACCTCTCTTTTTCCACCAGGGAGGCATAGATGACCTCCGCCTCTTTCACTTTTGACACGAGACATATCGTATCAAAATCGACGTCAGGATACATTGAATGTATCTTCCTGATAGTATTGCCGGTGTCATAGATATCATCGCATAAAAGTATTTTTCCATCTATAAGATCAGGCTTTATCCCTATCTGGAATCTCATCTGTTCTTTCCCTGCATAAGATGATATCTCTATATATGAAATCGGCAGTTTGAGATGAACGCTCATGAAGTATGAGAGAAAAAACCCCCCCCTCAGAGGACAGAGAATGGCTTTGTAATTGCTTCCGTTTGACCTGACAATGTCAAGCAGCCGGTAGCTCAGTTCGACAAACTTATCATAAGATACATGGTAATGATCCATCTTATCCATCCTGAAATTATTTATATCGGATAACCACCGGTGTAAAATAAAATTCTCCGGACGGTTTGTCATTTAAAACTGATGATTCACTGGGACAGATACATATTATCAGGTGCTGTATATTTTTTATCAATAAATATTTTTCACGATACCGAAAGATATTTCAACTATAGCTATTGATTATTGAATCAGTACAATTGATGTCACCGACAGGCATGTAAGGATAAGGCAGATTTCATTGAAACATCCTTTTTTTAAAATACATGTTTTTTATGATGAAATTATCGTTTTTTACTATTTTGTCATTACTGACCGGTATTAAAAAACGTAACTTTTATACCTGATGAAAACACGTAAGAAATATCGCATTTTTTGAATGTTTAATTTTAAATTACTTGCATTAGAGCAACAATTATCTTTATTAATGCATTGATGAAATCAAAAAACAGTAAAAAATAATTAATTATTTTATAGGAGAGAGATATATGAAACACATTTTCCCGGCAATACTTTTATCACTGGTCATAGCGGCCTGCTCAACAATGCCGAAGGAGATCGAGGAGAAGTATCTTGTCGAAAAAACCGAAGCTGACTCAAAAAATATCTCGGCAATGGAAGAGAAAATCATACTGAAAAATAAAGAAAAACAGGCTGTTGAAGAAAAAATAAAGACTCAGCCAAAATTACCGGACGGCATAGAAGAGGAGATAAAACTTCTGAAAGACGAGAACTCATTGTTAAAAGACGAAATCTTTTTTTATGAAGAACACAAGGACGCCGTAAATCTTGAATTAAAAAAAGCACGGCTCGGCGAAAATGAAACAAAATACGCGAGAAAGATCGCGATCGTCCAGCACCACAAGAGCGAAAGAAAAATGTTTGATGCCGAACTTGAAATGAAAAACGCCGAACTCGCACAGAACATCGCCGAGCTGAATGCAGAAAAATCGAAGATAGCGGCAAAATACCGCGACAAGACCGAAACTCCGACCCCTGAAGCGGAACAGAATTTTTTTGACAAACTGTTTAACAAAAAAGATCCGAACGATAAATACGGATACAAAAAATACGACGAATACCTCGGGAAGAAAAAAGAGGAAACTCTGAAAGCACAGAAGAATTACAGCGAAGCGGAGAAAAAATATCAGGAAGCAAAAGCCGCTCTTGAAAAAACAAAGGAGTGACAGAAATTACATTATCATAAACATGCCGGACCGGAGACTCATAAAGGTATATGTCTCCGGTTTTTGGATATAATCCGTAAAGGAGAAGAAAATGCGTAACACTTTTATCAAAAAATTAACGATTCTGCTTTTTATCATTGTTTCCATCACCGCGGCCGATGCGGCAATCTTTTATACTCCGTCGGAATATAACGCGGTATACAATGAAAACATCGCGCTTCAGCTTGAGCTGAAAACACTGAACCGCCAGTATCAGAACGAAAAAAATAATTACGAAAATACGATCAACGGGCTCCAGTCCGAGATTGACAGACTGAAGAGGGAACTGGAACAGCTTAAATCTTCATGTTCAGACCAGAAAAAAGACTTTGAAACAAAGATAGAAGAACTGCAGAACATGATCAACATACTGAAGAGCAAGGGATCGGAAACGGAAAAAAACCTGATCGAAAGCAACAGGCTTCTCCAGAAAAAGTATGAAGACGACATGGCCGGGGCAAGAGAGAAATGGAATGCAGAGAGGGAAAAACTTCTGAAGGAGATGGCGGAACAGAAGAGCGATTACGAGAAAAAGATTCTCGCACTGAAAAATGAGATCGCGAACCTTAACGAAGAACTCTCCGATTTAAAGAAGCTTTCCGACAAACAGAAAGCCGAGCTTGCAAGAATGGAGAACCAGGCATCGGAGCTTGAAAAGCAGCTTGACGAAGAGATAAAGAAGGGTGATATCCGTTTGAAGAAATTTCATAACAGGCTTGTTATAAATATCGATGACCGGATAAGTTTCGATTCAGGATATTCCAACCTCAAGAAAGAGGTCCTCCCCTCTCTGAAAAAAATCAGGGAGATTCTGTCACAGTATCCGGAATACAACATCGTCGTCGAGGGCCATACCGACAACATCCCGATCAAAACACAGAAGTTCAGGGACAACTGGCAGCTGTCTACAGAGCGGGCACTCGCGGTTCTTGATTACATTCTTCAGGATAAGAACCTCAACGCGCTGAGGTTCTCGGCAGCGGGATACGGTGAATACAGGCCGCTGGTCTCAAACGCAACAAAAGAAAACAGGGCGCTTAACAGAAGGGTTGACATTGTAGTAATACCTGCCGCCCAGGCACAATAAAATCTCCGCAAAATCACTTCACCCTCTCCCTGCGGGAGAGGGTATAAAATCACTTTATAACCGATAAATTCGCTTTAAAAAAAATTTTTACCAGCCCGATTTATACTTTACAAGCGTATAGTATTTATTATATTTACCATATGAAACGTTCAGGAACAGCCAATCTCCCTCTGCACTACGGCCATGTTCCGCAATGGCTTGCGGACAGGATGAAAGAGCTTGGCAGTGCAATCGCTCTTGCCGTTATCTATAAATTCGGGCGCGATGAGTTTCTGCGCCGCATGTCCGACCCGTTCTGGTTCCAGTCTTTCGGTGCAGTGATGGGGATGGACTGGCACTCTTCCGGAATTACTCCAAGCGTTATGGGGGCCCTGAGCAGGGGGCTGAACCCTCTCTCGGATGAAACTGGAATCTACATTCTCGGTGGGAGAGGTAAACATTCGCGAAAGACGCCTTCGCAAATTGTTGAAGTCTCGATGAAGACTGGTCTTGACGGAGATGAACTGGTCCGCTGTTCCAGGCTCTCCGCGAAGATAGACAATACTTGCATAGACGACGGATACCAGATATATCTGCATAACTTCATTCTGACCAGCGACGGAAAATGGAGTGTTATACAGCAGGGGATGAACAAAAAGGAGATCACCGCTCGCCGTTACCACTGGCTTTCAGATGATGTAAAATCATTCGTCGATGACCCCCACTCCGCGATAGTTGGCAGAAATGAGGGTGAAATAATCAACCTCAGCGACTCGCGCGGCGGAGCTGCAAGAGAAGCCATTGTTGAGTTTCTTTCACTGCATCCGGACAGGCAGCAGCAGGAAATAGTATCGTTGCTGACCCCCGGGCCAGTCTCTGCACGTCACCTTGATATGCCGTCACATCACGAAGTTACCGCGCCTGACGTAAACAGCAGAAGAATGGGGGCTGTGCTGGCGCTTGCGTACGAGAAACAGTTTAAAGATTTTACCGATGCGCTGCTTCTTGAGGGTGTTGGTCCGCGTACAATTCAGTCTCTCGCCCTTGTATCGGAGGTTATATACGGAGCTCGGGCAAGATTCTCTGATCCGGCACGGTTCTCGTTCGCGCACGGAGGCAAAGACGGACATCCGGCGCCGGTACCTCTCAAAGTATATGACCGGTCGATTTCAATACTTAAAGATGCAGTTGATAAAGCGAAAATCGGGAACCACGACAGGCTCGACGCGCTGAGAAAACTCGACAGAATCACACATGATATTGAGAACAGATTCGAACCGGAAGCGGACATCGACAGACTGATAGCCCATGAAAGGAGAATTTCCAGGTCACTGGGGGGAAGAACCGTATTTGATGATCCCGCTGAAGTTAAAAGTGATGTTCAGTTGAAACTGTTTTGAAATAATTCAGTTCCTTCAGGCAATCTATCTTACATAATCCTCCGGATTTAAAGCCTGGTCTCCCTTTCTTATCTCAAAATGGAGATGAGGCCCGGTCGACTTGCCGGTACTTCCGACCTTTCCTATCAGTGTTCCCTTTGAAACTTTATCTCCATTGGAGATAACTATCCTTGAAAGATGACCGTAATACGTAGCAATATCATTACCATGTTTTATAATAATAAGGTTTCCGTAACCGTTCTTTTTATATCCTGCCTCGACTACCACCCCCTTTTCCGCAGCATATACCGCAGTTCCTTCAGGCGCTGAAATATCCATCCCTTTATGAAACGAGTGCCTTCTTTTTGTAACTGGATCAACCCTGTTTCCGAACCTGCTTGAGATCCTTCCCGATGCCGGTATAATCATACTCCAGTCTGTCTTCCCGGTATCACTGTCAATCTCTGATGGTATTCCATCCGAAACAAACGCTCCAAAGACCCACCCCTCATCACCATTCTCTCTTTTCACCAGAATCCACGGTGCTTTGATTTTTTTTATTACCTCGGTTTTATCAGACTGAAAAATAATCTGAACCCTTTCTCTGAATTTCATCTTACCGACAATTTCACCGGAGGAGCTTTCCTCAGACCTCATATTGAGGGAGTCGGTGTTAACATAACCGTAAATAACCGGAGGTATCACTCCTGTGTAATGAAAATTTTCAGTCGCATTCACTCCAGACACAGCATTTTCCTCTAACGGTATTCCGAGTTTCAAGCTTCCATCAGTCATCTCTTCACTGCTCTGTTTTAGAAAAGTGTTCAGCTTATATAAAACGGCATCCCTGTTTCTCATATCGCCCTGATGCTGATTAATTACTTTTTTCTTATGCTTCTCCGCAATTTTATTCTCCGGTAAAATGTCCGTTACCGTGAACAGGATCATAACAATAAAAACAGCATATATTTTTTTCATAAACTATCTCCGTCAGTTTTCCCTGAATGCATCCCGGTTTCAGGATGTTCTCCCTGGTTATATTTTCGGCATCAAATCCCCGTCCGGCGAAAAATATTTTTTAACAGCACTTCATGCTCTCACTGAGTGTATCCGCTTCATTGAAGCCGGTAAAAAATATCCAAAAGGTACATTGTTTATCCGGCTATCCGGAGAGAGAGATGGTTTTTTTAAACTTCATTTTTTTTGTTTGATTTATTCCGCGTTAAATATATTATTACAATATCCATACATTATATGAGGCAAATTCAATGTTGAACGTCATACGAAACTTCCTTTTCTGGGGAAGAGAAAAATTTCCCGACAGCTACTCGGGTGAATTAAACTACCAATGTAACCTTGTCATTGTTCCGGCTTCGTTTATATGTATGTTCGTATGGATCGGTTATATAACGACAGACAGTGTTATAAATCCCGGCAAACCCGCCCTTATATATCTGCGTTACGGTTTATCGGTTATATCTTTCATCACCCTTGTTATTCAGTTTATTCCGTTCTTTAAAAGCAGAAGCATGTACCTGCTTGTGGTGCTCGGTATATATCTGGAGGTTTCAACCGGATTGATAACAGGGATCACGGGTGGAGATCCGGTCTACGTAGCGGGATACTTTTTTGTTCTGATCCTGATTATAGTAGCTCCGATATATAAATCAATCCTCTGGATGATGACCTTCCTGTCCGTAAGCGCGTTTTTCATTGTCGGATTTTCCGCAGGGATGCAGTTTGCAACACCGAGACAGAAATATACGCTGAACGATTTTATTTCCGTCGTTGTGTTCAGCTTTGTTTTTGTGTATGTACTCGACAGGATGAGGTACTCAAACTGGAAGAAATCGAATGAGCTCAAACAAAACAGGGAAGAGATTGAGAGGGAGAAAAACAGAATTACTGAAATCATGACAAAGGCAAAGGTCCTGATAGAAAACGTTACGGAAACAACCGATTACCTCAGTAAATTTACGGGGGAGATAGACTCTGCGATAGATGAACAATCCCCTGTGTTTGAAAAAACCATGGCATCCTCGACTAACGTAATTGATTCATTTGCTCTGATTAAGACACACACAACCGGGCAGCAGGACTTCAACCGCAAGGGGAAACTCCTTATCGAGAAACTCAAGCAGGAGTTTCAGGAAACAATTTCATCCAGCGATACCGTACAGAAAGACTCAACAGAGATCAGCGTACTTGCGAATAAATGCCAGAGTAAACTTGATAATGCCTCGACTACTATCACAGCCCTTAAGGACGAATCTTCCAGGATTGCTGAAATATCGGGGACGATAAATGAAATCGCCGACAAAACAGCGCTGCTGTCTCTTAACGCTTCAATTGAGTCGGCCAGGGCCGGGGAGCATGGACGCGGCTTTGCCGTTGTTGCAGACGAAATTTCAAAACTCGCCGACGGCAGCATACGCTCGGCAAAAGAGATCAGTGATATCATCAACATGTCCGTAAAAAGAATAATCGAAACATCAGACCAGGTATTCGAAACGGCGGATATACTTAAAGAGATAATCGTCATCATGAAGGATAACACTAATTTTCTCAACTCCCTGAGAAGCATGATCAACAACCTCGGACAGAATCTTCAGGAGCTTATGGGATTCTTCGACCTGTCAGTTAATTATACACGGATGATCGGCGAGCTTACAGAAAAGAACAGTGTTGAAATAAGCACATATCAGACGATGATAAAAAATATCGAGGGTTTTTATTCCGACCTCAATGCAATGAGCCATAAGCTTACTGAAGTTTCGCTTAATGTGAATACTGAAATCTTCAGGCTTGAAGAGATACTAAAAAGCACATCAATCTGACCTGTTCATTTTTTTAAAACAGGTTTTAAATGAAAGTGCTTGCATATTAATATATTGAAAAGTGAAGATGAGAACCATTATGAAAGTATTTAAATTCGGCGGCGCTTCGGTAAAGGATGCGGATTCCGTCAGAAATGTAGCCAGCGTACTCAGCCTGTACAGCGGAGAAAAAATAGCGGTAGTAGTCTCCGCCATGGGTAAAATAACAAATGCACTTGAAAGACTGCTTCATGCCTATTATTACAACACGGGTAAAATAGAAGAAGAGTTCTGCAATATAAAAGAATATCACATAAGCATTGCATACACCCTTTTCCCGGATGAAAAACATGAAATATTCAATGAGCTTGAAAATATTTTTTCACTTTTGAGAACCAGGCTGCAGCTTCCTAATTCTGAAAACTACGACTACGAGTATGACCAGATCGTTTCTATTGGAGAGATTATCTCCTCCAAAATCCTCAGCACCTACCTCAATTCGGCCGGAATACATAACAAATGGATTGACGCGAGGTCTATCATAAAAACGGACAACACCTACAGGGACGCAAAAATTGACTGGGACAAAACCGTTGAACTGGTCAGCGGTTCGATGGAATTTCACAGAGAGAGAATTTACGTAACACAGGGTTTCATCGGTTCAACAGCGGAGAACATTACCACTACGCTTGGCAGAGAGGGCTCAGACTTTTCCGCCGCGATCATAGGCTACAGCATGGATGCTGAAGATGTAGTCATCTGGAAGGATGTACCGGGCGTTCTTAACGCAGATCCGAAATATTTTTCAAATACTATAAAGCTCGATAACCTTTCATACCATGACGCTATAGAGCTTGCATATTACGGAGCAAGTGTTATACATCCGAAGACCATCAAGCCGCTGCAGAATAAAAAAATTCCGCTGTGGGTAAAGTCCTTTCTTCACCCGAAAGAGAGGGGAACGATCATACAGAATGATAAAGCAGAGCTGCAGGTTCCCTCTTTCATCTTCAAGATGAACCAGGTGCTGATCACTGTCTCGGCACGTGATTTTTCATTTATCGCCGAACAGAACCTCGGAGATATTTTCCATGAACTGTCGAAGCACCGGGTAAGAATAAATGTAATGCAGAATACAGCCCTCAGTTTTTCCATATGCGCCGACTGGGACGAGAGAAAAATCCCTGAACTGATCAGGTCGCTGGAAAAAGATTATGTTATACGCTACAATAAAAATATTGAACTTGTTACAATCAGACACTACGATGATGAAACGATCGAGAGGGTTACAGTCAGCAAGGAGATCCTTCTTGAAGAAAAAACCAGGCATACGATACAGATCGTTATGAGAGATATTGAAAAAAATTCAGAATGATCAAGACGGCCTTTTTCTCCGGTTCATGCTCATTCTGTCAGTATTCCCGTACGAAACGATTACTACTCAACAAGTGAAACCTGGCAGTACTGGTTGATCCTTGAAGTTCTAGTGTGTACACCGGTCATTTTCCCCTTAACGAAGGAGGCTTCTACAACCATACCTGTTGTAGTTCCGGCTGCAGTCTGGTCAAACACGAAGTTCCCGAGAGAATAGGCAATGAATCCGCCATTGTACTCCTCAACCGGCTGGCATACGTGCGGATGATGGCCTATCACCATTGATGCTCCTGCATCAATTGCCGCATGAGCCAGATCCCTCTGCTCCTGAGTCGGCTCAGATGTATACTCCATACCAAAATGGACCATTATTACCACAACATCGGAAACCGCTCTTGCGGCCTTGATATCAGCGGCCATTGACGCTATGTCACCAAAGGTTTTAAATCTTGTGTCATGAGCCCACGCTACTCCAGGCCTCGAATCAGTCGCTATCCATCTGCTGACAGGAACCTGTCCGGCGTACCAGGAATCCATGTACATCTGAACGTTTGTATATCCGAGGAGAGCGATCTTCATACCCTTTATTTCTTTTATTACCGGTTTGTGGGCCGCAGCATAGTCATCTCCCCCCCCAATATAATCAATACCTGATGCCTTAAGTCTTCTGAAAGAATCAACCATTCCCTCTTCGCCATAATCACCGGCATGGTTGTTCGCGACATTAACAATATCAAATCCGGCGCTGATCAGTCCGCTTAAAGCGGCGGGTTCAGCCCTGAAGGCCACTCCTGTGACAATTTTTATCGCAGAACCTTTATCGGAGATAATGCTTTCAAGATTACCGACAGCAAGATCAAAATTACTGAGATATGACCCAACCGGGGCAAAGGGGAAACTATAATCACCCCCGCCGTTCTTCTCTACCGAATCTCTGACAAGTGCTCCAAGATTGATATCTCCCACAAAAACCAGTTTAGCTGTATCTTCAGCCGGCGCGGTATAAGTCTCTGTATTAAAAGCCGATGTAAAATCCGCAGCCAGAGCGATGCCCGAAACATCAGCTGCGCCGTTATAGACCTTCACTGTATAAACAGTCGAATACTCAAGTTCATCTGCCGGATTTATAACAGCAGTATACGTATCCGCATTATAACTTATACCTATTGCAACTTCGGCATTTCCTTTTAACAGTTTTATATTTGCTCCATTGATTGTTGATGAATTCATGGCCTTGCTGAAAGTCAGTATAATGTCGCCGGCAACAGATATACCTGCTGCATCATTGCCCGGATTGACGCTGACTTCCGGCCTGATAAGATCTGCCCCGGTCCCGGTAGTAAAAATATAGTCATAATCATCTTCAATACTGTTCCCTGACAGGCCGGATATTGTGGATTTTAATGTTACAATATACTCACTGTTATACGACAAATCCGCAGCCGGCGTAAAAATTGCAGTTTTATTATCAGAGCTGATCGATACGGTTCCGTCAGCATAAGCACCTGAAGAAATAATAAAACTATCGATATCTATAGTGGAAGGATCTACAGCTTCGCTGAATGTGACTGATATTATAGAATTGACCGCTACATTTACGGCATTGGGAGACGGATCAGTTGAAATGATAGTGAGTGGTTTTGTTTCATTACTTCCGCTGTTTCCGGAATCACAGGCAGTTGACAGATGCATGGAACAAATAATAAGCGGAATAAAAAAAGAATGACAAAACTTTTTAACTTTCATCAAAATCACAATCCGACTCCGCCTGTATATATCAAAACAGCTCTTAGTTTCGAAACCATCTATTCATAATAAGAGATTATCCAGAAAAACAGCCCGGTTATACTAATTTTTAAAACTGAAGTCAACTCTTTTTGACAAATGGATAACAAAAAAATACTCTACTATTAGAGATCATCACTTTCAAAACAAAAGTATAGCTGCTCTATGGGGATTTATTTTTAAATGAAATCGGTAAAAAATTATCTGTTACTCACATATGGATAAAATCTCACCCAATCAATCTGGTAGATACAGTCGGAATTCGCTGCAGGGGGGCCTCCAACCCAATTGACTGATGTATAGGTATTGAATTTCAGTTGATATTGAGAATTTATTGCAACAGGATTTCCGCTGTATGTGTATGTATACATTACAGAGCCATCTACTATCCACTGCACATGTTGTGGTGTAATTTCAAATCCGTAGACATGAAAATCATCAGATGGATTAAAACCGAGCAGGATATCAGGATTGGTTGCTGCTGCATTTTTATGATCCTGATCGTGCAGGGCATAGTGGACCCGGCCCGAGCCTGCTCCGAAAGACTTGGTCAGAAATTCAATATCAATTTCCTGCTTTGTACCATCAGCGCTTGTCGCAGTTGACATATTGTCCCAGTCGATCGTAAACATTGAGTTGAGTACTCCAGCTGCTGACGAAGGTTTCAATCTTGCCTCCCACCGGCCGTAAAGAAATGTATCGTACGTCTGCAGAGCAGCCCCGAGATATTGAGGCGAAGATGACGGTTCATACCTGAATACCAGTTTAAGTATACCATTATCCACATAACATCTTGAAGGCGATGTAAGACTCTCCTCCTGCCAGATTGCCACCTGCCATACCGATGTGTTCAATGCAGTAAAATCGTCCTCAAAGGACGGTGTGGAACTAATATAACCGTTATCGGATATATTGATATTCCCCATCTCACCTTCGGAACTGCTGCATCTGCATATCATTGTCAATATACCTAAACAGGCTGTGAGATATAATTTTTTCACTGATCTTTTTATATATTTCTCCTTATAGTTATCTTCTGAATAGAAAGCAATACTTGCTTTTTTGTAATCCGGAACGTGTAATTTCATGAAAGACATATGTCTTTTCCAGTTCGTAGTTTTTCAAAATAAAAAATCCGGATTCAATTTAATATGACTCCCCTGATCCGGATATAAAGAAACCTGCTTATCTGTTTTAAAAATCATCTCTATACTCATCCCACATATGTGAAGTGAAATAGGAGAAGTAACGCCATCCCGGATCAGTTCCCCATATATCATCAACAGTAGTTGTGCCCCAAAGCGGATCTGCTAAAGATGTACGCCATGCCGGATTTAAACTGCTGTCGGCGCTGATTGCCATATATCTGTCAGCATAATTGAACAGGTCCGGATTGTTCCATAAAGTTAATGTCCCGCAATCCTCATCCATAATACGCGCTGCCAGCAGGTATCCGATCCATGCATATAAAGAACAGCACTGTCTGTAAGTAGCCCCCCATGAACGGTCGCTCTGAAAGGGATCAGCCGCATGGTGAATTCCCCACTCCGGCATCCCTATATCCGACACCTGATATCTTTCAGGAGCGGCTGTTCGATAATCAGGCTTCCATGACGCGCTGTTCGTCCTGCTTATATCCTCCTGTGTAACATGGAATATCTGTGAATCCTCGCCGAACCATCCGTAGTCTGCCGGCGCATTACCCGGGCCATAGGCCGGATAGTTAAAGGAATAAATATAGTAACCGGACTTGACCCCCACACCCTGCATATCTGCATCTTTCAGCATAATCCCGGCAAAAATGATCGGCCATTTTCTTGCGGCGCCGGCAGCGCTCTCGCCTGGATACCTCGGATAGCCCAGTTTGTAAATTTCATAAAAGTCAATTCCAAGCTGGATATACCGGATCAGAAGAGTTTTCTTTTCCTCATCGGTAAAATTCAGATGCAGCATCAGAGCACCTATACCGACATCGTTGGCGAATTCACGATGATACTCCTTCATATTTTCCAGGGGATGAAATGTCCTGTTGGTCCACGATTCAACAGCATGGTCTATCCACGGCCTTTCAAATAATCGTTCCACCTCTGAAAGCGAAGGGGTGTTTGCCACAGGTGCCAGCTTCTTAAGAAAACCGATTGTTCCGCCGGTACCAAAAATTGTGCCGATGTTATATTTTGTGCTTTTGTCTGTTCCGGTATATGGCGGTCTGAAACTGCCGTCCGCGGGTTTCCCTGAGAGAACAGTAAGTACAGCGGCTGTTCTGATCATTGTTTTGTTATCAGCGTCAGAGTTTATTTCGTCCGTTGTCCTGCTTATTACAGATATCAGGGATGATCCCCCCGGCAGAACAAGCGGAGTCTCAGAGGATATGTTTAACGCCACATTCCGGCTGCTGTTATAAACCACGAATTCGCATCCGCTGTCATAGCCCTGATTATAGTAGTACACATCAGGAATAGTCGCGCTCTCTTCGGTAAGGGGTGAAGGATTAAGCATTGAACCGTTAATAGTTCTTCCGTCAACTGTTACAGAATTCGGACTGATGCCGATTATACTGACAGGTCCTATTACCCAGTAATCACCATTGACAAACTGACCGGTGTTATACTTTTTATCGAACGTCCATGTAATACCAAACTGTGTTATGCTGGAAGCAAAAGGCTCATTATTGCTGTTTTTAACTGAAGACGAGCTATCTGAACATGATAAAAAAAGCTGAAAGGTTATCAGAACAAGGCATATAGAAAAAATTCCCTTTAAATTGCGCCATATGGGACTATAGATTGACAATCCATTTTGACGTATTTCCATACAGACTCTCCTGGACTTTTTTTACTTCCTCCTGAAAACATAGATGAAAATGCAAAAAAGGTCCGATGTCCATTTTCCAGACCAGTAACTATAGAAACAACCACAGTCTAATATGAAAACTGAAGCCTGGAGAATTATAAATGGAGAGTATGGCCCAGATCAGCATACATCTCCCCGCAGGAAATCGATAAACAGAAAGCCTGCGGGTTTGTGCATTATAAAATTAATCCAGGCCATGTCAATAAGCAGAAATACCTAATTCGAAATGAAAAAACAATTATTATATGAAATGTTTTTTCAAATTATGCTGTTATCATTTTATCCTGAAATTGAAAAGATTCACCCGGTAACCTTCATGATCCTCATCTTTCTCAATCTCTTTGACTTCTTTAGGAGTTCTAAGCTCTTTCAGCTTTTTCCTTATCACAGACAGAGTTGATTGATCACCTGAATTTATTTTTTCAAAAGTCTTGTTGTTTTCTTCAGTAACTGGTTCTACTTTCGCATCTTTTTCAATAACTTCAATATATTTATCTTCTATTTTACTTTTAACCGGTTCATTTTTTTCAGACGCCACAGCCCGTTCTTTTGCCTTTATCTCCACTGAACTGTTATGTTTTTCAGATTTAACCTGAACTTTGCCGTCGAGACATGCGATACTGTCCGATTTACCCATATGTGTCGCGAAAAATTCCGTGCCCCGAACCGCTGCCGTACAGTTTTTGGTACTGACTGAGAAGTCCTGACTTTTCATCAGCCTGTTTTTTACTTTAAAAAATCCTCTCCCCGCTTTCAACGTAAGATATGTTTTTTCTATATCAGTTTTTTTATCCCGGGTCAGAGCATCTATAGAAACCTCTGTATCGCCGAAAAGTTTGATGACATTTTCATTTATATAAATTTCGCAGAGCGACCTGATCCCCTTCGTACGGATCTTCATGCCGCGGTCAACCGGTAAACCGATAACAGCCGGAGTTTCCTTCCCATCCGCCGATATTATATAAACTGTTCCCGAAATGAAATTCACAAGACCCACCATTATTCTCTTTTCACTCTTTCCGCCGCAGGCCGTAATAAAGAACAGTATTGTGATTATTGAAATCAGTTTTTTCATATCCACCTCGATTTAAATCAGCCTGAGTATGAAAAAATAAGACTATTTTGTCAATCTTAAACCATCAAATGATCAATATCTTCAATTTACAGGGATCAGTATATACTTTCGTACATCACAGCACAAACTGATTTATTCACTGCTGTCTAAAAATATTTTTTGACAAAGTTTCACTTTTCAATTAAATTCGTTTTGTCATATCTGATTTTCATGGAAAACAAATCATTTTTTGATTCTATTTCATAAAGAAGTATGCAGTATAAATGAACCGTTTGTTTACAACCACCTGCTTTTCCATTATAATTTACTGTTGATTAAGGATAGTATTTATGAAACAAAAACATCTTCCGGCAATTGCAGTACTTCTGTTATTATTATGTACAACAATCCTCCGCTCTGCTGAATCTGATAATGCCTATGATCGCAGCATACCGATCCCATCTTATTCATCTGATAAAACCGGACTTGATGTCGGCGGACTTTTCGGTATACCCAGCGGTTTTATAATAAGATACTGGTTCACCAACAAGATCGGGATGCAGGCTATAACAGGCTTGAGTATCGACTCTGACCCGCTCGTCGGGGTGGATCTGCTTTATCAGCCCTTTGGAATGTTTCATGCTGCGACATGGAATCTGTACCTGACCGCAGGAACTGGATTCATGGCATCATATACCGGAAAGGAGACGGAATATATTGCCCGTATCCCGGTTGGTATCACTATGCCTCTTGATAATTATCCTGTTCTTTTTACTGTATACGGCGCACCTGCTTTAAAACTTAACGACCGTGTAAAGAAAGAATTCCAATGGGGAATAGCTGTAACCTACAGTTTTTCCCACGGTGAGCATCTCTACGGGAAAAGACAGCAGGCAATTAGCCAGAACACATATCTTAAAGATGAAGTCAAGGACCTGCAAAGTGGACTCAGTGAAACAAGAGGGCTTCTTTCAAAGACTGAAAGTGATCTTGAAAAAACAAGGAGTAAACTCAGCAATACGGAAAATGAATTAAACGGAATCCGGAATGAGCTTGGTGCAACAAAAAATGAAATATCCCAGCTGCAGAACTCTCTCTCCAGCACAAAGGGTGAACTTGAAACCGCGCTGACTTCTCTGGACGAAGTAAAACTCCGGCTTGACGGAGCAAAAGACGAACTGAACCGGACACAGATGAAGCTTAATGAAAAGGACCGGGAGCTCCGGCAGAAACAGGCTGACCTTGACAAGGCAAGGGAGATCATCAAAACAGCTTACGAAGGAGCCGAACGGGAGGAAGAAGAGAAAAAAATAAAAGAGAAACAGATTCAGCTCGACAGGGAACAGAAACGTTTATCTGAAGAAAAAATTTCCCTGAAAAAAGGAAACGAGCAGGAATCTGAAGCCCGCTCTCTCTGGAAAGACAAATGCACAGCCAGGAGAGGAGTAATCAATAGCGAAGGCGAATGCGTCTGCAGAATCGGAGAAACATGGAACGCTAAAAAAAATGCCTGCGTCTGCATTAAAGGTTATTCTCTCAATAATAAAACAGATAGATGCGAACCGTGTGAAACGATAAATATAAACGGCTCGTGCGTATCAGGATGCAGTGAGGATGAGAACAGGACCTCAATGAAAGACGGACCAAATCAATTCGTCTGCGTAAAAAAATGCAGAGGAAAAAACGAAATATGGCTTAAGAACAGTAAAAAATGCGCATGTGACGAAGGGTATGTTTATGACGGCTTTGATAAATGCGTACCACGACGTTAGAAAAAATGGAGGCTTGAAGGTATGAATTATTCAAGAAGGAACCTGCTGGCTCTGATAATCACAACATTATCCTGCATGTTTTTAATCACTGTTTTCTCTGTATTTGCCGGTAATACTCCGATAGGAGAACTTGTACTGGGATACCAGAGCGCCGGTCATTATCCATTCACTGTGGAAAATCTTGAGAATCTGTTTTTTTTCATAGGCCTTGGTGAAATATGGGTCAGGTGGCTCAGCAGTCACGAGGAGAATGTATTTCTGAAGATGTCGGGGTTCCTCCCTGAGGATCAGGATACAGTTCTCTCAAACGACATGGAAATTGACGCGATACGTTCAAATGTAAATAATATTACAGTCCGGGCCGATGCGTTTCTTCCCGACCTTATCAATATCTGTTCCATACAATATCTTAAATCACACTCCGTCAGCGACACCATTTCCGTTCTGAACAGCGCGCTGGATCTACATATTCACAGACTTGAGCTCCGTTATTCATTCCTGCGGTATATTATCTGGATTATTCCCACTTTAGGCTTCATCGGTACGGTGATCGGAATATCAGACGCACTCAGTCAGCTCGATATTATAAAATTCATGGGCGCCAATACCGATAAAATAGCCCAGTTCAGGCAGCTTACCCTTTCCCTCGGATTCGCTTTCGGTACAACTATTGTAGCCCTCTTTGAGTCTTCAATACTTGTATTCCTTATCCATCTGGTCCAGAAGCATGAGGAGGAAGCGCTCAACAACAGCGCGCGGTACGTTCTAAACAACTTCATCAACAGGCTTTCACCAAAATAGGAAAACGATGGAGATTAAATAAATGAGAAAATTCAACAGGGATTTCAATATATTCAATCTCTCCATGCTTGATGTTATGACTGGAGCCCTTGGGGCGGTTCTTGTAATAATGGTTGTTCTCCTTTCCCAGAAGATCGGTGTTGAAAGCGAATCGTGTCAGGACATAAAATCTGAACTTATGGTAACAACATCTGAACTTATCAGCATAAAAGAGGAACTGATTAAAACACGGGAGGAACTTCAGCGACAGAAACCGGATAAAAATACCGCGTATGAAAAAATTGTTTCAATCACCTCCTTGATAAAGCAGAACATTACATCTCTCAGCAGCACTGTCGAAACGATAAAACAGATAAAAATTAATTTCACCTCGATGCCGGGGGAAAAAGGAGTAATGGCGTTTAAGATTCCAAAATCCGTTGTTATGCTTGTCGATCTTTCCGGGAGTATGTCTGCTGACAATAACGACGACCACGAAGACCGCCTCTCACAGGTTAAGGCCGCAATAAAAATGTATATCGCCTCAATGGATCAGGAGTATAAAATCGACATAGTATTCTTCCCCGGTTTTAAAGAAAACATCGATTCGAACATCTGTAAAAATTTTACGATTAAGCCTGAGGCTGATAAAGCCTGCCTGTCTTATGAGAGAAGAGACGACGCCTATGATAACGAATCACTGGCGTGTTACAAATACGGATTTATGGAGGGTGAACTGAAACAGCTTGTAAGTGAAAATGATAAATACTATTTTTATCAGAAAGTTTCCTGCATGAAGCCTTATCATGACACTCCCACAAAACAGGCCCTGGAGTTTGTATTTACTTCAAAACGCTACACTACCGCAGAGGGGATAATTCTTTTCAGTGACGGCGAGCCGGATGTACTGAAGAAAAAAATTATGACATTAAATCAGTTTCTTGCCAGCATAAAAAAAATGAACAGCACAGATAAAAAAATATTTACAGTAGGCATCGGAAAAGAGTTCCGGAACAATTCAGATACGATCGCGGTAAAATTTCTCCGCGGTCTTGCCGAACAGAATGACGGTTTTTTTCTCGGTTTTTAGAAGGGTTTTAAATCCCTTCTAAAAACCGATATCATCATCGACAGAAAACTATTACAGATTTTCTCCGCAGGCAAAACTTGCATCATTGATTTTCATAATTGAAAGATCTTCCTTTTTAATCGCTTCTGCGTAAGACTTCGCGGCCGGGAGTATGTTCTTGATGTAGTATTCTGCTCCGAATACCTTACCCTGATAGAAAGCGGCCTCTTTGTCTTCATTTGGAAGGTCTTTCTGCGCCTTCTTGTCTTCAGCTATACCCTTGGCTTTGTATATCTGCTGGAGTTTACCTTCGGCAACTCCAGCCATCCAGAGGTGCAGCCATGCAAGAGATACGCAGCCGACGAGATAGAGGAACGGCTGTGCGTTTGCTATCGGGATCATAAACTTGCCCTCTTTTCCGCAGGCTGCAAAATACATCCCCATTGCAGCCATAAGATCGATATACTCTTTAACATCTTTTGACATGTCCGCAAGACGGGGATCATTTTTGTATGAATCGTATGTTTTATTCATCTCTCCTAGATAGTTCATAAACACAGCGCCCTTTTTCGCGCCAAGTTTTCTCCCCACAAGGTCAAGTGCCTGAATTCCGTTTGTGCCTTCATAGAGAGAAGCGATCTTCATATCTCTCATAAACTGGTGCATCGGATAATCGTTGCAGAAACCGTAACCGCCGAAACACTGAATACCGAGCTCGGTAACCCTGAATCCCATATCAGTACCGTAGGCTTTACACACCGGGATAAGAAAATCCATGATGCCGGTCCATTTATCAACTTCCTCTCCTGAAGTTGCATGAGCTTTATCGAGGCAGAGTCCGCAGAGATAAACAAGAGCTCTTATGCCTTCAGCGTGTGATTTCATATACATCAGCATTCTTCTGACGTCAGGATGCTGGATGATCGGAACATTTGGCGCATCAGGATTCATTGAATCCTTGATATTCTTCCCCTGTATACGCTCTTTGGCATAAGCAAGGGCATGGAGGTAAGATACAGACGACGTACTCGACCCCTGGAGACCCATTCCAAGACGCGCTTCGTTCATCATCTGGAACATGATCTTCATACCCTGTCTCTCTTCACCGAGCAGCTCACCGATACAGTCTCCGTTATCACCGAAACTCATCGAGCATGTAGCACTCCCCTTGAGTCCCATCTTGTGCTCAATACCTGTACAATGCACATCGTTAAACTCTCCCATTGTACCGTCATCTTTAACTCTGTATTTCGGAACTATGAAAATGGAGATACCTTTTGTTCCCGCCGGGTCGCCCTCTATCCTAGCAAGAACAGGGTGTACCATATTTTTATAAAGATCGTTTTCGCCTGATGTTATGAATATTTTATTTCCGGAGATTTTGTATGTTCCGTCGGGCTGTTTTACTGCTTTTGTTTTTAACGCTCCGACATCAGATCCTGCATCTGCTTCAGTAAGACACATTGTACCGCCCCACTCCTGCGCGTACATTTTGTCCATATAAAGTCTCTTCTGTCTTTCAGTCCCCCATACTCCGATAAGATGGGCTGCCCCGGCAGTAGCTTCCGGATAGAGCATAAATCCCATATGAAATGAATAGTATTCCCATGATGCGAGACATACGACATATGGCATCCCCTGCCCGCCGAACTCCGGCTCTACTCCCATTGTGAAGAGACCGGCCTCATTCATTACCTTATGCACATTATGATACTGATGCGGGATTGTTACCTTGCCTTTATCAAATTTTGCTCCGCCCTCACTGTCAACTTCCTGGTAGCATCCAAGAATATGTTCTTCACAAATCTCTCTGGTAAGATCCAGAGTCATCTCAAACATCTCCTGGTCGAATTCTGCAAATTTCTCGGTTTTGATAAGATCCTGAACATTAAGAAGTTCAAACAACACAAACTTCTGGTCTCGAGAATCAACAATACGGTCCATAGTAAACCTCTCTTAGTATTTTGAGTTATTATTTTTGCTGTAAAATCATAAATGTTCCAAATATGATCTGCCAGCCTGTTGAGAGAACCAGTTCACAAAATCACATGAACAAATCTGTTTTACTTTTTATATATTTTTTATTATCAAACACTGAACCGGTCTTTTTCCGTACAGATTACAGTCTGATAACTTTGAGTCGAACTATTTAAAAATTCTGCCTGTTTAAAATCTACCAATATTTTCTTTTTTTGAACAAATAACCGGTTTTATCGTTAAGGGGGCTCTGACCCCATAAAATACTTCTAGCACTGCAGGAAGGGGCTCTGACCCTTCTAATATTCCATTATATTATCTTTTTATTATTTAAAATTCCAAAAAAAATAAGGGACTGATCGAGTTCCGCTAAATAGCAGGCTTATTATGGATAATATCAGATTATTGCTGGTGTTTACGATTTTGCTATACAGCATAACTCAGATTACAGGGGATACAGTTTATAAAGGTTTTCTGAAGAACGATGCATATCCTTCCGATTTTTACAGGGATGATCCGCTCCCCGACAAAACCGCATATCTGACATTTGATGGTCCGACAGAATGGACATATGATATACTTAATACCCTTTCAAATGAAAATATGTATGCAGCATTTTTTATATGCGCAGAGTGATCTCCGCACACCGATCTGACAAATAACAGGAATATTGCAACTTTGACTCCCGGACAGATCTAACAGTATCTCGATTAAAACCAATATATACTGAATAGAGTTCCTGGAAGGTCTGCGCTGCATATGATATTAATCCGTCCCCCTTATGGCTCACCCTGGTATTCAAGGACACCAGATTTTACACGTGCTAAAGTCGGAAACAAAATCAAAACTCGGGGTCTGATGATTACGTGATCAATATATTCCGACTCGGGCTATTCAATAGACTGGATCAGCGGCGACTGGTACAGGGAGAGTCCGATGGCAAACATCAACAATCATGAATTTCAGAAAAGAATGTATCAAATATACAGAAGCTTTCTAAAACATGCAGACGGATCAGTTATAGTAATACTTTTTCACGAAACTCATCTTAAAACAAAAACAGTGCTGCCTAAAATAATTAAAGAATTAAAAAATATGGATTACTCTTTTGGGACAGACAATAGAGTATTATGTACATTGGAGATGGGGTAAAAACAGCGCCGAAGTTATATCTGGACAATTAGCCGGACTCCAGAAATAAAAAAATATCACTTTAAATAAAATCATATATTTTTAAAGACTTAGAGGGTCAGAGCCTATATTTCAAACAATGCTCTGACCCCTGTGATTATCTGAACTTTAAAACAGAGAATACGACAGCCGAAAATAGTATAAAATTCGTCACACCAAATATTCTGAAAACAGGATCGGTTGAAATCAGCGTAGC
Source organism: uncultured Leptospirales bacterium (assembly GCA_964439325.1). Classification (GTDB taxonomy): domain Bacteria; phylum Spirochaetota; class UBA4802; order UBA4802; family UBA5550; genus WRGT01. The sequence continues at coordinate 1,688 of CAYTNW010000005.1, read as the reverse complement.
AGGCAGCATAGCAATAATTGAGATCCATATTCCCAGTGTCCAGACCAGAGAAAGATCGGAGGACGATTTTCTTTTCCAAATCTTATAAACAAGCGGGATATTAAAAAGCGGCATAACTATACCAGCAACCATACCGGCAGTTTTTGCAATACCGGCTAAATATTCAGACATAATGGAACCTCGGATAATCATTTTACAATTTCAATCAGTAAGCATTTTTCTGGCAATATCGTCAAATATAAATTCTTACTGATAATCTTTCAAAAGAACCATAACAAAAGTTTGATTAACTCTACCGCTCAGGTTAAAAAAGAGATGTCCTGCGATAGATTATATTTCTAAACCGCGCCTTTTCAGGATAACGTTTTTCAAATAGTTTACAGGATTTATCACCGGTGATAGCTTGCTTTCCGGTGCTTCATCGACAGTAATCTGATCACGTCTGAAAACATCAAGCTTCATCCCGGCTGGTCCGGATTTTTTATAGAACTCCCAGACCGCACTGATAAAAAGTTCTCTCGGGAATATACCCCTGATCCCCTGAAAGCCCCACTCCCTTAAAGAATCTCTTATTATTGTTGTACAGCTGTTGCTGAACTTATTAAAATCAGCATAGTATTCAGGTCTATCCGGATCAACCGGAGTTTCATATATCTCATTAAGTTTTCTCCGGAGAATTTTTTCGAGTTTTTCAGTTTCTCTACCTGTTATACGAGCTGTATGAATTGTTCTCATGAATTGACGGCCGAATTTATCAAGAAAAGGTTTTTCCGGATCTGATGTATCAAAGAATCCGTCCGGCGATGGACTGAATTTCCCGAGTGCCGGGCGATAGAAATATTCCTCCTCGGTCATGATCTCACATTCATTAAGAAGATGAGAGAAGTTGAATATAAAACCGTTAACATTTATTGCCAGATGTCCCAGTGTTGACATTACATATTTCACAAGACGTTCATTATAATAAAGCTCGACAAACGGGGAGTTATCTTCCTTTTTATCCGGCCAAAGAAGTACTATGTTTTTTCCTGTGTTATAATCTAATTCAGGAAGTAATCTGCCGCGAAGTTCCATCCCCTGCCAGTGTTTCCAGTATCCTTCCCATATCGCGGAATCCATGAAATATTCTGCTCCGTCTCTTCCCTGAAGAAAAGTACCGGCTCCGAACCGGACAAGATTACCACTCCGGATTTCATCATGCATCAGATCGTTCCTCCGGCATATCAGATTGAAGAATCATCCAATTATTTATATCGTTCATGTTCAAATAAGTCCTGTTTCTTTACTGTTCTTTACTGGTTTTATGCTGCAATTATTACTCAAGTCAATTCATTTAAATTTAACAATATATTCCCGAATCAGAGCAAATACTGACTCCAGGTAAGAATTTTGAATACAATTCTGTTTAAAATCTGTCGTGATGGCTATTTTTTTTTCAATTATCTGGCCTAAAAAAAGAAATTTGAGTTGATAAAAAAAATGTTAGTTATAGATTTACGAAATTGCATTTTTCGAACTTGTTGGTCACGAAATTTCTCCTTGTTAATGTATCGACGACATAACACGTGCCGGGTCATCGGGTGATCTGCCAGGATATTTCTTCGTGTGACTAACCTGTCCGAGAACTGCAGGTAAAAAACAAAAAAATCGGAGGATTTTTTATGAGTAACGACAATTTTGCAAATCCG
>CAYTNW010000004.1:0-217356 GCA_964439325.1 uncultured Leptospirales bacterium | reverse complement strand
GCACCGGCCCCTTATACGATCTGATAATGAAGTTTTCAAACGCCAAGGTGATGGGTGAGCAGCACATTATATCTTTCGGTGAATCGAACTGGGGACTGGGTCTTCATATACCGTTTCAGCCCTTCTATAAGAACCAGCCTAAGGACGTTTTTGTCTCTCTGGCCTACGGACTTAACGGCAGCAAAAAGGGAAACTATATACAGAAGGAGATGACCGAGTGTAACGGTGAAGAGATTATTACCGAGCTCTGCTATCATTTCGGTTTTATGAAAGAGCTGCCGGAGATTCTAAAAACAAGCATCTGCAACACATACTGCCTCCCGTATGTCACCAGTCATTTCATGCCGAGGAAAAAGGGCGACAGGCCTGATGTTGTTCCTGACGGAGCGACAAATTTCGCGCTGATAGGCGAGTATGTTGAAATTCCCGATGCCACTGTCTACATGGTGGACTACTCCTCCCAGTCTGCGATGATCGGTGTATATAAGCTGCTGAAGGTGAACAGGGAGATCCCGTCGGTCTATATTGGAACCTACAATCCCTATAACTGGATCAAGGTGCTTTACACCCTTTTCAGATAAATACCTGTATAGCCTTATCAGAAACCTGCCACCGCTCCGCATAACGGTGACAGGTTTCGCGCTTTTTGCCGGACAGAACTGTCAGTCCGGCTTGCAGTATTTAATAATCAGAACAGAAGGTAATTCCGATGAACATTAACAGATTCAGCCGTGATTCAGGTAAAAAAATAAAATCGGGGGATGTTATCCTCAACGTAACTGATACAGGGAAAGGGAAACCGGTGCTTCTGGTACACGGCTTCCCCGACTCCTCTGCTGTATGGCGAAACCAGATACCTGCTCTGACAGGTGCAGGATACAGGGTTATAGCACCTGATAACCGCGGGTTCGGCCTCTCAGGAATGCCCGCCGGGACCGGGAACTATAAAATCAGACTCATCGCGGACGACCTGCTGACAATTCTGGACCATTTTAAAATAGCCAAAGCGGCTCTCGTAGCTCATGACTGGGGAGTACCGCCGTCATGGCAGTTCGTTAATGACCATGCGGACCGGGTGAGCTGTTTTACAACAATTTCGATGGGTAACCCTGCCGCCTACCTGAGATACGGAAGGTTATCCCAGCTGTTATGCGGATGGTACACCCTCTCGCTGCAGTTTCCGCTGTTATCGGAACTTTATTTAAAATCCTTCGACTGGCACCTGTTCCGGATGATAGTCCGCAACCATCCGGAAACAGAAAGATGGCTATACGATCTTTCAAGGGATAGGGCTCTTACTTCCGGAATCAACTGGTACAGGGCCAATATTTTCAAAGTAGCATTCGGGAAGGCGTTAAGGTCAGTCGTGCCGACGCTGGGGATATGGAGCGACAACGACATATACCTGACAGAAAAACAGATGATAAATACCGGAAGATACGTAAACAATGACTGGTGCTATGAAAAAATTCAGAACGCAACACACTGGATAATGCTCGACAGGCCGGATGAACTAAACGCGCGGCTCATAAAATTCTTCAGCAGATACTGGCCCGCTTCAGATGCAGGATAAAAACGGTTTCTTTTTATGAAAACTCCGGACAGCATTATAAAAATGTCTGACTTTTCCGTTTTCAGGTCTCTCCGGTGCAGGAACTACCGTCTCTTTTTCTACGGCCAGATCCTGTCCCTTACAGGGACATGGATGCAGAATATCGCGGCAGGCTGGCTTGTATACAGGTTGACCCGGTCAGAGGTTATGCTCGCCTTTGCTGTCTTTGCCGGCCAGATACCGGTGTTTTTACTCTCTCCGTTTGCCGGCGTAATCGGAGACAGAATGAGCCGTCACAGAATAATTCTGACAGTTCAGATAGTTTCAATGTTACAGGCATTTACGCTGGGATTTTTAACCATAAGCGGCCGTGTGGAGGTATGGCATATCATAACGTTGGCGTTTATACTCGGTGCGATAAACGCTTTTGAGATAACAGCCCGTCAGGCATTCGTAATAGACATGGTGGGAAGCCGGGAGTATCTCGGCAACGCGATAGCTTTAAACTCCGCCCTTAATAACGCTTCAAGGCTGATAGGCCCCTCGGTTGCCGGGATTATCGTTGCAAACGGAGGTGAAGGGATCTGTTTTATTATTAACGGCGCCAGTTTCCTCTCCGCGATAGCCGCGCAGGGGATGATGAAAATCCGCCATGTAAAAAGAAGGCACTGCAGAAGCGGCATGTTTACCGACATTAAAGAGGGATTTACATATATGCTCGGGTTCACGCCGATAAGGGATATAATTTTAACCGCAGCCCTTTTAAGCATGGTTGCAGCGGCATTCCCGGTACTGCTCCCCGTTTTCAGCAGAACTGTTTTAGGGGGAGGTCCCGAGACCTATGGTTATCTGGCGGGCGCAACAGGACTCGGAGCCCTGTCAGGGACACTGTTCCTCGCGGTCAGGAAAAGCGTACTCGGCCTTGACAGGATAATCGGCAACTCCCTCGTTTTATTCGGAGCCGGTCTCGTTATGTTTTCCGTTTCTAAAGTTATCATACTTTCACTGGCAGTGCTGGCATGTGTCGGTTTCTGCATGGTCTGCATACTGGCATCGTGCAACACGATAATTCAGACCATTGTCGAAGAGGACAAACGGGGAAGGGTCATCAGCCTCTATGTGACGGCGCTGACCGGTGCCGCACCCGCCGGGAGCCTCACAGCCGGAATAATATCGGACACGGCAGGAGCTCCTGATGCAATACTGTCCGGAGGAATAATCTGCATAATAGCCGGAATCATCTTCGCGAAAAGGCTGCCGTTACTGAGAAAAAAAGTAAGTCCTATATTCAAAAGTCTCGGGCTCCCCCCCGAACCGGCCGCGCAGCTGTAAACGTAAAACAATACATTATCATTCTTGACAAATTGTCCGCCATAATCTCCATTTAAATCATTATCGCTTTGTATTCTGCTGGAGGTCACACTACAATGAAGCTTAAAATCGCCGAACCGGAAATTGACAGAGATAATCCGTTTCTACATGATAAACTCAACAGAGAACAGATCGCGATAGTTCTGACACAACTTTTCGGCAATATTGAGGAACCTTTTGTAATAAGCCTCAATTCGGCATGGGGTACCGGTAAAACTACTTTTATGCGCATGTTCCGGCAGTATCTTTTAAACCAGGGATTTCCCGTAATCTATTTTAACGCATGGGAAACCGATTTTCAGGACAACCCCCTTGTCGCTTTTATCGGAGAGATTAATTCAGGTATCGACGAGCTGAAAAAACATGGATTTGAAACAGAAAAAGCAAGAAAAGTTTTCAAAAAAATAAAGAGAACCGGAAAAGATATACTGAAAAAAACGATCCCTGCTGCTGTAAAGATCGCTTCACACAGCACGATGAATATTGAAAAGGGGACAGAGGATACTTTTTCCGATTTTACCTCGGCGGTGCTTGAGGACCACATCAAAAGTTATTCAGAAACAAAAGAACTGGTAAAAAGGTTCAGGGAACATCTGAAAGAGCTGGTTGAAGAGCTCCAGAAAAACGAAAAGGAGAACGGACAGAAGACCAGGCCTCTGATATTTTTTGTCGACGAACTTGACCGCTGCAGGCCCGACTACACAATCCAGGTACTGGAGAAGATAAAACACTTCTTCGATGCTGAAGGGATAATTTTTGTGCTCGGAATCGACATGGAACAGCTGGGACATTCCGTAAAAACCGTATTCGGACAGAACATGCGCGAACGGAGCTATCTCCGAAAATTTATTGATCTTGAGTATAATCTGCCGGCAGACAGTATTACCTCTGAACTTTACTGCCGTTACCTTGCTGCCGAAACATCAATAACAGATCTTCTGAACAGGAACAATGACTCCGAAAATCTGATAGCTGAACTGAAATATTCCAGCATACTGATGGCTTCATCATTTTCACTGTCATTGAGCGATCTGAATCTCCTGTTCAACTTCGTATACCTTATATTCCTCTCTTATGACATTATTAAACCGGAAACCGTTTCACTCACAGTGATATTGATCACATTGAAGATGCGCAATACAAAGCTGTACAGCCAGGTACTGAATAAAGAGAGGACTGTCTACTACCTGATCAATGAGCTGAATAAAATGAAGAAACAGGTACGTTCGGTTAAAGATTACGATAACTTTTTCATTGAAAGAAGGCTGATCCCGCTGAGTTTAAAAAAAATTCCCGATGAAGAGTTCCAGCAGCAGCTGCAGTCAACCTCAGTGGCCAACAGCAACGAACTGAACAACATCTTCAAGATTATAAAAGATACGAACAAGCTGCCGAATAACGAACAATTTACTGATACGTTAATAAAAAGAATCCAGCTGCTCGATTCATTTAATTTTACAAAAAAGGATGCATAATATGTTACGGATCACCGGTACAATCGGAAGTCTGATTATACCGGATAATATCTGTTAATTCTATTTACGTTTCTCACTGATTATATTTCCAGTAATGACTTTACAAGGTTAAGCGACGAGAACTGTCCGTTTGTCATCTGTGAAAAAATATTCTCTCCACCAAAGAGTTCAGTCACAATCTGATCTGCCGTCATTCCATTATTAGACAGCCTCTTCACCTTGGAATGCAGGTCTGTAAGATAATTTACACATTCAATCAGCGCATCTCTCCCCTTTTCAATTACTCTTCCGGTGGCGGTAAAGAGCGTCATTTTTTCGTTCGTCATTGAGATAAGCATATTCATTGACTCAATCTGCTGCCCGATATTCTCCTCCGGTCGTATAAACTTTATCTTTTCCCTTGTAAAAATGTCCCCGGAAAAACACCATCTGCCGGACGTCTCTATAAGTACTACATGACCATCACAATGCCCCGGTGTTTCGATTATGCGGAATTCGCAGTTATCAGTTTTTATTGTACCGGAGAGAATTTTTACATCAGCAGGCTCGGGATAGCCAAAAACCACCTCCTGATACGGATACAGAAAAGGTTTAGCCGCGATCAGAGGAGCTGAATCTTTATGTGCATATATATCAATTCCGAACTGTTCAATGATTTTTCTGTTCCCGCCGATATGGTCTTCATGATAATGCGTATTAACAGCTTTTTTCAGGTTCACGGTCCTCAGAAAATCTATAAGTTCATCCGATGTCTTGTCGCTTCCGGTATCTATCAGCAGCCCGTCGACAAAATAGGCTGATACCCAGTATAGCGGCTTCCCGTTACTTTCCGTACTCAATTTTATCTGAGTCACTTCTCCATAGTTTTTTATTTCTATCATTAGCTCTTCCCCTGCCGTCATACAACCGGTTTTTAGACACTGATGCCCATTTATTAGTTTTGTACAAAACCATATTATATCTGTCAACTTTTTTCCGGGATTTTAACCGGACTGAATTAAATTCCATATCCGGAGAAAACAGCAATAATAAAGGTAATCGGACAAAGGGGCCTTGTAAAAACCAGAGAATACACGATAAAGCATTACCTGATCTACCGGATAAATTTCATAATACAGCCGGGGTTACTGCTAATTATTTTCAGTCTTATAACTCTCTGAAGTTGTACAACAAAAATCGGTCTATTCAGAGGGGAGATTATCACAGGCTCGGCAGAAGCGGAAAAGAGGTCCGTCCTGGAATTGATTTCGGATGGTATGAGAAAACCCATAAACAGGGGAGTAGGATCCGCAGGTTAAGTCCCGATCCCGAAGAGCATCAGTTTAAATGCGATATACAGCATTACGAATCCTATAATAGTATCAAGAATTCTCCATGCGGTTTTTTTTCTGAAAAGCGGAGCCAGAATTTTTCCGCTGTATGCAAGAGAGAAGAACCAGAGAAAAGACGCCGATACTGCGCCAAGTCCGAAGAACGGCCTTATCCCGGCAGGCCTTGCCGCTCCGAACCCTCCAAGCATCACAACGGTATCGATATAGACATGAGGATTAAGGTAAGTCAGCGCAAGAGTCGTCAATACCGCATTTTTGAGACTTAGAGAATCATTCTGTTCTTCACTGATCTCCATCTGTTCAGATTTAACAGCCGAACGAAAGCTGCTGAAAGAGAACCATCCCAGATAAAATGCACCGGCTATTGATACAGTCTTTGTAATAACCGGGTGAGAGCTGAAGACATAGCCCATCCCCGCAATTCCGGCAGTGATTAAAAACGCATCGCTTAAAGCGCAGATCCATGCAATCGCCGACCTGTGTTCACCCTTAATCCCCTGTTTTAAAACAAACGCGTTCTGCGCACCGATTGCTATTATCAGGCCTGCTCCCATTGCAAAACCTTCAGCGATACTTTCTATAATACTCATAATTCCGCCGGATAATACGATTATAACCAGACTGTATAAAAAGAAAAAGATCTGTCAACATCAAAGCAGACAGGCCGGTTTTATAATAAGTAAATTCGGGAAGAGGCAGGAGTTTTACAGGTTATGACTAACAAATGATATTCCGCAGAGAAAACCATGTTTTATGGTTTTCTGATGCGGGATATCACTTATATTCAGAACCGGGTGATATTTATAAAAACCGTCTGATCAGAACCACCGTGCACCTCGTACATAGTTCGCGTTTGATTTGGTATCGCTGTATTGCAATCCGGTATCATACATATACTGTCCGTTCGCGTTATTTGCATCAGCCTCGGTAGAGTTCCAGAAATAAGAATCAGCAAAATTTCCAACGCCGTATGCCTTAAGATTTGTAAACATAAGACCCAGTTCATCCTTCGACGGGAGAAACCAGTCATTCCATGTAATGGTGTTATATACATTATAATAATCAAGGCAGGTCCGGGCGGCATTGTCAGTTGTCGGATCATTATTAAAAATATCCATAGTATTCTGATAACCGGTACCTACTGCAACACCGTCGGCACCTGAAAGATTTGTACTCATTGTTCCCCAGACTCTTCCCGTGCTAAGATCAGTAGGAGTAGCTTCAAGGTAACGCCAACTTGGACTTCCGGAATAACTCCCCTTATCATAAAAAATCCAGCCCCCGGCAGGACCAACATCGCGAAGGGCATAGTGGGCTTCAAAACTTACCTGAGTCCCATAAGACGTACCTACGCTGTTTGTAGCATAAGCACGTACATAGTAAGTCGTATGAAGAGTTAAAGACGTCATACTGCTGGTGAAGCTCCCGGTTCCGGTTCCATCCGATGTTTTCGAACTGCCGGTTGTCGGGGACCCTCCTGTGTTCCAGCATATACCGCGGGCCGTTACTGCTGTTCCGCCGTCGCTGGTCACGTTGCCTCCGCCGGCGGCGGAAGTTGCGTGAATACCGCTGATACTTGCAGTTGTTACCGTCGGCAGTCCTATTGTAGTCTGTGCCTTGGTTGTATAAACAGCCTCATTGCCAGCTGCATCTTTAATCAATACATTGAAATAATATGTTGTCAGTGTCGTAAGACCTGTTACGGTCTTTGATGTAAGATTTACGGTATAAGCCTGTATCAATGATCCATTTGCTTTACAATTAGCCACAGTTCCGAGATTATTTGATGCTGACTGATATACTGCATACTGTAGAGAAGCAGAAGCAGTCACATTATCAGTACCGGCTGTCCAGCTCAGAATAAGTGAATTGACGGTCACACTGCCGGTCGTAATAGTTCCGCTGTTCCCCGGCACCGGTGCTGTTGTATCGGGTGTTGCAGTCGTTTGCTGTTTCATAGCATAGCAGGCTTCATTCCCTGCAGCGTCTTTAATCAATACATTGAAATAATACGGTGTACTCGCAGTGAGACCCGTTACACTCTTTGTCAACAGGTTCGCCGTGTATGCCTGTATCAAAGTCCCATTAGCTTTACAATTAGCTACTGTATCGATATTGTTTGAAGTTGATTGATATACCGCATACTGCAAATCACCCTGGGCAGTTACATTATCAGATCCGGCTGTCCAGCTTAAGACAAGCGAATTTGTCGAAACGCTCCCGGCCGTGATTGTTCCGCTGTTCCCCGCCACCGGTGAGGTTGTATCGGGGGTTGCTGTGGTCGCCTGCTGTTTTTTTGTATATAACGCCTTGTTCCCCGCTGAATCTTTAATAACCACGTTGAAATAGTATGTTGTACTCGCCGTAAGACCTGTCACATTAATTGTTGTGATGTTCGCTGTATAATTCTGTATTAATGTTGAGGCCTCCCACTCGGCTATAGTACCTATACTGCTTGAAGTTGTCTGATATACCGCGTACTGCAGATCTCCCTGGATCGTCACATTGTCAGTTCCGGCTGTCCAGCTTAAAACAAGCGAATTATAGGAGACACTTCCTGCCGAAATCGTGCCGCTGCCTCCCGGCACCGGCGCTGTTGTATCAGGTTCAGCCGCAGTTGTCTGCTGTCTGGTTGTATAAACAGCCTTGTTCCCTGCTGAATCTTTGATTACTACGTTGAAATAATATGGTGTACTCCCGGAAAGGGATATAACGTTTTTTGCAAGAAGATTCGCGGTATAATCCTGTATTAAGGTCCCATTAGCCTCACAATCGGCTACGGTGCTGATGTTATTTGAAACTGATTGGTATACCGCATATTGCAAATCGAGAACAGCCGTTATATTGTCAGTTCCGGCTGTCCAGTTCAGAGTCAGCGAATTGTATGAAACACTTCCTGCTGAAATGGAGCCGCTGCCTCCCGGCACCGGAGCTATGGAATCTATTATAGCCGAGGTTGCCTGATATTTAGTATTGTACACAGCCTTGTTCCCGGCTGAATCTTTAATGACCACATTAAAATAGTATGTAGTATTCGCTGCAAGATCCGTCACATTCTTTGTTGTGATATTAGCGGTATAATTGTCTATCAGAGTCCCGTTATTTTCACAATCATCTACGGAACTTATATTATTATTGGCTGATTTATATACAGCATACTGCAGATCAAGTGCAGCAGTTTTATTGTCTGTCCCGGCTGACCAGCTCAGGACAAGGGAACTGGCTGTTATGCTCCCTGCTGTAATTGTACCATGATTTCCGGGAGACGGGGGAATGTCGTCTGAATAATTATTGCTCATAGGATCATGCGGATTTCCCCTGTCATCCAGAAATTCGCATCCTGAAAAGGGACATATAAAAAACAAGGCTATTATTATAGAAAATGATGTTATTATTTTCATTGGGTACCTCCGAAAGATTCAAGTAATAAATCAAAATCTCCTGCCTATTTCCACTCTGTACTGGTTTTCACCGGCATACAGCGTAGAAATAGTCACACCGGTATTAATAAATATGTCCCGGGCATATGCAACATCAGCAGCCGATGCAGCATCCGGCAACTTTGTAAAAAAAACAAGATCAACCCAGTTTGCGGCGTAAATCAGAGCTGTTATGCTTACCATGCTGAAAGCAAAAAGTCCGGCTTTGTTTTTAGCGTCATTTTTTTTATCAAACTCGGACTGAGTCGAACTATCAGGAAGATTCATATAATCATCTCTTTTAGTATTGAAGTCCATAACTCCATATAGCGCTAATGCTCCGGCAGCTAGAAAACTCCCCATAAAAATGTATCCCTTTGTGCTGCTACCTGCGTATATCTGGCCCCATCCGGGAATGATGCCTTTCATATAGTATTCATTTTTTGAAAAAACTTTTTTCTTCGGAACTTTTTCCTCTACCTCTCCAGCGATTTTTTGTGCGATTCTTCTTGCAGAACCGGAAAGCATCGATTCAGTCTCTGCCTTTTCCATCGCCGCGAATTCAGCAATCCCCCTCTCTACATCAACCAGGCGAACATTTATGACAAACTCCTTTTCAATCCTGCTTATAGACCCCATCAGTATCTTTTCAGCAGATAACAGCTTTCCGATCTGTACTGCGCATGATTGATCCGTGCACCCTGTCATCTGTAAACCCTGCTCTTTGAGAATACTCTGCATCTGATTTCTCTCAATTATCACAAATACACCTGTATTCACAATCTCCGTAGTTACCATGTCAGTGACAGCGCTTGCTGTAACATCGGTAACATTTTTTCCTTCAAGGCTTAAAACCGCTATGCGCATTTTTTCTTCGGAATATAAATTAAGCGAAATGGAGCAGATAAAAAATATGAAAAATAGCTGAAATGGATATCTTCTCATAATGAATACTCCTTAAATCAGATTATTTCCGGTAAGCACGATAGACGTTTTCAGCGGTGTTTCTCTATCATATTTCCGGAAATGTATGAACTCCCAGATGAAGAGATGAAAATATGGCTTTTTTACTATTTTAAATAGTAGCATTCGGAGAGGAAAATTCAATTTTTTACACAATAATGCAGCAAAAAAAAGTGACTCTCTGGAGTTTGCGGGAGAACTCCTCTTAAGTCATTTGCAGCAGAGCTTTCTTAGCGGAATATAACCTGTTCACAGCATAAAAAGGCTGGCGTTACAGCCAGCCTTTTACAGCTTCTTTACAAATCGCCTACATCTACGATGCAGTTCTCTTTACCCGCATCCTCAATTCTAAAACTGTATCTCTTCGATATATATTTTGAACTGTAAAGCGCCGGCTTGATCTTTGTTGTATAAGTAAACACATATGTCCCCGTAACGGGCTGGTCAGTAAGATCAAACCAGAGAGTGACCCTGTCGGGAGACGCAACCCCCTTATTCCACTGGAAACGTGTTTCAAACGCTGCGTCCGTATACAGATATTCTGCAGGAGCAAATCTGTAATCCGGATTGGATGGTGTTTTAACCGTCATGTATGACTTTTCTGTCATAAGGTCGCGATTCGGGAATCCGCCCCAGATTTCCAGCTTCAGGTACCGCGTCCCGTCCGGATCTTTTTCAATATATGGTCCCTTCGCAATTCCGCCAAGAGGTTTTCCCGTTACCATTATATCATAAGCAGGCCACTCCAGCCGTCCCGGATACAGCTCGGCTGTTACTGATCCGTTCATGTAACGGGGTACAGGTTCATTTGCCTTATCAGGAGCGGTTCCGTTTTTCATTGATACGGCCAGTTTCGCAATCTCCTGCTGAAAAGCCTTCAGTTCGTTGGGACCAAACTGGGTGCACGCACCCTCATAATACTGCTCCTGGTACTCCTCCCGAGTGGTGAGATATCCCGCATATGCATTTGAACACTGGGCAACTACAACATAGTTTATTACCCCCTGTTCATCGGCCCATCCGTCACCGTCTCTGTCGCCGTTGAAAATCATTTTGATGGTATTTTCAATGCGCCGTCCAGCCATTGTTGTCACTTCGACCGGCATAGCACAGAGTATCAGCTCCCCTATCCTCAGAAGCTGAACCGGAAGCACTTCCGGCGTAACCGGAGTCCTGATAGATTTATGCGTATCACCGTCCTCGGCCGGTATCAGAAGATTACCGTTAGGGATAATTATCGCTTTCGGATATTGTGACAGCCTGTATTCGGCGGTAATGGCTTCAATCACGTCAGGTGACATTAGAATAAAAAGCCCGGGAGCAATTTTTGACATTATCTTCTCAATTGTGTCCGCATCCCCGTCAATCTGTACATCATCGTACGTGGTCCCCTCGGAATAAAGGGGCACCGGTGAACGTGAATCTTCTGAACTCCCCGCGCTCATCGGGCCGCCCATCGCCGCCTTCGCCGTCTTCCATGCATCAGAACTGTCTGTACTGGCCACATTCGAAAAATCTACAAATGCATGCCGATAGTCTATCACTGCTGAAAGAGTTTTCTCCCCCTTGTTGTCATTATTGTATATCTGAAGGGCCTTCTCGAACTGACGGCGTCCGAGATCTTTGGTATTTCGCCAGTCATATATACCGGTTTTACTGGGGGGACCAAACTTTATGTTACCTGAAACATCACCGCAGTTGGCCTGGGCGAATGCCCCCACCTTTCCGGGGAACACTCTCTCCCATAGAGCCTCTGCATAACCCTTGCTGTCCCCTGATATATAACGGAACAGCGCTCCGAGTGTTGTAGGGTGCAGAGCAAACCAGTTGACCATAGCGTAATCCCCGATTTTGAGAAGAGTCATTCTCTTGTTTGTATTGTTCCAGTCTACACCGTCGACATAACCGGTCGACAGGCCATTAGCCCCGTGTTCACGCTCCTCCGGATCAAGATTTTCAGGATTTGTAAATCCCGCCTCCTGGTCCAGATCGGTCAGATCTGAAACATACCCGTAATGCTCAAGTTCCTTCCGGGGATTCCGTATATAGGCTCGCGGAGACCTGTTCCAGCCGCACTGGAACAGGTTATCCTGGTTTATCGTAACCGGTGTCTGTTTTAGACCTGCTTCAGCGCTGCGTATTGCCCTGACGATCCCATCTACCTGAACGTTAAAATTCTCCTTCACATAACCCATAGTGCTTATATTGTACATCAGATAGTGTGAACTTCCCGCCGGGGTTGCATGGGTATGGGTGCCCTGCAGCATTATATTGTCATCACTCCATCCTTCAGATTTGAGCCGGCGCACAACTGCCTGTTTGACTCCCTGAAAAATCATGCATATATCAGCAGTTACATAGGCTATCTTGCGGTCTCCCTTTTTAAACACAAAAGCCCTGGCATAAGTCCTGTCCTGTATCCCTTTACCTGTCTGTGATGTATCGGCCATCCCCATGAAAACCACAAGGGCTGAAGGTCCTGTAACATCAGCCTTTGCCGTTCCGGCCATCATCTGTCCGGATACCCCTGATACCGATGTTTCAGCGGTTGTTCTGCCGGAGATGTCACTGACAATATTCTGCAGGTCTTTATAACAGTTTGATAATAGCAGCGAAACGATTAAAGCAGATGCGGATAATGTGATCTTTTTCATCAAGATGTCCCCCTTCTTATAGTATGGGATCTAAAAACGCCCTGTACAGGCGCTCCAATATCACCTATAAAAAAATAAGTCAATTGTTTTATTCCGGATGATATAACAACTTCTGAAAACGGGCAACTGTCAGATTATTTATAAGCGTTTTTCAGAATAAAGTAAATAAAATAACCGGGGAAAGGGTAAAATTTTAAAAAAACGAGTGTTTGCTCACTCGTTTTTTTAAAACGTCCCTCTGAAGTGAAAACCATAATCAGAAGCCACAGGTTGCCAGAACAGGTTTAAACTCTGTATCAGCAGCGATTAATGCCATAAAATGTTCCAATTTATTTTCAGACAGTACATAGGTACTATCATCAATCAGCAGATATCCGGATTGTTTAAGCAGGAAGACCGGTTTTAAAAACAATAAATTACAGAACTGGTTTAAAACCGGTATTTTAAGAAACAAAAAAATTTATGCCGTATGCAGTCAGCTGCCGTAAACTATCTTGTTTGTAAGAAATTCAGTCTGAAGAGGATTCAGATTGAATTTTTTACTGGTTTCCTCAATTAATTTAAATTTATCGGCGCCGGGAGTCTCTTTTAACATTTCGCTGATATACCTGACAGCTTTTTCCATTGTATCATCCATAACAAATCCCCTTTATTTTTTTCGGTATCACATTATCGACAAATATTCACCCTGCCGGCTGCTCATGGCCTCTGCCGGCAGGACTTTCCCTGATTACAGCGCCCTCATATGTTCCGGTTTAAGAATTCTTTCATCCTTGCTGCTTATAACCTTATCTATCATTTTAAGCACCGCGCTCTGCTCCTCCGGAAGGTTCGCCCTTATCGGAAGATAGTTGGATGCGTGGTTGGACGTGAAATAGCATTTCCTGCGGACATTCATATTCTTGACGATAATTTTCAATTCCTCAAGAAGACCGAATTTATCCGGCAGAACAAATCTCCCCTCCTGGTACTCTTTAAAAAGCGGAGTATTCGGCAGGATCATGACCGTCAGAGCAGATGCAAAGTCGGGTGACATCTCGCCAAGCAGCTTCCCGGTATCCCTTGCGTGTTCGTGCGACATCTCCCTGCCGCCGATTCCGAGAAGAACAGTCTGTGAAAGTTTTATACCTGAATCGATAACCTTCGCAGCTCCCTCCTTCATCCTGTCGGGAAAAGCCCCCTTCCGTATTTTACGCAGTATCTCCTTATTTCCGCTCTCTATTCCCTGATATATTACGGTAAGGCCGGCCTCCTTCAGCGCCCTGAGTTCTTCAGGGGTCTTGCGCAGTATTGCTTTTAGATTGCCGTAAACATTTATCGCTTCTATTGACGGATTTTTCTTTTTAATATAATTCATTATTTTCAGGATATCTTCCGTCGGGAGAATAAGAACGTCTCCATCGGCGAGAAATGCCTTCGTAAAACCATACCTGTAGCTCGAAGCCTCGTCTATATCCCTTTTTACAGTCTCCCAGTCCTTGATCCAGAATTTCGGTTCAAGGTCCTTATATGCCCCGCAGAATGTGCACATGTTGTGAGAGCACCCCACTGTCACCTGTATAATCATGCTGTACGCCTCGGATGGAGGTCTTATTACGTGTCCTACATAATCCATTTTACTACCTCAATAAAATTTGTATACTTTAGGTGTCCGGCCGCAGCCGGATGTTACATTATAATTCCGGTTCCCTGCGCTCATGAAAAATTCGCGATTTTATGCAGCTGCAGATTAAGTCTCACATCAAGCCTGTCCCTGATAATAAGATTCGCCAGCACCCACGGTTCCATCATGCCGGAGGCAGGAGAAAAATTTATTACAGATTCCACGCCTTTCAGTTTTTCTCTGATAAACTTTTTAGCGAATTCGTAGTCTTCCATAATGGAAATTACAAATTTAATTTCATCAATTTTCCTGAGGTATTTTAAATTCTCCTCGTTGAAAGAGTTACCCTCTCCGCTTGACGGAGTCTTGACGTCCGCTATAATCCTTACATTGTCGGGGAGAGTACTGAACGGTATAGTCCCGTTTGTTTCAACCTGTGAACGGTACCCCTCTTCGGAGAGTCTCTGCAGGAGATGTAAAGCCCCGTCCTGAATCAGAGGTTCCCCCCCGGTAAGCGTAACATGATGAAAGGGCCTGTTGCGGTTCACCTCGTCGACTATATCTTCAATGTCCATCTCTCTGCCCCCATCCCTGGCTTTTGCGGTATCGCACCAGGAACAGTTAAGATTGCACCCCGAGAGCCTGATAAAAAGCGATGGAAACCCGGCTGTCGTTGATTCACCCTGAATTGAATAGAATATTTCATAAACTTTCAGTTTCATAATAATTTACCCGGGAACCTGATTTATCTTTGAAAAAGCCATTATCCCACTGTAATTTTTTTTTGGAAGCAAAAAATTATCAAAAATTATTGACCGGCTGATATTTATCTGTTTTATCACGGTTACTTTTTAGATGAGGTGGCATATGAAATTCCGAATATTAGTATTAATACTCACCTGTTTTATTCTTACCCCCGGTTACACCCAGACTGCAAGCGACAGATCAGGGGCCTGCGCCTCCGGATTCGCCCTGGACCTGCTCCCTACAGTCTTAAGCGGTTCCCAGGGGAAGAGCGGATACTCTTTTCAGGTATGGGGAGGTGTTGAAAAAGTAAAAATACGGCTTGTCGCCGCTCACCTGTATCAGCCGGAAAGCCTGTATGATAAATCATTCAGAAACTATGAAATGAATGTTACAGCAGTCATTTTTGATTATTTCTTTTCGAAAAACTTTACCGGATTCTGGATCGGTACAGGTACTGAAGCATGGAACTGCTCAGTTCAGCATGAGGCATCGGGCTCATCCTTCAGCTGGACTGATAATATTCTCACTGCAGGAGCAGGCTATGTATGGAAATTAACTGAAAGCGTCTATCTTGATCCGTTTGCGGCGGTCCACTACAGGATGAACAACAATAAAGTATCAGCCGGCGGCGAAAGTTTTACCAGAAAAAGAATTTCAGGATCAGCTTCAGTCAAAATCGGATACATGTTCAATCTGTAAAACACAGGTGAAAACAGGGCCATCGTCCTGCTTTAAAATGTATTAAAAAACCCCCTCCTGTATTAAATACTGAAGGGGGTATGTTTATTTAATAGATTTGAAGTACAGAAAACTTTTACATGCTCTGCAGCCTTGCTATACGGTCTTCAAGCGAAGGATGAGTTGACCAGAGCGAAACCCTTCTGTTTGAGCTTATCTTTGCTATTGCAAAGGAATCTTTCGGTGTAGGGATCTCCACGGCACGGGCAAGAGCCTTAAGCGCATTAGCCATGGCACCAGGTGTTGTAAGCCTTGCCGCTCCTGCATCAGCCTTATACTCCCTGTATCGTGAAAACGCAGCTATAGGAATTGTCGCAAGAAGCATGAACACCGTTTCAAGGAGGTTAACAACAATGATATAGGCAAAGAAACCGAGCCCACCTTCATCATCATCCCCCTTCATCGCATTGTCAATAACACTCGCAATTATTCTCGAAAGGAACATTACCAGCGCGTTCGCGATACCGGTCAGCAGAGTCATGGTCACCATGTCGCCATTCACAATGTGAGACATCTCGTGTCCTGCAACCGCTTCAACCTCATCCCGACTCATTGCGTTGAGAAGCCCTGTAGAGAACGCTATGATAGACCTGTTTTTAGTAGGACCTGTAGCAAAAGCATTCGGCTCGGCAGACTGATAAACACCTACTTCCGGTATTGAATCAAGACCGGCCTGTTTTGCAAGACGGGCGACCATCTGGTATATCTCCCTGAGTTCATAGTTCTGTTCGTTGCTCTCGATAATCTGAATATTATAAACCTTTTTTGCCATCCACCTGCTCATCGCAAGAGAGATAAACGCACCAACCATTCCGAATACTCCGCACATTACAGCCAGGCCGTAAATTCCGGTGGGTCGTATCCCGAGCATCGGCAGTACAATATTAAGAATAATACTGACTGTGATGATTACAAGAAAGTTTGTCAGAAGAAAAAGACCTATCCGTTTTAACATTTTACCCTCGTTTTTTAAGTTTCAAATTTTTTATTATTACATGTTATTAAGGGGTTTAATTCTCCAAAAACCCCATGCAGTTATTAATACCCGCTTAACCTTTTACACGTCAAGGATTTTAGATACTTGTGTAAGTCAAAGGATATATATGTTACAATTGATGCTGATTTTTCGGATGATTTTTTATGCTGCGGAAATCTGCCGGAAGGTATGCCTGTAAAACAGGCAATGAACACATCTCCGGTTTTAATGTGTTCATTGCACAGGGTATAGAGATTCTCAATGAAAATCGAACATCTCGGACTTCATTTTAAAATACTCATCTATCATTGACTTTCTGTTCTCATCTGAATCGATAAAAGCGCAGCCGTATTTGTATTTATCCAGACTGCGGCTTGCGAACTGAATTTTAAGATTATCGTTTCTGTATTTTGTTCCTATCTTGTAGAGGACCTTTACTTCATCTCCCTCTTTCATCTTGCTCAGATTTGTCTCGAAGGATAATCCCCCCTCGCTTATATTGTTAAACCAGCATTCAAAGGTTCCCGACTCTTCAGTTTGGCTTACAGGAAGAAAATACGACGCCTGATAAAATCTTACTCTGGGCTCCTTCCGTTTTTCTAATCTCTCCTGTTGTTTCTTCTTAGAGTTAAAAAACATATAGGCCAACCTCCTCATCTCCATAATTTAGATTTAGAAAGTATAAACGTATCTTCACTGCTTCTAAAAAGACATAATGCACTATTATATTCGTAAAATCAAGCAACTTTCTTAATCAATTTATTCTCTATCAATAAACTTATCAATTCTTTTTCATTTTATTTCTTCTAAAAAATCTGGCAGGGAAATTGCTGTTGTAGAACATTCAAACTAGCTGCTGTTTCTCTTTAATTATAGCTGTTAACTGTTTAATTAATACATTTAATGTCACTGCGAGGCATGGAATGCCGTGGCAGTCTGTTTTTGTAAAAAATACCTGTTTTTTATTATGAAATTATATTTTTTAAAAAACAGATTGCTTCACGGCGTTTACCCTGAGCCTGTCGAAGGGTTCGCAATGACAGAGGTCTATTCATTTCGTGAACCGCTATAGTACTCATAAAATTTTTGCGGAAACCATCTTTCACCCGTGCGGGCTTTTTTGTGACGCTGTTTTACAAATAAAGACATCAGATTTTAATATTTTTTCCTGGTATTATCTGAATGGATTAATCTACATTTTAATTATGTTGATCTATTACAGCTTTTAAAAGACAATGTACATTCTGTTTAAAAAACCTATAACCTGTTATGTTTTATAAAGAATGGTTAATAACCGGCCGTTGCCGGCGAATAGTGATTTTTTCCAGTTTTAAAGAGAACGGTTTTTGAGAATAAGGAAAAACAGATGAAGAAGATCCTGGAATTAGCTTTAATACTATTATTCCCGTTACTGTATATCATCACTGATATTTTTTTCAGATATCAGCATATAATCTATTACTCAAAATCACAGCAGCGTTTTTATCTGACTTCTATTCTCCTCTCTCTTCTTATTTACATTTTCACTTTAATACTGATCAGAAGAAACAGATCAAGGCCTGTATTTAAATATCTTACAGGAATTGCTGCCTCTTTTTATTATACATTTGTTTTATTGACATCATATGCTTTTAAGTATTCCACCGGGATCTTTCCTAATTACTACAGCCTGATGTATATACGCAATGAACCCTCAAGCACATTTTCCCTGTTCATAGATTCTATCCATCTGTGGCACTTTCTTTTATTTATTCCCTTTCTGTTTTCTCTGTTTTACTATTTCATGTTTATATCGGAAAAAGAATTAATAAAAAAAATTTCTCTAAAATTAAAACTACCGGTTTTGATTTTACTGATTCTTATTCCGCTGATCCCGCTGACTATAAATATAGACCGATGCGACCAGTGCATGATTGTTGATTCAAATTTTACGGTTGATTTAAGCAGACACCTTGCCGACTGGAACAGGTCAAATGAGTTTACCGGGAGCGGCCTTCCGGCAAAGAATTCTCCCGTACTGAATAAAACAAAAAAGCAGCCTCAATTTAACATACTTCTGATTATCTTTGAGAGCCTGCGGGCTCAGAACATGCAGATATACGGATACGGCCGGGAGACTACGCCCTTTCTCTGTTCATTAAGCAGGTCAAATCCCGACAGTCTATATGTCTTTGAAAAAAACTTTACTGTTTCGACGACAACAATGCTTGCGATACCTGCAATACTGACAGGGGTCACTCCTGAACAGCCGGGAGTTTATTTCGAAACCTTCCCGTTCCTCTGGGAGTATGCCGGCATGATCAACTATAAAACATTTTTTATCTCGTCACAGAGCATGAACTGGTACAGGTTTGACAGGTACTATTCTCTCGGGAGACCGGATTATTTCTGGAACAGGGACAACAGCGGCCTGCCGTCATTTAACGATTTCGGCATTGATGACAGCCTGACCGTAGAATGGCTGAACAGGCATATTGCAAAGAATGCAAAAAGACCGTTTTTCGGAGTGATGCAGTTCAATACGACGCATTACCCTTATAAAGTTCCGGAAAAGGACATAAAGTGGAGTGGAAAATATATAGACAGGTACGATAACTCGGTTCTGCGGCAGGACGCGCTTCTTGAAAAAATCTTCCGTAATTTATCAGAGCTGGGGCTGTTGAAAAACACCGTTGTAATAATGACTGGTGATCATGGAGAGGCATTCAAGGAACACAACAGCATCGGTCATATCGACACATATAATTCCGAAACTGTTTCAATCCCTCTTATAATGTATGTTCCGCCGAGGATCAATTCACTTATCAATTCGTTACAGTTACGGGCAAACACGGCAATCAACACTTCAAACGCCGACATCACACCTACGGTTATAAACATGCTCGGAGTGAGAGATGACAAACAGGTTTCCCGGATCTACAGGAATTTTACCGGGAAAAACCTGATGGCATATATTGACAGAGACCGTGACATCATAACCCTTAACAGCAGCGAAATTATGAAGTTCAATTCAGGAGTATCGCTTATTAAGGATAATTATCACTATATACTCCGGACCAACATTGTACCTTACCGCAAGGAACTTTATAATCATAAAACCGATCCGATGGAGTTGAACAATATTATAAAATATGCCGGTGAAGATTTCCTTAAACCCATGAATCAAGCCCTTGCCGGAAACGGAAACACCTTGAACATACTGAACTTATTCTATCCCTCCAGATGAATTATACCGGAATCCCGGACAGAAATAATCTACTTTGCCTTGCCGTTCTGATTTAAAAACGCAACAGCCGCATCAACGGTTTTATCCGGGGTCTCCTCCATCGGAGTATGCCCTTCATTCTCAAAGATCACATATTTCGCATCGGGGAGGTCTTTTTTCCATCTTTCAAGACATGATACAGGTACCCACGGATCACGCCTTCCCCACATCACAAGTACGGGGAGCCGGCCGTTCAGCGAAGAAAGACCATCATTCAATCTGGGATTCTGCGCCTGGACTTTCATTACACTTAATATTTTTTTCGCGGATACCCTGTTCCCCTCTCTCATAAGAAGTTCGTAATAACGGTCCTGCAGCGAGTCGGTTACCTTGTTTTTATCCCCGTATACCTGTGCACTGAAGTGATCGATCACGAATTTCGGAGTAATCACAGTAGTCATCGTTCCTACAACCGGCATCGCCATCAGAGTAATAGGGAGCGGAACGTCCTGATCATACGCAACTGAATCTATAAGTATCAGTTTTTCAACTTTTTCAGGATGCACAACAGCATATCTCCATGAAAAATATCCCCCTAAAGAATTACCGACCAGAGAAAACTTTTTAAGTTTAAGTTCATTAAAAAAATCATCCAGCACCTTTTCCATCTGCTGTGCATTGTACAGGAACCTGTCCGGCGCTGCGCCGGTAAGTCCGAAGCCGGGGAGATCCATTCTTATGACGGTATAATTTTTTGTCAGCGTGTCCATCCATCCATCCCATGTATGAAGAGAAGAAAGCATACCGTGAAGAAGCACAATAACCGGCCCTTTCCCCTCTATCCTGTAATGTATCCTTAATCCGTCAACTTCGAGAAATCTGGATTCGCTGTTTGTATACTTCTTCTCTATCTCGGATTTCGGAATTGAACTGCATGAAAAAAACATTATACTGATAAGAATTACAGTCATCGTTGAAAAAGCTTTTCTCTTCATGAAAATCTCCCTGAATTTTTATTATGGCTGATATGCATGATAACCTATAAATCCTGTACCGGCAGGCAGCCGAGAGACTCAGAAGAAGGGGCGCACATAGCCGGATTGAACCAAATTTTTTTATATATTTTGAACTGATTCAGGATTTGTCAATAAATAAACGACCATTCACCTCATGTATAATGCTTATCTGCAACAAAAACTCTATCTGTATTTTTTACAATCCTTGTATAATGAAAACCGCAGCAGTTCACAAAATGAGCAGATCTCGGCCATTGCGGACATTTCGCAAGATTCAGGATAAACGCCGTGAAGCAATCCGTTTAAAAAATAATTTCATAATAAAAACAGGTATATTCAATAAAAAGCGGGCAATAATTCCTCCTGGCCCTCCTACAGTTTTCCGCGGCTCTTCAATACCTGATGCATTATTCCGGAGAGCTGAATGTTCGTATAAGGTTTCTGTATGAAAAAGTCAGCGCCGGAATCCAGCGCCTTCTGCGCGCGCTCATCCATGCCGAAACCGGATGACATTATCACCAGAGCATCGCCACTGATCTCTTTAATCGCCTTAAAGGTATCAAGACCTGAAAGTCCGGGCATCGACGTATCAAGGAGCACGGCATCTACTGCAGAGGGGTTTTGTCTGAATTTATCTACACCCTCGTTTCCTCCAGATGCAGTTATCACTTCATAACCGCACTCCTCGAGTATCTCCCTGGCTATCGTTATTATATATTCTTCATCATCAATTACCAGAATGCGGCCTCTCCCTTTTACTATTTTTTCTTCTCCGACTCTTTCAGGCTGTTTTCCTTCAAGATATTCAGGGATAAAAATTATAAAGGTACACCCCTCCCCATTCTCGGAATATACTTTAATAAGCCCTTTATGCTGCTTGACTATATTATATACCATCGACAGTCCAAGGCCGCTACCGCCGACATTACCTTTAGTTGTGAAAAACGGATCAAATATCTTGTTTATGTTTTCAGGGGCTATGCCGCAGCCGTTGTCCTGTATAGACACAGAATAGTAATATGTGCCGAATTCCGCATCCATGTTGTAACGCATGAATCCGTCATCCGCATACTGCCTGTCGATCTTCGCGGATATTATTCCACCCTCCGGCTCTGATGCGCCCCTCATTACGGTCACAGCGTGCGACGCGTTTACCATAAGATTCAAAAGCACCTGCTCAAGACCGCTGAGGTCTGCATTGACTATCGCTGGCGTATCGTAATACCTTACCCGCAGTTCAACCGACTTCGGAAAGCTGTTGGAGCATATGTCGACTACGTTTTTCAGCGAAACGTTTAAATCTACGGAAGTAAAGTTCATTTCGGTTTTTCTTGTCAGGGTAAGCAGTCGCCTGACTGTTGAAGCGGCCTTGATTGACGACTCTTTTATTATAGTTATATATTTTTTTATCTGTTCCCTGTCAATATTGTTCTCTTCCAGCTTTTTCTCCACTATGCTGCTGCTGCCGAGTATGCCGGTAAGAATATTGTTGAAATCGTGTGCGAGTCCGCCGGACAGAGAACTCACAGCCTCCATCCTCTGCGTCTGAGCAAGCTGCTGCATCATCTTTACCCTTTCTTCCTCTGACTTTTTGCGTTCGCTGATGTCACGTATGACTGCCATTATTCTCAGGACACCGTTCAGCGTTATCCTTGTCAGAGTAATCTCCCCCCAGAAAGACTCGCCGGTTGTTCTCTGTATATGCCTCTCAATAATTATCGAATCGCGTTTTTTAAGCTCCATTGCCAGATCATGGGCCTTTTTTACTGAAAAGCCTTCGATCAGTCCGCTTATGAAGAAGTGCGTTTTGCCGATAATGTCTTCATACTTCAGGTTCAGCATGCTCAAGAGTTTCACATTACAGTCTACGATATCAAATGTTTCAATATCGGCGATTACAATGGCTTCGTTTGTTCCGTTATAGATAGACCTGTACGACTCCTCGCTTATCTCAAGCTGTCTTTTCATCAGGTTTATTTTATCCGCTATTATCAGAGAGAAAACTATTACGACCCATGCCCTGGAAAACTTCAGAACATTCAGAAGCGTAAATGTATCGTTTAAAAACGGGAAATGTTTTATAAACCAGGGGGATGCACTGGCACTTGCAAAAAATATTGCAATATCAAGCATTATCCATCCGGCAAAAAGGAAGGCGGCGGTGCGGTTCTTCTTGAAGAAAACAAGATAAACCATCGGGCCGATGGCTGACAGAGAAGACTGGATTATGAATAAATATATAATCCGCACCATAATGCCTTTCCCGAGGAAGAAGCATAAAACACTGATCAGAAATCCGTTTAAACCCCACAGGTTGAAGATCTGATGTATAACCGGGTGATTTTTCCTTGTATCAAGCGCCACCTGAAAGAAAATTGCATTAGCGATGCTCACCAATCCGAGAGATAGCGGAATCGCAATATTTTCAAAATATACGGATTCCGGCCACAGGAACATGAACCCGATACCGTCATTGGCGAGGTCATACAGGGCGAAGCCGAAAATGATTGATATCAGAATTTTGTACAGCTTTTCTCTCGAGGAGAGATAGATGATCAGATTGTATAAAAACAGAGCGATCAGGATGCCAAAATTAATAAAATACGGAATATATACCTTGAGAGCCCTCTGGTAAACCTTATTGTCCGCCACTACTTCCGGCAAAATTGTGATTACATAATTTGAACTTAGACGGGCATAAACTGTATTTATACCGGATCGTTCAGGTATGATAAAAAAAATATCCTTGTCCCAGATCTCCCTGTGGCTGAAAGGATAGATGCTGCCGCCGGTTTTTTCGATATAGCTGCCGTCATCATTCATGTTGTAAAGTTTAATTGAATCAAAGTTTATTGTATTGAAAGTCAGATAGAGATCACGCCCGGTCCTGTTATCAATATTGAACCGCAGCCAGTAAACTGAATCTGTTACGCCGAAGTTTATATTCTGTAATTCGGCTCTCTTCCATTGAGGATTCATTTTTAGAAACTCAGGAAATTCAACACCGGTTCTGTCTTCGTAATATTCTATTTTATCCCCGAAAAGTACGCGGTCATGCTGTTTTTCGACAACAACATCGGCATACGCGGTGCGGCAGAATAATATCAGTAACAGAAAAAGTTTTGCAATTATACGTCTCTTTTCAGGCACTATTTCACATCCATCGCAGTTTTTTACCGGTATGAACCATGTTCATTAATAATAATCGGTTTTTATTAATAAAACAACATAATTAAATCGTTCCCTGATTTAACTGTTTACCGGCGGAATAATCATTTAAGTAATCCATACTTCAGTATTTTATGATTGTTTCAATACTGAAAATGCCGCAGAGAGGCATCCAGTGCCTCAGCAGTCTGTCCTGTTAAATATTATTATAGAACATAATTAACTTTTCGAACATAAATTATCACTATGCCCTGACCCTGTATCCTGTTGAAGGGTTAGCAATGGCTTGATGCCAATCAAACAGTAAAATGCCATATTGCAGGACTGAAAATATACTATATGCAGATCCTCCCGGCGGAGGATCGCTTATCAGACAGAACTGCCGTGCACTATATTCATCGGAATTAAACAGGTATAGATGAGCTTTATTATTCTACTTCAGATCTTTTACCGAGAGAATATCCGCTCCATACTGTCTGTATTTATCAAGCCTCTCCCGGTCCGGTTCTCCGCCGCGCATCGATATCACAGCCTCTTTAACTACATACACCTTGTATCCTCTCGCAGCAGCGCCGCGGACTGTGCTCTGGACACAGGCTTCAGCGGCAAGCCCCGTTATATACAGAGTGCCGACCTTTTTTGACTCAAGATACTGCTGCAGCTCCGGATTCGTGAAAGCATCCCCTTTCATTTTTGTTATGATCTTTGAATTGTCCCTGTATACTGACCTGTTTATCTCTGTTCCCGGTTCCCCCTCTTCGGGAAAAGTCGGAAGGGCAAATGACAGGAATGAATTCCGCGGGAACTCCTGCCTGATATAAACGGCTTCAAGTTTATCGAGTTTATTAAGGGTCAGGTT
Source organism: uncultured Leptospirales bacterium (assembly GCA_964439325.1). GTDB lineage: Bacteria > Spirochaetota > UBA4802 > UBA4802 > UBA5550 > WRGT01. Next base: position 192,279 of record CAYTNW010000004.1, on the reverse strand, counting down.
TATACTGTCCAGAAACAGATCGACCTTAAGCTCCTTTGCTTTCTTCTGATCGTCTGATGCAGTAAGCATGTTCTGAACGTCTATTACAAGAATCGCGGAGTTTAAATTACCCGTCTTATCGATCTTTACACCCTCAGACGGGACGAGTATGTAGAAGAACTCTATGCAGATAAAAAAAATCAGGTAGATCAATACAAGAACAACCGGGAACGCTAGGATCTTAAAAAATTTTTTCATCCGGACCTCCTGCCTTAATCCGCAGATACGCTATAAGCCGGTCGTCACACCGGCTTATTTCAATTACAGATTAATACTGATTTTACTAATAGCACCCATATTCATTATAATATGAATCCACTGATACCTTATCTATTCTTATCGGTTTTTGCCCCCTGTAGCTTACCCATACATAGGCCTTGCTTGTCTTGGTCTGGGCTTTCAGAGTATAAGCATACAGCATAACCCATCCAAAGCAGTCATTGTCCACTGTTATAGTATGGACATAATCGATATAGGGCGGCGTTACATATGATGCTGCATTCAGTTCTGCCTCGGTACATGGGCTGTCAGCACAGTATTTTTCTTTATTTGAATTCACTGAATAGTTCCATCCCGAGCCGTTGAAATCCCCTACCGTGAAATAGGATCTCATATGCCCGTTAAGGACTATGTTGTAATTTTTTATACTGTCGGTAAATATCATTATATCATTATCTGTAAAATCCTGCGAATATGAGTTTTCATGATAATTTTTCAGATAGATATCGCTCTTCGCGCCGGAAAAAATACCGAGATAGTAATAAGCAGTAAGAAACCATGAAACCATATCGTCGCCCAGCACCAGGGCATCGGCCTCTGAACCTGAAAGTGATAGAATATTTCCGGATGTGTCAATATACTTGTATCTTGGCGGTATAATCCAGTAACCGCCATACTCATATACAAATCTCTCTGCAGTGTAACGCAGCGGCATGTCGTACATATAGTTCAGGAACTCGGCTGTTGTAATCTGCGCGCTCCCTTCGTCATAGCCGCTCTGTGCGCTTTCTCCCGCCTCGTTAACCGCTGTTACCTTATAACGGTATACATTTATAAGCCTTCTGAACGTGGAAGGATTGCGGTCCCATGCGCCGTAATCGTCAAGGAACGATGTCCCCGTTACCGGCGAAGTGTTTATTTTTACAAAGTTCCCGTAGGTGCCGCTTCCGTCGTAGGCTGGATCGGACCTGTATACGTTGTATGACGCCGCATTGTTTACCGCGTTCCACCTGACGGTAACACCGTCTATTCCGTTTTCCGCGTTTGTCGCGTTACACCTCGGCGGAGCGGTTTCAAATCCTGCGTCTTTCTTGTCTGTTGCGCTGATCCCGGAAGGAATATCTGGAACAGTCATCGCGTATCCTTCATTATAGGTACCCATCTGGCTTTCTGTTCCGCAGCCGCTGCTTACAGAAGAAACCCTGTAGAACCAGTGAACTCCGGCGGAAAGTCCTGTATCCGTATAGGAGGCGGAAGTTACAACAACGGTATTGATTTTGGCATATGTACCACCCGAGGTGGAGCACCTGTAGACATTATAGCCGCTTGCTCCGCTTACGGCATCCCATGTAACGGCAATCCGTGAAAGCAGAGAACCGTCTGTTGCCGAAACTCCAGTCGGGGCTGCCAGAGACGAAGGAGTGGCCCATCCTTCAGAATATGAGCTCTGCCCGGATTCCGTACCGAAGCCGTTAACTGCCGATACCCTGTAGAAATAATGCGTTGAACATTCAACCGTGCTGTCGTTATAAGTCAGCACCGAAACCGCAGAAGTATTTATTTTTGTGTATGTTCCCCCTGCCGATGTTGAACGGAATACGTTGTAGTATACAGCATTCGATGCGGCATTCCATGTAACAGTGACCCTCTCGGCAAAAGATCCCTGGCTTGCGCTGACATTGCCCGGAGTCCCTATTACGAAACTGTCATCATATGGCCAGCCCTCGACAGAACTGCTGTAAGGACTCTCTCCATCGTCATTGACCGCGGTAACCTTATACCAGCAGTTTCCCGGCAGGAGAAGATCTGGATCATCATACGGCGAAGATGTCGCCGGCGAGGATGTTATTTTTGTATAGGTCCCGTTTTCCGTTGACGACCTGTATATATTATAGCCCGTCGCACCGACCGATGGGTTCCACGATATCCTGATCATATCATTCAGTGTACCCTGGGTAGCAGAAACTCCTGACGGAGCCGAAACGACCAGCCAGCTCTCATAAACGGCGCTCGGTTCACCCTCGCCTGCAGGGTTCACGGCTGACACCCTGTAGAACCAGTGGTTTTCCGCTGTCAGACCGGATGAGTCGGTATATTCCGCAGCGGTCACGTCATCCGCTATCAGCGAATATGTACCGCCGGCGGTTGCCGAGCGGTATATATGGTAATGGAGAGCATCAGGTACGGCCGTCCACAAAATCGCTATATTCAGATCGTTAGTCCCGCCTGACGATGTAAGACCGGTCACCTGAGCAGCCAGCGCCATTGCCCATCCCTCGGCATATATGCTTTGCGGGCTCTCTCCGGTAGCGTTCTGGGCCGTAACCTTATAGAACCAGTGAACACCGGCAGCAGCCGGATCGTCGTAATATGCCGATGTAATGTCGGCCGTATTTATCTTTATATATGTTCCGGTCGAGGAACTGCTCCTGTAAATATTGTAGCTGGAGGCCCTGGCTACGGAACCCCATGAGAGATGCACAGATGCCACATTTACTCCCCGTGAAGCTGTAACGGATAAAGGAACGTCAGGGATCGGAGCATCGTCGGTATACCCCCGGACAGTTCCGCTGACCGCGCTCTCTCCGGCTTCATTGACCGCGCTGACCCTGTAGTAATATGTTGAATGGTTCGCCACCTTGTCGTCATACATCAGCGAAGTAATCCCGGATACAACCGACGGAGTTCCGGAACAGTCAGATGAACTGTACCTGTACAGAGTATACGATGTTACAATCCCCGATGAAGCGCTCCATGTAATCCTGACCCTGTCAGTGAAATCACCGCCGCTCGCGGATACTCCGGGCGGAGTCGAAGGAACAGACATTGTACTACCTTCGTCGCAAACGCTCAGCGCTCCTTCGCCGGCGGCATTGACCGCTCTTACCTTGTAATAACGGTGAATTCCGTTTCCGGACAGGTCGGAACTGCTGTCGGTATAATTCAAAGCGGTTATCCCCTCTGCGAGAAGGCTATAGTCTCCGGTTGAGGAAGCTGATTTGTATATTTTATAAGATGCCGCTTCGTTTAACGGAGCAGACCATGTAATTACGATCCTCCCGCTAACGGTTCCATCCGAAGCGGTAACTCCGGTGACCTGGTCAGGCGCCGCGAGGATCCAGCCCTCTGAATAGGCGCTCTGTACGCTCTCTCCTCCGTAGTAAAAAGCGGAAACCCTGTAGAAATAGTGATGCCCATGATCACCCGTCGTATCATCAAAGGTTAAAACTTTTCCGAGGTCATATCCGACCTGGGTAAATACACCGTTAGCGCTGTCAGCCCTGTAGACCCTGTATCCTTCAGCATCCTCGGACTGCTGCCAGTTTATCGTCACCCTGTCAGTAAAGGTCCCGCGTGTAGCCGTAACATCCGTCGGCGGCCTGACACCGCAGGTCTGGCCCGAGACATAAGCGCTCAGAGATCCGGTACCGGCCTCATTTATCGAGGCGACCCTGTAATACCGGACTTTTCCCTTGATTGAAACCGGTTCATTGAAATACAGATCGCCTGTAGTATCCAGCAGAACATAAGTGCCGTCCGCTGTATCGCTTCCGTAAATTTTGTAACCTGAAACAGCACCCTCTCCTGTCGCAGCGTTCCATACAACATGTATATGGTCAAAGTATTCAGACGATGCACTTATTGAACCGGGCGGAGGCGGCAAACTCATCGAATGACCCGCATCAGGGAGGCTCTTCGCGCTTTCAGCATAGGCATCAACAGCAGAAACCTTGAACCAGAAAACTGTTCCGGCCACGGAATTGACGGTGCATGAGTTATCTGAAATATTGTCCTTGGCCAGAGTGTAAGTCCCGTCAGCCGCTGCGGATTTGTAAAGCCTGTACGATGACACACCGGCAATTGCATCCCACGATACCTTAATTTTTCCGGCGATTGTACCGTCAGTCGCGGAGAGATTGGCCGGCGCCTTGCTTCCGCTGCTCCACGGATCGGCATACCCCTGGTCCGTTACAGTCATTGAAGAGTCGAGCCCGCTTTCACCGGCGCTGTTTGCGGAGGTTACCCTGTATAGATAATAGGTGAAGGGCCTTGTACTTGAAACGGTCATATCTTCATATACAAGAGAGGTGACTCCATCAGCAATTTTTATATAAGCCGAACCCTCAGATCTGTAAACGCTGTACGATGCAGCCCCTGCAGCCTGGTCCCATGTTACAGTGACACGGTCGGAATAGGCCCCGTCGGTCGCCTGTACATTGGCAGGAGATTCCGGTACAACGCCCCTGGCAGAGGTTCCGCCGGAACCTTTCCCGCAGCCCGAGAGAGGTATAATAACAGAAAGTAATAAGATTAAAAATTTCAAAAAAGTTTTTTTGTAATATTCGGCAGCCATTTTCTCTTACCCCTCTTACTCGGAATAAACAGCATTTATTCAAATGAGATTATATAGAATCGGGTATCTTTATATATGTTTATTACCCGGGAAGAATGACTAAAAGCACGTATAGGTTAATTTTATATAATTATTGATAAATAGTCAAATACTAATCTATGTATAAGTATTATTTTACGCAATAATTACGTCAACGACTTCATTGACGCGACATAATACCGCACGTTATCAGATCATAATGAAGAAAACAACACCATATAGAAGCGGCATATCGGTTAAACCTGGATGTGAATTTTAAACAACTACCATATATCCGTAATAATGATATAAATATTTTTTCTCAGATATTAACAGATAAACAGAACGGTTTAAATAATTCCGTCCTGTTTATCTGATGGCTGGAGATAACTTTCGATTCTATTTAAAAAATTTACTGAATTATATGCCGTATCGTATTGTTTTCAGAATCGGATACATACAATTGTTTATAATAATACACTATACCAACAGGTTTATTAAATAATGATCGGGATCCCGAACCGTCAGTGTTACCGGAAATTCCCGCACAGCCCGTTATTGTACTCACTTCACCGGTAGATATTACAATTTTTCGAATCAGATTATTTGATGTATCAGCCACATAAAGACTGTTACCGTCAGTTGCAATTCCTCGTGGATTATTAAACCTTGCCGCAGCGCCGATACCATCGGCTGACCCTGATGACAATGCAGTTCCTGCCAATGTACTGACAACTCCGGTCGAAATTACTATTTTACGTATGGTATGATTGCTGGAATCAGCAACGTACAGGCTGCTGCCATCTGTTGTGATGCCGTACGGGTAATAAAATTTTGCTTCAGTACCTGTACCGTCCATGGAACCATAAGAGCCCCCGGCAAGGGTAGTAACAACACCCGTTGAAATCACTATCTGACTAATTCTGTGATTGTCCTGATCGCATACATAAAGGTTTGTACCATCCGTAGTTATTCCATATGGAAAATCGAACATAGAGCTTATCCCGTTTGCATAGCCATCTGCATCATCAGATGCCCCCCAGGGCCATGAACCGGAACCTGCAATAGTGGTTACAACGCCTGTCGCAATAACAATCTGACGAATCCTGCTGTTGCCGTAATCAACAACGAATATATTGGTTCCATCTGTCGTTATACCGGTTGGACTGTAAAATGTTGAGGATATACCATTTGCGTAACCATCCGCATCATCAATTAAAGAAGCGGCCCCGGTTCCGGCAATAGTTGTGACTATGCCCGTGGCTATTGAAATCCGGCGTATTTTATTATTCCCCGTATCACAAACATAGAAATATGTTCCATCTGACGTAATCCCGCTAGGCCGATAAAATCTTGCATCGGAGAGGCTATCACTGTCAGTCGATCCTGCTTCATTCGCCGTTCCCGCGAGTGTGCTTACAAAATTATCGGATAAACGGACTGTCCGTATGTTGTTGTTGAGCGAATTTGACACATAGAGTACGCCGTTTTTCAGAGCCATACCGCACGGCTGCCTGAATTTTGCCGCAGGCCCAAAACCGTCACTGCTGCCATACACTCCGTGAGTTCCCGCAATTGTAGAAACAGTCCCGGTGGTGGTATTAATAAGACGTATTGTAGCATTATTGCCGTCTGACACATAAAGATTTGTACCATTAATTACAACATGCTGCGGAAAATTAAACTGCGCGTCAACAGTTGCGATACCATCATTATATCCCTGACTGGTTCCCGCGACAGTTGAAACAGCACCCCCATTAATCACTACTTTTTTAATTAAATAGTGCCCGGTATCAACAACGTAAAGATCGGTGCCGTCAGTAGTAATTCCTCTCGGGCTGTTTAGAGAAGCGGCATAAGGTGTACTTACAACACCCGTAGATAATGAAATTCTTCTTATATTGCTGTACATCTTGTCGGTCACGTAAAGATATACACCGTCATTTGTAATTCCCCCCGGATTATTGAATGTTGAAGTTATACCTTTACTGAAACCGTCGCTATCATCGTCTGCGCCGGCAGTTCCTGTACCGGCTATTGTAGTAACAACACCGGTAGAAATGACAATTTTGCGGATTCTGTTGTTATTCGTATCAGCGACATAAAGATTTTTACCATCAGTAGTTATAGCTTCAGGGAAGTAGAATCTGGCTTCAGAACCGGTACCGTCAGTACTTCCATATTCTCCCGGTGAACCGGCTATAGTAACTACAGATCCGGTATTCATATCAATTTTTCTTATTGTATGATTGTTCGTATCAGTTACATAAAGAAAATTTAAATCCGATGTCATTCCGGTAGGGCCTCTGAAAGATGCCTCCGCCCCGGTTCCGTCAATGCTCCCCTCTCCGCCTGCCGAACCTGAATAATGCGAAACTGTAACATCCTTATACGTTATTTTAACAGTATAATCAAGCATCACCCCGTTCTGATCCTCAACTTCATATATAACGTCATTCGAAAAGTCATTCACGGTTATGCCGTTCTGCTGGAGTATACCTCCAACCGATACATTGCCGACAGCGCTGAAGCTCGCGACAAGATTTGATTTATTCATATAAAACGGGATCCTGATAGAGATAGTATTATTATCATAATTTACTGTACCTCTTATATGCTCTAACCATGTATAGTCGATAACAGAAAATGCTGAAATTGATACCTGCCTGGTCGTCACAGTGTATTCTCTTGATGAACCGTCCCTGGCAATCACTGTGTAATATAACGGCTTACTGAAGTCATTTACAGTAATACCACTTCTCTGTTCCCGTCCAGATATAGTAACAAATTCGGCATTTGTCCTGAACTCCGCCGCAAGATTCTCCACATCCGTACCGTAAAGAACCGGTACAACTATTGTACTGTCGGTTTCATTTATCACACCTGTTACTGCAGGATTAATAAAAGAAAACGAGGTTATCCTGTTGTCGGAATAAACGCTGTCGTAGCTGTCGCCCCCTTTATCCGCCGGATTGTTACGCGGCACATCGGCGCAGCCAAGAACTAATAATGCCGGCAGCAGGAATATTACCGGAAAAAACTTTATGTTTAATTGTAGAATTTTCATCTCTTCATTCCTCCCTAAAACCTGATTCCATATCTGAGGGTGACATTCATTTCATCTGCGTTATAGCCGCTGTTCTGTTCATTGCTGAACATCCCGGAATTATAAACATCAAAGGCAAGATGTCCTCCACCAATCGGAATACCGCTGATTATTACACCCGGTGAATCGGTTATAAACAGAATATCCGCCCAGTTTGCAAGGTAGATAATCCCGAGCAGACCGCCGGCATAGAGCATAATATTGTATGACTGTTTGTATTCATCATACCTGCTGTCAAAGGTGCTCTTCGGCTCTTTCGGTCCGAGGTTATCATAAGATTTCTTTTTATCTTTATAGTCAAAGTATGAATATGCCAGCACACCGCCTGTTAACGCGAAACCCCCCATGAATATTGCGCCCTTTGTCGTTTTACCGGCATACATCTGTCCCCAGCCAGGTATGATTCCGCGCAGGTAGTAATCCGACGCTCCGGTCTCTCCGGCAAGCGAACGCTTCCCCGTTATCCGGAGTGTAAGCTTGTCGACGAGGGTCTTTACCGCCTTGTCGATCTCCTCTATATTCTTCGCCTTTTCGTTTGTCGAAAATTCGGCGACCCCTTTCTCTACATCAACCATTCTCACTGTTATGACGATATCGGTACCGAGTTTGTTTATCTCCCCCACGAGCACCTTGTTCGCCGAGAGCATCTTTCCCATTTCAACGGCACAGGCGCTGTCTGTGCACCCCGTCTGCTGAAGGGCCTGCTCTTTGAATATCGCGTCCATCTGCGACCGTTCAACAACGACGAAGCGCCCGGTATCAACCATGTTGGAGCGCATGAGGTCTGTCACAGCTACTGCTACCACCTTTGATATCCCCTTCGGCTGAAGGTCAACTACCGCCAATCGCAGTTTGGGATCCTCTGCCGCCGATACGGCTGAAGGCAGCGTAACGCAGAGCGAGATAATTGAGGCTGAAATTATTACAGCGAAGATATTAAATCCTTTCATCCGCTAAACTCCTGAAGATTATTTCATCTGATGCTTTATATACAGGTATTAAAAAATTTATGCGAAAGATATAAGAACCATTACTCTTATTAAGAGCGGGCTATGTTTTAGTCAAACCAATTATATACCGCCCGGATATTAATTTCCGGTGAATTTACAGAGGGGAATCGCCATTTACTGCTGATAAACGTCCCGGTCATACAGGCAGAACAGCTGTATTCTATCTGTACGACCGGAGATTTTTTTAATAACCAGTCCTTAGTCTTCTTAAGTTAATGTTAAACGACCCGGTATTACACCGCCTTTCAGGGGGTTATAATCCGTATCGCATTGTTAATTGAATCAGAAACATATAATTGTTTCAGATTGCTGTCAAAGGTAATACTCCTTGGATAAACAAATAAGGAATTCGAACCCGTACCATCACTGCTCCCTTCAACCGTCGGTATACCTGCTATTGTGGTAACCGCGCCGTTTGCTATTACAACTTTGCGGGTTGTATGATTACCATAATCAGCTACATATAAATTTACACCATCAGTTGCAATGTCAGAAGGCTGGTAAAATCTTGCGGCAGACACCGTACTCCCGGCAGGATATCCATCGGGATCATCAGCTGTACCTGAAATCCCCTTTGAACCGGCAATAGTGGTAACAACACCTGTACTAATCACTATTTTGCGGATAACATGATTCCACGTATCCGCGACATAAAGATTTGTTCCGTCAGTGGCGATACCGCTAGGACAATTGAATTTTGCAGATGTTCCGATACCGTCAGTATTGCCCTGAGAACCCTGTGTACCGGCAAATGTGGTCACAACCCCCGTTGAAATAACCATTTTCCGGATTACACAGTTATTTTTATCTGCCATATACAGATTTGTCCCGTCGGTCGCTATACCCTCCGGGTCATCAAACCTTGCTTCCGATACCGGCGGCAGCGCAGAGGGATCAGGATATCCGTCAGGATCATCGGCATATCCGACTCCTGCATCTCCGGCAATTGTTACGACAGCACCTGAAGCTATTGAAATTTTACGTATTCTCCCTGTAGTAGATTGAGTTACATAGAGATTAGTCCCGTCTGTGGCAATAGCCACCGGATAATTAAATCTTGAGGTTATTCCGGCAGTATATCCGTTGTAATCATCATCGGTGCCGCTGTTTTCCGGACCGGAAAGACCGGCTATAGTGGAGACCGCTCCTGTTGAAATGATAATTCTTCGAATTGCATTATTGTAAAAATCCGCTACATAAACATTATCACCCCATGCCGTTATACCGCTGGGGATATGAAATCTTGCGTCAGTCCCGATATTGTCAATTGTCCCATATTCATTAGCTCTTCCGGCCACTGTACTGACGCGTTTTGTGCTTAACGAGATCATTCGCACAGTATGCGAACTGCTTGTTACAAACAGATTCGTATTTGTACCGTTTATTGCTATCCCGGTGGGAACGGTGAATCTCGCAGCATTACCGAAAGCATCAACCGATCCCGATACCGGAGTCGCCGGAACTCCCCCCGCAATGGTGGTTACTGCACCAGAAGAGAGATCAATCTGCCGTATCGCATGGTTGTAACTGTCAGATACATATAAAATCCTGCCGTCCGTTGCTAAACCGCAAATATAATTAAATCTTGCAGACGTCAATCCGGCCCCGTCAGCAAAACCGCTGGAAGTCGTACTCCCTGCAATAATACTGACTACACCTGTCGATATTACAATTTTACGCACTCTGTATGGTTCACTCACATAGAGATTTGTTCCGTCAGTGGTAATTGCCAGAGGGAACGCGAACCTCGCATCAGAAACAGGAGGAACCGCATTTGGATCGGGATATCCGTCCGGATCATCCGCGAAAGATCCCTCATTGGGAGCATCAGGATCAGGATCTTCCACAGCCAGACCCGCAATTGTAATAACCCTTCCGGTAGCGATCACAATCTTGCGGATGGTATTATTATGACTGTCACATACGTAGAGGTTTATCCCGTCTGTTGTGATACCGGTCGGATAAAAAAACCTGGCTTCAGTGCCGTAACCGTCTTCTATGCCGATCTGCCCCGGATACCCGGCAAATGTACTAACCTCTCCGGTAGATATTACAATTTTACGAATTGTATTGTTTCCCCTGTCCGTAACATATAAGTTATACCCGTCAGTAGTGATTCCGACCGGATAATTAAACCTCGCGGCTGAGCCAGTACCGTCTGTCGAGCCTGCAGCTCTTGCAGACCCGGCGATGGTAGTCACCATACCGGTACTGATATCAATTTTTCTTATCGTATTGTTGCCGCTATCGGTCATATAAAAATAATTCATATTGTTCAAATCCGCGGTAATACCATAAGGAGATCTAAATGACGCATCCGGGCCCAGCCCGTCGCTGCTTCCGCGCCCTCCCAGAGACCCGGCTAAATGTGATACGACGCTGTCTCTGTATTTGACATTTACAGTATAAGTCTGAGTAACGCCATTCGCATCTGACACTTCATAGGCTACACTGCCGGTAAAGTCATTTATTGTTACCCCGCTTGTCTGCACTATCGAATCAACAGTCACATCGCTGCCGGTTACAAAATTCGCCACAAGACCTGAAATAACCATATAGCCCGGAATATTAATCGATATTGTGTTCGTGTTATAGTTTATTGTTCCCGCCACATCCTCGTTCCAGTATGGGTCTGTTACAGAAAACGACGCCACCATGACCCTCTCTGTTGATACAATATAATCCCTCGACGATCCATCCAATGCTGTAACTGTATAGATGACAGGTTCGGTGAAATCATTCTTTGTTATACCGCTTCTCTGCTGTTTCCCATCTACTGTTACCAATTCAGCATTGGTTTCATAAAACGCGGAGATGTTCTCTAAATCAGTATCATGTGTTACATAAACCGTTATGCTGCTGTTATTTTCATCAATAACACCGTTTACTACGGGATCTGCAAACGAAAATGATGTTATTTTTTTATCCGCATACCTGTATTCATAGCTGTCCCCACCCTTATCTGCCGGATTGTTACGCGGCACATCTGCGCAGCCAAGAACGAATAATGCCGGCAGCAGGGATATTACGGAAAAAAACTTTATGTTTAATTGTAGAATTTTCATCTCTTCATTCCTCCCTAAAACCTGATTCCATATCTGAGGGTGACATTCATTTCATCTGCGTTATAGCCGCTGTTCTGTTCATTGCTGAACATCCCGGAATTATAAACATCAAAGGCAAGATGTCCTCCACCAATCGGAATACCGCTGATTATTACACCCGGTGAATCGGTTATAAACAGAATATCCGCCCAGTTTGCAAGGTAGATAATCCCGAGCAGACCGCCGGCATAGAGCATAATATTGTATGACTGTTTGTATTCATCATACCTGCTGTCAAAGGTGCTCTTCGGCTCTTTCGGTCCGAGGTTATCATAAGATTTCTTTTTATCTTTATAGTCAAAGTATGAATATGCCAGCACACCGCCTGTTAACGCGAAACCCCCCATGAATATTGCGCCCTTTGTCGTTTTACCGGCATACATCTGTCCCCAGCCAGGTATGATTCCGCGCAGGTAGTAATCCGACGCTCCGGTCTCTCCGGCAAGCGAACGCTTCCCCGTTATCCGGAGTGTAAGCTTGTCGACGAGGGTCTTTACCGCCTTGTCGATCTCCTCTATATTCTTCGCCTTTTCGTTTGTCGAAAATTCGGCGACCCCTTTCTCTACATCAACCATTCTCACTGTTATGACGATATCGGTACCGAGTTTGTTTATCTCCCCCACGAGCACCTTGTTCGCCGAGAGCATCTTTCCCATTTCAACGGCACAGGCGCTGTCTGTGCACCCCGTCTGCTGAAGGGCCTGTTCTTTGAATATCGCGTCCATCTGCGAGCGTTCAACGACGACGAAGCGCCCGGTATCAACCATGTTGGAGCGCATGAGGTCTGTCACAGCGACTGACACCACCTTTGATATACCCTTCGGCTGAAGGTCAACTACCGCCAATCGCAGTTTGGGATCCTCTGCCGTCGATACGGCTGAAGGCAGCATAACGCAGAGCGAGATTATTGAGGCTGAAATTATTACAGCGAAGAGATTAAATCCTTTCATCCGCTAAACTCCTGAAGATTATTTCATCTGATGCTTTATATATATTAAAATAAAAAATCCTTACTCTCTTTAAGTGCCGCTGAAATTAAAGTCAATCCAATTATATAAAGTCTGATATTTATTTCCGGTGTAAAAAAGTCAATTATCCGGTGTTATCTGAATATGAAAGCTCCGGTCATTTGGGATTAAACTTACCTATTATTTTGAATTCAGTATCTGCATAGATTTAAAGCTTAAACAAGCGGGAATTTCAGCGGCATCATTCATTACACGTAAAGGAAAGCGATAAACGGCTGCAACAGATGGATTCTGCCACAGATGCTAAAAGCACAGATTTTTATACCGGGGTACGGCATGAAACTGATACGGATGTTCCATGCCGCACTCCGGCGAAGATATTACTGTTACGGATTTATTACCTTTACCGAATTATTGCCATAGTCTGCGACATATAGTTTTTTATTACTCTGACAGAATACGACCCCAAAGGGCGAATTAAACAGGGCTGACGATCCGGAACCGGCTGCGTTCCCCGCGATCAATGCCCTTCCTGCCACTGTAGTTACCTCACCGGTGGAGATGCGGATCCTGCGTATCAGATTGTTATCGCAATCAGCGACATATATATTCTTGCCGTCTGTCGTCAAACCCCTGGGCCTGTAAAATCCGGCTGAAGAACCTGTACCGTCAGAATGTCCCGCTGATCCGCTCCCGGCAAAATCTGTAATCTCCCCGGTTGAAACCGGTATCCTGTATATCTTGTAGTTTGTATCGCAGTCGCTTGCGTAAAGGCTGGTGCCGTCGCTGGTGAGATATACCGGACGGAAAGAATCGGGTCCTGTTACAAAAGCAGTGACCGTATAGGGTGTTACCAGTTCGATTTTCCGGATGCGACGGTTATTCACATCTGCCGCATACAGAAAACTGCCGCAGACTGTTATACCGGTGGAATTAAGATCGTTAACCATAACCGTATATACGGCCGTCTCTCCGGAAACATCAATTTTATATAATTCACCATAGGTCGAATCCGACGCATAGAGATAAGTTCCATCTGTCGCGAGGCTGTCGGGAGTGAAGTATGGAATTGTATTTAATGTCGTTACCGCACCGGTAGAGATATCGATTTTACGTATATAAGGGTTCCCCCCTGCCGCATAGAGATATCCCCCTATAACAGCAAAACTTCTTGGAGAAGAAAGCCTTGCATCGGTGCCTGTACCATCCACACTGCCGGCTGTATTTACGCTACCGGCAAAGGTCCCCACTACCCTGTTGAGTAACGAAATTTTTCTTATTACGCCATTTATCTTATCCGCCACAAAAAGATTAGTCCCGTCAGTTGTCATGCCGCTCGGAGCAAAAAACTTTGCCGCAAGGCCCATGCCGTCGGCATATCCCTGGGTGCTCCCCGCCAGTATGGTGGGAGTACCCCCTCCGACGGGAACCTGAAATATCTTTTCTCCGGACACATAACCGCTCACGTAGAGTCTGACCCTGTCCGTTGCAATAGATGTAAGGGCATCACATCCTGCAACAGTGATATAATTATCTACAGCTGCTCCGGGAAGAGAAATTCTTCGAATATAACTGGCATCAGTCGCATAAAGAAACGTACCGTCTGTGGTAATATCGGTCAGATAATTAAAACCCGCCCCTGTGCCTGTGCCGTTCACAACCGAGCTGGTCCCCGAACCGGCGAAGGTAGAGACAACCCCCGATGATATCACAACTTTTCGAATTCTGCAATTCATCTGGTCCGCCACATAAAGATTTGTGCCGTCTGTCGTGACGCCCACGGGTGAGTTGAACCTTGCGTCGGAGCCCGTCGCGTCATTAAATCCCCATTGACCGGGAGAACCGGCCAGGGTCGTTACGGCACCGGTTGCGATTACGACCTTTCGTATTGTCTGATTACCGGTATCACACACGTAGAGATTTGTACCGTCACTTGTAATTCCTGCAGGGCTGTTAAATCTCGCATTGCCGCCCGTACCATCTGCAGAACCGGACATGTTCGGAGAACCGGCAAGAGTGGTAACCTCGGCATTATATATTCCGATTTTTCTTATAGTATGACTTATATTGTCAGTTATATAACAGTAATCCAGAACGTAAACCATTCCGTATGGCCAGGTGAAAGATGCCGCGCTCCCTGTTCCGTCGCTGCTTCCGTATCCGCCGGTTGATCCGGCAAAATGTTCCGTCATACCCTCTTTCCTGTTTACTATAACTGTATAATCCTGAGTTATCCCGTTTTCATCTGCAACCTTATACGTTACCATTCCTGTAAAATCATTCGCTGTAGTTCCGCTTGTCTGAATCGTGCTCCCCACATAGATATCGCCAACAGCATCAAAAGACGCAACAAGTTTGTTTTTGTCCATGTAGTACGGGATGTTGACAGTAATTGTATTTGCGGTATAGTCGATATTCCCGCCTACATTCTCGACCCAGCTCAGATCCGGATCAGATAACGAGAATGAAGTTATCATAACGGTCTCTACGGATACGATATATTCCCTGTAGGAACCGTCCCTGGCTGTTACCCCATAGTAGACCGGCTTGCTGAAGTCGTTGACCGTTATTCCGCTTCTCTGCTCCCTGCCGTATATCGTGACAGATCCGGCGTTTGTCGCGAACTCCGCCGCAAGATTCTCCACATCCGTACCGTAAAGAACCGGTACAACTATTGTACTGTCGGTTTCATTTATCACACCTGTTACTGCAGGATTAATAAAAGAAAACGAGGTTATCCTGTTGTCGGAATAAACGCTGTCGTAGCTGTCGCCCCCTTTATCCGCCGGATTGTTACGCGGCACATCGGCGCAGCCAAGAACTAATAATGCCGGCAGCAGGAATATTACCGGAAAAAACTTTATGTTTAATTGTAGAATTTTCATCTCTTCATTCCTCCCTAAAACCTGATTCCATATCTGAGGGTGACATTCATTTCATCTGCGTTATAGCCGCTGTTCTGTTCATTGCTGAACATCCCGGAATTATAAACATCAAAGGCAAGATGTCCTCCACCAATCGGAATACCGCTGATTATTACACCCGGTGAATCGGTTATAAACAGAATATCCGCCCAGTTTGCAAGGTAGATAATCCCGAGCAGACCGCCGGCATAGAGCATAATATTGTATGACTGTTTGTATTCATCATACCTGCTGTCAAAGGTGCTCTTCGGCTCTTTCGGTCCGAGGTTATCATAAGATTTCTTTTTATCTTTATAGTCAAAGTATGAATATGCCAGCACACCGCCTGTTAACGCGAAACCCCCCATGAATATTGCGCCCTTTGTCGTTTTACCGGCATACATCTGTCCCCAGCCAGGTATGATTCCGCGCAGGTAGTAATCCGACGCTCCGGTCTCTCCGGCAAGCGAACGCTTCCCCGTTATCCGGAGTGTAAGCTTGTCGACGAGGGTCTTTACCGCCTTGTCGATCTCCTCTATATTCTTCGCCTTTTCGTTTGTCGAAAATTCGGCGACCCCTTTCTCTACATCAACCATTCTCACTGTTATGACGATATCGGTACCGAGTTTGTTTATCTCCCCCACGAGCACCTTGTTCGCCGAGAGCATCTTTCCCATTTCAACGGCACAGGCGCTGTCTGTGCACCCCGTCTGCTGAAGGGCCTGTTCTTTGAATATCGCGTCCATCTGCGAGCGTTCAACGACGACGAAGCGCCCGGTATCAACCATGTTGGAGCGCATGAGGTCTGTCACAGCGACTGATACCACCTTTGATATCCCCTTCGACTGAAGGTCAACTACCGCCAATCGCAGTTTGGGACCCTCTGCCGCCGATACGGCTGAAGGCAGCGTAACGCAGAGCGAGATTATTGAAGCTGAAATTATTACAGCGAAGATATTAAATCGTTTCATCCGCTAAACTCCTTGTGATTACCTGGCATTAATAACATTACTCTTTTATAATTTTCCCGTCAGCGGCGCAGAGAAAGCAGCTACAGAATACGGACAGTGATATACAACTCAATGGATCATGAGGAGATATAAAACCGGTATCCGCAGAAATTTTAAAAAAACGTATATGTATGATCTGGTTTAAAATGAAGGTCTATAAAAAAACCAGTCAATACCTTTTACTTTTTTTTAAATTTAAAAATCCCATAATACAGATACTGCTGTTCATATTAGAGTTTAACAGAAGTTTCAACTATTGCATAAGAGTTGAATCCAGTATCCGTCAGCGTCTTACGCAAAGTTTCGAATTAAAAAATTTTCCGGCATTTAAAACCATTGCCGGGTTTTAATAATAAACCGTTTATATACAAACAATCAGTATGCCGCGATAAACAGCTTGACCATTTATCAGAATATTTATATTTTATCTTAACTTAAAGCGACAGACTGCCTGAAGTCATCAACAACACAGGAGAAATCATTAATGGCAATAATCAATATACCTGAAAGAAACGCGATCAACGACGGCGATAAATGGGACCTTACCCGGCTGATCAGGAACGACGAAGAGTGGGAAAGACTCTACAGGGACCTCGAATCGAAAATCGGCGGTTATGATAAAATCAAAGGGCACATCGGGGAGTCGCTTGATACTTTCCACGGCGCACTTGAATTTGACATGAATATCTCCCGTGAAATAGAAAAGATCTATACCTACGCACACCTGCGAAGCGACGAGGACAAGACCAACCAGTTTACACTGGCGATGTACCAGCGCTCGGTGAACCTCTACACGAGAATTTCCGAGTTGTCGAGCTTCATGACGCCGGAGATTCAGGAGATCGACGATGCGGTTATCGGTTCATACATTAAGGATGAGTCGATGAAAGACTTCAGGTTTTTTCTCGAGAAGATTCTCAGATTCAAACCTCACACACTCTCGAAGGAGATTGAACAGATAATTGCGATGATGGGGGAGATAGCCCACGCACCGGGGCAGATCTTCAGCCAGCTTGACAACGCCGACCTCACTTTCGGAACTCTCAGAGACAGCGAGGGAAACGAGGTAGAACTGAGCCACGGTAATTTCAGCACCTTTTTACAGGATCCTGACAGGGATGTGCGCAGAAAGGCATTCTTCCAGTATTACCAGTCATATGACAATCTGAAGAATACTGTTTCAGCGACTCTCGACCACTCGAACAAGAAGGACAGCTTCTATGCCAGGGTGAGAAAATTCGGAAACAGCCGCGAGGCGTCGCTTTTCTCCGACAACATGCCGGAAAAAGTATATGACAACCTCGTCGACACAGTGAGGAAAAACACCGCTCCGCTGTTCAGATATCTCGATTTCCGGAAAGAGGCGCTTGAACTCGACAGGCTCCACTTCTACGACACCTACGTCCCGATTGTTTCTGACGTGAATTTCAGCATGACATACGATGAGGCAGTGGAGACATGCATCAGATCCCTTGCTCCCCTTGGCGGCGAATACACAAAAATAATGAAAGACGGTCTTCTCGGAGGATGGGTCGACCGTTACGAGAATAAAGGAAAGAGGAGCGGAGCCTATTCATCCGGCTGCTACGACTCACCTCCGTATATATTACTGAACTACGAGGACAAAAACATAAACAGCCTCTATACCCTTATCCACGAGGCCGGTCACTCTATGCATTCGTACTATTCAAAACACGCGCAGCCCTATATAATGAGCGACTACACGATTTTCGTCGCCGAGGTCGCCTCGACGTTCAACGAAACCCTTCTCAGCAGATACCTGCTCGATCTTTACAAAAACGATCCGAAGATGCAGGCATATATACTCAACCGCGAGATCGACAACATCCGTGCGACTCTGTACAGGCAGACGATGTTTGCGGAGTTTGAAATGCGATCGCACAGGATTGTCGAGCAGAACGACCCTCTGACCCTTGAGGTTATAAGACGCGAGTACATGGAACTACTGGAAACGTATTTCGGCAGCAGCCTGTTCATTGACGACGTTCTGTCGCTCGAATGTCTCAGGATACCGCACTTCTATTCAGCATTTTACGTCTACAAGTACGCGACCGGCATCTCGGCCGCTATCGCACTGGTAGAGAGGGTGCTCTCGGAGGGGACACCGGCCCGTGACGCGTACCTCGGCTTTCTGAAGCTCGGGGGGAGCAAATACCCGCTTGACGAACTTAAGGACGCCGGCGTGGACATGAACTCCCCCGAACCGGTGGAGAAGGCAATAAAACATTTCGGAGAGCTTGTGGACAGGTTTATAGAAGTATATAAGGAGTTAAAAAAATAGATACCGGTAAAAGTGGTGCCTTCAGCACCGCTTTCTTATTCCATCCCTTTCATTTTTACATAGAGCTTTAAAATATTGCCGATTGACTCTGAACAGATTCTGCTGTAATCAACATCCCCGGGCCGGATCAGAATGGCCTCGCTGACATCATCGGCCGGTTTCATCCTGTCAAGCTGATCCGAAGAACATACAAATCCGAGGTCGCAGGTGAAATAACTCAGGCCCCTGTAGACATACTCATTGGGGAAAGACCCCAGGTACTTCAGGGAGTTTACGTTTATATCAAGCTCCTCTCTTATCTCGCGGATGACAGCATCCTCCGCTCTCTCCATCATGTCAACGAATCCTCCCGGCAGATCAAGAAACCCGGCACGGGGTTCATACTTTCTCCTCGTAAGAACTATCCTTCCGTCGGGCGATTCTATGACCGCAGCTGCGGCAGGGGCGGGATTGATATAGTACACAAATCCGCACGACCGGCATGTGAAAAACTTGTCGCCGCTGAAGGAAAAATTTTTATCCCCGCAGCAGGGACAGAATTTCAAGACAAGCGACGGATGCGTTTCTGATAATATTCTCATTCAGTTTTATCCTGTATTAATCCGGCCGGCATTATACCGGTATTTTTATAAGTTTCAAAATGTTTCTGTAAAATATTTTTTCTTTCTGTTCGCGAGACAGCGTCGTGGAATACTGAATCATCTGAACATATTTCTTCTGGTCGCACCAGGGGCTGTCGGTTCCGAACAGGAAAAAATCCTCATTTTGTCTGTAAAGCTCCCTGGCTGTACCGTTCTCCCGCATCTTCTCCAGGACATAGGCTATATCAAAATAGCATCCCCTCCCGCCGAGCAGATCCATCACCTCCTGCCACTGCCCCATCCCGCCGCCGTGGGCAAGGACTATTTTAGATCCGGGAAACGCCTTCAGCAGATTCGAAAAGCGTTCAACCGATGTATAGTCGCATGAAGGAAGGCTCGGGTCAAATCCTGAATGAAAATGCAGAACCATATCGTTTTTTAATACCTCTTCATAAACCCTGAATGCCTCCGGTGAATCGGCGGGGAAGTTCTGATAGCCGGGATGAAATTTTATACCCTGGATTCCGTCGTTCTTCATCTCTCTTATCGTCTCTCTGAAATCGGAATCGAGCGGGTGAACGGAACCGAAAAAGATTACGCGGCTGGAGCGTCGGGAAACCTCCCTGATCCACTGTAAAATGCTCCCTGCCTGCCCCGGATTTGTGGCAACGGTCAGAACGATTGAATAATCTATACCGGCTTCGTCCATAGATTTTACAAGTCCGTCGTATGTTCCGTCGGTAAAGTTCAACACCACGCCGTTACCATTTTCTATAACGGTACTGACAGCCTTTGATGCTACATGATCAGGATATATATGTGTATGGGAATCAATTATCATTCGTTTTCTCTTCTGTCTTATCCATGATGGAATCCGTCATACGGCTCCTTCTGCTGAAGGATTATTCAATACCTAGAGCGGCATTAAAAATATTATTTGTCAAGTATGATAAAAACCTCTTTGTGGTACTGGTATTATCAATTTATCCCCTGCCGGAAAATTTCCTTGTCTCTAAAACTCTAAATTATTGTTTCAGCGGAATAAAAAGTTTCCATCGATCTGTTATATTTTCCACGTATCTTTAATCAGATTCCCTGGAACACTGTTAATAATTTAAATATGCTTTAAAAAACACATTGACAGTTGAAGATACCGCGATAGCGTTGATCAGGACCTTATTATCAAATAATCAGTTAAAATCCGGAGGGGAGAATGAAAGTTTTTGCTAGAGGTCTTATGGCTTTTTTTATGCTGATGCTCTGCGGAAGCATGCTCTATGCCGGGGAGAAGGTTTATATCTACGCTGCGACTTCGGCCAGGGAAGTACTCAAAGAACTTGTGGATTCTTACAACAAAACGAATAAAACCGGTGCGGAATTTGTTACCGTATTCGGATCCAGCGGCGACATGGTCCGCCAGATCGAGGCCGGTGCGGACGCCGACATCTTAATATCCGCCGACACAAAATGGTCTAAATACCTCGACGAAAAAAAGCTTGTGGAGAAGAACACCGTATCGAACTTCGCATCTAACGATCTTGTACTGATAGCATCCCCTAAAGCAAAGACCGGATTTAAATTCCCCGACAAACTTTTCGAGGCCACAGGGGACGGTTACCTTGCGATGGGCGATCCGAAACCGGTACCGGCAGGCAAGTACGGACAGCAGGCCCTTGAATACCACAAACTGTGGGAGAAATTTTCCGGCGCTAAAAAAATCGCATTCTATCCCGACGTGAGGAAAACATTGAACGCCGTTGAGACATCCCAGGCTGATTTCGGGATCGTATACAAAACCGACGCGCTTCTTTCGAAAACCGTAAAAACAGTTTACACTTTTACAAAGGCGTCTCACAGCCCGATCGATTACCCGGTCTGTGCGATTGCCGGGAAAAACAAAAAGGAAACCGGAGCATTTCTAAAGTTCCTCTCCGGAAAGGAATCGAAAAAAATCCGTGAAAAATACGGTTTCGCGGTCAAATAGATGAACCTGACGGCCGGGGAGATCGACGCGATCAGTCTCAGTATCCGTGTCGGGATATGGTCCGTCGCCGCGGGGCTTATCCCCGCGGTCATTCTGGCACACATCCTCGCGCGTTTCAGCTTTCGCGGCAAGGCCGTTCTCGACGCGTTAATCCACCTCCCTCTTGTTGTGCCTCCTGTCGTCACAGGATACCTTCTTGTAATCACGCTGGGACGGTATACACCTGTCGGCGGGTTTCTCCAGAGCATAGGCCTGAAATTCGCCTTCAACTGGAAGGGGGCGGTCATAGCATCTCTTGTGATGAGCTTTCCGCTGATGGTCCGCTCGATACGGATTTCGATCGAATCGGTCGACAGGAGGCTTGAGGACGCCGCACGGACTCTCGGAGCCGGGAATCTCAGGATCTTCGCCACCATAACGCTCCCCCTTTCGGTACCGGGCATTATATCGGGAGCGATTCTCGGCTTCGCACGGAGCCTCGGCGAGTTCGGAGCAACTGTTACATTCGTCGCCAGCATCCCGGGCGAGACACAGACACTACCCCTTGCTCTATACGCCTACACACAGACGCCCGGTTCGGAGATGATGGCTGCCCGGCTCTGTATAGTATCAATTGCGATTGCTGTCGCCGCCCTCGCAGCGTCGGAGATACTGGCGAGAAACAGGGCCGGAAGGATCAACGGATGATAGATGTAAAACTGGAAAAAAACCTCCGGGACTTCAATATCGACGCCGAGTTCACCTCGGAAAGCTCCGGTATAACCGTACTCGCCGGCCCTTCAGGATCGGGCAAAACCTCAATCATAAACATGATCTCCGGGCTGCTCCCCCCCGACAGAGGACATATATTCATAGACGGCCGGGTCCTGTTCGATTCTGAAAAGAAAATCAACTGCCCGGTGGAAAAGCGCCGCTGCGGATATATTTTCCAGGATGACCGGCTATTCCCCCATATGAGCGTAAAACACAACCTTCTGTACGGCAGCAGGGGAGACCATTCAAAACTTAACGAAGCAGCGGCAATCCTCGGCATTGAACACCTTCTCGAGCGTATGCCGGCAAAACTCTCCGGCGGAGAGAAACAGCGGGTCTCCATAGGACGGGCCCTTCTTATGCGCCCGAAGATTCTGCTGATGGACGAGCCTCTTGCTTCGCTAGATCCCGAAAGAAAAGAGGAGCTCCTTACTCATATAGATCTTATACCTGAACAGTTCGGAATACCGGTGTTTTACGTGACTCATTCAACGCACGAGATACTCCGGCTCAGCGACAGGCTGATACGCATTGATAAAGGACGCGTCGAAAGCTGCGGAAAGCCGGGGGGAGAATACAGCGGTCCCGGTCTGTACGATGAGCACGGCGAATACATCTCAGTATTCGACTGCCGGACAAAAAGCTATGACAGGGAGTTCGGCATCATCACCGCAGACTTTCACGGCGGGGTTATGCGGATACTGTCAGACACGCCGCTTCAGAAAGCAGACACCAGGGTTGCAATCAGGGCTTCCGATATTACCGTATCGCTGGACAGGCCGGTAAATATCAGCTCCACTAACATCTTCAGCGGAAAAGTTCTGAAGATCGAAGAGACCGGCGGCCACAGCCAGCTTGTGCACTGCGATATCGGCGCGCCCATCGCGGCACAGATCTCAAAGGCGTCATCGGTCCGGCTCGGGCTCAAACCGGGAAAAAAAGTCTGTCTGCTCGTTAA
The DNA here is from genome assembly GCA_964439325.1 of uncultured Leptospirales bacterium. Taxonomy (GTDB): domain Bacteria; phylum Spirochaetota; class UBA4802; order UBA4802; family UBA5550; genus WRGT01. The sequence continues at coordinate 168,970 of CAYTNW010000004.1, read as the reverse complement.
GGTCATTTCGATTATCCGCTGAAGCAGAATTCACCGGGCAGTACAGATTAATTACAGCATGCCGCTGATGAACTGAAATGTTTTTTTTAGCATTTTTATTTTTCTTAACAATAATTAATTGACGCTTTCCTGTTTATGCATAATTTGCTTTCTATCAGACTGTACGGAGGGAATTATGCCCGCGGAAAATATGAGCACCAGAGACGTTGCGGAATATCTCGGTATAAATGAAAAACAGGTCTACCACCTCATCAAGACAAAAAGCATCCCCTGTACCCGCGTTACTGGCAAATGGGTATTCCCCAAAAAACTGATCGACCGGTGGATTACTGACAACGCACTGAAAGAGGGGCCGTTCATCGATGACGCACTGAAAGACAATACCGGCCCGCTCTACGCGGCCGGCAGCAACGATCCGGTACTCGATATTCTGATAAACATGATGCACGGCTCCGGCGGCGGAAAACATATCTTCTCCTGCGTCACCGGCAGCACCGGAGGATTGCGTCTTCTCGGCGGCGGCTTTACAGATATCGCATGGTGTCACCTTTCAGATCCGGACACAGGGGAGTATGACACGAAGGGGATGTCAGAGCTTGTGCCTGATAAAAAAATTGTTATAATACAGCTCTTCCGGCGCGAACTCGGCTTTATTTCACATAAAAATAAAACCTCCGGTACAGTCAGTTTTAAATCTATCGCAGGGGGAGGTTCCAGTTTTATCAACAGGCAGAAGGGTTCCGGAACCAGAATACTGATTGATCATTTTCTCAAATCTGAAAATATTGATCCCGGCTCGATCAAGGGTTATGAAAATGAAGTGAATACCCACATTGAAGTCGGTCTGAATGTTTTATCCGGATCTTCCGATACCGGTGTTGCGACAGGAGCAGTCGCCAAACTGCTCGGACTGAAATTTCAGCCGCTGATCAAAGAGAGTTTTGACATGGTGGTATTACAGCAGACATTCTTCCGCGACGAAATTCAGATGTTCATAGAAACTCTTCAGTCGGACAGATTCAGAAATATGATCTCTTTTCTTGGAAACTACGATTTTACAAAGTCGGGTAAAATTATATATACAAACAGTTAAAATGAAAATCATTTGTCTCACCCCCGGTAGAAATACCGCTTATCCCCACATGCATGATCGCAGAATTAAATGCGCAATGTCCTTCACCGGCTGCCTGAATCTGCCGGTTTAAGATCCTTATTGTATTACGAATAACATATTAAAATCACCTTATAGCCCGTTCGTTTTGATGAAACTGAAAATTTTTCATATTAAGTGCTGATAATATGCCGAATAGGGCATAAAAGTTATTTACATTTTATATAATAGTGAAAATAGTTGAATCTCGTTTTATAGTCTGCTAAAGAGATGCAGAATTGACTCAGACAGAACCGGGTGTAAAACAAAATCATGCTGAATGTAAAAACGTCATCGGAAGTCTACGAAATAATAAAAGAGCATTTCTCCGGAATATCAACCGGATATGAAACCGTCGACATCAGGGAGTGTACCGGAAGAATTCTCTATGCCGATATCCGTTCCGGGGAGGACATCCCCTCGTTCAACAGGTCCACTGTCGACGGATACGCGGTCATCTCCTCAGACACGTTCGGAGCATCCGAAACGTCACCCTCTCTGCTGAAGCTGTCCGGCTCGGTCAAAATGGGGGAAAAGCCCGGAACTCCGCTGAGCGAAGGATGCACTTTCTACATTCCCACCGGAGCGGAACTCCCGACCAATGCCGACTCTGTCGTGATGATCGAATACACGGAAGACTATAACGACGGTTTTATCCAGATAGAAAAATCCTCGAGCCCCGGCAACAATGTAATATACAGGGCCGATGATGTTAAAAATGGAGAGACAGTCTTTAAGGCGGACCACAAGCTCCGCACCCAGGACATCGGGGTGCTAGCCGCGCTGGGACATAAAGAAGTCACGGTAAAAAGAAAAATAAATGTCGGCATACTTTCAACCGGTAATGAAATCGTCGATATCGAGAAAGAGACCACAGGCGCACAGATCAGGGACGTAAACTCATACCTGATCTACTCGGGACTGAGCGAATACGGCGCCAATCCCCGCATATACGGCATAGTGCCCGATGACTTCGAAATGCTGAAAAAGGCCGTGGAATACATGGCTGTTGAAAACGATGTAATTCTGATCTCCGGAGGGAGCTCTGCCGGCGCGAAGGATGAGACTTTAAACGCGATTGAAGCGCTTGAAAACAGCAGTGTCTTTGTACACGGCATCGCCGTTAAACCGGGGAAACCGACGATCATCGCCAGGACCGGCAATAAACCTGTCGTGGGGCTCCCCGGCCATCCCGCGTCATGTTTCTTTATCTTTAAAACTTTTGTGCTTAACATACTCGATACAATCAACGGTGTCACGGATACTTTTATCGCAAAAAAAACCGTGAACGCGTCTTTATCCCTGAACGTCCCCTCAAACCACGGCAGGGAGGAGTATATCCCCGTGAAACTCCGGACGGAAAACGGTCGTATAAAAGCGGAACCGGTTTTTTCAAAATCGGGCCTGATAAGGCTGCTGTCCGGCTCTGACGGTTTCATCATTATTGACAGGGAATGCGAAGGGCTTGCGGCAGGAGCGGAAGTTACAGTTTATATTTTCTGAGGAGATGAAATGGGTTTCAACTATCTGTCAAATACCAGCCTCGATAAAGCGCTGATCTCCTATCTCGCTTATATCAGGAACCAGTCTTTCAATCTGCAGACTGAAGTTATAAAGACCGTCTCGGCGAAAGACCGGTTTACCTCATCAGCCGTTTACGCCAGGATCTCGAGTCCCCATTACCAGTCAAGCGCGATGGACGGTATCGCCGTCACAGCATCAAAAACATTCGGCGCGACGGAGACCACTCCGGTGGAACTTAAACTGAACACCGACTTCTCGATTATAGACACCGGAGATCCTGTAAACGCCCCGTACGACTCGGTGATAATGATCGAAGAGGTGGTTAAAACCGGTCCGGAAACCGTAAAGATACACAGCTCGGCGGTCCCGTTTCAGAACATAAGACAGATCGGCGAGGATATAGCTCAGGGGGAGATGATACTCCCGTCGAATACCAGGATAACCCCGTTTCACCAGGCTGCGCTTCTCTCTTCCGGAATAACGGAGATAGAGGTTTATAAAAAAATCCGTGTCGGAATAATACCCACCGGGGACGAAATTGTGAGCCCCGAGACAAATCCGTCAGAGGGTGAGATAATAGAATCGAACTCGACGATATTTTCAGGCATGCTGAGAGATTTTTACTGCGACCCGACTGTATACCCTATAACAAAAGACAGGCTGATCCCCATAAAGGATATGCTGAAAAAAGCGGTATCCGAGTGCGATATGGTTTTACTGAACGCCGGATCGTCCGCGGGGCGCGACGATTACTCCTCCACCGCAATAAAGGAACTCGGTATCGTGCTCATTCACGGCATCTCGATCAAGCCGGGTAAACCGGCAATCCTCGGTATTATTGAGGGTAAACCGGTTATCGGGATCCCCGGGTACCCGGTATCGGGCGTGATAGTAATCAACGAGATTGTCAAACCGGTAATAGAGGAGTGGTACAAAAATCCGCTGACGGCCTGTATCACTGCCTGCGGGACCCTGTCGAAAAAAACTGTATCAAGCCTTAAATACAGGGAATTCATACGGGTCAGGGCTGGATACATAAACAACAGGCTATTTGTAACGCCGCTGCAGAGGAGCGCGGGCGTTGTGACCTCGCTGACAAAAGCGGACGGGATACTGGAGATAGACGAAAACTGCGAGGGGCTCCCGTCCGGAGCAGAGGCCAATATAAGGCTGCTGAGGCCTCTTTCAGATATTAAAAATACACTGCTGATCACAGGGAGCCATGACCCGTTGATAGATGAAGCAGCGGATTTTATGCGCAGAAGACAGTTCAGGACATTCGTCTCATCAGTACACGTCGGCAGCCTGCCGGGGATCATCTCACTTAAAAGCGGAGAGACCCATATAGCCGGGATACATCTGCTGGATGAGGATGACGGAACATACAACATAAGCTGGATAAGGAAATATATCCCCGGAGAGAAAATAATTCTTGTAAAGGCGTTTAAAAGGGCCCAGGGACTTATAGTCAAAAAAGGGAACCCTCTGAATATAAAGGGGATCGAATCTCTCACAGATCCCGCCGTTCGCTATGTAAACAGGCAGAGGGGTGCCGGCACCAGGATTCTCTTTGATCATTTACTGAAAAAAAACAGTATCAACCCCGAATCGGTTTACGGATACCGCAGGGAGGAGTTTACGCACCTCTCCACGGCTGTACAGATCTCTATGGACAAAGCGGATGCAGGGCTCGGCATCTATTCAGCAGCGAAACTGTATGGTCTTGATTTTATCCCGATCGCCGAGGAGGAATACGATTTCGCGGTCAATGCGGATTTTTCTGAAAATATCCTGTTTGAAAACTTTATCGAAATCATAAAATCGGCGGAATTCAGATACAGGCTGGCGGAACTGGGGGGTTACAGCTTCTACGACAGCCAGGAGTTTATAACCGTAAACTGACAGGCCTGCTCTGAAGACTTTTTTTACCGGGGAGTCACCGCCCGGAAAAATGGAGAAGGATATCATAATCGTGACAGAGGCCCCGCCCGGCCCGGGCGCATTGTTAGAAAGACCCGGTAAACGGGGCACAGGTCCGGCCGTATTCCACGGCATCATATAAAAACAGCTCAGGTTCCATACTAACATCAGCAAGAGTCTTCTCCAGCGATGATGCATTCGAAGTATTCCGTTACGCGCTGGAAATGCTTAAAGGGTCTTGATGTCTGAAAAAGACCGAACTCTGCCCCGGCTGATGAATAACGTTTCCCCCTTAAACAGCAGCTAAACTGACCGGAATTTTCCGCAAAAAAAATCCGGCACCAGAAAGGCAACCGGATGTAATATGGATTATGGTGCTGCCGATCAGTCTTAAAACGATACTTAAAAAATAATTCTAATCAGCAGATGAGTCGCCATAGAGGAAAATAAGCTTAATTGATTCAAGGACAGGTTAATTACACAATAGTCTGATCAAAGCAGTCACTGCATTACTGTACGAACGTTTATATTATCAGAATAATAACCACGCTCCCCCTGAATCATCCCCGATAAGCAATTAAAAATCAGTAAATAAAGTAGACTGAAGTGTCAATAAAAAAAAGCCGTCTATATGGAATCTGACATTGAAAATCAAAAAAAAATTAACATTTTGATTAATAATGTGCATTAATTAAAGCTGATAAGATATTATAGTGCTTATAAGACACAGGCCGGGGGTGGATCTGCCGGACAGAATTATATTTATACAGAAGATGAGGGTTTTTACTCAGTCGAGAGAGAATCCGAAATAGAATATTTTTACAAATTTTTCCGATAGAAGATCGATATCGGGATTATCTTCCGTTTTTTTAGCCATTCCGTAAACATAAGCCATCCTCATAAAGGCCCCGCCGATCATATTCGCCGTCAGATCTACATCAATATCAGGTTTAACCCTGTTCATCTTGATGCCGACCTTTAGATAACCTTTCGCAAGCTCCACAATCTGGTGGTCAAAACGGCTTATCAGAATATCCCAGTTCTCACCGAGTCCAAGACCGATCTTCAGCAGAAGATTGAAGTAATCCGGATCATCGACGAAAAACCTGAAAGATTTCCTTATTTTATAGGTAAAAAACTTTATCCCGCTCTTGTACTCTTCAGAGTCTGTATCGGGATTGCTTGCAAGAGCGCTCTTCCAGTCGAGGAACAGATTGTCGAGAATCGTTACAAAGATATCGTCCTTGCTTTTAAAATAATGGTAAACGGTACCGCGCGCAACTCCTGAAGCCTTCTGTATATCGGATATCTGGGTCTGATAATATCCCCTGGTGGCGAAAAGCTGCTTCGCCGTATCAAGAATCTGCTGCTTTCTCTTTTCCGGACTCATTCTTCTGATAATCCGCAACTCCCCCGTTTCTCCTCTCCTGGCCATTATACCATCCCTGTTCAGATTGTGATCCTTTGTATATACCTTTTATCTGCTTTTGTCAACACTGATAACCGCTTTTTTAACTGGAAGCCTTGATAAAAAATTTTGTTATTTCCGCAATCTTTTTATATTAATCAGTAACAGGTTTATGGCCATGCAGAACAGAAAACAAACATCTTACGATGGAGGGGAAAAAAGGCAGGAGGGGTATCTTTTTGAACAGCTCCTGCTCCAGGAGAGCACATTCCGCCTTATAGTTGAAAAAAGCCAGGATATCATTTTCATAAATGACTTTCACGGCAACTTTTTCTACATGAACCCCTACGGATTTAAAATTCTCGGGTACTCCGAGGAGGATCTCTGCTATATGAATTACAGCGACCTTTTCCCCGACGAGTACAAAGAGCAGGCCCTGAAGTTCTACACCACCCAGATAAAAAACAGGCTGGAAAAAACCTACCAGGAGATACCGATTGTATGCAAGGACAACAGCCTGTTATGGTTCGGACTGAATGTGATACTGGTCGAGGAGAATGACAAACTCTATTTTTACGGAATTGCACGCAATATAACCGACAGGTTAAAGATAGAAGATGCTCTGAAGGATTCCGAAGAGAAATACCGCACGATCCTGGAAACGATGGAGGAGGGATATTTTGAAGTAAGCCTTACCGGGGATTTTACGTTCTATAATAAATCCGCATGCGAACTTATCGGCGGCTATACGATGGAAGAGTTCCGGACAATGAACTACAAGCAGCTGATGGACATCGACAACAGCAGGCATGTGACGAAGGAGTTTAACCAGGTATTCATCTCCGGAAAATCGAGAGAGACCAAATTCACGATAATAAACAAAAACCACGAACAGCGCAAAATAGAGGCAATGATCAGCCCGCTGCATAATAAGGATAATGTCACTGTGGGCTTTCGCGGAATTGCCAGGGACGTTACCGTCAAAGAGAAGATACTGGAACATCTGCAGGACAGCCTGACAGAAATAGAACAGAGAGAGAAAAAATACAGGCTTATTGCCGAAAACTCCACTGATATCATATGGGTTCTGGACCGTAATACTTTGAAGTTCAGCTACCTCAGCCCTTCTGTCGAAAAGGTCAGAGGACTCACTGTCGAAGAGGGGCTTGTGGAATCTCTGGAAACTGTATTCCCGCAGGAGGACCTTATACGCGTATTAAACCTGTTTCATGATGAACTTGAAAAGGACAAAACAGGTCTGTACGACCCCGACCGCAGGATAACCTTTGAAACGAGGCAGTATAAGAAAAACGGCGAGATAATATGGGTGGAGATTACAGCAAAATTTATCCGCAATGAAAACGGCGAAGTAATCTCCGCACAGGGCTCGACGAGGGACGTCTCGCACCGCAAACAGGTGGAGCAGGAGAGGGACAAATATGCAGAAAATCTCGCCACAGCAAAGCTTGTACAGCAGGAGATCCTCCCGCAGAAACCGCCGGCTTCAGACCTGGTAAGTGTTGCATACCGCTACATGCCGATGGAACAGGTCGGCGGCGATTACTTCACCTTCGTAGATTTCCGTGAGCACAGCAACCTCGGTCTGTTTATAGGCGACGTATCCGGTCACGGTGTCGCGGCCGCACTGTATACGATGACGGTGAAAGCCGTAACCGACCGTCTGTTTCGAAAATATAATGTCAATCCTCCGCGTTTTCTCGAGGAGCTGAACAACGAAATCAACACGGCTTTTTCGAACCATTTCCTGACGGGGATATACGGCCTGTTCTCATCAGGCGACAGGGACGGTACGGTGAATTTCCATTTCTCAAAGGGTGGGCACCCGTACCCTGCCCTGTACAGAACATCTGCCGGATGTTCTGAATATCTGATATCCCCCGGCAGGGCGATGGGTTTTTTCCGGGACGAAATTTATCCGGGTAGAAATATTATACTTGAAAAAGGTGACAAAATATATTTATATACCGACGGCCTGATCGAGGTACGGGATGAACAGAACACTCTATTCGGCTCTGAACGGCTTCTGGAAACTATTGATGAAGCCGGCAGACTGAACCGTCCCCTTGATGAAACGGTAGATTATATTTTAAAATCCGTTCTGAGCTTCAATGCGCATCAGGAGCAGGAAGATGATATTGTCCTAATCGGGATCGAGGTCAGGTAAATCCAGTTACTGAAGAAACGAGAAATGCAGACACTGAAATCCTTCCCGCCGGTGATAAACAGATACTCCCGTATACTTATACTCGGCTCAATGCCAGGCGCAGAATCGCTGCTGAAAAACCAGTACTATGCCAACAGCAGAAACCACTTCTGGAAAATAATCTATACCCTGTTCGGCACCGAGCCGGACAGCTCTTATGAAAAACGGAAGGCATTTCTGCTTTCAAAGAAGATCGCTCTGTGGGATGTGATAGGCCACTGCAGCAGGACCGGAAGCCTCGACTCAAACATAAAAAATGAACAGCCGAACGATCTGCAGGGGCTTATACTCGCACATCCCGGAATAAAGCATATACTTTTCAACGGGACTAAAGCATATGATTCGTTCAGGAAGCATGTGGGATTCAATGAGCCGGCCCTGACCTACAGAAGGCTCCCCTCGACAAGCCCGGCCCATGCTGTAAAATTTGAGCAGAAGCTGAGCGAATGGTCTGTGATCAGGGAACTTCTCTAAAAAACATTTTCCAGAAAAACCGGCGGCCCTCTTTTACGATACGCCTCGATGCGTATTATACCGGGAATTGTGCTTATAAAAATGCCGATAAACGCCGATATATACAGAAACATATTAACCCGTTTAAAAAATCATTTACAACAGCGGGGAGGTGTTTCGATGAAGATTATGATTGTCAGACAGCCGGATATCAACTCCTATCTATACCTCAGCGACGAGTATGGAAGTTACGGGATATTCGGAATAACCGAATGCGGAAGCTTCTATGTGCTTCCGATCAGCTCTCCGCACCCGGGTGATAAGCTTATCGGCGGCTACTGGGCGGCAAACAGGGTGAAAGAGATTTTATATCTCTACCCCGGAGGAGAACCGGGCGACTTTGAAATTTTTGTACAGGATATTCTTGAATCAAAACAGATATATGAAATAGCAGACGCGGCAGGGCTCGCGTTACGAAATTAATTCCGGTCAGCTTACACTCTCCACCGTCGTATTATCTTTTTTTGCAACAGTCAATTCGTTCTGAAACCCCAGGCTCCGAGATATGTCCGCATCTGCATAAAATTTTTTTCCGGTATTAGCATAAGGGTGCAACCATATTCAACATATAATTCTTTTTATATTCATTCAATGATCATAAATTTAAAAAAATCAGCATATCTGTCTGTACCGGTTCTTTTGACCGCTATTATTACAGTTTTCCATTAATATTTAAAAACTGGAAAAAAATATACTATCTATAGCCGGGAATGTATAAATTATATAAAACAGTAATCCAGATTGATAAAAAAATTCTATATGAGGATCACCATTGTAACAGGATATAGCGTTATATACACAGTATAAAAATTCTCCTGGAATGCTGTTATTTGCAGATGTCGAAACAGGCAATAGCGGAAAATGATAAGTGATAATAAAAAAACAATATTACTTGTTGAAGACGAGGCTATTATAGCCATAGTAGAAAAAAAGACCCTGGAAAAGTTTGGTTATAATGTTATAATAGCAAATTCCGGAGAGACGGGTATATCTTTATGCAGGGAAAAAAAAGATATAGACCTGGTCCTGATGGATATAAATCTCGGAAGCGGAATGGATGGTACTGAAGCCGCGGAGATTATATTAAAGGAGCGTTCTCTGCCTGTCGTTTTTTTATCAAGCCACACAGAACCGGAGATCGTCGAGAAAACCGAAAAGATCACGTCATACGGCTACGTAGTGAAGAACTCCGGAAATACTGTTCTCGACGCATCGATAAAAATGGCATTCAAGCTCTTCGATGTAAACAACCAGAAAGGTGAGAGCGAACAGCGTTATTTTTCTCTTTTCAACAGAATGACAGAAGGCTTCGCACTGCACGACATTATTTTTGATGATACCGGCAAGCCGGTTGATTACCGGTTCATAAACGTTAATCCGGCATTTGAACTGCTCACTGGACTTAAAAAAGAAGACCTGATCGGGAAAAGCCAGAGAGAGGTGCTGCCGGAAGAAGACCCGTACTGGCTTCAAACATACTCGCAGGTTGCGCTGAGCGGAGAACCTGTCCATATTGAACACTATTCGCACGTTCTGAAAAAACACTACGGAGTTTTCGCCTACAGCCCGTCATACGGCCAATTCGCGGTAATCTTCAGCGACATCACAGACCGTAAAATCGCTGAAGAGGAACTGCACAAAAAGAATGAAGACCTGAACAGACTGAATAATGATTTAAACTTGATCAATGTGCAGATGGAGAGTGCGAACAGGGAACTTGTTATCACCAACGAAAGCCTTTTAGAAACGGATAAAAAACTTCGCCGTACAATGGAAGTTCTCAGCGAAAGCGAGGAGCGTTTCAGGAGGATGTTTGAAGACGGTCAGTTCGGCATCGTCATTGTAAATAAAGATTTCATATTTGAAGATGTAAATCCCGCATTCTGCAGTTTTACAGGTTATACGGCAGAAGAACTCAAAACCATGTCATTCAGAGACATCACTCATCCGGATAATCTGAAAACCGATATTGAAAATGTCGGCAGACTGGGCAGGGGGGAGATAACACTATATCAGACTGAAAAAAAATATATAAGAAAAAACGGCGCCATTGTATGGGGGAACCTTCTTGTTTCAGCTATTCACGATAAAAGCAAAAAATTTCTCTATTATCTGTCTGCAATTATAGACATCACCGAACGTAAAGTGGCGGAAGAAGCCTTAAGACAGAGCAATTTGTATTTTGAAAATCTTTTTAATTTCGCCAGCGCTCCGATCATCCTTCTCGATCCGCATTTTAACATTATCCGGTTTAACAGGGCATCTGAAGCGGTCACAGGAAGAAGCGCATCAGATGTCACAGGAAAACCGATTGAAATACTTTTCCCCCGGGATCTGGTCGGACCATCAATGGAGCTGATCCATAAGACCCTGACCAGCGAATATATTGAAACGGCTGAAATAAATGTCCTGAACATGGACGGAACGTTGAGAACCATAATATGGAACTTCACAACAATGTTCTCAGAAAGTACGAAAACACCTTTCGCTATTATAGCCCAGGGGCAGGATATAACCATCAGGAAACAGGCAGAGGCCGCACTGCTCCGCAGCGAACAGCAGTTTAAAAATCTTGTCTGGAACATGCAGGTCGGAGTTATACTTCAGGGCCGGAAGGCTGAAATCTTTCTGAGCAACCCGGCCGCTCTGGACCTCCTCGGCCTCAGTGAAGAGCAGCTTCTCGGGAAAACTTCATTTGACCCGGACTGGAACGTAATTCGCGAAGACGGATCTCCTTTCCAGGGCCACGAACATCCAGTGCCGATGGCAATCGCAACCGGAAAACCGGTACACAAGGTAATAATGGGAGTATACCGCCCGTCGAAAAACGACCGTGTCTGGCTGCTTGTGGATGCAGAACCTCAGTTTAATGAAGACCAGACCCTGCGGTGGGTAATATGTACTTTTATTGATATATCCGACCGTAAAACAGCAGAGAAAAAAGTTGAAAAACTTCTCGAGGAAAAAGAGATCCTGTTGAAAGAGGTCCACCACCGTATAAGAAATTTTATGAATACATTAAGCGGTCTTCTTGCGCTTCAGGCCGGAAGCCTGAAAGACCCGGTCGCCATATCAGCTCTTGAAGACACCGGAGCACGTGTCCGTTCGATGATGGTGCTCTACGATAAGCTGTACAATTCGGAAGACTTTAAAAAAGTCTCGGCAGGGATTTATATTCCGTCGATGGCTGATGAAATAATCTCCAACTTTCCTCACGGTGAAAAGATAAAAACAGAAAAACATGTAGATGACTTTCTTCTCGAAATAAAAAGAATGCAGTCCCTCGGCATAATAATCAATGAGCTCTTAACAAATATAGTGAAGCACGCGTTTCCGCATGGAGCCGGCGGGACGGTAAAAATCTCCGCAAAAAAACAGGGAAAACATATCACTCTGACGATTCGGGACAACGGTAAAGGGATCCCAGAATCGGTCGATTTTAAAAACTCTTCAGGCTTCGGCATGCAGCTTGTGGATATGCTGACGGAACAGCTCGGCGGAACTATAAGAATTGAACGCGGGGATGGAACCGGATTTGTTCTCGATTTTGATTTATTAACCGGAGAGTGTCAGTAATGAGGCAGTACGCATGCATAAAAAAAATGGCCCTTATTCTTGCGGCTTCAGTCTCCCTGGCCTCATACTACGGAGCTTACGGACAGAGCAGCTCAGAAAAAGGCCCATCTGATCAGGTACAGTTTATCAGCACCCTGACATTCTATGAGCGCCTCTGGCTGCAGGAGCATCCGGTGATAAGCGTTGCGATTGATCCAGGCTGGCCTCCGGTTGAGTTCAGAAACGAACGGGGCGAACCATCGGGGATGAGCATGGAATACCTGAAAATCATAGAAAGAAAACTCGGAGTAAAGTTCGACATAGTGCAGAACCCCAGCTGGCAGGATATGTACAGACGCCTTAAGCGGCGGGAGATCGACATGACCACCAGCGTAGCTGTAACCCCGGAACGGAACAGATTCTGGTCTTTCACCAGGCCCTACATGAATATCCCCATAGTGATTGCAACACAGATGAATGTTACCTACATCGCGAACCTGAATGAACTTTCAGGCAGGATGGTCGCCATTGTTGAAGGCTATGCTGTTGACGACTGGATTCCGAAGGATTTTCCCGATATCCGATTAGTGAGGGTCAAAACAACACTGGAAGGACTTCAACTGCTTCAGAGTAATGAAGTTTATGCTTTTATAGATAATCTTCTTGTTATTGGCGATTACCAGGCCAAAATGAAGATCACGAATATCAAGATCGCAGGACAGACCCCTTATGTAAACGCGCAGTGCATGGCCGTACGGAAAGACTGGGGGATACTTGCCGGAATAATCCAGAAAGCCCTTGACTCGGTTTCAGAAGCTGAAAAAAATGAAATCTACAGAAAATGGCTTCCGATCCGTTATGAGTACGGCTTCAACTATACGATGCTGTGGTATATCCTGGCCGGATTCACCGTTATTCTGATAGTCATGATTCTCAAAAACAGAGGACTTTCTATTGAGAATAAATTCAGGAAAAGCTCCGAGGAGAAATGTATAAATCTTCTTAAAGAGAAGGAGCTTCTTCTGCAGGAGGTCCATCACAGAATTAAAAACAATATGAGCACGATAAAGGGCCTTCTTACTCTGCAGCTTTCGGCTGTAGAGAATCCGGAGGCTGCGTCATCTCTGCGTGATGCTGAAAGCCGTGTACAGAGCATGATTATGCTCTATGACAGACTCTACAGAACCGATCACTACAGTGAATCATCGGTGAAGGATTACATTCAGTCTCTTGCCGAGGGGATTGTCAGCAGCTTCCCGAACAGCGGCATAGTAAAAATCGAAACGAAGATTGATGACTTTATATTAAACGTAAATATCCTTTCACCGCTCGGCATAATACTGAATGAACTTCTTACCAATATAATGAAATACGCCTTTAAAGACAGGAACGACGGGATAATAACTGTAACGGCGGGTTTAAACAAAAACCACGTATACATATCGGTTCAGGACAACGGGATCGGAATTCCGGAATCCATAGATTTTAATAGAACCAAAAGCTTCGGCCTTGATCTGGTTAATATGCTCACTGAACAGATCGGAGGTACCATAAGAATTGAACGCGAAAAGGGCACGAGGTTCATAATTGAATTTGATATTTAGCTTATACACTCCGGCACTGTACGGAAGCCGTACAGTGCCGGAACAGCCGCTCTTGCGCAAAGCTCAGATGTCCCGTTCAGTTTGATGGGGGTTCAATCATATCCCAGAGGTTGCCGTATAAATCTTCAAAAACAGCGACGGTTCCCCAGGTTTCGACAACAGGTTCCCTGACAATTTTTATCTTCTGATCGAGCAGGTTCTGGTAATCCCTCTGAAAGTTATCCGTATTTAAAAAAAGGAAAACCCGGCCCCCTGTCTGATTTCCGATCCTGCTTTTCTGCACGTCATTGGCGGCCTTTGCCAGCAATAAGGAACATTCCGTTCCGCCGGGAGGTGCTACCAGCACCCACCGTTTGGTTTCGCTCAGAACCGTATCCTCAACCAGCGTGAAGTGCAGTTTTTCCGTATAGAATTTTATCGCATCATCGTAGTCCTCTACCACGACAGCCACATGAGTTAATTTCTGCTTCATTATTATAATCCTTCCATTCCCGGTTTTTGAAAAATATACAGACATGTCATCGATGGATTGTGAATAGATTTATTCCTCTGCAAAGCTTTTTTTTGAAAATAAACCTATTCCCAGAAAATTAAACAGACAAATAAAAAACTGCCGGTGTGCATAATGAACAAAATTTCAAACTTGACTTTTATTGATACTGGTCATAGAATATATTAATTATATTATAACAGAGGTTAAAAATGGAGATTTTTGACGGTTTTATTTCGGCAATAGCGAGTGAATTCAAGATACCTTTTCATAAAGATAAAAACGGCGACTATATGGCTACTCTCGAGTTTGATAACGGCAGGTCCCAGAACGTACACGTATCCCTGAAAAAAGACGAGTCGGGGGACAGGGTCATACAATATCTCTCATCAATCGCCTCATTAAAGCAGGACACATGGGATTTATACAAAAATTCGCTGCAGCAGAACCTGACTTTCGATTACGGCGCTCTGGCCCTTGACAAGAATACGCTGGTAATGCATTATACTGTTCTCCTGGAAAACTGCGAACCGAGGACATTTATGAAGTCGCTGATCTATGTCGCAGCAAAGGCCGATGAAATTGAGGAGATGCTGTCAAAGGAGGACAGCAACTGATTATCCTATCTTACCACCCAGAACTTTTTATAGAGGTAATCAAGTTTTGAAAGGATATTTCTGTTTATATGCCTCCCCTCAGGGGTATCTTTTTTAAGTCTCCAGTCCGGGCCGGACGCTTCAAGTTCGTCCCGAAGCTCCCATGAATATTTAAAACTTCTTCCGTTCAGACTGTTAAGTGTCTCCACCTGCCCGTCGGTGAACCATCCCTGTGAGATCTCATACTGTATTAAAGCGGTATCGACAGTGAGGTCTCTCATCTCTGAAAGCTCAATTACCCTGTTTAAGTCTGAAGCTTTAAGGTCAGCGGCGCCGCTCTTCAGGGACCTCTGAAATTCAACAGCGTTTTTAAACTCTCTGTTTACAAACTGATCCATCGAGTTGAACGTGATCCCCTCTGTGACAAGCCTTTTCTCTACAATAGCGGACATGTTGTATTTTACCGGTTTGTAAACCGGCTGGTTAAAAACATTCTGAATGATAAAGAGCGATACAAAACTTATAACACAGGCCAGTACCGGTGCAGTCACCCATCCCGAAGCAATTTTACCAAGCAGCCTGAAATTCATCCTGCCGCTCCCCTGGTAAAGTCCTATGCCGATTATCGCGCCAACAACCGCCTGCGCGCTCGATATCGGAACCAGAGGAATTGTCGGAAGGCCATTAGTGGCAAGAATACGTTCAAGGTTCTGAGATGAAAAGAGGAAAAGTACAGTGGATGATGAGAATACGACTACCAGCGCTGTGATAGGCGTCAGGGGAATAATTCCGTTACCCACCGTGCCCATCACCTTCGCCGAATACGTCAGAACCCCGACAGCCATTGCTATTCCTCCCAGTATAAAAAGCTGCTCGCTCCCTGAAACAGTTCCAAGATATGTTTCAATAGGCCTGAACGGGGCAACCGGCACGAACACACCCATCACATTCGCTATGTTATTCGCTCCGAGGGAGTACGCCCCGAAACCTCCGACGATGATAAGTCCTATGCGGTTATAAAAATCGAGATATAGTATATGAATCTTTATCCTTCCGAGAAGACGCCTGACCAGCATATAGACGAAAACAGCGAAAACACCGGCAATCACAGGCGCGATCATCCAGCTTGAAACGATTTTCATCAGAGATTCATAATCTGTAATCGATCCGGAGAAGAAGTTCCATCCGATAATCGACCCCACTATCGATTGCGATGTAGATACAGGGAGATTCAGCCTTGTCATCCAGAAAATGGCGACGGCGGCGGCGAGAGCAACAATGAAAGAGCCCCCGATCTCATTAATAGAACCGAGTCTCCCCAGGGTAAGGGTCGCTCCGGCCCCGGACACATATGAACCGAGTATAAGAAAAATACTGCAGACTATTGCCGCGATCTTGAAGCTGACCATTTTGGAACCGACCGCAGTGCCGAAAACGTTCCCGGCATTGTTCGCGCCGAATGACCATCCGAGAAAAAGGCCGCTTGACAGAAAAATCAGTATCGACATCAGACAATCCTTTTCATCGCGGCTATCGAAAGCCTGTTTGAAATCTTTTCCGCAACATCCGAAATGGAGTCTATTGAAACTACAAAATTTTTAAGATGGAGCTTTCTGCTGAGGTCAATGTCGAGGTCGAAGATTTCCCTCTTCGCCTTGTCGGCCAGCCTGTCTGATTCGCTTTCATAAAACGCAACTTTATGTATATGGTCCTTTACGGTATTGACATCATAGAAGTATGACCTCGTCGACTGCACAAGCGCCTGGGTCGTATCGACGGCGGTCTCTGCGAGCTTCTTCAGCCTTTCATGCAGAACCTCCGGAATCTCCGGTTTCTCGATGAAGAACTCAAACATGATTGATTTCGAAAAATCTATTATGTCATCCATATTCTCCAGAAAACCGAGAACGTCTCCGCGCGATTCCGGGATAAGAGTCTGAACGTAGAGCTGGGCCTCGATGTCCTGCCTGAGGCCGTCAGCGCGCTCTTCGAGGATTTTGATTATATCAAGCCTCTCGTTGAACTCATCGGCCTTCCCCGAGAGATAAAGCTTAAGCCCCTCGTCGAAATGAAGGACCGCCTCGCTTACGAGGTCGATAAAATTATCGATCTTCATTACCAGGTCTTTAGTCGCGCTGAATATTGAATACATAAGCTCCTCCTGTCAGGGGTTGAAAATGTCTGAAGCTCCGATCTGAATTATTCAAGTCCCAGTTCCTTTTTTATATCTTTAACGGTTTTACCGCCTATAGCAATATTCTCGTCAGGCAGCTCACGGATGGAAACAAAAAACGTATTTTTTGGAATCCCGGTAATTTCCGCAGATATGTCTGTTAATTTCCTGATTAAATCATTTTTAACTGATTCCGGCAATTTTACTGATTCAAATGTTATAAGAGGCATATATATTCCCCCGAAATTTTTATTCCAACCCTGTTATCAGATATAAATCTGAAACTCGTCTAACTAAAAAAAGCGACAGAATTGCCGCTTTTTTATTTTTATTATAAAACTGTTTTCTATTCCCGCACCATATAACTCGACGCATAACGTGAATCGCTCTGAATCTCGTTCAGCAGTTCAGATGCCCTTTTGGATGAGGAGACAGGTCCTATCCTGACCCTGAAATAGTTTCTGCCGTTCACAAGTCCCTTATCGATATACGCGTCATATCTTTTTGACTTCAGCAGGGATTTTTCATTCTCGGCTTTCGAAAGTGTATCGAAAGAGGCAACCTGGACAGAAAAGGAATCGTAGCCCTTCTTCTCATTAAGGTTGTTTGATACTTCATATATCTTGTTTTTATTTCCGGAAAGCTCACGCCTGTCGTCATTTTTCTTTTTATCCCTCAGCGCGACTTTTTTGTTATCATCCTGCACGTGGCTCTTCGCTATTTTACTGTTACGGTTTTCGCTCTTGGCGACCTTGTCCGTTTTTTTGGAAGGCTTGATTTTACTTACAGGGGGTATAATCTCCCTTATATTTTCATTGGTGAGAGCATCCTCCTTATCATGCCTGATCTCCCCTTTGGAAGAGGCGACCTCCTCCCCTTTCGGCAGCTTGTTATCCTCTGTTACGGCTGCTTTGTCCTTATTTTCATCCGCCGCGGAGATCTTTTCGTCTATATTCCCCTCATCAACACCCTCTGTGGGAACCGGGGGGATATCCGACCCGATAATATCAGAGGTTTTGCTGTCATTAAAATTCATTCCGCTGACAGAAAGCTCTTTTGAACCAGGTTTATCATCCTTAACAAAACTCATACCGAAAAGAAAAGCCGCGGCAATTATTCCGATTATAACTGAAGACAGAATAATTATCCTGGGTGTATCAAGATGAACTATATATAGGTTCTTTTCTTTTACAGCATTCGGTTTTGGATCAAAATTCGGTTTTGGGTCAAAATTTTCCATAAATCAATAACCTGCCTTTTAGTATCTTCGATTGCGCCTGAATTATCTACAATATAGTCGGCAAGTTTTATTTTTTCATTTAGTGGAATTTGGTGTTTTAGCCTCTCTTTTATCTCTTCTTCAGAAATTTTGTCCCTTTTACTCCCCCTTGAAAGCACCTGGTTCTCTCCGGCAGTCACAACTATATTATATTTCATCAGTTTATCAAATCCTGATTCAAACAGAAGCGGGGTATTAATCATATAAATACCGTCCCCGGAACTCCTCTCGACGACAATTTTCTGTATTACCGGATGCGTTATTCCGTTTAGAATCCTCACCTTTTCTTCATTGCCAAACACGGAGTTCGCAAACCCCCTCCTGTCAAGGGTGCCGTCGCTGTTGATAAAGTCCGTACCGAACTCCTCTATGACCCGTTTCAAACCCTCCTGCCCCGGTTCCATAATCTCCCTGGCGATTATATCCGTATCTATAACATCTGCACCGAGTTCCCTGAACATTTCACAGACGGTTCCCTTCCCGGATGCGAAAATTCCCGTAACACCTACTCTCATACTGTTTACCTTAATTTATTCTTTTATTCAATCTCGTTATAGATCGGGTCATCTTTGAAAATATCATTAAGCTTTTTCAGCGACAGAATAAAGGCCTTTCTGCCGCTTATACCCCTGATATCTTTTCCGCTCTTAAGATCGGTAAAACCCTGCAGGTCCTCCGACAGAAAGAGCCTGTAATCAACAGTAAGCTCCTCACCCTCCTTCAGATCGCGCGCTGCAAAGCATAGACCGCAGTGATATATCATCGAGGGATTAAAGGAGTGGTTTACAAAATCGGCATCCCTGCCGCCGAAAGAACAGTTATGCTTCGAATAGTTGTCATAGATAAACCAGTCGTGCACATACCTTACGCTTGAGTCCACAATATCGGGACAGGGTGAGTTTTCGATGTCCCTGCACACTTCATCGTGGTAGTCTTTATGGATAAGTTCACTAATACCGTATGTGTAGATGATCAGGAGTGTCCCTTTTTTTATATCCTTAGTTAGAAACACTCCTCTCCCCTCTATCTCCGATGAACGGACTTCAATATCTGCAAGAATCATAAACGCTCCGGAAAACGCTGTTATAGAATCTTTGTTCCGGATAAAACTGCCGGAAGACCGCACTTAAAAATTTTTTACTATTGACGGTGCCTGATATTGGATTAAATATATTTTTTAAATCAAGAAGTTTTTTAACGGGATTTACTCCAAATACAGCTCAGACTATCACTGCTTCTTTATCATCCAGGTTTTTCATTCAATACACTGAAGTATAATATGTAAAATTTATTGAATAAATAAATTATTTCAGTATATTCAATACCAGTAATAGATAAGGCAGATCAGAATGAACAAGTTCAATAAACTCTTTGTTTTTACACTGATGAATCAGAATTATGCCATTGACCTTTCCTGTGTTGAGAGAGGAATTCATGCAGTTGAAATAACGCCTGTCCCGGAAAAACTCAGATCGCTTATGGGAATGATAAATGTTCATGGCAAAATTATTCCGGTTCTGAACATCAGGAAAAAATTCAATCTTCCTGACAGGGAGATCGATATAGACGATTACATTATTATAGTAAATATATCAGATATCACAGCAGCTTTTATTGCAGATGCCATTGTCGGTGTTATGGATATATCGGATGATGAATTTATAACTTCTGATGAAATACTTCCCCATCTGCAGAATGTTGAAGGCGTGGTAAAACTTAATGGAGGCATGATATTTATTCATGATCTGGT
This sequence comes from uncultured Leptospirales bacterium, assembly GCA_964439325.1. Classification (GTDB taxonomy): domain Bacteria; phylum Spirochaetota; class UBA4802; order UBA4802; family UBA5550; genus WRGT01. Next base: position 148,784 of record CAYTNW010000004.1, on the reverse strand, counting down.
TAAAACATTATCCATTGATGTTAAGGAAGAAATTGATATACTTGACGGTATAAAAAATGTATAAACCTGTACTGCACGAAACAGTTTTAAACGAACTGACAAATTCCATACAGGAATCAATGGGCCTTTTTTTCGCAAAGGACAAATGGGGCGATCTTGAAAGGGGGCTGTTGTCGATACATGATCAGCTCGGATACAGGGATATCGAATCTCTTGCCGTAAATATTATTAATAACCTGATCAGTACAGCCGAAAAGGAGGCCCTCGCCTCTGCTTTAACAATCGGTGAAACCTATTTTTTCAGAGAGATGAATTCACTGAATGCATTTGAGTATACCATTCTGCCGGAGCTGATCAAGGCAGGCAACCGCCGTATAAGAATATGGAGTGCCGGCTGTGCCTCCGGTGAAGAGCCTTATACAATTGCGATGATTTTAAAAAAGGCTCTCCCGGATATTGACAGCTACGATATTTCAATTCTTGCTACAGATATTAATATGAAGTTCATCAGGAAAGCCCTGTCGGGAATTTACACTCGCTGGTCGTTCAGGGATGTTCCACACTGGATTATAGATAAGTACTTTATCCGAAGAGACGAAAATGAGTTTGAACTGGCTGATGAAATAAAAAAAATGGCCACCTTCAGCTATCTCAACCTTATGGATGACAGTTTCCCCTCTCTGCTGAATGATACCAATGCGATGAATGTAATATTCTGCCGTAATGTGCTGATGTACTTTTCCGGGGAGACTATTAAAAAGGTAACTCATAAGTTCTTAAACTCGCTGGATGAAGGGGGATATTTCATAGTAAGTCAGACTGAACTTTCTGAATATTACTTTAACGAATTTCATAGCGTACGTTCTTCCGGCGGGATTGTCTACAGGAAAGTTTCAGATAAAAAACAGAAAGAACTCTTTACTCCGGAGTCTGCACCTGCGTCACATAAAAAACACGCTGCGGCAGGATCTTCATTGAAACGTTTTATTTTTTCAGAAAGAAGCAGCCCGGCGCCGCCCGCTGAACCATTGCCTGAAAAGAGCGGGATTAAAACGTCTGCAAAAAATGACATCGATCTGATCCGTGATCTTTATGACAAAGGGGATTATGATGCGGCGATGAGCAGGCTTATCCCCCTGGTCTCCGCAGAAAAAAACAACTCCGAGGCCCTTACCCTCCTGGCAAGGGTCTATGCAAATAAGGGAAAACTTGGAGATGCGTTAAAATACTGCATGGATGCCGTTGCGGCAGACAGCATGAATCCTTCCAATCATTTCCTTATTGCGTCAATTTATAAGGAGACAGGGGTTCACGATCAGGCTGTTTCAGCCCTGAGGAAGGCGATATATCTGAATTCCGATTTTATTATGGCATACTATACACTTGGAATACTGTTACTCGGACAGAACAACAGGAAGGACGCGGAGAAAAACCTCGATACAGCGCTCTCTCTTCTTAAAAATTTCAAATCTGATCAGTTTGTCCCTGAGTCTGAGGGGATACCTGCGGGAAGGCTGATTGAGATCATTGAATCCGTTAAAATGAGGTTATAAAATGTACACTGACCAGAAAAAAGATCCCGCTGAAATAAAAAGAATACTCAGGCAGAGAGCTGCTGATCTTGCCGCTGAGGAGGCCGTACGGTCTGATGCCGAGGAGCTTGAGGTGCTGGAGTTCATGCTCGACAATGAAAGATACGGAATTGAATCAAAGTATATCCGTGAGGTTTATCCTCTGAAGAGTTTTACGAAGGTTCCCTGTACCCCGGTGTTTGTAACTGGAGTGATAAATATCCGGGGACAGGTTCTGTCAATTATTGATATAGGGAGACTTTTTGATCTTCAGAGAAAAGGTCTGACGGATCTTAACAGGGTAATTATACTCCATTCTCCTGTTACGGAGTTCGGAATACTTGCTGATGAGATTCTCGGCGTTACAATGATTAAAACTGAAAATATGGAGGTTTCTCTTCCCACATTGACCGATCAGAGGGCCGATTATCTCAAGGGCATTACTGAAGAGAGGTCTATAATCCTCGACGGGGAAAAGATACTATCAGATACCAGACTCGTAATAGATGAAGAAATATTATAATGGATAGTGCAGCAGACTAAATATAAGCAGACTGTATGCGGGAACAGATGTATAAAAGATCATTTGTAATAACTGACAGTTCGCTGAAAAACAGTAAATTGTCAGAATGAATATAGCGTCAGGAGGACCGGTTAATGTTTAAGAATATGAAAGTAGGTATACGTCTCGGTCTGGGATTCGGCATCATAATTGCATTTATGATAGTTGTAATAGGAATAAGTTTTATTGCAATGACAAATACCCAGGATAAAGTTGAACGCATAGTTAAAATCAACAATGTCCGGATTGAAATATCCGGCAGGATGGTTGATAATACCAGAGAAATTTCAATAGCAATACGTAATGCCCTTCTGGCCCACGGCAGGGCTGATGTAATAAGTTATATCAATGATTCAAAAAATTTCGTTAATGAAAAAAGAAAGAAGTACAACGATTATCTCGCAAAACTCGAAGAGATGACGCCCCCGGATGACGTGAGAGGCTTAAGCCTGATAGAGAAAGTGAAAACCTCAGGCGAAACAGTTGCTGTTCTTCAGGATAAAATCCTGGCGTTAGCCCTGTCAGGCAGATCTGACGAAGGCACGGATTATATGCTGAACAAAGCCGTTCCTCTGGTAAACGAATGGGTTACAAACATGAATAATCTGATAAAATATAACGGGGAACGCAATGAAATGCGTTATAACCAGCTTGTTGAAGATCAGAATGACGCACGATCCTATATGCTGATCATCGGATGTATAGCGCTTATTACTGCTGCGGCTCTTGCTTTTTTCCTTACAACAGGCATTATACGGCCCCTTTCTGCAGGTATTAAAGCTGCGAACAGAATCTCATCGGGAGACCTCACAATTGAGATAGATACTGAAAACCGCATTGATGAATTGGGTATACTGATGCAGGCTTTAAAGCAGATGAGGGACTATCTCCGCGAACAGATTAAGAACACAATTGAGGCGGTTACTGTCCTCTCCAGTTCAACAAGTCAGGTATCGGCTACCGCAAAACAGCTTGTGACAAGCACACAGGAAACTTCAACCTCAGTATCCGAAACTACAGCAACAATGGAAGAGGTGAAGCAGACATCAAAACTGGTGAGCCAGAAGGCAAATCTCGTTTCAGAGATATCACAGAATACAGCGGAAATATCTGAAGCAGGCAGCAGATCGGCAGAGGAATTTTTTTCCATTATGGGCAAAATCAGGGAACAGATGGATTTCATTGCAAACAGTATAGTTAAACTGAGCGAACAGAGCCAGACAATAGGTTTTATAATCGCTGCCGTGAATGATCTCGCAAGCCAGTCGAACCTTCTTGCAGTCAATGCGTCAATTGAAGCATCAAAGGCCGGAGAACACGGCAAAGGTTTTGCCGTAGTCGCACAGGAGGTGCGTAATCTTGCAGACCAGTCAAAAGACGCCACTAACCAGGTAAGAACAATATTAAATGATATTCAGAAATCTGTAACCGCTGTCGTAATGGCCTCGGATCAGGGGAAAAATGCCGTTGATGCAGGAGTTAAACAGTCACAGGAAGCGAGAGATGCAATCCGTCAGATGACTGATGGTATTGTCAAATCGTCGCAGGCTTCAATGCAGATAGTTGTTTCTATCAACGAGCAGGTAATTGGAATAGACCAGGTAGCCATTGCAATGGAGAATATAAAGAAAGCCTCTGATCAGATAGTAGAGAGCACACGCCAGTCGCAGAATCTATCGATGAACCTCAACGACCTTGGCGCTAAAATGAAAATAATGACTGAAAGATTTAAGGTATAAAGGGAAAACAGTTTATGCCACGAGATGAGGAGTTTATCAAAAGGCTTCTCTCCATCTTTAAGGTGGAGGCGTCTGAACATATATCGTCCATATCTTCAGGTCTTTTCAGGCTTGAAAAAAATATCTCTCAGCAGGAAAAGCAGGAGATAATTGAAATCATTTACAGAAGCGCTCACAGCCTTAAGGGAGCGTCGCGTTCAGTGAATTTAAGTGATGTCGAATCTCTATGCCAGTCAATGGAGGATCTTCTGGCCCTTCTTCAGCGCGGTGGCATAGTTTACTCTGAAGAAATACAAAGCATATTGCATGAGTCCAATGACCTGTTGACTGAAATGATAGGTTCTGATGAACCGGATTTGAGTTCCGAAAAGGCGATTCTGATACAGTCATTAAAAGAGAGGATGGCTAAAGCTGCCAACGGTTTTCCCCGTTTTGCCGGTACAGAGATTACAGCAAAAAATAAAGAGATTTCCGGAAACGGTGATCAGACTCCTGACACTGAAGTTCACGAAATAGAACCCGTAATCATCCCTGACAGAAGAAAAAGAGAAACAGACCGCGGGATCATAAACAAACAGACCCGGGCAGCAGCTGAAACAATACGGGTATCAGCTTCTAAGCTTGAAACCCTTTTAATGAAATCCGAAGAACTGGTAACGGTAAAACTTACCGCAAGACATTATGAGTCAGAAATAGATGAAATACTGCTTATGCTCGCCCGATGGAGTAAGGAGTGGGTGAATATATTCAGGGATTTTAAAAAATATGCTGACGGTAATAATGCTTATCATTACGGTTCTGATACAGATGAAGAGAGAAAATACGCCGCCCTTGTAAAAAAATTTATTGAGTTCAACGAATCTCTTAAAAGCAGCTTCGAAAATAAACTCTACAGTTTAAGAAAAACAATTGATGAGGACTCTCGTTCATCCGGCGCGCTTATTAATGATGTTTTATCAGACATGAAAAACATTTTATTAATGCCCTTTTCCTATACCCTTGAGGCTTTTCCGAAAATCGTCAGAGACATCTCAAAAGAACAGGATAAAAATGTTGAGCTTATACTGGAAGGCACTGATGTTGAGGTTGACAAGAGGGTGCTCCAGGAGATGAAAGATCCTTTTATGCATCTGATAAGAAACAGTATAGATCATGGAATTGAAACTCCTGCTATGAGAAAAAAAGCGGGCAAGCAGGAGAAGGGATTAATCATAATCTCCATAAACCAGATCGATGCCGGAAGAGTGGGCATCACTATTTCGGATGACGGAGCAGGTATTGATCATGAAAAAGTAAGGTCCGCCGCTCTGGCGCATGGAGTAATCTCTGAAGCGGAAAATGATAAAATCACAGATGAAGACGTTGTGAATCTTATATTTGAGTCGGGAGTATCGACCAGCCCGATCATTACCACTGTTTCCGGCAGGGGACTCGGCATGGCTATAGTAAAGGAAAAAACCGAGAAACTCGGCGGATCGGTGAAAATCAGATCTGCCGCAGGCAAAGGGACGGAATTTAACATAATTCTGCCTGTGGCAATAGCTACATTCCGCGGTATACTTATTGAAAGCGGCGGACAGATGTTTGTTGTGCCCACAAAAAATGTTGAAAAGATGTCGAGAGTTCATATTTCAGAAATTAAAACAGTTGAGAACAAGGAGACAGTTACTTTCAACGGCAATGCAGTATCTCTTGTGAAACTCGATGATATCCTTGAAATACAGTCACCTGTAAAAAAAGATGCCGAAGAGTATATTAATATCATGATCGTTCCCTCTTCGGGAAGGTATATTGCTTTTATAATTGACCGCGTATTGAATGAAGATGAAATGCTGCTGAAAAATCTCGGCAGGCAGCTTAAAAGGGTAAGGAACATCAGCGGCGCCACAGTCCTTGCTTCGGGACAGGTTGTTCCTATAATCAATACATCCGACATTGTAAAATCCGCATCAAGAATACGGAGGGTTTCACCAGCCGGTGTTTTAAATACAATGCCTGACGGGAAATCCGGAGGTGTAAAATCCATACTTGTAGTGGAGGATTCGATCACTGCGAGGTCGCTTTATGTTAATATACTTGAAGCCGTCGGGTATAGAGTATCGTCTGCGGTAGACGGGATTGACGGTTTTACAAAACTCATTAATGGAGATTTTGATCTTGTTCTAACAGATGTACAGATGCCTAAAATGAACGGGTTCGAGCTGACAGAGAAAATCCGCGGTGATAAGCGCTACGGTAATATCCCTGTAGTCCTTGTGACCGGAATGGAATCCGCAGATGATAAAAGGCGGGGGATCGATTCAGGCGCAAATGCTTATGTTGTAAAAAGCAGTTTTGATCAGAACAACCTACTTGAAATAATTGAGAGGTTTATTTAAATGATTAAAGTTCTTATAGTCGATGATTCAAGGGTCGAGAGCGAACTGTTATCATACATACTCCGCTCTGACCCTGAAATAAATGTCATTGGCGCCGTTTCAACCGGTGAAGATGCAATATCGGCCATTGCACGAGAACTTCCCGATATAGTTACCATGGATATAAATATGCCTGGTATTGACGGATTTGAAACCACCAGGCGGATAATGGAAAAAAATCCGGTTCCGATCATTATAATAAGTGCAAGTTACAACAAGGATAATGTCAACCTTTCATTTAAAGCCCTTGAAGCCGGAGCGCTTACGATAATTGAAAAACCTGCCGGGCCCGAAAATCCGGATTTTAAAAAAAAGAGAGATGAATTAATAAATTTTGTGAAACTGATGTCGGAAATTAAAGTGGTAAGAAGAAAATCCGTAAAACCGGCAACTGACAGCGGGATGTTCTCCGGCGATAAAATTTTTTTGCAAAACAAGGTGGATGTTATTGCTGTCGGAGCATCAACAGGGGGACCTCAGGCTCTTCAGAAATTACTGCAACAATTTAACGGCCATCTAACAGTCCCTGTCATGCTTGTTCAGCACATTACAAACGGTTTTACAGCAGGATTTGCCGAATGGCTTTCCGATACCTGCAGTTTGAATGTAGTGATACCTGTACACGGGGAGAGGATTCTCCCAGGTAAAGTATATGTTGCCCCGGATGATATGCATATGGGAGCGGACAGCAGCGGCTGTATCATTCTAAGCAGCGCTCCTGTAATAAAAAATCTCCGCCCTGCTGTATCATTTCTATTCCACAGCATTGCTGATATCTATGGCCCCAGGGCAATAGGTATACTGCTTACCGGAATGGGCAGGGACGGCGCGGACGAGCTGAAGCTTATGAGAGACAAGGGGGCATTGACATTTGCGCAGAACGAAGAGAGTTCAGTCGTATTCGGAATGCCCTATGAGGCGATTAAACTCGGCGGAGCAGTGTGTGTTCTGCCTCCGGAAGAGATCGCACGGAAAATACTGGAGATACTAAATAATAAGTAAAAAGAGGACTATATGGGAGATTCAATAAAGAGTTTAAAGACGGAAATACTTATTGTCGAAGACAGCGCGACACAGCTCGAAGAACTGAAATATATCCTTGAAAAGAAAGGTTATATAGTTGATGCTGTTACAAACGGCAGAGAGGCTATTGAATTTCTTAAAGAGAAACAGCCTGCGCTGGTAATAAGTGATATTATCATGCCTGAACTTGACGGCTATGAGCTGTGTAAAAAAATAAAATCTGACGAAAAACTTAAAAAAATCCCGGTACTTCTGCTTACAACTCTTTCGAATCCGGATGATGTTGTTAAGGGCCTTGACTGCGGAGCAGATAATTTTTTAACCAAGCCATATGAGGAATCAACCCTGCTTTCCCGGATCGAATATATTATTCTCAACATTGAGGTGCGTAAAAGCAATCCAACCGACATAGGGATAGAGATAATGTTCGGCGGAAAAAAACAGTACATTACATCATCGAGAATCCAGATCCTGGATATGCTTATATCAACCTATGAAACGGCTATTCAGAAAAACCGTGAACTTGAAAAGGCAAACCGCGAACTCCGTGAAGCGAATGAGAAAATTAAAACGCTTTCGGGACTCGTCCCTATATGCTCGGTATGCAAAAAAATCCGTGATGATGAGGGATACTGGAACCAGCTTGAACACTATATTTCCCAGCATTCCGATCTGACTTTTACACACGGGTACTGTCCCACATGTGCAGCTGTGGTGTTTAATAAAATTAAAGATCTGAAAAAAAGTAAAAAAGAAGAACAGTAATGGGCGATTCAGATAAAACTTCAAAAATACTCGTTGTTGAAGACAGTAAAACTCAGGCATATCAGCTTTCATGCCTCCTTCAGAATAACGGCTATACAGTTTCAACTGTAAATAGCGCCCGGGACGCGATTGATGCCATAGCTCAGGATACCCCCTCTCTTGTGATCACAGATATTATAATGCCCGGCATGAGCGGCTATGAGCTATGTGCAGCGATTAGAAAAAATGAAGTTACCCGCGACATACCGGTAATTCTTCTCACGTCCCTTACCTCGCCGCAGGATATCATCTCCGCACTGGAGTGCGGTGCTGACGATTTTATTTCCAAACCCTTTAAAAATGATTTTCTGATAGAAAAACTGCGGAAATTTTTCAGCAGGAAATCCGGCCCTACCGGAAATGAAGAGAAAGGAAATTCTGAAGATGTAATTTATTCCGGCAAGGGTTATCAGATCTCTTCAAATAAACAGAAAATGCTAGACCTTATGATCTCTGCATATGAAGCCACTATCCAGAAGAACCATGAACTGCTTGAAGCGCAGGAGGCACTTGTTAAAGCCAGTATAAAACTTGAAGTGAGTGTTTCAGACAAAGAGAAAGCCTTTGAGATTGTAAGGCAGAAGGAGGATGTCCTTAAACAATGGAATTCTGAACTGCATATCATGAATCTCCTCGGAGCAGTAATAAACCAGTCTGTGACACTGGATGATTTTCTGCAAAATGTCGCTGAAGGTGTTCTGAACTACGGTTTTGCAGGAGCAAAATTCGGGATTGAATTCCTGCTGATTGCAGAAGATGGTAAAAGAGTACTCTTTTATAAATACAATATTAAAGAAGGATCCATTAATATCCTGGAAAACGGAGAGCGGGATGAAGGCTTTGATGATATTCTGAATCAGCAGGAACTTGTAAAAATCACACCCGGCTGTTTAATGCCATCGTGTTACTGGAAAGAGAGATCAGGCGGAAAAAGACACGGGCATATCTCGATTTTATTACTGGCAAAAGAAAGAAAAATCGGACTGATGAATTTTGTATCTGTGGAGGATTTTAATCCGGAGGAGCATGTATGTGATATGCTCGCATCCCTCGGCAAACAGCTTGGTATGGCTGTTGAGAACCATAACCTCTATACCGAAACAAAGCGTCTTTCACTTCATGATCCGTTAACGGGGCTTTCCAACCGCAGAATGATTGACATATTTCTGGATAACGAAATGGCAAGGGCAAACCGCTATGAAAGTATTTTCTGCCTGCTGATGATTGACATTGACTATTTTAAACAGTATAATGATAAATTCGGACATAACGAAGGGGACCGCGTACTTACAGCCTTGAGCAGTTACCTGAAAGAAAACATAAGAGATACTGACCTTGCAGCAAGATACGGCGGAGAGGAATTTGTTGTTATAATATCAGAAAAGGGGATTGATGAAGCCTGTAAGATTGCCGAAAGGCATCTTAAGATTATCCAGGAAAAAATCGGCATTACAGTCAGCATGGGTATCGCGGAGTATAAAAGCGGCCAGACATCAGCAGATCTGATCAAGTCGGCTGATGATGCGTTATACCTTGCCAAGAAAAACGGCAGGAACCGTATTGAGATAGCACAGCCTGCCTGAGGATCTGCTTTGACTTTATAAGCTTTTCTGGAAATCCCTCTCCCCTCTATCTCCGACGAACGGACTTCAACTTCTGTAAGAATTATAAATGCACCATGGATTGCTGTTATAGAATCTCTATTCCGGAAGATACTGCGGGAAAGCTGTTTATATGAATCCTTTCTGTAATCAACATCAGGTTTTTCACCGGCTTATCAACGGCATAACAGCTGTTATAGCTGAAACATTCTGAATTTTTCCAAATATTTATTAAACAGCGTTTGTTAATTTATTTTTTTAAGGTTTCCTGCACCCTGAATTCCACGATTCTTCTGATTAAATCATAAGGAATCGGCTTGGTCAACGGAAACCTGACAGAACCTTTTGCATTTTCAAATTCCATTAATTCATTTTTAAATTTTTCTATCCCGGAAGGAGTCGGATAAAAGCCGATATGATTTTTGAAAGCGGCAAAGTGTACCAGGTTTCCATTTAATCTGAAAGTCGGAATTCCGTAGCTTATCGCTTCACTGGAATCTGGAGCTGACTTTTTTATAACAGACCTTATTTTCTGCAATATTGCCTGAATGTCTTTATCGAAAGATTCGATATATTCATCGATTGTCTGGATCTTTTTCTGTTTTTCAATCATATCAATTACCTGTTTAAACAAGCATGAAAACATCTCATAACTCCCCGTCTGATGCAGCTTCGCAGCAGTTCGCTTTATCCAGGGATTATCAATTATTCTCCGTCATCAGAATGATCCGGGTCATTCATCAATCGCGCACCTTCATCATAAATACAGATTTAGCTTCATCAAAAACATCTCCGGGAGATGTCTACGAAACCATCTGAATGCTTTTTATTCTGTTTAAAGCATCATATAATATTCCGGTTTCAGCAGTTTTTACATTATATTCTGAACCCATCCGCAATATCGCACCGCCGAACAGATCCCTTTCATCTTTCTTTGAAACTGTTTCAAAATCTCTTTGAAATGAAGTTTTTGTTTCATAGGGGAACTTTTTACCTTTTTCGAATGAGTCAGATACAATTGTTTCCGGCAGATTTATTTTTTTGCATCTAGCAATATCATAAATTTCATTCATCACATTTTTTACAGAATCCGACATTTCATCTGATTCCAGAACTTCACCAATAGTTTTACCGTACCTTGCTGTAACCATTCCATAAGAAGCAATAAACATAAATTTGCTCCAGATCTCAACAAACGGATCAGGTATCCATGAGTATTTGATTTTTGATTTGTTGAGCAGTTTGAAAATATTATCGTCAAAATAACTGTTTTCAGGATCATTGCCGAAATGAATTGTACACGATCCGCCGCGCTGCTTTACAATACCTGGACTTTCAATATGAGTCCCCACGTAAACGCAGGCAGGCAGCACGACGCCGTTTTTTATTATTTTTCTTGTTCTTTCGTAAATATCAACCCCGTTTAAAAGCGGGATAATTATCGTTCTTTCCGCGACTTTTGGAACTAACTCCTTCAGAACAGTTTCAATGTCATAACCCTTAACACAGAGAAAACATAGATCTAAAACCGGTAATTCAGATATTTTATCCGTTGCCATAGCCGGTTTACAAATGAACTCACCATCATCGCTATCTAATATTAATCCGTTTTTCTGTATTTCTTTTAAATGTTCATTGCGCGCAATAAAATAAATATCATTTTCATTATTATTGAAGAAGCATAATTTCCCGCCAAAATATCCTCCGACCCCGCCTGTACCGATTACTCCTATTTTCATATTTCCTCCCCGCTGTTCATCAGTTTTCCCTGTGAGAATTTCCATTTTACTTTTATTTTCTTCTGAAAGACCATCCCGGATTTTAGAGATAACCGTTTTTCAAAATTAAAATCTTTTTTCCCACTGTTCAGAAATAAATTAATATTTATGATCATTTGTATAAATTCCGCAGCTAAGGGACTTGTTGCCATCTGCTGATCAAATCCTCAGGCAGGCACCATACAAAACCCGGCCGGGACCAGACACGGGATTCCCGCACACAGCGTTTTTTCCATCTCCGTCGAAGCAGCAGAGATGCTCATAATTCAGACAAATAGTCATTCCATTCATCATAAATCGCTTTTTTACTTTTCCCGAATGTTTTCATATAATCGTTTTTCGATATTATCAGAGCGATTATTTTGTCAAATCCATATTTTTTAGTTAAAAAATCAATCAATGTGTAGGACAACGCATAACCATTAATGCTTCCGAACTTAATCCCATTGACATTGGTAAAATTACTATAGTCCACTCTTGATCCACGAATGTCTTTTTCATCTGGTTTTTGATCAGCCAAATAAACGGCGATTCCTTCCTTCAGCCACTTATCAGTGCGTGAATACATGTTATCGGTTATAACATGAACGTATTCATGAACACATGCCTGCATAATAGTTTCATATGAATGTTGAGGACCCGGACTTAGCGGTGATGTAATAAATACAGAATCAATAGAATTATCCCCGATTATCCAATCAGGAAGAAATGGTCCTATAATGAGACCGTAATGTTTTATGTGAAACGTGCGTATGTTTTTATAAAGATAAATTTTAACCGATATATAGCTTTCTCTCTGTAAAACAGTATATATACGTGTCCGATTTGAGTTCAAACGATCGACAATCTGATCTACAATTTTTTCATCAGATTTTTCGCAATAGATTTCAAAACCATTTTTTGAAAATACTATCATATCACTAGTCCGCGGCGAAATCATCGGAATACATTGAATCACCGCGGCAAGCATGATACAGCAGACCAGGCTAATGAGTAATCGTTTTAACATCATATATACTGCTCCATGGTTATTACGCCAGGCGTTCTGCTAATGCACAGTCGCGGCAGCATTACCGCCGCGATCCGGCAGTTTGTGTTAAGCTGCATCGAAACATGATAGGCCGGGTTTTCAGCAATAGAGTATTTACAGAATAACACCTGTTAAATTGCAATTAATTTAAACTTTTTCTACAGACTCGTTATACACAATAAACACTTCTCAACGAACCTATTAATTTTGAAGCATAGACGCCGAAAGTTTTGCTTCCAGTTCTTGATATAAGAAAACAATCGTGCCGCGATTCATTTTTTACATCCCTGCAGATTCATGGAACATTCAGCTGCTTTTCTTAAGTAAAAAATGCAATTCCCAGTTGATAAATCCGGTATATCCATCTATAAATTATTTATAATTTCTGATATTCTATTGCTTTGTGAATATAATTATTATATTTTTAATATTAGAGTTTTTTTAAAAAATGGAATAATCTCCATTTCACTTAACTCTGACAATAAAGAAATGGAATTATTAATAAAACTTTATGGATAAAAAATATTTTAAACTAAAAATTGCATTTATTTTTCTGTTTGGTGTAATTTTTACCGCAATCTTTTTATTTAACTATGATTTTTTTTTTAAAACTAAAGACATTTTAACAGAACAGGAACGCGGATGGTTAAATAATCATAAGGGCCTAATCCGAATCGCAATTACTCAAATCCCTCCGCAAGTAATCCTGACAAAAAACGGGAATTTCGAAGGTTTAGCCATAGATTATATAAGGCTAATTGAAAACAAAATAAATATTAAGTTTCACCTTGTCTATTATGATTCATGGAATATACTGCTTGAAAAAGTTAAAGAGAGGGATTCCGACATAATTTTTGCTGCTCAGAAAACTCCAGAAAGGGAAAAGTTTATTCAATTTACAGCTCCATACATTTATCTTCCAAATTTGATTATTGTAAATCAAAACAGGAAAGGATCTATTAACTTAAAAGACCTCGGCGGATTGAAAGTTGGAGTTGTTAAAGGAAGTGCTGTTCATGAATATTTAAAAAACAGCCATGCTGACCTCAATCTTAAATTACTGAACGATGAGCTTGATGTTTTAAATAATACTTCATTTGGAGAAACTGATGCAGCAGTAATGGAAACTTCAAGAGCCTCATATTATATTCAATTACGTGAAATTACCAACCTCCGGATAGCTGGTTCAGCAGACTATGAATATCAGCTAAGATTTGCATCAAGAAACGACTGGCCAATATTAAATACAATTCTTGAAAAAAGTTTAATGTCAATTACACATGATGAGCATGAAAAAATAAAAAGAAAATGGTTGTCTATAAATGACGGGATTTTAGCAGAGAAATACAGAAAATTATTCAATCTGGCTATAGTGTTTGTGTTTGTAATAATTTCTTTTTTTATTATAGTTTCAGCCTGGAATAAAATATTACATAATAAAGTTAAAGAAAGAACTGAAGAATTGAATGAGTATAAAAATCACCTGGAAAATCTTGTTGAAAACAGAACTGCAGCTCTGAAGCAAAGTAATGAGGAGTTAAAGATCGCTTTATCAAAAGTAGAGATTTTAAGCGGCTTTATTCCAATATGCGCTTCCTGTAAGAAAGTGAGAGACGACCACGGGTACTGGGATCAGATTGAAGTATATATTTCGAAGCATTCCAGTGCGGAATTTTCTCATAGTATTTGTCCTGAATGTGCCAAGAAATTATACGGAAAAGAAAAATGGTTTAAGAAAAACGATAATTCCGGTAAATAGATTGCTGAAATAAGAATTCTCTCTCATTAAAAAAATCAATGTTCCATTCATCATATGTGTGATCCATAGACATCATTTCCCCGATAAAAGAACATGGACGTACTTGAGCTATGGCTTTTTTGAAATAATTTTATCAAATCTGCTATCCATACATACACTTAAATCTGTTGTTACGAACTTCCCGTTATAAAAAAGTGAAAAAATTGTCGCTGGTGTCGGAGCAGCCTGTGCCTGTTTCATCGTCTCCATCTTTATTACTTTAATATTCAACTTCCTTTTTTCAGCAGTTTCCGAAAGAGATTCTTTTACATGATATTCAGTAAAAGGACAACGGTTACTATAATACACAACATATCCGTTTTTATCAGGGGCTTCTGCAAGCCTGGCAAGCTTGTTAAATTGCGGCGTTTGAGCTTTATCATTTAACGACAAGTGCAATAATGAAAATCCGGCCGGGGTGGTATCACATTCTTTGAACCCCTGCTTGCACAGCCATCTGGTATCGCTCATAAAATGATACTTTTTTGTTCCTACAACTGCCGCTATCCCATCCTTCTTTTGTTTTTTTGCATCTTCAATCACTTCATCCAAAAGAGCTTTCCCGTGTCCTTTGTCTTTGTACTGCCCTGAAACCCAAAAGCATCCCAAAATAAAATAATTCGGTGCTGTTACCGGAATCCACGCCTTTTCAGCAGGACCGTATTCAATGAATACTTTTGCTCTATCATTTATTCTGCGGAAAATAAAACCGTTCTCAAATTCTTTTTTTAGCCACTCTTTTTTTAGTTCATAGCTTTCAGCACACTTTTTGTCAGAAAAAGCACAGCAAATATGCTCACTGTCTATGTTTGATTGATTAATAGTAATATAGTCCATTGAATGTCTCCTGTCTTTTTATTAAATACTTCTGCTTTTAAACTACCGCTTTCAGATATCAACCTGTTTTGCTTACAACCCTGTTATTCCAGGCAGTGCAGCAACCGTTGCAAGCATATTAACCGGAATCCGACCTGGCGGATTAACCGGCAATGAATGGTTTGAACCAATTTCCTTAACCGGAAATAACATGCTGAATAAAATTCCCGACATAAGCATTAGTGCGGCATATGCAATGTTGCCATTTCCGGCAGGCTTTTCATAATTCATTGTAACAACTCCGTCCAATTCGTTTTATTGGAATATAAATATCGACAGTCGTAGTATCCTTTTCCTTGTTGTAGCAATTAGAAGGATATAGTTCGAAACAGTAACCATCATCCGGCTGTAATCCTCTCTGCGGCAGGATGTTTCTAAAGACCTGTGTCCACGCTCTTCCATACTCATCATTACGAACTTCAAATCTGCAGGAAATATATCTTCCTCTGGAAATGCATAAGCTTCCAATTTCACCTGTAACTTTTGTATTCGCAGGAATAGTGATTCCAACGGAAATTCTCAGTTTATCATTTTCTGTGATACCGATCGAATCATGATAAATTACTATATCCTTTGTTCCAGGATAGTTCACAACCCCGGCCGGCTCTGCCCATTTCATCAGTTTTTTGTACAGAGATTGAAACAACTTCGTATCCCCGGCATAAAAGCCTATATGCCGGATGTAAGCAATATGCATATCATCAAGACATTTCTCCTCAACTTTCAGCGGTTCAAAGACTCTTTTCTGTCCGATATTCATGTCAATATTATAAGATGATCTATTCCTGTAGTCTTGATGAATCTTGCTATTCTTCTTTTTTTTCCATTCTGAAGCCGACATTTTAAACTGTTTTTTAAATGCTCTTGAAAATGTAGCTGAATCGTTGAAGCCGCACGAAAAAGCAATATCGGTAATTGATTTGTTTTGTGATAATAAAAGTGCCGCAGAACGTTCCGTTCTTAATCTGGTAACAAAGCTATATAGGGATTCATCTGTAAAAGAATAAAATATTCTATGAAAATGGAATTTTGAAAGGCATGCTATCTGCGCTAAATCTTCCAGCCGAATATCATTTGCAAGATTTAAATCGATATAATCAATTACTCTGTTTATTCGCTCTATATAGTCACTTGTTTTATCCATTCAGTTTAAAGACCTTATCCGCTAATGTTATTCTTGACCGGACCATGGATGGCTGGTTTTCTTAAAGACACAGGGATGTCGTGTAACGTCATCGGCTGGACGACATCGCACAGCCTTGCCGCCGTGATCTGGCAGCTTGCGGTGTGTTTCGACTCCGCTCACCAACCTTGATAGAAGCAAATCCGATCATGTACTCCGGTGCAGCGTTTAGCATCTGTTATACGTCGAACTGCTAATTTCATCAGCCAGAATCCGGCGCTCACGGACAGGCGGAGGCGATTAGATTTAATATTATTACTTAATTACTATTCATTGTCTTCTGTTTTTTGGGAATAGTAACGAAGCTAAAATTGAAACAGTTAAAATAATTCCTACCAGTAATAAAGTAATATAAATTGGTATTTTAATTCCAAATCCAGAAATTAGCATTTTGGCTCCAACCAGTACCAGTATCATAGAAAGACCGTAATGGATATAATGGAAAAGCTGCATAATCGCTGACAATGCAAAATAAAGGGCTCTTAAGCCCAATATCGCCATAACGTTTGATGTATAAACAATAAAGGGGTCATTAGTTATGGCTAAAATTGCAGGAATTGAATCAACAGCAAATATAATATCAGTCGTTTCAATCATCAACACAACTATAAAGAGAGGAGTCGCATGCAACCTGTTTTCAATCCTTACAAAAAATTTTGATTCACTATATTCATTAGTTACAGGAATGATTTTTCGAAACAGTTTTAAAACCGGATTTTTTTCAGGGTGTATCTCCTTATCTTTTTCTGAGACCATTTTAAGACCTGTAAAAATTAAAAAAATACCAAAAATATAAATTACCCAGTGGAAATTTTCAATAAGTGCTACACCGGCAAAAATAAAAATTGCTCTAAAGACAAGTGCACCTATAATTCCATAGAATAAAACTTTATGCTGATACAAAGGTGAAACTTTAAAATAAGTAAAAATCATTAGAAAAACAAAAATATTGTCGATGCTAAGAGATTTTTCAATAATATAGCCAGTCAAAAACTGCAGTGCTATTTCAGTTCCTCTATAGTAATAAATACCAAGATTAAAAAGAAGAGATAGAACAATCCAGAATAGTGACCACAAAAGGGCTTCTTTGACTTTAATTTCATGTGCTTTTCTGTTAAAAACGCCTAAATCAAGTAATAGCATTATTATAATGAATATATTAAATCCTATCCAAAGAGTTGTCTGTGACATAGTTAACCTCCATTATTGTAGTTGTATAAATTGCCGGCAGGGAGGCCGGTTCTTTTCCTCCTGCGCGGGAATGACAGAGTTCACCCTATCCCGTCGATTATCCTCTGAATCCTCTCCCTCTTCGCAGGGGAGACATCACCGCCGAGAGATTCGCTCAGGACCGCGTCAAGAATCCGTTTCTCCGACAATCTCTCCCTGATGCTCTTCATGTTAAAAGGAAAAGTCTCTCTGCTGAAACCGCTCCCCCCGGGGTGTTTACTCTTTACACCTTTGCCGGCAGAAGATATCCTCATGAATGAATCAAAATCTGTTGTGAAGACGTTTGAAAGAGGGAGCCCTCTTCTGTTGATCATAAATATATTTCTGAAATTCATCTCACCGATAAGTGCGTCGAGAGAACTTCTGTAGTTTAAAAAAGCTCTCCTTGTGTAGATGCCGTCAGAGACAAGGGAACCGCTCGATTTGAAAATATACGCCGCGTTATACGTCTCGGCGGTTTTAAACCTGTTGTTATAGTATTCCGTGTATCTCTTCTGGTATGCGGTTTCTCTGGCATATATTATATTCCCTGAAAAAGAGAAATCGAAACCGGTCATCGCCACAAGATCAAACCCCGCGAGCCTTGCGAACAAAAAGGCGTCCCCTGCGACAGAACCTGTCGACGAGTCAATAGAACGGTTTATGCCGGGATACATATCATCAACAATCTGCGATACCGGATGGCTGTTGAACGAAATGAACCCTCCGTATTTTCTTACAAGTTCAGGGGGAGATACGATGGAGAAAACATGAAGCGCGCCGGAGCCGTGATGCCCCAGAAAGTGTTCACCGATTCTGCGCTGCGGATCTATCGACACGACAAAGTCGGGATTTATCCCGGCAGACCTCAGAACAGGAAGAGCCGAGTCAACAGCTATAATGTAAACTTCGTCTTTATAGAAATTCAACTTTTCAAGATTGTCCTCAATCGACGGAGCTGAGGATACAATTACGGCCCTCTCCCCGCAAAACCTCCCCGCAACAGAAGACAGGGGCATACAGTTTTTGATATTTTTTAGATTGTTAAGCGCGTTTTCCAGAAACAGGCTGCCGAAGGCGTTTATCGTCGCCCTGTCCCCCGCTTTTTTATCGATCAGTTTTTTAATAACTGACCGCACGCCGTTATAGTATTCGGGAAAAATTCTGAACGACTGCAGATGCTCGATTACCTGTATCCCCCTGAAGCGGTCAAGATCGATCGCCTCACGAAGCAGATCCTCAATACCGGAAAGGTCTGTCCCTGAAAAAAAACGGGTATTTCCGCTGACTGTGATAAAAGAGGTATGGGGATTTTTCCCGATTTCATTCTCAATGCCGGGCAGAATATCTATCACTATGACCTGCCTGAAACTGCTTAATGTCTCTTTCTGCTTCAGCAGGCTGTATCCCAGTCCGCAGCCGAGCACTATCAGAAGATCGTATCTCTCCGGATCCGGCTCATAGCCCGCTGTTTCGCACTCTTTCAGCGGATTAATTCTGCTGTGCAGAAAGACAGTTCTGCCGTTCTCCTCTATAACAAGGGTCGGGCTCCCGTCTTTCGCTGTTTCAGTCTTGTAAAGCGGATCTTTTTTCATCACCACCTCTTTATAATTGATCGCCGATGAAAGTCAAAAAGAATTTTTCCCGGAGATGTGCAAAGAGAAAACTATTTGTATTTTTTTCTTACATCTGTATTATTGATTAAAATTTTTACAGGGGGCCCAGTATGAATAAATTTATAGTCGTAATTACCACGGCAATTCTTGTTATATCCTCTATTACCGGCTGCGGCAAAAAGAAGGAAGCCCCTCTGGTTGACATGGATACAATCCGGACCGACGGCTCTCACGATGATAAGTATATTTTCAGAAAGGAGCTGGAAAAGGAAGAGAGACGTGAAAAAAAGTATAAAAAGAACGACTTTTAAAAGAGGTGCTATGAAATCTTCATTTAAAAAACTGTTTATAATCATTCCGGTCATTTTAATCGTCACCGCGGCCGGAATTAACCACTTTTCATGCAGTAAAGACAACCAGTATGTGCTGTTCGGCAACTCCGGCGAATCTCCGATAAAATCCGAGGTTGAATCGACAAAGGCATTTGAAATACAGAACGTATTCAGAAAGATATTCACACTGAATAAGGATTCCGTCGTATTTATTACAACTGAACAGACCGTAAAAATAAAGAATCCCTTTTTCCAGGACCCTGCAATGAGAGAGTTTTTCGGCAGGGGGGGAGGTTCCAAGGTTGAGAAACTTACCGGTCTCGGGACCGGATTCATCCTTTCTGAGGACGGATATGTCTGCACAAACCATCATGTTATATACGGCGTCGACAGAATAAACGTAAACGTAAACGGACGCAATTACCAGGCAAAGCTTGTCGGCTCTGACGAAAGGACCGATATTGCGCTTCTGAAAATCGATCCCAAGGGGAAACTGAAACCTGTATATTTCGGTGATTCCGACAAGGTTCAGGTTGGAGACTGGGCCGTCGCGATAGGAAACCCCTTCGGCCTCGACAAGACCTTCACGCTGGGAGTGATAAGCGCCACGGCCAGGCGCGATGTCGACGTCATGGGGGGATCGCATATCCAGACCGACGCCTCGATCAATCCGGGAAACTCCGGAGGCCCCCTTATAAATATCTACGGCGAAGTGATCGGGATCAACAGGATGATCTACTCAAAAAGCGGCGGCTATATGGGGATAGGTTTCGCTATACCGATCAACACGGCAAAATCGGTACTCGCCCAGCTCCAGAAGAACAAAAAGGTAAAAAGGGGATATCTCGGCGTAACGGTCATTCCTATCTCGGATGAGGATTCAAAACAGATAGGCATGGAGGAGAACAGGGGCGCTTTTGTCGGAGAGGTTGTCAAGGGGAGCCCTGCCGATTCGGGAGGGATCAGGGTCGGCGATGTAATCGTACAGGTGAACAGCAGGAATATTCTTGATATCAAGGACCTCTTTCATGCGATTGATGAGGCGGCTATAGGGAGCACTATTACGGTCTCGGTCTGGCGCGCAGGGGATGTCCGCAAACTCTACGTCAGGATCAAGGAAAGGCCTGATAACTAGCAGTTTTCTGGAAAACATAAAACTGCTAATGCGGTATATCGATCACGGACATCAATGTCCTTCTCGTCATTAGAACGTCCTGTGTATCGCCATTTTCGAAGCTACTATATTTTAAAAACATTTCGAAAAACGGGTTTCGTGAATTCATTTCACGAAACCGTCTGTGAAAAAGTTATGAATCAACTTTTTCAGAAGACTACCGGATCAGTCCCTCAAAAAATTCCCGTTAAAACCACTCCCCTCCGTCTGATGCGGAAGAACTCTAAAATCAGATCCCCCGTTTTTTAAAGAAAAAGAGAATTTTTTACTATCAGCGGGAAAAGTTATAATAAAATTTTGTTAAGATATTATGCGAAAAAAACCGTTAATATTATTGGATACTAATATAACTTATCCTTATATATGATTTACAGCTGAAAAAGATTCGTTATACTAAACTTTAAGGTACTGTGTATGCATGAATATATTCCTGAAAATAATCTCGTAATAATGTTTCTTCTTATCGCCTTTACACTGGGGCTCTATTATTTCTGGTGGCTGGCACGTGTAAGCAGAGTGTTTGGAGATGATCCAGTTATGAATATTATACTCTCGGTTTTTACTTTAGGGACCTGGAGTATCTACCTGAATCTGAAATATATGCAGAAATCGGAGATAATTAATGGCCGGGATATGAAATGGTTCATGATACTGTTTCTCCCTATCTCACCTATAATTATTCAGCACAACGTAAATGAGAAATTTTTTCCGGGCAGATAAAGTAACAGGAGCATGAAATGATTGTCAGGTGTAAAGAATGTGTATCTGCATTTGCTGTAGATGACGAGAAGGTGGCAGACAAGAAGTTTGCCTTTACCTGTCCCAAATGCGGTACTGAAAACATTGTAGATAACAGAAAAACCGGTGCTGTAAAAGAAGAGACCAGACCGCAGGGTGAAGAATCGTTTTTTAATGATGATTTTTCTGTCGATACCGGCTCTGCTGTAAAAGAGAAAAAACAGGCCCCGGCACCTGATGAAGATCTGTTCGAAGAGGCTCCAGCTGATAAAAGTGAACCGAAGGAAGAAGATTTTTCCGAATTTGAAAATGAACTGGCTACAGAATATCCGGCTGAAGAGGCTGACGTCCTCCCTGAGAAAAAATCGAGAAACATTAATCTTGAAATCGAAGAGTTCGAAGATATACCTGGAATCGCTGAGGATGAGATATTCTCTGAAAAACCCTCCGCAGCAAAGAAAAAAGACGAAGATGATATCTTCGCTGATATGGACGCAGTAGAATCCATTAAAGAGGAGGATGAGATATTCTCTGAGGCTCCCACTGCGAAAAAGAAGAAAGACGAAGACGATATTTTTGCTGATATGGACGCAGTGGAATCCATTAAAGGGGAGGATGATATCTTCTCTGAAGCTCCACCTGCGAAAAAGAAGAAAGACGAAGATGATATATTTGCTGAAATACCCGCTTTCGATTCAGAGGAGGAGGCTGCTCCATCTGATACAAAGGCTAAAGGCAAACCTCAGGCCGACGGATTTGATATCGAGCTGAAGGATGACTCGGCTCTTCCAGAGGATGAAGAGATCTTCTTCGATGATTTTGAAGATACTCCCGAAGAACCGAAAAAGACGAAAGAGAAACCTCCCGTTGAAGAGAGCATTAACCCCGATGAGGAGTTCATCTTCGATGAGTTCGAGGAAACGGCCGCTGAAGATACAAAAAGCGAGAGAGAGAAGAAGCTCTCGTCGCAGGACGATATAGATGCGCTCTTTGCCGACGAAGGGATCAATTTTGAAGAAGAACCTATCTCTAAAAAGGGAGAGATGGAGCTCGAGGATGAAATCACTGTAGACCTCGATATGCTCGACATCGACCTCGAAGAGGGGAGCGAGGATAAACTTAAAGAGGAACCGGCTGCTCCCGCCAGACAGGTGAAAAAACAGGACCTCTCCGATGAGGATATTACCCTAGATATCGATACTCTTGATATAGACCTCGACGAATCATCTCCGGAGACATCTGTTTTCGATGAATCTGCCGGAGCTGAAAAGTCCCCGGATAAGCATGCTCTTTCCGACGACGATATAACCCTTGATATTGACAACCTTGACATAGATCTCGACGAGACCTCGCCCGATTCCGATATCTTCAGCGAACCGGCCGCGGCAAAGAGACCTGAATCCGCTGTTCCCGAGGATGACAGCGAATTTAACGAAGAGGACATCAAACTGAACCTTGATGATCTCGATATCGATCTTGAAGAGATTGAAGAGAAGGAACTCGTTTTCGATGAAGACGAGGTTAAAAAACTGAAACCCGCTGCCGCTGTCAAATCAAGGCCGGTCCAGATTGAAGACGACGAGGATGAAAGCATAACAATCGACCTCGACACCCTGGAGATTGAAATAGCCGACGAGAAAAATGCAATCAATGCGGAAATGTCCGAGGATGACGAAAAGCTCACTCTCGAGGATGCCGGGCTGACACTGGACGAGCTTACGTCGGAGATGAAGAAGAGCGATATCGATGACGCAGATGAAGACATCAAACTAACTCTGAACGATATCGATCCCAGTCTTACTATTGAGAAGATCGCCCCCTCCAAAAAATCTGAAACAGTGCAGAGGGCAAAAGCCGTTGATGTATTCCCCGAGATAGATCTGACAGAAACAGTTTTAAATGACATAGACAGGGACATAGCCGTTCCTGAAGCATCACTGTCCGGAAAAGCCGGCACCAGGCGCCCCGCAGCTTCATACGACGAACTTCCAGATGTCGAATTTGAAGACTACGAAAGTCCGGAATCTGACGAGGAGATCATACTCCACGAAGCGGATGATGATTACGTACTGTTCCCGGAATCAGACCTGGAACAGCCTTCCACAGCCGGCCGTGACTATGATATCTTTGATTACGAGGAATCCGATCAGGAGAAGGCGTCTCCGAAGAAAGGGAACACTTTCTTCTCAATAGATTTTTCACTTAAGTATTCCCGCGTCGGCGCTTTGCTGAGGCTGCTGGGACTGTATCTGCTGAGCATGATACCGCATTTCATAGTGCTGTTCATATACTCTCTGGTTTCATCTATAGTAGGATTCATTAACCAGATAGTGATACTTTCCACCGGAAGGTGTGTAGAGGATTTCGCCCTGCTGATAGAGAACACTATGAGATACTATTTCTACATCGAGACCTGTATAACAGGTATTGTGGAGGACCGTCCGGTCTATACCGGCAAGGAGACAATAGATCATCCGCTTCAGCTGAATATTACTTATCCGCTGAAGTACTCTAAAAACTTCGCTATACTGAGGCTTTCAATTATCGGAATGCTGCTGTTTACTCTGCCGCATCTGATTATTATGATGCTCCTTGGAATAACAATACCTGTGGTTTACCTGGCGGGGATCATATCGGTGATTATAACAAGAAGGTGGCCGAATATTCTGTTCCTCTATCTTACAAAATACTTCAGGTATACTGCAAGGATCTCGGCATTCATCACCGGACTCACAGATGAGTACCCGTCCTTCAGGTTTGACTGAAAATTGTTTTAAACGACTGTTTCAGATATAGATAACTCAATTCGGGAGACCACACGGTCTCCCGAATTTTTTACACCCCTTATAGAGAAATTATTTTTGTTTAGATTGTATTCCGGTATAGAGTAACAGAATATAATCCCCTGATAAGCGGCCAGATTTTCGGCATGAGCGGCCAGCCCTGCAATAACAGGTTTTACATACAGACTTTCGTCATCCGGCCTCTTGACCTTATCCTTAACATAATTATATATAAATGAATAGCTTTCCGGATCGGCAATCGCGACTGAGTAGAGATACCAGTCATCAACATTTTTTATCAGAAACACCTTCTCTTCATCTGAAAGAATCGTATGGGCGGGACAGAAAAATTCACTGCATATTTTACCCGCGAACAGAGATCTCCCCCTTCCGTCCTCGCCGCAGTACAGCGGATGTAAAAGACATCCCGGCTTATTATCACTTAAAAATCCCTGAAATGGGCATATATGCGAAAACTCATCTCTTATTGTTGCACCGTTTATGAACTCTTCATAATCGGAAAGACTCCCCTCCCTCTCTTTCCCTTCATGAAGAAAATCCGAAAGGGCACCGGCGGTTATCTCCCTGAAATTAAAAAGGCCGCAACAGAGGCTGCAGCCTTTTATATTATCAGGCTGGCAGAGAATAATTCTGCCGCTCGACGGTCCGGTCATCGCTATTTCATGTTCTCCCTTGTATAGTTCAGCAGGCCCCCGGCAAGGAGAATTTTTCTCTGCCTTTCAGTGGCCAGTATCTTAAACTCGAAAACAGATCCTGAAATCTCAACCTTAAGATTCTCACCCTTTCTGACCGATTCGACAAGCCCCGATACGCTGAAGCTGTCACCCTGTTTTATTTTATCGTAATCACCGCTGTTGATAAAAAGCAGCGGAATAATTCCGAAGTTCACAAGGTTGCCGGAGTGTATTCTTTCAAAGGATTTGGCCATTACAATACGGACTCCGAGATACATCGGGCAGATTGCTGCATGTTCACGGCTTGACCCCTGACCGTAGCTCTCGCCGGCCGCAACGGCCGTGTAAACTCCTGCATCCTTATTTTTAAGAGACCTTGAAGAAAACTCCCTGTCGACATTTTCGAAAACGTATTTTGAATACTCAGGTATATTGGAGCGGTATTTAAGCCTCTGCCCCGCAGGCATAATATGGTCTGTTGTAATTTTGTCCCCCACCTTCAGGCCGATAACGCCGCTGATCTGATCCATCAGAGGATCGGTATAAGGGGGCTGGCCGATGTTCGGGCCGCGGAAAATCTCGCTCTTCACCGGCGACGGGGGAATTACCATAGAATCATCAATTTTAAAATGATCGGGAATGTTTATCTCCGGATACTGCGACGGGTTGTAATCGAGGGGATCAACAAGCTCCCCCTTCAATGCCGAGAGTGCAGCTGTTTCGGGGCTCACAAGGTAAATCTGGCCGCTGTCTGTCCCCGACCTCCCCTCGAAGTTCCTGTTATTTGTCCTCAGGGATATCCCCTTCGTCACCGGGGCCTGCCCCGAACCTATACAGAATCCGCAGGCCGATTCCATAATCCTCGCGCCGGCGGAGATTATATCGGCAAGGGCGCCGTTTTCAGCGATCATCTCGAATACCTGCTTCGATCCCGGAGCGACGACAAAGCTCACGTCGGGATGGACCTTCTTCCCTTTCAGAATTTCAGCCACAGTCATCAGGTCGCGGTAGGATGAATTCGTACAGCTCCCTATAGCGACCTGGTCCACCTTCATCCCTTTGAGATCCTTAATCTCTCTGATATTATCGGGGGAGTGAGGACACGCCACCATCGGCACAAGCTCCCCGAGATTTATTTCTATTGTTCTGTCATAAACGGCATCAGCATCGGGAAGTATCTCCCTGAACGAACCGCCGCGTCCCTGTGCCTCAAGAAAACTTTTTGTAACGGCGTCTCCCGGAAACACCGATGTAGTAACTCCGAGTTCCGCTCCCATGTTTGTAATCGTCGCGCGTTCAGGCACAGAGAGAGAATCTATACCGGGGCCTGTGTACTCCACGACGCACCCGACATTCCCTTTGGTGGTCAGAATCTCCAGTACTTTTAAAATCACATCCTTTGCTGCAACCCAGGGACGCAGCCTGCCTGTAAGGCGTATATTTATCACTTTAGGACAGGTAAGATAGAACGGTCCTCCCCCCATCGCGACAGCGACGTCGATTCCCCCGGCTCCTATCGCGATCATTCCTATACCGCCGCCTGTGGGTGTATGGCTGTCGGAGCCGAGAAGGGTCGCACCCGGCCTGCCGAACCTTTCGAGATGCACCTGGTGACAGATTCCGTTCCCTGCCTTTGAATAGTATATACCGTAATTCGAGTTCATCGTCTGGAGATATTTGTGGTCATCGGCGTTTTCATAACCCATCTGAAGCGTATTGTGGTCCACGTATGATACTGAGATTTCAGTTTTGACCGACGGGATGTTCATCGCCTCAAACTGAAGGTATGCCATAGTACCTGTGGCATCCTGCGTCAGAGTCTGGTCTATTTTTATGCCGATATCCTCCCCCTGAGAGAGTACCCCCTCGACAAGATGTTCTTTCAGAATTTTATAAGTTACAGACAGGCCCATAGCTCCTCCATGATAAAAAATAGCATTTTCACCCCTGACTATTTTTTTTAAGAGCATTATAGTCAAGAAATAATTTCATAATGAATATCTTAACATTTACAACAGGCAAATAAGCGTTTAATCATTTCCATATAAAAGGCGGGATTATATAACCCCGCCTTTTATAGTTTAAAACTTTTTGAAATACATTCTTAAAACATATATCCCGCTTCAATTGAGAACGTCATATCTGCTGCACCTTGAAAATCGGTAAACACGTGGAAACGACCTCCAAGTGTTACAGATGATAATACTGGTGAAACAGTAAGTCCAAATCCCATTTCAAAACAGGTATCAAATCCCTTATCAAAAACAGGTTTACTATCATTTTCAAAATCATCATTATACCTATTATAAGCAAAAATTCCACCGCAATATAAATCAGGTTTAATAAATGTATTGAAGGGAATATATTTTACTCTCACCGGGATAAAAACACTTTTTTCAATTTCATAGTTAACCCCTGCACCGGAGGATAAACCTAAATGATTATTCAAAAATAATCTTTCATAGGTTAATTCACCAAAATAAATTTTAGGATAATCCTCTTTTTCCTTAACATGAGGAATTCCGCCTGATATGATAATCGAATTGTATAAATTCTCTTCTGAAAAGGCAATTGATGGAAGAAATATACATATAAAAATAATAATCCATTTATTCATATATTTAACCCTCTTTATTGACATAGCGGTTTACATCCGCCGCTGCTGCAACTGGCATTTGGTCCAAAATAAGAAATTGCGATAGCACATGCCTGTACATATGTATTCGTTCTAAACTGTCTGCGCTCATGATCTTTTTTACCATTTGGGCAATAAATGACCGAATCCCGGTTTGTGGCACAATAAGTCTTTTTTGAAAATATACCTTTACTGTTCCCATCAGATATTGAACAAACATTTTGTTCAACAACTTCCACATCTTGTATTATGTTATTAAACTGTTCCTCAGAAAACTGAATATCAAAGCTTGTTCGATTTACCGTATTATCAATTATAACATTCGATAAAGAGATCGAATTTAAAGCAGAATTTTCCTTTGTTAATTCCAGGATATCACTGGAAATTTCATCAAATACCGAATCATTACATTCTATGTTTAAAATAATAATACTCCCGGTAGATGCTTCAATACTACGATTTACATTTTTCCTTGTAATGATTGTCTCATCTGAAACAGAGACAAATTTCTTACCTTCATCATTTGAAAAACAACCTGTAGCAGAAACAAGAAAAAATACGATAAGACACGATAAGAATCTTTTCTCATATGAATACTCCTTCATTAAATTTCCTTATATATGTTTTTTTAAATATTATTATGTCAATATAAAAACTCTTATATTGAACTTATAATTTAATTTATGCTCTTTATTTAGAATTTTTATCACCAAAAAATTCGCCGATACTTCTTTTGATGAGGATATTCTATATAAAATTCCTGCAGAAAAATTTCATATAATTTAAAACCTGGTTAAAGAAATCCCCCTATAATGCCGATATATACGACATGAATATATCCACGGGCATATCATTAATCGATTTAAGCAGGGCGGGAGAGAACTCCCCGGTTTACGGCAAAAACTATATCTGGCCGAAGTACCAGGACAGTAAAGTTGAAAAAATTACCGGAAAATTACCTGAGAACCAGGAGCCGTTATACTACAAACCCGCTCCGGCAGAGAGAGAGAAACTTGCCGCTCTGATGTCAGGATCAGAAATGGAATACAATTCATACGGAAAAGCGGACAGCCGCAGGCCCTTTATACAGCCAGGTTCATTTTTTGATGCATTAGCCTGAAAATGTATCTCCAGATAAGCAATCTTAAACTCACCCCTTCTCAAAATGAAGACGCAGTTCTGTCTATTATAAATTCCAGGTACAACCTGTCTTTAACCTCATTCCAGATACTGAAAAAGTCGCTCGACGCGAGAAATAAAAATGATATTCATTATACCCTCCGGATAATGATCGAGATAGAGGACTCCTACGCCGTTCGTCTTCTCGAATACAGCGAAGTTGAAGAATATATCCCCCCCGTTGTTCCCGAGACGGTAAAACGCGAAATACCGGGGCGTGTTATAATCATCGGAGCGGGACCTGCAGGCCTTTTCGCCGCGCTGCGTCTTATCGAGGCGGGAGCGGCTGTCCTTGTACTTGAACGGGGTAAACAGGTCGAGCAGAGGATGAAAGACATAAGCATCCTTGAGGAACAGGGTAAACTTGACCCGGACAGCAACGCCCTGTTCGGCGAGGGGGGAGCGGGAACCTACTCCGACGGAAAGCTTACAACAAGGACAAACAGGGCGGAGATACTCTGGTTCTACAGAAAACTTATAGAACACGGAGCGCCCGCTTCAGCCGCGTACGAATCGAAACCACACATAGGGACCGACAGTTTACAGAACATAGTGAGAAATATCCGCAATACTATAATCAGTTCCGGTTCAGAAATAAAATTCGGAGAGAGGGTCACAGATCTGTATATCTCCGGAGGAAAGATAACAGGTGTCGCGACGTCGTCGGGGAACGAGTATCTCTCCGGCCATGTTATACTCGCCACCGGCCACTCCGCCCGTGATGTTTACGCGCTATTAAAACAGAAGGGGATACACCTTGAGAAGAAGGGGTTCGCTGCCGGGATCAGGGTGGAACATCCCGCCGAAGAGATAAAGAGGATCCAGTACGGAAAGAGCCCTGATCTAAACAGGCTCCCGGCGGCTGAATACTCCCTTGTGTATAACAACAAAACAACCGGCAGGGGAGTATACTCCTTCTGCATGTGCCCCGGAGGTTCGGTAATAAACTCTTCGTCCGAAGAGGATGAACTCTGCGTAAACGGAATGAGCATGTCGGGAAGAGACTCAAGGTTTTCAAACTCGGCAATTGTCGTAACGGTAAAAGAGGGCGATACTGGAAACGGTCCCCTCTCCGGCATTGACCTGCAGCGTGAGATAGAAAGAAGGGCTTTCACAGCGGGAGGGGGGAAGTTCAAAGCCCCTGCCCAGAAAATTAAGTCTTTTTTAAACAGAAAACAGGATTCTAAAATAGAAACAACATCGT
Organism: uncultured Leptospirales bacterium; assembly: GCA_964439325.1. Classification (GTDB taxonomy): domain Bacteria; phylum Spirochaetota; class UBA4802; order UBA4802; family UBA5550; genus WRGT01. The sequence continues at coordinate 118,837 of CAYTNW010000004.1, read as the reverse complement.
ATAAAAACGGAGTAACACCGTCACAGCTTGAGGATTTTCTCCCTCCATGGATCAGCGGAGAGATCCGTAACGCTCTCCGTTTTTTCGACAATAAGATGAAGGGCTTTATTTCGGAACGCGGCGTGTTTATCGGCGCCGAGACAAGGACCTCGTCCCCTGTAAGGATCACTCGCGGAGAAAATTTTCAGTCCATCTCTGTTGAAGGTCTTTATCCCGCCGGCGAAGGGGCCGGTTACGCCGGGGGCATCGTAAGCTCGGCCGTTGACGGAATAAGATGCGCCGATGCAATTTCAGGAAATAATTTGAATAAGTGAACAGCGGTAGCTAAAAAAATTAAATACGGATTACGCACGATGTGCTGAAGAAACTTTCAGCACATCGTGAAAGCTTTTCAATAGAAAGATACAGTTGCCAGCAGCCCGGCTATCAATTCCCGCCCCTCTTTATTGCCGGACATATCCTTCATATAATCGCGCAGTGAAACCGACGGAGTCAGAGCAATCAGACCACCGAAAACATATTTACAGTTAAGATAATAATCCATTGCCATATCTTTCGTAGAACCGGGGATAGGATAATCAACAAGGGAGTATCCGTATCCTGCATTAAAAATCATTGAATCTGTAATTCTGTATTCCAGCTCAACAAACCCCTGAACATTCCAGGTATCCTTAATCTCCCATTTTTTGGTAGCATCATTCTTAAGAGCAACAGCCGCCCCGCCGGTATAGGTTGTATTTCCCAGCGATTGTACAAAAATCCCGAAGTTTGCCGGATTGACTGAATATCCGCCGCTGAAACTCAGGGTAAAATCAGAAATCTTATAGCTGGAATTAAGATAAAATAAATATGAATATATATATCCCTGACTGAACCTGACCGTGTCTGTATCCTTGATCAGGTAAGCATTACCGGCTCCTCCCCCTTTTATCTGAAATATTTTATTATTATATTCATATCCCACCGCAAATTTAGGGATATATGAATCCACATAATCAAGCGTCAGACCGGTTGTCTTTTCTTTGTAGACGGTTACAGGTATATAGTCGGTTGATGAAGGTTCGGAGGTCGGTGTAGTCCCCTGCTGGTTTGTAATAAACCTGGTTGCCGGAACATAGGGCTTTTCCAGGGTTAAATAAAAATTGTAAAAAGATAATGATATCTGCAGTTTTGGATCTTCATACAACGATCCGAATCCCTTCGAACGGTAGTAATCAGCCATCTCGTTTGAAAAGCTTACATAGGGGCTCCAGTCCTGTCCTATCATCAGTGTTCCAAAACCTATATTGTATTCACCATAAGCCTTTCGTACCTTGACACTTCTTTCATTCTCTTCACCTTCAAGCCCGAGTTCAAAAACCCCCTTAAATTTCGAGTAATGAAATGCAAATCCAAGATTACTGTTTTCGTCGATGTGATGGATCAGGTCACTGTTCTTTACCTTTTTTTCTCCTATTTCATAAGACTCTTCATACATCAGACCGCTGAAAAGATATAGATTGCCATACGGCTGAATGTTATCAGCACTGTATGCATTGACTATAAATCCCATCAGAAGAACGATACTAAAAAAAATGCGCATCCTCATAACCCGCCTCCGTCTTTTTTAATTCCTTAATTTAAATTGTAATACAATCATTAACTGCCATGACATAACGCGGGCTAACGCCCGCGACCAAGCCCCTGCGGGGAGCTTTTTCGGGGCTGTCGCCCCGCGCCCCGCTTCTGTACAATTTTCATTTAACTATTTCGTTACATTTTTTGATAAAATCGCCCTGCTTATCATATCCCTGTTTTCCATTGATCTTTCACCCGCAAGCATTTTACATAAAAGATCTTTTATCCCCGGCATTTCACGGTTCTTTATAAGAAAGAGATACATCTCACCCTTTACAATATCGTTCTGCTCGATCTGTATCCTGTCGCACACCGTTTTAACCGATTCGTCCGACACCTTCAGATCGTACAGAGACTTTACAATATTTGTCCTGACGGCTATATCGCTTTCCGATTTAAGTCTGTCTGCAAGCAGTATATCAATCCCTTCATCATTGAACAGTGAAAGCGATTGAGCTGCGGCTGAGCGGACTGCCGGTGTCTGGTGCTGCAGATAGCCGGAGATACGGTCAATGAAATATTTATCTCCGGTATTCCCCGCCGCATATATCACGGAAGTAAGAAGCCCCGTATCTCCCGGTGTGAAAAATTCATCACTGATTTTATTTTTTATCTCTTTTACGTTTTTTACGTCATCCTGATTTTTACTTTGCGAAAGGGTCCTCGCAATCCGCCCGAGTGAAATAATCGCAGTATCGGACAGCTTTCTGTTTATATCCGGATTTTTATTTCTGTTATAGTACACGGAAAATAAACCGGGGATGATGCCGTCATCCGGTCTGGCAATATCACCCGCAGCGATTGCCGACTGCAGCCTGCTGTCAGACGGGAACTCTCCCCCCTGAATTATTCTGAGCAGGGCCCTTTGAGCGTGTCCGCTTTTATTACACTGGAGCGCGTTCACAAGCATTGCCCTCTGTTCGACCTTAAGACCTTTATTCAGTAAACCCGGTATCTGGTCGGCAGCCTCAGGCAGAACATTAAGATACCTGAGTATCTCATTTACGCCATTCTCGCTGAACCTTTTATTTTTGTTGAGAATCCTGTTTACAATATTCCTAAAGTCCAGTCCTCCGTAGTACCGGTTCAGGGCATCCAGCTCTCTTTTTTTTGAGATTGAAAACCTTTCCACTGGTCTGCTGTTCCACTCCGCTATATCCGCGTCAGGATTGCGGTCATTTGCCCATAAGGAAAGATTTCTATCCGGGTTATACGGTATTTTTTCAAGACTCATTGCAGAAGAAATTTTAAATGCAACGTTACTGTCATCTTTATAAAAAACGGCAAGTTCATCGGACTTGATACTATTAAGCCATGTGTCCGGATAACCATATCCGCAATCTGTCACAGATTTTTTTATACTTACTGACCTGATGAAATTTTTAAATCCTCCGTTTTCTGACAACTGGAGATATCTCTTTTTTTGTTTAACAAGTTTGCCGTCATATCTGTATTGCGAGGAGTAAACTCCGTATTTATCCTCCTCCTCCATACTCCATGTTTTGAAATAATTTATGCCGGGTATAACCACCTGCATATTTTTTACCAGGTCTTCGATTCTTTTTCTATCCTCAACGGCGACCTCATTTGAAAAACTGAAACCGAGTATCCTTCCCCCGGGTGAAAACCGCACATAGAACATTCTTGAAAAAAGGTCCTCGACATCTTTCTCTCTTGCTCCCTTTATTACGGTATATCTGTCTTCAAACACCCCTTCACGGTTCTTTCTGTTAACTATCTGAACATTCGAGAACTGCATACCCGCACTGATTTTATTACCGGTTACATCAAACACCCGGAGGTTAAGTATCCCGCTGATATGTACTGTACCGTACATCATACTGCCGTTACTGATGACCGTTCCGCCGGAAGAAAGCATGATCGTTCTGCCTGAGAATCTGTACATCACCCGGGCACCTTTCTCCCAGTGGATTGACGGGGGCCTGCCGCTGAACACGTATAACACAAAGAGTATTATACATACAGCGGCAGCACCTAAAGCGGCCGGAATTATCTTTCTAGTAAACATCAGCAGATGTTTTCAATCCATCATATTTGATATCGTCCGCGTTCTCAACATCCGTCCAGTTTGTCTGAAGGCTTGGAGAAAAAACGTCATCATATACAGGGACCTTGAATGACTGGAAGCTCAATATCGGTATTTCCACCTTCACTCCCAGCAGTGAAAAATAGAAATTAAATTTTCCCTGTGGTCCGGTGAACCATATTTCAGATCCCAACCCGATATCCCCCTTAACCTTACCCTTGTGTCCCGATTCATCATAATATGTTCTGGTCAGTATTTGAAAACCGAAGTCGAAGGTGAACAGCTGAAACCCTCCGTTTATACCTGCGGTAACAAGATCAAAACCGGAGGCGCCTACGTCAAAAACAAAACCATAATCAAGAGACGTGCCGAGATCATACCTCAGACTCCCGTCCTCAACCAGTTTTATTTTGGACCTCGGGATCAGCGATACTCCGTAAATCCCGGAACTGATATTGCAGTTGATGCCTACTCCGGCCACTTCAGTATCAAAGGAAATATTTATCCTATCGAATGTTATCGGTGTATTTAAGTCATAGTCATCAAAACCCTTGTTGTAGTCTTTAAAGGCAAGCACCCTGGCATTCCCCTGCCACCAGTCATTCTCATCGCCCCAGTCAAGGAGACCTCCGCAGTAAAATGTTATAAATTCATAATATGATTTTTCGGAATCAAAAGGATGCGATTCTGCTGTAAAATTTACCTTGACCCCGCCCTTGAAATCGATAACGTTTTTAGCCGGCACGATGTCTGATATATAAAAATTCAGGTTGAACCCCCAGCTTATAAGGCTGTAATTCCAGAACATCAATCCGGAATGCGCGCTGACCGCAGCTCCGGCCTGCTTATTTCCTGTACTGTGCTGAAAGCCTCCCCACCAGATTGCCAGCTTCCGCTGTTCTAAATTAAGCGCGCAATCGGCGTCATTAATGGAACCGTCATTATTAACATCGATTACAGAGCAGGGATAATATTTTGTAGTGCTGTCCGCCTTTACATCTATAGTGGTGACTGCCAGAATAAGATCTTCCGTTTTTGAATTATTGATTTTTGTGATCAGGGGATTGTTCCCGTTTTCTATATAATTATCAGTCGTATATGTTCCGTTGTCGCTGTTAGGCTGAATAAAACGCCTCTCCGAAATTCTGGCATCCGGATTTATCTCCGCCCTGATTTTAAACTTATAGTTTCTGAAAATATATGGTGACGGGACGCCCCCTTTCCGGCCCTGGCCCGGATAAACAGGCGGATAATAATCTGAATTATGTTTTTCACTCTCCGTCAGAGGATCTCTTGAAAGGAGCAGCATTTTATACCTCAACTGAAACAGAGGGTATAGATCTTTATTTGTTTCATTCACCACCCATTCGTTCTCATTCCAGCCGGTTGTGCTCAGTTTTGTAAAATAATCGGTCGGCCCTGTATCATCGGGTATGCGGAGCATCAGGGTCACGCTCTCCTTAGTATTTTTTCTTAATATGGGAATATAGTACTCATCAACATAACCTTCCATAGATTTATCGTATATCTCAAGCGGTACGGATATCGTTGCGGGGGAATCGGTTGATTCAAGATAGAATCTGACAGGTACGTTAAGGGCATCGCTTGCAGATGATTTTACGTCGACAGAACCGGTAAAGGTGCGGGACTTTTGATCAGGTTTTAAATATATTTTACCGAGATTTGTGGTTTCCAGACCGGGCAGTTTGCTCAAGTCAAGATCGTAAAATGATACTGAATCCCGCGGATTGGACGTGGTGCCGGTAAAGTGTATCGCCTCGACCGAAAGGTCTGGTTTGCTCATATAATCGGACGCAACCACGATTGTGTTATCCGGATCGATTTTATCTTTAAACGCCTGGTATACTTTATAGATATCGGTCTCGGCGCCGTCATATTTATTGATCTCGCCAAGTACATAATAATTCCCGATTTTGAAGTCGCCGGTATACTCATCCCTCGACTGTCCGGCAGGTATGTTAATGACTATGCCATAGCTCTTAGTACCGGCTTCAATTCTGGCAATTTTTGTTTCATCCGTCTGATGGCAGTAGTAAAAACGGATATCGTCCACCGAGGCACTCCCTGCCTCCACCGCTTCTACGTCATTAACGTTCAGCAGATAAACCTGTACCGGGACATTTTCATCGGAGTACTCCGCTGTGATATCAACATTTACCGGAAGACTGTGTCCTATATAGACCTTCTTCCCGCTGTTGCCGGATTTGGTAACAGATTTTACAGGTGTAGTTATCTTTTCGATTGAGAACCTGTTATACTTGACAGGTCCGTCGTTGATGCACGCGGTAAAAAAAACAGGCAGTACAGCAAACAGCAGTGATGCAGCTCTTCTAAAATCTGCAGGAATTCCGGAGTAATTTTTATCAGATGTTTTCATTATTTATCTCCTTCACTCGTTATCCGGAAACAGGGAGAGGTAGTATTCCGCGGAATTTTTGTCCCAGCCGAAAGGTTCTCTTACAAAATACTCCTTCGCTCCGACTACAGCCTCTCCATATGTTTCATAATCAGCGCTATTGAGTGCCGCAGATCCAGATGCCGAATAGCTGTCAATCATCACCGGGATCCAGAGAGGATCCAGTGAATAATCCGGGTTTCCCGGATCGAGCGTATAGACCCTGTAAAACGCTTTTAGATATATTGATTTGATATATCTTGAAATTAAATCAAACTCGGCTGCAGGTGATACAACAAGAAGCGAACGCAGACGGACGGCATCTATGGAAGCAGACGGTAAAAGAGCGGCTCTATATGGATAGTTTCCATCTGCCGCGTTACCTGCAATTTTTCCCGTTTGATATGGATATGGAGTTACATTGTTATAAAACAGCGCGGGGATAAGTCTGATGTTTGCCGGTAAAGTATATGTGTCATGCGGATAAAACCGGTTATACGGAACCCCTGTTGTGACAAACGCGGCATGGTAATCGCCGTTTTTCAGATTCACTATTGAATCTGAAGCAGAATCGAAAGAATAATGAATTTCAATCTGTTCCATATCAGGTGTTGTGTCTGAATCAGCACTGTCGAATGTTTTATATGAATTAATTATTTTCATTGCCGACATAAAAGTTCCGGAAGTTTTGGGACCGACATTTATTTTCAATACCTGAAGACCAGCCTTGTTAGTCAAAAGCTCCTGCAGATTTGCCGGAGGCCGGTTTAACGGCGATGTCAGGCCCCAGGCACTCCAGTCCGCATTTGCATTGATTGCAAGATGAACATACTCATAATTAAGCGGTGCAATCTTTTTCATCGAGGCAGACTGTAAAATGCTGTAACTGTCTTCGAATCCGGCAAGATAGCTGAAGATGTCATTACTGACAAGGGCCATAGTAGCTCCTCCGTTCAGCATCCAGTATGAGTTCTCCCATGTGCCTGTTGTATTTTTTTCTTTAAGATCCACATCGAGATTGCGTGACAGCAGATATATAAGGTCAACCGCCATATCATGTGATCCGCTCATCGATTCGGCGCTGCATAAATTCGGTTCAATATTGATTGGATCAACCGGTGAAGACCCCATGAAATAGCATAAAGCGCGGTAATTACAGTTATGAGGATTTTTTGTTATAAACTCTGCAGTCATGGTTTTTGTAACATTTCCCCATTCCTGATTGAATACGGTATACTCCCCGGTGTGCGATAACACATACTCGATAAAAACCTCAATCAATCTCTCTTCGAACGAAGGGGAACAGGCAAGAACCGTTTTTACCATAACACTTGAGGAAACTGTACTGCCCTGAAATTTATACTCACCCTGAAAGATCGTGCCGTCTTCGTTGTAGTATTTTTTTCCTTCAGGCATATTAACGGCAATAAGTTCCACCGCCGCATCCTGTGCTATCCCCGCCAGCAGTGAAGAGGGACTGTCATCGATGATAAAAGCCGCGTTATACTCTCCGCTTACCACTTTTTCTATACCGGTTACAGCGTCATCAGTTTTAAAATCCGGAGATGTAAAAGTGTAGGCATCCGTGACAGATTTCGCGCTGATATATGTATCTGAATCGAGTGCTCCGAGATTTATTTTAAGTGAACTTTTAGCGGCAAGCCCTTTAATATCAGTAACGCCGGCAACACTTCCCGTGTTTACTAAAAGATATAAATTCCTTTTATAGACAGCCATCAATGCTTTAAGCTGAGATGAAATTTTGAGATATTTTTTTTCAGCAGTAGCGGGAGCCGCGAGATATTGAGCCAGATATTTGTCCTTCGAGTATCTGAAAATATCCTCCTGTACAAAGCCCATATAAGCGCTGCTGTTGACAAGCTTCGCGGCGGTATCGACAGAAGATGCCGTTTCGGTATTAGTCATAAACACACCGAAAATTTCACCCGATGCGTGAATGATCCCATCAGCAAGGGTGTAGCCGCTGCCGTTTGACGGGCCGCTTGCAAACCTGGGCGTCCCCGATAAAGAGTCAGTCTGAAGAACATCAACACAGGAGGGTATGGTTAATAATATAAGGTACAAAAACATTCCGGAAAAAACAGATCTGCTTATTTGTTTAATTTTCATAGTAATCTCCAAATGCCAGTCTAAGATGCTAAAAAAAGCCGCATTAATGATTATAATGGTTCTTGTCTAAAATCAAACCCGCATTATATTACAGCAACATTGAATATTTGTTCAACACATTTTTATTTCTGTCTTTGTTCAGAAGATAAACAGTTCAGCAAAATAGTAGGCAATTTTTAAAGTGCTCCTGGTAAAAATGTACCTTTGCCGCTCCGGAGGAGGGCAAAGGCTGCCAACATCATTTCTTTAAGTTGCTGCACTATTTATAAATAATTTCTATACTCTAAAAAACAAAACCTGTCATCGGGGTAAATACGTAGACGTAATTTTTTTTAAAAATGTTGCAAAAGAAGATGCAGTAGTTTCCTGTAATACAAAATTCAGAAATGACGGATGACTGATTAAACTATTTCCTCGGGGAACAGGCCTATGAACATAATGGCTTTCTTTTTCACTGTCACATTCACGATCTATTTATTCCTCGGATTACACTTACTCTCTGAAAGTAAAAAATCAGAACATAACACCGGGCTGTTTATAATCCTCACCATTCTATGCCTCGTTTTTTCCTACTGGTCACTCGATTGTGCTTTTCTCGTCTCTGCGGCGGACATTAAAGACTGCTGGTTCTGGTACAGAATGTACGTCCCGTGTCTTGTTTTTTTCCCTGCATTACTGTTGCATTTTTTTTTGCTGCTGACATCAGAAAGTATTTATCATTATCCCCGATGGCTGTATGCAATAATATATATCCCCGGACTTGTTTTTTTAGTCAGGGGGCTGACAGGAATATTAACTATACACGGTTTTGTTAAAAACAGTTATGGATGGATTCTGATTCATGCATCAGATTCGTTATGGTATACTGCATATACAATCTACTATATCGCAGCGCTGGCCTCCTGTCTTTCTCTTAACGCAGTCTGGTATTATAAAACCGCCAGTATCAGGGAGAAAAAGCAGGCTGTTCTTATATTTATTTCCGCACTGCTGACATCAATAATAAATATAATGCTGAACAGTGTCCTTCCGGCATTGAATATATATGTTATTCCACAAATCACACAGATTATTATACTGCTATGGATAATCGGAATATGGTTTGCGATGGTTAAGTATAAATTCATGGAAGCAACCACTGCCATCACAAGTGATGAGATACTTTCCATTATTCAGGAAATGGTACTGATCGTGTCTCCTGATCTTAGAATAAAAATGGCCAACAAAGCTTTTCAAAACAGATTTTCAACCGGGATAGAAGATCTGAAAAACCGGCATATCTCTGATTTGGTTTTAACAGAGAACGGGATACATAGCCATCTCACCAATCTTGTTAATGGTAAAGAGAACTGGTTCAAATGCAGACTCAATTATAAAAATGATTTTGAACCGGTCGTGACCGATTCCTATATTTCACGGATAACCGACCGGTTTTCCGACCTCACCGGAATCCTGATTATTTCAAGAGAAAACAAAGGGGGGAAACAACTGCGGACAGCATTTAAATTGACAGAACGTGAATACGAAATATTTGAGAACTGTATTATCGGGATATCCAACCGCGAAATAGGGGAAAAACTCGGTATAGCGGAGAGAACGGTTGAGACTCATGTTAATAATATCTATAACAAACTGAATGTGAACAATAAGATTGAGCTGATCAAGGTAGCCCATGAATTCGACCTTATACTGAAAGACGGCTCCGAAAGAGTATCGAGGGGTTTGTTCTGAAGAGAATAGATCCAGAAAAAGAATTCTGAGTTTCTAAATGAATGAATTTGAGGAACAAATCATCCATAAAACAAGATACCTGCTCAGAACTCCTGCAGTAATGCGTAATAACCCGCTATACATACAGATCTTTTTCAAACGCATATTTTTTGACTTATAAAAAAAATTTTGAAACAATAAAAAAAATTGATAGACAGAATATTAGTATTTTAAATAATGCTTAAATACCATCACGGTATTAAAGCGATTTTGGATGTTTACAGAAGGAAACTGAAAAACATTGTTTACAAAATTTCAAATTGCAATATATTGTTAGAGATAACAGGAGGAACAGATGTCAACATTAATGGAAGCAACAACAGCTAATTTCGATAAAGAGGTAATTCAGTCATCAGGAAAGGTCCTGGTTGATTTCTGGGCGCCATGGTGCGGGCCGTGCAAGATGCAGACGCCGATTCTTGAGAAACTTGCAGCCGGCGGGATCAATACAAAGATCATGAAGCTCAACACTGATGAGAATACTGAAATCGCTCAGAAGTTCGGTATCGTATCAATACCGACTCTTATTCTGTTTGAAAACGGAAAAGAAGTCGGCAGATTTGTCGGGGTACAGCCGGAGAACGTACTTAAAGCCAAGTTAAGTTAATCTCTTGAGAGCGGTCATTCAGCGGGTCAGCAGGGCCTCTGTTACGGTTAACGGATCAACCGTATCCTCAATCGGCAAAGGGCTGCTGATTCTCGTCGCATTCAGCAAAAACGATACAGATTCCGACTCGGACTATATTATCGGCAAGAGTACAGGCCTGCGGATTTTCTACGACACGAGCGGCATGATGAACCTTTCAGTTTCAGATATCGGCGGAGAGATCCTTGTCGTTTCCCAGTTCACATTGTACGGAGACGCCAGAAAGGGGAAGAGGCCTTCGTTCTCCGATTCGATGCCCCCTGCAGAAGCAAAAGTTTTCTACGACGGTTTTATAAGTAAATTCAGAGAGAGTTTCGGTTCTCTGAAGAGCGGAGAGTTCGGCGCCGATATGGATGTCGAGCTTGTGAACTCCGGCCCTGTTACGATAATTCTCGACAGCAGTAAATTGCTGTAACCTACCTGATAATATCCTCAATCAATTCAACCTTTCCGTCTTTTACAATAATAAGGTCAAAACGGATTGTGTAATCGGCCGAACTGTACTGCGGGTTTTTTACCAGAAAAAATTTCGCCGAAGCCCGGAGCTTTCTCTTCTTGCTTTCGGTAACAGAATAGATCCCACCGCCGAACGCAGCGGAGTTCCTTGCCTTTACCTCGGCAAAAACCACAAGCCTGTCTTTGAGGGCGACGATATCTATCTCGCCGCTTCGTCCCGCATAGAAATTTCTTGCTATTATTGAAAAACCGTTTGATTCGAGGAACGCACCGGCGGCGGACTCACCCTCCGCACCGAAATTTTTATTATAGCCGTGCGGCACTAGAAGCCCCAGAGAACATCAAACAGGTTGATTCCGGCCTCTTTTTCATTGAGTACTTTTGTGATATATTTCGAGGTGTCTTCAAGAAGATTTATAATCTGCGTATCTGCTATCTGCTCATGCTTTGTGTTGAAGATAAGTTTTATAATCGGCCTCAGCGGTTTTTCTATAACTGAACCTATTACAAGACCGATCGTTTTGTCGTTCAGTTCGACAAGAGACCCTATTGGATAGACCGACATCCTTGAAAGAAAAATCTTCAGAATCTCCGGATCGAATTTATTTACGCCGCTTGCCAGAAGGTTCTTCATCGCGTGGTATGCACCCACCTTCTCCCTGTAGCTTCTGTTCGAAATCTGCGATTCATAGCTGTCCGCTATCGCGGCGATCCTTGCGTATTCGTCTATCTCCTTTCCCTTCAGTCCGCGGGGATAACCCTTCCCGTCAAACTGTTCATGGTGCTGCATCGAAATATGAGCCATCCTGTCATTGATGCCGGGATAGCTCTTCAGGGCCTTGTAGCCGTGAACGGGATGCGCCTTTATCATCTGATACTCGCTGTCTGTAAGGTTAGACTGTTTATGAACTATGTAAACCGGGACCTTTGTCATTCCGGCATCGATCAGTATTGTACCTGTTCCAAGCTCAAGCAGCTGTTTGTCATTATAGTTCATCGCCTGGCCTATAATCAGGCTGTAAAAGGTAACGTTGACCGAATGAGTTACCAGGTAGTTTCTTTCTACATCGTCAAATCCGTTCAGAAAAAGGAAAACATTGCTGTTCTCTTTCAGCAGTCCTATTATATCGTTCACTATTTTCTGTATCGACGGGAGATCGATCGAATGGTCTTTTCGTATCGAGGAGTATACCTGTTCAATCAGGTAGCAGGCATTGCTGTGTATCTCGATAAGCCTCTTCCTCATATTAAGAAGCTGCTCGTATCTCTCAAGGACCTGGTCGCTTTTAACCGAGACGCTTGACCCGATTTCAGATCCCGGCAGAAGGACATCACCCATCGTCTCCACATGGGTAACGCCCCATTTCATCAGTTTTTTTATGTCCTCTTCCTTCAGCGGGACATTTGGATTTACTAAAACATTTTCGCTGTCTATATATACAATTTTACTGAAAACCATCCCCGGCTTCAGGTCTTCAACTGATATTTTCTTCATCTCAGCCATTCAAAAATCCCGAATTATTTAATTTTTGCCTGAAATCAGAATTAACACGATAACAATATGCCATCACGGCAGAAACGGCTCCAAATAGAGCTTCGGGAACAACATCCCCCGCTTCGAAACTTGATAATATTTCAGTCAAATCTTTATCCTTGTAAATAGTAATTTTCTTTTCTTCGGCAATTTTTAACATTTTTTCAACAAGAATTCCCCTCGCTACCGCTATCACCCTGGGTGCATCTTTCTCATATTGTATTGCTACGCTTTTATCCATAAAAATTTTTACTTAAATATATTCAGACTTTCACATTAAATCCACTTTTTGTGTAAAAGTCAAGACTCCAGATTTTTATTTTATCAACTATTTTTTTTGAATCGAAATAACCGATAACGCTTTTTTTTATTCCATTCCTCTCCAGCATCTCTTTCAGAATAATTTCATTATTTTTAAAAAAGCCCAGAGTTTCCTCTTTTCCCGATAAAAAATTTATAAAAACAGAATCCTTCGCCGTCTTAATAAAAACACCCAGTTCCCCTGCAGCGGAGAGATCGAATGTCAGAAAAACGGAATCCCCGTTTACAACATATTCGATACCGGAAAAACCCTCATCATCGGGATATGCCAGTTCACCGTATATACTGCTATCATCACCGCCGTTAAAAATATAATCAAGCATAAAAGAGAGATCGGAGTCATCCTCTTTCAGAATATCGCACAGATGATCGATCGAATGTTCGAAAGAGGACGTATTCTGTTTTTCAGCAAAACTGTTTTTTTTACCATTCAGCTCCATCAGATACCGGTATGTCATATAAAGAACGGGATTATATTTACCGTAGAGAATAGAACTCAGATCTATCAGCGTCTGCAATGGTACACCTTTTCGTAAAAGGCGGTTAAAAAAATCGGCTCCCTCTTTATCCCTTCGCTGTTCCTTTTTAATGCCCAGCAGAAACAGGTTGATCTCTGCGAGCCCGCCCCTGCTGCTGTTGATAAACCTGGCAAGGTTCTGCAAAGAACTTTTATTAATCTCATCCTCATGCAGCACGGAAAAAGGGGACAAAAAACCGGATATCTTCCCGGCTGAGGTTTCATCTTTTAAAGAAAACTGAATCTTCTCCTGCGACCTGGAGGTAAGCACAAGTTCAATATTCTTTTCACGCGGAATACCGCTGGTAAATTCAGCCTGGATCAGCTTCCCTCCGATCTCAAGCATTGCCCTGTTCCCTTCGCCGCGGATTACGACGGCTGATATCGAGTCGCCGGGTCTGATATTCTTCAGCAGAGAGCCCAGCTCTCTCGCGGCGGAGATGTTTACTGAAATTCCTGAACTACCGGTTATCTTCATCGAATAACAATCTCTGGTTAAAGATCCGGTTATCTACCATGCTCCTGACCGGCTCATAGCTTTTCCTGTGGACACTGGAGAAGCCTCTGCTCCCCAGCGATTCGAGATGATCCTTTGTGCCGTATCCCTTATTGCGGCTGAAACCGTAATCAGGATATTTAAGATGAATTCTGTCCATTAATTGATCTCTTAAAACCTTGGCGACTATTGATGCCGACGCGATCGAAATGGACCTGTTATCCCCTTTTACTACTGAGAGAAACGGAATATCGAATTTAAATTTAAAATTCCCGTCCATGATTATAATATCAGGTTTAATGTCCGATTTTGCAAGAAGTTTATGGATCCCTTTTTCCGTGGCAATGTTGATGTTGGACCTGTCAATTTCAGCGTGAGATATAAAAACAGAACTGTGAGCCAGTGAAAGGCTCTTTATTACGGAGAGCGCCTCAACCCTTTTTTTTGAAGTCAGCTTTTTCGAGTCAGCGATCGAACCGGTCACGGTTTCGGGCGTATCGTTATAAATTGATACCGGATAGATTACCATGCCGAGCGACAGAGGCCCTGCAAGGGCTCCCCTCCCCGCTTCATCTATACCGGCAATGATTTTATATCCTTCCGACAACAGCTCTTTCTCTATAGAAAAATCGGGATGCTGCATCGAAAAATCAGAAAGGGGCGACATACAGGTCAGCCCCTTTTACTTTCAGACCGGCGGTCAACATAACCGCCGGAACAGTGATTGTTTAAATTATTCAGCGGCCTTTTCAGCAGCAGCATTTTTTCCCTTTTTAAGAGATTTGACCCTTCTCTCTTTAATCTTCGCAGCTTTACCTGTAAGATCTCTGAGGAAATAGAGCTTGGCTCTTCTTACTTTTCCTTTTCTTACAACCTCGATTTTCGCGATCTTCGGAGAGTATACAGGGAATATCCTTTCAACTCCGACATCAAAGGACATCTTTCTAACTGTAAAAGTTTTGCTGATACCTTTATTATCAATTGCGATTACTATCCCTTCATAAACCTGGATTCTCTCCTTGGTTCCCTCAATGATCTTGTAATGAACACGGATTGTATCGCCAATTTCAAAATCGATTGTTCTCTCAAGAGGTTTGATATCCTTCTCGATCGCCTGCATTATATCCATTTCGGTCACTCCCCTAATATTAATCTCATAAGATATTTTTTATAAAGATCGGGTCTTACACCCTTAGTCTTTTCCACTCTTCTGTCATGCCGCCACTGGGTGATTTTTTTATGATCCCCTTCGACCAGCACTTCCGGTACGGCCATATCCCTGAAAACAGCCGGCCGTGTATACTGGGGATACTCAAGGAGATCTGATTCAAAGCTCTCCTCTACCAGCGAATCGCTGTTCGACATAAACCCCGGTATGTACCTTGCGACGGCGTCTGTTATCACAAGTGCAGCATACTCGCCGCCGGACAGAACGTAATCCCCGATTGAAACTTCCTTTTTAACAAACCTTTCAACGACCCTGTGGTCGATCCCCTCGTAATGCCCGCAGATTATTGAAATCTGACCGAGCCCGCTGAGCTCCCTGACAAGATCCTGCGTGAGAGGTGTTCCGGAAGGTGTTGTATAAAGTATACATCCACCCTCTTCATCATTTGCCTCAATGGCCCTGAACAGCGGAGAGGGCGTCAGAACCATTCCCGAGCCTCCCCCGTACGGATAATCATCGCATCTTTTAAATTTATCTTCCGAATAATCTCTTATATCAATGATTTCAAACTTTATGATTCCTGATTCAAGGGCTTTTCCCATTAACCCTGATCTTGAAGGCGAATGGAAAAACTCCGGAAACAGCGTGTAGATCCTAAAAATCAAGCAGCCCCTCAACAGGAGTAATCTCGATCGTTTTTTCGGATATCCTCCCGGTGTCCACCATCTGATCTACAAAAGGTACAAGCACGGTCTTTTTATTCCTGTCTTCTATTACGAGAAGATCGCCGGCGCCCCCCTCGAAAATATCTACTACAACCCCGAAATCGCGCCCCTTGTACTTAACCGCGCACCCTATGATATCCTGGTAAAAAAACTGATCATCATCAAGGTCAGGTCTTATGCTGTCTGCTGAGGCCTTATCGATGAATATCTCAAGGCCCTCCAGTAATTCAGCGTCATTTCTGTCATTTACGCCTTCCAGCTTGAGAAGCGCGCTCCGTTTTTTCATCAGATTAAAACCGCTGATTACGTACTTTCTGTATTCCTCTTTAACCTTCAGGTAAACGGTGTTACCTTTTTCAAAACGTTCAGCGATATCGGATATGACATGGATTTTAAGTTTCCCGTCAAGGCTATGGGCACTTTTAATCTTTGCTATTCTAAGATAACTGTTTTCTGCGTTCAATCAAGAATTTCCAACACAACTCTCTTACCGGATTTTGTGGCAGAGGCATTTATTATTGTTCTGATAGCGCGGGCGATTCTGCCGTGCTTTCCAATAACCTTTCCAATATCGTCTTTGATTACTTTAAGCTCCAGAATAGTCGACTTTTCACCTTCAATTTCCCTTATTTCAACCTGTTCGGGATGATCCACAAGGGACTTCACCATGTAACCTACAAGCTCACTGTAATTCATTACCGTCTCCCGGATGTTTATTTAACGCTTATAAACTTCTGCCAGATTCCTTCTTTTTTGAGCAGTTCCTTGATAGTATCTGTAGGTTGTGCGCCCTGTCCGAGCCATTTTAAAACTTTCTCTTCATCAACTACAAACTGTTTATCAGTAATAATCGGCTGATATTTGCCGAGATATTCGATCACATCGCCATCTCTCTTTTTTCTGCTATCCATTGCAGCTACTCTATAGAACGGTTTCTTCTTTGTTCCAACTCTCTGTAAACGAATTTTAACCGACACTTAGTCCACCTCTCTTCATATAGTTAGGGTGTAAATTATTTTTAACCCTTATTTATTGTCAACATTAATTACCCGAGCGCCATTTTTTTTAACTTTAAAGCGTTCCGGTTTATATCCCCTCCATTAAAGAGCGAGCCCCCTGCAACAATAACCTCAGCTCCTGCAGAGACCACCTCTTTAATATTATGCTCATTTATTCCGCCGTCCACCTGAATTTTAACATCGGGGAGATCAGCAGAGATAAGGTACTCCTTCACCCTGCTTATTCTGGAAACAGCCTCTTTCATAAAGGACTGACCGTAAAAACCGGGGTCAACCGACATTATAAGGATCATGTCGCAGTATCCGGCAAGATCGTATACCGCTTCAACCGGTGTGGCCGGGTTCAGCGCAATTCCCGGCCTGATCCCTTTATCTTTTATCAGTTTAAGACTCCTGGCGGGAAATCTTGTACTCTCGTAATGTATAACGATATATTCAGGCTTAAGTTCGATATAACTATCAAGGGAATTTTCCGGTTTTTCGATCATCAGGTGAACGTCAAGGGGGATATCTGTATGTTTTTTCAGATTTTTTATAAATCCGGGCCCGAATGTGAGATTTGGAACGAAATTTCCGTCCATCACATCCATATGGATCAGGTCAATAATTCCCGGGTCAAAACCTGCCGCATCCTTACCCATAACAGTAAGGTCTCCTGCGATTATTGACGGGGAAATTAATATCTCTCTAGAAATCACTGACTTTAATACTCAATACCCTTATATTTTTCTTGTCCCTGTTTATGTATATCTTGGCATTACCGGCCCTCTGAAACAGAAATACAATCTTCTGCCCCGGACCTGACGGCCTTGAAAACCTTATCCGCTTCGAAGAGTTATCTTCAATGTATGCCTCGTAAAGGGCATTCGGCTGATCTGAAGGGATTACGTACTCTATCATCTCATATGACGAATAAGGATGCTCCGTAAGGCTGTAATAGTTAACCGACAGGGTTACCACATCGCCGTCTTTAACCATAGTATCGGCCGGAATGCTCTGGCTGTTGATCAGTCCGCTCTTATTGATATCGTCTGTTTTAACAATCTCCTCGTTCACTATCACACCCTTCGCAAGCAGAAGGTCGTAGCAGAGGTCGACTGACTGTCCTGTTACATCAGGCATCCTTTTATCAACGCCCCCATTGCCGCTAGAGACGAGAAGGTTTACCTTTACATCGGCGGAAATTTTTGAGCCAGCAATGGGAGACTGGTCTATAACGACATTTGCCGCAGTTTTATCGGATGGGATATAAGATATGACGCCGGTACATATAGATACCGATTTATCCTGGTAATGAAGATTCTTCAGTTTATTTATGGCTATTGGAAGCTGTGATCCTGTAAGGTTTGGAACATCTATATAGAATTTACTGCGGCTTACAAGGAGCGTAACCTTGCTCCCCTCAAGGGCGATCTTCCCGCTCTCAGGATACTGGTTCAGAATTATACCATCTTCAATGTCATAAACATCCTCAAATTTCAGTTCTGTACGGAAACCTTTTCTGGTGAGACCGTTGCTTACATCGACAAATCTTTTACCCACCAAATCCGGCACTTTAATCTCGGGCGATGACTTCGTAAGAAAAATAAGCATCATTGTTGAAATGAAGAGGTAGACCGAAAAGCCGATAAAAAATATCAGAGCCAGTCTTTTTACCGGTTTAAAATATTTAAACTCCGCCTCTTCGCTGTTATTATCTTTATCAATATCGCTATTCATATATTACTCTCGGAAATTGCTGTAAAAAATACACTGAAACATTAAGTAAGCTTGCTTTTCAGCCGTATTTGTCAATAAAATAACTCAATAATGGTTTAAAATAAAATTTATGGACGAAAAACAGGCTTTATTTTACTATAAAAGGCCCTTACGGCTAGTTATGCCTGAATTTGTCATCTTTCTCTAAAGAAATACCTTTTTTTTATCGACAAATAATTAATTGTACCATAGATAGAGATGTTAAAATTTTTATACACACACTAAGAGCAAAACCCTTCATGGAAAAGATTAAGATACTGCTCATATCGGACCTTCATCTCGGGATGGAAAAAGAGAACCCCTTTATATCGGGGGAGGAGAGGCTGAGCACTTTAAAAAGGATAACATCACTTGCCGGCAAACATGATATTCTGCTCGTCGCCGGCGACCTGATCCATGATGAGAATATTGACAGCAGATATTATGAAAGCATTGAAAAGGAATTTTCATCCCTTATTGAAACAGGGATAGAGATTTTTTACACAGCCGGTCCCGGAGAGCTGACCTCCAGGAATAAAATCAATCCTGCAATTTCGGAGATCAGTACTACTTTCACCTTTTCTGATGACAGAAACCAGTCAATGGCAAAATCCTCAAAGGGGAACATCTTTATCTACGGCCTGCAGAGCAGAAGCATCAGCAGGGAATGGGATATAACAAAAGCTGAAATTGATGGATTTCACATAGGGCTGTTCCACGCCGATTTCAATCCGCAGAACAACGGTTCACCTGACACTGAAAGTATAAAAAAAGATGATATAAAGAAAATGAATCTTGATTTTTACGCGCTGGGGAAAAACCATAACTTCAAAATGTTCCGCTTGTCAAACAGAATAATAGGCGCCTATCCGGGGAGCCCGGAACCGTATTCAATTGATGAAACAGGGGACAGGTTTGCTATATCGATGGAGATAGAAGACAACGCGATAGGCAATATAAAAAGAATCGCGGTAAATACGGCGAAGATACTGAGTGAAGAGATTGACTGCAGCACCGTTATAAACCAGAATACTTTTATTGAAAAGATCAAGTCTACCTACCCCTACCGGAGCCTGGTGAATATCACTCTGACGGGAGAGAGGGACTTCCTGATAGAGAACAATTTCAATGCCGTTTTATCAGAACATTTCCGGGGATTAAAAATTACTGATATCTCACTCCCTTCATTGAAAGTAATGATTGAGGAGAATATTGAAGGGGACGACCTGAAAGATGTCTTTTTCCGTACGCTGAAAGAACATATAAACGACCCGGCAGCAAAGAAATTCAGAAGCGGAATAATTGCTGAAATCATATCGCAGAAAAACACGCCGGAAAAGAAGGGGGGGAATATACTTTGCAGTTTTTAAACCTTAAAATAACATCCCCCTATGCAGATGATGTCAGAATCCAGTTCAACAGCGGTCTGAATATCATTTCAATACAGGATAAAGGTCTCTTTTCTCTTTTAGCACAGGTGCCGCTTTTCGGCCTGTACGGAAAAGCGGAATACGAACGGATGGATGAATTAAAAAAAATTTCATGCACAATCAACGCATCCTCCCCGTCTCCCGGCAGGGAGGTATGCTATCTGTACAGCAGCGGTGAATTTTCAGCAAGGGAGATATATAATCCCGGCGATCAGCTGCTTAATGATGATGAGGAAAAACCTGAATCCGGCAGGGCCCTGGAAATCTGCTCATCTGAAGATTTTTTAATCTCCTCCTACTACTATTATGAACAGGTTCCGAAAAACGCGGAATATGTATTTGAGAGAGAAAAATTAAAATCGCTTCTTATCAACAACGAAATATACAGGTTGAATTTCCCGTTCTTTCAGGGGAGGGAAAATCTCCTTATCGAGAAGGACAAAGAGCTGACAGATTTAAGCAGGGAGAAACAGCTGCTTGAGCTGAAAAAGATGAAGAAGGAAAAACTTCTGAAAGAGATATTCATTTCAGAGCGCGGGATAGACAAACTCGAAAAGAAGAGGGATTCAATACTGAAATATAAAGACTCGCTGAACGAAATTATCGCAAAGACTGAAAACCGCAACAAGCTGGCATCGAAGGTCAGCAATCTGAAAAAAGACCTTATGGAGCTGCGCGAGATTAAAGAGAAGGTAAGCAACATCGAAAAAACCCTCCGCGAAAAATTTTCACACTTTTCCGAAAAGGGGAATGATCAGATTCCGGACCTGGAGCAGATCCAGCAGACCTTCAACTCGTTCAGGGACGTAAACGAACAGCTTGGAAAATTTTTCCAGCACAGGAAACAGGCTACCGGAAAGGCCCTCCGTGTCATTGCGTCAATGGCAATTTTTTCGGTCACGGCGATGCTTTTCCGGTTGTTCACAGCATCAGCCACTTACATTCTCGGCATAACTTCAGGGCTCGCTGCCGGAATCGCCCTGCTGCTGGGGATATTCTACTATTTTAAAATCAGCAGACAGCAGCCCTCCGCTCTTTTCGAACAGAAGAAAAAACTGGAAGAGGACCTTATCGAGATTTTAAAGAGAAATAATGTATCGGTTGACGACTGCCGGACCGGTGAACTTTACGAGATCCTTTTCCAGTATTTTGAGGATTTTATAAATTACAGGGACACAAGCTACGAGCTGATGGAACTGAAAAAGAAGATTTCACACTCCTCAAACCTTATTGAGAAAGAGAAAAAGCTTTCGCAGTTCACCGGCGACATTGAGGATATAGATAATTTTATAAAACTCGGCATCTCGGACCTTGACCCTGCAATACATCCGCGTCCCGAACCTGACGGACTCACGAAGGCCCTTCATGACATGGATGAGCTTCTCAAAGAGAACGAATCGGAAATCAATGAAAAAAAATCGCTGATAGAGAAGTTTCATCAGGAGATCGACGAGTACGATAAAATAGAAAACAGCTCCCTCTCTGCGGAATCAAAGCTGGAAGAGATACTGAAACAGATAGAGTCATGCAGGGAGATGATAGAGCATATAAAATTTCTCGATGCCGTTTTTAGGGAGTCTTCAGAAATATGGAGCTCAAAAAAACTTGAGGAGCTTTCCCGTCTGGCGCTTGACAGATTCTCCGCTCTTACGGACAACTCTTTTATTAAAGATGATATCGCCGATACGCTCGACAGCATAATTATCAGCTCCGGCAGGATCAAAAGCGAGCACAGGGGATTGAAAAAGTATCTGTCGCTGTCGATAAAATCCGCTCTTTCAATGCTCCTCTTTGCCGATAATCTTCCGCCGGTGTTTATCATTGATCCATTCACAAGGGACAATGAATTTGCTGATAACCTGAAAAAATTATTGCCTGAAATGTTTCCAAACAGACAGGTTGTAGTTGTAATTCCCGGGGGAGAACCGGAGATCAAAGGAAATCTAATTACTATATAACTTATTATGGACAATAACGGACAGCTAACATTTTCCGACGATCCGCTCCTGAGGGACAGCGCCGAGATATATCAACTGATCTCCGAAGGGAACTTCCAGGAGGCCATAAAAAAGTCTGATCAGCTGATGAGCGTCAATCCGGATTTTCCGGGTGTGATTGAATCTTATAGAACGGCGAAATTCTGGGCTAACAGGGAAAAAGAGATAAAAGAGACCGATGAGGGGAAAAAAAAGGCCGATCTGCTTATGACCGAATGGAAGTCGTATGAGGATTACGCCGCATATAAAGAGATGAAGTCCTCCTCCGCGTACAAATCCGCAATGCGTTACGTTTTTTTTAAAGCGTCCGAGCAGTACAAACTGGCATTTCAGCACAACGAGGAGACCGACAACCAGTTTGATCTGCTGATAAATCTGGGGGAATGCTTCCTCAGGCTCAGGGAGTACAAATATGCGGTTGAGACCCTTGAATACGCAATGACGTCGTATAAAAGCAACGCAAAACTTCTGTTCATCCTCGGAGAATCATACTATCATCTTGACGACATTCCTAAATGTCTTCTTTACATGCGCGAGGCGTTTCAGATAGACCCGTCTCAGATTGACATTTCGCTGATAGAGGCGAAGCCGATTACAGATATCATAGAGTCAATAAAAAACAGCGGAAAGAATGTCAGGGATCTAAGGGAATGGATACCGGTTTACGGCTTCCTGACAGATATATTTTATGTAAGGAGAAATTTAAATAAGCACCAGGTTGAATCCCTCAAGAGAGAAGTCTTCAACCTGGAAAACAGTCTTGGCAGAATGAACAGCGATGATATTGAAGCCACAAATATACTGCCGCGTATTATAAACAAGTATCTATGGCTTCTCGATTATTATGAACACCAGAATATCAATATAGAAAACAGCGACCAGATAAAAAACCGGCTTCTTTCTTTTGATAAAGATCTCTTCCAGGAATATTTTAAAAAGTCATTTTCCCGCAGAAAGTACTGATCTCTATCGGGCTGAAACCGTTTGAATTAACGCTTCAACTATTTCATTGTTATGTAAAATATCAAACCTGATCTGTAACAGAATTTTGTCCGGGACCACAGATTGATCGGAATTAAACAGTTAATATTTTTCATCTGTAGATAGGCTTTCTAGAACTGTTTTTACTATTTTTGCACTCTGATTTTAAAATAAGCTGTTCTGATTATAATGATTTCAACAGCTACATATTTTCAGGAGCAGGCAGTCAAAAATCATGATCCCATTCAACGTCCCTACAATAACCGGCAATGAGCTGAATTATATGGAAGAGGTGATCCGCAACAGAAGGACATGCGGAGACGGGCCGTTCACAAAAAAATGTAATTCATGGTTTGAGGAACACTACGGAGCTAAAAAGGCTCTCATGACGACCTCCTGCACTCATGCCCTGGAGATGAGCGCAATCCTTCTCGATATTTCCCCCGGCGACGAAGTAATCATGCCGTCATATACTTTCGTATCAACCGCTAACGCTTTTACTCTCAGAGGCGCGACGATAGTATTCATCGACATCGATCCGGAAACGATGAATATTGACGCAGCACTGATCGAAAAGGGAGTAACCTCAAAAACAAGGGCTATTGTTCCGGTACATTATGCCGGCATAGCATGCGATATGGATAAGATACTCGAGATCTCCGGTGCGGAGAAAATTCCCGTAGTTGAGGACGCCGCGCAGGGGTTCGATTCCAGATACAGGGGGAGGCTTCTCGGCGGATTCGGGACCTTCGGGTGCTTCAGTTTCCACGAAACCAAAAACATCAGCTGCGGTGAAGGGGGGATGCTTCTGATCAATGACGAATCCTTCACTGAACGCGCCGAGATAATCAGGGAAAAGGGTACAAACCGCGCACAGTTCATACAGGGGATAGTCGACAAATATACGTGGGTCGACGTCGGCTCCTCATACCTTCCGTCAGAATTTAACGCCGGAGTTTTGTGGTCGCAGATCCAGTACAGCGAGGAGATACAGAGATCGAGGATGCATATATGGAACGGGTATCACAGGCTCCTCTCCCCCCTTTCCGAACAGGGAGGCCCGGAAATTATGAAGGTCCCTGATAACCGGGAACATAATGCGCATATGTTCTATATAAAGACCAGAGACATCAACGAACGTTCAAAGCTTATTGAATTTCTCAAATCGAGGGGGATCTCGGGCGTTTTTCATTACATTCCGCTCCATACATCGCCTTTCGGCATCAGGCATGGACGGTTTATCGCAAGAGGTGAAGACCTCACGACCCGTGAGAGTTCACGGCTTCTCCGTCTGCCGCTATGGCACGGGATGTCTGACGAACAGATAGAAACGGTATGCGAAGCGGTAAAGGATTTTTACCGGTAACAGAGACTGAATTTTGAGACAATGTCAAAGTTTAAAAAATAAATTTTTAAAAACAGGTGCTATATGATAAAAAAACTGATCCGATATCTCCCCATTATTATCCTTGCGGCAGCTTTCTCATCCTGTACATCAATTCAGCAGAATAACAGATTCTACCGTGATCAGCGGCAGCTGGTCTGTACGCACAACCCGGAGTATGACGGTAAGAATTTTCAGATTTACAAATACGCCGTCTACATTCCCTCCGAAGTCAGGAATAAGCAGATCAGTGATTCATTGGCTGCAGCTATAAAATCCTCCGGAAAGGATTTTTTGGACATCATCCCATACGAAATATTGAAAAAAAAAGCCGTAAAACAGGGACATGCTGAAAGGATGGAAAAAATAAACACATCCTATAATAAAACCGGAACCTTCACCGAGAAAGATATAAAGATACTGGGCGACAGCCTGAAGTTTGATTTCCTCCTTATTCCAATCATCAGAGATATAACGACAAACGATGACACAGTATACTCAACAATTGAAAATTCCAGCAATAAAGGGGGTTATTTCTGGCCCGATTTCGGCGTAATTGAGAATCAGAAATCAGGATTTATACAGACTGAAATATATATCTTCGATGTCAAAAAAGGAACCTTCTCCGGTCATCACACCGACATGTACCGATTACTGGAATACTACGACACACCGGACCTTTTTCAAAAAAAAATTCAGGCAATTGATCACGAAAACCGGCTGCGTGTTAATGAGAATAATCACCGGAGAGAAATAGAGCAGGAGAAAAGAGAAGAAAGAGAAAGAGAGAGGAGGGAGAGAGAAAAACAGAGACAGAACTCAAAAGAGAGCGGACTGGATCTTTTCTTTGATGTACTCGATCTGGCCACAGAAATAATGAGCGACATTGATGACTATGATCTGAAAATGGTACCGAGGCCGCAGTTCAAACAACCTGTTTTCAAAAACCAGAGCGATATTGAATCCGCTTTGATCAAAAATTCCATCAGCAATGCGTTTGGAAAGTACATGTCGCGTTTTGACGGCATAACAGATTCAGGGATCACAACCACCGGAACCGGTACATTCAAATTCACAAATGGCGACATATATACAGGCCAATGGGAAAACTCCAGGGCTCACGGAACGGGTACGTATAAATATGCCGGCGGCGCGGAATACACGGGTGAATTTGCCGATGGTATGGCAAGCGGCCACGGCATATATAAAGACATCGATTCAAATAAATTTGAAGGAGAATGGGTCGACGGTGAAAAACCTGGAAAAGGTGAATACACTTTTTACGACGGAACTGCCGTATCTGCCGTCTGCGATCATGGCAGATATAAAAAAATGGTTTTCAGAAAAAAAATATCATACAGAGATCAGATGAATTATACCGGTTATATCAGGGGAAGGATAGGACGAATCGAGTAAAACATTATTTAATTTTTTTTAATTGATTTTTTTCACATAATAAAATGAACTACTAAATAGCCCCCTGTATTCCGAGGGGGATTCTGTCAGATATAAAAATTAATTTTCTGGAAATGATGATGAGCGGGTTTACAATTATATCCTATCCGACGCAGGCAAAAGACAATCTGCTTTCACTGACAGATTCCCGGTCAAGGTATATGCTCCCTATAGGGGGAAGGTTCCGGGTTATAGACTTCACAATCCGGAATTCAGTCTCGTCTCACGCGTCCGGAACAATAATTTTCAACACCCACGAGGACCAGCTTCAGCAGTACCTTGATGAATATGCCGAGGAGAGCCGGGAAGACAATCCGCATAAAATCACCGTTTACCCCTTTGATCCATCGAATATCGAATCTGTACTGGAAGCGGTGACTCATACTGAAACATCATATTTCGTTCTTTATAACGGGGACAATCCGTCGATTATTAATCTTTCAGAGGTATTCGAAAAATTCAAAGCCTCCAGAAAGAAGGCTCTGCTGATTAAACTCCGGATTAACGAGAAAGCATCGATGGCATACAAAGTCGTAATCTGCGATAAAAAGACTCTTATATCGATTATAAAAAAGTCAATAAAAGATAAAAACAGGTCTCTGAACTATTTTGAAATGATAATTAACACCCTGATTCATACAGGTATCGGCACCACAACACTTGACGCACGGTACTGGCCGATAAACAGCGTCACGGAATACTACGCCCTTAACCGCGAGATTATCTGGAACAACGAGATATCAGAAACCCTAGTCCGCGAAAAAATAATCAAGAGCAAAATCAAATCGCAGCGTTACGCCCTGCTCGACGAGAAATGTTCTGTGAAAAATTCATTCATCTCCGACCACTGCTACATAAACGGAAAAGTCGAAAACAGCATCATATTTCCCGGAGTAGACATAGAAGAGGGAGCCGTAGTTATAGATTCGATAATACTCCCCTTTGTCAAGATCGGCCCCGGTGCAAGGGTAATTAACACGATAATCGACGAATCAACGGAGTTTGACAATGACAGGTTCAACGCGGGACCGAACTGCCGCATCGGTACCGAGGAGAAATACATCAGGAACAGCAGATTTCCGAATATTCTAAATTCAAGCATCACGCTGATCGGGAAAAACAACTACATAAAAGAAAATGTCTTTATCGGGGCAGCATGTTTTGTAGCCTCCGGTTCATCTGAAGAGTATTTTAACGAGAAGACACGGCTTAATGACGGAGAATCAATATTGAATGCAGCAAACCAGTCGTAAAAACGGCCGGCTTCATATCCAGTTTGATTTTGCATATAAACATCTTTTTATCAAATCCCAGAAAACAGAACGGAGTGACAGCATGATAGACAGAGCGCGGCGCCTGAGAACCGGTGAAATTTTAAGAGACCTTGCAGCTGAGACAATCGTTGACAGGAACAAGCTTATAATGCCGTACTTTGTCACAGAGGGAAACGGCATACGCGAAGCCTTTGATTCAATGCCCGGCATCGACAGGGTAAGCATCGATTTGCTTCTAAAAGATATCGAGAACGACATTAAATACGGAATCCGTTCGATTCTCCTTTTCGGAATCCCCGATAAAAAGGACGCCGCCGGTACAGGCGCATATTCCGATAACGGGATTGTCCAGAAGGCAGTGAGAAAAATCAGGAAGGAGTTTAAAGACCGGATTCTTATAATCACCGACGTATGCCTCTGCGAGTTCACCGATCACGGGCACTGCGGTGTTATAGAAAACGGCCGCGTTCTTAATGATCCCACGCTGGAACTGCTGGCGAGAACTGCGCTGAGCCATGCGGAAGCGGGCGCAGACATAGTCGCTCCGTCGGACATGATGGATGGGCGTGTTGCCGCTATACGTGATGTGCTTGAAAACCACAGGTTTCACGATACCGCGATAATGGCCTACTCCGCGAAATTCTGTTCGGCCTTTTACGGCCCGTTCCGCGACATTGCCGGAAGCGCGCCGCAGTTCGGCGACAGGAAGAGCTACCAGATGGACTTCAGGAACGCGATTGAGGCAGAGAAGGAGATTTCTACCGATATCAGCGAGGGGGCCGACATTGTGATGGTAAAACCGGCCCTGTCATATATGGATATTATCTACAGGGCAAAACAGATATCCCCTGTCCCTGTCTGCGTATATAACGTAAGCGGAGAGTATTCGATGGTCAAAGCCGCAGCGGAAAAAGGCTTTATTGACGAAAGACGGATCGTAACTGAAATAATGACCTCTTTTTTCAGGGCCGGTTCCGACATGATCATCTCGTATCACACGCGTGACATCCTTAAAAACGGCTGGTTCTGATAAAAAAACTTCTGGAGTCATTTTATGAAAATAACAAACTCTGAAAATCTGTTCAGACGCGCATTAGAACTTCTTCCGGGGGGTGTTGATTCCCCTGTAAGGGCTTTCAAATCGGTCGGGGGAAACCCGCTGTTCATGAATAAGGGGGCAGGGAGCCATGTTACAGACGAAGACGGTAATGAATATATAGATCACTGCATGTCGTGGGGGCCCCTCATTTTCGGCCATGCCGATCCTCAGATTATTGAAGCCATCGGTAAAACGGCAATTTCAGGCACAAGTTTCGGGACACCCCACAGGTTCGAGGTTGAACTTGCAGAAATGGTTGTTTCGATGGTTCCATCTATAGAAAAAGTCCGGTTTGTAAGCTCCGGTACAGAGGCGACAATGAGCGCGATCAGGCTTGCCAGGGGATACACCGGAAGAGACAAGATAATCAAGCTCGACGGATGCTATCACGGCCACGCCGATTTTCTTCTTGTTGCGGCGGGTTCCGGCCTTGCCACCTTCGGCACGCCCGATTCCGCCGGAGTGACCCGCGGCAACGCAGGTGACACACTGGTCGTCCCGTATAACGATCTGGAGGCCCTAGGCGCGGTTTTGGAGAGAGAAAAGGGAAATATAGCAGCTCTTATCCTTGAACCTGTTCCGTGCAACTACGGCCTAATCCTTCCCCTTAAAGATTATCTCAGAGGGGTCAGGGAGCTCTGCGACAGGCATGGCGTCATACTCATTTTCGACGAGGTAATTACCGGTTTCAGGCTTGCGAAGGGGGGAGCCCAGGAATACTTCGGCATAATGCCCGATCTTACAACTCTGGGTAAAATCCTCGGAGGCGGACTCCCGGTGGGAGCCTATGGCGGGCGTAAGGATATCATGGCGATGATCGCGCCCGACGGCCCTGTATACCAGGCAGGAACCCTTTCAGGGAATCCACTGGCGATGTCAGCCGGTATCGCAACTATGAAGAAGCTCTCCGCTGATGGATTTTATCAGGACCTTTCCGCCAGGAGTAAAATGTTCAGCGACAGGATTGCACCGGTTATCGAAAAATACAGCAAACATGTACAATTCAGAATTATTGAATCCATTTTCTGTCTCTACTTCACCGGCAGCAGCGACCTGTCGACTGTAGACGCGGTAAGAAAGTGCGACATGAAACTTTTCGGTACATTCCACTCCGCGATGCTGAAAAAGGGAATATATCTCTCACCGTCAGGATATGAAGTGGGTTTTCTCTCATCGGCACATTCGGAACAGGATATTGAAAAAACTATAGCGGCGATTGGGAAAACATTAGAGGAGATACTGTAATTCCTGATGTCATCCCCATGAAGATGGGGATCCACATAAGTTAAAAAACGGGAATCATTCACTACAAATAAAGAAGGATACCCGCCTGCGCGGGTATGACATACTACAAAACAACACCGATTATAATTTCTTCATAAAAAAAAAGACCGTTCAGATTGAACGGTCTTTTTTTTTATGCATCCCCGAGGGGATTCGAACCCCTGCTGCCGAGATGAAAACCCGGTGTCCTAGACCCCTAGACGACGGGGACATGCTTTATTGTACTTTTCAAATTGAGGCGTCCGGGACTTGAACCCGGGACCCACTACTTAAAAGGCAGTTGCTCTACCGACTGAGCTAACGCCTCGATTTTTCAAAGTAAAAACCTTGTACAAAATAGGTATTTGACTGTCAACATAATTTAAGGAAAAATAAAAAAAATATATGCACCTGCATGAAAATTGCGTAAAAAATATTCCCGCTTCATAATTCGCGGGGGAAATATTTTTTTTCAGCGTTCATGTGCAATTTTAAATATAGCGTTTTTATTACAAGGCGTAATACTCCGATGCTCGCATCGGGGATGGAAGCCTTGCTGCCGAAGGCAGCACAGGATTGCCTGCGAAGCAGGCATGCCTTAGTAACAAAATACCCCGTCGATGCCACAGGCAGCGATCAATGCGCAGGCATTGACAGCTTGCTGCGGGGAATTTTATTTTTTGAAAGTATACTCTCTCCCCGGACCAACAGAGATATAGACGATCGGAACGTTCAGTTCCTCTTCGATGAAATTCAGGTAGTCCCTTGTATTTTTCGGAAGCTCTCCGAACGACCGGCACCTGGACAGATTCTCCTCCCAGCCGTCCATCTCTATGAAAATCGGTTTTATCTTGTTCAGTTTAGAGAGGCAGATATTGTCGACCCTCTCTCCTCTGAGGTCATAGCCTGTACAGATTTTAATTTTTTCGAAACCTGTGAGGACATCGAGTTTCGTAATCGCCAGCTTGTTCATTCCATTGATCTGTATAGATTTTTTCATCAGAGGGAGGTCAAACCAGCCGCACCTTCTCGGCCTTCCGGTCGTCGAACCGAATTCATTTCCGTTTACACGCAGCCTCTCGCTGTCTTCTTCATCCGCCTCTGTGGGGAAAGGCCCCTCGCCTACACGCGTCACATACGCCTTGGTAATTCCAATCACGTCATCAACATCAAAAGCGTTAAGTCCGCTCCCGAGAAGAGCGCCTCCGATTGTCGGACTTGACGATGTCACATAAGGATACGTTCCGTGATCTATGTCCAGGGCGTGTCCCTGGGCCCCTTCAAGAAGGACATTCTTGCCGTCATTGACAGCGGCGTGGAGATACTCCTGGGTATTAATAACCATCGATCCGACCTTCTCCCTGAACTGAAGAAGCAGGCCCATTATCTCTTCAAGTCCGATCGGCTTCTCTCCGTAGATTTTTTCCAGCTGCATGTTCTTCATCTTGAGTGTTGCGGCCGCGCGCCTTTCAAGTGTCGGAAGGTCAAAAATGTCCCCTGTTCTCAAACCTATACGGAGGCATTTATCCGAATAACAGGGTCCTATCCCTCTCATCGTTGTTCCAATCTTTTCATCACTGAAATTTTCCATCAGCGAATCGAGTATTTTATGGTATGGAAGTATAAAATGCGCAGAGTCTGATATCAGCAGACGGTTTTTTATATTGTACCCTTTTTTTTCAAGCAGGGCTATCTCTTCAAGAAGCTCAACAGGATCAAGTACAACCCCGTTCCCTATTACGCAGATTTTATTCTCATGGAGAATCCCCGAAGGAATCAGATGAAAGACAAATTTTTTGTCATCCACCACTACAGTATGACCGGCATTCGCTCCCCCCTGGTACCTTACAACAATGTCAACATCCCTGGTAAGGTAGTCGATCATTTTTGCTTTTCCTTCATCTCCCCACTGGGCCCCTATCGCTACTGTACAGCTCATATTATCCCTTCCAGAATTAAGAATTTTACGCACAAAGACAACACTATAATATTATTATGATAATTAACAAGTCTTTTTTCAACTTAAAAAAACAAGTTAACCGAAACGGTTTGAAAACCTGTTCATGCCCGGAGTTTCCCCATCCTGTATAATACTGCCCCGGATGTTTCCTTTTACGGAAATTCTACCGGAACTGTAACTCCTCACCGCCAGAACCGGTGCAACATAAATAAAATAATTGCTTGATAAATTCCCAGTTTTAATTAATTATTTAAAAAATGGAACTGTACACAAAATTTTATAATATTTTTAGAGACTGGCAAACGTCCCGCCATTCAATGAGTATCGAGGAATCGGGACGCAGAATGCTGTTCATCAACTTTCTGTTACTGCTGATAATTCCCCTCATAATTTTCGGGACCATTCATCTTATAAATGGAATATATCTATATTTTACGATAAATTATCTCCTGGCAATTGTTTTCTTTCTCCTTGTGATACTGTTAAACCGCCAGAAAAACGCCAAACTGGTCTACCGCGTTATCACAGTAATTTTCGGGATAATTCTTTTCTTCTGGATGAAAACAGGCGCCATAAACGGGTATGCCAGTCTCTGGATATTGACTTTCCCTCTATACGCTTTTTTTCTTATGGGGAAAAAAGAAGGGTTCTTCTGGACAGCCGGATATGCCATTATAACTATTTTATTATTTAAAAATCCATATAACCTTTTTTCAGATTTCAACTACTCACCGGATTACATATCGCGTCATCTTTTTACCTATTTCATGATATTTCTGATTTCATACAGTTACGAAGCCATGCGCCAGAGATACAAACTTGCGATGGAGGCCGAACAGGCGGAACTTGTCCATGAAAAGAACAAACTCGCCGAAACAAAGAATGCCGTGGATAAGGCAAACCGCCTGCTGAAAGACGAGATGATTGAGAGAGAGAAAACCGAAATTGAACTGCGCAGGCACCGTGACCGTCTTGAGGATATAGTTGCAGAAAGGACTCTCGAACTTAAAATGAATAATGAAAAACTCGAAGCAAGCGAAAAACGCTACCGTCTGATGGCCGACAACGTCAACGATTTAATATGGACCACCGACCTTAATCTTAACTTTACATTCATAAGCCCGTCAGTTTACAAGATCTACGGTTATACCGTCGAAGAGGCGATGAAGCTGACACCGGAAAAATGGAACACCTCAGAATCGGTAGCGAAAAGGCTGAAATACTATCAAAAGGCATCAGAATATATCGACAACAACAAGCCCCTTCTCGACGGCCATCTAACAATCCAGCTGAACCAGATAAAAAAAGACGGAACGATTTTCCCGGCGGAGATACAGGCCTCTTTCATCAGGGACGAGAGCGGTGAAAAAATAGGTATTGTCGGCATAACGAGGGACATAAGCGAAAGGATAGCTATAGAGCAGGAGAGAGAGAGGATAAAGGAACAGCTCGCCCAGTCGCAGAAACTGGAGGCCCTGGGGACACTGGTCGGTGGACTGGCCCACGATTTTAACAATTTTCTCAGCGGAATAATCGGGAGCTTTGACCTTATTGCACTTGCTCTTAAAAAGGAGAACCTTGATAAAAAAGACTACATAGAAAAATATCTCAACCTCGGGATGGAGTCGTCCAAAAGGTCAGCAGGGCTCATCAACCAGCTACTTATTTTATCAAAACGCCATGAAGTAAAACTGTCTCCGCTGGACATCACATATTCGATAAATCACATATATGAGCTCTGCAGGAACAGTTTCCCGAAATCGATTGAGATCAACTTCCAGATAGAGAAAGCGCCCCTTGTCATTATGGGGGACATGGTGCAGATTGAACAGGTATTGCTCAACCTCTGCATAAACGCATCCCATGCGATGACGATAATGCGCCGTCCTGAGGAGAAGCAGGGGGGAGTGTTAACCGTAAATGCAGAGATCGTCCAGTATGATCATCTTATAGAAGAAACATATACAGGAGCTTCCGGCATACCGGACCACTGGATAAGAATTAAAATTACTGATACCGGCGTCGGAATTGAAAACGGCACAAAACAGAGAATTTTTGAACCATTCTTTTCAACAAAGCAGGAGAGTACCGGTCTTGGTCTTGCGATATCGTATAACATCGTCAAAAAACACGGCGGTATTATGAACGTCTATTCCGAACCCGGTACCGGATCATGTTTTTCAGTATACTTTCCGGTATACTACAGCATTGAAAAGGTCCCGGGCAAGGAGAACAGGCAGGAGATAATACAGGGAGAGGGAACTATCCTTGTTATTGACGACGAACATGTAATACTTAATATCGCCGAAGCATTTCTTTTGAAAGCGGGTTATAAAGTACTTGCCGCAGAGGGTGCGGACAAAGGGATTGAGATGTACATGAAAGAGCATAAAAACATTTCAGCGGTTTTGCTCGACTTATCTATGCCGGGAAAATCCGGTCTTGAGGTATTTGCCGAGCTTAAGAAAATCAATCCCGATGTGAAAGTGATCCTCTCCTCCGGGATGCTTGGCAGCGAGGCGAGAGAGAACGCTTTCAGGATGGGAATCAGGGGCACAGTAAACAAACCTTACCTTGCCGCAGAATTATCCATGAAAATAAAAAACGTTTTAAACGCGGATTAGGCCTGTCTAAAAATGAAATTCAGATATAAATTATTTTTTTTCCACATTCCCTTTCCGGACAATCCTGCTTGCCTGTGAGATTATTTTTTCCGGAACGGCAAGTCCCAGTCTTTCCGCTACATCAAGATTTATCAGCAGATCAACATCCGAGGGTTCAGTCATCAAAACTGCCGGTATATTTTCAGGTGGCTCGCCGCTGAGGATTCTCGCAACGAGTTTTCCGGTGGCAATTCCTACTTTGTAATAATCAAACCCCCAGGAAACCAGCACGTCCCATTTTTCCGACGAACCGGGGTCGGCCGTCATCACCGGGATTCTGTTTATTTTCGCTATCTCGGCAACGTCACCTATCGCTGAAACTACGGTATTGTCAGTACTCAGGTAAAAAGCGTCAACCCTTCCTGCTATAGACCGTGCGGCGGACTTGACATCGGAGGTTTTTGCAACTGTAGCTTCAACAAATTCAATATCAAGAATAAAGCACTCATGCTTGATCATTCTGGCCAGTACCACCGCATTGGCTTCATGGTTAGCATAGATATGTCCAAGCCTCTTTATATCTTTAATCTTTTTTAGAAGCATAATCTGGTCTTTTACCGGCACCATATCTGAAACCCCGGCGATTTTCTTTTCCCCGGCTTTAAGCGATTTGACAAGTCCTGCATCAACAGGATCCGTAACTGCTGAGTATACTACTACTGCATCTTTCAGTGTTTTCCTCAGGGCCTGCGCACATGGAGTGGCAATACCCACGGCGATTTTTACATGCTCTTTTTCAAATTTCCCTGCAATAGATGCAGCGTTTAATACATCCCCCTCCGCGTTCTGGATGTCATATGACAGATTATAAAACCCCTCCTCCTTCAACTCATCCAGGATCCCTTTCTCTACCGCATCAAGCGCAGGGTGAGAGACTATTTTCATTATACCGACAACAGATCTGTCCGATTTACCCCTTTTACCGCACTCTGTGCAGGTTAACAATACACATATTATCAAAAACAAAGCGGTGCAATAAACAGGATACTTTCTCATATAAAACTCCCGAACAGAGGATTACCCGGCACTGTCTGAAAATTTCAGCGGCGGTTGTAAATAACGCCTTTTATTTATAACCATGTTCTCTTTTTAAGTCAACAAATAAGTTTTAAATGTTTCTAAGCGCTTTTTTATTACTGTTTAAAACTGAAGATTTACATGCAGGACAAATGCATTTTTACAGGGGGAATACCTGATTAAATCAAAAATATCCTGTAACAGATAAAGTGATAAATGGACCTGAGTCCTGTTTGGTACTTCTTTTTTTCGAGGCCGCCGGACTGGTACCCGGATCAACTCCGGGATCCACTCCGGGATCCACTCCGGGATCGATAACCGGCAAAACAGCACCGGACTCATCCGGGCCATGTTTTTTCTTTTTGACCGTTTTCAGCTGAGATATCTGAAATTTAAAACCGACATTCGCCAATTCTATTTCTAAATCAGCATGCAGATAGAGAACACCATATATAGTCGGATTAATCGCAACTTCCGTTTTCTCATAGTGCGCGACAAAGGGATAAACGTCCCACTTTTTTTCACTATAACGGATGGAATCGGAAATTATCAGATGATAGTATTCAGCGGAAAGGGACGGCTTAAATTTTACATTCTCTTCCGTTACCGGATAGGAACCGGTAATATTCACAAAAGGCAGTTTCAGATTTAAATCGAACTCATTTAGCTTTGCCCGCGAAGGGAGAAACATCTCCCAGAAGGTAAACGGCCATATCTCAAAAAAACTTCCTTTAGCTGCTGACAGATCAAACCCGGCAATCCCCCCTTTGAGAGTACAGTATTTGTTGAAAATATTACCGGCTGATAATGTATACATCATCAAAGTTCCATCCTTCAGTTTTCCGAAAGGGCTCTCATTATCATAAAGATCAATTGTTGTGTTGCCATACAGGTACTGCCCCTCAAAAAGGAAGTCCTTAAACCTCAGGCTTGCCATACCCCCGGTTTCTTTTCCATTAATTACCGAATGAATTTCCTCGCCGCTGTCATACGGAGTTACGGATGTATAAAATATTTCAGAATAAAAATTATTCCTTTTATAACCTCCGGAAAAAGTTCTGCTGTGATACCCTAAATCTACAGAACCCGACTCTTCATTTACCGAATAGGAAAAACGGTAAACCTCCGGTATATACGAATACGAGAAAAACATCTCCCCTCCGCAGAGATAGATACCCGCGCCGGACATCACCCCCCATCCATCACGATATATAAAACCCGCTTTAAGGTGAACCGGATCCAGATAAGCCTCCGTCAGGGCAGAGTATGAAGCTGTATCTTTTCCCAGCCTGAAGAAATCCTGAACTTCATACAGAT
This sequence comes from uncultured Leptospirales bacterium, assembly GCA_964439325.1. GTDB lineage: Bacteria > Spirochaetota > UBA4802 > UBA4802 > UBA5550 > WRGT01. Next base: position 82,398 of record CAYTNW010000004.1, on the reverse strand, counting down.
TGTTTGTGTATAGATCTATCGACTCCCTGCTGACCATAGTTGAAACAACAACAGGATCATAACGTACAGCTCCCTCTATGTAACTTGCGCCATAGGAGATATATCTGTCCAGGCCCATGTTATCCCGTATAGAGTACACAGGATAGCTGATAATACCGCCGTTATAGTAAAAACACTCGAAGCTGTTCCTGTCCAGTGAGGGGAAATCGGCAGGGCGGGGATTATAAAAAAGAAGTTGTCCATACAGTGAAGTATGGACAACCAGAATAATAAATAAAGACAGATATTTTTTCAAACCGGATTCAGTCTGTCTGTTAATCTAAAGATTCAAATTTAGCCTTTGTCATGCCGGGGAATATTCCTGCAAAGGTATAATCCGGGAACTCAGGATATGCGTCGTCAGCATCCATATCGATTACAACACCGGCAGCGGTAGTTAAATCGATCGGCTCGACATCATAACCGGTTTCGATTTTGACAATTTTGCTGACCTCGTAATCGTCTGCTAGAACTGACCCGAGAGTGTTGTAAACTCCGGATACATTTATATAATGAGAATTATACAGCCACCAGTTATAATCACCGGAGGGGTCATTGACTTCAGGATCATCGACCCAGCGTTCGGCAAGGTTCCATCTGTTATCGCCCAGGTATTCATCCGAGTAGTAGACATCATTATATGACGGTGTAAATCCGTATGTTGCAAGCCACCATGCCTGCTGATCAGCCTGTGTTACGGTAGCACTTGTATAAACATGTCCATAGTAATGTACCCAGCGATCTGTCTCGGTTTCAATCCAGGCGCTTTCAGCTCTCCATCTCAAGTATGGTAAAAAGCTTTTTATGCTTGTTATTGAACCGCTGAAGAATTTAGAAGCATCGATCGTAACAGGGATCATGGCAGTCCCAGACTCCGGATCCAGCGCTATAGTCACCTGTGTTGTCAAAACCTTGTTTGCGAAGTTCAAAATCGCCTCGCAGGAATTCAGAGTCTCTCCCGGATAGTGATGTGAAACATCCTCTTTGGCAAAGTCCTCTGCGAGATCCTCATTAATGTCATCGATATCAGACTGGGTTATCAGGTTTTTCGAGACGTCCCCGGTCTGAGCTTTAACTACGGTCAGAGCCGATTTAAGATCTGCAACAGCCTGTATAAGGTCTGTTTTGGCACTTGCAAGCTTGTTATCGCTGTTAATCGTTCCATAAGATGCCTTGTCCCAGTTAAGCTTCAAAGCTCTAAATATAAGTACACCGTTAGCCGCTTCCTCTTCTTCTACATTTTTGGTCAAAGTAACTGTGTTTTGCCCGGTGCCCGAAGTAGAAGTAGTATATGAATCCCAGCTCATCCAGTCATAGTCATCATACTCCTTCGTAAGCCCGATCATCCAGCCATATGTGCCGTCAGCTCCTACCGGCTGGATATCATAAGACATCGCAACATAGATTGCCGCCCGTAATACTTCAAGTGCAGCTTTCATAACGTAAACTTCCGCCTTTGTAATTACAAAGGATTCAGCCTCATCTTCATCATCCAATACTATCTCGTTAACAGTAACTGATGTAAAACTGGATGTCAGTACAAGGTTCAGACGGGCAATTGCCGAGCTGATAGCGCCTACTGCGTCCACATTGCAGAGTGTTTTGACATCAGCTGCTGATACGGTTATTGCCGAGTAGCTTTTGTGATGCATCAGCTGGTCAAGGATCTTCCAGGTTGTGGGCTTGTAGTTCAGATCGAGGATATCGCATAACGCCATTCCGAGATTTCCTTTAGCGTTGGTGTCATCATTGAGCACTGAATCGCTGAAGCAGTCTCTGACCTTTTTATAGTCATTATAGTCGCAGATACCGTTCGCGTTACGTGCGTCTTCGAAGATTCTCTCGGTCTTTGAGCTTATATCACTATATCTAAGGTGCTCAATAAGGTGAGCAACTCCTTCTATACCGTCCTGTGCCCTGTCGTCACCGGCCGTTGTGTTGTTGTGATTAATTGTCTGGATTATCTGTACTGCAATGACATTGACCGCAGTAGCAGCGCTTGTTACTTCCGAGGCAATATCTGCCGCAGAGGCATCGATATCGCAAATTTCAGTTCCGTTAAATGTGAATGATACAGAAGCAGAAGAATCTATATCCATCTTTACTGCGTCAAGTATTGAATCAAGTCCGGAACCGTTAGCATCAAAAGCAGCTCCGAGAAAATCCATGTTTGGATCCGCTGTAATAAGCGGGGCAAGGACAGTCTTAAGAATGTCGTTAGCTTCAGTAATTTTTTCCTTAATAGCGGCAACATCAAGCGTCAATGCTGTTATCGGAGTATTATCTGCCACCATCTGCGCAGGGGGGAAAAGGATCTCGGGATCACTTTTAAAAATCAATCCGACCATTACATTAGTTGCCGGGGTTACGTTCGCAGTCCCGCTCTGGTATGCTACTGAATAGAGATTGATGTTCAATACAGTATTCTGTGCAAGGATTACGAACGGAGGAGTAAGACCTTCTACAACTATTGAATACTTGCCGTCTGTCTCAGTATCTCCGGTTACGGTTGTCTCTCCGGTTACTACATTACCGGCAGCATCCTTAATATACACTGTTGAAGCAACAGCAGCACCTGTTGCAACTGTTCCTGTCAGACGAACGCTGTTGTCAATAGCAGCAACTTTTTTCTTGTCATCTTTTTTACATCCGATTGCTGTCCCGACTAAACAGATCAAAACCGGCAGAACAAAAATCTTTTTTAACATTATCCGTTACTCTCCTTATAATATTTTATAGCTGGCCGTTTTTTTATATTTTATTTTATTTTATACAAGTATTTTTTAAGAATTTCTGCTCTTTTTTATCATAGCATGCCGCCAATCATTACATAAATAGCGTTTTATACAGAAATTCAAAGTTAAAATAATACATTGACATAAAACGCTGCCGGTTAATATCATTCCCGAGGCGGAGTTTTCTGTTAAGCGGAGGACATTAAATAAACCCCGATATAGTGATAACCCGTAATATAATATGATGGACCGGACCATAATGGGAAAAAAAATAAAGATAGGAACCAGAGGGAGCGAGCTTGCCCTATGGCAGGCGAATTACATAGCATCCCTTATTGGTGAAGAAAACACGGAACTCGTAATAATAAAAACCGAAGGCGACAGAATACAGAATGTCTCTTTCAACAAGATGGAGGGGAAGGGATTCTTTACAAAAGAGATTGAAGAAGCGCTCCTCTCTGGAAAAATCGATCTGGCCGTTCACTCTCTTAAAGACCTCCCGACTGAGGATGTTAAAGGCCTGAAACTCGCGGCCATTCCGGAAAGGGGCGACTATCACGATATGATAATAATGCACCCTGACGCCTGCATGAACAGGGAGGGTATAAATATCAAGAGGGGCTCAACAATCGGTACAAGCTCGGTCAGAAGGATGGCCCAGCTGAAAGCGTTTGACAAAACACTCAGAATTGAAGCGCTGAGGGGAAACGTAAACACAAGGCTCAGAAAGCTGAAAGAGGGCGAGTATGACGCCATTATCATGGCAAAGGCGGCCGTTGACAGGATTAAACTTGATATAAACGATTTCATAGCACAGACCCTTGACGAAAAAATTTTTCTGCCGGCACCGGCACAGGGTGCCCTGGGACTGCAGGTGAGAGAAGACGATGACTATACCTTCTCGGTCGCACGAAAACTTAACCACTCGGAAACTGAAGCCCTTGTCAGAGCAGAGAGGTCATTTCTGAAGAACTTCGGCGGCGGATGCCATATTCCGCTCGGCGCCCGGGCATACTTCAGCGGCGGTTGCATCATCCTCGACGGCATCATCGCATCTGTCGACGGCACATTTACAGCCAGGGCGGACGCAAGCGGTAGCGACCCTGAAAAGATCGGGGCGGAACTTTCAGATAAAATCAAATCACAGGGAGCGGAAAAATACATATGAAAACAGGAACCGTATATCTTGTAGGGGCCGGCCCCGGAGACCCGGAACTGATCTCCATCAAAGGGATGAGAGCGCTGCGTGAAGCGGACTGTATCATATATGATTACCTTGCCGAAAAAAGCCTCCTTGACGGAATCGGCTGCGAGACGATTTATGTAGGCAAACAGGGGAGCGATCATACTTTAAAGCAGGGCCAGATCAATGAGCTGATCGCGGAGAAAGCCCTGCAGGGCAAGACCGTCGTGCGCCTTAAGGGGGGGGACCCGTTTATTTTCGGACGCGGCGGCGAGGAGGCTGAACTCCTGGTGGAGAGAAATATCCCGTTTGTCGTGATACCGGGGATCTCGTCGTTCTACTCGGCCCCTGCATATGCCGGCATACCCCTTACACACAGGGATTTTTCAAACGCTTTCGAGGTAATCAGCGGACACCGGAGGTCAGACGCGGATGAAACCGAAGACGTCAACTTCCCCGAGTTTGATGCTGAAAAAACCTTCGCGTTCCTTATGGGGATGAAGAACCTCGGCCATATAAGCAAAAAACTCATAGAGGAAAAAAACTTTCCGCCTGAAACACCGGTCGGTATAGTATCATGGGGTACAAGACCGGAGCAGCAGGTTGTCACCTCAACCCTGTCAGGGATAGCTGATGAGGTGGAGAGATCCGGCATAAAGCCTCCGGCGATCATCATAATGGGGGGAGTGGTCTCTCTCAGGGAGAAACTCAGATGGTTCGACACACAGCCGTTGTTCGGCAAAAAAATTGCAGTCACGCGCACAAGGAACCAGGCATCAAAGCTGACGAGAATGCTGTCGTCGCTCGGGGCGAGGACAATAGAGTTCCCCACAATAGAGATAAGAAAGATCGATGACCTTGCAGCTTTCAGAAATTCCCTTTCTTCGATAGAAAAATACGGCTGGATAGTTTTTACCTCGCAGAATGCGATCAACATCTTCTTTGAAGAACTCTTCGCGGCAGGAAAAGACGCGCGCGCACTGGGAGGGATAAAGATAGCGGTCATAGGGAAAGCCTCCGGCGATGAACTGAAACAGTACGGCATTATACCGGACATGATACCGGAGAAATTCGTCGCTGAATCGCTGCTCGACGAGTTTAAAAAGCATAACATATCCGGACAGAAGATACTTATACCGTGCTCCGCCGACGCCAGGATGACCCTTACAGACGGGCTCAGGGAGATGGGGGCCACTGTCGACAGGATACATATCTATACCGCGGACAAACCTCTTCATACAGATGAAAAACTGCTAAACGAAGTAAAAAACGCGGATATTATAACTTTTACAAGCTCATCAACAGTGAGCAATTTCTTTTCGATAATTCCGGAAACCAGTGCGGCACTTGCCAGCATCGGGCCTGTAACAACAAAAACCATTCTCGATCATGGATACAAACCGTCTATCGAGGCGGATGAGTTTACAATCGACGGACTGGTTGACGCAATGACGCGGTTTTATACAAAGTAACTACGTCACTTTTCTTTGCATTAAGAATGTTTTTACGGCTTCCAGCCGTGAGATAATTATTTTATTATAATATTTAATTATGCCAGGGGGGTAGCCGCACCCCCCTTAGCAGAACCCCGCGGCTCCTCAGGCGGCGGAGTGCCTCCTTTTTTATTATTTTCTTTACAAACTTCTCTCGATGCGCCGCAGAGTCCATCCTGGACGGCTGCGACGCGAGCCGGCGTACATCCATGATACGCCGGAACTAACTTTAAAAAAATGATTCGTTAACAAACTCATATCCGGAGGAGGCAGGGACGCCGCCGACAGGCGAGTATGGCAGGGATGCCATTACGAGCCAACCGAAAGTTCAGTATAAAACTACCGGTTTAAAAAACGAAATGTTAATTGAATCATTCAATCTTCTGTTACTCTGCGGATCGAGCCCCACCGGCGATTGAGGTGTGAAGCCGCCGCGGCGTCTGAGCGGCAGCTTTTTTGCTGATGCTTTTTGGGCTGCTTCCAAAAAGCATCAAACCCGTGAGCGGTTTGTAAAACCGCGAACATGATTTCCCAAACTGCCGAAAGGCAGTAAATAAACCAGCTACAATTTAAACCGTATAATGCACTCCGCTCCCCTGCCTTTATTTATTGTCATCGATCCAGAGATCTGATTGACAAGCATATCTATAAGCTGTATGCCGAAACCTTCGGAATCGCCATTACTAAACCCGTCATTTATACCCTTTCCGCTGTCGCGGTATACAATCTCCGCAAAATCTCCTTTGCTGACTGCTGATAATTCAATAAATCCTTCAGTGTTTTTATCCATCGCGTATTTCATCGAGTTGGTCACAAGCTCATTTATTATTATCGCAAGCGGCTGCAGCTTGTCTGCATTTATCGGGAAATCGCTAATTTGATCCCTTATCTCCACCTTCTCTCCTGACGGAAACAGACTTACGATATCATAAATAAGAGACTTGATGAAATCCGCCGAAGGCATTGTCATAAAATTCTCCGACCTGTAAAGCCTGTCATACATTATCGACATAGAGTAGAGCCTGCTGCCTGCATCATTAAGAATTTTTGAACACTCCCGTTCTTTATAAAATTCCGCCTGCAGATGAAGGAGCCCAATGACCGTGTTCAGATTGTTTTTTATCCTGTGATGAACCTCTTTCAGCAGAAGTTCCTTTTCAGCAAGATGTTTCTGAATGCTCTCCTCCATAATCTTCCTGTCGGTGATATCGCTTATTGTTGTTATAATCGCCTTCATTCCGTCGATCATTATGATCGCTGATGAGAGAAGGCCTGTGAGCTTTTCACCGGTTTTTTTCCTGAATTCAAGTTCAAGGCTCTTAACCTCTCTTCCGGAGATAAGATCATCAATTACCCTGTCCCTGTCTCCCGGATTTTTTAACATGTTCAATTCGATAGTTGTGTGTCCGATAATTTCCGCAATTTTATAACCTGATATTTTTTCAAACGAACTGTTTGCTTCAATTATTTTTCCGTCGGCAAGCCATGTTATCAGGATCGCATCGGGAGAGGAATGAAAAGATGTTGAAAATGTATATTCGCTTTCACGGAGAAGCCTGTCGCCCTTCTCCCTGAAAATCAGAAGAAAACCGGAACCGCTGACAAATATATATACGTACAGCATCATGAATCCCACAGTCTGACTTGCTGCCGGAGTCATAAGGCTGAAATCACTATTCGCTGTTAAGGAATCTATAACCCGGAACGAAAGAATAATACAGATAAAAGAATAAAAAACTCCTGTTGTTATTCTTAATAATGAACTCTCCAGAAACATTAAAAAATAGACTGCCGCTGTCAGAAAAATCAGAATTGACACAAAGGTGGCTATAGCTACACGTAAATTCGGGGTGGATGCGAATATCCAGAAAAAAGTTATACCTAAACCGGTCATCAGGATCAGCAGAAGATCCTTTTTTTTATCGGGACCGTCGACCGCAGTTATGGCCATGATTTCGATACAGAATCCGTAAAGGAGAAAAGTATTTCCCGCATATACCGACAAAAAATCTGAAATATCTCCCCGCAGCCCGAGAAGCATCCACCCGATCGCCTGCAGTACTTTTGAAACCATAAAGTTCCGGTATGGAGCTGCGCCGGATATACCTTTACGGTATGCCGGGAGTATGATTATCGATGCAAGGTTTCCAGCCACAAGCAGCACAATAAATGTGTGGATATCAAGCTTGAACATGTTCATTGTCCACCCTCTCCTAAGGTTCTACGAAATACTCTGAAACCGCCATGGACTTAATCCGGCAGAGATCTGCAATTATGATAATACAATTAATCATCTTTACAAAAAAATTTAAGGTTAAAATTGATTATTTCTCCTTCATTCTTTCAGCTGATTTCCGACTCTTCAGTCGGCAATTGTTCAACATACCTGAAAAAGCATTATAAATGCTGACCAGAACATCTCTTCTCTGACGATTTAGAATGATGACTTAGAGGCAAGAGGGGTCTATAACTCGGCAATACCTGATTCCGCTGACGCAGATTCTATTCTGCATCACGGCTATCAACCCGGAACTGCTACACAATACAGGCAGGCATGCTTAACCCGGCTCTCTGATACCGAGAAAAAAATATTTTCTGTTATTAATCACCTGATATTCAAAATTAAAATCATTTAGTATTGACATTCATCAGTCAGCCTGGTTGAGTATGTCTATCCCGGACGAATGATGAGAACAAGATTCTTATACTCAAAACCTGGATGAGTATCAGATATTGAGGACTGTATGAAATTAAAATATATACTCTTTTTAATTCTTTTAACCGCTCCATTAACCCTTCAGGCAGAACAGCAGACAGAACCGGACAGCCGTGATAATTCAGGGACAACAGCAAATTTCGGTATTTTTTATTCGCCGATAACAAGATGGTACATGAAACAGGCTTTCTCATACGGAAACGGCCAGGAATCCAATCTACTTCATTTTACATCGAGCCCCGAAGCTTTTACTACTTATGAAGGTTCCCTCTGGACTGATATGGGATTCAATCTCGGAGCTGCCGCATCGGTCGACGATAACTATATCGGCAGGATAAACAGGTTTATCGGTTTCATCGGTTTTGAAAAGCTTTCGATGCGTATGGCTACGGGAAGAATAACAGGCACCGCTCACTGGGAAGGGATCCCCGCTGCAGGTCAGCCGACATATATTAAAGTGGACACGACATACAGATCTGTATCGCTTCTCTACGCTCCCGGCGGCGAGGAGGAGGAGCTGACCATAGGTATCGGCTACAAGACCTACACTCTACCGACACAGTTTAAAACGACGTTCTATTATAAAGGGAGCAAAAAGGTAGGCAACTCGGCATACCAGAACAACATTAAATATCCGAGTTACGGTTTCTTCATAAACATGGACACGATGCAGAAATATATGAACAGGAAAGATGAGGGTTTCCATTTCTGGGCCAACATGCAGACATCTTTCACCTATACCAAGATAAAAACACCGCCGGAACTGTACGACAGAATACTGGAGGTTCAGACTGTTCCGGGACTCTCTATCAAACGCCAGTCCTATATACCGGGGGGAGGAGCGGACTCAGACTGCTATTTCGGATTGATGTGGATAAAGAACTTCGGAGATTCAAGGCTCGGAATCGCTGTAGGCGGCAACTTCGACATCAATGTTATGACATGGAATTTCCATTCAGAGTCAAAACAGGAGATGGTGCTGAATGTCGAGACCCATACCGGTGTAATAAGATACGGACCGGTAATCCGGGTTTTAATGAACTTCTGAAACTATCTAACCGTTTTTTAAATATGCGGACACCTTCCGGTACTATTTTATCTGTGTTGATCCGCTTTTTATAACAGCTTTTAATGTTTTCATCATGTCCTGCCGGAAGCTTTCAGAATCCTTCTCTGCAATAAAAAAATGTTTAAAATGCCTGTATCCCTCAAGAGCTGAAACGACAAGTTCAGCTGTCCTTTTAGGATCTGAAAACCTGATTTTTCCACCGGAGTTTACAGTCTCGAACTCCTTCACTATAAGCTTCACAAACTCCTCATACATATTCTGTACATGCTTCTGTACTTTTTTATTCCGGAAGCTCAGCGTAAAAAGAGAAAAGTCCCCCGATATATCGGTATTGTAATACCACTCGTCGCTGCAGAAAATCTCCACAAGCCGGTCGAGCCTTTTCTCCGGATCGTTCGTTTCGATTTTCATCTCGATGAACAGCCTGTTATAAATCCGGCTCATATGGTCTACAAGAGCGACTGTCATATTGTCTTTACTGGCGAAGTAGTGTATTATCAGGCTTGGGTTTATCTTCATCTTTTTCGCCACTTTTGCAATCGATGCGCCCTCAATACCCTCTTTCAAAATCACCTGGTAATAGTTTTTAAGTATATCCGGTTTACGGAGTTCTGCATTCTGTCTTTTTTTCATTGGTCTCTTTATTATCTCTAACAGTCTCCTGAAAAGATCCATACATGACTTTTTCAGGGCAGGTTTCCTGTTTTCCAGGAAACTTCTGAATTATTTCCGCCGTAATCAGGGGACTGACGCAATTGTAATCCCTTCGGCTGTGCGGGTCTTTTAATGCTCATTCCGGCCAAGAGGTCAGCAATACCGGTCAAACTGTTCAGCCCTTCTCTGCTGCTCCTTTGCCTTACAGAATAAACATAATTGATAGCGGTCAAGAAATAAACGTTTAATTTGAAAGAAAAGAAATCCCGGAGCGGAAATACTCCGGGATTTTATTAAAAACAGACTTTCACAGGTTATTATATTTAAAAAACGCCGTTATGATCTCTGGAAGTTTCAGAGGCATTTATTAATCTTCAAAAAACTCCGGTTTCATCTTCAATGTAGTACCGTCGGCATTTTTCAGACGGAATGATAATCCTTTGATCTTAGGTATTTCATACCCGTAAAAATACTTCAGAGTATACATTTTGCCTTCGGCAAAATTTTTATCAAGAACCCCGCTTTTTTCCGCCAGCATCTTCTGAATGGCTATCCCCTGGAGCAGCCACTGCCAGGCGATGCATACGATTCCTGACATCTCAAGATAAAGCGTCGCATCGGCGAGAAAGAGTTCTATATCCCCCCTGCCGGCCACTATAAGCAGGCTGCTGGTCGTCTCTTTCCAGACTGCAAGCGCCTCTTCAAGAATCACCGCGTAATTTTTAAGCTCGCCGAATTCCGACGCCGCATCTATCGTTTTTCTAACCTCGGCAGAAAACATCTTTACCCCGGCTCCCTTTTTCATCGTCACCTTTCTCCCGAGAAGGTCCATTCCCTGTATCCCGGTAGTTCCTTCATGAATCGGATGTATCCTTGAATCCCTCATGTACTGTTCCACAGGGAACTCCGAGCTGTAGCCGTACCCTCCCAGACACTGTATCGCCAGGCTTGTGGAAACTATCCCCATTTCTGATGGATATGTCTTGACTATCGGTGTTAAAAAATCGAGCAGCAGTTCAAACTCCTCCTTCTCCTTTTCATCCGAAACATTCGCAAGATCGACCAGTTTCCCTGAATATACCATCAGAGACAAAGAGCCCTCAACAATCGCCCGCTGCTGCAGAAGCATTCTCTTTATATCGGCATGTTCGATTATCGGAATCTGCGGGTTTGCGGGATTTTTTTCATCAGCCTTTCTGCCCTGGAGCCTCTCTTTAGTGTATTCAAGCGCGGCGTAATAAGCGGCTGAAGATATTGCCGTAGCTCCGAGCCCGACATTTATTCTCGCTTCATTCATCATACGGAACATGTACGCCAGTCCCATGTTCTGTTCGCCGAGGAGGTATCCGTGACAGTCATCTGATTCACCCATGCTCAGCTGCGCTATAGGAGCCCCGCGGTAGCCCATCTTGTGATAGCAGCCGGCGCAGTTGACGTCATTAAATTCCATGTTTCCCGATTTATTGATCCTGTATTTCGGCACAACGAACAGCGAGAGCCCCTTTACTCCGCCGGGAGCCCCTTTTATACGCGCCAGCATCAGGTGCACTATATTGTCAGCGTTGTCGTGGTCGCCGGCAGATATGAATGTTTTCTGTCCCTTTATCAGATAGTATCCCCCCGAAACCGGTTCCGCCGATGTCTTCACATCACTCAGCGAGCTTCCCGCCTCCGGTTCGGTGAGAGCCATCGTTCCCTGCCATATCCCCGTTACCATCTTTTCTGCGAAATCTTTCTTCAGTGAACCGGTTCCGTATGTATATATAAGACCCGCTGCTCCTGTAGTAAGCCCCGGATAGACGCTCAGAGAATAGTTTGCCGATGAGAAAATAAACAGACACGCGTTGAAAAGCGAAAGCGGCATCTGCTGTCCGCCGTCTTCAACAGGAAACATAGCGTTGATCCACCCCCCATCCCCGGCCATTTTCATGTATTCTCTCACGGCCGGGTTTACTTTTATCGTTGTACCGGTATATTCAGGAGCGATTTTATCCATCTCGGAAAACAGGGGGTACATGAAATTTACAGCCATGTTTTTAGCTGTATCAAGTATCATGTCAAAACTCTCTCTGTTATAGTCGCAGAACTTCCCGTGTTTCAGCAGATCCTCAACTTTATGAACGTCATAAAGGGTGAATTTCAGGTTTTTTTCGCTGAAAAATTTCTCCGCCATCGTTTTTCTCCATAATTATCGTAATATAACGCCTCAGCGTCAGCCGGACAACGGCACAAACAATTAACTGAACATTCATTCAATTATCTGTTTGTCAATATTTTTTTCAAATCCGTTCCTTTTTTAATTTTTTCCGTTTTCAACGCATGTAAAGGTTTATAAATGATTAGCTATTTGTCATTGCGAACCCTACGGCAGGCTCAGGGTAAACGCCGTGAAGCAATCTGATTAAAACATGATAATTTTTTTTATTAAAATGAATTATTACAAAACAGACTGCCGCGGCATTTCATGCCTCGCAGTGACATTAGTTGTACCAGTTCAATAATTATCGCTATAATACTCAGTCCAGACACACTGATAGCATTTTCCCCTGAAAAAAGATTGACAAAATCCATCTGAAAATTAATTAACTGAACATTCATTCAATTAATATTTAAAAACTGCATCTTATATGCGGTTATGTTTCATTTTATCTGATAACGATTTAATGCGTTATAGATTTTCCTGAAATAAACAGTGTTTATTTCCTAATTACCTAATCTTACAGGAGGTTTTATGACCAGACGGATTGAAAAAGCAGCCGTAATAGGCTCCGGGATCATGGGCGGAGGTATAGCGGCATTATGCGCCAGCGCGGGTGTAAAGACTTTATTGCTGGATATCGCCCCATTTGATCTTACAGACGCCGAGAAAAATGATAAAAAGGCGAAAAACAGAATAGTTGCTGCCGGACTTGAAGCACAGATGAAAGCAAAACCGGCTGCATTCATGGACAAAAAACATGACCTCTCTCTTATCGAGACAGGCAACCTCACGGACGATTTTGACAAGCTTAAGGATTGTGATATTATCTTTGAGGTTATCGTTGAAAATCTTAAAATCAAGCAGGACCTTTTCGCCAGGCTTGAAAAAATCATGAAACCGGGAACTATCATCGCCTCAAACACATCCGGTCTTCCCATTGCCCAGATGGCTGAGGGGAGGAGCAAAGAGTTCAGGGAGCATTTCCTGATCCTCCACTTCTTCAACCCTGTGCGCTACATGAAGATCCTCGAGTGTATAGCTGGCCCCGACACATCGAAAGAGGTCTGCGACTTTGTATCAAAATGGGGAGAGCAGATTCTCGGGAAAGGGGTTGTATGGGGGAAGGATACTCCGAACTTTATCGGAAACAGGATCGGAATGATCTCAATCTGCGAGGCCCTTATCCTGCTCGAAAAAGGGTATGTGACTATTCCGGAAGCGGATGCAATCTTCTCAAAACCGATGGGTATACCCTCTACAGGTATTTTCGGCCTCACAGACTTCGTCGGAGCCGACACGACAGACCATATCGCCGACAACTCATACGCGCTGCTCGTGAACGATGAGTTCAGGGAGAAATACAGGCTTCCGAAATTCTTCAAGGATATGATGGCCAGAGGGATGTACGGCAACAAGGCGAAGGGTATCGGAGGATTCTATCTCTCCGGAAAGGGACCGGACGGCAAGAAGTTTAAAAAAGTTATCGATATCAAAACGCTGCAGCATGTCGACTACGACACAAAGGCTGTGTATCCGGTTGTTGAAGCGACAAAGGACTTCAAAACCACTCCTGAAAAGGTAAAATACATCTTCAACAACAGCGAATTCGCGATGAGACTCCTTTCATGCCAGTTCGTATATTCCGTCAACAGGATTCCAGAAATATGCGATACCCTTGTCGAGATAGACAACGCGATGAAATGGGGATACGCCTATGAATACGGCCCCTTTGAAACATGGGACGCAATCGGTATTAAGGAATCCCTCTCAGGGATTGAAAAATCGGGATATGAGGTTCCGGCAGTAATCAAAACGATGCTCGACAAAGGGGCCTCGACTTTCTACAGAATTGAGAACGGAAGAAAACAGTTCTGGGATTTCGCTTCAGCTTCATACAAGGATATAAAGTACAGCCCGCAGATGGTATTCCTCAGCAACATCAAGGCCGATAAATCGAAGGTTGTTCTCGGAAACAAAAGCTGCTCCCTTGTCGATATCGGAAACGACGTATTCTGCCTTGAGTACCATACAAAGATGAACGCACTGAACAACGAAGTGGTCGATATGGTTAATCCTGTCATTGAACATGTCAGGAAAAACGGAGCGGGACTTGTCATAGGAAACGAAGCTACAGGCATGCCCCCGGCATTCAGCGCCGGCGGAGATCTGAAATACATGCTGAGCCTTGCCAAGGCCGGCGACTTCAAGGGGATAAACGATTTTATCGCCGATGTACACACCGGGATGAAGGCCATTAAATACTCGCCTTTCCCTGTAGTTGCTGCGCCGTTCGGAATGGCCCTCGGCGGCGGATGCGAGGTCTGTCTCTGGTCTGACAAAATTGTCGCTCACAACGAACTCTATATGGCGCTCGTCGAAGTAGGCGCCGGCCTTGTTCCTGCCGGCGGCGGATGCGTACAGATGTGGAGGAGAATGATCGAGTCTTCGGTCGCCCCGGTAACCGACCTTCTCGCTGTATTTCTCCACGCGTTTAAAACGATAGCGATGCCGATGCCCTCCGGTTCCGCCCAGGAGGCAAGAGCGAAAGGCTTCCTCAGACCCCAGGACAGAATTGTTTTCAACAGGGACTATCTGATCGGCGAGGCAAAAAAAGAGGTACTGAAAATGTCAGACGAGGGATATGTTCCGCCGGCAAACCTTCCAATAACTGTTATGGGTCAGGATGCCATGGGAGCACTCGACGCGAATATACCTGACATGCTGGCCGGATACCAGATCGCTCCCCACATCTCAACAGTTGTAAGGAGAGTCGGATATATTCTTTCCGGCGGAACGGCTTATAAAGGAGAGTCTATCTCCGAAGACGCGATGCTGAAGCTCGAAAGAGAGATGTTCGTCGACTGCTGGAAAACAGAGGGTTCGCAGAAGATGGCTGAACATATTGCTACCAAGGGTAAACCTTTGTTCATATAAACAAGCTCACACCAGTGCCGGAACCCTCCCGACATCGCGGGTTCCGGCCGGTGAGCCTGCTATCAGGAGATATCTGATCATGGAATATAAAACCATACAATGTGAAACCCCCGAAAAGGGAATCATGGTTCTCAGCCTTAACAGACCTGATGTTTACAATGCCGTCAGCCATCTGATGATGGAGGAGCTTGAATATTTCTGGCGCGAGCGTCTTTACGATCTTGACACGAACGTTATCATACTTAAGGGTAACGGCGAAAAAGGATTCTGCGCCGGGCTCGACATGAAGGAAACCGCCGAGACCGCCGGAAAGTACAGCGCCGAACAGTTCTACAGATTTCAGGCCAGGCTCGGCAGAATCAACCTCCATATGAGAAGAGCGCCCCAGCCGATTATCACAGCAGTACACGGCGCCGCTGCGGGACAGGGATTCAGTTTTGTGCTATCATCCGACATCAGGGTAATCAGCCCCGACGCAAAATTCTGCGCCGCCTATATAAACATAGGGCTTGGCGGAGCGGACATGTCGTGCAGCTATTTTCTTCCGAGGATGATAGGCGCCGGCAGGGCCTATGAGTTTATGTATACCGGAAGATTCATGACATCTGAAGAGGCTGTAAACCTCGGTCTTGTTTCGAAGATGGTTGAAAGAGATATGCTTTATGATACCGCGATGGAATATGCAAAAATTCTGATGACAAAGAACCACATGGGACTCAGGCTTACCAAAGAAGCTATCAATATGAACCTCGACGCGGGCGGGATGGAGCAGGCATTAAACATAGAGGACCGAAACCAGACATTACTGGCAATGGGTACCGCGCTTCAAATGAACAAGGTCAGACAGTAATCATTATTCAGATGCCTGAAAGATTAAACCGGCGGCTGCGGAATCGGCTGACCGGTTTTTTTATCATCTGTGACCGTGTAACACACTGCAGGCGGCGGACCACTTATGGTAATTCCGATTTTGTACCGGTTCCGGTTTTTTTCGGATCGATCCATATAACATTCTGAAGGCCGTATACATACTGGTTTTCCAGAATTTTTTTGTAGAGTTTATTAATGATCGCACCCTGGACGGATGCACCCTTAAATTTTACATTTTCAAGATTTGCGAATGTAAAATCAACCTTTACCATAATCGATCCTGAAAAGTCTGTACCGCTAACCTGAGCATTCCTCAAACTGGCCCCGCTGCAGTTGCTGTTATTGAGGGCCGCAAGAAACATCCTGCCGCTGCTGAGGTCTGCATTGGAGAGGTCGGCCCCGCTCATATTTGTACCTGTCATGTCGGCTCCGCTTAAATCCGCATTGCAGAGTTTTGCTCCTCTGAGGTCGGCTTTGGAAAGGTTAGCGTTTTTCAAATTCGCGTATTCAAGATTCACATTCTTCATGTTTGCACTGGAGAGGTCTGAACCGGAAAAATTCACCCTTGATAGATTCTTGTTCTCGAAATCCGCGCCATGCAGATCCATGCCGCTTAAATCCGAGCCGCTCAAATCGTTTAATGAAAGGTCTATGTTCCTGGTAAGCACTGACTCTTCAGGGTCTTTAACTATTATGCTCTTCCTGTGCTTGACATGTTCGGTTGAACAGCAGATGAAAGATATTGCGGTTAGAACAGACAATAGAATCAGATATATTTTCATTTTTTATACCTCCGGATTTTTCATTAAATAACGGGTGACATAAAAACAGAATATTATGATAACATCCAAAAACTCACAGGTTAATTCTTATAATATGTTAAAGGAGATATTGCTGATCAAGAAAATTTTTCGCTTTTTTCGGAACATATTCCGGGAAAGTACATATTAACATTATAGAATGTATTTATCAGCAGTTTTAAACAGTATAATTGTGCAGACATTTTGTTCATCAGGTAAAACGGCACATATCCATGTAGATTGTTTACAGCAGTATCATCAGCTATTTACTAAAGAGCAGAAGAACTGTAGAATTAAAATCTGCAGTTCTTCTGCTCCCGGTTATACTTATTAATAAGTTCTATTCATAGACCATAATCCCCAATACTGGTTGTCCGGGGAGTAGACATTAAAATAAGGCGTATCCCCCGAATCCCACCCGGATAAGTCAACCGTTATATCGCCGATATTACCTTCCTGGCTTGAAACAATGTTTGCAGCGTCAAAACTATTTTTATAAACATCCACTTTTATCGTGCTTACAACTACACCGCCGAAACCGGAGATGTCGTATATACTTGAACTAAAACTGTATACAGCTTTAATATAATCAGGGTAATAGAAATACCATTGTCCTATGGAAGTAAATTCACTCTGGATCATCACAGATACTTCATTAGGAGAGTCTTTACTTCCACTGATATTCTTGTATTTTGAAACGAGAAGATCAAACTGTTTTGAATACGAATGCGATGCACCGCGGCCGGAATCTATACGTGTCAGGTTTGTAATGGTAATCACATATTTCTGGTCTTTCCGTACAGGGATCAGTTCAAACTTACAGGGGGTATTCCCATAAACTTCATAATCGATTTGATGAGTACCCTCTTCATACGGAACTGATACATGAGCCATAGAGACAAATAGTGTTTTATCATTGTTTGAACCCCCTCCATCGGGAAATTCCATATCCATATTATCAACTGTAACCTGATAACTGCCGTCAGCGGGAGCGGTAAAAACATAGTAGCTGTTGAAGCCGGTTGAAGTGACAGCATCGCCGGAAACAGTTGCTTTATGTACAACATCAACCTCAATCGTCACCGGGTTTGCCATTGTACCTTCGCTGTTAAATTTATTCCCCTCTTTTTTATCCTCGGAACACCCTGTAATAATTACTGCAAGAATGATTATAATCCAGAAATTTTTCATTATATTATTTCCCTCTTTTTTATATTTTTATAGAAAATACTATTTAAAATCAGCGGTGTACAGATATCCATAGCGGCATCCTGCCGCAAGCCTCTTCCCGTCCGGAGAAATGTTTATACAATTCCAGTCTCTTTTCCCCGCCTTTGTCTGTTCTGTCCATGTTACCCCGCCGTCGATGGAGGTGTATATATATCCATAATCATCAACACAGGCTGCAAGCTTTGTCCCATCTGATGATATGGATATTTCTCCCCAATGTTTTTCTCCTGATCCTGTCTGCTCTGTCCATATCGCTCCGCTGTCGTTTGATGTATATATACATTCCCATTCTGCACAGGCGGCGAGCTTTGTTCCGTCTGATGATGATGCTACTGATTTCCAGTTTTTTTGCACTGCCGGGGTATAACTTTGCCATGTATCCCCGCTGTCGATTGATGTATATAGATATCCGCCATAAACACAAATTACAAGCTTTATTCCGTCAGATGATGAAGCTATTGATCGCCATTCATAGTTTGCTATATAGTCATTCCATGTCGTTCCGCTGTTGGCCGATGTGTATATCCATCCATTCTTTACGCAGGATGCAATTTTTGTCCCGTCAGATGACATCGCTATCGAGCTCCAGTTCTGTTCTTCGCCATATGCCATTCCAGTCAGTTTTGTCCATGTTACTCCGCTGTCGCCCGACGTATACATTGACCCGTAAAATTTGCAGGCGGCAAGTTTAGTCCCGTCCGGTGATGACACTATTGAAGACCAGACCCCTGTTCCTGAACCTGTCTGTTCTGCCCATGTCTCCCCGCTGTCGCTTGAAGTGTATATATTCTCCAGGTCGGCACAAACGGCAAGTTTTTTCCCGTCCGTTGATGAAGCAATAGATGACCAGCCCGCTGTTCCCGCACCTGTCTGTTCTGTCCATGTAATGGTATCCGCGCCAGTAGAAGCTCCCGGTGTACTTCCCCCTCCACTGTCGCAACTGCAAACAGATAAAACGAAAACCGCAATAAGATAGATGAAAATGGATGAAAAATAAAACTTTTTAATAAAAGATTATCTCCTGAAGTATTGTTTTTTCGCTTAAAACTATCCATTGAACGGAGTATATTCTTTTTTATATATTACAGTTTCTGGTTAGTTTTTTTGAACATTTTGATTAAAAATTACTAAATAATTTAGATTATTAAATTGTATCTTTGTTGAAAGTCAAGCGGAAATACTCTTTTTTAAATAATTTAAACCTTATAATACTTTTTCCTGCAATGGAATAAATAATATTGTCATAAGCACTCTATTATAAAACAACAGAGAGTCCAACTCTGCTCCCTGCGTTATTGAAATTTGATGACACTTCTCAGCGATTATCATTATGCGGTAACTTTTTTTCACTCTGTCAACATTCAGCAACCTCTTGCAATTATATGACGGTCTAGTATTGACTACACTTCTCTTCGCCAAAGTGTGCAAAGCCGGAGTAATGTCATAAAAAAGAAGCCCTTGACAAAAAATTACACTTTGGTGACTCATAAATTGAATTTCTATTTATGATACCCCTTGGAAAAAAAGCAGAGAGGTTACGACCAATAATCTGCTGTTAGATGAATACAAAACAATACCGGAGGAATATATGAATTTTATCGAAGCAGCGGACCTAAAAATCTGTTACGAACTTAAAGGTTCGGGATACCCTCTGGTAATGATAATGGGTTTCGCCGGAAATATTGACTGGTGGGACCCTGAATTTCTAGATGCGCTTTCAGCGCGATACCGCCTGCTCGTATTTGACTCCCGCGGCTCAGGGCGAACAGTCACACCGGCAGATGGGCAGTTTTCTATCGAAATGTTCGCCGACGACACCGCTCTGCTGATGAGTAAACTCGGCATTGAACAGGCCCATGTTTTCGGGTTTTCTATGGGGGGATTGATCGCCCAGATGCTTGCACTGCGGCACCCGGAAAAGGTAAACAGGCTGGTGCTCGGAGGGACATTCTGCGGCGGCAGAGATACCGTTATGCCGTCAAAAGAGATCTCAAAGATGCTGACAGACACAACAGGCGGGATTGACGGAGTATGCGAACGGACTCTAAAGCTGATGTTCCCGGACAGTTTTATTGAATCCAGTCCGGAATTTGCAAAAAGTTTCAGCAGGCGTTTTAAAACCGCTCCGATCAGCCCGTCTAGCGCCCTGCGGCAGATTGCGGCGATCGCTCAGACATCTACGCTATCACGTCTGCCGGAAATTAAAAAACCGGTACTTGTTGCATGCGGTACGGATGATATTCTTATTCCGCGCAGCAACTCGCAGATTATTGCCGAAAACATACCGGGGTCAAAGTTGATTGAATATAAAGGGGCGGGACACAGCTTCATGAGTTCCGACATGGATGAATTTGTAAAAGACCTTATTGAATTCCTCGGATAGGGGAATGTAAACGAAATCACTTCTCCCGGTAGTCGGTTATCGTCCTGTTGAAATCTGAAACCATTGAATTCAGCTTGCGCGCGTTATCGGCCATCTGTAGAGCACCGGCCGAGTTTTCCTGCGACAGGCGGCTGAATTCAGCTATCGTATTCACAATCTCGCTGACAGCCAACTGCTGTTCCGATGTGGCGCTGGTTATCTGTTCCGATCTTATCCTCAGCTCTTCCGTGCTCTCATTTACTTTCCTGTTGGCGCTTATCTGTTCATTGGTATAATTAACAAGCTCATTTATACGTTTGTTGATCGAGTTGACACCTGTTATTATGACGCTTATTATCGAGACTGCTCCGTTTACTTCAGACACCCTGTCATGTATTTCAGCATCATTTTTTTTGATCAGGGATTCTATCTCCTTAAGGCTTGACGAAGTACGGTCAGCCAGCTTCGATATTTCATCCGCAACAACTGCGAATCCGCGGCCTGCATCCCCCGCCCTGGCCGCTTCTATCGCCGCGTTCAGCGACAGAAGGTTTATCTGGTCTGAAATATCGTGGATGATCCCTACAATCTCAGTCATCTCCTTCGAACTTTCTCCTATCTTCACAATCCCGTTGCTCATTGAAACAAGGGATTTTTCACCTTCGACCGCCCTTGACGCGACCCTTTCAGTCTCAGAAAGGGTATCTGAAATAATCCCGTTCATCTTCGATACAGATTCCGACAGCCTGGCAAGTATCTCCTTAAGCCCGGCCTGTCCGTCGCTCTGGCTCTTCGATATCGCGGACACGCTCTCTATCCCCCCCGACAGCTCTTCAACAGTCGCGGTTATCTCCTCCACAGCAGCAGCCTCCTGCTGAGTGTTCTCTGAAAAACCGATTATGTTGCCTGAGATCGATTCAACCTCTTTTACAATTTCATCCGAATTCTCGCGGAGCGTATTTTTTATAAACAGGTTCTGTCTCATGTTCCGTTCCGCCTCATTTTTAAACAGGTCGGAATTCTTTTTAAATATATTAATCACAAGTAGAGATATGATATAGATAAAGAGAATTGCGAAGGTGGAATCTATAAGCGCCAGTAAAACCGTTCTCCTGTAAACCAGGCTGTCTGTTCTTATCCTTGCGGCAAAAACAACAAGATTTATAACTATAAAAAAGCTCGATATCACAGTAAGATAAAACCTGTTGCTGAAAATTACACAGAGCATAAGACATGGAAATACAAAATAGATATACGTGCTGTATAACAGCTCCTGCTGAATAAAAAGATGCATGATAATACCGACGGCAACGGTCAATGCCGAAAGAAAAATGAAAAGGTTTGCCGCGACGGTATATCTCCCCTTTTTCAGGAAATATATACATAATAAAAGGCCCGCTGCGAAACTCCCTGTTATTTTAAAGGTTCTCACAAATATATCAAACTCTGTAGTTAAAAGAGCAAAGGTAATAACCGTTATCAGAACAATTGCCGTTACTAAAAAGTTCAGAAGATGTTTAGCCCTTGTTCTTGTGAGAAAATCTCTCTCCGCATAACTGTGAAGAACAGATTCATAATAACTTTTAATACCCATCACTCCTCCTGAACTACCGCCCGAAACGCTTCATTTTTGTATTTTTATCTGCAAAATTATCTGCTTTCTTTAACGGACATATTTTATATAAAATATAGTAAAAAAACTCCTTCGGCAACCTGTCATTTTTCACTGTTAAGCCATCCTGGAATTATTCTCTTATTTTTGATCCGCGGTTGAAATTATCCTGCTAAAAAATTTTTCGTGCTTTAAGTTAGTTATTTACAGAAATCCTCATATATTAAAAATATGCTTCTATTCAAAAGATTAAGGAGAAATTAATGAGCGGCAAAATAAATATGAAAACCCCCCTTGTCGAAATGGACGGGGATGAAATGACAAGAATAATCTGGCAGATGATAAAAGATATTCTTCTGATACCGTATATCGATCTTAAAACAGAATATTACGACCTGGGACTTGAATACAGAGACAAAACCGACGACAAAGTCACTATTGAATCCGCCCTTGCGACAAAAAAATACGGCGTCGCGGTAAAATGCGCCACGATTACTGCCAACGCGGAGAGGGTGGCCGAATACAAGCTCAAAGAGATGTGGAAAAGCCCCAATGGTACAATAAGAGCGATACTCGACGGAACCGTGTTCAGGACCCCTATTACCGTAAACAGGATCAAACCTTCGATACCCAGATGGAAAAAACCTATTTCTATAGCCCGTCACGCATACGGCGATGTTTACAAAAATGTAGAATTCCGCGTGCCCGGGAAGGGTAAAGCAGAACTGGTATTCACCTCGGATAAAGGTGATGTCGTAAGAGAAACCATACATGAATTCGACGGCCCCGGCGTTATCATGGGGATGCACAACATCGACAAGTCGATAATGAGCTTTGCGCGCTCATGCTTCAACTACGCGCTCGAAATGAAACAGGACCTCTGGTTTGCTACAAAGGACACTATCTCGAAAAAGTACGACCACAGGTTTAAAGACATCTTCCAGGAGATCTACGACGCAGAGTACAGGGATAAATTTGAAAAGATGAAAATCGAGTATTTCTATACTCTGATTGATGACGCCGTTGCCCGTGTAGTGCGTTCGGACGGCGGATATATCTGGGCATGCAAGAACTATGACGGCGACGTAATGTCCGACATGGTGGCAACGGTATTCGGGAGCCTCGCGATGATGACTTCGGTCCTCGTATCTCCGGAAGGGTACTTCGAATATGAAGCGGCTCACGGCACAGTCCAGAGGCACTACTACAAGCACCTTAAAGGGGAGGAGACATCGACAAATTCGATGGCCACTATATTCGCATGGACCGGGGCTCTCAGAAAAAGGGGCGAGCTTGACAACCTGCCGGAACTCACGGCCTTTGCAGACAAACTGGAAAAGGCATCCCTGCAGACCATAGAAGAGGGGGTGATGACAAAAGACCTCGCGATGTTATGCGAAGATAAAGACATCAAGACCGTCAATACAGAGGACTTCCTGAAAGAGATAGACAAGAGATTAAAGCCTATGCTGTAAAACCGGAAAAGATTACAGAAATTTAAAAATAAAAAAAACCTGTTTCCATAATGCCGTTTTCCGGCAGAATGAAAACAGGTTTTTTTGTGATTTATTCTCTCTTATTTTCCTTTTTGAAGGGAATCCGTTTTATCAAAATTTACAATCGGCTGCCTTATAGTAAAAAGCCTCTCCACAGTATCTTTAACGATCGGATCACTTGAATCCTTGCAATATACCGAATATCTCAGGATAGGAACCTGTTCAGTGGTGAAATTCTTTCTGTAATACTCGGTTTTAAACTGGAGATAATAGCCTCCGGCGCTCTTTCCGTACGAAAAAAGGGCCCTGTTCTTGTGGGTCTCATCGCTTTCGAACACCCGTACATTGAATCCGTAAACATCCGGATTAAGAGAATTGGTATTGGCATTTACTACAAGACTTGTCAGAGTTTTCAGTGATTCCATCCTGTCTGTGTAGTTCCCGTCAAAAACCGTACCCTCGATTATCTCCTTTTTCAGTTTCGCGATATCCTTTGTAAAAAATTTCGAGTTCGATTCACTCTTCTTTTTCAGGTCTCTCTTTGATGGTGTATACTCATATACCTCGTCCACCGTGTTATCATTATTCCTGTCAACTATCATTATAATCTTTTTATCGACCCCTTCAAAATCTCCTATGATAATCGACGAATCGTTTTTGAAAGACTGAAAGAACAGATAGTTGATATTCGCTTTGGGAACAGGAAAAAAAGCGAGTCTGTCCTTCGTTACCTGAACTGTCTGTATATTGTCCTCCCCGGTTGCTGAAAAAAGCGCTGGTATAAAACACGTCATAATTATTGCCGCTGTTATTAGATATTTCCGTTTCATGACAACTTTCCCCTTAATCTGAATTTTAAAGTTTTTCTCATTTTAATATTTTAAATTGTAATAATTAAACCGGTCAGAAATTCATTCTCAAATATAAAATTAAATCACAAGAATGATCAAGTAAAAAATACCAAATTTTAGGTAATTACCTGATTTTTGAAAGACTCTGCTCCAGCTTTTCAATTATTTCGGTATATTCTCTCTCTTTGCTCCTCTCTTTTTCTATAATCTCGGCAGGAGCCTTTCCGGTAAAGCTTTCACTGGACAATTTTGTCTTAACCCTGTCCAGTTCGGCCTTTATCTTCGAAATCTCTTTTTCAAGCCTTGCTGTCTCCTTTTCAATATCTATAAGACCGCTTAGCGGCAGATATATCTCCAGGTCTAATAAAACAGCCGAGGCATCTGTCTTGTCAGGCGTATAGGTTTTGTCTATTTTTATATTCTCCACTTTCGCCAGAGCCGTTATATGGACAGATTCCGTTTCTATTATGCGTACAATCTGGCTGTTTTCAGTTTTAAAAACGACGGATGCTTTTTTATCAGGGGGTATGTTCATCTCCCCTCTAATATTCCTGATTTTATATATAATTTCTTTAAATAAAACAGTATAATTTGCATCTTCCGGAAACATTAAACCGTTATCAAACACCGGCCATTCCGCAACAATAATGTCCCCTTCCCCTTCAGTTTTTATTCTGCTCCAGATCTCCTCCGTTATAAAGGGCATAAAGGGGTGCATAAGCAGCAGCGACTTTTTCAGAACAAAATATAACAGCTGTTTTGCGGTCGCCGAGGATTCTGTGCCGGTATCACCCTTCGCATAAATCCTCTGTTTTACCAGCTCAAGATACCAGTCGCAGAACTCTCCCCACCAGAACTCATAGATTAAATTAGCCGCTTCGTTGAACCTGTACTGCTCAAGGGCCTCCGAGACGCCCTTTACAGTCTCATTAAGAGTGTGGAGTATCCATTTATCAAAGACCTCGAGTCTGTCGAAATTAATTTTTTCAGGTTTGAAGCCGTCTCCAAGATTCATTAAAACAAATCTTGTGGCGTTCCAGATCTTGTTGCAGAATGAACTGTAGCCTTCTATCCTCTTCTCTGAAAGTATGATGTCTCTCCCCTGGGCCGCGAAAGCGGCTAGGGTAAACCTGAATGCGTCGGTTCCGTACTTGTCCATCATTACAAGGGGATCGATTACGTTACCCTTCGACTTGCTCATCTTCTGGCCGTGTTCATCTCTTACAAGCGCGTGGATGTATACGTCGAAGAACGGGACATCCTTGATGAACTTGACGCCTGTCATAATCATCCTGGCGACCCAGAAAAATATAATGTCAAAACCGGTAACAAGAACGCTTGTCGGGTAGTACTTCATAAGCTCCGGAGTGTTGTCGGGCCACCCCATCGTGGAGAATGGCCACAGAGCCGAAGAGAACCATGTATCGAGGACGTCCTCATCCTGAATAATCCTGGAGGAGCCGCACTTCGCGCATTTGTCCGGATCCTCCATCGCGACTGTTATATGGCCGCAGTCGTCGCAGTAGAAGGCCGGAATTCTGTGTCCCCACCAGAGCTGCCGCGAGATGCACCAGTCCCTGATATTGTACATCCATTCGAAATACGTCTTCTCCCAGTTCTTCGGAACAAACCTTATTTTTCCCTCTTCAACGACCCTGATCGCGTCGTCGGCAAGCGGCTTGATCTTGACAAACCACTGCTTCGACAGATACGGTTCAACGACGGTACTGCACCTGTAACAGTGCCCTACCGAGTGAACATGTTTCTCTGTTTTCAGCAGAAGCCCCGCCTTTTCGAGGTCCTCAACGATCCTCTTACGAGCCTCGTACCTGTCGAGCCCCTTATATACACCGCCGTTCCCGTTGATCACGGCGTGTTCGTCCATTATAATTATCTCTTCGAGTTCATGTCTCTTTCCCATCTCGAAGTCGTTCGGGTCATGGGCCGGTGTTACCTTCACGAAACCGGAACCGAACTCTTTGTCAACGTAGCTGTCCGCGAATACCGGAATCTCCCTGTTCATCAGCGGAAGGATTACTGTTCTGCCGATGAAATGGTTGTGCCTTTCGTCCTCGGGATTGACAGCAACACCGCTGTCGCCGAGCATTGTTTCCGGACGGGTCGTCGCTACAACGACATACTCGTCGCTCCCCTTGATCGGGTATTTTATATGCCAGAGATTGCCGTCAAGCTCTTTGAATTCGGTTTCAATATCGGAGAGTGCCGTCTCGCACCTCGGACACCAGTTTATTATCCTGTACCCCTGGTAGATCAGTCCCTCTTCGTATAACGTTACAAAAACTTTTCTTACCGCCTTTGAGAGCCCCTCGTCAAGGGTAAACCTCTCCCTCTCCCAGTCCAGCGAACTCCCCAGCCTGCGGAGCTGCCCCTGTATCTGGTTTCCCGAATGCTCTTTCCACTTCCAGACCCTCTTCTCAAACTCCTCCCTTCCGAGGTCGTATTTGGTTTTTCCCTCCGACGCAAGGAGCCTTTCAACTACGTTCTGTGTGGCTATCCCGGCATGGTCGGTCCCCGGCATCCACAATACCGATTTCCCCCTCATCCTCTGCCATCTCGCCAGAATATCCTGTAAAGTATTATTCAGCGCATGCCCCATGTGCAGGTTCCCTGTAACATTGGGGGGAGGAATAACTATTGAATAGGGTTCTTTTCCGTCATTTACATCGGCGTGAAAATATCCCTTTTTTTCCCAGTATCCATACCACTTTTCTTCAGCCGTTTTCGGTTCATAAGAGGGGGAAAGTTCCATCAGAGCACTCCATTCTTTACACAGATTTAAATTTCAGGAGTCATCTTTTGTACGGATTCGGCAAGTGTCAATAAAATTTGAAATCCGGAAATGATAAAAACCGGCCTAAATTTTATATTTTTCCATATCAGCAGAGGTTTCTATAAGACTGGTGGTTATCTTTTTACCCTCAAGCGCCATCTCCCTGTTATGGTCGGTCACATCGCAGGCCTTGCCGGTTATTACGGAGGTTTTCTCGCTGAATTCTGTTATGCGGTGAACGGCGTCGACAATCTCCCTGTTGATACGCTGCACCTCTTTCACCCCTTCAGCAACAGTATAAGATTTTACCTTTACCGCTTCCATTCTTTCCAGTATTATCCTGAACACGTTCTCCGTTTCATGGATCATGTTGTTCTGTATTGAATTCGCACTGCCGAGACCGGTAACAGCCGAGAGGGAGTCGTCAACCCTGCGCTTCATCTCGTTCAGAATATTCCCTATGCTCGCGGTCGATTCCATGCTCTGATCGGCAAGCTTCGATATTTCATCGGCGACTACGGCGAATCCGCGCCCGGCCTCTCCGGCCCTTGCTGCCTCGATTGACGCGTTCAGCGAAAGCAGGTTTGTCTTGTCAGAGATCTCCCTTATTATTTCGGTTACCTTCTTGATCTCATCGGACTGGGCCAGCAGCCCCGTTATCGCCTCGTTGACCCTGGCGCCGCTGCTGTTTACCAGGGCGTTGTTGTCGGTCAGCCTCTTCACGATTGTCAGGGCATCGGTCACCTTCTGAGAGGTTTCAGCCGACTCCTCCCCCATCTCTCCGGCTATCCCGGCGCACTTCTCAATGCTTTCATGTACCCTGTTGCTCAACTGGAGCTGGTTCTGTAAATTTTCCGTAATATCGAGGGTCTCCCTGGATATCTCGCGCACCGCATCCGATATTTCACCGGAAGATGTTTCAAGCCTGTCGACGATATCAAAGGCCTTCTGTGAATTTGAAATAAGAACCGCCGAAGTTTCCAGTATCTCCGCGATCAGTTTTTTCTGTTTCTCCTTTTCATCCTCGATAGTCCTCAACTTCTCCCTGTTGATCCTGTTCGAAATCCTCGTCGTACCGGTATAAACGAAGGCAAAAAGAATAACACACGCCATCTGTATCTCATAATCGGTAATTGTACCGGGATCTCTTATCCCGATGATTATTACCAGATACCCTATCCTTATAATATTTATTACCACCATAGCAATACAGCTTACCTGAATAAGCCGGTAATTGAAATAGAGGAGATACATCGACAGCATCGGCAGTATATAGACAAAGACCATCGTCCTTGTGGTTGTGAAGACAGCAAAAATGTAGAGTATAAAATAGCCGACGAGAGTTATATACTTGATCCTCTGATCGTCATTTTTTCTTTTAAATAAAACTGTAGCTGTCACAAGGGGGAGAAGCATTATAGCGAAGAATGTCAAAACGAAAGATAAGGTTTTCAGACCTTTCAGATACTCGACTATGTATCCCAGCATTAGAAATGAATCGAGAATATAGTTTATTACAAGAACCGATCTGTTGATCTTTCCATCTGAGGAGTTTATCATATTTTCACCAATTAATTTATTTCAAAATTCCTGCCTTGTTCACCATCGTACTCTGAAACCGTTTTCACCCTGGATACTGTATAAAAAATGTTCCCGATAAAAACTTTAACCGTGCTCTATATTAACGGCTGCAATGACTATCGACAATGCACGATTACATTTCAAACAACAGCTGATCAGTTTATTTTATTAATTTATAGAAAATATGGACGGTTTTCTATTTTTATCCAGATTTTTTTATAAGTCAGGAAAAAATATTGTTACCCTGACGGATAGAGAGGCCGGAATACCGCTGGTTTTGAAGAGATGAATGGATATACCGGTCTGCCATACACGCAGCATGAATTTCATTTTATATGAATATCATTGCAGATTTTGATATGGGAGATTACTGCACAAAGTGCTTTGTCAAATACATCTTATTATATGATATTGACATTAGAGCAATATCAACTAAAAACAGGATAACCACAAATTAAGTATTCTCAGGAATTCTGTTTTTTAAACAATTCCGTACCCGCTTACACGGGATAGGAATTGTTATACAGCCTGACTGACTAAAAATTCCGTACAGCACGGACATTGTAGGGATTTCCCTTAGAATAGTCATAGTACTGATCGCCGGCATAGAAGTCCTGGTGCCACGCATACCACGCCGAAGACTCAGTCGAGCACCAATAATCTATACCAGTGAAACTGCCTAGACTATTGCGCTTCAAATTATTGTACATACAGGCTAACTCATCTCTTGAAGGCAAGTAGCCGGCACTGCCAAATGTAGAAGAATTAGCACATATATATGCTGCATTATTATTACTTGAATCTGCGGCGATTATAGCTGCAGTATTTGTCTGGCCTGTGCCGACCGCTGTTCCTGCTGCTGATGAACCAATCAGTGTTGTTCTATATGTTCCGGTTATCCAGACCTGGCTTGTACTCTGATCAGCAGGCGCACACACGATCCCATGTCCTGCGCCATTATTGTAGAACACAAGTCCGGCGGCAACAACTGCCCCGAATATATATCCTGAATTAAAAGTTATTTCATTTCCATATGCAGTTCCGGCGTTGTTTGTCGCATAGGCCCTGACATGATATATTGTATTCTGCGTTAAACCTGTCATTTTACTGTTTGTAAAAACACCTGTTCCGGTAGTTCCATCCGAAGCATGTGCTCCACTTACCGTCGGACTTCCAGCCGTATTCCAGCATACACCTCTGTCAACGACTGCAGAATTCCCTCCTGAGGTAACATTTCCCCCTCCCTGTGCAGAAGTGCCGGCAATACATCCTGACAGAGGAATAGAATTAGCATATCCAACGCTAACAAGAGTTGTTACGTTTCCGGCTATAGCAGTAGTTGTCACGGTAGCATATGTAAATGTTGTTCCGGAAATAGAATTACTAAAAGCACTTTCTCCGCCGCTATTGTATGAAGTAACTTTATAATAATAAGTTGCACCCGATGTAAGACCTGAATTGGTATAATTTGTTGTCAGAGAGTTTACAAGAAATGAAAAATCAGTTCCATTTGTCGAACGGTATATATTGTAGCCTGTGGCTCCAGTCTCTCCATCCCATGAGAACTGGATAGAAGTGGCGGTTATTGTTCCCAGAGTTAAATTTGTCGTGTTGGGAGTTGTATACCCTGTAGCCGAAATGCTTTTCGCGCTTTCACCGCTGCTGTTAACTGCGGTTACTTCATAATAATAAACCGTACCTGCAGTCAGCCCTGTATCCGTATAACTTGTACCTGTGACAATATTACTGCCGACCTTATTAGTATAGGTTGCGCCGCCGTCCGCTGATCGATACACATTATAAGAAGCTGCTCCGGTTGTGCTATTCCATGTTATTGTCAGACTGTTCACTGTGGCCGATCCTGCACTTACACCGGCAGGGGCACCGGCAATTGTAATTCCCGAGACAGGAGCACTCTTTCCGCTCTCTCCGCCGCTGTCATATGACGTCACCTCATAATAATAAACCGTACCCGCTTCAAGTCCTGTATCTGTATAATCAGTTCCGGTCACGTTACCTGCTTTAAAATAGTTTGAACCGTCCGTTGACCGGAATATATTATAACCTGCAGCACCGGGAACGCTATCCCAGGAGATAGATATACTTGAAGATGTCACAGTCCCCAGTGTTAAGCCTGTGGGATCTATCTCTGATAAAGTTTTGACTGATATTGATCCGCATTTATCACTTTCACCTGCATTACTATACGCACTTACTTTATAATAATATGTTGTATTTGCCGTCAGACCTGTGTCTATGTAGCTTATTCCTGTATATGAAGCCCCTCCGCTTACTGCGGTTATCTGTATATAATTATTATTGTCAGATGACCGGTAAATTTTATATCCGGTCACACCGGCCGTTCCATTCCATCTAATCGATATACTGTTAGTTGTTACTACACCCGGGGCCAAATCAGCCGGAACAGGCGGAGCAGATGACAGGTTTTTAGGATTTTCCGGATCATACGGATTATCGTGGTCTGTATTAAAAAAACATGAAGTGAATAAATTAACCGCAAACAATAATGTTAAAATTAAAATAGTCCGGTTTTTCATAGTATCCCTCCAGGTTATCAGATGCTAAAATCTTAAATTAAATCCCAGCCCGAACGACTTTTCCTTAATACAGGGGATATCCTGCAATGTATTGACAGAAAAAAAGTAATCTGAAGAATCATAATAATCAATCATAGCCGTATTTTCCGGCTGGTATTTATTGAAAAATATTACATCAATCCAGTTTATCGCGTAGATACCTGCCAGAGCGTAAATACCGATAGTCGCCATGACAGCAGCATCCTTCTTTGCGTTGTATTTCGACTTGAATTCGGCTGCGGTAGTGCCGGGACCAAGATCGTCATATTTCTTTTTCTTTCCAGTGTAATCGTAAATCGCCCATCCGGTATAACCTGCCGCGGCAAGTGTAACCGCTGCAAAACTCCACCCTTTTACTCCATTGTCCGCATAGACCTGCGCCCATCCCGGAACAATCCCCCGTAAATAGTAACCGGCAGGCCTTTCATAATCCTCAACCGGTCTTTTGCCTGTCATTCGCAGCGTCAGTTTTTCAACAAGGGTCTTTACTGTTTTATCTATCTCATTTATATTCACCGTCTTTTCACTGGTGGAAAATTCTGCCACACCCTTCGACACGTCTACAACCCTCACTGTTATCATAAGATTGCTGTTAAGCTGGTTTACCTCACCGAGGATAATCTTGTTCGCTGAAAGGAGTTTTCCTATCTCGACTGCGCATGAATTGTCAGTACAGCCAGCCATCTGCAGCCCCTGCTCTTTAAATATCGATTCCATCTGACTCCGTTCCACGATAACGAAACGGGCAGTATCGACAATATCGGAACGGAGAAGGTCGCTTATGGCGTTTGCTGTCACTTTTGACACCTTCCCCTTCGCATTAAGGTCCATAACCGCAAGGCGCAACTTTTCTGTCTTCACGGGTTTCTCTTCGGTAAAAGCGGATAGCGGTATCGCTAACAGAATAAGAATTGAAATAACAGTTGTTATTGCTGACTGGATTTTCATATATAAATACTCCTGATTATGTATTATTCCGTTCTACCATACTTCTCCTGTTGAAACTATTTTTTCAGCCATGCTGTCGAGCACCGGCTGTACCGGGTCACTATCATTTACCTTTACACTCTGATTAAACAGGACTTTTCCGTTTTCACCATCCGTTACACTTACAGAAATAATTTTGATGTTGCCCACTTTATTAATTCTTCCGCCGAGCTGTCTGTTCGCGCTTTTCTTTGAACCGGTTGTCTTTCTGTAAACGACGTTGTCCTCACCCTTAAGCGACACAAGTTTTTTATAGATCTGCAGTGTGATCTCCGATGCCTCACTGCTTTTTATTCCGCCGGCAGCGAGCAGGTTTACATTGAGTCTTGTTTTTTTATCTGATGATGTTTCCGGCAGTTTTCCCTGCCTGTTATCTTTGCCATCATTATTCTCCCGGTTACTCCCGGACTGTTTTTCATCTACTGCAGTCTCAGGCTTTTTTATCTTGAGGAGCCACATAAAGTAATCTTCAACATACTCTTCCGGAGTACAGCTGATACATGCGATCGGCCTCACTGCCGATATGTCGCGGAAAGACTCAACTTCAGTTTCATCCAATATACTTTTATTTAATAAAGATCCTGAAATCTCCACTTTTTCATTTTCGCTGACATCTGTTTCATTGAAGAGGCCGTTATTGCTTCTGATTTTAACAACACCCTCTTTGACCGCTACGACCACGGTTTCATTTATTGTCTCAACCGAAAACATGGTTCCTCTGACGGCAATCGTTACTGTTTTACAGATTATGTTGAAATCGCCGTTTTTCTGCAGCCTGCGGACATAAGCGCTTATTTTTCCACTTGTGAGTTTTACAACAGTTTTATCCTCTGAGGATTTGAGTATCTCCGGAAGCTCCTCCATCATTGCACTGGAGTTTTCACCAAGTTCAACAATACTGTCAGCTCCGTACTGAATGAATGCCTTTGAATCTTTACCGGTGTTTACCGTATCTTTCAGATAAAGGGGCTTCTTAATTACAGCCTGTTCTGTTGATCTGTCCTCTCGGACTATATCAACCGTACCTATGAAAAAATCGAGGTATGTCACATTTTTATCAGTTTTTGTAAGAATGAAGATTATTGCGGAAACGGCTGCCAGAAGTGTTACTAATAATAACGGTATAAAAAATTTTTTCATGATTATCCGCCCATCACTATTTTAAATGCAGGAAGTGTTATAAAAACTCCATTAACATGCTAACAAATCTGAATATCGTCAACAACTAATTTAAAAACCCGGTTCTGATCAGAGGACTTTGTCAGGTTTTGTCGAGAAACGGACTTCATATTTTAAAAAAGTTTTACACAAAAAAGTATTAAAATACATTCCGATTGATTACGCAATAACACAGTTCAGAACTTCCGGCATCTCTCTGGAAAAGATATGAGATTAAAAATTTTCGATCAGCTTCAACTTTTACGATTATTTAACCTGATCATATAAATTTTCAAATAATGGTTGATCAGTTAAATATTTTATTTTATAATCATGAAAGTTTTTCAACTCGGATTGAATGCAAACTTCATTGAAGTTTCAAAAATGATTTTTAAATATAATAATTTAAGTTAGAGGAAAAAGATTTATGAAACACACCGGATACAGACTATTCCCGGTTTTAACGGTACTGCTGGTACATATTTTGTTTTCTTACGCTGCCGCTGAACCGGTTAACTCTACAGAGCAGATTAAACCTGATGAGAATCCATTCACCTTTACCGATATTTTCCACTACCAGAAACCGTTGAAAAAGGGGGAGAATGAAAAAAAATGGTCTATGAACCTCTCGGCAGGATCTTCAAAAACTTCCGGCAACACCGAACTGAACAGCACCAATTACGGATTTTTTTTAAAATACAACGATAACCTTTCGGTTCTGAAGCTCAGTTTTTCAGGCTCTTACGGAAAACTTAAACAGACCGTTATTGAAAACAAGGGGACCGCAACGTTGAACTACGATTATTTCCTGTTCTGGAGAATCGAGCTGTTTTCATACACTATGTCCGACTATAACAAAATTACTCTCCTTACGCACAGGAACGGAACCGGTATCGGAGCCAAGATTTTTATCATCAGGAACAACTACCTGCTAGTAGACCTCAGCGGCGCACCTATCTACCAGTATGAAAAATATGAACATCAGAATGCGGAGGAAAAATGGAAATGGTCGATCAGGGGCCGGGCGGAGATATTCCCCTTTGACGACAGTTTCTCGATCAAATACTGCATATTCTATATCCCGACCATGGATGATAAAAGCAATTACAGAACGACCCAGGACCTCACTGTTATTCATAAGATGATCGGGCCTGTAAGTTTAAAGGCCGGGTACCGCAGGGAGTATAACACCTACGATAAAAAGTCGTACGAGGAGAACCCGGCTCTGAAAAGGGTCGATTCGACGACATATATCCAGGCCAGTCTCTCATTATGACCGTGACAGGGCTGCTTGATAGAATTTCATCGGCCATAAACGGATATTTTTCAAAGGGCCTGATTGCTGACAGCGATGCTGTTGGTTTTATCAGGTCCACTTACGGCATCAGCGACCCGGATGACGTTGCGGCTCTTATAGAAAGGGGTGAAGACAGCGGTGCGGTAACAGATATTGTTTCATATCCCCCCGATCACTTCAGGGAGTCTGTTGAAGAACTGATCCCGCCAGAGGGCCTGTCCGCTGATTCAATAAAAACCGTTGAGGAACTTTCCGGAACAGAAAATGTTTTTATTCTCTACCAGGGGAGAAAAATTTTTCCCGGTGAAAGCGATTCACTCTTCTGCCGGCAGCGTTTTATTCAGCGGCTGAACCTCGATATCCCTTTTAATTATCTCTCCGATTCCGTCCCGGTCCAGGGCAAAGACGACTTTTATAAAATCAGGTCTCTTCTGAGAAAAAGAAAATTTGTACCGGACGGTCCGGAAACAGTGAATGAAGAGAAGTCGCGCTTTATTTCTGACCTGCTTAACAGATACCTGTCGGCGGATAATTTTTTCTCCCTGCCCACTGCCGGCAATGCGTATCCGGCAAATGGCGGTCCCGACACACAGCACGGAATTGTCGAACTTGTCGATTTCACAGCGGATCTGTTCAGAGACCGGAACTCCAGGCCCTTTGACATACTCGCCGAAAAAAAGTATTTCTATGAAAACGCGATAATTGAAGCTGAGGAGTTCACAAGGCTGCTTAAATCATCCAGCATGGAATTTATCATGATGAAAAGGATACAGCCTCCGCTCATCCCGGCTGACGAAGCCCGCAGAATGATAAGCATCATCGACCGGCTTACATCAACGGTTTACGGTATGATAATCCCTTCAATCAGAAATGTCGTTGAAGAAATATTTTAGCAGTTTTCTGGAAACAGGAAACTGCTAAAGTGAAAATGCGGGGTTTCGCGGGTTCACTTTACGAAACCGGCCCTGAAAATGCCATGATTGGTATTTTTAAGAAGACCGCTAGAAAATAAAATCTGTCGAAAGAAAGTTCGACTTGTTGTTCCTCACGATATCGGTGATGATCTCCTTGTTTAAACTGTTCTCCTTGGCAGCGACCAGCGACCTGAGAGAGAATACCCTGAGCGCGTCTGAAACCGACAGGGTACCCTCGGCCGAATCCTTTCTTCCGGTAAAAGGGAACACGTCCGGCCCTCTCTGGCACTGGCAGTTTATATTTACCCTGGCCACCTGGTTTACAAGAGGGTCTATAAGATTCGCAATACGGTCCGGATTTTTCCCGAATATGCTCACCTGCTGGCCGTAGTTTGATTCTATCACGTACGTCAGCGGTTCTTCAATATCGTCAAAAGCGCTTACCGGTATCACCGGCCCGAACTGTTCTTCATGATAGAGCTTCATCGCTGACGTTACAGGGAATACTACCGCCGGCCTGAAGAAATTGCCGTAATAATGTCCACCGTCAGTATTTACAACTGAAGCCCCCTTTGAAATCGCGTCGTCCACAAGGCCCGCGAGGTACTCACACTTGCCTTCTTCAGGGAGCGGCGTGATATCCACATCCTTCTCCCACGGCATTCCCAGCTTCAGGCTGCCGATCGCGTCATTAAGCATCCTGATGAATTCGGGCATGATTTTCCTGTGTACAAAAATCATCTTCAAAGCAGTACACCTCTGCCCGTTAAACGACAGAGTGCCGGCAATCACTTCACTGATCGTAACGTCAAGTACAGCATCGGGGAGAATGATCGCCGTATTCTTGGCCTCAAGCCCCAGAACAGATCTCAACCTGTGCGGTTTGGGATGCGCCTTCTTTAAAATATCCGCGACATGGCTTGTACCTATAAACGCGAGAACATTTACCTTCCCCGAACTCATAATAGGTCCTATTATTCTCGCCCCGTCGCCATAGATTGTGTTTACAACCCCTTTCGGAAAAGATATCTTGAACGCGTCGAGCAGCGGCCTGTGAAGCAGTACACCGAACTTCGGGGGCTTGAAAACAACAGTATTGCCGGTGATCAGCGCCGGTATAAGAGTAGCAAAAGTTTCGTTAAGCGGGTAGTTAAACGGCCCCATGCAGAGAACAACACCCAGCGGAGACCTCCTTATCTGGCCGATTACACCCTCCTCTATCTCGAACCTCGAACTTTTCCTGTCCAGGTCCTTTACCGCGTCAATCGTGTCCACTATATACTGGACAGTCCTGTCAAACTCCTTTACCGAATCCCTGAACGATTTACCGATCTCCCACATGATAAGGTTGACCACCTCATCCTTCATCTCCTTCATCAGCAGGATGAACTTTTCCATATGCTTTATCCTCTGCGCCACTGTCATAGTGGGCCACAGGCCCCTGCCTGAATCAAAGGCAGTCTCGGCCGCCTCGACCGCCTCCCGTGCCTCCTTCTCTGTCAGCATTGGATACTCGCCGAGTTTTTTCTGCACCAGATCCCCGCCTGTTTTCACATATACCGGTGAGAGCACCTGGCGGAACTCCCCCTGCCAGGTCCTGATCTCTCCATTAATAAGATACTCCCTCTGAACTATATAATCGATTGCCTGATTTTCCGGAATATCCCTCTCTTCCGGGTAAAGATTTTTAATATCCATATTTTTCTCCTCCTGATAGCCGGAATGTAAATAACTGATAATTACTGTTGCTGCTATCAGTAAATTTCAGATTTTTCAGTTTCATAAATCACAGTTGTCTACAGCACCTGCTCCTTCAGTGAATAAGCTAAATGTTTTGCTCCAGAAAACAAGATTATTTTATTAATATGCCATATCTGGCAACTTTAAATTATTATATGAACTTTTTATTTAACAGTTTAACGAGAAAAACAACTGTTAAGAATCATGCATCGATATATAACCATTTTCAACGCAAACCAGAATAAAAATCCGATATTGTATATTAAAATGATCGCCTCATGCAATTTCCACTGTTGCTATTTCAAGTTTGCGTATAGAAGATAATTTACTGAAAATAACAGCGTTATTTTGATAATTTTTATAAACTTTATCATTGACTAACGACACATAATATTTTATAATCTTTTAACCGCCGGAATCCCGGTCTAAAAGGATCTGCTAATAATGGAACAGATAACAAACCTGGCTAAAAATAAGGAAACACCTGTAGCCAGTTCTTTAAAACTGACTGAACAGAACTTCAGAGATCTTGTGCATTCATCTCCTGACGCGATATTCGTATATGTAGATGATAAAATTATTTTTGCAAACAACACCGCCGTGAAGCTTCTTAACGCTGAAAAACCGGAATATGTTCTGGGACGGGATATGCTCGACTTCATACCCGCCTCAAACCGCAAAGCGCTTAAAAACGCCGTTGATCTTATTATCAACAACAAAAAGAGCTACATATCAACCGAAGAGAAACTGATGACGATCGACGGCAAAACGATCGATATAGAAATCTCGACAACCAGTTTCGATTTTAACGGCAAGAAAGGGGTCCAGGCTTTCATCCGGGATATATCAAAAAGAAAGCAGCTGGAGAAGGAGATAATCCTTATCTCCGAGCGTATAAGGCACCAGGTAAGCCGGGACCTTCACGATGACCTGAATCCTCACCTGATAGGCATTGAGGCCCTTACGCAGGTATTGTCGATGAACCTGAAAAAAATGAACATCCCCGAGTCGGCCGATTCTGAAAAAATTTCCGCTCTGATAAACAAGGCGATCACGAAAACTCACAGGCTCGCCCGCGGACTCTGCCCCGTTGACATGCAGTCGTCGGGGATACAGACCCCGCTGATGAGCCTGATAAAGCTTGTACGCAATCTGTACAAGATTGAATGCAAGTTCACCTACGACGAATCTATTATTATCGAAGATATAACTCTTGCAACAAATCTTTATTATATCGCGCAGGAGGCTACGCTAAACGCCGCGAAGTATTCAGGCGGTACGCTGATTTCGATCACTCTCGAAATCAACAGCGATATGATGACTCTCTCTATCGAAGACAACGGATCCGGTCTGGTAAGGAAAAAGGAGCCGGACGGAGGCAGAAACAGCGGGATGGGACTTAAAATAATGAAATACAGGGCCGAGATAATCGACGGAATTTTTTCAATCCGGAAGAACAGACCCACAGGAACTGCTATCGTAGTAAAAATCCCGACTAATATTTTAAAAACACAGGGGAGGATATCTTATGGCGGAAGGATCCCTAAAATTAAACCGGAAACATCGGATCTTTATAGTTGAAGACCACCCGATATTCAAGGACGGAATCTCACAGCTGATTAACAAGGAAGACGACATGCTCGTCGTCGGCGGATGCGAAAATTCCGCGGACTGTTTCAGGTACATAAAGGAGAACCAGCCCGATCTGATTATCGTCGACATTACGCTTAAAGACAGCTGCGGGATAGAACTGACCAAGGAGCTTAAAAAAACATATCCGTCCCTGCCGGTGCTTATTCTTTCCATGCATGAAGAACTGATCTTTGCAGACCGCGTTTTAAAGGCCGGAGCGCGGGGTTACATTACAAAACGGGAAGCCACCAGCAAGGTGATAGAAGCTATCAGGAGAGTGCTTCAGGGTAAGATATATATATGTGAAACAATGATAGACCACTTCCTCGAACGGTCGATTACCGGCAGCCAGAACTTCACTTCATCGCCGGTCGAAAGGTTAAGCGAGAGGGAGTTCGAGGTCTTTAACCTTCTGGGGAAAGGGATGACTAACAGATCGATCGCTGAGGTCCTGACGGTAAGCACGAACACAATCTCGACATACAGGGAGAGGATCAAAGAGAAACTGAACCTCCAGAACAACGCAGAGCTCAACAGATACGCGATGCAGTGGATACAGAAATAATAGAGGGGTATATCAAACAAAAAAGCTGGCCTTGATCAAGGCCAGCTTTTTTTATTTTACTTCATTATGCAGAAATTATTTCTTAACTATGATCCTGAAATCTTCCATAGCAACTTTCCATCCGCCTGACAGGGTCAGATAGCCGCGGTATTTGTTTGACATGTCTGTTATTTTTGCCATTACCCATCCGTGCTGTGCCTGTGCCTGCTCCTTGTCTTCAGGGGGCTGACGTACATCATCAACTTCTCTTCCGGCGAAGAAGACAACTACCATCCCCACTTTAAGATCCGATTCAGAAGCAATGACGGTCTTCCATGCGTTTTTTGTCCACATCTCTTCTCCGCTCTGGATAATCATATACTGCCCTTCGTTTTTTGTTTCTGCAGAGGGAGCCTTCATTACTGTTGCCGGAGATATCCAGATATAGCCCGATCCGCTGAACGGATTTGCTGATACAAATACCACATCTTCATCGACATAGTGATCGTCACCAGTCGCACGGCCGCTGTATTTTCCCTTTGCCTTGGCACCTTTTCCTGATGTGCTGTAACCTGAACCTGAGTCACTGCTGTTCTTGGAACTTGAAGAGTTAAACGCCTTATCGGTCAAAGAATCAAACGCTTTTCCTTTAAGCATAGCTTTATCACTTTCGCTGCACGACACAAACGCCGCGAATGCAATCAGCATAATAAATGTTTTAATAAATTTCCCAACCATTCTATTCCTCCGAAAATCTTATTTATAATATTTTAATATTTTTATGTCCCTTGAAAAAATGCAACTTTTTTTTAAATAAATAACGCTTTCAGCCGGCAGAAAACGCCGGAATATCTAGACCCTTTTTATAAACCTGGCGCTGTTAAACCTGATCCGCTCGCCGTAAATACCTCCCTCGCCTCTAATACCGGCAGCTACGACCATTACCACGACAGCGTCTCCCGGCAGATCCAGAATTTTTTTTATTCTCTTTGAATCATACCCCTCCATCGCGCAGGAATCGTAACCGTAAGCCCTGAGCGACAGCATCAGGTTCTCGGCTCCCAGCGCCGCCGTCTTCACGGCCCACTGTCTCAGTTGGGCCATGTTCACAGGCTCGCGTATAACAGGAGTTGAAATTCCCCTGAGAAAAAACAGCACCCTTTTTATCAGGCCGAATATTCCAAGCGGGCCCATATTATAGACAAACGGCACTATTTTTTTATAATAGCTCTTCGCCGCAGAAGGGACTCCTGATGCCTTTGAGAAAATTCGAAGCATCTCCACGGCGTGCTCTTTCCATGTAGATGTTCTGGCTACAACGACAACCAGCTCCGACGCAGTCTTTGCCGCCACCTGGTTCAGACATGCTTTAACCAGCTCAGCTTTTTTTACCGGGTCCTGGACCAGATAAAATTCCCATGCCTGCAGGTTTGATGAGTTCGGCGCCAGCAGCGCATTCTCAAGACAGATATTCATGATTTTTTCCGGGACCGGCTTTCCGTTAAAGATCCTCACCGACCTCCTGGAATCTATCACCTTCTGAAACTCCTTCGCGTCTATCGCCGGAGCCTTTTCTTTATAGGCATAAACGGGAGCGTCCGATAAAATATCCTTGGCCATAATATCCTCGCTTTTAAAACGTATCTGTTTAATGAATTCCGTGACAATACTTATATAATACCGGCAATAAAAGATTAGTCAAGCAGTATTAGCTAGAGGCTGGTTTACGGGATATGAAAATTAAACTTCAATCCGGACAAAAAAATACTTTTCATTCTTAAAGCAAAATCATATAAATGTCTATATTATCGCATTTTATGATATGAATTAGTACTCCTGATGTCATTCCCGCGAAGGCGGGCGACCGAAGGAAGAGCCCTGGCTAATCTGTTCATTAAATTATAAAAAAAGTGGATTCCGGCTCTTTACCCCAGGAGTACTAATTCGCTTTGCTCAGGGCGCGCTTGCTACGGCTGGAATGACAATGAGTTAATCATTTTGTAAAACGCCATAGGTCAAACTGAAAACCATTTCCGGAGGAATACATTTTGAAAAAGGCATCCATTGCATTTATCGGAGGATCGGGTCTTTACGACATCGAAGGAGCGAAACTGATCGAGCAGATCGATATTGATACACCGTGGGGCAAACCTTCTGACAAAATCGACATCGTCGACATGTTCGGAACAACCATAGCCTTTCTCCCGCGGCACGGGAAAGGGCACATGCATGCACCTCACCAGCTGAACTTCCGGGCAAACATCGCGGCACTGAAGATGATCGGCGTTGAACAGATCATAGCCTTTTCAGCGGTGGGGAGCCTTAAGCAGGAGATAGCTCCGCTTGACTTCGTGCTCCCGGACCAGATTATTGACAGGACAAAAGGGAGAAACTCGACTTTTTTTGAAAACGGCATTGTGGCACATATCGGATTTGCCGACCCATTCTGCAGCAGACTGCATGATATAATACTCCCCGCAGCCGGAGAGCTTGGACTGAAGATGCATACCGGCGAAACGCTGGTGGTAATGGAGGGCCCGGCGTTTTCAACCAGAGCGGAAAGCAGGCTCTACAGGTCGTGGGGAGCCGGAATAATCAACATGAGCACCATTCCGGAAGCAAAACTGGCCCGCGAGGCGGAGATGTGCTACGCGGTAATATGCATGAGTACCGATTACGACTGCTGGCACGAAACGGAGGAGGACGTATCCGTAGACCTTGTGATAAACAATCTTAATACAAATTCAAAAAACGCGAAAAATCTAGTCAGGATACTCGCAGGCAAACTGGGTCAGCAGAGAACATGCGGATGCAGTGAAGCGGCAAAATTCGCAGTTATTACAGCTCCTGAAAAGAGAGACAGCGAACAGGCTAAAAAACTGGGAGCCATATTACCTGAATATTTTAAGTAAAAAATACCCTGAAAAACCGGTAATTTTATTACCGGTTTTTCAGCACAGATGGATTATCTCACAAAAAAAACGTTTTTTCCCCTTCTTTTTTTAAAAAAATAATAACCTCTATTGACTCTTCCGGCAGGAATGCTTTTTTTGAATCAACACTTCTGTTATACGGAAATATCTGAAAATGTTTTTGTATAACATAATCAAATCCTCATAAAAAACCGACAAACTTTAAACAGCCCTCCCAGGGCTGTCTTTTTTTGCAAAAAAATCTGAAAATAATAATTTTTCATGTTTCCCTTGGAAAATATGCCTATAATTCGCTTTACTTTTTTTTCCATCGTATGAAAATACGAACAACTGTTATAAAAAAAAATATATATAAGACTTACCAAAACTTAAGGGGAACGACTATGACTGGCGAGAAATACACGGCTAAAGAAGCCCTGGATATTAAAATGGCTTTTGCCTATTTTATTGCTCTTACTCTTACTCTGTGTACCGCGGAGGGCTTTCTTATAGCAGCACATGTCCCGATCGCCGAACTTGTTCAGGTAATGCTTGTCTGCATATTCTGTATCACCCTCTCTTTCATTTACTACAGATTGAAAAAACATAAAAAAGATTCCATATCAGTCCCATGGATACTCTCCATCATAACGATATCGATGCCGTTTCTCCAGAAATTGAAATATGTAAAGGCTTTCGGATGGACCTTCACGCTGCTGTCATATAACAGTTCAATACTTATCATACTGATGGTCTTTTTTTCGTGTCTCTTTCTCAGAGAAAAACTGTTTATCACTGTTTCGTCTGTCACAATAGCATTATGGTCTTTTATGCTTTATTATGCCCTTAACCACGGCGCTGTCTATTCATGGGATATGACGGTTGACGGTAAAAGTTACCTCGGGGTAATCCCAGGCCGCGAAGTATTCATGATAATAGCAGCCTTCATCATCTCCTTTGTCACATATAGATGGATAGTAATGATAAACACATATGTAACTGCAACAACCGAGCAGAAGCTTGAGATAGAAAAAAGAATCGGCCAGATGCACAGCCTGAACATTGAAACAAAGGACAGCGTCGCCACACTGTTGAATGAAGTTGATTCACAGAACGGCCTTGTGGTAAAATTCAACGAAAAGATGCAGAGCCAGGCCGCGACCTTTGAAGAGATATCGGCAACACTGGAAGAGCTGCGCGTGTCAGCCGAGAGCATACACAATTCTACCCTTGAACAGATTAACGGAAACATGAAGATGGATGACATCGTCAACGACTTTCAAAACATCAAGAATGAAACAAAGCTTAATCTTAACTCCACGTATACGGGACTTAACGCTATCTCGGAAAAAACCAACGATGCGAACACAAAACTCAGCGATGTTGAAAACACTATGAACACAATGGCGGAGCAGAGCGGCAAGATCTCTGAAACAGTCTCGATCATAGTCGACATCGCCGATAAAATAAATCTCCTCTCGCTGAACGCAAGCATTGAGGCAGCGCGTGCCGGAGAACATGGAAAGGGCTTCGCCGTTGTCGCAGATGAAATCGGAAAGCTCGCATTCCTTACCACCGAGAGTATAAAGGAGATTGAAAAGGTCCTTTCGCTGAACAACACTATCACGAAAAAGGGCGTAGCGGTAATTAAAGACTCATCTTCGATGATAAAGGAGATGATAAACGCGATGTCCGGAAGCACAGACAACATAAAGATACTTCAGGATTCCCTTATGATAGAGGAGAAATACATCAACTCGATCATAAGGCAGATGGAGACAAATATTGAACTTGCGCGTTCTATCGGGTCCGGTACAAATGAACAGAAGACCGCTATAGAAAATACAAGCAATGCATTAGAAAACCTTAACGAAATTGTAAGCGAGATGGTTACCGAGATCTCAGACCTTGCCAGATCGTCCAACAATATACTTCAGAGCTCAAAGGAC
Source organism: uncultured Leptospirales bacterium (assembly GCA_964439325.1). GTDB lineage: Bacteria > Spirochaetota > UBA4802 > UBA4802 > UBA5550 > WRGT01. The sequence goes on along the minus strand of CAYTNW010000004.1, from coordinate 38,052 downwards.
CTCCTTAAAAAGGCGGAGGAGACAGTCTGATCAGATCTTCTGTAAAACATTCAGCAGATCTGATCTTGTAATTATCCCGGCCAGTTTTCCGCCGTCAATGACCGGCAGATGGCCGATGCTGTTGATGAACAGCAGGTTTTCTATCTCTCTCATGTTGGCGCCCGGATCGCATGTTATAAGTTTTGTTCTCATGTATGCCTTTACCGGCGCGTTCATCTGGTCCTTCTTTCTCCCCTTCATGATATCCCTCAGCGTCAGCATTCCGCAGAGCTCATTATCAGAATTAAGAACCGGTGCCCCGGAAACATCCATCTCCTCAAAAAAGATAGACGCGTCTTTAAGCGTCCATGAATCTCTTACGGTGATGACCTCTTTCGTCATCACATTTTCCGCTGTTACCGCATGCTGGAGCCTGCTGGACAGAATTTCAAGGAGCCTTCTGAAAACGTCTCTCCCCTCACCCTGTTTTACAAGCGCTGATGCGGCCTTCGCGTGCCCCCCTCCGCCGAACGGCTTCAGTATCTCGATCAGATCGATCACGCTTTTTCCGCTCCTTCCGATAATTACAGTGCTCCCCGGTTTTTCAAAATGGAAAACACCGAATATCGCGTCCGGTTTTTCTATATTGAAGATCTCTTCGATAACCGCAGCCAGACCTGAGGCCTGTTTGTCCATTGAATAATAGCTGAACACAATCTGGTGCCCGTTGATGTCCTGCCAGACGAGTGTATTCATTATCTCATGAAAGAGCGATACCTGGTAATCCTCTCTCAGTGATTTCAGAAAATTGTTCACAAGCTTTATATCGGCGTAGTTTTTCAGCAGATAGGACGAAACCCGGAAATCATCCTCATGGACATTGTCATGAGTGAAGTTGCCTGTATCTGCGTAGACGCCGGTCAGTGCAATAGTCGCGTCTTTCGGAGATATTGATATACGGTTCTTTATCAGCTCAAGACCGATCATTGTTGTGTTTGAGCCGAAATCCCCTTCGTGCAGCTCGGCATCGTTGAAGTCGCAGGAATCCGACGAGTGATGATCGTAGATTACAATCTCCTTCACTCCGGAACCCATTGCATCAAAATACTCGGCCACCCTGGACCTCGACCTTGTATCTACAATTACAACTCTGTCCACTTCCCCGTTTTTTATATCATCTACGGTCTTGAAATTGAGATGGTTCTGATACAGATTCACAAGGTTTTTCGCGGCGGGATGTATAAGTCTGCTTGCAACAGGTATATGATCTGGATAAAGGTACCTCGCCAGCACTATTGATCCTATACAGTCAAGGTCCATATTGGTATGCCCGATTATTATCTTCACGTTAACCCGCCGTAGATTCTGTAATGAAAAATAATTTTAAGTCCGTAATATAACCTGCCTGAATATAGCCGTCAAGCCTAATTAATTCCCCGAACGACGGATAATATTCCTCTCCCCCGGGCCCGGCGGCGGGACTTCAGAAAGACCCTTTTAAGATTGAGGCACATCCGTAAAACGCAGATGCATTGATCAACGACAGAAAATAAAAAATCCTGCTCAAGTAATTTATTGACTTTTCCGGCATCAGCAGTTTTTGTATATCCGATGTCGGATTTGTACCAGTCCTGTCCCCGGTAAAACGGGAAGACATCGACACTTAACAGTTAAAAAACATACATCACGGAAAGAGAACGGTACAGAAATTGAAGAAATCAGAACCGTACACCGGTATAGCGGAAGCCTACGATTATATACTCCGTCACGTCGACTATGACCAGTGGTACCGTTTTATACGCGGGGTAATGACCATATACGCAGAGAAACCGGAAACAGTTCTGGAGCTCGGATGCGGCACCGGCAAGTTTGGAGCAAAATTTTCCGCTGACAATTTCAGAATATTCGGGGTGGATAATTCGCTGAACATGCTCAGGGTTGCCAAGACAAGGGCATTCAGAAGTTTCAGGATTATCTGCGCCGATATTAGAAATTTCTACTTTAAAAAGAAATTCGATTTCATTTTCAGCGTCCACGATACGATGAACTATCAGCTGACAACGGACGATGTCCGCGCCGTATTCCGGTGCGTGAAGAACGTTATGCACGATAAAAGCATATTCATGTTCGACATCACCACGGAACATAACATAGACCGTTTTTTTAACAATAAAACTTCTTTTTATAAAACACGCGGCATGAATATTGAATGGAGCAATGTTTACGACAGGGAGAATAAGCATATCATTTCATCATTCTCTATCAAATACAGCGACGGGCGTGTTTTTAACGAAGAGCATATACAGAAGATCTACCGGCAGGATGAAATTGAAAAGATACTCGATGAAGAGGGTTATGATATACTGCATGTGTGCAGCGACTATACCCTGAATCCTCCGTCAGGCGAAACAATCATGATTAATTTTATAGTAAAACCGAGAGATCAAAAATGAACATCTTCATATTTATTCTGGGGCTCGCGATCGGAATATCCGCTTTTCTGTATGTCCTCTCGGCAGTCTCCGAAGGGATGAAAAGGATCCATAACCCTTCGGGGGAACAGAACAGAAAAAATCACGATAAATCAGTTAAACAGAATATTGAGCCTGATACAATAGGCTTCCGGGGGAGGTTCAAGGTGCCTCCGGGATCGAGGATCTGTCCTCTTTGCGGATCTGAGCTGACAAAATATGAAGGGCTTTACGCTACGAAGATAAAGGACAACTCCGAGTATAAGATTTTAATCATGGGATGTAAATACTGCTTCAAAGATAAATAGGGCCTTAAGGGGCTTGCGCCCCTTACACCCCCGGAAGAGGTCAGGATTAAAACGCCAGAAATCCGCCGAAAACCCACCCCCTGCTTCCGTTCCATTCAATCATGTACCACACCGATGTTTTTCCCGCGATCGTCTCTTCGGTTGTGCCTTTACCCGTTATTTTCACAGTATTCCCGTCCGGGATTACTATTATCGCTTTCGCTGTTGTAGACGGCTGTTCCCTCAGGATCAGTCCCGCCGCAGCCGTTACTGTGGCCTCTCCAAGAGATACCGTGTCACCCGACGCACTGTTTGTATCAGTCGACGCCGAGCCTCCTGTCCCTGAAATGCCGAGAACCCCTTTTGCCATTTCGGCAAAGATACCGCTTCCGGATGACAGGTCTTTAAGATTCGCTTCAGCCTGTTTTTTCTGATCCGGTTTCGATGATGCATTTTTATAGATAGCGGCAGATTCCTCGTACAGCTTACCCTCCTGTACACGCACCTCTTCGGTCGTGAAGCCTCCGCTTACCCACTGCTGTGTAATCCATTTGTTGTCGATCTGTCCGACGTAGACCTGCACCCACGCCCCGTTCTCCTGAAGAACAAAACCTATTGTGCCCTTAGGTATAATCGCGAAGACATTGCTTGAAGCGTTGTTCCTGACATATGCCTTTGTGTCTTCGATAAAGACTACAGGTTTATCGGCAAGATTTTTCGCTGCAACAAAAAGCACCGTGTTATCGGAGAGTTTCACCTTCGCAACCTCGGTGCTGACATTTTTAACCGGGACATTCAGCATCTCAACAAGCTTGACCGGTTCCGTTTTTGACAGAGTCGCACCCCATGTCTTCAGTTCCTGTTCTTTATAGGCTGTTGTAGATGACTTAGCATATTTTATAATATCCCCCGGAGCAACCTGCATTGCGGGTTTGTCGCTTTTTTTGCATCCCTGCAGAAGAAGCAGACCCAGTAAAATTATAGAAATGGTATAGATAAACTTTTTCATCAGTTTCTCCTTAAGTAGATTAAACAGACAGTGTGTTTTAAACTGAAAAATATAATACGACATAAACAGTTATTATAAATGTAATCTATTTTATAAAAATTCTTTTGTCAAATAAATTTATTAAATGTTTAAGTGCCCTGACCCGCAGATCGTTGCATTTCGAGCCTTCTCTCTCCGCCTGCATCAAAGTGAGGGTTTGTATTATAAAAATTTTCTTTTTGACTTCCGGTAAAAAACATATTTTATAATAAACTGCGCAGGCTATTAACGGCATATCTCTGCAACAATTTTGTATCAGGAAATGAAGATGAAAAATATAAACACGCTTTTTACAGAACTTGAAAAACTCAAAAATGAAAAGGGGAGAGTGATCGATCTCACAAAAAAGATCGATAGCTCACTGCCTGTATACAGTGAACCGGGGTACAGCGATCCCGCGTTGAAGATCCGCGAATGGTGTACTGTTGAAGAAAAGGGGTTCTCCGTTTCAGAGATCACGTTCGGCACGCAGACAGGCACACATATAGACGCGCCGTCGCATTTTGTACATGAGGGAGCCGGAATCGGTTCCCTTGACTCTACCGATATGTTCGGACGGTATTTCTACATCGACCTTAACAGATTAAATGACCCCGCAGACGTAACCTCAAGTTACAACAATGAATCTGTTATTTTTCTTAATGCATGCAGCGGGAAGGCCGTTATCACGGATCAGTTTTTTGCCGCCCTCCTTTCACTGAAAGCAAAATTATGGGTTCTCGCAGGTGAATGTGAAGTTTCCGGCAGAGAGAATTTCTACTTTCATAAAAAGCTTTTATCTTCGGGGAGATATCTTGTTGAGGATCTCGACCTCGACAGCGCGAAGATTATAAACAGGAACGGCTTTATTATCGCGCTTCCGCTGAGGCTTACAGACGTCAGCGGATCACCCTGCAGGGTTCTGGCGGTTATGGAATAGGTTTTTGTTGCGGCGGAACGCCGTTGCGGGTTTACAAGGCTTACTGCCGTCAATAAACCCGGACTATCGTCCGGGACCGGTTTTTTAGTATATCCATCATACCCCGCTTTTGTACCGACACAAAAGCGGGGAAGGAAAAAGTCGCGGGGGTTTCACCCCTCGACCCCATCGCCTCAAGCGGCGGCAGCCTTAGTGACGTGGTATCCTCAGTTTTAATGAATTTAAAATATTAATTAAACTATTGTGATCGCTTTCGACATATCTTTATTAAGGCTCGCAATGGCATCCTGCCAAACTCGCCGTCGCGGACATTGTGCCCGCTCCTTCTGGTTGTGCTATAAACATTTTTTAATTAATTTCTTCAATTTATAAATTATAAAAAATACTTTGATTCCAAATTATGTATAATACTCCCCTTCTCCCGTTTTTTGGGAGAAGGGGCCGGGGGATGAGGGCATCTTTAGATAAAAAAGGCCCGCCATTCGGCGGGCCTTGAGTTATATATCCATAATCCACTTATGTGAATTTTTATATTTTTAAAACCTGTTACGCGTCTTTCGACATTGTTTTTGATATTCTGTAAGCGGCTCTCTTCAGTGTGGGTATACCCATTGTGAATGTTGAGAGCAGCGCGTAGATATCTCTTGTAGACTCGGCGCGTGTCACATCGACAGCTGCAGGATTCAGCGGCAGATCGTACTTCTCCGGTCCGTCCCTCAGTATCGTGATAACGCCAAGACCTTTAAACTGCTCGAGTCCGTAGATGCTCGCGCGAGGGAAACCCTCAGCCTTAAGAGTCTTTACTCTCTCCTGGGCCTTTTTGATCAGATCAAGTCTGTATCCGAAGCTGAGAGATCCGGATGGACATACAGAAACGCATGCCGGGATCTCCCTTTCATTCAGTGTACAGGCGTTGCACTTGTGGGATTTCGCCCTTTTTAAAATTCTCTGTCCCGCGTCGTTGACATAATCAATTTCGCTAAGCTCGGGAACTTTATAAACACAGGCATTCACGCAGGCTCCGCAGCCGATGCATTTATCCTGGTCAATCACTGTCCAGTCGTCTTTCTTATAGATCGCTTTCTCCGGGCAGACGTTCAAACAGTTGGCGTTGGCACAGTGAAAACACTTCTTGTGCATGATTGTCCATATCGGGCGCTCAGCACTGCTTCTATCTATAGGGAAGAATACGACATGGTTCCATGTTTTAGCTGAAAGTTTCTTAGGGTTTGTATATTCCGGGCCCGCGAAAAATTCAGTCTTCTCCGCAGGGAGGCCGTTCCACTGTTTACATGCAACCTGGCATCCTCTGCATCCCTGGCATTTTGATGTATCTACTAAAAACGCTTTTTCTGACATATTCTACCCCCTTACGCCTTCTCGATGTTTACAAGGAATGCCTTGTATTCCGGTATTGATGAATTCGGATCGCCGACTGAAGGTGTGAGAGTGTTACAGGAATCTCCGGTTTCAGCACAACCCTGGCCGAAGTGCCAGATCATACCAACCATCTCTACCATCTTACCGTCAACCTTGAAAGGCTGAACCCTGTCAGTAACAAGGGCATATGATTCTATTGTACCCCTGGCTGAACTGATCTTTACCTTATCGCCGTTTTTAATATTTTTTGCTTTCGCAAGCGAGAGGCTTATTTCGCAGAACATATCAGGTACAAGTTCAGTAAGCCACGGCAGGTTCCTTGTCATCGCACCGGCCTGCCAGTGTTCTACAACCCTGTAGCTTGTTCCGATGTACGGATATCTTGCAGTAGTTCCGATAGTCGCCTTCATTGTGTCCAGAACCGAAACTGCAGGATTCAGCTGATGTGAATTCATTAAATTCCTTGCCACAGTCTCGAGAGGCTCAAAATGCTCTGGAAGAGGTCCGTCATTAAGAGACGGAGCAAACAGTCTTGCAACACCCTCTCCGTTCATTATGAAAGGATTCTTCTGGGCGGGACCGAATTTAGCACCGCCGTCTACAACATCACCTTTCCATTCAGAACCGTTCCATTTAATTACCCATCTCTTAGGATCGAAGGGTTCTCCTTTTCTGTTTACGGCTGCCCTGTTGTATATGATCCTTCTGTTAAGAGGCCATGTCCATGACCACTCGGGATACATACCAATCTTGTTAGAGGCATCTTTAAGGCCCCTTCTAGCCATCATGTTTCCGTCTTCATTGTAAGAACCGCAGTATATCCAGCATCCGCTCGCTGTTGAACCGTCGTCCTTCATGCTGAGGAAGTTTTCTATCTGCTTGCCGCGTTTGCCGTCTTTGCCGACATAGTATCCGTTGATCTCTTTCGCAACCATATGCGGATCAGCTTCTTTCTCGCCTGGATGCCTGTAGTTCCAGTTTGCCTTAAGTATCGGATCAGGGAACGCGACTTTTTTGCCGGCTTTCACATCAGCCGCATAAAGCTCTTTTACTTTGAGGAAAAGCTCATCTATAAGGTCGAGGTCCGGTATTGAGTTTCCTGGTCCCTTCTGCGCCTTGTATCTCCACTGTGTCCATCTTCCGGAGTTGGAGACGCTTCCCTCTTTCTCTACAGATGAAACCATCGGGAGAAGGAAGACTTCGGTTTTGATGCTCGCAGGATTAACCCCTTTTCTCTTCCAGAAAATAGAAGTGTCTGTTTCCCAGAGGTCAGCACAGATCATCCAGTCGAGTTTCTCAACGGCCTTCAGAATAAGGTTTGTGTTCGGTCCGCCTACAGTGGGATTTGTTCCCATGAAGATCGCGCCCTTGTGCTGTCCCTTGTACATATCCTCAAACATTGTCATGTAAGGAACCGGTTTGTGAGCTTTCGGGAGATAATCATATGCGAAATCGTTCTCCTTCTTCGCAGCGTCGCCATACCATGCCTTCAGCATGCTGACCAGGTATTTCGGTTTGTGCTGGTTCCAGTTAAGGCTAAGAGGATCGTTTGTTTTCGGCACATAGTTTTTGATATATGTTTCAAGATTTACGTCTTTTGCTTTAGGTGATTCAAGGTAACCTGTGATTATATGCCACAGCAGACCATGGTCTGTTGAACCCTGAACGTTTGATTCTCCCCTGAGGGCGTTAATACCGCCGCCGGCCATACCCATGTTACCCATCAGTATCTGAAGAATCGAGTATGTTCTGATATTCTGTACACCTATAGTATGCTGTGTAGTTCCCATAGCGTACATGATTGTAGCAACTTTATCCGGTTTGTGGGTCGATGTGTAAAGCTCGGCAACCTTTTTAAATGATTCAACAGAGCATCCTGTAATCGCACTTACCTTTTCCGGAGTGTATCTTTCAAAATGTTTTTTCATCAGCTGATATACGCAGTTAGGATCTTTCAGAGTTTTGTCTCTCTTCGGAATCCCTTTGTCATCAAGCTGGTATTTCCATGTATCGTTAACATAGGTTTTCTTGCCGCTGTCATAACCTGAGAAGATACCGTCGTTAAATGTGAATGCCGGATTGATAAGGTATGATGCGTTTGAGTACTCAACGACATACTCTTTCTGAATAAAATCATTCTGGAGGGCATAGTTGATTATACCGTTCATGAATGCTATGTCTGTTCCCGGTCTTATTGGAGCGTAAAGATCGGCCAGTGAAGATGTTTTAGTAAAACGAGGATCTACATTGATCAGTTTTCCGCCTCTTTCTCTCGCCTCAAGGACATATTTGAAAGATATCGGATGGTTCTCTGCTGCGTTACTTCCTATGATAAAAACTACGTCTGCGTTACGGATGTCAATCCAGTGGTTTGTCATTGCGCCGCGGCCGAATGTAGCTGCCAAACTGGCAACTGTGGAGCTGTGTCAAATTCGGGCCTGGTGTTCCAGATATGTGATACCCATTAAACGTGCGAATTTGGACCATACATAGCACTCTTCATTGTCAAGAGCCGCTCCGCCGAGTCCAACTATACCCGCAGTACGGTTGACTGTAACGTTATTCTCTTTTTCAATAAAGGTTTTGTCCCTTGCTTCCTTGATTCTTTCAGCCATCATTTCAAAAGCTTTCTCCCATGAGATCTCTTCCCACTGGGATCCGCCAGGTTTTCTGTACTGAACTTTGTCAAGTCTTCTCTTGATCGGGTTCGATGCTATCTGATAAAGAGCGGCTCCCTTGGCGCAGAGGCTTCCTTTGTTGATAGGATGTTCCGGATCACCTTCGATGTTCACAATCTTTCCGTTTCGGGCTGCAACAATAAGTCCGCATCCTACACCGCAGTAGGGACATATTGTAGTGCTCTCTTTTGTACCTTTAAGCTTGTCCGGCATTGGGCTGCAGCCGGTTAGAAAGGATGTACCCCCTAAAAAAGCCCCGGCAGCCGTCGCACCCGACAGCTTGAGGAAATCTCTTCTTGTAACAGGCATGAATATCCTCCTGGATAAATTTGTATATATTAAATTTTATTTATACGCATTTTTATAAAGAACACAAAATGTAAAATATTTCTTTCTTTTATATATATATACCATGGACATGTTATTATTAACATTTCAATAATCTGTGTCAAATTATTAATTTTTTTTTATACATTTTTGATATATGTGCCATTTATGACACAATAAAATTGGAGTTTTTATCTCTGAGTCTCCGCTGTTCTGGAGAGAATTATTAGAATTGCACCGCTATAGAGATGATTGGAGTTAAAGCTGACCGGGTTGTCCTGTTCTGTCGCAGGGAATCTGTCAGGTGTGATAACACCCGGGGTATGCGTTTTTCTTTTCCAATAGTGATTTAACGGCAGAGTGCCGCTACGGGTTTATACGGCTGAACGCCGCTGTGTGTTTTTCGGCTACCAGCCGCAGAAAATCTTTCAGGCGTCATAACGCCCGGGGTATGCTTTTTTCTTTGCCAACAGTGATTTAACGGCAGACTGCCGTTGCGGGTTTATACGGCTGAACGCCGTAATGGTTTTTTTATAACACTTATCATCGCAAGGGGTGCAGCCGGGCACCCCTTTGCAGAACCCCCCGTCTCCTCAGACGGCGGAGTGCCTTACCGCTCAGATGCCGCGGGGCTTACATGGAGTTCTCTCTTTCTGTTTAATGAATTTGTGTTCTGGTATTAACTTATCTTTATTGTGATCAAATTAATCATATTGAAGGGTCGTGAAGAGGCATCCTGCCTCCACTCCCCGTCGCGGACATCGTGTCCGCTCCTTTGGTCTTTGCGTTGCGTGATAGCGTACTTCCATGATACTCTAAGGATTTAAATTATAAAGAATTTAATACCAAACTTTTCAAGCTACCTAGAATTACCTTGATATGTATTTTTAATCCATTTGCCGCTTTTTGTTAAGCCATTTGGCCATGTCATAGTACCCTGACCATGTAAAGAACCATCCTTGAACTGACCGACATACCTGATACCATTCGCAAATATCATAACGCCGTTTCCGTTTTGTTTACCGTCTTCCCATTGACCAGAATACCTGTTTCCAATTACCCATATCATATTACCATGGCCCTCCGGTTTATCATCTTTTGACTCACCGGTATAATTACTGCCATCCTTCCACTGGCCTTCAATTCTTTCACCGTTTGCATATATCATTGTACCTTGTCCGTTTGCTTCGTTATCTTTAAACTGGCCCTCATACCTTATACCATTCCATAAAAAAAGAGAGCCATTCCCATTTTCTTTTCCGCCTCTCCATTGACCTGCATATTTGCTGCCGCTTGGCCATACCATCGTACCCCGACCGTGCGGTTTATCATCTTCATATTCACCGGTATAATTACTGCCATCTTTCCACTGGCCTTCAATTTTGTCCCCATTTGCATATATTAATGTACCATGACCGTTTGCTTCATTATCTTTAAACACGCCGATAAATTTATTTCCATTTGACCAGTTTATTATACACTCTCCATTCATTGAACCATTTTTATATTGACCCTCAAACCTGCCGGATTCTGTTGTTATCATGCCATTTCCAAAAAAATTTCCACCCATAAACTGCCCAACCCAAATTTCACCATAATCATTTGTCATAGTACCACAACCATTCATGCGGCCATCTTTCCATTCTCCTTCATATTTAAATCCTATTGGAACCTTAAATATTACGTTTTTATACGTTTCCCCATTTTTCAAATTTATTTCATAAATATAAAATGTTGAACCTCTAAAAATTCCAGAACCATTACGTTTACTATTTTTCCATTGCCCTTCATACTCATCACCATTTTCAAAAACCATTTTGCCCTGACCATTAATACAATTACCTTTTACACATTTACCACCGGAACAGCCAAAACCAAATGATGATATTAAGATTATCGATAACAACTTCTTCATAATTATCTCCTACAGATATTTATAATTGCTTATCAGTGTTATTATTTTATATTTTTCAACAAAATATTATTTTTGTAATCTTTCTTTATCAAATATAAAGTTTCAACCATGACTATTAAAAGGAGGCAACACGGATGTTGCCCAGAGGCGGGTATGGCAATGGTTAAGGGCCGTCAGGCCGGGCACTATATAAAAACAAAGCCATTTTTTATTTGACAGTTTATAATTTTTTCTCATTCATAATAGTAAATTAATTAGTCGTGGAGATATTAAATGAAAACCAGAATTTCTTTTCTAATCATATTCTTCCTTGCCGCTTCGGCAGCATATTCAGTTTCAAAATCGTTCAAATCAGCAGAGATGATCCGCGCCGGGGAACCGGTTATCGGGAAATCGATCCCGTTCAGAACCCTCGACGCTTTTTATAATGAAAATATTACAACAATTAATCTTGAAGATTACAGAGGCAAATGGATCATCCTTTTTTTCTATCCAGCTGATTTCACCTTTGTCTGCCCTACCGAGCTGAAAGAACTCACGGATTATTACCCTGACTTTAAAGAGGCTGGAGCAGAAATTTTCAGTATAAGCACCGACTCGGCATATGTGCATAAAGCGTGGGTAAAAGAGAATGCTCTGCTGAAAAACGTAAAATTTCCAATGCTCTCGGACAGATCAGGGAGCTTCAGCAACAGCATGCTGGTATATGATAAAAACAGCGGTACGGCCATCCGGGCTACATATATCATTGATCCAGATGGAATAATTGTCGCGGCGGAATACAGCAGCGGTTCTGTGGGACGGAATGCGGGTGATCTGCTCCGGAAACTGGATGCGGCAATTGCTGTAAGAAAGGGTGGCGGAATGTGCCCTGCCGGCTGGAAAGAGGGAGCAGAACTTCTTAAAGGAGAATAGAAAATGACAAAAAAAATTTTATTATCAGTAGTAGTATTTTTAAGTTTTTTTACAGGTGCCGGATTTTTACTGAATGCAGCCCCGGACAAAACAGTTTACTACTTCTGGGCGCAGAACTGTTCCGCGTGTAAAGAAGCTCAGGACTTTTATAAGAAACCCCAGGGTATTAAAGACGGGTCTTCATGGACTTATAACGGATTGAAATTTGTCCCTTACAGGATAGTTGATGAAAATAACCAGGTCATATCAAAGAATATCAACATACTTAACGGGATGTGTGCATCAATAGCGAAAAAAACCGGAACATCAAATATTGTCTATTACCGCAGGGACGTTTACGAATATTATAAAAACAAAAATCTCCCCTATTACAGAAAAGAGGAGAAGTACAGCAGGAAGGATGAACCGTTTCCCACTCCGATATTTGTTATAGGGAACAGGGTTGTACTTGGCTTTAACCAGGAACTGGTTCAGAAGGCTGTTGACGCGGTGAAGTAGCGATAAAAATATTATTTCTTGCTTCCGGGTATTTCCGATGATAGAAAGAGGCGCTGCATTGACTTTGGGGGATTTTTATGTATATTGATACCGGTTTCAGTATCAATTAATTCAGGGACAAATAACTTTCAATTTAGGGAAATAAAACTTCATTCTATTCGAATCCCGTGTTATAACACTCCACCCCATTACAGAAGCGTGGGCTCCTATAAAAAATCCGGAAGTGTAGTTGTTTTATTTCCTTCATTTTTGCGGTAATTTAAAAATGCTTTACCTGCGAGAAATAAAGCCTCAATCGGGATCTCTTCATAATTCAGAGGAAGCGTTTTTAAAATATTATTGAATGATTCAATCTCTTTAAATCCCATAGATACTTCAGTGTATATGACAGGATTTATAAAGAGTTTTGATTTATCGGATAACATGCCCAGTTGTTTTAACGACCATCCGGACCACCTGGGATTATCTGTAAAAATATCTATCAGTATATTCGAATCAACAAGCGTAGATTGCATTTCAGCCTCTTGTCAGCTTCATGATCTCTTCTGTAGAAAGACCGGCAGATGCTTTTCCCCGAACCTTTTCAAAAGGATTGGAATTGATATCGCGGGATTTAACTTTTTCAATATATATTTTACCGTCTTTTTCCTTAAATTCAATCTCAGTATGAGGTAAAATACGATATTTTTCTCTAAGTTCCAGCGGGATAGTGACCTGGCCTTTTCTTGTTATTTTCATAAAGTAATACTCCTTACGGTAAGAGTAATACTTTATGAAAACAGGTCAAGTTTTTTATCAGAAAAATGTACCACGGACATGGTTTTAGAAATTTTAAATATATCCGTCTACGATGGTGATAGGATGTTGCCCATAGGCGGGTATGGGCCGGATGCCATTACGAGCCAACCGAAAGTTTTCTTTTAAGCTGCCGGATTAAAATATTTTAACAGATATACTAACAACACTATTTCTACTGTTACGAAAAGGATCGAGCCCCGCGGCGAGTGAGTGGCCAGCCCCATACGGCGCCTGAGCATGCCGCCGGGTTACGCATAAGGCGACAGAACACGATGTTCTTAGTATCGAACGCAGGCAGGATGCCGAAAAAGCGTTCGATTGCGGTGCGGGAACCCCCCTTGCGATGGTAAGTATTATATAAAAACCAGATCCCCGCCTTCGCGGGGATGACCTCTCGAATGATTTGACTCCGTGGTCAGTGAGCGCAGTCGAACTGCTCAGGGCGCGTATTATCACCGCAGGACCACAACGGATAAGAACCATTATGCCGTGGAATCAATAAATTATAAATCCTTCGATATACCAATCCTGTAAATCCTTTAATCATATAAATCGTGTCCGGACATTTTTCCCGATTGACAATCTGTTCAAACCGGAATAAATTCTATCCGGAGAGAAACTCTATGAAACAGAAAAAAATCTGGTCGCAGGAGCTGTACCTGAAAGCGCTCCGTTTCGCCGGTGAGGCGCACGGAGATCAGAAGATCCCCGGAACGGAACTCCCCTACGTTATACACCTTACTTCAGTCTGCATGGAGGTTATGACCGCGGTCTCGCTGAATGAAACAGAAGACCCCGACCTCGCAATACAGTGCGCATTGCTGCATGATACAATAGAGGACGCCGGAGTAACATTTGAACAGATACAAAACATTTTCGGTAAAAACGTAGCAGAGGGTGTGCTCGCACTAACAAAAGATGAAAAACTTGAAAAAAAACTGAAGATGGCTGACAGCATCGAAAGGATAAAACTCCAGCCGCGCGAGGTGAGGATGGTGAAACTCGCCGACCGCATAACAAACCTTCAGCCTCCCCCGGCGCACTGGTCAGCTGAAAAGATATCGAGGTACAGACTCGAAGCGGATTCTATACTTGAACATCTGGGAGAAGCCGATCCGTTTCTCGAACGGAGGCTCAGAGAAAAAATTGAGAACTACCCCTGAGCGGAATTGCCATCCCTGTTAAGTGTCCGTTTATGCTGCATGTAATCATCAAGGACCTTGTATATCTCCCAGAACGAATAGAAAAGAGAAAGGATTATCGGTCCCAGTATTACTCCGGGGAGATTGAATGCCTGGATGCTTCCAAGCAGAAGAAAGAAAAAAAGAAGTGGGTGAAAATTCAGCCTTTCACCGAAAATTTTCGGCTTCACCAGATTTTCAAGCACCATGTACCATGAAAAACACCAGCTTGCTGTAAATATCGCCATACCGGTATGCCCGGCGAAATAGAGATAAACAGAGGCCGGCAGCCAGATCAGCGTTGTTCCGATAACCGGGATAAGAGAGAGAACAGCTGCAAGGGTCCCCCATATCAGAGGTGTACTGACCCCGGCAATATACAGGCCGATACCGACCATAAGACCCTGAAGGATCATTATCAGAAGATTCCCCAGCATCAGAACATAGATTACACCCTTGAGCCTTCTGACTATATCCATCTCCAGATCATCGGGCAGAGGGAGTATCCTGTAGACCGTCCCTTCAAGATTTGTAGCATCCTTGAAAAGAAAAAAGAGGATCAGCATCATCATAAAAAACTGAGTCAGGAAACTGATCGGAAAAGATATTATCGACGTGATGCTTGCAAAAACCGACATCGACATATCCTTGAAATAGCTTACTATCCTCGATATCATCTCCGCTTTTTCGATGTTAAAAAATGCAAGGGTTTTGTCAACAAGCGGGTGGTTGCCAAGGCTCTTCAGAAAATCGTAGTTCAGGTTAAAATGCATTCTGCCGTAGAGGTCATATATCTGTTCTGAAAGTATGATCAGCATAAACATCGACGGGATCACAACAAGAGAGAGAATAAACATTATTATAAGCGTTGAACTGATGATCCTTTTTTTTACATACTTCAGCAGTATCTCATGCAGAGGCCTCAGCGCAACATAGAAAATCAGGGCGTATAAAAATATCCAGATATAGAATCTGAATATATAAAAAAGAAACGATAAAATTACCGCAAAAAGGACCAGAAAATATATCTTCATTGTCCTGTTCAAAAATAATGTTTCGTAGGAATTGCTTTCTGCCATTACAGTTCTTCTTTCAGGTTTTTTAATATTTGGAGTTTTCAATAATAAATTTTTCCCCTCCCTTGATGGGAGGGGTAAGGGGAGGGTGAATTATAATTTTTTATTATTTTCCACCCCCGCCTATCCTCCCCCGTCAAGGGGGAGGTATTACTGGTTTTTAAGACAACCATAATACTTGATTGGTTAAATTTACATTAACCATTAAAACCAAGTCTTTCAGTCATTTGGTCAGATAATGAGACAGATCAGTGGCAAGTTTTGATATTGCGTGATCAAGATATTTTTCATCAGAGATCCTTTTTTTAAGTTCATTGACTTTTTCGGTATCTCCGGAAATTTTACCCTGCCGTATCTCACGATCCTCCATTTTCATGAGATTATTCATTGAAAACCTCCCGGTCACCTGTTCCTCCCTGAACAGGAATTGAGACCTGCTATTCTAATCGACATTTAATTAAATTTAATAAGTCAAATTTCGTAATTCAACAGCTCTTTTAAAAATTATTATCGGATCAATAAAAATCTTGACTGAGACTCTATTATTGAATACTTATCCTTTATAAACAGCATTTTAACCGTTTTAATCTTTAAAAAGAGGCCAAATGACTATAAAACTGGACAATTTTCAGATAAATTCCCTTAAAATCATGTCCGAGCTCCTGGAAAACGATGCGGTAAATGATTCTCTAATTGAATTATTATGGAAAAATGAGCTTGAATACCACTCCCTTCTTGAAAAGAACAGGATTCTCTGTGAAAAAGCCAATATTGACGAAAAAACAGGGCTTCTGAAATACAATGAGAACTACCTGACCGACATAGTAAAAACAGCTTCGCGTATTATGAATAAAACCAGCATTCCGCAGCTTGAAATAGGTTTTGTACGGTTCGATATCGACGATTTTTCCAAATTCAACAACAGATACGGCCATGATCTCGGCGATGAAATTCTGAAAACAGTCAGCTCGATCATAAAGGAAAACTCGCGCCCCACAGATTATGTAATAAGGTTCGGAGGAGAGGAATTTGACGTAATCCTACCATCCACAAACCAGAAAGGGGCCGCGGTTTATGTCGACAAGATTCTTAACGAAACACGGAAAAGAAGCTTCCGCTACGAAAATGAAAAAACAATTCATACAACTTTAAGCGCAGGTATAACCACCTGTAACATAAAAATTGATTCATCTGACGCATACAGTATCGTTCAGCAGGAGTTTAGAGATCTGCAGAAAAAAGCCGATGACGCCCTTTACGAAGCCAAGTTCCTTGGTAAAAACAGATTTTCAATTTATTCAGCTTCTAGATTCAGCGAGTATTCCGAAATCCGTAACCAGTATGTCAAAAGCAGATAGATAAAAATGCCTCCGCTTTCAGGATGGACCGGCAGAGTCCTTCATATTGATCTTACGGACAGATCAACCCGGACGATAAATCCCCCCGAAAAAATCTACCGCGAATATCTCGGCGGGAGAGGCATCGCCGGTTACTATCTGAAGCCCTGCTGTACAGAACCGTGGAACTCCCCGGATATGAATCTGATTTTTTTTACCGGCCCTCTTGCCGGCACGGCATCACCCTCCTCCGGACTTTTATCAGTGATGTCGATATCCCCTCTTACAGGCACTGTGTGTCATTCATCTGCCGGAGGCAATTTCGGTTCCATGGTCAAACGCGCCGGCTGGGACGGGATTGTTATTACAGGGAAAAGCGGCAGCCTCTGCGGCATTTCGATCTCTAATGGCATTGTTGAATTCAGTGACGCATCAGATCTAAAAGGAAAAAACAGATCCGCAGTATCCGCATCTCTCCCTCCGTACGGCTCCGCCGCTGTTACCGGACCGGCAGCTGAAAACGGCGTGCTGTTCGCCGGCATTTCCTTTGACGGCAGTTCTTTCGCGGGGAGAGGGGGACTCGGCCTTGTGATGGCAGAAAAGGGGCTTAAATATATTCACGTTTCAGGAACAGGCGAAATACCGCTCTTTGACGCAGATGAACTTGCCTCGGCCTCTGAAGATATAAACAGGCTTGTTTCGGCCTCGCCGTTCCTTAAGGGTGAACTTGGCATCTCTGAGTACGGGACCGGGGCCCTTTATGACCTTATCCACAGCAGAAGAATGATGCCTTCAGACAACTTCAGAAAGACGAGGTTCGATGACGCCGGGAAGATGAATGCACACGCATTCAGGCTGAAATACGGATCTGAAAAATCAGGATGCCCCGGATGCTCTATTCAGTGCAGAAAGATCGGCAGCAGCGGTGTTGTGATCCCTGAATATGAAACGATGTCGCATTTCAGCGCACTTATCGGGAACAGCGACATCGATAAAGTGATCGAGGCTTCCATGATCTGCGCCGAAACCGGGATGGACCCGATCAGCGCCGCATCGGCTATCGCCTGTTATATGGAGATAAACAGCCTGACCTGCGAGGATTTCGATTTCATAAAACTTCTCCATGACACAGCCGCGTCACGCGGCGATGGCGAAGTATTGAAATCCGGCTCGTTCCGGTACGCATCCATGGCCGGCAGACCGGAACTCTCGATGTCTGTAAAGAAACTGGACATAGCGGCCTACGACCCCAGGGGCGCATACGGGCTTGCTCTTGCCTATGCCGTTTCGGCAAAGGGGGGATGCCACATGGACGCATATCCGATTTCACATGAAATACTCCGCAAGCCTGTTGCCACAGAAAGATTTTCGTTCAGCGGAAAGGCGCGTATTATCAAGCTTGCAGAGGACCTGAATGCCGCCGTTGATTCCCTGGTCTCATGCAGGTTTATCTTCTGTGCTGCATCGGTTGAAGAGTACTCAAGGGTTTTTCATGCGGTCACGGGAATACCCCTTTCCGGCCACGATCTGGTTACCGCCGGCGAACGGATCTGCTATAACGAACGGATAATGAACTCGCTGAACGGATTTTCCGCGGACGACGATGACCTCCCGGAAAGATTTTTCATTACCGGCGGGACCTCAGGCGACGGGATATCAATACCGCCGGTCAGCAGGGATGAGTTTCTTGAAGCGAGGAGAAAGTATTATAAAATAAGGGGCCTCTCGGCCGACGGGAAGCCATTAAAAGAGAAAAGCGATGAACTGGGGCTTCAATGGACAGACTGATCTCAAAATACTCTGAAAAACTTGTCACTTCCGGACTATGCTTTAAAGACGAACCTGTATTCGGAACATTCGACGATGAGATAAACTGGAGCTCCGGCAGAGCGGAAATAAGAATCCTTGATGCTGTATTACGCGAACTCGGCGCCGCAAGCGTACTTTTTTCACCCGTAGATGAACCGTACAGGTCGATAACAGACTTCCTTGCGATTAACGCGCTGAAGGGTGAAGGATATATCCGCCCCGGGGATACCGAAACGAGAACATTTCTGCACGACATACCTGCAGTTTCAGGCTTTGAAGCGGACAGAATAACCGGCGCGCTGAAAAAGAGAAAAGGGGTGATTATCCCAGGCAGAGGTATCGTTACATACGGCATGGTAAGTCCCGAACAGGCCTTTGTGACATTCAGTTCGATATGCTTTTCATGCTACGTGAAGTTTATGACAGACTACTACTACCACAGAAAAAACATTCTTACGATGGGCGGAGAAACTGAACCGATATACCGGAAAGCGGTCTCTTGCTACGAGAAGTCTCTTTCAGGAATTAAACCGCAACCGGCAATAAAAGCTCCGTTCACTTCGCACGAAGAGGTCATTGCCGCTATTGCCGAAACCGGAAAACTTACAGTCGACAGCGGAATGGTGGATTCGTTTTTCGGCAACATCTCGCTGAAATATAAAGACCGGATCTACATAAGCCAGACCGGAAGCTCGCTGGACGATCTTAACGGGTACATAGACCCCTGCCCCCTGGACAACTCTACGACAAACGCGATCACCGCATCGAGTGAGTTCTCTGCACATAAAGGGATCTATATGCGCACAGATAAAAGAGCAATACTTCACGGGCACCCGAAGTACTCGGTAATAACCTCAATGCTCTGCGACAAAACCGGCTGTGAGAACAGGGGGATGTGTCACATAAAATGCGGCAGTTCCCGTACAATCGAAGATATACCGGTTGTAACAGGGGAGATCGGCACCGGGCCTCTTGGAATTTCAAATACTCTCCCCCCTGCAATGACCGGCCGTGGAGCGATAGTCTACGGACACGGGCTTTTTACAACAGGGGCGGAGGACTTCACTGACGCATACAGTAGCCTGGTGGATATAGAAAAAATGTGTTTCAGAAAATATGTTGAACAGGTTGAGGGCTGATCTTTCAAGATACGGGGCTGCTAGACAAGCCCGTTATATATATCCAGTATCCCGTCAAAGTTAGCAAGAAAAATCTCCGTCAGCTCCGGATCAAATATAACACCGGAGTTTTCCTTTATGTAGGAGTAGGTTCTGTCAATATCCCATGCTTCTTTGTATACCCTTGAATGAGATATGGCATCAAATACATCAACGATTGTGGTTATCCTTGCTGCCAGAGGTATCTCCTTTCCGGATTTCCTGTTCGGGTATCCGCCGCCGTTCCAGTTTTCATGATGATTAAGCGCAATCTCTGCCGCAAGCTGAAGTACCGGCAGCGATGATTTGTAAAATATATTATATCCAATTACAGTATGGTTCTGTATCAGCCTGAATTCTTCAATGGTCAGTTTCCCCGGCTTATTAAGTATCAGATCGGAGATCCCTATTTTTCCGACATCGTGCATCGGCGAAGCCAGCTTCAGATTTCCGACCTGTTCATCTGACATCCCCAGTATCGTTGCCATAAGATTTGAATACTCCGAGACCCTGAGCACATGGTTTCCCGTTTCATGGGAGCGTGTTTCCACTACATCGCTCAGACGCAATATCATCTCCTTCTGGGTCATGATGATAGACCTGCTCATCTCCAGAACCTGTTCTGTCTTTTTGACCACCTCCTCCTCAAGATGTTCCTTGTAAAGACGGTTCTCTTTAATGAGCCTGCTTCTTTCAAGGGCCCGGTTAAGCGTAAGCTGAAGAACTGAAAAACTTCCGATCGGTTTCGACAGAAAATCCCAGGCCCCCCTGCGTATCGCATCAACAGCCTTGTCAAGGATACCTACACCGGATAATACAATTACAGGCATTTCAGGATAAAGCGGAACAATTTTTTCGAGAACGCCGAATCCGTCGAGGCCCGGCATATTCAGGTCTACAATCAGCGCATCATAGCTTTTTTTCTCAATCCTCTCCAGCGCCTCAATGCCGTTGGATGCCATGTCTGAACTGCAGCCTATGTCTTCCAGGTAGTCGGAAATGGATTCCCTTATAGCCCTTTCGTCGTCGACTACAAGAATATTCTTACCGATATATTCCATGAATTCAGCAGGCCCCCTTCCTTTCTCCATCCAGCGCTTTACGGAGCTCATTGAGGTCAAATACCGGTTTATTGACCACTGAATAATTCTGAACCCCCGCCGTTTTCAACTCCTCTATTATTGAAAAATCCATCGCTCCGCTGTATATGACAAACCTCATCCCAGGGTTCCTCATGTTAACCTTAATTACAAATTCTATACCTGTCATCCCCGGAAGCCTCATGTCCGCCAGCACGCAATCGGCGCTTTCAGTTTCAAAAAAACCGAGCGCTTCCTCTGCAGAATTGAAAGTGATGACCTGCCATCCGCAGTCTTCAAAATAATCCTTCATCGGGAGGCGGATAAATTCTTCATCATCAACAATTACAAGTTTTGTAGTCATGCACTACACCTCCCTTTTTACAGGTAGAGTAATAATAAAAAGCGTGCCTGAACCGGGGGAGGATTCAACAGAGATTGTGCCTCCATGCCCGTCCACAATGATATAATATGAAACTGAAAGCCCCAGGCCTGTACCTAACCCCGGTTCCTTTGTTGAGAAAAAAGGTTCAAAAATTCTTTTCCTTATCGACTCCTCCATACCCGGCCCGTTGTCACCTATTTCAATGCGGATGGAGTTCCCGAGGTTAACCGTTTTGATACTTATCTCCGGCGTCTCTCCCGAAACAGATCCGCCTCCGCTCATAGCCTGGGCCGAATTTTTAAACAGGTTCAGAAAGACCTGTTCTATAGGAGTTTCCGCGCATTGAATTTCCGGGAGTGAATCATAATCTTTTTTTATCCGAATGTTCCTGAAGTCGTATTTTCTGCGGAGATCAAAATCATTTGATGCCAGGTCGAGCGCCCTGTCCAGGAGGTTATTAATGCTCAGGTAGGCTATCCTCGATTCTGTGCCCCGGCTGAACTGAAGCATATTGCCGACAATCCTGGCAGCCCTTTCGCCTGCATCCCTGATGGAAGTCAGATACTGGTCAACCCTTCTTGACCTGATATACTCGCGTATATTGTCAAGCGTTGTTCCTGCCGCCGCGGCCGCATTGATATTGCCGGGAAGGTCATCGATAAGACGGTGTACCGCGTTTTCAGCGTTCTGCATGATTATGCCCAGAGGATTGTTTATCTCATGCGCCATACCGGCAGCGAGTCCGGCCACTGTAATCATCTTCTCAGACTGTATAAGCATCTCCTGTGTTTTAAGCTGACTGGTTACATCTTCGACAAGGCCCTCAATATACAGCATGGTGCCCTCTGCCGATTTTGCTATCCTCATATTTAGGCTCCCGCTGAATTCGTTGCCGTCTTTCTTTTTCAGCTGGATAATTCCGGTAAAATTATGTCCCCCTGAAAGAATTTTATCCCTGACCATTAACCAGTCGCTTTTGGACACATAAACACCTTCGGTTGTGTTATTCAGCATCATCCGTGCTTCATCTTCGGAACTGAAACCGAAAATGGAGAGACATGCAGGGTTGAGATCAATAATCCGGCCGTCCATCCCTGTGCGGAAATATCCTATTGTCATATTGTTGAAAATGTTTCTGAACTTCTCTTCACTCAGCCGGAGGGCTTCCTCGGCCTCTTTCCTTTTTGTTATATCCTCCATGATAACAACAACATCAGTCACATAACCGGCCGTGTCTTTCAGCGGGTAGGCCCTCCCCTTCAGCCAGACCATATCTCCGGGACGTCCGATTAGTGCCGGATTATAGAGGTGCTCGGGGAAGTCTGAAGGCTCCCCCGCAAGTGCATTTTCAAACAGAGGCTTTAACAGCAGGTTCTGTGTATCTTCAAAAATATTATATTTTCCGATCCCCTTATTTCTGTCAGCATTCCAGAGGTACGCCCAGGCCTGGTTGGCATCAACCATTGTACCCTGACGGTCCACAATCAGCATCGGCAGCGTTGACTGTTCCATTATCGCCTTGAATCTGAGCTCGCTTTCACGCAGCGCCATTTCCGAACTGATTCTGTCAGTGATATCGCGCGCTGTTATAACAATTCCGTTCACGCTGGGAATATCTATCAGGTTATTCCCCACCGCTTCTATATAGACCCATTTCCCGTCAGCTCTCTTCATCCTGAAAACAGTGGGGTGCCCGTCGTTGGCGTTCTGATATACCTCATTCATATCATTTATAGTCAGCTCCCGGTCTTCTGGATGAATATGTTCAAAAGGGGATTTACCGATGAAATGGTCCGGTTCATATCCGAGAATTTTCGATGCAGACGGGGATTCGTACATAATCAGGCCGGTCTTGCTTACACTGAAAATCATATCTGTTGAACTCTGGATCATTGTTCTGAACCGTTCTTCGCTTTCCAGCAGGGCCTGTTCTGCACGGGTCAGCGCTGTTATATCATTCAGGGTCGCGCATGCACCAGCCGAGAGGTTCTCGGGATCAATCGGAGTGAGGCTTATCAGCCCGTTGAGTATATGGCCGTCTTTATGGCGGATAGTTGCCTTGCTTATCCCCTGCCCGAGCCTGAACATCATGCTGTACAGCTCTTTGCCCACCCTTTCAAACTCAGCGTCATCGACATAGATTATTCCTGTTGAAGCTCCGACAAGTTCCTTCTCCTGATATCCGAGAAGATTGCAAAGATAACTGTTAACCTTGAAGAATTTACGGTCGACAATCATCCCCACTCCGACAAGCAGGGCATTAAGAAGGCTGGTTAATTCATATTCACTTTTCCGCAAAGCCTGTTCCGCGTTGACAAGGTCTGTTATATCCGAGGTTATGGAAACAATACACTTTTCTCCATTAATCTCCAGAGGATAAGCTGACAGAAGATTGTGAGATATTGTGCCGCTTTCCTGAAGTATACCGAAACTGAAATTCTCAATCCTGCCGGTAGAATTGAACTCCTCCATCATCCTTCCCGCATCTGAGGGGTCCTGCATTTTAAAAATATCTCCCGCGGTTTTTCCCAGGATATCAGCTCTTTTCAAACCGGTGTGTTCCTGAAATTTTATGTTTGCATCTATATAAACCCCATCTGAAAGCCTGTTGATTACAACCGGATACGGCGTGTTTTCGAAAATTGCCCTGAACTTCTGCTCTCTTTCAGAGATCTCCCTTTCAGCCTTTTTTCTTTCAGTGATATTCCTTATTATTCCCAGTGCGGCAGTATATTTACCCGAATCGTTTTTTATAAGAAATCTTCTTATCTCAACCGGGACAAGTGTCCCATCCCTGCGCACCAGTTCCTTTTCATAAAGATCTGTATAACCCCTCCTGAAGAGCTGCTTCTTTAAAATCTCCTCCTCTTTGACATTCCACCTGTCATTTGACAAATCAAGGTATGAAAACTTTTTAAGCTCCTCCGCTGTATAATCAACCATCTCCTGGTAGGCCGGATTTGAATCGATAATCCGTCCCTCCATATCAACCAGCACGACAGCATCCCTGATGCTTTCATACAGGCCCCTGTATTTCATCTCGCTTTCGATCAGGTCCCGCTGTGTTTCCACAAGTTCCAGGTTTATGGCCTCAAGCTCCTCCATTGAGGCCTGCATCTCCTCATTTGCAGCCTCTATCTCCTCTTTCTGGGTATTGATGCTGTTAGTGGCGTCATTAAGGCGGAATGCCATTTTGATAGATGCAACAGCAACCGCTTCGCCGTTACTCTTAATTACATATCCGCAATGATCAATACGGTCGGCTCTCTGTACAAATTCCGGCCCTGTATGATCCGACAGAAACATAACAGGAATATTTCTTTTTTTCAATATGCCTTCAACTGTTTCCACGCCGTCAATACCGCACACGAAATACACATCTGTAAGAATAAGATCTATCCCCTCTTCACGATCTACCTGTTTAAACGCTTCCTCTGCTGAACCGGCGGAAATTATATTATAGCCGTTACGCCGAAGGATTTCACTCCAGTTTTTTAACGATTCCACGTCATAATCAATTAATAATATTTTTTTTCCAGTTCCCATCGGCATCCGTATATAATTTTGAATAGACTCTCTTGCCTGTCTTCTGTTTTTACTAGAATATAACAGTTTAATATTTGAATTTCAACAGCTGCGGATATATTTTCTTTTTTGTATTTTTTATTGAGAATTACATTTTTAATATCGATCTCTTTGTAAAATGGGCACCGGGGAGTGATTATGTCTTATGCTTTCAGGTCTGTAAAACTGTATAAGACGATACGCATACCTGCTGTTAAACGTCTATTTACTTTCGTAAGCTTTCTTTAATCCGTCAAGATCGGGTTTTTTCATGGTATTGTGAAACTCAAATCCCGCCTTGCCATAGTAAGTAGTCCTCCCCTTTACTGAACCGGGGAAAATTGAAGTATAGAAATCCACCGCTTTCTCAGCTTCAGAATTGAACCATAGATTAACAGTAATCTGCTGCATAGTAACCTCTCCTGTTTTCATTGTTAATAATTTTTCATACTGGAAGTCTCTCTATAATAAAATAACCGTAATAATGCTGAACTTTTTTATTTTTTAAATTATAAAATGACATTGAGAGCGGGGAGTATGTTTTACTGTATACAGGGTTAGACAAAATTTTTTTTAACAGCATTATTCCTGGCAAAGTATTTCGATTCAAGCCTTTAACTTAATGTCATCCATCAGATTCAGGATTTCCTTTAGCGGAATACTTCTCCATAGGTCTGATATTTCTTTCCAGCAGTTTAATCAGTTCAGATAATCTCCTGTTTCTTGTATCTTCCTTTTTTGGTTCAAAATACAGACCGACAAACTGCTTTCTTACTGACTCCGGCATTTTAAGATAGTTAGCAGCTGCTTTGCTGCTGTTTGCAATTTTTGATTCGAATATCCGGTATTTCTCTTCTGTTATTTCATTTTCATTATTCGAATCCCATGAGCCATCCTTTTTAGCCCGTTCAACTACCAGTAATCCGTTTTTTGTAATCTCCCCGCTTTTTATCAGTTTTTCGATCAGCTTTTTATTCTTTGCAGACCATTTACTCCCCTTTTTCCTCGGAGAAAAATATTTCTTATACCTTTGATCATCAATACTTTTTATCAGCCCGTCAATCCAGCCGAAGCATAATGCCTCTTCCAGTGCATCACCGGCAGTGACAGATCTGATATTTTCTGTTTTACTGAAAATCAGCCAGACACCTTCAGATTCGAGGTCTCTCTGTTTGAGCCATTTTCTGAACTCAGTTCTGTTTTTAAATAGTATCTCTTCTCTCATATTTTTGTCTCTTTATGGATAAAAATTTTTCATTGACCGGAATCCTGAATACATGGCCGGCACTCCTTTCCCGGTTTGTTCTCCCACCCGGTAATATTAAATGGAAATCCGTTCAGGTATTTTTTTCTTTCAAGGGAGAAGCAGTATTCCTCATTTTCAGTGAACGCTGCCGGACGACAGGTAATTGTGATGCTGCTTTTCCCGTCAGATACAACAATGTAATCCGGAGGGCACTGTTCACAATCATATCCCTCGGGACATGGAGGACAGATGAACTTCCGTGTTACAATACCTCTAATGTTAACCCGGGTCTTTATGATATTACCGGACTTAATCATTGTATTAAGATCATCTATAGCTACATACTCAAACGGCATCAGAGTATTCTTCACCTTCACAATTTCCGGAGAACTGCATTGCAGAAAAAGATACAAAAGAGTTATAATTAACGGAGTGCTTACCAGTGTATGTTTCATAATATGGATATCATTCTCCTTTAAATTTATAATATACGTGCAGATCTGAAAACGCAATCTGAATATTTTCAATACCTGAAACGTTCACTAACCTCTGCGGGCAAAGTCTTTATTGATACTTTCTCAAAAACAGCGCCGTTAAATTTAAAAAAGTCAGACTCTTTATCGCCGAAAGTTTTCTCCTCACTTTTAATATTAACGTAAACAGTTTTATCATTTGAAACGGCCATTAACAGGGTTACAGAATAGACCGGGGGCGGACCCGCGCAGGGGTCTGTAAACATATAATAGATAGAATTTTTTAATAGATTAACATTGAGAGAACCGCCTTCATAGCAACCATCTATTTTTAATGTATAGTTTCCTTTATCATAAACGATTCTCCCTTTTAAAAATTTCTGCTCAGAGAGAAGATTGAAATAATCCGCAACATTTTTTGTTTCATAACCCATGGTATTATGAACTGAACATGAAAAAAGAATAACCGGCATCAGGGCTGCTGCGACAAAGATCACTCCGGGTTTTGTGTTAAGGGGTTTCAAATCCATAAACTTTCTCCGGATAGACTAATATAGACAGGTATTATATAAAATATCAACTATAATTAGGATTGTGCGGCAGTCCGGTTCCGCTTACCGACCGCGAAGCCGAATAATACAAGCCGCAGCCCGAACGAGTGTCGGAGGATGAAGAGTATATGATTTCTTATATTAAGGCTGCGGTCATCTTTTCAACCCATTTTTTATCCATTACAGTTAATCTGTTCTTTTCTAAGTTTTCTTTCACAATCCATTTAATATGTTTATTATTAGATTCTGCGATATTCGCGAAAGCAGTCCTGCCCTCCTCCGGAAGAGAAACAATCGCGACGCTCCATCCATATCCAAGTGTCTTTCGTAAGGAATTCTGGTTATCAGAAAGTTTTCCATCGACCTTTTCAAAAGACATTGTAATCATGGTGAGCATTTCAAATAATTCAATAACAAACAGTTTTTCCTTCAATAGTTTTGGTTCACATAAAGCCGCTACGACGGCACGTTTTTCAAGATCATTACCATCCATCCATTTCCTCAGACTGTTAAGAACTTCTACTTTATTGCTTTCAGTAATTTCCTGTATACCGATAGCAACTGATTCTCTAATCCTCCAGCTGCTATGAGATGCATATTTTCTTACAGCCGAAAGAGTTTTTTTGATATTATTTCTGTTTAAAATGCAATACCCGACTATTCCGCACATAACAACAAATTCTTCAGGGGAATTATGCAGGTTATCGTTATAAAATGAAAATCATTCAACAACTTCGTTTTCTGTTGCATTTTTTGAAAATGAATACAGAAGTTCCAGATTCCCTCTTGGACCCGGCAGGCCTGAATTCTTTAATAGATTTTCAATTACGTTTGTCATGTATCTGTACCGCGATTTGAAATGTCTGAATCAATATCGATATCTTTTAATACCCTGCTGCGTTTTTTGTAAAGCCTATAAATATCCCTGATTAAAGAGATGGCCGCTGTACCGGTATTAACGGCTCGGACAGGGTAGAAATTTTAATATGTTATAGATAAAATTATACCGCGCTGTTCTGACAGATTTAAAGGGTCTGATTCAAAGCATTAATGAAAAGGGATTGATTTTATTAATGGTTCATGTTATAAATTCCCATATTGAAAATAAACAATAAAGGATGTTTTAAGAGATGAAAAGACTATTTTTTTTCAATTTAATAACAGTTCTTATGCCGGCCCTCGTCCTCACCGGCTGCAACAGCAGCAGCACAAAACCTGAACCGTCAAATTATTTTCTCTATGCCGCAAATTCCGGCGCCGATACAATCACAATCTATAAAATCAACGCCGCGACCGGTGAGTTGACAGCTGCCGGCAGCCCAGTCAGCACTGGTTCACTACCTAATTCAATAACCGTCGACCCGAAAGGGAAATTCGCCTATGTTGCAAATCGCGGCGATAATACCATCACGTCCTATTCAATCAACGCCGCGACAGGTGCCTTGACAGCTATCGGAAGTCCAGTCAGCACCGATACATCGCCTTATTCAATTATAGTCGACCCGACAGGCAAATTCGTCTATGTTGCAAATTCCGGCAGTAATACCATCTCGGCCTATACTATCAATGCATCGACAGGGGAGTTAACAGCCATCGGCAGCCCTGTCAGCACCGGTCCAATCCCTTATTCAATCACCGTCGAACCGGCCGGCAAATTCGCCTATGTTGGAAACTTCCACAGTAATACCGTCACGGCCTATTCAATCAACGGAACGACAGGGGCGCTGACAGCAATCGGCAGCCCTGTGGGGACCGGTACACATCCTAATTCAGTCACTGTCGACCCGACCGGGAATTTCGTTTATGTTGCAAATTTCGAGGACCACACTATCTCGGCCTATACTATCAACGTAACTACCGGTGAGTTGACAGCTGCCGGCAGCGCTGTGGGCGCCGGTACATATCCTTATTCAATCACCGTTGACCCGACAGGCAGATTCGTCTATGCTACAAATTTAGACTCCAATACAGTCAGGGCATTTACAATCAATGCCGCGACCGGAGCGCTGACAGCCGCCGGCAGCCCTGCCGGCACCGGCTTATATCCCCGTCCGGTTACCATCGACCCGGCAGGTAAATTCGCCTATGTTGGAAACTACACCGTCAGCACCATCTCGGCCTATACTATCAATGCATCGACAGGGGAGTTAACAGCCATCGGCAGCCCTGTCAGCACCGATTCAACACCTATGTCAATTGTAACGGTCAAGGAATAATATCGTGCGGTACATCAAACAACCGGCCTTGAGCCGGTTGTGATAGAAGTTGAGACAGGGTCTTTTCTGCAGTTTATGATGTGACAATTTTAATTTTTTTTAATTCTGAATACGAACTTTAAAACAACCGGTTTGAAATTCTTCATGTTTTTGGAAAACGCCATCTCTTTAAATTTTTTTAAGAATAAGCCTTAATAATTTTTTCAGACCAGAATGTATCAAAAACATTGGCTGCACCGCCATGCTCGACAATTTTATTATCAATCACCCTGTCGATATTCACTCCGGTAAAAATCAGTTTTTTACCTGAGGGTTTAATACCCAGCCATTCGCCAAGATGAGTCCCCTCGGTAATTATCTCCGAAATGACAAAATCGTTATCAGCATGCTGACGGACAATCCTTATCCTGAGATCTGGATAAGTAACCCTGACATCGATCATATGCTGCCTCATACCATCAAGCCCGATCGGAATCACAGTATCTCCGACTCTGGCAGTGCAGTCAGCAGACACAAACTTCTCAATTTCGTTTATAAGATTATTTGAAACAATATTCTCATAAAACTCCTTAATCATCTGTTTTTTATCCATATATATTACCTCCTTATATTAGTCAGGCAAACAATTTAAGATAACATACTGCCTGTGCAAAGATACGAAACGCAGCGTCCAGGCCGCTGCCGGACGAATTGCGGCGGTCTTATTTCTCAAGAAAATCCTTGTACAGCAAGCTTGGCTGAATGCCGCTGTTCTCCTGATATTTTCCGCTTGAGTATTTATCGTAATCTCCTTCAATTGTGTGATAGTAAATCTGGCACACTTCAACATCGGGATAAATGATCAACGGCTGGATACAGAATATCTCCAGAGTCCAGTATCCGGAAAACCCGACATCTCCGAATCCGGCTGTGACATGTATAAACATCCCCAGACGTCCGATCGAAGATCTCCCCTCCAGCATTGGAACATATTTGTCTGTTTTAGTATACTCAAGTGTTCTTCCCAGATACAGTTTGCCCGGCTGAAGCATAAAACCATTTTCCGGGATTGTAACAGTTTTGACGCTGTTTGCCTTCTTCATATCGAGGATTTCATTTTCATAAACCAGTAACTCATTATGAAGCCGCAAATTGTAGCTGTTTGGATTAATCCTCTTTTCGTCAAAAGGAGAGATTACAATGTCCTTCCCCATTTTGTTCAGTATTTCCTTACCAGAAAGAATCATAGACCATTACACCTTCGTTTATATTTTTTTAAAAACAACCGGAACTCATTTTAAAATAATTCTGCAATTAATATGATTCATCATTGAACCTGCAGGGTATAAAATCCAGCTGTTTATCCGGAATTTTCAATGATTTTCCATAAACAATCGCCTCTTTCCATGATGACTGATCTGTAGTAACATTAAATACTCTGTATTTATAGACAATAACCAGTTCATCTCCCCTGTAAAAATGCGCGTAAAACTCCTGCTTTTTAAAGAGTATTCTGCTTCTCATATTATTCTGAACTTTTGTAATCACATCATTCAGATCATCAGGCAGCACAGATACTTTATATAAAGTTATCAGGCCGGATAAAACCCTCTTTTGTCCGATAATCCGGAAACTGTTGAAAACTGATTTATCAATCTGACTGATGTTGACAATAATGCCATGATATTCGTCTTTGATGTTCATTACCGTTTTCATATATTCTGTTATGCGCCGCCTGAATAATAATATTCCATACGCCTTGCGGTATTTTCTGCGACTTCTCTGTCGAAATATTTTTCAACAATATAAAGAGAAAGCTCAATACCTGCCGAGATACCGGCAGATGTTAAAATTTTACCCTGATCAACAAACCTGACATTCTTTTCAACCGAGAGTGAAGGATATCTTTTTTGAAGCCTCTCAATATCCATCCAGTGAGTCGTCACTCTATGGTCTTTTATAATACCAGATTCAGCTAGCAGAAAAGCGCCTGTACAGACAGATGCCACAGTCTTTACTTTTGTTTCAGTCTCCCTGAGCCAGTTTAATAATACCTGATTCCCGATTTCAATTTCTTCAGCACCATACCCGCCGGGAACAATCAGGATATCCATCTCCGGCAAATCTTCAAATGAATACTGCGGAATTATCTGCAGACCGTTTCTCGCCGAAACCACACCCCTCTTTTCAGAAATTGTGAAAACATCAAACAGCTTCTCTCTGCCGATTACCGATTCAGATATGCTGAATACTTCAAATGGCCCCGCAAAGTCGAGCACCTCAACCTCGTTAAAAATCAGAATACCGACTCCGGTTTTTGCCACGGACAAACTCCCGCTTTTCAATTTCAGATAAAGCCGCCGGACGGACGGCGTTTTTCAAAATACTAAAAATTATATATTAAACCGGTTCAGTAAAATCAAGCAGCTTTTTTGAAACAATCATGAGGTTTTTGCTGGGAAACATGGGCTGGGTACTCCGGATGATGCGGATTGGATTATGTTTTTGGCTGTTGCGTTTATCTATTCTTTTACCCAATTCTCTATCTTTAATTCTTTTACTCTTGAAAATTCTTTTGTGTTATTATTGACAAGGATTAACTTTTTTGTTTTTGCCTGAGCTGCTAATAACAGATCCATCGGGCCAATTATTTTACCCGTCTTTTCTAATTCTGTTTTTATGATTCCGAAATTAACAGCATCATTATCATCAAAGGGTAAAATATTGAATATTGATAAAAACTCAATTAATGCTATTTTATTCTTTTCGGGAAACTGACTTTTAGCAACTCCATATTCCAATTCAGCAATTGTTATCGACGAGATATAAATATCTTTTTTTAATTTTGTTTTTAATATCTTTAATACATCCGCCGGTTTTTTCTTTATGATATAAATGCAGATATTGGTATCTAATAAATACATTAGAAATCTTCTCTTTTTTGATCTTTACCCTGATCACGCCCCTCTTTCATGAAATCATCAGTAAAATTATTTAAACTATGAAGAAATACTTCCCAGGATTTATC
Organism: uncultured Leptospirales bacterium; assembly: GCA_964439325.1. Taxonomy (GTDB): domain Bacteria; phylum Spirochaetota; class UBA4802; order UBA4802; family UBA5550; genus WRGT01. The sequence continues at coordinate 5,756 of CAYTNW010000004.1, read as the reverse complement.
ATGAGGCATAAGAATAACAGCATCACCCACCTTTTGAATAAGTACATCATTACCTGAAAATTGAAATTCTTTCGGTAAACGGACCGCCTGACTTCTACCGTTTATAAAAAGTTTTGCACTTTGCATAACAATCGCCCCCTGTACATAATATATATCATGATATATACCCTGTCAAGTATTAAAAACGCTGCTGCCGGCTGATTCAGAGTGAGCTTGCGGCATTTTGCGCGATTTTGCGCGGTTCGACTCAGGTTGCCAGCCGTGGACGGCGATTGTTCTTCTTTAATTAAACCCATAACTTACATTACATACTGATCCAGTTTTTTTCTTATTTCAAATATGATTCTCTCTGACTCTATATCTTCATTGCAAACTAGATTTGTGAAGTGTTCAGCAATTATTTCTTCCGGGTGTATTGTATAATCAGTGTTTTTTCCGATACATTCATACAAATTTTCAATTTCATTTTCTTCAAAAAAATCTTGCCCATTTATTGATATATATTTTAATTCGAAAACTTCATTTTCTTTTTTATTATTTCTCATTAATATCGGATATACCATTTCATCTTTTCCATTGATTTTACCTGAAAAATAAAACTGCATATCAGCTCCATCAGGATTTGTAATTTTATTATTATGAATTTTTTTATCTAAAATCAAATTCTGACCTTTTTTAAATCCTATTATGTTGAACAGCTCTTCTCTCAGCTCTTGATTATTTCTTGAAATTAAATGAAATAGTTCATGAATAATTAAACGGGTTAAACTTTCAATATTTCTCAGTAACGCTTTTTCATGCAGGATCATCAGATTCATACCTCTGCAATATGCTGATCCAAGTTCTTCATTCCCGCTTGTTTTTAATACTTTGATTTCGGAGGGTAATAAAACTGAATATTTAGATATTGTTAAAATTGCATTTTGCATGCATTTTTTAACTTTTTTTATATCATTATCTGTCCAATCCATTGCAGATTCTTTTAGTAAAAATATAAAATCTTCATAACTTTTGCTATTTGACCCCAGTCTTAATTCCAAATCTGATTTCGAAATGTTTCTTAAGAATTCATCTTCTTTAGAAATTTCAATTGCGGTTTCTTTTTTATTGAGATATTTAAATTCCATTTTATACCCTTTATTCTCTGTCATAGACAGAGCCAGTCAGACGGTGCGATTTTAGATATTTTGTTTATGCGAAAACTCGGCAGGCTTATCAGCCACGGTCCGACACCGCTCACCGACCGCATCGCCGAAGTACAGCTGTTAAACTGCAATTAATTTATACTTTTTCTACAGTCCCGTTAGATGCCGTGCCTATTTTTCATTTGCTATAAATAATGTCTTATCTGATTAATCGTATCGTCAGGATTTTCAGATACTGGCATATGACCGGACTTTGAAATTTCAATCAGTTCCGGATTATTAAAAATTTTTTTATTTAGATTTTGCATTTTACTCCCATATTTAACACTGCAACTTCCATAAAGAATTAAAACTTTACCCTGATATTTATGAAAATTTAATTCAGAATTTGAATTATTAAAATATGTAACATATTCTGAATTGTATTTTGTGTACGCCAATGTTCCAAACCGCCACATTTTTACACTTTGAGGAATAATGTCATTACACCAGTATCCTTCAATAGAATAACTCATAACTTCAGTCATGAAAAAATCCTGTCTGGCATATAGATCATTTGATTTTATATAAAATGATCTTATTCCTAATTTGATCATAGAAGGAATCTGTGAAATTAAAATTGAGTTGTCGATAAATCTGTATGCATCATCAGAAAGAGGTGCTGATTCAATAAGTACTAATGAATCTACCATCTGTGGAAATTTGGATGTATAAAGTGATGCAATGAATCCCCCAAAGGAATGCCCTATTAAAACTGCCTGTTTGTTATCTGAATAATTATTAATGAGATACGAAATATCTGAAATTGTTTTATCAATTGATAATTCGGATTCTTTATATCGTTTTGATAAACCGGAACCTCTTTGATCAAAAAAAATTACCCTGTATTTATCAGACAAGCTTTTTAGCGGCATTAATGAGCGATAATCTGAACCGGGTCCACCATGCAGTACAATAATTAATCTCTTATTATTATTTCCAAATATTTCTCCGTGAAATGATTCATTATTAATATTTAATACAGGCAGATTTTTGTCAAAATCAATCGTATTTGATACAACAGGATTGTCTTTGTAGTATAAAAACAGGAAACTTAGTAATGCAATTATAATTAATAGTATACTGACGAGTGCTTTAACCGCTGCTTTTAAAAATTTCATTTAACACCTCCAGGTATTCTATAAATAAAACCGGAATGGAATATAACGTTTTGCTTTCACGACACCGGCCATCTTGCTGATCTGCCGCAGACCAGGTGAATCATTTCACGAGCGCATCATGTAAGCGATGTTGTGCAGAGTCTCTTTCTATTACGAAGCCGCGAGCCAGTGAAGGCGAGCGGTGGTTATATAATATCAAGATTCTCTGATTTAAAATTCTGATATATTCTCATCTGTTTTGCTGAAAATTTTAAAACACAATAGTCCGGATCGGTAACTCCAAGAGGATAATACATTGTATCACCATCCTGCCAGATCATATCTTTTATTTTTTGATCATATAATACTTCCATTTTACCGGTAAACATTATTCCACGAAAAAATCGTTTATCAAAAAAATATACACACGCTTTATCGTTCAATTCATACTGTTTAACTCTCATTGATGATGTATTTGTTGTAAAATAAAATTCGGTAATGCCGTTTCTTTTCCTCGGTGGCAACATCGCTTTTGTGTTAGGAAAACCTGATTCATCCACCGAACTGATTATTGATACACCTGTTCCATCGATCATTTTTTCAATCGTTTCTTTTGACATTGACATATCATACCTCCAAATAAAAGCTAGAGGATAATACTTTATATTTTGAGTAATGTCAATTACCCACTTTTTTGTGGGTATCACTTTATGAGTTAAGTTCGTCCTGTATATTTGAGCCGATTTTCTGTAAAATTATTATTGCCTCCCTTAGTTCATTTCCTCTTTCAGTTAAAAAATATTCAACTTTAAGGGGATAACCTTCATAGGAAATCTTATCAATAATTTTGAACTCCAATAAGTCTTTTAAATGTTCCAGTAACATTTTTTGACTAATCCCATTGATACTTTTCTCCAAAGCTGATAATGATTTTTTTTCTTTTAAATTCCAGATAATTATCGGCTTCCATTTCCCTTTAATAATATCATGGGTCAGTTCTAATGGACATGTTATATCTTTTCTTATTTTCATGATTTTCAATGTAATATCTTTAATTTATTGTTACTTACTAAAGCGTCACAGAACGTGGCGCTTATAAGAAGTCGCGGCGGTCTTACCTCCGCGGTCTGGCTATGGTTCGACTCCGGTTACTGACCGCGTCGCCAAAGTACAGCTGTTAAATTGCAATTAATTTATAATTTATTGGAAAACTCGATATGTGCTATTTTCCCGTTTGTCTCTCTATTAAAAAATTTTTATTTTGTTTTTAGAGAAAAAACTTCAAGTCCATCGACATTATTAAATCCAATTTTCTCCCAAAATCCTTTTCCATTTAAATTGTTTTTCCAGACAAAAATAGCAATGGATGAAATACTAAAATCATTTTTTAAAAAAAATATACATTCTTCGACTAATTTTTTTCCTAATCCTTTATTTCTAACCTCAGGCATTACAGCGAGATGATGAATATATCCATAACGGCCATCGCAACCACATAGAACTGAACCTATAATTTTATTTTTATCAAAAGCGATAAATCCTTTACCATTAGAATTCGAAATGAATTTTCCGAAATGACTGAACTCATCTTCCGGCTCAATATTAATATTACACTCTTTCCAAAAATCAATTACAATGTCGTAAAGCTCTAAAGTCATATCTTTTATTATTATGTTTTCATTTATCTTCATATCAAACATCTTCTATTACGGATAGTAAACACTTTTCTACTCCTTGAATGAACCGGTATCAGCTATGATTCTTTTACCTCTGTAATAATCATTTCCAAGACCGATCTCTTCCGCGTTTCTCTTTGCACCTTCAATCATCGGAACGAGAAGTTCATGTTCGTGCCCTGAACCGAAAGCCTCGGCGTTAACCACCACCTGTCTTTTAGCATCAACAAGAGCCATTCCGTTAGAACCCTGCAATACACCGTGTGAAGTTTTTATCTTCGCACTTTCATTGTCTGTGATATTGCTCTGAGACTCTCCGCCGCGGCTTTTCTGTTTTTGTTTATTCTCTGTTAGAAATTTTTCAATCTTTTCTTTCTTTAATTCAAGATCCCGGAAAGTCCCGCTATTCTCCTTCGCCGCATTAGAACTTATTTTGCAGCCGTCAAGAGCAAACTCTGTGCCGCCCAGAAGTTCCATCTCGCTGCAAACAAGGAGAACATTTGTAAATATCGTCTTTACTTCATCTTTCATGTTCCTGATAAAGGCCGCTATCGTCGTGAAATCGGGCATACTGTCCGCCGACAAAGCCATAAAAACTATATTTTCACGGCAGGCTTCAACTATCTTTCCTGATGATATAATCCCCCGCGAACAGGCAAGAAGAACAACCTTCAGCAGAATTGCCGGATTATACGCGGGTGCACCGTTATGATCGTTATTATATTTTGATTCGATACCTCTGAAATCAATTTTATTTTCTACTAACAAGTGTATTGTGTATTCAAGAGTCCCGGGAACTATCTGTTTTGAAAAATCTACCGGAACCATTACACCCTGGTCATATGAATACTTCCTGTATTTAGCCATTGTTTAACCTCGCTTAATATAATCAGGTTCTTACAATGACTTATTTACAGCATAACAGCTGTTAAATTGCAATTAATTTATACTTTTTCTACAGTCTCGTTAGCTGATGCGGCCAAATTATAATGAGTTTGTTGCAGCCGACGCCAGGAGGGCAGAGGCTGTACTACAAATTTTATTCCACATTAGACAATTCATCGATAAGTGCTTTCTCAACAAACTTATTCAAAGATACATTCATTTTAGTTGATGCTATTGCAATCTCTCTGTGTAGTTCCGGAGAAATTCTAAGATTGAATTTCCCTGAATATGGTTTCTCTGGGCTTACACCTTCTTCTTTGCACCATTTTATATAATCATCAATTGATTCTTTAAATGCTTTTTCTATTTCTTTTACGGAAGTTCCTTGGAATGTAATTACATCCTTTGTATTTATTACATCACCATGAAATATCTTCGCATCTGAATCATAGTTTACTATTCCAATATATCCTTTGTATTCCATCATGGTTTTATACCTGCGTTTTCTAAAAATCTTTTCATTGATGCCACTGCACCTTTGTCAGTTTCTTTTTTCGGGTGCGGTCTATGAAAAACTGCGCGTACATTATTAAGTTTGATTCGAATTCTTGATCCTTCTCCTTCACTTATTTCTGCACCTATCGATATCAGCAAAGCTTCGATGTCTTTCCACTGAATGGATGACATTGTTGGCTTTTTGAATATATCTTCTAATGTTTTTTTATTTTTGGCATTCATATTAATGTTATAGTACTAATTTGTGGTATCAGTGTCAAGTTTTTTTAACTGGCGCAGGACGTGCCTCCTTAAGTTTTTTTGTACAACCCGATGAAATTGGTAATGAAAATGTATCAACACATCGGTAACACTCTACGGTGCTTTCCGTACCTTTATATTTTCCTTTTCATAAA
>CAYTNW010000003.1:119291-240899 GCA_964439325.1 uncultured Leptospirales bacterium | reverse complement strand
ACAAATCCGGTTCGGATAAACAGTCTTTCTACTGTACTTCTTGAAGGGGTATATTACCCCGGGATGATTGTTTTTATACACCTGCAGTATCTTTGACGCACCCCAGTTTTTATGCAGGTTCTTTATTCTTATCAGCTCAACGGATATAGCTTCAGGGGTTTCATTGCTGTTAGTAGCCGGTTTTCTCGATTGTTCTTCAAGAACCGGAAACCCGCCTTCAAGAAATCTCTCTTTCCACTTATAACCGGTTTTGGTGCTGATCCCGTATTCTTTACAAAGGTCTGTAAATGCCTGTTCTCTGTTAAAAGATTTAAAGATAAATTCTTTCTTTAAACTCATTTTATCGGCCTCCTTCCACGGCATCACCAGACCTCCTTTTGGGTAAATCTGGTAATAATTTAATCAGGAAGTGTTACCGATGTCTCACTACAAAACCGTTACCTATGTCTCGGGCATTCGAATGGCAATTGCATATAACGTCATGGCTAACTGACGTTTGCTAGTTTCACTAAAAATTGTATATATTAAATAAGTTTAAGAAAAGCAAGAAGTTTTTTCCACGAAGAGTGGCAAATGTGCCGTAGACCAAGCCGGTATTCCGGCGCAGCTTTTAGCCGTTATTGTACGAAGGAGCGGGGGCGTTAAGGCCCTTCTTTGAGCAGGATGTTCAAAGAAGGGTATGATAGTGACAATTATTGAAAATTGCGACATAATATTGATTGACAACTTAAAACCAAAAGGGAATTATAGGTATATAAAATTCCCTGAGGCTATTATGCCTAAAATACATATAAATCTTGAACCAAAAATGCATGAACTGGTGAAAAAACGAGCAAAAGAAATTAATTATTCTGTTCAAGATTTTGTCGAAAAATCAATTGAGCTAATTGTTAAAGAACCAATGTCTTTATTTAATTCAAGCAATGATTTCAACTTACATGGCAAAAAGAAATATGCTGATTTTACTTTTATTGACTTATTTGCTGGTATTGGAGGTTTCCGATTAGCCTTTGAATCGACTAACGGGCAATGTGTATTTTCTTCCGAATGGGATAAATATTCACAAAGAACATATTTTGAAAATTTCGGTGAAGTACCTCACGGAGATATAACTGAAATCGAACCAGAAAGTATACCTGACCATGATATTTTGTGTGCTGGATTTCCATGTCAGCCTTTTTCCATTGCAGGAGTGTCTAAAAAAAATAGTCTTGGGAAAAAGCATGGTTTTGAAGATAAAACACAGGGTACATTATTTTTTAATATCGCTCAAATATTGAAAATTAAACAACCTAAAATGTTTTTATTGGAGAATGTTAAAAATTTAAAAAGCCATGATAAGGGAAATACATTTAAAGTTATTACTGATACCCTTGATGAATTAGGTTATAAATTCTATTATAAAATAATTGATGCACAGGTTTATGTTCCCCAGCATCGAGAAAGAATATATATTGTTGGTTTTAATAAAAATTATTTTGGTAATAATGTGTCATTTGAGTTCCCCGCCCTGCATAATACAAAAAGAACACTGGGAAGTATAATTGATAAAAATGTTGATGATAAATACATCTTATCGGACCATCTGTGGCAGTATTTACAAAATTATGCAGAGAAACATAAAGAAAAAGGGAATGGTTTTGGATTCGGTCTCGTGAATAAGAATTCAATAACACGGACTCTCAGTGCAAGATATTATAAAGATGGTTCTGAGATACTTGTTCAAATGAAAAATTCAAATCCAAGACGATTAACCCCTAGGGAATGTGCCCGATTAATGGGTTACGATGATTCATTTAAGATTACAGTGTCAGACACACAGGCATATAGGCAATTTGGAAATTCTGTTGTTGTACCAGTGGTTAAAGATATTGCAAAAGAAATGGTTGTATTGTTAAATCAATTCATGGAAAAGAAAAATGGAAGATATAGAAAAGCTAATTAATGATTGTCAGTCATCGAAAGGTTTTTTCTTCAAATATATTTCAGCTAATGATACAGGAACTACCGGCGCACATCAATCTGGTTTGTATATGCCTAAAAATATATGGCCTCTATTTTTTAATAAAGCAGGTATAAAAGGAGAGAAGAGAGATAAATTAGTTAAAATTAGATGGTCGGATGGTTTTGAAATTGATTCCAGATTCATCTGGTATGGTGAGAAGACGAGATCTGAATATAGACTTACAAAAGGTTTTAATTTTTTAGAAGACAGGAATGTCGGGGACATATTTATTTTAATTAAAAAAGATGAAACCATTTTCAATGCATGGCTATTAAGTACTGAAGATGACATTGATGCATTTCTAAATGCATTTAATTTATCCCCGAATGATGCAAAGAAAATTCAGAATCCAGCAGAAGAAAATAAGGATATTTTAAGTGATAAAATTTTAAAATGGGTCGGCACTCTTGATATCGATTTCCCTGAATCAAAAATAGTAAGTACAAAAGCAAGAGAATTTGCGAATAGTATTATTCATGATAAACATATTGATTATGATAAAACTATATTATCATGGGTTGATATGGAATACTCAATATTTAAATTTCTGGAAAATGATAGATATAAACAATATATAGAAAAGCCATTTGAATCTGTTGAAGATTTAGTTATTGTTGCAAACACAATTTTGAACAGGAGAAAATCAAGAGCCGGTCACTCACTTGAAAATCATCTGGCATTTATTTTTGATGAGAATAAAATCCCATATTCAGCCCAGGCAGTAACTGAACAAAATAAAAGACCAGATTTTATATTTCCGAATATTGAATTATATAGAAAAATTACTTTCCCTGGTGATGAGATGACTTTCCTTGCTGTAAAAACTACCTGCAAAGATAGATGGCGACAGATTGAAACCGAAGCTGATAAAATTAAAATAAAGTATTTATTTACACTTCAACAGGGTATATCAAAATCTCAATTAAAAGAAATGTACAGCCGTAATGTGAGACTTGTTGTACCTGAAAAATACAGAAAAGATTTTCCTAAAGAATATATTCCAGAGATAATGAATCTGAGTAGTTATTTACAACTCCTCAAACAAAAACATTTATGAAAGATTTTGATTTACAGAAAGATGACATCAAATATTTTCAGAAAAAGATAATCATTGCCGGTAAAAATCTTTATACCCCATACTCATGGAGAAATACTAATAATAAGTTTCATGGATTAACTGCAGAAATTTTATTGCAAAGAACTAATGCCGATCAAGTCTTACCTGTATTTAATAAGTTTATAGCAGATTATAAAGCTCCAAAGGATTTCATTAATTCACCTGAAAATATTTTTCACACTCTTGGGTTAAACTGGCGATATAAATTATTTCTTAAATTCTGTGAACAAATAACCGCTTTAAAAAAAATACCTGAAACCAAACAAGAACTTATAAAATTACCAGGAGTTGGAGAATATGTTGCTTCGGCATTTTTATCCTTTCATTTAAATAAAAGAGAATATATAATTGATAGCAATATTGTTCGTTTATATGGGAGGTTTTTTGGTTTTGATACTGATGGAGAAACTAGAAGAAAAAAATGGTTTATAAATTTGGCTGAGACTTTAACTCCAATGAAAAGATTCAAGAACTATAATTACGGATTGTTAGACTTTACAAGGATAGTTTGCAATAGAAACCCTTCTTGTACTATTTGTATGTTGAATAAGAGATGTGTTTATTGTATTTCAAAAACCGCTCAGGACGTGCGGTTTTAAGCCCCCGCTCTTTCGGACAACTTCTTCTTATCCGCAAAAAGTTGCGTATAATGCTAAATAACAACGCGAAAAGCGCAATTTCTTGCGGATAAAAAACTATATCTCTTAAGCACTCTAACTCTGCCCTTATTGACTTGCATAAAGATCACTAGAATATTGATATTCTAATACATAAATTCCCCTGAATCTGCCATATATAAAACCATCCATACGCTTTTAACAACACATTTTTTATACTAAAACTCCAATATTTTAATAAAAATAAGCTCATAATTCACCCTCCCCCAGCCCATCCTGACGAACACGGATGTTCTAATGCCGCGACTACACGGAGGTAGAGGAGCGGCCATCAAGGGAGGGGAGTTTAGAATACAAATTGAATACTACTTACATATAAGCGTCGTTGATGAAAAAGATAGGAGCGGACAGGACGTTCGCGACGGGGCGTTGCAGCAGGATGCTGCCTTACGCCCCTCCAGCATGTTCTGTCAATACACGGAAAGTAGATACAACTACCCGAAAACTATGTTTGAATAAGAATCGTTTGTACAGGAGCCCCGCGGCAACTGAGCGGTCAGCCCCATGCGGCATTTGAGCATGCCGCCGGGTTATGCATAAGGCGACAGAACACGATGTTCTTAGTATCGAACGCAGGCAGGATGCCGAAAAAGCGTTCGATTGCGGTGCGGGAACCCCCCTTGCGATGTTAAATATGATAATAAAACAGATTCCCGCCTGCGCGGGAATGACAGAGGTTAAGGCTGCCTGCGGGGGATAACATGCATTTCGCCCCCTGCCGGGGTGAAATAAACTTTGTCCGCCTTCGTGCATGTCATGCATTTCGCTCCCTGCGGGGATAACGCAGCATAATGCAATAATCCTTGACACGGCATAATTATCCGTTATCCGATTGCAGAAAAAAAAGAGAACACCGTGCACGAAATATTTACATACATCTGCGTTGCCGGAGCGATCCAGGCATTCCTTCTGTTCCTTGTACTGCTGATAAGGAGGAATAACCGCATCGCCAATATTTACCTTTCGCTCTACATGTTCTTTATCGCGATAGATATGATCGAACTGATCCTCGGCATCAGGGGGGTGGTTTTTCTTCAGCCGTACCAGCTGGGTATAGTCCCTTATTCGTTCATATTCGGGCCTTCGATGTATCTGTATATCGCTTTTTTAACCGGCAGGATCAATAGATTCTCAAAAAGATATCTTCTGCTGTTTGCTCCCTCCGCCGCAATCCTTGCTGTAAATATTATACTGTTTCTCTTTTTTAAAACGCCCGTGCTCCCCGCCGCGGTTACCCGAATGAACATCGTCTTCAACGGCGGGGGACTGGTTATTGAGACCCTGTTTTATATCCTCTCCCTTCTGATGCTGCAGAAATATATCAGCAGGCTGAAGGAGTATTTTTCCGACATAGACGCGCTGAAGCTCTCCTTTATCCGCGCGGGACTGGTAATTCTAATCTTTGTCGTTATATCAATTTTTTTTACATATTCTCACGGCCATGTCAGGAGGGAGTATGAACTCTTTGATATAATATCGCTTCTCTGCAGTACGGGGCTCGTATTCGGCATAGCGTTTTTCGCGATACTTCAGCCTGAAACCTTCAACCGGATACGTCTGATAGAGAACTCCCTGCCGGAAGAGGAAACCTCCCTGCCGAAATATGAAAAGTTCAGGCTCCCCGCCTCAAGGGAGGATGAATACGTCAGTAAACTTAAACAGTTCATGGAAGATAAGAAACCGTATCTGAATGAAGAGCTGACCCTTCAGAACCTTGCCGATCAGCTGTCTCTCTCAACCCACCACCTTTCAATGATACTGAACATCCATTTCAAACAGAACTTTTACAATTTCATCAACAGCTACCGGATAGAAGATGTAAAAAAGAAACTCGCCGACCCCCTTTATAAAGATCATAATATACTCACCATAGCATACAGCTCCGGCTTCAACTCAAAATCGACATTCAACTCGATGTTCAAAAAGCTTACAGGCAAAACTCCGAAAGAATACCGCTCGGAACTATCCAGATAAAAACCGGAAAAAATGGTACGGGTTCAGTAACCCGGTCTACAAATAAAAATTAATGATATATTCTGCATTAAATTAACAGAAACATGACGTTTCTGTTTCAGTAATCTATGGAGGATGAAATATGATAATTCATACATTAAAAAACCTGATCACTTCAAAAGACCTCTCTGCGCAGATCAAAACAAATGAAATAATGAAACTGCAGGGGAGCCTGATATTTTACAATACCGGGATTGAAACAGGCCTTTTTAAAATTCTAACGGAGCCGCTATCACTTCAGGAGATCGCCGCCAAACTGAACATTAAAAATATCCAGCTGCTCGGCTCACTGCTTAACCTCGGCTGTTCGCTTAAGGAGATATCATCCCGGAACGGCAGGTACAGACTACGGGGAGCCATGTCAAAGGCCCTTGTGAACAATTTACCGATAACAGAACTTGTAAGGGAAACAGTGCAGTACCATGCTGACGTCGCCCTGAGGCTTAACAGCTATCTCCTGAAAGATCAAAAGGGGGACTACCTGAAAAAATTCGGCGGAATAATAGCCGAGTCATCGAGGATACTTGAACCTATGATCAGGAGTTTTATATATCAAACCGTGAAAAGAAACGTTCCGCTTAAAATTCTCGAATTCGGCTGCGGCGCGGGGGAGTACCTCAGATACTATGTCGAAATTAATAAAAACAACGGCGGTATCGCGATAGACATAGACCCGTCGGCGGTGGAGATCGCCAGCCGCAAAGTCAGGGAATACGGTATAGAAAGGAATTTTGTCATAAAGCATGCCGATATAATGAAGCCCGAGACGGTGGGGGATACAAACTTCGACCTGATAACATCCTTCTCGAATATGCATTACTTTACCGATGAACAGAAAGTAAGGTTATTCGGCGAAATGCATAAACTGCTGAATAAAGACGGAAGGTTTATTCTTGCAACAGGTTTCAAAAACAGCAGCCTTTCATCCTGTTATTACGATCTGCTCTTCTCCGCCTCTATGGATCTCTACCCGCTCCCCGACATAAACGATATCGTTAAATTCATGAAGATTGCGGGATTCAGCCGGGTTAAAACAGTAAATATTTTCGGCAAGTCGTTCAGGGGTATAGTTGCCTTTAAGTAGACTCATTGCGGTTCAGATGCACAGGGGGGAGCAGCCCCTTATGCGTCGGGCCGTTCACTGACCGGTTTTTTTGTTCCCTGGTTTGTATTTATAAATAGCCCCGGAACTGCAGTGCTCCTGAAAATCGGGTGAGAGAATTTTCACCAGCTCCCCTGAACTCTTTCTTATATCGTTACGGAGAAGCAGCTCCTCCAGAACACGGATCTCATTATCCATATCTTCACCTTATATAAAATTTAATACAATTCCGGACTACACACCGCACAAGCAGCAATATTTCAATAATAAATTATGATTAAACACGCATCATTCTATTCAGCAATTTTAAGGGAGCGAACAGGAGGTTCGCGACGGGGCGTGCGAGGCACGACGCCTCTTCACGCCCCTCCAGCATGTTCTGTTAATACACGGAAAGCAGATACAACAAACGGAAAACTATAATTGAATAAAATGTTTGTAAAGAAGCCCCGCGGCAACTGAGCGGTAAGCCCCATGCGGCGTTTGAGCATGCCGCCGGGTTACGCATAAGGCGACAGAACACGATGTTCTTAGTATCGAACGCAGGCAGGATGCCGAAAAAGCGTTCGATTGCGGTGCGGGAACCCCCCTTGCGCTGTTAAGAATTATAATAAAAAACAGATTCCCGCCTGCGCGGGAATGACAGTGGTTGAGGCCGCCTGCGCGGGAAAGACCCCTCGACTCCGTGGTCAGTGAGCGCAGTCGAACTGCTCGGGGAGCGTTCTGGTCCAGCACCCGTACTGAGCCTGTCTAAGTATGCGCGGGGGTATTGCGCCGCTCATTGAGCGGAGTCGAAATGAGCGCTTTGGTACCGGCCGTAAGGCCGGGATAAAAGAAAATTATTTTAAAACAAAAATCACATCTCCTTGACAGAAAAAACCCCCTGTGTTTCGAGTATACAAATATAGAAACTTATAATCCGCACAGTCATATTTTACTGTGCGAATCTAAAAGTCACCGGAGATTACAATGATACGTATAAACGAAAACTACCTGAAACTGAAATCATCCTACCTCTTTTCTGAAATATCAAAACGCGTCTCTTCATTTCAGAAAGAGCATCCGGAAATGGAGATAATACGAATGGGTATCGGGGACGTAACTCTCCCCCTGCCGTCTGAGATAATAAAGGCCTTTCACACAGGGGTGGACGAAATGGCTTCAGCCTCTACCTTCCGCGGATACGGGCCTGAACAGGGTTACGATTTTCTCCGCGAGGCAATCGCGCAGAACGATTTTAAAAGCCGCGGCGCCGATATCTCCGCAGACGAGATATTCATCAGCGACGGGGCCAAGTGCGATACTGGAAACTTCCAGGAGCTCTTCTCATCCGACACGAAAATAGCGATACCTGACCCGGTATACCCTGTATACGTAGACACAAACGTAATGGCCGGCAGGACAGGGATTCTGAACAACGGGCGTTACGAGAACCTCGTATATATGGACTGTACAGCCTCAAACGGATTTGTACCAGACCTTCCGAAAGAACCGGTAGAGCTTATATACCTCTGCTTCCCGAACAACCCCACAGGTGCGACTATCACAAAAGACCAGCTGAAAAAATGGGTCGATTTCGCAAGGGAAAACAGAGCGCTGATTCTCTACGACGCGGCCTATGAATCCTTCATTCAGGACAGCTCGCTGCCGAAAAGCATATACGAAATAGATGGAGCGAAAGAGGTCGCTGTAGAGTTCCGCAGTTTTTCAAAAACAGCCGGATTCACCGGTACAAGATGCGCTTTCACCGTTGTTCCGAAAGATTGCATGGCATACGACAACGCCGGCAACAGACACTCGCTCCACGCGCTCTGGAACAGAAGGCATACGACAAAGTTCAACGGAGTCTCATACCCCGTTCAGAAGGCGACAGAGGCGGTCTACTCGGCCGAAGGGAAAAAACAGGTCAAGGAGATAATCGACTACTACATGGGGAACGCGAAGATCGTCAAAGAGAAGATGAACGCGATGGGATACGAAAGCACCGGCGGGGAGAACTCTCCGTATATATGGATAAACACAAAGACAGGGTCATGGGAGTTTTTCGACCTTCTTCTGAAGAAACTCGGCATTGTCTGCACACCGGGCGAAGGCTTCGGCAAGTGCGGAGAGGGCTATATAAGAATCAGCGCTTTCAACAGCCGCGAAAATGTTATAAAGGCGATGGAGAGAATCTCAAAACTGTAGAATTACACTGTTCTCACCGGCATAAAAAAAAAGAAAGAAGCCTCCCCGAAAGGAGGCTTCTTTCATAACTCTATTTTTCGGGGTCCAGAACGATTTTCTGGATTGGACGTAGCATCTCGTTATTAACTTCTCTGTAAATCTTTTCCCTTATGCTTTTAAACCGCGTCAGAAACATGAATTTGCGGTTCATCTTTTTTACAAATTTATTTCTCTGCGGAAATGTATCATAAATACCTTTATCCCTGTACCACCTGTGGTCCGCCTGGCAGGTAAACCTCAGGCGCCCGTAAACATCATCCCTGAATATTTTCAAACCCCCCTCTTTATAGAAAGTATGGGGCCTGATATATCCCTGATTGCTGTATGTTATTGAGCGTTTTGCCACTGTATCAATAAGAAGGTCTATCGCTCCGGAATCTTCATATTCATCTGTGATGAAATCGAGCAGGTTCGAATTCTGGCTTTCGACGTATGCGGAAAAGAGATAATTGAGATTTGCGATCTGTCCCAGCGGGCCGGAGATTATAAAACCTATCTGCTTCCCTGTGAGAAACGGCGTGTGGTTCATAAAAAAACTTCTGTCAAAAACCATTTTAAACTTCGCGGAAAGATATCTGTCTCTGATCTCTCCCGCAAAGATTATGATATCCGCATTTTTCATCGTGGTTTTCCAGAAATCGGTGAAGCCGTCATTATAGATGCATTTATTTTCATAACCGCATCTTACACAGCTGAGACACCCCCCTTTGATATCGAGCTCATCAATATCAACGATGTTAATCTCCCCTGTAAAAGATTCTGCAAAACGGGTTATCATTTTTCCGAGATTCGTCCCTTTGTCATAGCCGTCGGCAAGAACGACTATCTCCAGGTCTGAATTATCAGCCTTCTCTTTGACCCTTCCCGGAGTATAGGGTTTGATACTCTCTTTCGTCAGCGGGGGATAGTGTAACGAAACAGGTTCTTTTTTCTCTGCTATTGAGAAAAAGTTTTCCGCGAACAGACGAAGCTGTTTCCTCTTTGATCCGGAAAAGATATCCCACATATCGAGGGAGTTGAAATTAATGTATTTCATCTTCAGATCGTCACAAACAGCGTGGAGATAGTTATGCGCTGTGGTATCAAAGAAACGGATCGATGTTGAAACTGCCGCTGTGTATTTATCCTCAAAAGCCCCTTCCGCCTTATTCTCATAAACAAGTTCAATGAAACGCTTCAGCTGCGACGGAACAAGAAAATAGAATATCGGAGTTATCCAGAATACCGCATCCGAACTCTTTACGCTGTTTATTATCTCATCGAATTTCTGTTTGTCTTTTTCGATGGATTTTATTTTCTGACCCACATGAAACGTCTCATATGTATGCCGGGGGTAATGTTTCCGGATATACAGCAAGTATTGAAGAGTTACGCTCTTCTCCCCCTTCGGACTTCCGCTTATTATGGTTACTTTCATCTGATTCTTCCTCTTGTTGCTGGCGATAGCATCTTTATATATTTTATTCTGTGATCAAATATTTGATCAGACTTTTCAGTCCCCAATTTCCGATGAGGACTTTAAAACATTATTCTCTAATTGATTCATTAAGATTTGATTTATTGGCATTGTATTTTGAGCCCCCCTCCGGGGGGTTGGGGGGCTCTTTTACTTTACAGCTTTCCGTTGTTCCTTAATGCGAAGAGGACCATATTGCGGTACAGCCTCTCTTTAAATGAGTCCGGTTTATCGAGGTTCATTCTTTTTAAATACTGTTCTGCCGAAGCAGGCACAGGTTTTAAGAACTCTTTTAGCAGCCCGGCAATCATTTTAAATTTAGACGATTCGCCAAGGGCTTTCATCAGTTTAAGGGAGCTCCCCAGCACCAGGTCCTCATCCGTTAAGTCCGTTCCGAACGGGAACGGTTTAAAATATCCCTGCTGCTGATACGGCTTTAGCAGTTCTGCAATTCTTTCCGGGTAATTGTTTCTGTATTCCTCCGGGATCCGGTAATCAGGTTCAATTTTTCCCGCTTTTTTTACTTCTTCCAGAAGCTGCTGCTGAAACCTGGAGTCTGCTATATTAAGCATCCTTTTTATGACTTCGCTTTCTGGCATATCCCTGATATCTGCAATCCCGTATTCTGTAACAATGATATCGCGGCAGTGCTTCGTGATTGTGCAGCTTCCGTAATTAAAGACTATATTCGATTCGAGTTTTTTCCCCGAACCCTTGGTGCTTTTTATCATAAGTATGAATCTTCCGTCAGGGAGAGCGTGGGCCATCGCGTTAAAATTATACTGTCCGCCGATACCGCTGACTACGGTCCCGTCAGCAAGCTGGTCTGCAACAGACGCGCCCAGCAGAGTCGCCTTCATACCCGCGTTGACGAAACGGCCGTCTTTTCTCTGAAGCGAACGCAGCTCCTCCGCTCCGTACAGCTGGTTGACCTTACCCACGCCTGCCATACCGAACTGGCTCCTCTCCTCTTCACTCATATCATTCAGCGCCTGGTAGAACGATTTTGGCCCGATGAAGAACGCAGCCAGCAGAACCTGTCCGTTCAGAAGTTTATTTCCGAGAATTCTTCTTATCGCATTGAGATTGGTTCTGTCATGAAGTTCAGCGGAATAGACAGTGTCTCCGTCATGGATTCTGCCGTCAGTAAATTTCAGGCCCGGTTTCAGTATTCCGAAATAGCAGAGGTGGTCAAAGTCCTCCTGGTCCAGAGTGGAGTGGATTGCCTTCATTTTAATCAGAGTATCAATAATATCCTCCGGGATATGGTTTTCAGATAATTCTCCGCTGTTCAGCAGCTTCATCAGCGGAGCGCTGTCATATACCTTTCTTTTAAGAATATTGTTTTTATACATCTGCATAAACGGATCTACAAACATCTCCGACGCGCCGTACAGCCCCTGGTCAAAAGTATCCAGTCCGCCCCATTCCGTAATCAGTTTTCTATTCATTTCAAGAAGGCCGGATTTTTCGAGTATCTCTTTATACTCTCTGTTATGCTGGTTTCTCATAATCAGCCCGGCGACTATCGCATCACCCAGCGCCCCGATCCCCACCTGTATCGTTCCGCCGTCCTTAATAAGAGGGCTTACGTTCAGACCTATCATATGGTCTGTCAGAGCGACCGGGTCTTTCGGCGGAGCGAATAAAGAGTAATTGAATTCCTCCCCGTGGAGTACTACATCAAAAGATTCCGCAGACATTACAGCATCGCCGTACATGAAAGGCATATTCTCGTTGGCTTCGGCAATAACAATACCCTTCATTCCCTTCGCTCTTTTCCCCATCATAATGGCATGGGTTTCCAGTGTGATATCGGGATTGCATGCGGCAGAGTAAACGCGTTTGCCGTCAATCTCTCTCGATGCCAGCAGCATGGCGCCGACATTGCATTGCAGCGTATCAGCGCAGCGGGGAACATGGGTGTAATGGTTCGCAAGGTGGTTCATCTGATAATGCCTGTTTTTGAGATTGCTTCCCGGTTTGCAGTAGAATTCATAAAGCTGGACATTCGGAGGGAGGATCTCTTTTCTAAAGTCGATCATGTAATCGAAATCCGGAACATCTTTAAAGATCCTCTCGTTGAGATCTTTGAGAAAGCGGGCTTCAAGTTCAGATTTTCCCTGTGGTTTTTCCAGCGAAAGGGCGGTAATAACCTTAAGACTGATTTCAGGGTCCTCTTTTGCCCTGCGGTAAAACTCATTAAGAATTTTTACCGGCTTCCCTAACGCAAGGGTCACTCCGAGCACTATATCTTTTCCTACATAATTAATCGTGTCATCGACAACCTTCCGTACGTCGTGATCAATAGCGCCGGTATTATACTTGATTCCAGAATTGTAATTCATTTTTGCTTGAAACCCCCTGAAAAAATTAACTGTTAAAGTTATCAATAAATTTGCTTTTTATTTAACAACTGAATCAGAGGGTGTTATACTTCAATTATCCCTTTGTGTATTTCAGATATATATATTTTGAATCAGCGGGTTTTATAAATATATATATCTGAAAATAAATTTTTTGCTGTACTCATTTATCATAAGTAAACTATATGTTTTAGTTTTTTCTGAAAGAAAGGCGGCTGATGAAGACTCTAATAAAGATGAAATATAATTTATGACTACTATACTACAGCACTTAATGTTCCTCGGTGCCTATTTCTCAATAATTATGGGTATCGATCAGCTGATCCAGAAGAATAAACTTCTTGAGGGCTATATCTATGGGGCTTCATATATCAGCCTCGGTTTGGGGATTTTCCACGTATCTTCCTATACTACCGGGATTTTCAGAAATTACTATCACCTGAATCTGGCGCTTGTTCCCTTTGCCTTTATTTGTGCCGCAATGATAATTTTAAAATACGAGTGGCTTATTCACCAGAGACTGATAACACTTTCAAAGACCCTGATTTTTCTGATTCCCGCGATACTTTCCGTGTTGACAATACTCTATCCTCTGTTTGACAAAACGGTTATACTGAACAGTGAATACCTCCTCAGTATACCTCTGTTTTCAGAAAAATACCGGGAACTTCCGGCCTATTTCAAAATAATTCAGCTGCTCTATTTTCTTCCGAAATTCTACCTGATAGCCTTTATGATTTTTAAAATTCCTCTTATAATCCAGCTGTGGAACAGTAAAAACACCGGTAAAGGCCTTCTGCCGAAGATCAGTTCCGTCTTCGCGGCAAATATCATGTTTGCAACTGTACTTGCGGCGATCGGTGATCTCTGCTCAACAGAGCTCGTTACCTGGTCGGTACTGTACGCGAATGCCACGCTGGTATCACAGTACCTGTTCAGCCAGCGCAACCCCGATTACAGCAAACTGATAAAGAGCGAAATAAAAAAGCAGCGCTATAAAAAATCAAAGATAACGGCCCTTGACATTTCCGCAGTTTTGGCAGACCTGAACAACATGATGGAGAATGAAAAGGCATTCGCTTCGGAGAATATTACGATAGGAATTGTCGCTGATGAACTGGGGATCACCGTTCACCAGCTGTCTGAAATTTTAAACAAGAAGATCAGAAAAAATTTCAACTCGTTTATAAACGACTACAGAATTGAAGAATCAAAAAAACTTTTAATTGAAGATTCAGAGAGGACTATAACCTCGATTGCCATCGCTGTTGGTTTTAATACAAGCAGCGCCTTCAGTACAATCTTCTCAAGAACAACAGGTCTTACTCCGAAGAATTACAGAAAAAAATATTCGGTGGAATAACTAAAGAAAAAGCGCTGTTTTAAACAGCGCTTTTTTTATATCCGGAATCGGTTTTCTGTGTCTGCTGTTACTTCGCGGCCATACCGCCGTCGAGAGGGATAACAGCCCCTGTCATGAAGTCAGAAGCCTTCGATGAAAGGAATACAGCCAGTCCCTTGATATCCTCGACCTCTCCCGCTTTGTGCAGAGGAATTACGCTCAGCATCGCGTTCAGCATATTCTCCATGCCCGGTTTAAACACATATCCCATCATATCTGTATGGAAAAATCCGGGAGCGATGCAGTTTACTGTAATCTTGTGATCGGCAAGCTTCACTGCCAGGTTCTTTGTCAGGACTTCGATCGCAGCCTTTGATGAGTTATATGCCACAGCCGGATGCGCGATTTCCAGAGATCCCCTTGACCCGAAAATGGACGAAACATTAACTATCTTTCCGCCGCCGGCAGTCTTCATAATATTAGCAACTTTCTGTGTAAGAATCCATACTCCCCGCACGTTTACGTTGAAAACCTTGTCCCATGCATCGATCGGATAATCGAGTGTCGGGGCTCCCCAGGTTACGCCGGAGTTGTTGATAAGTATATCGATTTTGCCGAACTCTTTCATCGCAGCATCGACCAGGTTCTTTATATCATCCTCTTTGGCAAGGTCGCATTTTACAGCGAGGTATTTAATTCCGTTTGCCGCTGCGAGTTTTTTCCCCGTTTCTTCACAGGCCTCAACCTTTCTGGAAGCGATAACAAGATTAGCTCCGGCCTCGGCCAGGCCCTCGGCAATAAACTCACCTATCCCCCTTCCTCCACCGGTAATAATTGCCACTTTGCCGGAGAGGTCAAACATATCTTTAACTTTCATTGTATAACTCCTTTGTTTATTTTCGGCAGCGCTGATCTGTTTTATCCCGCGCAGTCTTTTGCATGATTAAATTAACAGCCGGTTTTCAATTAATATAAACCATAATCCTGTACGTCAATATGTTTTCTGTTTTAATATAGTTGTTTATCAGTCATGGCCGGTTTAACTATATTTCTTTTCAGAGATTATGCCGTTGCAGAATAAGATAAAATCCTGCTCCGGATCAGACACTGTACCGGGACGCTAAAAAACGTTTGACAACTCTAAAAATCAGCTTAAAAGAAATTATGTTCTCTTTTCATTTTTTATTAAGGAGCAGGCCGATGAAAAAATCCCTTTTATCTACTGTCATCTTGTTGATGTTCTATACATTATCAGCAGCAGCGGAAGGCAATCTGATTCCATATTATGACGGAAAGAAGTGGGGATTCTGCGACATTAATTCGAAAATCATCGTAAAGCCGCAGTACGATTACTGCAGCGACATGATCGACGGCATCGCCTGGGTTAAAAAGAATTCTCTGTTCGGCTTCGTTAACTCTGCCGGAAAAGAGATTATCGCACCTGTATATAGCGACATACATAACTTCAAGGGGGGTTTCGTCTCTGTAGGGAAGGATGAAAAATACGGAGTGATAAATTCCAGAGGGGAGTTCTATATCCCTCTGTCAGACTTTTATATAAACAGCTTTAACGGTTCCGTCGCGGTTATATCAAAGAACTATATCTATGGACTCATGGGCAAAGGGGGGAAGATAATAGTTCAGCCCGTTTATCAGAGGATTGATGTTCTGAATGCCTCGACATTCATCGCGGTGGAACCGAATAAAACAAACACCCTGATGACCGGAAGGAATGTGCTGATAAACAACAATGGAGAGAAGTCCGGAAAATCTTACGACCTGATCTACCCTCTCGACAGCGGTTTTTCGAAGATCAGGGATAATAAAAAATGGGGATACCTCGACCCCGCGGGAAAAGAGATAGTCCCTCCCCTTTACGACGACATCAGAAATATAAAACCTGACGGAACTTCATGCTTTCTGAAAAACGGAAAATGGGGAATCATAAACGGAAAGGGGATAATAATTAAAGAACCCCTCTATGAGGATGTAGGCGGAGGGAACAGCTTCTACGACGAGCTATTCCACTACGGCGAAAAGTTTTTCCCGGTATATCTAAACAACAGCTGGGGCACGGTGTCTCTGACCGGCGAGGTACTGGCCGGGCCGGTGTACTCTATGATCGGTTTCTGCAAATCGGATTACGTCCCTGCGTACAGGCCTCTGACAAAGGACGACAGCTCATCCGCGACAGGTTTAACGGTCCTCGACAGCGGAGGGAAAGAGGCCTTCGAGCCGGTAACATCTTTCAACAATACAGGCCAGGTCAGCGACGGGCTCCTTGCAGTAGCCGACCGCGCCGGGAAATGGGGCTACATCAGCATTAAAGGTGAAACGGTTATAAAACCGGAATATGAAAAAGCTCTCGAGTTTAACGGCGGCTTCGCTGTCGTTAAAAAAGATGGGCGCTACGGAGTAATCAACAGAAAAAATGAGGTCGTTGAAAAATTCGAGTTTAACGAACTGAAGGCCGCGGACAACTATCCCGGCCTGTACGAGGGTGAGATATCAGGTGTGAGGGTTTTCCTTAAACCGGGATCGTTTCACTACTGGAAAAAATGAGGCTCCTTTATGACCGGTAAAACATTCAGAAATCCGTTTCCGACAGTCGATATTATTATTGAAATTGAAAAGTCCGGCAAAAAGGGGGTGGTGCTTATAAAGCGGAAAAATCCCCCTTACGGGTGGGCGATTCCGGGCGGATTCGTCGATCACGGTGAAAGCCTTGAACATGCAGCCGTTAGAGAAGCCAGGGAGGAGACAACCCTGAACGTGAAGCTTGTCCGTCAGTTTCATTCATATTCAGAACCGGGGAGAGACCCGCGGCATCATACCATATCCACTGTTTTTATAGCGACAGCATCCGGCGTTCCCAGGGGTGAGGATGATGCAGCCGAGGCGGAGGTCTTTTTCAGCGACAACCTCCCGGAGGAGATAGCTTTTGATCACAGAACCATACTTGAAGATTATTTCAGCAACAAATATTGATCTCTGCGATGGAGGTTTAAAATGCCACTTTCAAAATTTATGCTAAGCGCGGCAAAGCTGACCCTCGATGCTGTTTTCAAGGCCTCTGAAGCGGACATCCGCGTTCACGGCGTTGAGAACATCCCGGCAAGTCATGTGCTTTTTGTCGTTAACCATTTCACAAGGATGGAGACCGCATTTCTCCCCTATATACTGCACAAGCATACAAAACTTCATTCATTGTCTCTTGCCGATTCAACCTTTTTCAAGGGGAAGTACGATTCGATCCTCCACAAGATGGGGGCGGTATCTACAGCTGACCCCGACAGGGACAAGGTGCTTGCCCATGCGCTGCTGACCGGGAAAATGAACGTAATCATCTTCCCCGAAGGACAGATGATAAAAGATAAAAAACTGGTAGAAAAGGGGAAATTTCTCGTGTACAACACAGGGATAAGAAGGCCCCCTCATACCGGCGCCGCGAAAATCGCGATACAGGTTGAAACATACCGCCAGGTTATAAAAAAACTCTACGAAAAAAAGAGACTCGAAGACCTTGAGATGATCAAGGATTCATACCAGATAAAAAAAGAGGACATGGCGAGCATACTGACCGGTTCGACATATATTGTCCCGGTCAACATTACATACTACCCGATACGGGCCAGAAACAACTTCATAAAAAAGATGGTGGAGAAGTTCACCGGAGAGACAACCGGACGCCTCGCGGAGGAACTGGAGGTCGAGGGAACGATGCTGACCAAGGGGGTCGACATCGATATTAACTTCGGCAAAGCGCTGATGATGTCAGACTACATCAGCAGGACAAAAATGGTCCAGCATATATTCTCGTGCCGGCAGGAGACCTGTTTCGGCGAGATAGCCGACAGCGACCATATAAACAGCCTCAGCCTGAAGGTAATGCAGGACTACATGGATTCGATTTACGGAATGACCACAGTGAACCACGACCATATATTCGCCTACATACTTGCGAACTACCCGAAAAACTCTATCAGGGACTACGACTTCAAGAACAGGGCCTCTCTCGCCCTTGAGAGGATAAAGAAACTGAAAAAATATTCGTTTCACTCCACTCTGCTTAAAAAGCGCGACAACATCGGCTCCGACGTTTTCCATGAAAAGTATGACAGCTTCATGGAGGAGGCTGTGAGAAACAACCTCGTCGAACTCAAAGGTGACCTGATTATAAAGAACATGGGGAAGTTCGCGCTTCTGTACAATTTCCACTTTGTCAGAAAAGACAACTTTATCGAAGTATTAAAAAACGAAATTGAACCTCTGACCGGACTGACAACGATGCTCCGCACGATAATGTTCATGACGCCGTGGCTCGTAAAGGTCAAGCTCAGGGACACATTCATAAAACTCGACCAGAAAATATACATGGAGGACTACCACTATTTTTACAGGGAGGGTATATCAAGGCCCCTGGCCACAGGGGAGCCCTATTTTCTGCATAACATGTTCAACACCCACGGCGTTATTCTTGTGCACGGCTACATGGCCGCCCCGTCCGAGGTGAGGCTGCTTGCGGAAAAACTTTACAAGGCCGGGTTCTCGGTCTACGGGGTCAGGCTGCGGGGCCACGGCACTACTCCTGAAGATCTTGCCGGAAGGAGATGGCAGGACTGGAACGAATCGGTAAACAGGGGATATGTCGTAATGAAAAACAGCGTTACGGACTTCGCCGTAGTCGGTTTTTCCACCGGCGCCGGCCTCGCCCTTCTGCAGGCTGCGCAGAAAGGGGAGAAATTCAAGGCGATGGTTTCAATCAGCGCCCCTCTGAGACTGCAGGACATCAAAGCCTCCTTATCGGGAGCTGTGAGTTTCTTTAACAACATACTTAAAAAATTTAAAATAGAAAAGGGGAAGGTTGAGTTCGTGCCGAACGTACCGGAAAATCCCGATATAAATTACGCGAGGAATCCGGTCAACGGAACTTACGAACTGGGCAAGCTGATGAAATACGTTGAATCAAATCTTTCAAAAATTACAATTCCGGCCCTTATGGTTCAGGCAACTGGTGACCCGGTTGTAAATCCTATGAGCGCCGACGAGATATACTCAAAGATCAGTTCAAAAGACAAAAAACTTGTAAAGATCCAGTCCGACAGACATGGCATAGTCCGGGGGAAGGAGCTGGATGAAGTTTCGTCCGAGGTAATATCTTTTTTAAACAGGATTTTCAACCAGTAGGGAGAATTTTTTAGAAAAATAGTATTAACTTATTTAACCTGGTCGTTTTTATTATCCCTCACTTGACGTGAGGGAGCTGAATAAAAAATTTCACCTGAATCAAGTAACTTAAATTTGTACTGTAACAAAAAATACCGTATCATGCCAGAAAATTATAGTGTATTTTTCAGGAATAGTTCCCTTTAGTCCTGACCGGTAAATAATTCTGATAAAACAAATAACTCTTAAAGGAAATTTTTATGTTCGAAGGTAAAAGTATTTTTTCAATACTCAATTCCGGCGGAGGAATAATGTATGTTCTCATACTATGCTCCATCATGACAATCGCCGTGATATTACAGAAATCTTTCCGTTTCATGAAAATACAGAAATCAGACAGGAGAGGTATCCTGAATATTATAAAAGAAAAAATTTCTTCAGGAGATATCGAAGGGGCAAAGATTGAATGTCTCAAGGACAGAAATCCCTACTCGAATGTGTTATTCTCGGGACTCAGCCAGTACGGAAAAAGCGATTCGGCAATAGAGAGCGCGATGGAGAGAGAGATCGCCGAACAGGTAATTGAACTTGAAGAGTACACGGGGATCGTCGGCACAATAGGTAACACGGCGGTTTACATAGGGCTCTTCGGAACTGTAATAGGGATCATGAAAGCGTTTCATGACATCTCGACGATGGGCCAGACAGGAATGAGTACGGTTATCATCGGGGTATCAGAAGCCCTGATCGCAACCGCGACCGGACTCCTCGTCGCGATACCGTCGGTTATCGCCTATAACTACTTCATGACAAAAATCGAAAGGATTATGAAGGAGATGCAGCTTGGCGCATCGGAGCTGCTGGACTTTCTGAAGCACAGGTAGAATTATGAAAATCAATTCGTTAAAAAAAAATCATATAAAATCGGAGATCAATATCACCCCTTTTACCGATGTTGTCCTGGTGCTGCTGATCATTTTCATGATCACGACTCCGATGATTATACAGTCGAACATCACAGTGAACATACCGAAGTCGAAGTATGGAGAACCGGGAAAGAACGAACAGTTCGAGGTTGTAATTAAAGGGGAGAAGGAGATATACTATAACAACAAAATCACCGACATGATTACCCTTAAACACGAGATGATAACCCACGCACGGAGAATGCCGGATATTCCTCTTGTTATACGGGCCGACAGAAATATCAAATACTACATGCTTGTCGATATGATGGATATGGCGAAGGAGTCGGGAATAAAGAAGATATCACTCAACGTTGAAAAACCCTGAATACAGAAGTCCTGCTTCAGACAGCCTGTTTTATACAGATTCAGTTACCGTTTCTTATCCGCCAGGTGGCCTGCTATTATGTTCAGGTCGGTGGGTGTATCTATATCGTTTTCCCAGTGAGAGGCATTTTTTGTAGTAATAAAAATATGTCCCGCGAAATTGCTGACGTCTATGCCGTAAACGCTTGAAATTATGTCAAGCAGCGAGTTTATGAAAGATTTCTCTTTAATTCTTCTGTTTTTTATCTGCTTTATAAGGTCGAAATTTCTCGTCTTCATTAAATAGTATATAATGCTGGAGAAAACGCTTGGTGTTAATGCCTTTCTTACGTTATAAAAAAAGTTCATCGCCTCCTTTTCTATTACCTGGTCCAGCGAATGATTTTTAACCATCGACCCGGAGTTACCGACCCGGGCCTGGTAATTCTCGAAACTGACAAAGTATTTCAGCTTCCCCTTGTTTTTCCCTCTTTTTATATACCTGTGCCTGTATGTGAGCCAGTCGTCTTTAAGATCCTCAAACCTGACAATACCGAAGGCCATCCATACCGTCACGCCGCGGTGGTCCTTTTTTTTACCGAGGATCCCGCTATACTGATCGTGTATCCACTCGACATCCTCCGTCGTGACACGGGGAGTGTCTCCGAAAAAAACGTCCACCCTGTCTCCGTACGAGATGTCCATTGCATAGAAGTCGCTCCAGTTTCCTCCGACCGAACCCTTCATCTGTCTCAGTTCAAGCCTGGGATATTTATCGACGTCAATGGCCAACCTGATGCTTTTGATATCGTTGTAGATATATATCCTGTCATAGAGGGGCTTTCCGTTTTTTTTCGCATTATTAACAGCATCAAGGACAAATTGTATAATCGGTCTGTCGCCTATCTTCTCGAGGAATTTATTCCTCCCCATATAGATTATTTCGCCGTCATAGGAACGGCTGAGTTCGCGTTTTTTTCTCAGTCTCGTAAGAAGATCAGGCTTGTCATATCCTGCAAGGATCAGAGCCACTGTAGATTTTTTTTCTTTCAATGTACGGTCCGTTTTCAATTGCGGCAATACTCCTTCCACTTTTTGATGCGTCATCAGTTTATGAAATATATGCTGTTTACAGTTCTACTACTCATTGCTTATATTTCAATAATTTTTTATATCCGGTCATGATACGTGAAGATAATCACTTATAAAAAAAAATGCCGGTATTGATAAACATATTCTCAACCCGGCCTTTTTATGTTCAAACCTCCGCTTCCCGGAGACAGGCTGTGTTCCGGAAATTATTACTGCGTCCTGGTTTAAATTTTTACCTAATAGAAGTTTTATTCAGATTCGGAAATCTTGTAACTGAACGCCCTTGAGGCGTTTACAATATCATCAATCGATTCAGTCGACTCAGATGCCGCTTTTTCACCGATCCCTTTTTCAACATCGACAATCCTGCCCGATATTACATAATTTTTCCCTATCTTCATTATGGAGCCTATAAGAATCTTGTTCGCGGATAATATCTGCCCCACCTGTACTGCACAGCTGATCTCGGTACAACCGGACTGCTGGATACCCTGCTCCTTCAAAATCTGGTTCATCTGTGACCTTTCGATAATAACAAACCTGCCGGAACTTATCAGATCGGTCCTGACCAGCTCGGACACATTTTTTGCCACATCGGAAGAGACCCCCTTTGCCTGGAAATCCATTACCGCGAGACGGTACTGAATTGTGCTGCCTGTTTTGCCTCCCCCCGGTTTTGCACTTACCAGCATCATATTGTTTCTGTCATTGATGCCTATAACCTGGTTCTCCTTCGGGCCATAAGCCCATAAAAGGGGTATTCCGTAAGCCCAGACGAATACGCAGCCGTTCAACCATTTAAATTCATCTGTCAGTTTTCCGTCAAAAACCACATTATTCGTATTCGTTTTTAAGACCAGATGGTGAGATTTGAAAATCAGATTCGATGCTTCCACTCCGCAGGGGGTCCTGCCTATATACATATCGTTGTAATACGCATCATAACCCTCTTTCGGAACAGTTTTGATTTTAACATTCGTGGTAGTACAGGATAGAAAAATCACAGATATTAACATCAGGATACTGGAAATTTTTTTCATTATGGACAGTGACCCCTTTTTTTACTTTATCTTTATTATCGAATACTATAACGATATGTCAATAAATAATATTATAATTATTATAGTGCTATAATAGAAAAAAAATACTAAAAAATTTTTCAGGAAGGATTTTATTCTGTATTGCACCGGATAAACGGATTGTACCGGCCTCAACAGAAATATTTTTTAAAATTTTTACCATGCAGAAAAACCCTGTATATCAGACATCACGGTTGATCTTTTGAATGGCTCATGCCGGTTCAGCCGCAATCCACAGCGGCAGCAGAACAGCTTTGCCCTGCATCCGCAGTGAATTACGTCTGATATTGTATCTGTATAACTCTGGTGAATTATTTAATTACAGGTTTCCCGTTAAAACCGAAATCGAGAAGTTCTGTCACTGAATCCTTCGATACAGACTTCACAACACCGTTGACAGGTACATCCGGATGCATGAAAGAGTCACCCTCAATTGTGCTGAACAAAACCTTGATCTTGGTATGTACCTTCGTCGTTCCTGCGAAAGTTCCTGCCGGTACTGTAACAGCGCCACCTGCTGTCATATTTTCTGAAGGTATTATAACATTGTTCCATGTCGACTTTAGCATCATGTTGTACAGCATAATGCCCTCACCCTCGATTTTATCGACTTTACCGTCCTTCTGCATCATTTTAACCCATACGATGCTGATCTGTGAAGCGTCACCATTTGCCACAGCCAGATCAAATCCTTTTACTAGCATCTGCATACCGGTTACTTCTTTCTTTTTATCTGTTGTAACAGTTTCAAAGATCCATCCTCCGGCCTCTTTTCCGACGACAAGAAATTTTGTAATAGATATTTTTTCTCCGTCATCAACATTTCCGGTTACTACATACTGTCCCGCAGCAAGCTTCATAGGTTTTGCAAATTTTTTGCTTGTGAAACTCTTTCCCCTGCTCTGCCATTCGCCGTCAAGCGGACTCTCCTTTATTGACGCACCGGAACATCCTGAAAATGCGATAGCCGCTGCAACAGCAAAAACTGTGAATAATTTATTCATATAACTACTCCTTAAATTTAACCATTGGTTTTTATATCTGACTGGTAAGCATCCTGACCGGATATGTCAATAACATTTAGTTTTTATCAGCTCCGGAAAGCGGTTAACCGTTTTAAACATTCCGTGATTACTGTATTTAAAAATTACAATCTGAACATCGCCGTATAAAACCTGATGGAGTCTTCTATATTTTTCATGCTTATATGTTCATCCGTACCGTGAACCTGTTTCATTTCACTGTTATCAACGCGAATTGGCGTGAAGCGGTATACGCAACCGGTAAGAGCCTCGTACTTCCGGGCATCTGTTCCCCCCACAACAAGATACGGTGTCACTACAGCCCCGGGCCAGAGAGACAGGATTGTTTTCTCTATGGATTTATATCCGAAAGAATCCACCGGCGATACCTTCGACGGTTCATAGACCTGGTTCATCTCTATTGATAAAGACTTATCTCCTGTTATTTTTTCAATCCGTCTTTTTAACGATCGTGAACTGTCCCCGTGAAGAATCCTTGCGTTTATAACAGCCGATGCCTTCAGGGGGAGAACATTCGGTGCGTCGCCTGCATTGAGCATTGTAGCCGCCGTTGTAGTCCTCAAAAACGCCGAACCGGAATTTGAACGTGCAAAAGCCCTTTTAAAAACAGGAGCGAACAGCCACAGGTTTGATAAAAAAAACCTTGCTCCGAAACCGGCAGCGGGAGCCAGTGCCCTGAACATCTCTGCTACGGGAGCGGTCAGTCTCAAAGGCATTTTTTTCGATTCAATCCCTGCAACAGCCCTGCTCACGATCCCTGCCGCTGTGTGTGACGGAGGCATTGATGAATGGCCCCCCTCCGACTTCGCTGTAATAGTGATATTTACGAACCCCTTTTCCGCAATACCGATAAATGCCACGGGCCGCCTGACGCCCGGTACCGCATTATCGATTATCTGACCCCCTTCATCGAGCAGATATTCAAAGTTGATTTTTCTGTCGGATAAAAGCTTTGCTATCACATCGGCCCCGTCGTTCCCGCGCGTCTCCTCGTCATGGCCGAAAGCGAAGTATATGTCCCGTTCAGGTACAAATCCGGACGCAATGGCGGTTTCCGCCGATTCAAAAAGCGCTATAAGCTGGTTTTTTATATCCTGCGTCCCCCTCCCCCAGACGGCACTCTCTGCCACTGTTCCGGAGAACGGAGGGTACCTCCAGTCGCGCTCTGTCCCGCTCTCCACCGGGACGACGTCAATATGTGCAAGAAAAAGGGCCGGTTTTTTATCAGGGGCTTTTCCGGTCCAGCGGTAAAGAAGGCTTGCCCCGTTGACAACCTCAAGACTCATCACTCTGTGTACAGCCGGATATGTTCTCTGAAGATACTCCCTGAACCCTGTAAAGGCTGAAAGGTCTGTCATTGAAGCGTCGCTGCACGCGATGGTCTTTATCTGCACGGCCCCGGACAGTCTCTGTGCGGCTCCTTTAATATCTATCGTCATCTCCGGGGGGACAACCCCCTCTACATGTTTTTCTCCTGCCATTAAGGCCCGTGTAAGAAGAACCAGAAGCAGTATAACAGACGATGTCAGTATTATTGAAGTTATAGTTATCACCGGACTCTCCCGATAAATTTATGTTCATATCCGCATATTTTCAAATCAGCGTACGTAGAGAATCTGGATATCTCAAACCCCTTGTAAAATACCTTTAATTTCATCATTGATCTCTATCGCTCTGCCGGTTTTGCTGTCGACCAGAACAAAGGTCACCTCCGAATCGACAACCTGTTTCATGTCTTTTTTTCTGTAAATTCGCTGCGAGAGGGTAATGCTTTTGTTACCAAACCTTTTCAGATCGGAGATTATTGTTATGACATCGTTCACACGGGCTTCGCTGATGTAGTTTACATTAAGGTTTACAACGGTAAAGGCGTACCCTCTTGAAAACATCTCCCTCCCTACATCAGAATCGTCAAACATCGCCCACCGGGCCTCCTCAAGAAACTCCACATAGCGCGCGTTGTTGACATGCGCGTAGATATCGAGATGGTAGCCCCTCACCTTTATTTCAATCTCGCCTTTCATCATGCCTCCATGTTGAATCAGCAGAAGCTGCCGGTAACATTTAAAATTATTTCATCAACATTCCCCGGCGTATCTGCATTAAAGAAAAAATTCCAGTTCCACTGTTCCGCTTTCATAATGCTTCTCAGGCTTAACGGCAAGCTTTTCAAACACCGACAGCATCTTCTGGTTCTCAGCAAGTACCGACGCGCATAGCTTCTTTATACCTCTCTCCTTCGCTATTTTTATCAGATAGTTCGCAAGGAACGTCGCCAACCCCTTCCCCTGGAACTCTTCATCAACCAGGAAAGCCATCTCATAGGCTTCATTATCAGGATACGCTGCATACCTCGCCTCGGCAACGATTCTCTCCGTGTTACCCTGCTGAAGAACGGCCACCAGAGACATGATTCTTTCATAATCGACGCTGAGATATTTCTGCATGTTCCTGTGGGGCATCACCCTTACGTTTGTGAAATACCTGTAGTACTTCGACTCGTCTGAAAACTTGTAAAAGAGCCTCCTCATCATATCCTCATCGGATGCCCTTACCGGCCTTATCTTCAGTTCAAGGCCGTCTTTAAATGTCTTCACTGTTTCGATCCTGATCGGATAATCGGCCGATATAGACCTGTAGATCTGGTCCGGATAGATATAACCGAGCTCCTTTGCCCTGTTGAACAGAGCCTCCCTGTGGTCGGGATGAGCTATCTCGATAAGCGAAATCGCCCTCTCCCTGTTTGATTTCCCGAACAGCGTCGCCACCCCGTACTCGGTAACTACATACCTCGCGCTCCCGAGCGTAGACCTGACCCTGTCATTGTCCCGTTCGTGAGAGATAACTATATTGCTCTCCCCGTCGAGGCCGAGCGACTTCAGTACGAATATAACCTTGCCGCTCCCTGAAAAAGCGGTCCCCGCAGCAAAATTGAACTTGCTTTCGTAACCCGACAGAAGATCGTCACCGGAATAAACCGTCACCTTCGCGGCCGTTATATCGATCTTCTCGACGTTCATTATACTGGTAAGCCTCGGGATATTTTTTATATTCAGGGGGTTCGCCAGTTTCGCGACGGGATAGAAACCGAAGAGCTGGTTCTGGTCCACGTAGTCGTAGAGCTCTCTTGTTCCGAAGCAGTAGCTCGTAGAGATCTGTCCGCCGGACTCCCTTCTCCTGTCAACTGAAACAGACCCCGACTCCACGAGGTCTATTATCCAGTCTGACACGACATTTGTCAGAATGCCGAGGTTTCTCTTCGTCATCAGATGGGAGGCTATCGCGTCGAATATTCTCCCCGCATGCAGCACAACGGTGGAGCCGTCCTGTATCAGGTTTGCGACGTGCCATCCGATAAGGTCCTGTATTTTATCAAAGGGCTTTCTCTCTCGTTCCGTCAGAGGCTCGCCGCTTTTTATTACATAATCTATCTGATCGACGTGAATCGAGGTCTCGCCGTATGTTACCGGCATGTTGCTGTTCACCTCGGCTACTACAATCTCAGCGTTCTTTATTACGATATCCGCAACGTCGATCGAAACACCGAGGCTCATATATCCCCTTTTATCGGGGGGGGAGACCGATATAACCGCGACATCAATCTCTATCGCCTTTGTGGCAAAGATGTATGGGATCTCCACAAGGTTTGCCTGTATATAGTCCTCCCTGCTGTTATGGACGTCTTCGGCGGCAGCCTCCCCGCTTCTGAAAGTTTTCAGCCTGTAGTTCTGTATCCCCGGTTCGCCGGAAAAAAACTGTCCCGACGAGTACAGCTGGATTATCTCAAGGTCGTAGTTTACAAGTTTCTCCGATGAAGTTATCTCCTTCGCCGCAACAGACGGAACTGCCGCTCCGCTGCTGAGGAATATCTTGTCCCCCGGCTTTATCAGAGAAGTGAACTTGTCGATATTGATAATCTTGTTTTGAAAGTTTTCAGGTTTATACACAGATCAGGACCTTTTCCATTACAGTTTTAAAATCAATAAGGATGACATCAAACGCTATATTTCCCTTAATTGATCCTATTTACAGATATCTCCGTAAGAACAATATAGTTTTCTTTTATAGAAGCTGCCAGTTTTTCCATGCTTTCCGGCAGGGGGTTTTAAATCAATTATTACTTCTATCTTTCAGCCTCAATTAATCCTGTTCATCCGCCTATAAAAAAATTTCCCGTTTTTATAAAATTTTATATTTTTACTTGACATAATACAAATGTATGCTAATTTTATGTTTAGATATTCAGCTTAAAAAAAAGCAGGTGAAATATGGCAAAAGATCTTACAGAAAAACAGCAGCAGATTCTGAATTACATAAAAGACGCCATTGCCGATTCAGGCTTCCCCCCAACTGTAAGAGAGATCGGCGACAAGTTCGGTATAACTGTTAAGGGCGCATATGACCATATGAAAGCCATTGAGAAAAAGGGATTCATCAAGACCGAGCATAACAAATCGCGCGCTATCGTTATTATGGATGATGATTCCGAGATAAAAAGTACCGGAATCAGCATACCCCTGCTGGGCAGAATCGCCGCCGGCTCTCCAATTCTCGCGGAGGAGAACATCGAGGAGTATCTCTCCTTCCCGGAGGAGATGTTCAGCAGCGGTGAATATTTTGCCCTTACAGTCAGGGGAGATTCAATGATAGAGGGTGGGATTTTTGACGGAGATATAGCTGTAATAAAAAAACAGAATACATCAAACAACGGAGATATAGTCGCTGCACTTATTGACGATGAAGCGACCCTTAAAGTCTTTCAGAAGACATCAAATGCGATAAGACTGCTGCCGAAAAATTCCGCATACAAACCTATCGAGCGCAATGACGTTTCAATCATGGGAAAACTTGCCGCGATATTCAGAAAGTACTGACATTACATCTTTTTTATTTGACATTACCTGATTGTTCAAAACAATCAGGTAAACAAGTACCTACAAATGAAAAAGAAAATTTTCCTTACAATACTGATCTTCTCCATAAGCAGGGTGCTCAACGCTTCCCCGATGGCAGCCGTATCGGGCATTTCAGGAAACACCCAGAGAGCCACTGCCCTTTCATTACTGCTGGAACAGCACACACTCGATATTCTGAAAAAAAACGGTTTCAGCACCATAGATCCCAAAATAGTAAACCGTGAACTGACCAAATTCAACTGCGTAGAAGAGAAATGCATTCTCACATTTGCCGGAGACGCGGGGATAGACCTCATTATAAGGGGTTCCGTCTTTGACGGAAGGGGATATATAGTTATCAGGCTCGAGGCTTACGGAATCAATACGCCGTTCAATAAAAGAGTGATAAACAGGTACGAGATAAAAATTCCGATGGATGTAAATATCAACTCAAAGGAGTTCAGCTTTCTCTGCGAAGAACACTCCGCCCGCTTTCTGTCAGAGACATTAGGCGTTTTTATTTATCCCGCGCTGATAAGGGCCGCTGATGAAAAATTTGTGCTCCCCGATGATATTAAAGTCAGCGGACATTTTAAACTCTACTCAAGGGATAAAAACAATCCCGTTAAAGAGAACGGCGAGGCCGAGGTCACCGATGGAACCGTCAGGATCATCCGGGGCGATCTGCAGCGGGGGGACAATTTCATTCTCATACCTTATAAAGACAAAAGCAGAGAGATAAAAGAACACTATACCCGGCAGAAGAGAAAAACCGTTTTTAGAGAAGCCTCTCTCTATGACACACTATTTCTGTTCGCTGTTACCCCTTTTGCCAGCGCATCGATGCCGTTCTCCTCTCCGTTTCTGGGACATTATATGAATAACGACTGGGCCGGTCTGGGACTCTGGATGATAAACGCGCCGCCGTATATATACATGGAGGCGAAAGGATTCATCGATTCCCCATCAAGGCTTAAGGAAAAACATAAAAATATCTCCCGAGATGACAGGGCTATGAACTACTTCGCATGGTATATGCTGGTCTCCGGAGGGATGCCTCTCTTTATCGATTCATATACCTCAAACTATCTTTATAAACTTTCATATTTTACCGGAAGCAATGAACTGCTGGGCAATACTGCCACTGCAGCGATGCTTTCCCTGACGAGCAACGGTTCCGGACTCTTCTACCGCGGAGAAAGGTTCTGGGGCTATTTCTATTTTCACCTGAACAATATGTTATTATATATGACCCTGCGCGAATTTTCACATCCTGAATATTACAGTGAGTCAACAGGCCGGTATACAAAAGGTCATACCGACAGGAAAAAAGAGATCGCATACTGCTCGTTATTCGCACTATCGAAAAGCGTGGAGGTTGTCCACTCGATCCTCTGCAGGGAGGATATCTCCAGCGGCGAGTTAATCGATCAATACGTCATTCCCGGACCCCTTTTTTCGTTCGATGACAACGGGAAACCGTTTTACGGTATCGGTATCACGCTGAGGTTTTAATCCGTTAATCTATGTTCAGATTCTTTTTCATTTTTTCAGCTTCTTAAACCCCTTATTCTGCGCGATCCTCTTCCAAAATACAAAACTGTATAAACTATAATTTTGATAAAAACATTTCCGTTAATAACCCGGTTTATAACGCCATTGTTATCTCTTTTTTGCTCAAACAATTTTTTTTATATTAATTCATGCATTTTTTTTAGAAAAAAACGGCGAATGTTATAAATTATTAATTACAGATGTTTATTCAGAATCAGTACGAGTTTTAAATACAATTTTGCGGACTATAAAAATGAAACCTTTATTTACAGTTATCTTAAAAAAATATCCCCAGGAAGACTTAATCAGATACAGTAAAGCGAAATATGTATTCATATTCAGTTTCGCAATCATAGTCAGTCTTGTTATACTGAACATCTTCGGACTATTTTTTCTTGATTCATCAAGAAAGCTTGAAGTCCTGAGGTCTTCATCCCTGCTCGGGGGATCATGCCTTGTAATAATACTGCTAATTAAATCAGGCAGGGTCTCTTTCGCGGCCAATACACTTGCGTACACAGCTTGTTTTATCGCGTCAGTCGGATTTCTTACAAGACCATTTTATCTTTCAGGGGTGACGATGGGCGTGTTCATGCACCTGGCCCTTGCCTATTCCACTCTGTACTGTTCATTTCTTGTATCAAC
Source organism: uncultured Leptospirales bacterium (assembly GCA_964439325.1). Taxonomy (GTDB): domain Bacteria; phylum Spirochaetota; class UBA4802; order UBA4802; family UBA5550; genus WRGT01. The sequence goes on along the minus strand of CAYTNW010000003.1, from coordinate 209,850 downwards.
GTCAATTCTCCTTATATTTATCGCCACGCACACCTACACCTATATTTTGGTGGCGAAACCGGCCGCAACCGGAGTTATGGTTCAGATAGCCGGGTCCACTTTCATCGACAGCATGATTACCCTTACGCTGCTTTATATTCTCGGCAACGTTACAGCAGGATTTCTTAACAGCGCGATTAATACCATCAGGTCCGAATCCGAAAAAAACAGGGAAAACTACTCTCATATCAAGTCCCTTGTAACAACACTTAAAAATGCCTCTGTCGAGCTTAACGACTCGATAGACAAGAACTACAATATCATTACGCAGTATTCCGACAACGCCCAGACGCAGGCAGCATCTATGGAGGAACTCTCCGCCACTGTGGAAGAGATCTCCGCCGGCACCGACAGCGTATCTAAAGCGACCGATTATCAGAAACAATCCATCGAGGATCTCTCGTCAAGCATCAACGCCTTTTCAGATTCCATTAATTCAATTGAAAACTACGGAAACAGTATGAAGGACACCCTCATCTCTTTCCTTAACAATGCCAAAAAAGGGAGCCAGGCGTCCGGTACACTCGACAAAATAAACAGAAAAATTCTGCAGAACTCGAATGACATTACTCTTGTTATAACGATCATCGAGGATTTTTTTGACAGGATTAATCTGCTTTCATTAAACGCCGCCATTGAGGCCGCACGCGCCGGTGAACATGGCCGCGGATTTGCTGTCGTTGCCGAGGAGATCGGGAAGCTTGCAGACCACTCGACCCAGGAGTTAAGCAGAATTTCTTCATTAATTGAAACAAACAAAAAAGATGCGATAGAGGGGAATGATATTATAAACCAGATCCTGAAGTTCATTGAAGAGACAATGTCATCGCTGGACACCCTGCAGCAGAACGCCATTACTACAATGAAAGCCCTCGACGAGCAGAAAAAACTCAAATCGGTCATGGACAATAAAACAAAAACAGTAATTGAAAAAACCGAGATAATCAATATTTCGATGAAGGAGCAGCAGAACGCCGTTGAGGGTATAGCACTGGCAATCGAGGATACGGGAAAGACTATACAGCAGAATGCCGAAAACACGAAAATTTTAAAAGAGAGCGCCGACAGACTGAAACAGCTCTCTTACAGGTTTGAAAAGGAGATCGATTAATAGGCTATCTCCTGAAGTCGCCCATTACTTCGTATGCGTTATTAACAACTACAAAAGCCTTGGGATCAATTTTCTTCACGGCCCCCTTTACCTTCGGCAGCTCTCTTGTATGTATCGCGAGGTAGATGACATTCTTCTGTTCGCCCGTGTAGCCACCTGCGCCTTTCAGAAATGTACAGCCCCGGACAAGATCGTTAATGATATACTCCCTTATCTCCTCTGCTTTATCACTCACTATGAACAGCTCCTTTGTGTACGACATCCCCTCCACAATAAAATCGGTCCCCTTTGTCGTAATATACAAAGAGATAAAACCCCAGAGGATCAGGTTCGGGTCTCTGAATATAACTCCGACCCCGAATATTACAAATGAATCGATCATCAGGTACGATGTTCCGACGGTGAGTCCGAAATATTTCCGCAGCAGCAGTGCCGGGATATCGCTCCCCCCTGTGGAACCGTTAAACTTTATTACAAAACCTACTCCGATACCGAGCAGAAGACCCCCGGCTACAACGGCAAGAAAGATCTGATCAGTAAAGGAGACACTCTGCTCGTTTATTCTGAAGATGAAACCTTTCAGTAACGGCGCACCGGTTACCGCGGATGAAGCGAAAAAATCGGTGAAAAAGGAGAGGGATACTATCCCCCATAAAGTCTTGACACCGAACATTTTACCGAAGACCAGAACACCTATGATAAACAGCGGGATGTTGATAAACAGCATCATTACTCCGGCAGGAATGCTGAAAATATAATAAAAAATCTGCGAGATCCCTGCAGCTCCGCCGGGGCTAACCTTGAACGGAATAAGAAAAAAAGAGAGGCCAAGCCCGCCGACTGCTCCCCCGAAAAATATTCCCGCGGCATCCCTGAGGATAGCCGTTAATTCGTCTTTATTATAATTAAAAATAGAGGTCATTTATACTCCCCTTATTAAAATCTATTACAGAATTTAACATATAAATAAGCGTTAAATTCATATCCCCTGTTAAACCGTTTATCTCAAATCTATCAAAATTCTGCCACTATTTGAAACATTTTTATTTCATCTTTAATTAATTTATCATCTTAAAATAATATTTTATATTGTTGACTCTGTTTTATTCCTTGTTTATATGTTCAGTTTCAGTATTTTTAAAGCAATAAATTTTGAAGCTGATATATACTTTTTATTAACCCGGGAATTGTAGTGAAAAATCTTTCATCAGAAACTGAAAAAGCATACAAAAAACTTACGGATTCTCTCTCGTCGCTCGATTCTGCAGCAGTCTCGTACTCCGGCGGCGTCGACAGCACTCTGCTTCTATACGCGGCATCGACGATCCCCGGACTCAAGGTCATTGCATACACGGTAAGAAATGTTCTTATTACAGATGAAGAGATCGCCGAGGCAGTCTCTATCTCAAGGAGCTTCGGTATAAAACAGAGGATTATCGATCTGGATATACTCTCCTGCGATGAAATTGCATCGAACCCGGCTGACCGGTGTTATCACTGCAAGAAAACCATACTGAACGAGATAATACAATACGCCGCGAGAGACGGAATTACAGCAGTTCTGGAAGGCTCACACACCGGCGATATTAATGACTACAGGCCAGGAATGAAGGCTATAGCAGAGCTCGGGGTCTTGAGCCCTCTCCAAACAGCGGGATTAGATAAAAAAATGATTTATGAACTATCATCAAGTCTTGGACTTCCCACATCCGGCAAGGAATCGTACCCGTGCCTTGCAACAAGAGTTCCGTACGGTACGCCGATTACGATGGAGCTGATAAAAAAAGCTGCGCTCGCTGAAAAAATCATAGCCTCGTTCGGATTCCGCAATATCCGCGCGAGAATACACGGAGATGTACTGCGGATCGAGATTGACCCCAAAATGATCCCTGTGATTGCGGCCGATCCGGTCAGGGAACAGCTATACGGCGAGCTCCGCAGAGCGGGTTTTATCTATATAACGCTGGACCTGCAGGGATACAGGACCGGCAGCATGAACATAAACAGGGGTGAACGGCCGTGAACGAGGAAAAGATCAAAACACTGATAGCGAAGATCCAGGGGGGGGAGATTTCAGCAGATGAAGCTGTCTCAATGCTTAAGACGCTGCCTTATGAGGATATAGACTTTGCCTGCATCGATCATCACCGTCCTATACGTACCGGGCAGCCGGAGGTTATCTATTCCGAAGGCAAGACAGACCAGCAGGTGAAAGATATCGCAGAGAAACTCTCGCGGAATAACAGGGTCATAATGGCCACAAGGGCGACACCGGATCTTTTCCGGTTTTTAAAGCCTTTTTTCAGCCGGATATCCTACAACGCCAGCGGCCGTATAATCGTAATCGGAGATATACCGGAACCGGTCACAGAAAAAAGAATTCTCGTGATCACCGGAGGGACTACCGACATCCCTGTTGCCGAAGAGGCTGCCGTAACAGCAGAAGTAATGGGTTCACCGGTGGACCGGCTGTTTGATGTAGGGATCGCCGGAGTCCACAGGATTCTTTCAAAAATCGAGCTTCTCCAGAAAGCCAATGTTATAGTTGCCGTTGCCGGGATGGAGGGGGCGCTCCCATCTTTTGCCGCCGGGCTAGTGAGCCGGCCGGTTATCGCTGTGCCTACAAGTGTGGGTTACGGAGCCAACTTCCGGGGAATATCAGCCCTTCTTACAATGATCAACAGCTGCGCTCCAGGGGTCGCGACGGTAAACATTGATAACGGATTCGGTGCGGGATACCTTGCGGCTGTAATCAACCGCGGATAAATTTAGCCGTTCTCTCAAAAACAGGAAACTGCTAATGTGATACATGTATCTATAACCATCTTCGAGGCAGATCAACATAAAAAATCCTCGAAGATGTGGGGTTTCGTGAATCTACTACATGAAACCGATCCAGAAAAGCCATGAATGGACTTTTTCCGGTGATTTATCATCTAAGGTTTCAGAAAAACCTCATAATCATTTTTCAAGTTTTCATTGAGTTTCCTGAACTCTGATTCGTCTTTGATATTAAACCGGTCAAGTACCATCTGCTCAATGTAGTAATAGTAATACTTTCTCTTTTCTACCCCGGCGATAATATTGGCAAGATATACGCAGAAACCGACATCCCTGATATCTTCGGGAATGCTTAAAGGTGAATGATGATGTCTGATAATCAGAGCCATAAATTCAGGAAAATTCCATTTCACAGATACTAGATAACCGATCTCGGCGTGGCTGATTCCGATTGAAAGCTCTTCCATAACAGTGGTCGTAATGATATTCCTGTCCTGTACTATCTCGGCGATCTTTCTCACTGAATCCATATCAACTGCAAGAAGTACAACCTTCCCCAGATCGTGCAGCAGGCCCGCTATATACGCGTTATCAGGACCTGCGCCCTGTATTTTATATTTCAGTGCAATCTGCTTTGAATAAAAGGCTACCCTGTTGCAATGCTCCCAGATCTCCTCAAATTTACTGTACCTGCTCTCCAGGATCTTTCTCGCGTTGTTTGCAAGGAGGATATATTTAAGGTTTTTAAGCCCGATTTTCATCACAGCCCTGTTTATATCATCAACCCTCTGCCCTGTAATAAAACCCGCAGAATTAGCCAGTTTTATAACATCGGTAGTTACCGATACATCCTGTTTTATTGTCTGGGAAATTTTATCTATATCAGCCTCGGGATTGTTGCACATCACCAGCAGCGTATTGATATTCTCGGGGAATGTCGGTATGCCGTTGACCTCTTTCAGTATCTGCTGTTTGACTGTTGTAAGGACCTCAACCGGTTTTAAAAGATACGGGATCAGAAATGATGCTACAGTAACACTTCCGTCGCTCTTTATTGTAAAATTGTCCGGATCAACACCCATGCTCTTCAAAAACATTATTATAAGGGCCAGACCGAGTCCTGCCCCCTCTGTTTCATCTTCAATTCTCTCGTATATGTCATTAAAGCTGTTCTGCTGCGCTGCCAGGGCAAGCCTCATATTTATCCTGATAAGTTCCTCAGGAATTATCGGGACGCTGTTTTTAATCGAGAAACGGATAAAAGCCGACTCCTCCTCAATATTCAGATTTATATTATGATCGTTGTTGAGAATATCATCTTTTATAGTATCAAAATCACCAACAACTTCATCTTTAAATCTTTCAACCCCCTCTCTGTATTTTTCATGATCGTTGATATCTATGTTATTGTTCTGAAAAAAAATTCTTTTTGCGTTGGCCTTCAGGGAATTAACGATTAGTTCCCTGACTATTGTTATAACCGAATAAATAAGGTATTCAAGGTCATGTTTAGCCAGCTCTCTTGTCAATATGCTGTTTATAAGCATTAAAAGGTCGTCTGTAACGTATTTGAAACTCAGCTTTACAGGTTCACCCTTATTTATCTTGTTATAAATATCCGCTCTCTTTTCCGCTTTCATATCAATCCCGGGATCTGTTTTAAGACGGACTTTAAGATGAAAATATGCATACTTTTATCGATAGAGATCCGTCCGTTTTAAATATCGGCCTAAAAGTATATTATATAAAGGTTTAATCTCACCCGCTACTTATCAAATTAAATTTTTTGTACTGAAATTATTAATTAAAACTATAAAATAAGGTTTAGAAATATTAAAATATCTTGCGTAAATATTTCAGTTTATACTATTTAAAGCTAATATATTTGACAAAAATGTCCGTTATAATTATTATTTCGCGTATTAATTATCAGGGAGCATGAATTATAAATGCAGATCAGACTCTGGGGAGTGAGAGGATCTCTCCCTTCTCCAATAAGCAACGAAGAATATACAGGTAAGCTGAACAGAATCCTTAACCTGGCGATAAAAAATCAGTTAAAGAAGCCTGAGGAAATTGAAAGCTTTCTCGCTTCTCTCCCTGACGAAATCCGCTATGTCTTCGGCGGCGATACCACCTGCGTTACCGTCAGGTCCAGTTCGGGAAAACTGTACATTCTTGACTGCGGCACAGGGATCAGGCGGCTTGGAAACGTTCTTATGAATGAAGGATGCGGCGCCGGCAAAGGTAACCTCAATATCATGCTTACACATAATCACTGGGACCATATACAGGGGCTCCCATTTTTCAGACCGATCTATGTCCCCGGTAATGTGCTGAATTTCTACTCACCTTACAAAAAACAGCAGGAGTTCCTGGAAAACCAGATGACCTCCCCGTATTTTCCTGCGACTTTCCAGGGTACGGCGGCCACTAAAATCTATCATGATATAGAACAGGCTCAGCATACGCCGCTGAAGCTCGAAGACGACCTGTACCTCAGCATATGTCCGCTGAACCATCCTCAGGGCTGTTTCGCGTATAAATTCGTGCAGAATAACAAAACATTCATTTTCGCCACAGACACCGAGTTTACCGGTGAAACGATAGAATCCTCGGGTAAGACGACGAAATTTTTCAAAGACGCCGATATGCTGATACTTGACTCGCAGTATACGCTGGATGAAGCGTTCCTGAAAGTAGACTGGGGGCACACCAGTTATACGATGGCGGTTAACTGCGCCACAAACTGGAATGTAAAAAAACTCGTTCTCACGCATCACGAACCTGCATATTCCGACGATATACTGCAGGAAAACTACCTGCTTGCCCTTGAACATGCGCGTCTTCTGTCCAATGCAACTACAGAGATACTCCTTGCAAGGGAGGGGATGATTTTTGATCTTTAAAAGAATTGCCACTCCGTTTCTGACAGTATTAATTCTCCTTCTGCTGTTCTCCCAGACTTCATTTTCACAAAGAACAAAATCAAGCCTTCATGCGGGAAACCAGAGACACTCCGAAAAGAGCCTGAAGGATCATGTCTATTTTTTTTATTTCTTCAATTCGACTGTTTCCAATACCGGAAGCGATGAGGAAAAATCGATCTTCATTGAGGCTGCCAGACGCGACCTTATCGCCAGGATGCTCTATATGAAGTTCGCATTCGATCCGGCGATGAATGAAATAAGGACCGCACAGCAGCTCCTGATTAAACTCTGCAATAAACTGGCCCTTCGTGAAATAGAGAACGCAACGGCCCTGCTTAACGAAATAGCTCCGGAAATTCTTATAAACGGAAACCAGGCGTCAAAAAAATACATGTCTCTCGGGTACAGGGACGCAGACTGGGCGAAAAAAGTAATGATAATGTCAGACAACCTCCCGGAAACAAACTACTCGATTCGGATTTACGAATATGTAAAAGCGATCAAAAACGCCAAATACGCAAGGAGATATGCATTGATCGCGCTGATTGAAAAAAGAATCCCGCCCGAAAAGAAGGGGAGGATAAACTACTACAACTACGACACAGTGAAAAAACTAATAGACCAGCATATCCCCGAAAACAGCGCGAGATACGGCAAAATCCATTTTGACAACTATTACAAGATCGAACCGGGAACCTCTGTTTATGACAGGGTTACAGCAAATCCCGAACTTGACAATATACCTGAATACAAAAATTATAAAAAGGAAAACTGATGATCAGAAAATTCTCATCGATAATTTTTTTCATTTTTACAATAATACTGCTCTCATGTACAGAATCGGGTAAGGGATATGAACTTTCCGCAGCGTTATCTACCAACATCTTCTACAGCAAACCGGAACAGATCATTCAGCAGATAGAAAAAAACAGCAGCAACTGCCAGAAGAACTTCATCCTTGCAAAGGCGTACAAAAGCCGGAAAGAACTGAAAAACGCCCTGCTTTATTATGTCAACAGCTGTTTCAATAAAAAATACAACTTCAACATCAGGCTGTTCCCTCAGCCCGTTTACGCCTTCGTTGAATCATCAAATGAAAAGAGCATCTTTTACCAGGATTCTGTCTTTGAAATCGCGTCGATATTCTATGAATACGGCGAGCACCAGTACGTTCTGAAGTTTACCGATCTTGTCGGCAGGGACGAATCGGCCCTATACAGGGAGACCGTGCTGCTCAGATCAAAATCCCTCCAGAAGCTGAACCGGTTTAAAGAGTCCATCGACGAGCTTCAGAAGATACAGTCTTCGTACAGCGACCCGGACTCACTGTCGCTTATCCATCTCAGGCTTGGAGCGGTCTACGAATCGGCGGGGGATTTCTACAAAGCCTCTGATTCATACATAAACGTTGTAAAAGCGGGGAGCGGAGTATGGCAGAACGGTATCGCAGCCAAAAGGCTTATTTTCCTTACAACAGATAAAAAAGTCACAATCGATTCAGTAAAAGACAACCTGTATTACGCCTCGGCCCTCTATGATGCGGAGAATTACGACAGGGCCCTCGCCGTTGCCGATGCTGTTCTTAAAAAGGAGAAATCGCCTCCGGCAGAAATTATAAAAATTAAAGTGCTTACACTTAAGAGCTACTCCAAGGCTGCGCCTTTTCTTAAGGAGATGGAGAAGACACCCGGTTACAGTGAACTTTTACTTGAACACGCAAACATTCTGTGGGAGAACGGCAAAAAATACGAAGCGGTAAAGTGTTATGAAAAACTCTCCGCTGTTCCGGACAAAAAAATACTGGAAAGAATTCTTACCAGGCTTGCCTTCTATTACGAGGAGAGAAACAGGCCCGAGTTTATAAAATTCATGGAGCTTTACGAAAAGAATTTTCCCGATGACCCCATGAGCGGACGTTTTGTATGGCTCACAGGGCGCTATTACATAAAGACATCAAACAAAACAAAAGCCGTTGAGTATCTGAACCGGGGAATAAAGAATTATCCAGATAACGTCTATACTTCATACTGCAGATTCTGGCTGCATAAACTTAGCGCTAAAGACAGCAGTGCCGCAATGAGCGAAGACCTTCTTGAAGAGCTCGCTGCAGATAATCCCGATTCATATCATACATTAACAACGCTGAAAAAAACCGCCGATAACAGTGAAACCTCTGCTCTTGAAAAAAAGTTTGAAGAATCATCCGGCGGGAAAGATATGAAAAAGATGCAGCTCTATCATTCCCTCCTGTTTATTAAAAACGGCTATGACAGACCATATTATGAAAGAATAAAAAAATTTGATCCTGTTCTTACCGGAAATTATACCGCTCTTGCAGAATTGATAAAAAATCCGTCATTTTCAGGCCCTTACAGGCAGCTGATGAAAAAAATCGAGACCTACTTTTACGCCGGCGATATCGACTCGATAAACAGGGAGATTAAACTGATACCGGAAGAGAACATCGACGCGCAGAAGGATCTGGCCCTTGCACTGACCGTTTATTCACAGAAATACAGGTATTATAACTACTCTACATTTTACGGATTCAGGCTGCTAAAGCTTTATAATCTCAGGGAGAACATCTCCGTTACGCCTAAGGTGTTCGCTGAAGCGCTCTACCCCTACGCCTTTTCAGAATGCGTAAAGGAGGAGGGTAAAAATTTTAAGATTGAACCGGAACTCATTCTGGCGATGATGAAGATCGAATCAAACTTCAATTATGACGCCGTATCCCCGGCTGGGGCATCTGGCCTTATGCAGCTGATGTATCCCACTGCGGCTGGTATAGCAAGAGAGCTTCGTATCGCTAAATTTGATCTTGCAGATCCCTGCACTTCGATTAAATTCGGCGCCGATTATCTGGCGTGGCTCAACAGATATTATAAAGGGCAGATAGAGTATATGGTTGCAGGATACAATGCCGGTGCCGGAAACGTAGACAAGTGGAAAGGGAAGGGTACAAACCAGGACATAGACCGTTTCTCTGAATTTACCCCCTTTGACGAAACCAGAGACTACATATTCAGAACTAAAAAATATCTGATTCAGTATGAATCGATCTATAAAAATTCCGTGAATTAGTTATAGTTTTAAAAAGCTTATAATCATATCAGTGAGATTGTAGTGATATAATCTGTTTTTTGTCATAATGGCTCCAAAACAGATTTTTGATAATCCCGGCGAGCGAAAACGATGTTCGCCTGCCGGCATTAAACAGGATGTTTTGATAATCCCGGCGAGCGAAAACGATGTTCGCCTGCCGGCACTAAACAGGATGTTTTGATAATCCCGGCGAGCGAAAACGATGTTCGCCTGCCGGCACTAAACAGGATGTTTTAATGAAGCCGGCCCCGCGAATAACATGCCTGGCTGACATTTTTAACTTTGATTCAATCGTAAAAAACTATAGTATCTATACCTTAACATGAGAAAAATCTGTATTTTAAACTCTATAAAATACTTTTTACAACTGGAGAGAGCATATCAGATATATACGGTCATTTATTCTCATTCTGATTCTAATACCGGCTGTTTCATATACTGAAGATGTCAAAATCAGAGATAACAGCATCGGAAAGATCCTGAACAGGAACGGGAATACAAAAAAAACCAATATCAACTGCGATTCCGATAACTGTAAATCTGATCAGAACCTCATTTTCCCCGGAGACAGAATTGTAACGGGCAAGAGGTCAGGATGCGGTATTATACTCAACGACGGGACCGCTTTAGAGGTACTGGAAAACTCCGATATTATTATCTTCAGCCTGGTAAACCTGAGGGAGAAAACCCTTACAAATATCTTTTCAGATTACGGCAAATTCAAGATTATTCAGCAGAACGATTTTATCGACGCGTCGATGGTTTTTAAAACAAAGACTGCTGTGATAAAATCTGTCTGTGCGACAATTGATATTATAACGGGGAGCAGTGAGACAGGGATCTTCGTTTACAGGGGCGAGGCGGGATTTGCCAGCATCGACCCGTCAATCCTGGATGCCTACGTTGTAAAGAGCGGATATGAATCCTTTCTGAAAAAAAACACTCCTCCCGTAAAACCGCGCGAGGTCAGGATTCCGCTCCGTTCATCGTGGCTCAAAAGACTTTTTCTGACAAAAGACAGGGATCGTATACTCAGGTACAACAAGAAAAGCAACGCTGTTGACTGGTTTTTTATTGATAAAAAGTAAAAAATTATGACCACGGTACAGAGAAAATTATACTTCAGCATATCCTCCTTCGCTCTGCTGCTGGTACTTTCATCGTGCAGCAGCAATGTCCAGATCACTAACAGCGCAAAAATCCAGAACGACATCACAATCGCGGTAAACGATTATAATTCCGAAAGCTGGGAGGTCAGGCTTAATGCGATAAAAAAAATCTCCAGATACTCAGATACAGTTTACGCGAAAAACTCCCTGCTGCTGATAATAAAGGCGCTGAGCGATTCTCACTCCGAAATAAGGATTGAGGCCCTGAAAATACTGACAAAGATCAAAGCGCCCGCAGCCGAAAAAAAGATCAGCGGCATTGCCCTGCTTGATGATAATGCCAATGTAAGATTTTTCGCCTACACGGCGCTTGGTGAATACGGAAATCCCGAAAATGAGGAGATTTTTCTAAAGGGATACCAGGATGAGGACTGGCTTGTAAAAGAGGCAGCCCTGAAGGGATTGATGAACATCAAAGATCCGGAGATTCAGACCAGAAACCTGAACCTCATTCTAAACGCAATAAGGGATAAAAATATCTCTATAAAACTGACGGCGATATCCAATATCAGCACACGACACCAGATGATCTACGACGAGCTGGCAAAGATCATAAACAACAGGGAGAGCAACCTTTTTATCCTGAAAGCGGCATTGCAGAAAATCAGGGAATATAAACTTGATGCGGTTACAAAGAAAAGGATAATCGAACTGCTTACCAGCAGAGATAGAAACGTTAGAATTTTATCTCTGCAGGCTCTGAAACAGGATGAATTGAACCGTAAACTCTGATCAGATCTTTTTCTCCATTGAAGTGAAGACTTTATTTTTATTGTCCTGGATATCTTTTTTGTAGTCGTCTTTGAAGTCTTCTTTCATCATCTTCTCAAACATCTGGTCCTTCAGCTCTCTGTCCTTCTTCTTATCAGGATCAAGCTTCATCGCTTCAATATATGTACGGTACATAAGCATGAGATTCTCTTTTGTCAGCCTGTAATAGTAAATTGAAGTAACCAGTCTCTTCGCAGATGACGAGTTTTTCTCATTGGTGTACTTATAGTCTTCAAGGATGGATGTTGCCCTTTTCTGAGCTGCTTTGGCATTATCGAGATATTTCCCCATTACAGCATTCACATCCTGCTGTTTCCCCTCTACATCCTGCTGAATCGAAATCTGGATATATCTTTTGATCCCTTTCGTTAAAAACTTGGAAGAATCGTTGCTGTAGTCAGTAGCCAGTTTTTTTGCCATTTTGAAGATCTCTCTCTCATTCTCGCTGAATTTAGATGCAGATTCCTCAACCTTATCTTCAAAATAAAGCGCTGTCGCATCCGCGTACTGCTCTACGAGTTTCTGAACCTCAGCTTCCCCCCCTCCGTAATTCACTATTGCAACATGAAGGAGCTTTATATTTTTAAAGTTCTCATAGCTCAGTCTTTTAACAAGAGATACCGGATTATATTGCTGATTGAATTTTTTCTCTTCAGTCTGGGAATAAACCGCATTAAAAATTCCGAAAAAATTTATAATGAGAAATAATGCCAAAAAACGTTTTCTAAACATAAAAACCCCCGAATCCAATTTAAAGAAAAAATGATGAAAAGATGCTTTTCATTATATCTAAATTATAATACTTACTAAAGGGATAAAGTCAAGAAAAAATGGCCTGTGTCTTATTAAAATAGTTAGTGAGCCCTGCCCTGGTATTTGCTTTCTGAATAGAGTATTAATATCGTACAGCCGGAAATCCCTGTAAAAGCCGTGAAGAAACCGTATTATCCGGAAAACAGGGGACTTTAACTGTTTTTTTGAGATTTTCTGTGATCGATATGTATAGCCTTGACCTGTCTTTTTTTTATCTTAGGCGCTCCCTCGGGATTATATTTCTCCTGAACCACTTCAATCCTGTCAGTAACAAGCATCCTTACCGCCTGTTCCGCTTTATTCAATATGTCTATCAGCAGAAGGTTCTCTTCAAATGTGAAGTCTTGTAAAAGATAGTCTTCCATCGATATACCCTCGGGACATTCGCCGACGCCGACTCTGACTTTTGAAAATTTTTCGGATTTAAGAGCAACAGCCATTGAATCTACACCTGCATGATTCAGATCCGATTGAAGATAATCCACCCTCAATTCTCCAAGCTCAAGAGACGAATCTTCCACGATGCAGATAATATCTTTTACATTAATTCTCAGGAAAGAAGCTATATAGAGAACCGACTCCCCGATTAGAGTAACAAATGTCTGGGGCTTAAGAAGTACAACGTCGTTTTTCTGTATTTTACCGCGGCCAATGATAGACTTTTTCTTTTTTATTCTGACTTCAATGTTTTCATTATTAGCAAGGATATCGATTACCTTAAAACCGATATTCTGCCTGTTGTTAGCAAACCTTTCACCCGGATTACCGAAACCAACTATTAATTTCAATAAATATACTCCTTCAGAAAACTTTTAACCGGCACAATTTTTTGACAATCTGCCGGTTCCAAAGTTTCTTAAAAATTTTTCCCGAGCTAAATAATTATTCTTTCCCGGCTTCTGCTGCTGATGCTGCTTCTTCAGTCTGTTCTGCAGATTCAACCTCTTCAGCCGCTGCCTTCGGTTTTTCAACTGACACTACGACATTGTTGCCTGATGTGAGAATTTCATATTCAGAACCGTGTACGATATCTCTTACATGGATAATATCGCCCACTCCCATTTTTGCTATATCAATGGTTATCTTTTCCGGAAGATTTCCCGGCAGGCAGTGTATCATTAATTCTCTTTCAACGACTTTTAGAATGCCGCCCATCTTCAGTCCTGCCGGAGAACCTACGAGTTCCACAGGGACGTGAGTTTTAATCTTTTCGCTTTTGGTTACCTTAAACAGATCCAGATGGAGAATCTTTCCTGTTACAGGGTGTCTCTGAAAATCCTTAACAAAGGCCATGATATCCTGCTCACCGGCGATATGAAGGTCGAAAATTACGCTTTCAGAAATATGACCCTTGAAAAGATTGGTAAATTCCTTTTCCTGTATTTTTATTACCTCTGATTTGCCGTGTGAATAAACAATAGCCGGAATGAATCCTTCATTTCTCATCCTGTTGCAGTTATTTTTCCCCGTGTTATCCCTTGCTATCGCTGTTAAAGTTTTTGCGCTCATTTTATTACCCCTTTCTTAGCACTTGCTGTTATTACAATTCTATAAATTAATTTTTTCCAATCAAATAAAAAGAGAACTTACAGATTCCCCGTTGTGAATCCTTCTGATCGCCTCTCCGAATAAAGGCGCAATCGAAAGAACTTTCATGTTGCCGAGTCTTTTATTTTCACTGAGAGGGATCGAATTTGTAAAAATTATCTCTTTAAAACCGGCTCCCCTTAAATTATCAGTAGCATTGTCCGAAAGTACAGGATGCGAGAAAAGACAGTAAATATCCTTTGCACCCCTTTCTTTCAGGGCCTGAGCCGCTTTCGATATCGATCCAGCCGTATCTGCTATATCATCTATCAATATGCAGTTTTTGCCGTCAACCTCTCCAATTACATTCATTACATCGGATATATTCGCTTCCGGTCTTCTTTTATCTATAATAGCAAGACTGGTATCCATCTTCTTCGCGAGAAACCTTGCACGGTCTACACCTCCGGCATCCGGAGATACCACAACCACATTATCAATTTTAAGGGTTGCCAGATATTCAATCGCGATCGGTGTCGCATAAAGATTATCGACCGGAATGTCAAAGAAGCCCTGTATCTGGTCGGCGTGCAGATCCATTGTCAGGACCCTGTCTGCGCCTGTTACCTGTATTATATTCGAAACAACCTTTGCCGAGATAGGAACCCTCGGCTCTACTTTCCTGTCCTGTCTTGCATAACCGAAATACGGGATAACCGCCGTTATCCTTGAAGCAGAAGCCCTTACCGCCGCATCAATAATCAGCAGCAGCTCCATTATATGGTCATTGGACGGATTACAGGTCGACTGTATAATAAATACATCATGCGCCCTGACGTTGTCCTTTATCTTTACCGATATTTCTCCGTCTTTAAAACGTTTTAAATCTATACCTGAAAGCTCGGTTCCGAGATAATGAGCAATTTCCATCGCAAGAGCGTTGTTAGATGAACCGGAAAATATTTTTAACGGATTATTATTCATGTGCCTTATCCTCGGTTTTCGTCGAAACATACTGCTCAAGAGACAACAGCTCCTCCCGTGTATTAATTCCCCTTCCCTCAACGGGATCTTTCATGGGAACGGTCTTTACGGTCAGACCCGAACTTATTATATAGTTTAACGCATCCGGGAGATAATACTCCCCCTGGGCATTCTCGGTATTGATCCTTTTAAGCCCCTCGAAAAGGTACCTGCTTTTAAATATATATGTCCCGCTGTTAACTTCCTTTATTTTACGCTGTTCATCATTCGCGTCTTTTTCTTCAACTATTCTTACGAACCTGCCGTTCTCCTTGATGATACGCCCGTAACCGGTCGGATTATCCTGGATCATTGTAAGAACTACAGCGCCGGTATTCTCATCCTCAGCCAGACTTATTAACGCCTGAAAGGTTTCAGGTTTTATCAGCGGTACATCGCCGCATGCAATTATAACATCGCCGTCATAATCCCTGAAATAATCTTCTGCCTGCATTACTGCATGCCCGGTTCCCAGCTGTTGATGCTGCCACACATAATTGGTACGGCTGCCAAGTTTATCGATTACTTCATCACCTTTATATCCGACAACCACCAGAATGTCATCAATCCCGGCAGAGTTCAGACTATCCACAACATATTCAATCAGAGATTTTCCAGATAGTGGATGAAGCACCTTCGGAAGCTCGGATTTCATCCGGACTCCTTTACCTCCGGCGAGCACAATTGAAGAGATTTTTTTTATGATTGATCTCCTGAACGATAAGATCTGAGGCGCAAGGATTCGAACCTTGGAGTGCCGAGACCAAAACCCGGAGCCTTACCGCTTGGCGACGCCTCATTTTCAATTTTTTAACGATAAAAAACTATCGTCACATTTCTCAATATACGTTATTAAAGTCAATCATTAATTTTTACCGCTACGGAATTTAGTACGATAGACATTATTTCCGCTTTGTACAAGTATTTTATGGGCATTTTCAGCTGAATATTCATCTTTGAACAACCCGAACACCGTGGAACCTGAACCTGTCATCGCTGCATAGTAAGCCCCGTTTATGTACATTGTTTCCTTTATACGGCCGAGTTCCGGGTGTATTCTGAAAATGCTCTGCTCAAAATCGTTCCTGAAGAGATCTTTCCAGAGCGATTTATCGTTAATATTTTCAAGGATCATCCTTTTTGCGTTATCACAATCCACCGCAGAATCAGAAACCGGTTTTTTTAAGCTTTCATATGCAAATCCGGTATTTACATGTATCCCGTTATTCACAAGTAAAACATGACTCCGGTCTTCAAAACCGGTTGTTGAAACGCTCTCCCCTCTCCCCTCTACAAAGGAAAATCCCCCTGTAAGGAAAAAGGGCACATCCGAACCCGTAGACGAGGCAGCATCATAGAGCCTCTGTTCAGGGACCTGATCAAAAAGTCCTGATACTATTTTCAACGCAGCGGCGGCGTTACTGCTCCCTCCGCCAAGCCCCGCACCTGACGGTATATTTTTTGTAATACTGAAAACAAAAGATCCCCCCCTCTCCAGAGAGGCCATATAGTTTTTCACAGCGATTGTGATCAGATTTTTTTCAACAGGGACATCCGCAATAACTGATGAGAACTCCCCCCCTGAATTAAGAATTTCAACTGAAACATCCCCCGTTTTTCCGGATATATCGTATCGTTCCAGCTCCAGCAGATCATGCATTTCAAGCTCGGCCATCAGGCTGAAGAGATTGTGATAATTATCTCTTCTCCTGTTAAGAACTTCCAGATGGATATTTATTTTAGCGTATGATTTGATGCTGTTATTCCCTTAACCTTAATTTACGATTACTGCATTATGCTTCCATAAAGCGGCTGAATATACCGCCGCAGGGAGAGAATTGCCGACTGCAGTCTCTTCTATCACAAAAAAACGGAATGTCAACCACAATAACAGGTTCATCGATAAACGCGTCACGGTTTTATACCGCAGTAGCCGAATGCATCGTGAATAATTTCATTAAATGGAAATATTTAACTTGAAATAAAAAAACCGGGAGATTACTGTTTTTTAAACAAATTCCCGTACAGGTAAATAAATTGAAATCATTACTCATATTTAATTATATAATTTTAACCATAGTATCGTTATACCTGATTATCACTCACCTGTTTAAAAAGGACAAAAACATCTCAACCTTCATTTTTGTCACTATGATGTTCATGATACTGATTGAATTCCTTCTGATTATTTCTGTAAACATTCATCCCTATCTGACGGAATACTATTTTATCTCCGGCAATATTCTGCTTCTCCCCGTAATTATTTTCATTCTGATGTTTCTGATTACGCTGATCTTCCCGTCGGAAAACATCGCCAGGTTTGAGTTCATCTTCGCGTTTCTGCTGCTGCTGGTGGTCTCCGATGTGGCTTCAATCTTCTATATTAAAAAAATGAATGTAAACATCACAATCATAGACAGGTCTCTGGAAGTAATAAAGAACCGCGGAACTATCATTCAATCGGGGCTTATTCTGTTTTTCATAATTCTGGTGCCGGTTCCCCTTATTCTGAAGATGAGGTTTTCGTACTTTAAAAGAATACGTACTACGATAATTTTTTATCTTTCGGGTCTGTTTTTCTCCTACACACTGACGATGATTTCATACGCTGTGGGGGTTTTTTATCTGCATCTGCCGGTTCTGAAAAACCCGTTTATCCCCGCTACGATATTTCTGATAATGGCCTTTACAAGTCATCTGATTTACAATTTAAAGAAGAATGATTTTCAGAAGTTCTACAAGGTCCTCTTCATTTATTCATTCGCGTTTTTTCTGTTCATAATACCCGTCTATTTTTTCCTGAAATTTTACCCCTTATTCGCCAGGTCTCAGGAGGGGGGAGTCTATATAAAGTCTGCAGCGATTTTTGTATATCTCGTCGCGGCGTACAGGCTGATCAGTCCATTCATTGTAAAATTTCAGAGCGGAAAACTGCAGAGCCTTATGCAGGCGATCAACAAAACCCTGCTTCCGGTTAATGAGCTTAAAAAATTTTCAGACATGGACACATTCTGGGCGTATATCACCAACGACAACTTCCACAATCTCAAATACACGCTGAGAATAAAATCGGCGTATTTCATGCTGATAAACAGAAAGGACCATATCTTCCAGCTGACCTCCGGCTACGGTCCGGAACTGAACTTCCAGGTGCTTGACGAAAACAGCGTGATTGCGAAATATATAACGTCCCGCGACGGCGTCTTTGAAAAATCGTTCCTGGTGGCTGATATGCCGTTTAAACAGGTGAACAGCGATATTTTTAATTTTTTCAACGACAACGGCATTGAGATCTCAATGGCTTTCAACAACATGTCGGGGAATATAATCGGTTTCCTTCTGCTGGGGGGGATTGAGGGGAATAAATCCTACACGTCAGACTATCTTGCCGCTCTTGAGATTTTCAGGATAAAGATCCAGAACCTTCTGATAACAGGTATGATCCTTGACGAGGTTACGGCGGAACAGGTTGCCGAGCATGATAAAATCGTAGTTTCGACCGTGAAAAAAAGGATCATACCGGAAGAGCTGCCGTCAATTCCCGGCATAAGGATCGGTTCTTTCTACATCGACAACTCCTCCTACGGCGGAGACTATTTTGACTCTGTAAAAATTTCCGCGGAAAAAACGATTATCTTCATCGCTGAGACGTCCTATTCCGGTATAGACTCCGCTCTTATCGGGATGGAGCTGTTTTCAATTCTTCATTCCAGGACGTTTATCTTTAACTCGCCGGAAAAGGTCCTGAACACGATGAACCAGGTTATCAGAACATCGAGGCTTACAAACAGCTTCGCGAGATGTTCCTGCATGATAGTTTCGTCTGACGGGAATTTCTCATACGCTAACGCGTCGCACAACCAGCTACTTATCTTCGAGCCTGACACTCAGGGCTTCACCGAGGTCGAGACCGAGAATATCCCTCTCGGGATGGAGATGAACCACAGATACTCGTTCACAACCGGAAAGCTCAAAGAGGGTGCAATAGGGATACTCTACTCTGACGGATTATTTACATCGTGCAATGAAAGCGGTGAGACTTTTCCTCTTGAACTGCTGAAAGACAAAGTGATGCGCAACGCAAAGGAGACGTCGCCCATTATCTCCAGGGAGATATACATGGCCTATCGCTCGTTTATCGGAGAGAAGGAACAGATAAACGACGTCACGGTCATCGTATTCAAAAAGGTTAAAACGGAAAATGAACAACACTGAAACATTTCTTACGTCAGTGCAGAAATATCATAATATTCTGATTATCATTTCCGGCTCTCCGGACCCTGACGCTATAGCCTCTGCATACGCATTAAAAATTCTCCTGTCCACTGCCTCTATAAATTCTGATATTGTCATCACAAAGAAGATTTCTCTTGCACAGAACAGGGCCTTTGTCAGATATCTTAAAATACCGGTCTATTACAGCAGAATACTCAGACCCCAGAATTACGACGCGTATATTGTTCCCGACTTTCAGAGCAATATTGTCGACGGAATCTCAAACCACATTCCGTGCGCAGCACACATAGACCATCATGCTGAAACGGAAAACAAAGTGTATTCCGATTTCTCCCTGATCAGGCCCGATTCCGGATCTACGAGCTCTCTTGTCGCACAGATGATAAAGGAAAGTCCGGCAGTCCTCGGCAGAAAGGAACTGGTCCAGGTCTCGACCGCACTGATGTTCGGCATACAGACCGACACAGACAAGTACGAACACGCCACTCCGATAGATATCGAGGCGCTGCATTTTCTCTCCGAGTATTCCGACAAGGACCTTATCAATAAAATAAACGGTATACCCATCTCTCCTGTTACGATGAGGTACTACAAGAAAGCAGCTCTGAACCATCATGCCTATAAAGACTGGCATATTTACGGGATCGGCTATATCGACATTGAGCACAGGGATTCAATAGCAATTGCCGCGGATCTGTTTCTGAAGAAGCCCGGGAACGAAAACGTTATAGTGTATGCCATTGTTGAAGACAGGGAGAGAGACGATCTCTTTGTCGATGTATCCTTCAGGTCAAAATCGGCAAACCTTGACCTCGACACGCTGATCAAACGCATCTCGCCCGAGGGTGGGGGGAGAATGTACAAAGGGGCCTACCAGGTGAATCTCGGATATTTCCGCCTCTGTCCCGACAGGGAACTTCTTATGAAGATCGTGGAGAGTACCACGATAGAACGGTTAAAAAAAGCGAGGGATTCCATTCATATCAAAGAGATTTCTCCGGCAGTCTCCGCACTGAAGAGAGCGACCTCCTTTTTTAAAAAATAAAAACAACATTGGCCGTAAGTTCATAAGATACGACCTGGCGGCTTATGCCGTCGTTCGCCCGGTTTCTGAAATTCTCGACGGCCATCCTTCCGGAGAATCCCCCCTGGACGTTTTTGTGCAGGTCCATCTTCAGTGAGGCAGTGACCATCTGCAGGTCATAAGGTTCAGGCGAGACTGTTTTCAGATAGTCATAGCTGTTTCTCTCCATCCTATACTCCGCTGAAAAGATCGGGATGCCGGTGAGCTTATAGAATCCGGAGAAAAAATTGTACAGCCATCCGATATCAGTTTCATATACAGTGGAGAATTTATGGCCGAAGTCCTCCTCCCTGAAGCTGCTGTTCCCCTCCATGTTCTGGAGATAGATGTAATCAGCGTCCCCCTCAACGAGGTCTGTATCAATATATTCATGGTTCTGTTTTTTTCTGTAATCAAACTCATATTTAAAAGAGAGGCTGCTTCTGTCCCACTTGAATACCAGACCGGCTGTCGGGGCCATCCTTTTCTCGTTGATGTTATATGTTATCAGGCGGGTGTCCGTTATATTAAGCCCTATGTTGACAAGGGATGAATGGTATGACAGCCCCTCCCCGTTGCTTCTGAAAAAACCGAAGTTAAAAATACGCATCAGGTCAAACTCGAAATTCATCCCTGCATCAGAGACTATAACCTGGTTCGGAACACCGTAGATATTGCTTCTCTCGCAGACCTGGCTTATACTGCCGCTTGTAAAGAACCTGAACAGATCAAGATCGGCGGAGATATCGGCCGTAAAACGGTCCATCAGCTTCAGTGAATTGTTGTAATCGTTTGTGCTGCTGACGTCCCTGATTCCGTTATCATTGTTCAGCTTTCCGTAAACGAGATCGCGTCCCGCTCCGGCATTACCCCTTCTGTGAAAATAGTATCCGGGGTAATACCCGGCCAGATTGAAAACCGGAGACGACAGACCGGACAGGGTCCTCGAGATACCGTACTTTTCGCTGAAGAAGCCGGCCCCCTCCCCTTCATAGGGAACTTCCGTCTCGTTAAGGGTTATTGATCTGCTGTAGTTAAGCTGCAGATTTCTGATCTTCTGGAACATTCTGCTCCTGTTTAAAAACACCGGCAGTCTGATTCCCGTTGCCAGGCTTGAGATGCTGTCCTTGGTTCGGGAAAATCCAGAACCGCTTGCGGTATTGTCTTCAAAATCCCGGAATCCGTTTTCCTTATAATCTATATCAATAGAGTATTCCGGAACAATATAATCGAAGATTTTCAGTCCGAATACCGCCCCGGTGCCGTTTATCCTTTCTATATACTTTGTGTCGTCCCTCCTGCTGAACGGCATGTGAAAACCCCCCTTTAGAGTGCCGTATACTCCTGTAGAATCAAAGGTATCTCCACCCATCATCTCGACAAACTCCCTGGAAGAGGTATTGTACCTGGGACGTAAATAGAAGAGGCTATTTAAATAATTCATTTCGAGTTTCGCGCTGGAGTTCTGCTGCTTCTCAAGTTCCTCAAGCGGTACAATCGCAGAGAGTTCTGTTCCGTCACCGTTTACAGGGTCCCTGTTTATCCTGCTGTCAGAGAAAGCCATATCGAGGACCATTTTAACCGATGCGCTGCCGAGAAGAAAATTCGCGAAATCCTGCCTGTAGACAAGCACCGGCGTCTGGACCGTCTTCTCGGTATCCTCTTTATATTTCAGGCTGTCGGATGTTACCTCTTTCCTGTTTTCATTCTTTTCAACCGAGTATGTGAACGACACGGCCGGCACTCCCTTCCCGGTAGAGTTGAAATTCGAGTTTAATATTAAATAATCCCTCTGCGCCTCCCCTTTTTTAAGATCGGAAACATTTTCATTCAGGCTGTCGGTGCTGCTTGTTTCCCTCAGATAATCGAGGCTCGAGTCCCAGTTGGGAAGAATTTTCATCGATGTGTATATGTCATGCTGGTTTTCCCTAAGATCGGAAGAGGTTTTATTTACCGTACTGAACTGTGAAGAATGCCCCCTGAACGTATAACGGAGGTCTATGTCTGAAAATACAGGCGTACCGGATTCAGTCCTGAACAGCGGTTCAAGAGTCTTCAGTTCAAATTCGTACCAGCGGGCGTCCCCCTCAAGCTTTTCCGGTTCCGATACATAGATCTCATCGAGCCAGATCCTTCCCGCTGTACCCGAACCGTAGATTACCGCTTTAATATACTTTATCCGTTTATAATCGGGATTTCCCGTCACAAGATATCTTTCAACGTTACCCCTTGATCCGTCTGAGAGCTTCAGGGTTATCTCACGCCAGCTGAGAGTGGAATCGGGCGTCACCCTGTACTCGGCATAGTCATTATCAGAGGAGCCGAGGATAAAACCTATTACATTTCCCGATGTGATGCTCCTGGCGTTCATCCATATATTCATCGTCTTGTAGAATCTTATGTCTACCTCTTTGGAAAATTTTCTTATTATCGAGGCGCTGCTGTCAGAGGAGCTTATGCTGTAGTCAACCTGAAGCGCCGTTTCGCTTGTGCGGTTTATATTGTCGATGCTGTCATCACCGTACAGCATAGAATAGACCCCTTTCTGCAGTAACAGAAAAGAGTTAGCCCTGTAATCGCTGTCGCTTATGCTGTTCACCAGCGTAACCTTTATCCTGTCTGAATCGGCGACAAGGTCTGTGCTTTTCCACCTTGAATTCACAACCTTTACAGTATCGACAGAAAGCCTTCCGCTTGTTGCCGCGCCCTTTGTGATATAGAACCTAAGGCTGCGTGTCTCGCTGAGGATCTGTTCAACGACAGACCTCTGTGATGCGGAGAGAGAACTCCAGTTCATATAGATCTTTTTCTGCTGCCACACACCAGGCGATGAATCCGCCGTTCCGAGATCAACGGTATAGACGCTTTCCGGCGTATCAAGAGTCCCGTTGCCGTTCAGGTCCTCGGTGTTAAGAACTCCATCCCCGAGAGTAGAACTGCTTAATCCCGGACCGGAACCTGTCCTTGTAGCTGTCCCGCCTGAGGGATTAAACTCATAGCCCCTGTCTTCGGAATAACCGGTCGATGGTTCTGAATCGATAAATCCGTTTTTATTCGCGTCCTCTGTGTCGAGAACGCCGTCACCGTCTGAATCCTCGTTTACAGTACCGAGGTCAAGCCAGAGGTTAACAGAGCCGGTCCCCTCGTACTTGTACCAGATCTCGATATACTGCATCCCGGAAAAATCGACCGCCCCCGACGACAGTTTATTCGTCACCACGGAGAGAACCGTACCGGATGAGTCAAAGTCGAACACAAGAGACCTCTGGTATATCTGTTCGGTAATATCGTCGGCAATATGCCCCGCCGCTATATTGAACGGGCCTGGTTTATCCGAATAATCTACTGAATAAGGGGCAAAGTCCTCCCCCTTCAGGTTTTCAGGAGATCCCGGCTTTCTGTAAAAATAATATTTTAGAAGGCCCCTGTCGGTCTGCAGATATGATGACGGCATCGAGGAGAGTATCCAGTCTTTCTCCGAAAGCGACACAGGGATTATGTCATCAGACGCCTCCATATTGTCGATCATCGCCCTGCCGAAGGTGTTCACATCTGTGTAGCTCTTTGCATACTCGGCGTATGCGGTAAAAACCGCCGGCACGCTCTGTTTTTTCCTCTCGGCAAATATATTATAAAGCTCGGCCAGTTTTTTCTGTGAGAGCTTCAGCGAGGCGTCACCCTCGAACAGCAGGGTCTGCTCGCTCTCCTTTCCAATATCGGGCACAATCTGCGCCAGGCCGTCTTTCGTGATCATAACACTACCGCCGACCCTGAGACTTTTGTTTACGTCATAGTCTGCGCGAGCCCCTCCGATGAAATTTTCCTTTTTTGTGCCGAACGGCAGGTATTCGTATTTTATCTCAATCCTCGACTCGGAACCGATCACAGGGTTATTCGAGTCGGTGAAAAAAATACTCCCTGAATCGTAGTCGACACTGTACAGCGACGAGGGTATCTCCTTCCCGTTGATTTTAATCCTTACGCTTTTCTCGATGACATCGCCGTGTTTCAGCTTGAATGTCCGTGCCTCGACGTTATATTCCGAGGTCATCAGGTACTGTGAGGAGAGATACGTATCTGTCAGTTTCTTTTCGCTGTATATCTTTGCACTCCTGCTGTCGGACAGAAAAGACCTGTAAGGCTCTCTTGTAAAAAACGAGACAAGCCCTCCGGCAAGGTCCAGTTTATAACTCCCGAGGCGCCTGACATCATCCTTCTGCATCACCTGATTTTCATTATAAAATTTAAGTGAAAAATCGGAGGCGAGGATCAGTTTCGCGCCGAGGTAATAGACCGATCTTATTTCATATATATCGAGGTTCAGTATTCCATCTCCGTTTTTATCCTCTCCTGAATCGAGAACAAAATTCCGGTTCAGGTCCTCATTGACCGAATAGCCGTATTTTATAAAGACGAAGATCCTGTCTGAAAAGATCCCCGGACCGGATGACTTCGCGCACGGATCAAGAGTACCGCCGGTGCGTTTGTAGACGGCGAATATCCGGGAATTTTCCGGAAACTCCTTCAAAAAATGTATTACGCCTGTCGTGTAGCTTATGGAGTAATCGCTCCCGTTGACCATTTTCGTGTAGTACCCTCCGTCAACAGAGAGCTGTATCGCATTGTTGTTATTATAGCTGTTCTGGTCGTCGATATAGATTTCGAAACCTGACGGCGAGATATCTACCGGATATGGCGCATATGCAGACGGGTCGCTGAGGCCGGAAAGATTTGATGTAACGGTGATGCTGTTATACACAGACGATACAGTCGAGGGAAGCAGTGCTGCATTGTCATATCTTTTAAAAGGCTCAAGCTGGTAATATGCTCCCCTTATGTACTGGTAATCGAGAATTTTAGTATTGCCGGGGGATGAGTTCCCCTTGAAGTATTCAACTGCCGTCTCACCCCGTGCGACGCTGCCGAAGGCCTTGAAAGAGAAGTCCCCTTTCTTCGCGGTAAAATCGACACCGAGCCCCTTTGCGTCGGTGTTGTCGTAAACTGCGTATTTTGAATGATTGAATTTTATGTCAATCTCACCGGCGTTAATCTCCCTGATCACCTCGTCATCGGATACGGCGCGGTAATTCATCAGATACCGGTTCTCCTTCCTCTTGCTGTCATGATCGATGAATACCGTTATCCTGTCGCCGATGGTTCCGTCCATATGAAACAGGATTGTCTGGTCGGGCCAGAAACCGGAGTTTATCACCCTTGACTTCGGCTGGTCCTGGTCGTACTGCATGTATTTCTTTTTCGTGTAGTACGATTTCCCGTAGTTCATGTCCAGCTTGACCGAACCGGAGGTGTTGATGTTTACATTCCCGTCAGAATAGACATTGCCGTTCTGCAGCCTCTGGCGGAGATCTTTATACTCAGGTCCTGTCACATATTCAGACCATTCTCCGCTGTTGAAAAAAGTTCCAGTATTATCCGACGGGAGGAAGACGTTCTGAGCCGGTTTATCTTTTTGTCCGCTTTTCTGATCATCACGGTTTTCCAGGAAACGGATTACTTTTTCCCTGAAGCCTGAATTGTCCTGCGCCGCGGCGTAATATATCGCCGCTGCGCTTAATAGAAGGGCTGTTGCGTATTTTATTAAAACTCTGTTCATTCAGCTGCTGTCTGCTTTATTTTTTCTTTGAACAGCTGACCTTACATTATTACATGAAAGAGGGCAATAAAAATATTACCACATTCTGCTCATATACGGATACGGGTTGATAGGTATGTCTCCAAGCCTGATTTCATAGTGGCAGTGGTTTCCCGTTGCATTTCCGGTCATCCCGACATATCCGATCCTGTCCCCCTTGTTCACCTTGGCCCCCTTCGCGGTTGAAATGGAACTCATGTGGCCGTAGATTGTATCATAACCGAACTTGTGGTGGATCCTTACAGCCTTGCCGTATCCGCCTGCCCATCCTGAAGATACGACGACACCCGGTGCGGTAGTGCGTATTACTGTACCGGCTGAGGCGGCTATATCTATACCTGTATGAAAATCCCTTCCAAGTCCGAACGGTGACCTCCTCCATCCGAAAAGAGAGGAAATGTGCCCGGGATTGGGAATAATTGAGGGCATGTCCTGTATAACCTTGCTTCTTACATCTATAAAATTCTTAATGGTCTTGATTGTGCTTGTTGTGCTTATCAGGTCTTTCTGGACGTCTTTCATCGCGAATATCTCGTTCGGAACCACCCTCTTGTTCTTCATCAGCTCCACCATAACATCGTGATCGAAATCCCTGGAGGTCCAGATGTCACCCACCTCGTCGGTGCCGGCCGCGAGCTGATAAAGATCCTCAATCTCCGGTTTCAGGTCATCCATTATGTCGGTGATCTCGTTCGTGAGCTGTTCGTATCTTACAAGATCAGCCCTGATATCATTATATGAGAGGAGAAGCCTTTTCTCCTCATTTTTTATGTTTCTGTTCTTGATTACAGCGTACGAGGATGTGACAATGATAAAAACAAAAAGGCTAAGGAAGAACGCTATTATAAATTTGGATATCTGAAAATTGAATATTTTTTTTTCATCATGCGGTATCAGCATAACGGTCATCTTTTCATGACCCTTCTCCACGAACCTTTTCCAGGCCTTCTCTCTTCTTTTTTTGAAGATGAAGTAGTTCTCGTAGAATTTGCGTGATAACCTGTTGTGGTAATGTCTTATTTTGAATCTCATCTCTTTTATTTTAACCTGGTACAATTTTCGGCATATTTTACATGATCTTATACAATTTTACCGGTATATCTATATTTATCAACAATTTTTTCCTGTATAGTTAAGCCCTCTGCCGATGTTCCGATTTGTATAGGCCAGAAAAAAAGTGTTACAATAATTACGTATCTCAGTTTACTTCAAAACCAACAATACAGATATCGTCTTCAAAGTTTATCCCCCCGTGGAACTCCACAAGATCCGAGAACAGCCTCTGAACAAATTCTTCCACCGGAAGTTTTATATGCACGTTTATTACCTCCGATATGGCCGCTTCATCGAAAACAGACCCGTTTTTCCCCGCGGCCTCAAGAAGGCCATCCGTTACGAGGAGTACCTTGTCGCCCTTATTAAGCTGAACCGACTTAACCTCAAATTCGACGTTTTCCCTGATTGCCAGAAGGCCCCCTTTTCCGGTGATATATTCAATCCTGTTTTCCCGCAGAAGAATTATCGGAGGATGCCCGGCCCGTGAAAAAGTAAAGACCCTGTCGACGGTGTTGTATATCCCGTAAATGGCTGTGATGAAGTTCTGGTTCGTCTGGTCATAGAGGTTTCTGTTTATATAAGAAAGCAGTGTGTCGGTTTCAGTACGCTCCTTCCCCGCCGTATTTATCAGAGTCTTCAGCATGCTGGTGATCAGAGCAGCCGGTATCCCGTGGCCCGATACGTCGCTGATGAACATGCCGATATTTTTTGTCTCC
This sequence comes from uncultured Leptospirales bacterium, assembly GCA_964439325.1. GTDB lineage: Bacteria > Spirochaetota > UBA4802 > UBA4802 > UBA5550 > WRGT01. Next base: position 181,857 of record CAYTNW010000003.1, on the reverse strand, counting down.
TTGAAAAAAATAAAGTCGTAGAAATCTCCCCCCACTTCGTGCATCGGATGATAAACGGCGGCAATTACGAGCCCCTCAATATTTTTCGGCGGAGAGGGGATCAGGCTGAGCTGTATAGACCTGGCAAGCTGAAGGTCCCTTTTCAGCATATCGTTCCGTATCTCGATCTCACTGTAGTTGTCCTGAAGCTCGACAAGAAGTTTTTCTGCTTTTTTTCTCTCCCGTTCCGCGATACGGTACAGGTCCGCATTGTATTTAACAAAGCGCCGTACGATGTTCCGTACGATCAGCAGTCCGATGCTCAGGATTCCTGACGAAACCACCAGCAGAAAACAGTCCGGTTTAACCGCAGATCCGCTGAACAGATTGATATCGGGGATATACCCTTTTATCGTAAGCACACCCATAGTGATGTACAGAAAAATAATCAGAAAGGTCGTGTAGATCGAAACATATTTATGAATCACAACCGATGTCAGAGCCGTTATGATCACATAGGCTATAACCAGCGGTGAATATATATTTCCGGTAATCAGAATAAATGCGGTGCTAACTACAACGTCAAGAGTGCAGGGTACGTAGCCGGAAAAGTTATGGTTTTCCTCGATAAAAATGTCAAACTGGATAATCACAAACCAGATAACAGAAAAGACAAGATGGAGTATGCAGCCGTAATAGATCACCGGATATTTCAGTTTAAAATAAAAAACAAGCATCAGAAATACCAGGCTTATCATTATCCTCCCGGTATTAACAAGGGTGTATTTCTCGATATTTTTTTCCAGCGGAACTCTTTTCATTATCTATACCGTTATGCCCGGTTTTTTAAATCCCTTACAGTTTCCTGAAAAAATCCATTCCCGGCTTTTACAAAAACTGCTAGAACAGCGAAATCATCAGTTCATTTATTGACGGGGAGGCTGTAATCTCTCCGTCGAATCCCGCCTTTCTGCATTTTTCAATATCGGCCGGAGAAACATATAGCCTCTTAAATCCGGAATAGCGGAACTCCTGTATCCTCTTTTCGATTCCAGACACGGGGCGTATATCTCCGGAAAGCGACACCTCGCCGACAAAACCTGTTCCATCCTCGATACGTTTCTCTTTAAGGCTTGAAGCAATCGCGGCTGCCACTGCGAGGTCGCCGGCCGTCTCATTTATGTTGAATCCGCCGGATACATTTATGAACACATCGAAATTGCTCAGCTTCAGGCCGGCATGTTTTTCCAGAACCGCACAGATGATTATCAGCCTGTTGATATCAAAGCCGTCGGAAAGCCTCCTGGGATTGGAAAAGCTCGAGAAGGTAACAAGGGCCTGTACCTCGAACAGAATCGTTCTTGTTCCCTCAACAGCGGCCGATACCGCGTTGCCCGGAGCGGCCGAGAGAAACGGATTCAGAAAGATCTTGTTCTTGTCCTTGACCTCTTCAAGGCCGGATTCCGTCATTCTGAAAAGGCCGAGCTCGTTGACAGATCCGTAACGGTTTTTGAATGCGCGCAGCACGCGGTAGTCTTTCGAGAAGTCCCCTTCAAAGTAGAGGACAGTATCTACTATATGCTCAAGGAGTTTCGGCCCCGCTATATTTCCATCCTTGGTTATGTGGCCTATCAGTATAACCGGTATACCCTTCTTCTTCGCGAAATCGACAAGCCTCGAGGCTGTCTCCCTCACCTGGCTCACCGACCCTATTATTCCAGGTATCTCGGCCGAATACACGGTCTGTATCGAATCGACGATCAGGCATCCGGGGGCCAGATTCTCCCCGAGCTCGATTATGTCATCCACCTCGTTGTTAACAGAGATGCTTATCCGCTCGAGATCTATCGAAAGGCGCTCACCCCTCTGCCTGATCTGTACCGGTGACTCCTCGCCGGATATATAGAGAGCGTCGAGCTTTTCCGATATCTGAAGCGCCAGGGTGGATTTCCCTATACCGGGCTCTCCGCCGAGAAGTATTACCGATCCGGGGACAATGCCGCCGCCGCAGACGAGATCAAACTCCGGTATACCTGACTTTCTTCTGACTGTCTTCGCCTTATCAACACTGCTGAGCAGTACCGCGGCTGGCGCCTCGCGGAGCCTCTTCCCGGTCGCGCTTTCGGTCTTTTCTGCTATAGTATTCCATTCGCCGCATGCTGTGCATCTTCCGTTCCACTTCGAGTAATCCGCACCGCATGCCGTGCAGAAGAAGAAATCATTTCTCTTTGCCATATCACTGTTTCTGTTTGAAAAATAGTTTTGAAGGGTCCTGTTTGAGGTTATCGAATAGTTCTTTCGCCGACTGGGACGCCTCTTTTATGTTATAGTATATCTCTTCATCATTCATCAGCTTGCCGAGTGACCCCCTTCCCTGTTCGAGCCTCTGTATTATCTTATTCAGGTTGCTCGATATCTCCGACATATTCCTGATTATTATCGTTATATCCTGCTTGTTCTTTTCCGACAGGTTCGACATGTTTCCGGTGAACCTGTTGAGTTCATCCATAAATGTCTTGATCTGCTGCGAGAGAAGAAGAATGCTCGATTTCGTCGCTAGCACGGTCTGTCTTATATCACCCTTGTTGTCTTTCGATATCGAATTGAGGTTCTGGACAAACTGCTTCGAGTTTTTGAATATCTCGGCCAGCAGCTCCCCTCCACTCTGGTCCTGCATGAAGCCCTGGAAGATCAGCATCATCTGGTCAAAACTCGGCGGATCGATTCCGTAGACCCTGTCGCCGTCTTTAAGAAAATCCTCGACGTTGGCCGATGGCGGCACAAATACATTTATATATTTGCTTCCTATTATACCCTTTGTAAAGATCGCGAACTTCGTGTCCTTTATCAGCCGGTATTTGTTGTCAATCCAGACTATTACCTCGGTTTTCTCCCCCGACTGCCTTATTGCTGTCACCTGGCCGATTTTTATACCGCCGGCGATATTCACAGGGGCGCCGACGTCAAGTTCGCTGAGGAACCCGAAATATATCCCCAGCTCGTAACCCGATCTTGATACGCTTATTTTAGCAAGAAGGGCGACAACGAGTATAAAGAAAGTGAAACTCAATGTTATTATGAGACCTACCTTTGCTTCACTGTTAAACTTCATAATCACCTCCATCAGTGCCGGGTGAGCGGAAGGACTTTCTCCGTCCGGGAACCTCACGATATCAACAGTTTCATGATATTATCATTAAATCAAACACAAAATAATTTTGCCGTTGACTATCCCGGTAGTTACACTTAATTAATACAGAGACTATATCAATTTACGAAATGATTAGCGCATTGTCATTCCGGCTGGAGCGAAAGCGTAATGCCGGAATCCATGTTTTAAAAGAAATAGATTAGCCGGGGCTCTTCCGGCGGTCGCCCGCCTACGCGGGAATGACACCAAGTGTACTAATTCAATCGTAAACTGCTATATTATGTTCTGAAATGATAAATCACGGCTTAAGAGGTAAAAAATGACCGAGTGTATGGTTTATATCACCACTAATTCCCATGAGGAGGCTGAAATTATCGGACGCAACCTCGTTTCAAAAAAACTGGCAGCATGCGTAAATATTATCGGTAATATGAAATCGATATACCACTGGGAGGGTAAGATCGAAAGTGCCGACGAGGTGGTAATTATCGCGAAAACGATAAGGGCGCTGGTCCAGGAGCTTATAGAGAACGTAAAAACCCTTCACAGCTACGAATGCCCCTGCATTGTAGCGATACCGATAATCGACGGAAACGAAAACTTTCTGAAATGGATAAGGGACGAGACCAAGTAAAACCGGATTAATATGTCTAAACGGCTGTTTTTATAATTAAGGCTCAAAAACTATTATTATTGACAAAGTTTATACTATTATTTCTTATGCAAAAAGTAATTAATTTTCGGAGGACTCGAGTGGGAAAACAGTATAGGCCGGTTATTAAAAGAAAAAGAGCAAAAAGAAGACTGAAAAGAAAAAAAATCGCTCTTAAAGCAAAATTGGCCGGAAAATAAGCCGGCAGGTTAATAGAGTATTTATGTATCAGGTAACCTTACCTGATACAGGTTTCAGGATTAACCTTGAACGTCTGGTAACCTTCTCCGGTTATAACAAGAGCTTCAGATCCGGATTCCATATTATTTGAAATACCTTCACCATAAAAATCAAGCCAGTAGCCCCTGTTCCGATTTTCAGGAACATAGAGGAGTATTTTTTCTATTAATCCCCTTCTGTTTTTTGTAAATGAAACGTATGAAATAATTCCGTTTTTTTCCAGTATGTTCCTCGCGAGAAGGGTTTTCTCCTCAACGGTACCCCTCCCCGATGACAGCACCGCCTGCATTTTTCGCGGATTAAAATTGACCGAACCTTCACCCGCAACAGAGGACATTACGCTGAAATGCACGCTGTCGACTTTGCCTTTCAGATCTTCTTTCAAAGGGAGGGGGGAGCCGCCGATATTAAATCTTTCCGAACTGAACGCGATTACATTCCTGTACCACAGGGCAAAGGCCTTGTCTGAAGAGAACCTGAAAATACCGGAGATCACCTGTTCCCGGCTCTCTCCGGAAAACCTCTCTTTTGTTTCAAATTTGACAACACCATCGGACCGTTTTCCGGCGGCAAGAGGTTTTCCGTTATAGTTCACAAGCGGCGTCTGATCCCCTCTATAGATTACTTCATATTCAAGCTGTGAAACCTCTTCGTCGCTGTTTTTCAGAACCAGATCTTTTACCAGCGAAAAGATATCGTCCCCGGGATCAGGTTCTCCTGAATATCTGATCACAGAGAACTCCTCATCCCCGCTGCATTTATAGCTGACCGCAAGCCGGTTCTGTTCAATCCCCTTCGAGCTGAACTGTACCGGAACAGGGAGCCCGTCCTTCGCTGTTAAAACATAGAGAATTTTAACACCTTTGAAATACGGTACCGATGCGGTGATCCCGCCATCTGAAAATTTATTCAGACCGCCGGATGTTTTTTCCGCTTTAATTTTTTTCCCGGAGGGTATAATATCCTCGCCTGTTAAAAACACTCTGCCGGACTCAGAGATATCTATAACAATTTTTCTTTTCTTCGCGTTCGATCCGAATTCCGGGTGCATATCAGTATACTGTCCGGTATAGAAATCGTTATCAGCCAGTATGCCGTTTTCATATATGTCGGAGAGATCACGCATCAGACACCTGTCTTCATCCAGCGTACCCCCCTTGTCCCAGTACATCACTGGATCAAGACCGTCCCTGATCTCGGAGAGCCCCAGCGCATAATAAAAGTATGGATCACCTCCCGCAGCCGCCTCTGACAGGAGTTTTTTTCTCCACCCCTCGTAATCGCCTGATTCCCTTACGGCATCAGGTATAGAACGGCTCAAACGCGAACCGGCATTGATCTTCAAAGCGAAATCGACCGCGGCAGAATATCTTTTCTCTCCGCATAGCATATAGAAATATGATTCAGCCGCTATTACGGAGAGATCCTCCGGACGCATAGCCGCGGCTGTCTCTTTAAATTTTCCGCTATCGCGCGTCATATAGAAATCGGCAAGCCATCTATTGCAGATATCAGAATCGGGAAAATTTTTACGGAACCTTCCGATAAACGAAAAAAACTCTTCATCCCTGTTCATTAGATCAAGGAGGGGAATAAGCTCATTATAAACTCCCCAGTAAAACGGGAATTTTTCAACTATATCGAGACCCGCACTGTAAGCGCTTCTGTAGCCGCCGCGGCAGACAAGCTCTCTCATACTTCCGGTAAGCAGCTGCGCCTCCGGGATTACATCTTTTTCCGTATCTTCAGCGGCGAAGACTTTTTCAGCTGTAAAATTATTAGTAAAAAATTTTCCGCTTCCGGCTATCCTGAACGGATTGTTTTTCTCATCAGTGACCAGACACCTTAAACGGGGAGAAATGCTCTCCGGGCCGCTCTCCAGTTTCAGCTGAATGGTGTAACCCCTTGCCCCGCTCAGGACGAAGGCCCTGACAACAGATCTTCCGGAGTTTTCATTGCGGAAGATCTCCCTCCCATTAATTATAAGTTTATACCCTGCGTCTGACTGCAGCCACAGTACGGTTTTTCCGCTGCTTTCAAATGATGAAGTCGCATAAACCGTTTCGTCATTGCGGTGATCGTACCGGAACGGGAAAAGTGTGCCGCTCTCATCAGTGGTAACATCTTTTCCTTTTTCGATATCTTCTGTTTTATATACTTTTTCAGGCTGAAACTGATAACCGATATCAGGTCTACCGTATATTTTCCAGGGACCGGATCTGTTCCATTTTCTAATTACAGAAAAATGTTTTCCGCTTTCTGAATAGTCACGCATAATCGTATCTATACAGATTCTGTATAGCTGTATCAGGGGTTCTTCGCTCTTTCCGCTCCCCTGGAGCTTCGTTACCGCTTCTTTTAAGACAGAGGAAATTCTATCCCTGCCGGCGGCAGGTGCAAGTCCTGTCAGTTTTTCGAGATAATCCGGGATCTCCTTTCCCGAGGGATCTTTAATTATCCGCTCAATGATCTCTCCGGTAAAAGCGATCGAATTATTTTCAGAAACTGTCATCCCGGCCGACTGAAGATTTTTTGTACTATTAATCAGAACAACCGAAATTATGAGAGCAGACAGGGCGTATTTTTTCATTCTGGTATTCTCCGAAGCAGCGGATTTATCATCCCCGGCTTGAACTTTGAAAGGGAACATATCCCCCCTTCCAGGACTGATACTCGATTCCCGGCAGACCATATAATCTGTTTGACAATATTAAACAGATCCGTATTAAATAGTACAGGAAAAAACCAGTAACCGAAATATCTATGTTAAAAATCTATCCCCTTTCAGAGAAAAAATCGATCTATCCGATACTGGCATACTGGTCGTACCAGAACTGGTATCTGAACAGAAATGTTCCTTTTAAACTCGTGATGCATGAGTATAAAAGACGTTCGGAGATCGATGCCCTCCCCTGCTCGTTTGTCGCGTTCTGGAACGAGCTCCCTGTGGGGATGGTGTCGATCAAGGAGACCGACATGCTCCGGAGACAGGAACTCTCCCCGTGGATGTCGGCGCTTTACGTTTCACCCGAGTACAGAAACAAGGGGATAGGCTCTGAACTGATAAAAGCTGTTCTGAATTTCTGCTCCTATAAAGGCTTTAAAAGGATCTACCTGTTCATTGACAGCAGGCATAAGGATGAGCTGGAAAGCTTTTACGGATCGCGGGAGTGGGTCTTTTTTGACGAGGACACAGACTCTGACGGCAATCTCACAAAAATTCTGTTTCACGAACTGTAAAAAAAGCGCTGATCTACATCAGCGCTTTTTTTGTCAGTGGTGATGGTGTTCACCATGCCCGTGATGGTGTCCCTTTTTATGCTGAATTCCATGTTCGATATGGCTTACAAGTTTCGCGACGTTAGTCCCCTTTGTGGCTGAGACCTCCATTATTCCGGCATCCCTGTTCAGTTCTCGGACCTGTTTATAGAAGATATCCGTATCAAAATTTGTTGATTCTATAATATCCATCTTGTTGAGAATAATCGTATCTGCCTTGCTGAACATTACCGGGTACTTGTGCGGTTTGTCATGACCCTCTGACACTGATACAACCATCATAACCTCATCCTCTCCGAGAGAAAAATCTGCCGGGCATACGAGGTTCCCGACATTCTCAATTATGAGACAGTCTATTTTATGAAGATCAAAATTTACAAGGGCCCGCTCTATCATCGACGCCTCCAGATGGCAGAGACTGTGGGTATTGATCTGATACGCGTTGATATTCAGTTTTTTAAGCCTGTCCGCATCGGCAGATCCCTGGATGTCCCCTTCGATAACAGCAATCCTGTATTTTTTTGAAAGCTCCGGTATCACCGCCTCAAGCAGACTTGTCTTGCCGGCGCCGGGCGCGCTCATGATATTCAGGACATATATCTGGTGGTCATCCATATTGCTCTTTATATTTGCCGCCAGTTTGTCGTTCTGGTCAAGAAGGTCTTTTTCAAGTTCAATGTAGTGCATATTAGTTCTCCTGGTTTTCTATGTCAATCGAATCAACGTACATCCTGTCGCCGGATATTATCCTTACCGCACCGGAGCCGCATGCTCCGCATCTGAATACATAATCCTCCATCGCTGTTTCGGCCATGCACTGACCGCATGAAAGGATAGTCTTTACGGACTTTATATTAATATTTGCCTGTTCAAACACTGTCCCTTTTTTGGCCACTTCCATCGCGAATTCAAGGGCTTCAACGGAGACAGAACTGAATTCTCCAACTACGATATTTACCTCTCTGACCCTTGCGGCGCCGTTCTTTTCAGCGGCATCCTCAACTATTTCCCGTACGCTCATCGCAAGACTAAGTTCATGCATTGTAAACCCCGTAAATCGCCTGTCCGGCGGATATCCCCGCATCGTTTGAAGGGATCATTCTGTTAATAAAAACCTTAAGCCCCATGGATGCAAGCTTTTTTTCCACCCCGGAAAGCATAATCCTGTTCTGAAAAACGCCCCCGCTCAGAACGACCTGATCTATCCCGCTGACGGAACAGATTGATGCCGATATCTGTGCAATACCGTCAATCAGTGAATTGTGGAATATTCTGGCAAGGTCCTGTATATTCTCCCCCGAAACTTTTCTGTCATATAATGAATTGACAAGTTTTGCCGAATCAAGCGTCAGAAGACCGTCCTGATCGCTTATGAAACAGGGGGTTGTTTCAGAACTGCCGCTCCTCAGTGCGAGCATTTCGAGATAAACCGCCCCCTCTGCCTCGTATGAAACATTTTTATTAAAACCGAGCAGAGCCCCTGCCGCGTCGAACAGCCTCCCGGCGCTCGATGTTGCCGGAGAGAAATCCCTCCTTCCGGAGATTTTAAGCACATTTTCCAGTACCGTTCTGTCGATCCACGTACAGGTTTCAAAAAAACGTTTCTCTCCGAGAAGTCCGGAAAGAATTCTCCAGGGTTCTCTTATTGCCCTGTCCGCTCCCGGAAGAGGAAACAGTGACAGCCTCCCCCTTCTGACAAACGAGCGGAGGTCGCCGACCAGGAACTCTCCACCCCATATCGTTCCGTCGGTACCGTATCCAGTCCCGTCAAGGATTACGCCGACCGCTTTTTCTTTCAGACCGTTTTCAAAATAGCATGACAAAAAATGCGCGTAGTGATGCTGGACCTGCAGCAGGGGTATATTCCTTTCGGCAGCGTATCCAGCTGCGAAGGATGTCGATTCATAATCGGGATGCATGTCTGCAGCCACAACGTCCGGTTCAATACTGTAAAAGGCTGACATCTCGCTGACCGTTTCGAGAAAATGAGCGTAGGTGTCGGGGGTCCCCAGGTCTCCGATATGGTTGCTGGTAACCAGGTTATCCGCTGAAACTACCGAGATGTTGCTTTTGAGTTCCGCTCCCACAGCGAGGACCTTTTTCCCGCTCTCCTCCGGGAGTTTAATCGGGAAAGGCATCCTCCCCCTACCCATCCTTATACTGATTCCGGACCCGCCGTGTATAAACGAAATGCTGTCATCAGCCCTCTTGTATATCTCCCTGTTGTGCGTTAAAAACACATCCACTATCCCGGCCAGTTCGACTGAAGCCTTTCTGTCATCGATGATCAGAGGGTCGCCCGATATGTTGGCGCTGGTCATCACCAGCGGAATGTCAACCCTGTCTAGGATAAGCTGGTGCAGAGGAGTGTACGGTATCATTATACCGAGGTAGCCGTTTCCGGGAGCGATATTTTCTGCAATACCGGAACCCTCCCTGCTTCTGACTATAACAATAGGGGAGATCTTTGAAAAGAGGAGTTTCTCCTCTTCAAGAGTAAGGTCTACATATCTGCGGGCCGCGTCGGCCGACCTGAACATAACGGCAAAAGGTTTTGCCGGCCTTTTTTTTCTGTCCCTCAATCTCTGAACCGCATTGAAGTCCACTGCGGAACATGCGATGTTGTATCCTCCGAGGCTTTTAACCGCAGCGACCTTCCCTTCGAGAAGCGCACTGACAGTCTCTTCAAGCCCTTTCACTGACGGACCGCAGACAGGACAGGAGAATCCCTCTATATGATACCGTCTGTCTTCAGGGTCATCATATTCGGCGCGGCATCTGTCGCAGAAAGGGAACCGTGACATCGAGGTCTTGGCCCTGTCATAGGGCATGTCCTTCATGTATGTGTAGCGGGGCCCGCAGTTGCCACATGTAGTGAACGGGTAAAGGTATCTTCTGTCCTGCGGATCGTAAAACTCTCTCCTGCATGAATCGCAGACCGCAATATCGGGGGGGATGCTGAACCTCGTGGGGCCCGACTCCCTGCTCTCAATTATTGTAAAACTCTCTTCAGCCGGTATCACCGGTATATCAGCCGAAGAAAAGAACGATATCACCGCGTTTTCCGGGACAAACGAATTAAACCGGCCGATATACTCCTGCACAACTCCTGCGCTGCCCTGAATCTCAATTTCGACGGAATCCCTTGTGTTACAGACCCTCCCTGACAGGCCCATCGACACAGCCTGTTTTGCCATCGCCGGGCGGAAACCGACACCCTGAACTATCCCCTTTACCTTAATCCTGGCTCTGTTTATATCATCTTTCATCTTTACCGGATATTCTCATTTTAAAAAAATCTGAACAGTAACGCTTTGATTTACATGACTTAATACTATCAGGATAGCGTATGCAATTGTCAACCACTTCATTCGTCGAAATATGTCCGGATTCTACAGGCCTCAGGAAAAGCCCCTGATCCAAGCAGGGTACCTCTCTTCTACCCACTTACCACCCACCGGAGGTGGGTTTTTTTTCAAACAACGGAACTAGTGCAAATTCAGGAATGACTTTGTTAACAAACATATTTCAGATTTTTATTGTCATTAAAAAAAAGGATTCAGGTTGATTGTTCTGTCTATAGATAGAAGTGTACGGATTTCTAAATATGATATTATTCATGATAAGTATGATCATTTATCGAAAATAACGGCTCCGCTTTATTTAGAATAAATTATGCTTCATAAATAAATGTGAGCAGAAATGAGCCTGAAGAAAGCGTGGTAAAATAATTAATGCAGGACAGGGGCTTGGTACTCAGAACACCATGCTGAAATTTTTCTCTCTGAAAATTCTTATACAGGAGGAGACTACATCCCTGTCAAACTGGGTACCGGCATTCTTCTGAAGCTCGCTGAAAGCCGCGTCTATACCGAGCGCTGCCCTGTACGGCCTGTGAGACGCCATTGCCTCCAGAACGTCAGCAACGGCTATTATTCTCGCCTGTATCAGAATGTCGTCTCCCTTCAGTCCGCGGGGATAACCGGAACCGTCAAGCTTTTCATGGTGCTGTAAAACTATATCTGCTATAGGCCAGGGGAAATCTATATTTTTCATTATCTCGTAGCCCATCTCGGAATGGGTCTTGATAAGCGCGAATTCAATCTCATTAATCTTTCCCGGTTTATTAAGTATTTCGGACGGTATTGCTATCTTGCCGAGGTCGTGGATCTGTCCCGCAAGGTTAACGCTTTCTATTATGTCCCTGCTGAGCCCCATATCCTTCGCTATCTCTTTAGCTATATCTGCGACTTTCTTCTGGTGCCCTGCCGTATAGGGGTCTCTTGTTTCAACCGTTTTTGTTATAGCCTCGATCGTACCATACATCGCCCTGGTAAGGGTATCCATACTCTCCTGGATCCTTCTGTCGTACTCCACCTGCTGGGTGATGTCCCTGACTACGAGCACGGCTCCCCTCAGTTTGCCGTTTGCCATCCTCAGAGGCGTGGAAGTAAAATCTACCGGGACCCTTTTGTCCTTTGTGGTGAGATAGTTATTGAACTCTATGTAATTCATCGACATAGGGAAGAAGACATTCTCCTCCTCTTTCGGGTCGCTTCCGAGTTTTACGATCTCGCCGATCGGTTTACCGAGGATCTCTTCGGGGTTCATTCCAAGCATCTTCACCGCGGCGGCGTTTATATAATCTACATCGCCAGACTCCTCTATCACTATAACCGAATCTGTTATCGAATTCAGAATCGTGGAAACCCTGTTCTCATTCTCCTTTATCCTCCCCTCCATCTGGTGTCTCAGCAGGGCCATTTCAATTGATGCGCGGAGGTCTCTCTTGTTAAACGGCTTGATTATGTAACCGTAGGCATTGCTCTCTTTGGCCCTTTCAATTGTTGAATAGTCGGACGATGAGGTTATATAGACAAATGGAATTGAGATTTTGCTGCTTATCTTTTTCGCGGATTCTATACCGTCGAGTTTGCCTTCAAGGTTTATATCCATCAAAACCAGGTCGGGCTCTCTGTTCTGGATGATTTCAAGGGCCTCCTCCCCCGAAGAAGCGGCGCCCGCTATATAATATCCTATATCAAGTATATATTTCTGAATAAGTTTCGATGTAATCCTGTCATCTTCAACAAGTAAAATATTGTACATCCCGCACCTTTCTCTGACTGAATATGGATCTAAAAAGTTGCTGCATTACTACGAAGCTTTTTCCGCCCCGATCGGTGAATAAACCGGTTACTATTGACAATTTAACTAATAATGACTATAAATACAAATACTTATTAATAAAAATATTATAAATTGTCAGGATATATTTATTTAAAAAATGATTCGAACTCTGTCATTGCGAACCCTACGACAGGCTCAGGGTAAACGCCGTGAAGCAATCTGTCTTAAAAAACTATAATTCCATTATTAGAAAACAACTGTATTTATAAACAGACTGCCGCGGCATTCCATGCCCCGCAGTGACATTTATCATAATAATTCATTTGTAATTTACTATAATTATAACGATTTTCTTATAATTTGCAACACAATTCAGTATATTTATGTTTTATACTATATAATAAAACCTGCGTAAACATTTAAGAAACTTTTTTACGATCGACAATGAATATTTCATTCAAATTTACATTTTTTTAGAATTTTTTATTGTACAAACAACGGAGTGATTTTTTATTGAAACAGGTTTTTTTATATATTATAAAGACACAATAAATTCCAAAAAATTATAGACATTGATAAAAATGACCGCTCAGATGTAACTGTTTTTTCAGGAGGATAAGATGTATAACTTAGGCATTAATATCGGCTCATCCAGCATTAAAGCTGTTTTAATGGATGGAGAAAGTCTGTTACTGCAGAATGTTATTGAACATGAGGGTGATTTTCTAACATCCTTAAAAAAATTAATTTATAACGACGAAATACCCTCAGACTGCAGAATCCTCGTTACCGGCACTGAGGGGCGGTACATGGTCAATTCGAATAATGTAATTGAAAGCCTGTGCGTCGAGAGAGCAATTAATCACCTCAACATAAAAGCCGATGCAGTAGTCTCGCTCGGAGGAGAAAACTTTGTCGTTTATACGCTGGACGAGAACGGCAAGATAATAACAAATTTTTCCGGGAACAAATGCGCATCCGGCACCGGCGAATTCTTCAAACAGCAGCTCGGGAGGATGGACCTTTCTCTTGCAGATATTTTGGCTATCCCCGAAAGTGCAAAACCACACCCCCTTTCATCAAGATGCTCTGTATTTATGAAGAGCGACTGCACCCACAAGCTCAACAAGGGTGAAGCGACAAAACACGATATAGTCCTCTCGCTCAGCGACGTTATGGCAACAAAGGTGGCCGACTTTCTCAAAAGGGCAAAGATCAAAGAGGGAAAGGTCGTACTTACCGGCGGCGTTACGGAGAACAGGCATATAATTGAATATATAAAAGATAAACTCCCCGGACTTGAGATCATTGTACCGGAGCAGGCACGGTATTTCGAGGCGTTCGGCGCAGCGCTGCTTGCGGATAAATCAGGGAGTTCACTCCCCGCACCCGATATGCTTTTCAAGGATATCAACAACGCCTTCGGCAGATATCCGTCACTGAAAAATTCCCTCGGCAAGGTAAGATACATAGAGCCGCTCAGGGGGAGAATAAAGGCCGGCAGAGAGTATATCCTCGGTATTGACGGAGGATCTACTACCACAAAGGTCGCTCTTATAGATTTTGAAACGGATGAAATAGTTGCCGAGTATTACGGCCGTACGCACGGGGACCCGGTAAAGGCGCTTAAGAAATGTCTCTCCGAGGTACAGTCGCAGATCAGGGAGCAGATAGGGGACTCGAAGATACTTATCAGCCTTGCCGCGACGACAGGTTCTTCAAGGGAGATACTTGGAGTGTTTGTCGAAACAGCCGGGGTCTACAACGAAATAATAGCCCACGCGACCGGTACTACATATTTTAAAAAGGACATAGACACGATATTTGAAATCGGAGGGCAGGACGCCAAATACGTTTATCTGAAAAACGGCGTCCCGATTGATTACGCGATGAACGAAGCCTGTTCCGCGGGCACAGGCTCATTTCTCGAAGAGTCCGCATCTGGCGACCTCAACATAACCGACGTAAAACAGATCGGCGACATAGCGCTGAAGGCGTCATCGCCGCTGAAATTCGGAGAACACTGTTCGGCCTTCATAAACTCCGACATCAGGAAGGCGATACAGTATGGAGCGTCAAAGGAGGACATCACTGCCGGGATTATAACATCAATAGTATCTAACTACCTGAACAGGGTTGTAGGGAACAGGGCGATAGGGCAGAATATTGTACTGCAGGGGGGAGTCGCGAAAAACAAGTCAGTCCCTCTTGCCTTTGCGATGCTTCTCGATAAAGACATCACCGTTCCTCCGAGTCCCGAACTTCTCGGTGCTTTCGGAGTCGGCATACTGGCAAAACAGAAATTCGCCGACGGACTTCTTGAAAAAAGTTCATTCGATCTCAAGCAGCTGCTGGATACCGAAATCATAAGCGACAAGGAGTTCATCTGCAGGGCCTGCGAAAATTTCTGCCCCATCAAAGTACTTAAAGTCAACGGGCACACCTATATGTTCGGCGGAAGGTGCAACAAGTACGCAAACTCAAGAAAGAAAAAAGTCATAGATGAGAATTCAGTATTCAACTACATAGACGCAAGGGAAGAGCTTATGTTCGGAGAGTGCTCGCCGAATCCGGCAGCTCTTGAGAAGAAGAAAGACTATGTCGTCGGCATACCCAGGGCCTTTTCAGTTTACACTCTCTGGCCGTTCTATTCATGGTTCTTTCATTCTCTTGGAATCGAGGTCAGGCTCTCCGACGAAATCCTCCAGGAGGGGGTTGCGAAGGTTGAGAGCGCATACTGCTTCCCGGCGGAAATCGCGCACGGGGCTGTCCAGTCGATCATAAAATCTGGCGCTGATTTCATTTTTGTACCTCACTTCAGGGACATGCCGAGTTATGAGGACGAGGTTCATGCGAACTTCTGCCCGATAACACAGAGCCTTCCGTACTACATTAAGCAGGCTTTCACAGAAATAAAAGACAGTGCGATTCTCTCCCCCATAATCAGCTTCAAATACGGCAAAGAGAAAGCCCTTGAAGGGATGCTTGAACTGTCGGGACAGCTCAACGTCTCTAAAAGCGAAATCGAAAGGGCTTTCAAGATCGCCCACAGAAAGCAGGAGGAGTTTTTCACAAAATACAAAGCCCTCGGAAACGAAGCCCTTGAAAAGGCGAGAAAAGCGGACCGTCCGGTAATAGCGCTGCTCGGCAGGCCTTACAACGCCTTTACAAAAGACGCGAACATGGGGATCCCGAAAAAGTTCACGAGCCGCGGGTATTCGATAATCCCCTATGACATGCTCCCTTTCGAAGAGACAAAAATATTCAACAATATGTACTGGTACTACGGGCAGCAGGACATGAAGGCTGCGTCGCTGCTTAAGGACGAAGACAATATTTTCATAACATACATCACGAACTTCTCCTGCGCACCGGACTCTTTCATGCTGCACTACATGAAATGGATGATGGGCACAAAGCCGTTCCTGATCCTTGAACTCGATTCCCACTCGGCAGATGCTGGGATCGATACGCGAGTCGAGGCGTTTCTCGACATAATCGACGGCTACAGGCTGAGGTTTACCGGCGACGACACCAACAGGTATGACAACGGCCTCAGGTTTATCAACAACGGAAAAGACAGGCTTCATATTTATGACGAACTGAACGACAGGCGTATTGAAATCTTCGGGAACAAGAAAGTGAAGATGCTCCTTTCGAGCATGGGCCGCCTCTCAAGCGAACTTATGGCAGCGTCGCTCCGCGGGCTCGGGGAAAACGCCGTAAATGCCGAGGCTCTCCCTCTGCCGGATGTATACACCCTTCAGGTAGCGAGGAGCTACATGTCGGGAAAAGAGTGTCTCCCCTCCCAGCTGGTTCTCGGGGCCGCCCTTAAATACTTCCAGTCTGACAAATACAGGAAGGATGAAATATACCTGCTGTTTGTTCCGTCAACTACCGGTCCGTGCCGTACCGGGCAGTATTTTGTATTTTACGAAAACCTGTTCCGCGATCTCAGAATGGAAAACGTCATAGTTGTAACACTCGACTCCGACAACTCCTACCTTGAGATGGGGCCGGAGTTTTCGAAAAACGCATGGTGGGGCCTCACAGTAGCAGACTACATGAAGGACGTCGAGACATCCCTCCGTACGTGTGCGGAAGATCCCGCGACAGCGATCGCGAAGTATGACGAACTCTGGCAGGGGCTTATCGATATAGCGGAAAAGGACATCAAACAGATCGTTCCGGCTCTGAGAAAGATCACTTCCGAGATAAAGAAAATTCCTCTGAAACAGAAAGTCGAGGATACGGCCAAGGTTCTGATCGTAGGAGAAATCTACGTAAGAAGAGACGATTTTACAGTGGACGAACTGGTCCGTACTATGAGCAGAAAGGGGATAATCGCAAAGGTTTCCGGCATTACCGAATGGCTGTACTACACCGACTTCACCAGAAGATACGAAATCATGAAAAGGTACAACCTGATCCCGTGGTATAAAAAACCTTTTTCGAAAGAGCTGCGCGATCTGATAATGTGGCGTATTGAAGCGATATGGAAGCACAGCGTTGAAAGAAAAATCAAGGATGCCCTTGCCGATACCGGCCTTATTCCCACGACCCCGCACAACATGAAGGAGATTATGGGAAATGCCAACGAGCACTTCGTGTCCTCGGAGCTCGATTCCGAAATATCCATTTCCAGCGGTATCGCGTCAACCGCGATGATGTACGACTACTCAGGCGTAATAAACATCTCACCCTTTGCTTGCCTGATAGGGCGCGTTATCGAGGGACTGATCACGCCGTGGAGCAGGGACCGAAATTACCCTGTACTTTCGGTTGAAATAGACGGCTCGCTCCTGCCGCCGAACATAGTAAGCAAACTCGAAATATTCATGCTGAACGTTCTGAGGTTCAGGAAAAATCCCGAAATTTCAGAGCTGGTTGAAGGGGAGGACAACGTCGATTCCTCAATGTGCAGAAAAATAATCAGGTAGAAGATCTATTTCTCTTCTTTGTCATTCCGGCCGCAAGAGCCGGAATCAATTCTTTTAGAAATTTCTATATAACATGGATACCCGCCTGCGCGGGTATGGCATGTCCGCCCATTTTTTATTCCGGTTTTGAATCCTTTTTCATCGGTGTCGTTTTTTTATAATCGTCAAGGTTCCTGAAAAACTTCGATTTGTCATCCTTGTATTTTTTCATGATATTATCGTACGCCTTTCTGTAGTCCTCTTTCACCTTCTGGATTGCCTCGTAGTTCTTCATCTGCTGGTCATGCACCCTGTTGCAGCTGTCGGCTATCTTCCGGAATTTGTCCTTTATCTTTTTGTTTTTTGAACCGTAATCTGTCATCAGATTCTCAATACTGTTTTTTGATGCGTCGTTCATCAGCATATTGTCTTCAATTTTCGACTCGGCGCTTATGATCCTGTCACCAGATGCGGAGAGGTCCTCTTTCGTGGAAACCTTTTTCGTCGATTCCCCTAATTCCGCCAGGTCTTTCGAACTGGTATGGCTCTCCTCTTCAAAATTTTTAATATGGGTTTCATACTTATCCGCCTGCTGATCGATATCGGAATCGAGCGATTTGTCTCTCGACTCCTGCCACTGCTCAAGGTTCATCTCGTTCTCTCCGCTGACCGGTTCCCCGGCTACATCTGTTTCAGCGGAAAAGCCCTGGTCGAGGTCGATACTCCCGTAGGGATTTCTGACGTTCAGTTTCCCTTCGGACAGTTCTATTTTCGAATCCCCCCCCTTGCTTACTCCCATTTTAAACTCCGTACCCCTTACTGCACATATCGTTGTAGGGGAACCGAGTTTATGCTCCCCCTTTTTCAGTTTTACGAACTTTCCGCTTACTTCACCCGATATCACAGCGACATCTCCGGAGTCTTTTATATTTTTATTCCCTATCTGAACAACGGTATTACCCTTGATTGTGAGCTTGCTGCTGTCGTCATACATAAGCTCAACTATACCGTTCTTTGCCGTTTTTATAATATCACCGTTGGAAACAATGTCCCCTACCTTGATCTCAACGCTCTTGCCGTTTCTTGTCAGGGTAGAGCTGCCGAGGAAAAAGGTCACTGTCATCGAATACCCGAAAACAGGGACCAGAATTCCTGCCAGAATACCCGCTGTAATGAACTTTATTTTCAGTTTCATGCCGTTCTCCAGTTTGATAATGTTTTATGATGTATTAATATAAAACAATAGCGGGATAATTACAACAAATTTTCCGCTCCTGAACAGAGCTTTTATGGATTGATTTCTGAAATAGTTGTTTTAAATTCACACCCCTATTAATATTATGACTGCTGCAGGACTTCATCCGGAAATAAAACATGAACCAGTACGATATAATCATAATAGGAACCGGGCCCGCAGGGCTCTTCTGCGCGTTAAACTGCGCGGAGAATACCGGCCTTAAAGTTGCGGTGCTGGAAAAGAACAGCCACCCCGGAAAAAAATTTCTTCTTTCCGGAACAGGGCAGTGCAACATTACACATACCGGAAGCGTTAACGACTTCACGCGCCACTACGGGACAGGGGGTGACTTCGTCAAACCCGCATTAAGCTCGTTTACACCCGCCGGTATGACAGATTTTCTGAATAAAAACGATATACCTGTAACAGAGAAAGAGAACGGCAAAGTTTTCCCGGAATCGATGAAAGCTATAGACGTCCTGTCGAAGCTTATTGAACTGTGCGAAAACAGCGGGGTTGCTTTCATGTTCGACTCACCGGTAAAAAGCGTTGTACATCTGAACGGTATTTTTACCGTATCAACTGAAAACATGACAGAACAGAGCTTTGCCGCACCGGTTCTGGTCATAGCAACCGGCGGGGAATCGTATCCCGAAACAGGATCGTCAGGTGACGGATACAGGTTTGCCGAAAGTCTGGGTCACACTATCACAGAAACTACTCCGGCACTCGCTCCTCTGTATATTAAAAATTTTTCATTCACAGAGCTTTCTGGGATCTCGTTTAAAAACAGGAATGTATCCCTTTTTACAGAGGGTAAAAAAAGATTTTCAGTTACAGGAGATATCCTCTTCACACACCGGGGTTTGTCCGGACCGGCGATACTCGACATCAGCAGATATGTAAACCGCGGCGATATACTCGAGGTATCTCTCACGGGGAAGAACAGCGAAGAGATGAATAACAGCTTTATATCCGAATCCAGGGCTCAGGGTAAAAAAAGCATTAAAACCTTTCTTAAAAATTATGACATCCCCGAAAGACTTATTACATTAATTCTTGAACAGGAGTCGATAGATCCGCAGAAGAACATCTCGGAAATCAGCAGATCAGAACGCGTTAAACTGTTTAAATCTCTTGGAGAGTATCCTTTCATAATCGACGAGAAGGGGGGTTTTAAAACGGCGATGGCAACCGCGGGGGGAGTAAGCAGGGGGGAGATTAATAGACGCACGATGGAATCCCTGATTGCAACGGGCCTTTATTTCGCCGGAGAGGTGATAGATATTGACGGAGACACGGGCGGCTATAATATACAGTGGGCGTTCTCATCGGGGAAATGCGCCGCCGACAGTATAAGAAAAAGGTTTTTAAGGGAAACTAAATGAACAGGAATACAGAGGCCGGAATAGCGGCAATGGTCTCCACGGCATTCCTCTGGAGTATCGCGGGGCTTTTTATCAAGGTAATAGACTGGAACCCGTTTGCAATTGCCGGACTGCGGAGTCTTATCGCATCATTTGTTCTTCTGATATATCTCGGAAAACCGGCATTTAAACTCTCTCCGGTACAGATTGCGGCAGCCGCAGCGAACGCCGCGACGATGCTGCTCTTTGTTGTTGCCAACAAAACCACGACTGCCGCCAACGCAATACTGCTTCAGTATATCGCTCCGGTACTGACCGCCTTTATCGGCTCAGCACTTTTAAAGGAGAAGACCCATGCTGAACACTGGATCGCTTTCGCGGCAGTAGCAGCCGGAATGGTAATCATGTTCATGGAAAAAATAAACGGCGGCCAGCTTGCCGGAAATATACTCGCGCTGACATCCGCTCTCACATTCAGCCTCTACTTCGTCTTTATGAGGATGCAGAAGGAGGGCTCACCGTTTGAATCGGTACTCCTCTCGCACTGGATCACAGCCGCGATATGCCTCGCTGTTTCGTTTTTCGTTCCTCCTCCGTCATTTACAGTAAGATCGGTGGGAGCTATACTGGTTCTCGGTATTATCCAGATGGGAATACCCTCTATTCTCTTCGCCGTTGCGATCAAACGGATACCCGCGGTTTCGGCATGCCTTATAGCCGTCATAGAACCTGTATTCAATCCCGTCTGGGTTTTTCTCATACTGAAAGAATCACCCGGTATCAACACAATAATCGGCGGAGCGATTATTATCACGGCAGTGACTGCCGTATCTTTAATCAGCAGCAGAAGAGAGCCCCGGCGGGGAGAGAATTAAAAGATATTTTTTATTATAAATTATCTTGACTTTGATATTATAGGAGTTATTATAATATCTATCGCAGTTTTAATAAACTGAAATCAGAAAAAATCAGATAATATTTTGGAGGACCTAAAATGAAAAAAGTTATTTTTCTCTCAATTCTTGTTCTTGTCGCGGCGATGTTTAACGGATGCAAAGCTGATGAAGATACATCATTGAGCTGGACAAACAGCGCATCTGAAACGGTTCAGGATATTGCATGGAAGGACAACAGCGGTAATGTTGACAAGACATGGAGCGGAGATACAGCCGTCAATGCTACAACTTCTGCACAAAAAATTAATGTACTGACCGGACAGGGTGAATGTAATGATTCAACCGGTGCCCCTGCCACTATTACTCTTGAAAAAGGCGAAGGTGTTTTAACGGCATCATCAAACTCAGCTACAATCGATAAAGGTAAAGATGCGAATCTGATTATTACTGCTGTTAAAAAGAAATAAAAAAGGAAACAGGGATTGAGCTGTGCTGGTTGTCGTTCCCTCTATGTCATTCCCGCGAAAGCGGGCGACCGAAGGAAGAACCTTGGTTAATCTATTCTAAAAATTGAACAATAGAATAAATCGATTCCGGCTTAAACAGCCGGAATGACATAATTACGGGATTTGACTCTTACAGAACAGCCCTTTCCCTACACTACTGAATGAAATTAAAAATCATATTAATTATACCGGTAATGGTTATATCCGCAATACTGTTTGCCCAGTCAAACAGCAAGTGGCAGCGTCTTTCCGGCCAGTGGGAAGTCTTGAACAGCGCAGCATTCCAGTCTCAGCCTAAATCTATTTTATGGAACTATTACGATATTCTTAATTACAATACGATAGTTACCACAGATCCGCTCAAGCCTTACGATTCTATAGAAGTCCTGGCGCTTCTTACAGAGAGGCATGAGTCCCCGGCCCAGTTCATGATCTCCTTTGCCGTTACAAGCGAATCACAGTCATGGTTCTATCACTCCTATTCATTTAAATTTACCGGCGGCTACTGGGGAATAAACAAAGTAGATTTCAACTGTTCTGAACGAGTTGATAAAACAAAGCCGTTGAATACGAAGAAAAATATCTTTGTTAAAGAGCTCGCATCAGCCGACTGCAAGGTAAAATATGACAAAATGTCACATTACCGTATTGCATTCCAGGAATCGAATGTGGTTTTATTTATCAACAATGAAAAGATACTTACCGCGCCGTTCCCTGAAAAAAACCATGACGGCCGTATAGCAGTCAGCTCGCTGAATGTGAAGCTCGCTCTCGACAAAGTCGAAGCCAAACAGGGTGAAAAAACCGTTTTTCTGGACGACTTTAATGAAGATTCAATTTTTGTCAAAACTGTTAAAGTTCAGAGAGTCCCGGCGGAGAAAGAAGGTACGGAGAAAAAACCGTAAATTAACAGGGGGCTGCCGCCCCTTGCGTTCTGTACCTCTCGGTCTTCTTCATCTATCATACCCTTTTTCAGTCTGTCATACCCGCGAAGGCGGGTATCTGTCTTTCAAAATACTTCACAATTCCTTATACAAATCATTCCAAATGGGATTATCTTTTTCTATCAAATTAATTTTCCACTGACGCCTCCATTTCTTTAATTGCTTTTCTCTTTTAATAGCTTCATTAACATTACTTGTCTGTTCATAATAAACAAGATTGTGCACTGAATATTTTTTTGTGAAGCCTTCACTAATATTTTCTTTATGTTCATAAATCCTTTTTATTAAATTACCAGTAACACCAATATATAATACTCCGTGCTTTTTGCTTGATAATATATATACATAATAATTCATTTTTAATTTTAACTTTCCTGTTATTTGATTATTAATAATATTTATTCAAAAATTAGATTCCCGCCTGCGCGGGAATGACAATTTCTTGTAAGAATGGCACCTTCTTGTAGAGATGTCACTTTCTTGAAGGAAGGTCAATATCTCACAATATCTACATCAATCTAAAGCAAATCTTTTAGAATATTATACGTTTTCTGTATACAGAAAAGAAAATATAATTTGACTACGTCATTCTTAATTTTTAAATCGTTTTTATACTTCAACCGACTGATTCATGGAAATCTATGCAGTTTAATAACTTAAAAAAGATAAACGATTACCTCTACGAAATTCCTGCCGGTTCTTCGGCCGGGATGAAGGTACCGGCGAGAATTTACGGCAGTGAAAAACTTATCCGCTCCATGGACGATGCTGTATTCAGACAGATACGTAACGTGGCCACACTCCCCGGTCTGGTCGATTCAGCGATCTGCATGCCGGACGGACACTCCGGGTACGGTTTCCCCATAGGGGGGGTTGCGGCGATAGATCCGGAACATGGAGTCATCTCCCCCGGCGGAATCGGATTCGATATCAACTGCGGCGTACGCCTCGTATCGACGAACCTTGCCCTCGACGAAATCTCCCCTAAAGTAAAAGTACTTGTAGACCGCCTGTTTGAAACCATACCCTCAGGGGTCGGATCAGAGGGGATACTGAATCTCGGAAGTCAGGATTTTGAACAGGCGATGATCGACGGCGCCCTTTGGGGAGTAAATCATGGATACGGCACACAGAGAGACCTGGAATTCTGCGAGGAGTCGGGAAGAATAGATGGAGCCGGCCCTTCAGCCGTTTCAAAAAAAGCTGTGTCTCGCGGCGCAGGACAGATCGGCTCACTCGGTTCAGGCAACCACTACCTTGAAATACAGGTTGCGAAGGGTGAAAATATTTTCGATAAAAAAAATGCAGAAACTTTCGGCATTACCGGCAGCAATCAGGTACTATTCATGATTCACTGCGGCAGCAGGGGATTCGGCCACCAGGTCGCGACCGATTATCTCGGAAGCTTTGTAAAACTCCAGCAGAAGTTCGGTTACGCTCTTCCCGACAGGGAACTTGCATGCGCGCCGTTCCGCTCTGCCGAGGGGCAGGATTACTTTCAGGCAATGAACTGCGCAATCAACATAGCGTTTCTTAACAGGCAGCTGATAAAGCACCGTCTGGCTGAGGTTCTTTTTGAACTCTTCGGTTCAAAAAACGGACTGAAAGTAGAAACAGTTTACGATGTCTGTCACAACACAGCAAAGATCGAAAGACACGAAATAGACGGTAAAATGAAAAAACTTCTGATACACAGAAAAGGTGCGACACGAGCCTTTCCGCCCGGAAGCAGCGGCATTCCCGGAAAGTATTCCGTATCGGGACAGCCCGTACTTATCGGCGGAAGCATGGAGTCGGGATCATACATTATGCGCGGAACGGAGTCGGGAAAAGACGCGTTTTACTCCACAGTCCACGGCAGCGGAAGGGTAATGTCGCGGAACGAGGCGAAGCACAACTTCAACGGGCGCCAGATCCAGAAAGACCTCGACTCCCGCGGTATATATATCAAAACAGCATCATACAGCGGCCTGGCAGAGGAGGCCGGCGGAGCATATAAAGACGTTGACGAAGTAGTCTCATCTGCCGAAAAGGCCGGTCTGGGAAGCATTGTAGCAAAACTTGTTCCGGTCGGAAATATAAAGGGGTAAAAAACATTTTGCCGGTCTGATACTTTTTCATATGTAAAAAACTTAAAAATTATTGTAACTCTGTATTTCCGGGCCTATACACAAAACAGGTAAGTTTTATACGAAAATATAAAATCAGGAATTAGTTAATTTGTGAAAAGGTTAAAGATTATTCCCATCCTTCTAATACTGACTTTTACATCAGACTGCAGCAGCCGGAAGATTAAAACAAAACCGGATGATATAAGCGCCTGGGAACCCTGCCCGGTCTGTCACGGATATGGAAAAGTAACTACATCCTCTTCAAAAAAGCCCGCAGATGATGTGACGAACAGTCCGGCAAACAATCATTCCTGCTGGATCATCTTCCCTGTTTTTAATACAGAAGAGAATCCCGAAAAACAGACAGAAAACTACTCGGCATCGGATCCGGAAAGAAATCTGGAAATAATGAAAGAAGACATCCCTAAACGCTCTGCCGTAAAGAAGAGAGTGAAATGTCCGTACTGTGAAGGAAAGGGGTGGATTAAAGGCGATAACACCAACTCACCTTTAATTAATAAAAATATCAGGATAATCGAAAAAGACGGAAAAATCGAATTCGAGGAAAATAATCTTTCTGACCGGTAAAAATGAACTACGAACTGATAGACAACATCACATCGGCTGATTTAGCCGTACGGGTCAAGGCGCCGACATACTCGCTGCTGTTTAAATACGCCGCAGAAGCATTAATGTCGGAGATCGTTGAAGATATCTCCACCATCGAAAGCATCATCCCGATAGACGGAGTTTTAACCGGAGATGACATCTCCCTGCTTTACTTCGATTTTCTCAACGAGATCCTCTATCTGAAAGATGCCGAAAACCTTCTCCTTTTACCCTCAAGCGTGGAAGTTTCTTCAACAGGAGATTTTTACTCCTGCGCATATACCCTCAAAGGCCAGAAGATCAGCAGGGATGTTCACAGCTTCAAAACCGACATCAAGGCCGTCACCCTGCATGGACTTAAAATCTACAGCGACAACGGACTCATTATTGCTGAATCGGTCTTTGACGTATAGTATGCTTTTCAAACCCTCATTTTTTCCAGATGCTCTTATGCCAAAACCGGCATAAATTCCTGTTTTATTTCTTCATTCCGCTATAGGATTTTTTACCGCTGATATAAATGATTGATTTTTTAACCATATTTTAATATCTTAACAGGATATTAATGAGGTATTTATGAATACATATCTTAAAACACTGATTGTCGACGCTTCAACAGGCTTTTACAGAATCAACAGATACAAGGTTGGAGATTATTTCGGTCCAGTCGACCTTGGACTGCACCTTGCAAGAAAATATGACAGTATCAATATAGGTACCGGCCTGCTGGCGGGTTCCATTTTCCCCGGATCAAACAGGCTTATATTTACCGGATTCTCCCCGGGCTGGAGCGGATTTTATATCTCCACAATGGGGGGCGCGGGACTGGTTTTCAACAACCTCGGTATAGATATGCTTACGATAACGAGCAAGGCCCCTACCCCGTCAATACTCTACCTTAACAGGATTCACGGGGAGGAGATACAGCTCTCCTTTGAACCGCTCGATATTCAGAACGTATGGAAATCGGGAAGAAAGGGGGTGTATTCGCTGACCGATTATGTGTACGAAAAGTTCGGAAAGGAATACAACAACGACCCGAGGATCCTGGTAACGGGACCTGCCTCTGTGGCAACAGGCCACGGCGCTGTCGCGTCAATGCCGATCAACAAGGGACAGATCTCGAAGGTAGACACATGGGCCGGACGCGGAGGGTTCGGTTCCAAGCTTATGCAGGAGCACGGGATTGCGGCCATCATATACGGCGGAACATTCATAGACGATGACTTCAGGGACAGGAACGTCGCTGACCAGTGGTTTGTCGACAAGTACAATAAAAAACTTGCAGCAAAGGATATAGAGGCAACGGCAAAATACCGCTTTGAACCGAACTTCAACACCGGCGGAACCTTCGGTGTGAATTACGCGTCTCTTGCAGGAAGGATGCTGTCTTTCAACTACAAAAGCATATACATGACCGAGGAACAGCGCCTCTATATACATGAAAATTTCGTTAAAAACCATTACCTGAAACAGTTCAACGAAGAGACGATCGTTCCGAAGAAGCAGACCACCTGCGGGGAGCCGTGCGTTGCGGTCTGCAAAAAGATGAACAACGAGTTTAAAAAGGACTATGAGCCGTACCAGACGATGGGGCCTCTGTCTGGTATATTCGACCAGAGGGCGGCGGAGATGCTTAACCACCATGCCGACATGTACGGCTTCGACGGTATTGTCGCCGGGGGCGTTATCGCGTGGCTGATGGAATGCCTGGTCGATGGACTGCTTAAACCTGCCGATCTCGGCATATCTGACAATCTCCCCAGGTGGAACATAGAAAACTTCGACGTCGTAAACGACTCGATGCACAATGCGAAGATCGGCATGGAGATACTCGATTCGATAATAGAAAAACGCGGTATACTCGACCTTCAGGCCGGTGCGAGAAAACTTTCAAGGAGACTCGCCGGAGAGAAGAACAGGGCCATTCTCGACAAACTTGTATGCATCGGTTCAGCACGTAACGGATGGATGATTCCTAACCAGTACTGGACGCCCGGAGTTCTGTCGCCGATGGCGATCATGGGAAAATACTTCATGCACTACGGCGACGATTTTGTCCCGCCGAGAGAACTGGGACGGATGGACGGGAAGAGGCTTAAGAAAGAGCTTATCCTGGACAATATGGGTATGTGCAGGTTCCACCGTCAATGGGCGGAGGAGATGATCCCTGAGGTTATGGAGTCACTTTTCGGGATGCAGGAACTCTATCTGAAGAAAATCTCCAGGGCGGCGGCGAGGATCAACAGCAGAAATTCATCGGTTTTCTGGGAGAGCGAGAGGAACTTCGACTTCATCTATACCTTTTTAAAGAGAAAGAAAGAGGTCGACAAAGTGGAACATCCTGAGCTCGACAGGTGGATAGCTGAATTCGAAAAGGACAAACACGAGGCGGCTCTGAGTTTCTGGTACGAGATCCATAAGGGGATACAGGAGACGCTGGCTGATTACTGAAATATCCTGATGGAACAGAAATCCGGAATATCTGTTCCATCACTTTTACAACGGTCTCATATCACCGCAAGTTTTGAAAAAATCCCAGCCCGAGGTGACTTTAAAAATGAACATCAGTACTCCGGAGAGTGAAGTCCTCAACAGGATGAGGAATGTCACTCAAAGAATAGTTCAGATTCCTGATGAAGAATGGAACTTCGCGAAACAGTTTTTCAGGTTCGCTTCATTTGACAAGAATTCATATCTCGTTAAGGCCGGGGAGATAGCAGACAGATCATACTTTATATCCAGCGGTCTTGTCCGGCTTTTCTATATTACCGAATCAGGCAGGGAGTTTAACAAGTTCTTCTGCATGGAGAACAGCAATACCGGATCATACCGCTCCCTGCTTCTTAAAGAGCCGAGCAGTTATTACATCCAGGCCCTTGAACCGACTGAAGTCGTTTTCATGTCTCGTGAAAACCTTTACATCCTGTATGAGCGCCACCGCTGCTGGGAACGTTTCGGCAGAATAAGTGCGGAAGGCTTTATCCTGCTGAAAGAGCTGAGAGAAAAAGAACTTATAATGGATTCCCTTGAAACACGTTACCTCCAGTTTCTCAAGGAGTATCCCGGTCTTGTTGACAGAATTCCGCAGTATCATATCGCTTCATATCTCGGAGTCACTGATGTTGCGCTATCAAGAATGCGCGGCAGGCTAAAACAGGCGGGTACCGGTAATCAGTAAAAATCCTCTTAACCCTGGTTAATGACAATTACAGAAGCATGGTTTATTCTCTCGCTGTGCACCGCACTAAGGACTATAAACTATGAGGTATTTTATGAAAGAACTTATTGTCTACATGGACAGCTCTGTAACAGTTGACGTAAACCTTCCCGCAGAAAAAATTGATCTGAAAAAATGGCTTTACGAAATGACTGACAGCGATTACCGCTCATATTCACCGGCCCATCTTGCCATGGGGATCAGCAGTTTGCCGGACGGCAGATTTATCTGCATCAACGTTGAAAAAATCGGCAGCAACATTCTGCTGCATCATTACATACCAGAAGCGCCGGACAAGCACCGGATGCGCATGGTATCCGGACAATCAAAAGCCTTTTCCGGCTCCCGTGTTTTCATAATCAGTGTCACCTGGGAGCTAACAATCTCTTCATCTTCTCCATCATCATCCAGGCTTACCAACCATGTAACTGTTGCGACAGATAACAAAATAGTTGCGTGGATAGGGAAACGCATGGGGTCAAAGGCATCGCATAATCACAATCTTGAAGAGAGCGCTCTGTTTGCCGGTGATATTGAGAAAAAGTTTTCGCTCCCATCCTGATATACCGGCTTTCTGACATTAAAGTATAAATTATTTTAAGCAGTTTTAAAATAATTTATACTTTAAAATGCCGGAGAGGTATCCGGGATCAATGGTGTTTTCTATACCAGCCGGAATCTTAAACAATCTTTTTTAAAAGCTTCTCCTTGGTTTCAAAAAACTCGTCATCCGTTATGGCTCCGGAATCTTTCAGCTGTTTCAGTTTTGATATAGTCTCAAATACATCGTCCCTGTTAAACGTCTTCTTCAGCTCCTTTGCGTAATCTTTCCCCTTGTTCAGCAGGTCCCTGTACTGGCCCTTGACCGATTCGATGTTAAGGCTTTCAAGCCCCTTCCCCCTGGAAAAATGGGCTTCAAATATTTTACCGAGAGCATAGGTAGTCGCTCCGGCCATTACCATCTGCGAACCGATCCCGAGCAGCGTGCCCACCCCCGGAATGGCCTTGAATGCACTGGCCCCCAGCCTTGATACAGCCGCTCCTGCAAGAGACGAAGCGAGTGTTTTTCCCCTGTCCGAATCATAATCTATTTTATAAAAGGCGGCAAGCTGTCTTATCATGTCGTACTGTATTGCCGACACGGCGACAATATCGGCCACAGGTACCGGGATGGCCCCGGCCGTCATTGCGAATATTATATGATTTGAGATTATCTCTTCGGAGCTTTTTTTTATCTCTTCCATCGACCGATCTCCTGAAAATTAAAATTTAAGCCGTTCCAATCCCGGCCTGTATTGTATCTTTTTAATTTAAGATCCAATCTGGTTACAGTCAAACGGTATTGCCGTTTTTTTTGGGATATTCAGTTATCAGATAAAGAACTGCCGGAGAGAGCGGACTATGGGTCTTCAGCAAAACATTTCACTAATGCACAATTTTTATTGCGTCGTCCTGTTTCTTCTCAATCACAAAAAAACCGTACTGAGCAAGAA
This sequence comes from uncultured Leptospirales bacterium, assembly GCA_964439325.1. Classification (GTDB taxonomy): domain Bacteria; phylum Spirochaetota; class UBA4802; order UBA4802; family UBA5550; genus WRGT01. The sequence goes on along the minus strand of CAYTNW010000003.1, from coordinate 152,124 downwards.
GGTTCGGAAAATATTTTATAACTTTAGATTTTCCACCTGCGGACGAAAAATTTTTCTCCGACAGAATTTTAAACGAGAAGTCTCCGGCCATCTTCTTCATATCTGAAATGGTCAGCAGATGGATGTTAGGAGATTCGTACCATTCATACGGCAGAAGCTCGTTTACAGGCATTGTGCCCCTGAACATCAGATACGACCTGGTGCTGATGTACGCGAAGTTCGGAAAACTGATTATCACCTTTTTCCCTATACGGAGGACCTCTGTGATTACATAATCGGGCCTCTTTGTGTTCTGGATGGTCTGGTTCAGGATAACATAGTCAAACGACCCGTCCTTGTAGTCGCTGAGGCCGTCGTCGATGTCAGCCTGATAGCAGTAGAGCCCCTTCTCCACGCAGAGCGAAACCCCCTCCTCGGAGATCTCGACTCCGTATCCTTTGACCTTCTTCTTCTGCTGCAGCATAATCAGAAGAGATCCGTCGCCGCAGCCGAGGTCAAGGACCTTCGAATTATCCGGTATCTCTTCTAGTACAAGGTCATATCCTATTGTCATCAATTCCATCCGTTATGCTCTTTCTGAATTCACTCTTTAAAAAATTTGAAATGTTCTTCTCTATCGTTTCACTTGGAAGGAGAAACGAATCATGTCCGTTATCGGTAACTATATCGGTGTAGTTGACATTCTTGCCGTTAACACGCAGCGCCCTGACGATCTCTCTCGAGTTGTCACTGGGGTAGAGCCAGTCGGTCGTAAAGCTGATGACCAGGTAGTTAGCCATAACGTTTTCAAAGGCCGCGTTCAGGCTCCCGCCGAAATCCTCCCAGAGGTCAAAGTGGTCTATCGCTCTTGTAATGTATATGTACGAATTCGCGTCAAACCTCTCGACAAACTTGATCCCCTGATGCCGCAGGTACGATTCAACCATGTATTCGGAGTTAAGGCTTTTAACATCGGCGCCCGAGTCCTGGAATTTTCTTCCGAACTTTTCGTGCATGTTCTTTTCGCTGAGGTACGTTATGTGACCGATCATCCTCGCCAGAGAGAGGCCGGCCCTCGGGATCTCACCGTCGTAATAATTTCCGTGGTTCCACATAGGGTCGTTGAATATCGCCTGACGCCCCACCTCGTTGAACGCAATGCCCTGTGCCGACAGCGACGCCGATGTTGCTATCGCTATGCAGGAGTTCACCATTTCGGGATAGGATATCGTCCACTGCAGCGCCTGCATCCCCCCCATTGACCCGCCTGCGACGGCGAGGAGCCTCTCTATCCCGAGGTGCTTCACAAGGTGATACTGGGCGTTTACCATATCAGCTATCGTTATCATCGGGAAATCGAGGCCGTACGGTTTTCCCGTTGCGGGATTGACCGACGACGGACCGGTCGATCCGCTGCAGCCGCTTATTACGTTAGAACATATCACATAGTATATGTCTGTATCAAAAGCCTTGCCCGGTCCCACATACGTGTCCCACCAGCCGGGGTTTTTATCCTTGTCACTGTAATATCCCGCTGCGTGAGCGCTGCCGGAAAGAGCGTGATGAATCAGTATCGCGTTGTTCTTCTGTTCGTTAAGGGTTCCGTAGGTTTCATAGGCAATAGTTACAGGGCCGAGCTTCTCCCCGTTTGAGAGAATCAGCTGATCCGGTGGATTGGCGAATGTGAAATATCCGGTTTCGACTATTCCGACACTCCCTTTTTCAATACGTGTTTCGTTGCTCATAAAAAAACCGCCTGTAATCGAGACAGCGGTTTATCTTTCAAAACCAGCAATCTCATCTTCCGGATATTATCCGCAGGATTTAGCACCTTTTCTTTTCATCAAAGAATGGTTGCCGTGACTTCAAAGGGCCAATCCCTCCGTCACTCTTGATAAGATAGTCAGTTAAATATCTTTTTACACTCTTTAAAACCAGTCAATTCTGTCAATAAAAAAAGATAAAGTAAAAGCGGGCTTTGCTCTTCGGCTTACTTCGACGGCGCTCAGTACAAACCGCTCTGGGAGCGTTGTTTGGAGCCGGTTGCCTGTATTGAGCCTGCCGAAATGAGCGGATTGGAAACCCTAATTACCCCAGAGCTAATTATCATTTCTAAGAAATCATTTTCAGCGCTTCTTTAATTATATCCTCAATACCAAGCTCACCCTTTGCGGCGGTAATTTCATTAACGCATTTTGCCGATCTGCTCTCGTCAAAACCGAGCGCCACAAGGGCCTCTACGGCATCGCTGGTCTTGGACGGGATTTCGCTCACCGGTCCCGCGATTCTTTCAAGGAGCGGGAGCTTTCTTTTCAGTTCAAAGATCAGTTTCTCCGCCTTGGTTTTTCCAATACCGGGAATTTTTGTCAGCAATACAGGGTTCTGCGACCTGATCGCCTCGATCAGCCTTTCGGTCGTTATCCCCGATATGACCGATATAGCCATGGCAGGCCCGATTCCGCTGACACCGATCAGTGATTTGAAGATGTCCTTCTCTATCTGCGTGTAGAAGCCGAAGAGCCTGAACTGATCCTCTTTGTGAATTGTATAGACCAGCAGTTCAACGGTTCTCTCGTTCTGGATTTTTTCATAGGTCGACAGCGGAATAGTCAATTCGTAACCGACGCCGTTAACGTCGAGGATCATTCCGGTAGGCTTGAGGTCTTCGACTGTACCTCTCAGTTTTCCTATCATCTGAAAATCTCTTACAGGTTTTTCAGAATGAACTGTTCTATGAAAAGTTTTTCTGCAAGTTTCAGGTTGGATTCGTTCAGTTTAATAATCTCCTCCCTGAACAGACGTTTAGCCTCGGAATCCGAAATCACCTTGTTATCTTTACCGCCCGGGGAAAATTTCTTTTTATAGTTGTTGATGCTTTCAATCCCTTTTCTGCTCGCTATCACCATGTCCTCGTTGCTGAAATCGATCGAGCTCCTGATCAGGGATATGTCCGACTTCTTCATCTCCATCAGACCGAACTTTATGCCGAATACCTGGTTAAAGTAGGCTATGGAGTCCCTCTTTATAATTACAAAATGTGTCCCGAAATAGTTCGATAAAACCGCCGCAACCAGAAAAGAGAGTATAACCCCCAGCAGCGTATAGATAATAATCTGGATCGGAATATTCAGATTCGCCGCAGGGATAACGGCAAAACTGATAATATGATAAAGGCCGTAATAAATGACGAACATGAATGCTATCTGAAGGGGATTGTATCTGATCTTCCAGGTGATATCGCGAGAATCCCTGGTCTCCTTCATCTGTATACTCGTTTTTTCGGGGAGTAGTATTGTATACGGGTTGTACGGATGTTTGCTGTCGATCATGTTATACGGAATCTCACTGTTATATTTCACCGGAAATCCTATTGTCTTTTCGAATTTTGCGGCAAAATCCATCGCCTGCTTCTGATCATCAAATTTCGCAACCCTGAGCATCGCCCCCATTCTGTTTTTAAGCAGCACACCGAACTCCGGTTTGTTTCTGTTTACAATATGCTGGACAATTATATCTGTAAAATACTTATACGGGATCTTGTTGGGGGAGATCTCCCACCCTGTAGATTCGACAAGGCTCAGGAAACCGGGATCTTCATTCACATGAATTTTATAGTACTTTGTATTCAGCAGATGGAAAAGGCCGATAAAAAGGATTATCAGACCTGAACCGAACAAAACATGGTCAAAGGGATATATCTGCCCCAGTTTATATATCCCGAAGCCCCCGATCAAAGCGCCGAAAACGGAAAAGGATAACAGAAAGGTTATCGGGGTCTGAATTTTTATACTATTTGCCGAAAAGCTTACTTTTGATTTCATAGAGTTATCACTTGTTTTTTTTTGGTATTTATATAATAGTGTACTCATTATTCAAGGATTTTTTTTAGGTAGATCACGACAGCTGATTAAATTTTGAGATTTCAGAAGGAGAAGACCGGGTTGAAAACCCCGCTGCTGACGACCGAACCCAGGCATTCCTGCCTGGAGCAAATCAGCAGAGGGGGTTATACTTTTTTTAAAACGTTAAATTCCGTATTTCACTTTTCAGCTTTTTTTACATAAACTGCGGTTCTTTGTAAGAGTACATGTCATGAACATGCCCCTCTCTCTGGGCCATAGCCGATCTTATTTCAAACCTCAGCTCTTTTGAATAAAGCTTTTCATGCAGAAATTTCACATTCCGCACCCCCATATCCTGGAAAGAGTGTTTCAATCCCTGCAGCAGATAAGGGACATAATCGTTCATTGAACCCTTATCCATTACAGCCCCGGAAACACCCTGGGCTACAATTATCTTTGCATCCTCGGCAAAATATCTCTTCGATCCCCCCGCCTCCATGGCCTCCATCGACGCCATCCCGCGGTATTTTTTAAGCCTTACGCCGTTCTCGTAAAAGTACTCTCCCGGGGCCTCGTTGGTACCGGCGAACATCGAACCCATCATTGCGGTTGATGCGCCAAGGGCAAGGGCTTTCGATATATGCCCGATATTTGCGATACCCCCGTCAGCGATAACCGGAATCCCCTGTTTGCTGCAGTATCTCGCCGTCCGGTAAACCGCTGTCGCCTGCGGCCTTCCTACAGCCATGGTCGTCTGTGTCGTGCAGATAGAGCCCGGCCCCATCCCTATTCTGAGAGAGTCCGCTCCCGCTTTTATCAGTATCTCACACTGCTCCTCTGTAACTACATTTCCGCCGACTACATCAATATGAGGATATTCCTTTTTAATGTACTTGATCATCTCTATCTGGTAAACAGAGTTCCCCTGCGCGGAGTCTATTATCACCACATCGACCCCCGCTTCACTTAGCGCAGCCAGACGGTCTTTCGATTCATCTTTTGTGGAGATCGCAGCCCCTACCCTGAGCTGTTTCTTCTGGTCCTTGGTTGCAAGAGGGAACTCCCTGTTTTTCAGAAGATCGCTTCTGCTTAAAAGAGCAACAAGCTTACCCTCCGCGTCAATGATCGGCAGCTTCCCTTTTTTTGACGTGCGGAGTATGTTGTTTGCCTCTGACAGGGCGATCCCCTCTCTGGCGGTCAGAAGATCTTTTGTCATTACCTCGGCAAGGACCCTTGACCTGTCTTTCTCGAAATCTATGTCCCTGTTTGTCACTATACCTACAAGTTTTGAATTGAGCTTGCCGTTTTCAGTAATAGGTATACCGGAAAAATTGTAGCGCGCCTTAATCATGTCTATATCGCTTATCTTGTGCTGCGGTGAGAGCACCATCGGTTTGTTTATAAATCCGTTTTCATATCTCTTTACCCTGCTGACAATATCAGCCTGCTGTTCTATCGTATTGTTGTAATGAACGATCCCTATACCGCCCCAGAGTGCAAGAGCTATGGCCATCTCGGCCTCGGTCACTGTATCCATCGGGCTTGATACGAGCGGGCTCTTCAGTCTTATATTTCTGGTCAGATTCGTTTCGAGTGTTACATCATCCGGAGCAAAATCTATATAACCGGGGAGAATTATAAAATCATTATAAGCATACCCTGTAGAAGTAGTAAAAAGTTCCTCGCCTGAAAAGCCGTCTCTGATCTGCATAAATTTACCTCTTATTGATGAATAGAATTATATTGGAATCGCAACCAAACTTCATTTTTTAAAACTGCCTGAATTACAGCGGTAAGTTCCTGATAACCGTTATATTATCCTTTTAAATTAAAACAATATAAAAATTTGTCAATGTCCGACATAATTTTTTACAGGCGTATTTGTCAAGAAATAGATATAAACCCTCAAATATTTGTTGCTAAACCGGCATTTCGAAAAAAAGTGTACCAAATTATTTCAGCACGAGGTGGATATGGGCGATTGTAAAAGATGCGGAAAATGCTGTCAGGATGTACGGCTTGCAGAATCTCCGGAACTTCTTGAGAAAGCCTACGGTTTCTGGAAAAAAACAAAACAGATCGACCCGAATTTCTCTGAAATATATCTTATTTATCCTATGCTCACCTTTATTTTTGAAGACCAGAAAGAGGACCTCCCGTATCACTACAGGTGCAAGCATTATACTGTGGATCAATCGGGCCTCCCCGCCTGTTCAATTCACCCTGTAAGACCCAGAATGTGCAGGGATTTCCCCTATTACGAAGATGTTACCCACCTGCAGGCCGAGGAGAATCTCAGTCCCTACGAAGGCTGCGGGTATAACGATTGACACGATTGACACGATTGACACGATTAACACGATTAACACGATTAACAGGATTACAGGATTAACAGGATTAACAGGATTTGCAGGATTTGCAGGATTTACTACACGATTACAGGATTTACACGATTACATGATTTACTACACGATTACACGATTAACAGGATTACATGATTTAATTATCACAAGGGGGGAGATATTCTCCGTGTATGTTCGACATTGAACCGTAAATGTTCTGTCTCGCCTTTCTGTCTATTTTTTCCATCCCGGCGAGAATTTTTTTTACCTCGCCCCTGCGCGTATCATCGCCATAGGGACAGACCGCCTGCTGCTGCGGGTACTCTTTTAATAAGGCATACTCCCTTATCTCGTCCTCTCCGAGCAGTATCAGAGGGCGTATAAGTTCAAACTCCCCTCCGAACATCGGAAGAGACGGCGGCATCGAACTGATCGAGCTGTTCGATATCATGTTCATCAGCAGGGTCTCTATCGCGTCGTCCCTGTGATGTCCCAGCGCAAGCCTGCTGCATCCGTTTTTTTTTACAAAATCAAAAAGCAGTTTTCTCCTGAGCCATGAGCATTTGAAGCAGACCGACCGGTTTTTATCCCTTTCAAGATCCGCCTCGGCCTCGATCACATGCAGCGGAACATTAAGCGTGCCGCAAAAACGGTTAAGAAAATCGATGTCGGTTTTATATCCGATGTTCTTCAGATGAACATGGACCGCGGTCACATCGTATTTTACAGGGAGCCTCTTTCTCCTGTTCGCGACAGTTTCAAGCATCACAAGGGAATCCTTCCCTCCAGACAGGGCTACCGCCACGCTGTCGTTCTCACTGATCAGCGAATATCTGTTTATTGCCCTTCCGACCGTTTTTTCGATTTTTAAAAAATACTGTTCCGCTTTGTCTTTCATTTCTATAAGCGGAAACCTTCCCGCCAAAAACCTCGTTTATAATTGTCCGAAACAGGATTTTCAGGATTAAAAGATTTACATGATTACTGTAAAGCAAACCTTTTTGTCAGAAAGATAACGATCCCGTTCCCCTTTAAGAGTTTTAATTGTAAAGGTTTTGAAATTAATTAACAGGTGTAAATATTTATAATCACCCCCGGCGTTTATAAAATCCTGTCAATTTTCAAATCTTGAAAATCCCATTAATCATGCTAATCCTGTAAATCCTGTAAATCCTAGTCTATTTATCCTTCAGCTGGTTCAGATTATAAACATATAATCGGTATCCGCTCCAGTTTGATGGATAAGCATAACGGCTGCTGTTTTTAACCTTACCTGCCGCCGCGTTAAACGCACCCTTTACGGAAACTCCCCGAGCCGCGTTTTTATAAAACTCCTCGATGAACACAGCATTGTTAGTATCCTGAACTGATGATCCGTTCAGCAGAGCCGCCTGCAGATTATACTCCCTCCCTGATAGCAGAAAATCCTCAACACCGGCACCACTGATTCCGTCTACCGGAGCAAACATCACGCTCCCCCCTGAAACAATATCTTTAATATTTTTTCCGGATGTTAAAAACTCACGTCTTACCTGGTCGTATTTTATACTCGATGTGAGATGAACAAAACCGTTAGCCGTAACAGATTTTGAACCGAATTTTATACCGGATTCCCTGAGAGCGACCCTTCCGAGACTCGCTGCCACCGAATCATCCAATTCAGGATAATAGACCTCTCTCTGTACCGTATTAGGAGTATAGGAGGATATCAGCAGTGACGGTATATATACGATCGGTGTTTTGTCAGAGATCCTCTCTCCGTCGCCGATAATTTCAAACGGTATCTTTTCCGTATCGGAATCTGTTGAGACAACAAGCATCTTTCTGTCTTTCATCATCGGATAAAAATACTGGAGGATTTTTGCCATCTCCCTCGAGATGCTGCCAAGGTCTTTCCCTGAAGCGGATGCCGCGTTATAATCCTTCACCGCTTTTTCAAACGCAGTATAACCCTTTTCTATTGTGAACGATTTCATGTATTTCTGGTCAGCCGTCCATATGAAAAGGTCGTCCTTGTTTTTTGCAAAATTTATATACAGCGAGTTTTCAGGGAGGTTCTGCCTGAGGGTTTCATTATCTATTGTTCCGGCGTATTTGAACAGATTTGTGCGGCACCTGGACGACGCAAGAATGATCTTCTTGACCTCGTTATAATAATGGGCATCAAGATGCTGCCCGGTTTTCATTTTATAATTGATGAACTCGTCAAAAATACCGGCGGTTATCTCGCGGTATCCCCTTCTCCCGATAAGCTCGGTGTCATGCTTCACAAGGGCCAGCGCAGACGAGAACAGTTTTTCAAACTGCGCGGCATCGGCAATCGTAGCGCTTTTAAGCGACCTTAGCCTGTTGAGTTCAAGCAGCGTCAGCTGCAGATCGAGCATGAACTTACGGTCAGGCGCCAGGTTCTCTATCTTGCTGAGGATCTGTCCCTTTGTTTCTGCCTCGCTGTATTTTCCGGCCCTGATATACAGGTTCATCCGCAGAAGCATCATCTCCTCATAGCTCTTATCCGCAGGGGTGAAGACCTCCTCGGCCGACAATGCCCTGTCGTAACTCTGCTGGAACTCCTGCATCAGAAGGCTGTTCATCGCCTGGTCGAGTATCGTGTCTTTCTTTATTGAATGATACGACTTCCTTGAAGAGATACCGTATATGTCGTTCAGCACCGGTATCCTTTCGCGGTAGTTTTCCCTGTCGGACAGAAGCTCGTCGATTTTTTTCAGCAGAATTATCGCCGCGATGCTGTCAGACTTTGAAATTATACCGCTTAAATTGACTGAACCTGTAAACTGGATCAGCTCTTCATCCGGAGCCTTTCCCTGCTGCCTGATCATAATTTCAAGAACAGGGTACACGGAGAGCGGGTCAATGCCGCTTTCGCCGGTTATCAGCTTCAGCGCCTCCTCCCTCTGAGCCTGCAGACCCTTACTGTTCCTCAGGACTGAAATCCTGTCAAAGCGGTGCGATCTTCCCGCCGGGGGTTTTATTCCGGCAATGATATTCATCATCAGATATTCGTTTTCCGCAAGATACGGACTCTCCGGAATCATCGAGGCGATCTTCGCCGCTCTTGAATCACTGCTCATATACAGAAATTCCGATGCCGGAACAAGGTACCTTTCAGCGGGTAATATCGTCGTGTACGGTTTTTTCATCCCCGAAATTATATCCGCAGCTTTGAAGTCCCCGTCTCTGAAAAGTTTTACCAGGGCATTGATACAGTTAACATCATTTACCGCTGCTCCAGCGGGGATTCCGGAGATCTCTTTTTCAGCGTTATTAAAATCACCGGAATAGAAATATGAATAGGCTCGTCTCAGTTTCAGAGCCGTTTTTTCAAAATCATTAATAGGAGTATATGAATCGAGAACCGTTACTGATTCACCGGCCCTGCCGCTGAGAAGCTTCAAAAGCCAGAGATTGCCTGTATATGCCGGTGAATTCTTTTCCCTCTGTACCGAATTCCATCTCGAAAGATGAACAGCGGCCTTCTCAAAATCCATTTTCTGCATACAACTGCTGAAAGATGAAAACTCGTTTTCCGAAGTCTGTTTGCTGTCAGTAACTTCTTTATCTCTGTACGTGTTTATATAACCGAGCGTAAAATAGGGCGGGGAGGTCAGGTTATCATCCTTTCCAAAGATTCTTTTCACAATGGGGAGTATTTTACCGGAGCCGGTTCCCGTTGTAACTATTACCCGTTTTGTACCTGCGTAATATGCTCCCTCCATAAGGGACACCATTCTTATATAATCTCCGGTGAATGATGTTTTAACGAGGCATACCGGTGACAGTGACGACGAGAATAACGTCTCGGGCGTTATATCTTTGCCTGAACCTTCTCTGTCTATTACAACCGAATAGTTCGCAAGCGGTTTGTCACCTTCAGCGGCATCGGCCCCTTCAATCGCGCTCCCGAGACCATTCTCCTCACTGTAGAAGCTCTTCGTTATGCTGTTAGAATCTTTAAGATAATCCGGAATCCTGTCCAGAGTGTTGACAAATATATAATCGGGCGAGGATTTTAAACTGCCGCTGTTTATAAGGTTTATTACTGTGTCACCGAGCAGTACAAAGACAGGAGACCCCGGATTCCCTTTCAGAACCGGTTCGGCTCCATCCTTTGCATAACCGGATGTTATTTTGCCCTTTGAAACTTTCCAGTAATACAGACCTTCAGGCGTCTGTTGGAACCTGAATATGTCATAGCTTATCATTGGAAGCCTGTACTCCGGCATCGCGACATAGCGCAGAATTGAAGGGCTCTCTTTTCCGATCTCTTTCTGCATGGATTCCACTTCATTCTCTTTCTGTGAGATACCCTTTTTAAGCGACGCAATCTCCTTCGACAGCGGGTCCTTGCCGGACAGCAGGGCCGACGACAGATCACCCTGCACTGCGCTCAGAGATCCAAGCAGCGCCGAGCAGTCGTAGAATCTCTTTCTGTCATATTCGCTGCTGAATTTCGGCGAAATTGCACTGATGGCGATAATCCTCGCGGCCTGTGAGTATCTTTCAGCCGTCTCGAATGCCTTTTTGTCGCTCCCTCTTCCTATCAGAAAATTTATGTAATCTCTGTATATTGTCTTTATCCTGTTGGAATAAGAGCTGTAAAGCGCGGGGTGTTTCTCTATCTCCGATATTGCCGATGTAAAATTTCTGTCGGCGAGAGAAGATGAATCCGATTTTTCCACCTCGTCACCGTGCTCCACCAGAAATTTCCCCAGCCTGTGGTACGCGTTTATTTTCACCCAGCCGAGCGAATACTGTTCAGCGAGGTTTTTCGCGTCAATGAACGCAACGTAGGCTTTCTCTATATCGCCGGTCCTCTCGTAACTCAGGGCGTTGTTTATCAGCAGTTTCGCTTTAAGCTCCCTGTTCGCGGTTTTGTCCGCTTCTGTGGAAGCCTCCTCAAAACTCTTTATCGAATTTTTATAGAGGTTGAATATATCCCTGTTCGTTTTATAAAGTTCCATCCCCTTCGGTGAATTTTTATCAGCAGCGCCGGGATCTGAAGCATAGAGTATCTCGGCAAGGTAGAACTTCAAAATCGCGCTTGCCGTATCAAGGACATAGTACTGCGAGTTCGTCTCCTGTTCGATCCTTGCCGTCATCTCAGAGATCTGTTCCTCGGTAACCTTCTCTTTTTTCGCCTCGGCTTTTTTCTCAAGAGTCTCCCTCTCCTGGGATATTCTCATGTCAAAATAGTTCTTTCTGTAGCTATCGATCCTCGCCGCGAGGGAGGTTATCTTCGTCTGCCAGCCGCCGTTGACCGGAGTCCCCTCCTCTATCATCTGTGCGTAGAGGTTCACAAGGTTCATCATTGAAGCCTTTGAGCCCTCGAGGTTATATTTCTCCCTTGAGAGATTCTCAGCCTGGTTAAAATACTCCTCCGCACCGGCAGTATTCCCTGTGATATACGTATAATAACCCAGGTTGTTAAGCGAACGAATCCTGGTTTCAATATCAACTCCGGTTGAAGATTCCTTCAGCAGTTCGATCTTCTCTTTCAGAATTTTTATTACGCCGGGATAGTTCCCCTCCGCTATTGCTATCTCTGCCAGAAGAGACATATTCAGCAGTTTTTTATCCTTTGTATCCAGCGGGTAATATATCCTGTTATTCCCCACCACAACGGCATCCGGTCCCAGATTTATAGTAGGGAAAGGGCCTATTCCGAAGAGTTTTATCTTAAGCTTATATTTTCTTTCATCATCGGGATATTTTTCCAGCAGCGCAGAGGCGCGGTAAAGATTGGTCCTGGCGCTTTCAAGATCACCGTTTTTTATATCGCAGTACGCGATCTCCTGGTAGTAACGCGCACTGTCGATTGTCAGCCTGTTATCCGCGGCGAACCTGAGAATTTTTTTATACCACTCTATCGCCTCATCGTATTTCTGTTCGTACCTGCTGAACAGCGCAAAGTATCTGTACAGGGTCAGGTACTGGTACTTATACTTTTCCGTACCTCCGCTCTGCGAAAGGCCGGCGTATATATCATAGGCCTTCTGTATTTCTGTCTGTGCGTCTTTTATCTCTTCGTTCTGCCAGAGGGTGTACCCCAGATGGAAATGGAACAGGGCCTTCTCTATGTCTGAACCGAATGTCTTCTTGTACTTCTCCGCCATCCTGTACGATTTCAGCGCTCTTGGGTAGTTCATCAGGAGAAAGTAGTTGTTCCCCATGTTCAGATGAAGGTTACCCTCATTTTCAGGCTTCGCGTTTTCATCGTTCGCGTTCAGCGCCTTCTCGAGTATCGCGAGGTTCTGCTCCCACAGGTGTTTAGGAAAATACTTGCTTATATACTCATCAGCGTCGTCGCCGAAAGTACTCCTGTCGAGATCGAGGTACTGATAGATCCATGTTTTCAGTATATAAGGCTCTATGAAGAGATCGTCGATGAACAGCGCCCAGTCTGTCTGCGCGTCCGCCATTTTGAAGGTCTTATAAACCTCTTCGGAGAGTTTCTTCTCATCCCCCCCCGATGACGATTCATTTAGAAAAAGCGCCTTTTTGGTAAAGATATAACCGTAGCCGTATATCGCGGCTTTGTCAAAGTCGGTTCTGAAAATACCTAGCCTTTTCAGATAGCTCTCTTCGAGCTCGGCAATTGAAGCCTCCCCCTTCCATGACGTGTAGGAATCTATATAGTGAACATGCGCTTTGGCGGCGTATTCGTTATAGATATCGGGGTACCACCTCTGGTTGAGCACAAAAGTCAGCAGGGCTATCTGTTTTTCGTAAACTGCAGAAGCGTCCTTGTAGTTTTTAAACAGCAGGTTTGTCTCACCGGAGTGAGTGTAGTAATTCACAAGCCATAAAAGTTTCTCTTTAAAATTCTCGTATTTGAAACGCCTTGAATACTTATAGACCGCGGCGCTGTAGTATTTTTCAGCCTCTGCGAATCTGCTCTGCCTCTTCTCTATCTCTGCCAGTCTTATATTTGAAAGATAAAACGCAAGGTCGTTCGGATGAGACAGAGAAATAGCCTTCTGAAGCTCCTCCCTGCTTTTATCGGTCATCCCCCTGCTGTCGTATACAGCTCCAAGTGCGTAACTCAGCATTGCGCTGATCTTCTTATCGTCTTTAAATTCAGACTGAAGCCCGGTAATTCTAGTAATATAAGCATCGGCATCCGGCGAAGAGATCTGTCTGCTCAGAGGCTCGACAAAGTTTTTTACGATTGCTATCTTCTGATTGGTGCTCCCCTTGGCGAAGACCTTTATAGCCGATTCAGAAATTCCGTTTTTTCTGAGGTCGTCGCCGCAGAGCGAGATCTTTGTATTGATATCCATCATCCTTTCGAAGCTTTCGTATTTTGCGGCGATATGTTTCAATATCTTCAGCGCGGAGCTTTTGTTCCCCCTGTCCATATGCATATCCGCGATATCCTCCAGCGCGAAGGGTAGATAATAGACGCTGTTCTTTTCAGAACCGAAATTTTTAGCAATCGATTCGATGTCGTATTCTCCGCCCGGCTTCTCCAGCATGTCGAGAATGAACGATGCATAGATATCCTTATTTTCAGCCCTTTTGCGGATCACCGAGACTATTCTCTTCTCCTGTGCCCCGTCGCCGCTCTTTTTATAGTAGAAGGCCGATTCCTCCAGCGCCCTGTTTACATATGCGCGCGAGCTGTTGTCGGCGTTGCCGTTGTAAAAATTATAAACAGCCTCCAGCGACATCAGATACTTTTCTGTATCATCATACTCGGCAAGATACGTGTCGCACAGTTCGTACTGAAACCTGGCGCTGGTTTTTTTCGGAATTACGCCCGAGTCGGGTATGACGTTAAGGTTTATGTTCTCGCCGGTGATATCAGTGTATATAATTATCCCGCTATAGTCCTTGATTGCCATAACCGGGAGCCATTTCGCTTTAAATGACGAATCCGACCTTTTTGTCATCAGGTATGTCAGGCCGATTTTTGTATCGAGGTACCTGATCACAGACCTGTCCTGCATGTCGAGGGACCCGTTTTTGTTTGTGTCCGCTTCTATCGAGGAGTATATTATCCTGCTGCTGTCATTCATGAACGCAGGTGAAAACTTGATGAAACTGTCATTCGTGATCCTGCTCTCTTTCCCACCTGCGAGATCGACCGTATAGAGGTCCCCGTTTTCATTCTCGCGGTACGACACGAACACCAGCTTTTTCCCGTCAGACGAAAATGCCGGGTACTGTCCCCCCTTTTCGGTTATCCTCTTTTTATCCGAACCGTCGCTCTTCATAGTCCAGATATTTGCAAGCCCCCCCTTCGCAGATGAGTAGGCTATCAGCTCACCGTCAGGGCTCCATGAAGGATTCGCATTTTTTACATTTAAGATTACTTCACTTACAGGATCTTTTTCCAGCGTAATATTCTTCGATATTTTATCCATCGATTCGGTACCGGCGACAGATTCGGCCTCTTTTTTAATAAGGTCGCGCGGTTTGATCTTCATCACGAAGATATCCCCTTCCGGGTTGTCTCTATACGACACAAACGCAAGATGCCTTCCGTCAGGCGATATCGCCGGACTTATATCCTTCGACGGGTGGGAGGTCAGTCTCACTGTCGTGATATCTGTCATCGAACGGAGATATATGTCAAAATTCCCTCCGTCGGAGTTTGATGAATAGAAGAAATATTTTCCGTCTCTCGATATATCGCCATCCGTTTCAATGGACTGCCCTATTGTTACAGGGAGGATTCTGCCGACGCTGAACCTGTACTCCTTGTCCATTATCCCCTGGTAGCTGAACTTGACCTCTTCACCGGTTTTATCCTCGCAGGATAAAAACAGAAGAAGAACCGGTATAATTAAATATGCAATTCTCTTGATATTCATCTTCATACTTTCCTATTTCTTCCTTCCCCAGTTTCCGGAGTTTTCCTGAATCCACTCATCCTTTGAAGCCAGTCCCCTCTGCTCTTCGGCGAAACCCCTGCCGAAAGATTCAATATCGCTCTTTGACGGCTCAACCCCCCTGGAGAGATACAGCGAGCGTGAGAAGATTCCGTTTCTCGCCGTGTTCTCTTCTTCTATAACTGTCATCAGAATCTTTTTCTCAGCCGGGGAGGATTCATACTTCTTCGTTTCCATATACTTTATCAGACCGGTATTCGCTTCCCCTATCGCTCCCTCGGTTTTATAGTCCTTTATTTTGTCATAATGAAATTCCCTGATTTTGATATATTTGAACAGTTCCGGATCTCCCGACAGTCTGCCCGATATATTTTTATTGCCGGTTGTTGTCCTTACCGAAGACATTGTCCATGCGTCTTTTTCAAGCTCCATGTAATCTCCGATAATCTGCCTCTCTATAACGGTTTTTTCACCGGTCAGATTAATCGCCGGCGGGGCTATAAGACAGCAGCTTGGTGATGACTTGCATCCGGTAAGTGAATAGCAGACAGTTGCTATAGAGATAATTAAAATAAATTTTTTCATATTATTTCGCCTCCGAAACCTTTCTTAAAAATTCCTGTATTGGAATACGATCAAATACAATCTCGTCGTTTTCTACTCTGATAAGCCGGTTCAAAACTTTACTCCACCTGTCGAGGAATGTAACCTTTGTATAAACAAGTCCCTTGTCGAGCCTGAAATCGAACTTAACAGGGAGCGATCCGTCGACCACCTTCTGTACAGGCTTGCCGAGTTTCGATTTACCCTTCTCCTGGCTCAGACCCTTCAAAAGCCTGCTTGCGAACTCCTCGCCGATTTTATAAATATTTATGTTACCCGACGGGGTCAGCTCTTTATTAACATTTAAACCTTTGCCGGAGAAATTCGCGTTCAGTGAAAGTTCGGCCTCTTTCGAGATATTCTTTTTAACGGGGTCGTCAAGCCGCCCGATATTTATATTTGTCATAGAAAGCAGAACACTGAACTCCATGTTTTCTGTATTAAGATCCGCCGCGTTAAACAGAATATTTTTGCCGTAAAGCGAACCGTCCATAATCGACGCCTTCAGGTTCGATATCCTGAAAACATTATCCTTAAAGATCATATACGCGTTGAAATCCTTCAGATACTCAAACGCCATCTCCCTTGAGGGGTGTTTTGCCTTCACCGAAGCTATGCTGAAATTCGGCTTTTCAGAGAACTGGTCAGTGTCAAGGGCCTGTTTCTGATCAACCGCTATATACGATTTTGTCTGCTTCAGCAGCTTGAATCCATATTCAAACGGAAAGTTCATGTTGAACCCGGAAACCGCAAGCATCTGCGGGTCGTTTTTAATATTGAAGTCTTTGAATTCGAGAGTTCCGCGCGCCTTCCCTGTGGCGAGGTCACCCTTCATAAACGCGGTAAGCTTCATCATCCCCGAAGTGTTCCACGGTCCCCATACGCTCTTCATCTTCGGATTGTTGAGTTCAACGGAGAATTTCAGATCCGAATCGGATAGAGGCGCCTTCTTCAGTTCTACGTTCCCTCCGGCATTAACTGCAAGGTTCATGCTTTTACTTCCGAGGGATATATTGTCAAGAGTAACCCTCTTTGCCCTGTTGTCCTGGACAACGGCCGCGTGGAGCTTCAGGTCGTTTACGCCGTAGTCCGGTATCATAGCCAGCATCTCTACAGCTGCCCTTACCGTATCTGCGCCGAGGCTGAAGTTCAGTCCAAGGTTAATGTCAACCGGCTTCTTCAGCGGGATTCCGGCAACCTGTTTCCTGAACCTTCCGGGAACCATATCGGCAAGGGGCGGGGTATTGATTCTCAGTTTTGAAATGGTTATTGTCCCCTGTGTCGACTTGCCGAGGCTTACATCGCCGTTAAGGTCAAGTATAAGGACCTTCCCCCCTCCGGGGTTGAAGAATTCAAAACCTACTCCGTTTATTTTTACCCTTTTGAAATTATCATAACCGGTCGCTGATGCGGTGAGCTTCACTCCGTTGTCTCCCGACTTGCTTCCGTCCAGTATATACGCCAGGTGCGGGATATTCAGCTCCGCGCCGATCGCCATCGTGGTTCCGGACATCGCGGCGGAGTAATCAAATCCGAGGTAAGGTATGGCAGCCTCTGTTCCGGGTATTCTGAAATACAGGTTCTTAAGCGAGATACTCCCTTTTATATCGGGGCTCTTCGCAGTACCCCTTACAGTCAGAGGGTAGAGAGATATCTCCCCGCCGAACTTCGTCTTCCTGTCGCCGGTCATAATTACAAAATATGGATAGAGGTCTTTAAGAGGAATGACGCTCCGGTCCATATGGATGTTCAGTACCTGCGTCTTCGTAACGCTACCCACTGTTCCGGAGATTTTGATCCAGTCGCTGTTCATAAAACTGAAACTGAAATTGTTCAGCTTCAGAACATCATTGACCGGGTTATAGAATATATCATATGCTACGAGGAAATTGAACGGAGTGAAAAACTTATCCTTGAGACGCAGAGGCATCTTTTTCGCTCCGACATTCATAGTGCTGCTGAAATCGGGATTTTTTCCGTTATTGAAAATCAGGTTCCAGTTTAAAACAAGTTCCGGGGTCGTAGAAGCGGCCTTCGAGTAGAACTTCACATTCATCCTGTTCTGCGGATTGAGCTCGATCTTCATCGTTTTCAGAATCCGTACCGCCTCGACCGATTTCGGTATCACCTTAAACGGCGGCACTTCAATATTAGTATTGAACGAAAGACCGGTCATCTCCGTTGTAAAATCCTGGCCGTTCACAAAGACACAGAGATCTTCAAGTATGAAGTTAAAGAGAAAGTCCACAGCAATAGGAAGTTTTATCTCGTTTGAAGGGGCCTCCTCCTTCTCCTCCTCTTTTTTCTTCTCCTCCTTCTTCTCTTTCTCCGGCTTCTTCTCGGAGGGCTTCATCAGCGTCGCCGCGTTCCATACCCCCTTTTTCTGCGTCAGGTATAGTCTCGGTTTATAGATCCCTATCTCCGGAAACCTTACGCTGCCGGTAAAGATCGGGAAAAATCCGTAGCTGAAAACGAGTTTCTCCATTTCGAAGAGTTTCCCCCTTCCGAAATCATCTCCGCTGCGGACGACGATATTCTTCATTACAAATCCGGTATATGGATTGAAGCTTTCGACCTTCAGATCAAGCGTGCCGTACGACATCTTGTTAAAATTGCTCTTAGCGAGATTTTCAACAGACGGAGCGGTCAGGAACAGCTGCAGGAAAAACAGCACAGCCGCTATCAGCACGATCAGAACCATCGGTATTCTTATAAAGACGGTTTTAGCAGTCTGTATCAAAATTCTGAGAGGGAGGGGCCTTTTTTTTCTTTCCGCTTTTTTAGCCCTTTTTTTCTCTTTCCGTGAAAGCTGTTTTTTACCCTCAGATCCCGTATTATGCGACGGCTTTTCAACCTCTTCATCGGGCAGGGTCTCTTTCAGTTTTTCCTTAATGCTGCTTTTTGAATTCTTTTTACCAAAAAGATTTTTCAACCGGTTTAACTTTAACATTTCAAGCTACCTGTCAGTTATTTAATTATATCAGCATGTGATAATAGCATTAATCCGGAAAATCCGCAATCCCTACTTGCTGCATCATACAGACAGCTTAAGGAAATGTTTTTCTCAACAACGGAAAACTTGCACCCCGTTTACGGATAATCCCCTAATCTAAAGAATACTTTTTTAAATTTTATAACAAAAGGGATACGATACAACCTTTTACTATTAATAAATAGTTATTGTATAAAATTCAAGTAAAAGTTTTAAAAATGGTAATTCATCTCATTAAAGAATAATTGACAATTACAGATCCTGAATAAAACTTAAATCAGTTCTCAGGGCGGGGTGAAATTCCCCACCGGCGGTGATTCCTTACAACAGGAGAGCCCGCGAGCGCCTGCCTTTGCAGGGTCAGCAGATCCGGTGTAATTCCGGGGCCGACGGTTAAAGTCCGGATGAGAGAGAGCGGTGCGGTTCAACACGCACGTGGACCAGGCATGTCCCGGTGCGATGTTATTCTTTTCTTACACCCCTCGGATTTCAACCCTGATGAAAATTTTATTTTTATCAAGGAGCCGAAAATGGACAAAAAAAAGAATCTTTTAGCGGAATCCGGCAGCGATGCCGAAAGGGTCGAGGCTGCGCTCAAGTCTCTTCGGAGCGGCGGGGGAGTCCTGCTCGTCGACGATGAAGATCGCGAAAACGAGGGAGACCTTATCTTTCCGGCTGAAACCATCGATGAAAAACAGATGGCGATGCTGATCAGGGAATGCAGCGGAATTGTCTGTCTCTGTCTTACCGGCGAAAAGACAGAACAGCTGAAACTGCCTATGATGGTCGAAAACAACTCCAGCCGTCACCAGACAGCCTTTACGGTATCCATCGAGGCCCGGGAAGGTGTTACGACAGGTGTTTCTGCACGCGACAGGGTAAAAACGATACGTACGGCTGTAAGCGATAGATGCAGGCCGGAGGACCTCAACAGGCCGGGACACGTCTTCCCTCTGAGGGCAAAAAGGGACGGTGTCTTCGAAAGGAGAGGACATACAGAGGGGACTGTAGACCTGATCAGGATAGCCGGTTTCACCCCTTACGGAGTCCTCTGTGAGCTGACAAATCCCGACGGAACGATGGCAAGGCTTCCTGAAATTATATCCTTCGGGAATATGCATAAAATACCGGTCGTGACCATTGAAGATATTGTCTCTTACAGGAAATTAAAAAAAATCTGATCAGAAGATAAAACCATGTAATTCCCCTGATTGTATTCTCTCAGGGGAATTACACCCTGCTGTTTAATAAAAAATATTTTTATCCGAAGAAAATTGTTGCGTTAAATCCTGTAATACGGATTTCTTATTATATCGTCCTTGAAATGAACTTTATGAAAAAACTTATCAAATATTATGTTCCGGTCCTTATACTCATATTCGTCTCATGTTCTGATGACCATAAGTCAGTGAGCGGATCAGTCGCTGAAACATTTAGTTATTATACCCCCGACGGGATTAATTCGTTTCTTGACGGAATAAAACTGAAATACCCCGACATTACCTCGCTTGAAACCGTCGGCTACAGCGAATCGGGGCGCGTAATCAGGGCAATAATAATCTCCGACAACCCCTCAGTGCTGGAGGGGGAACCCTCTGTCAGGATTGCCGGAGGTATACATGGAAATGAGCTTGCAGGAATTGAGGTTCCGATCCGTTTCATCGAATACCTCACATCAAATTATGAATCTGATTCAACAGTAAAAGATCTCGTAAACGGCAGATATATCTGCATCATTCCCCTGCTGAATCCAGACGGCCGTGTGGCGAATACGCGTTATAATAAAAACAGCGTCGACCTGAACAGGAATTTCAACGATGCGGGGAACCACTGGGAGGCGGGATCGCATCACGGCAGCGAAGCTTTTTCCGAATCTGAAACAAGGGCATTACGCGACTTTTCCATTCCAAAGCATTTTACCGTGTCTATTAGCTACCATACAGGCGCAGTGCTTGTTAACACGCCCTTTGACTTCGGCAGCGAAGCCGAAGGGGTTTATCCGGTACAGAACGTCCTCGTTAAAACTTTCGCAAAAGCCTATACAAAAGCGGGTTCATTTCTCTCCAATCCCGACCTGGAAACCTTTCTCGATGAAGGGATAATAAACGGGGGAAACTGGTATATAATAACAGGATCGCTGCAGGACTGGAGCTACACTCAGTCAGGATGTCTTGACCTTACGATTGAGGTGGCCCAGAGCAGCCCTGATGAAGAAGATGAGGTTCAGCAGATTTTTTTATACAACAGGGACTCCCTGATGGCATATATTAAAAAAACGGAGGAGGGAGTTCACGGCAGAGTCATCAATGGTTCCGGAAATCCCGTATCAGAGGCACAGATTACTGTTTCATGGGACGATAACGGAACTGCAGTTACCGGAGACCTTGTTGTAAAAACCGATATCAACGGTTATTACAACCTTATACTCCTTCCAGGCACTTACAGTATTACCTGCACAGCCGATTTGTATCAATCGCAGACTGCAAATGTCGAAATAACCTCTGCAGCAAAAACTGCAATCCAAAATATTACGCTTGTTTCATTGTAATTCAGAAAATGTAATCGCACAACAGCTTCCACCTCTGTAAAAAACTTTTTCTGAAGCATGTCTTATAAACAGGATCAACCGCTGATCTGCCGCAGGAACAACATGGCCTTTTTAAAAACTGCATTGTCAATCTTATCAGCAGGAAGACTAAATCTGTTCAACAGAAATATTGTATTCTGGAATATCACCCGAAACTGAAAAGTTAACCAGTTTTACATAGTATTGATAAACAAGTATATCATCCTTATTATAAACAGAAGTCAATAATTCATCAAAGCTACCCTCCGGGATTTGCAGCGTATACTGCAAACTGTTTCCCGATACCCATTTTCCATCTGCACAATATGCTGCGTTATAATTTCTCAAAGAACTTGTGAAGAATACATAATATTTTCCGTCTGATAAAGTCTGTGTATCGGGTAAAGTAATCTCTCCGGAAATTGTGTAATACTTGTATGCCGTTGCGTTATAATTCAGATCACCATAGAGATTCAAAACAGTCTTTTGAATAAAATATCCATAAACCTGTTTATTGTTTGCATCATAGATATCTAACTGAAACCAGCTATAAGCTCCTTCAGGGGCGGTCAGTTTATACTGCTGGGTATTCCCCGATCCCCAGTCACCCTCTGCAGCATACCATTTTGAGCCATCAGAAAGATAGATATGATATCTCCCCCCCTGGAGCGTGCCATTATTACGCAAAGAAATTGTACCGTACAATTCATTTATTCTTTCCAATTGAATATTAAGTATTACATCATCTTCCGAAACGGACAGAACTGTATTGATATGAGCCCGGTAACTTACTTCGCCTGATTTATCGTACAGATATACTTCAATATAATAATAATCTCCTTCCGGCACAGTTATCGCATACTCCAGGGTATTACCTGAATTCCAGGAGCCGCTGATTTCATAATACATTGTATTTACGTTCCATACATATAGTTCGTACGAACCATCCACAACAACATCAGAATCCGGAAGTTTAATCGTACCTGATATATTATACTGTTTTAGCAGATATATTACAAAACCGGCTACATCGGCGTTTTCAACAGTCAATAAGGACGTCACAGTTGAATACGAATATACTTTTTTATTACTGGAATTAAATACTGCAACGTTAATCCTGTTATAGATATCTTTACGGATATTTTCCATGGAAAAATCCTGTACTTCTCCGTTTATCCAGTCTCCTGAGGTTTCATAAATTCTGGTCTTTGTATTATTCTCAATTGAAATGGTATATCGCCCGCCGGTAAGAGAATCCAGCTCCGGCAAAATCATTATACCTTTAATGGCAAAGCTCTCCTGTTCAGCGTCAACAGAATAATTTTCAACTGTACCAGTATCCGTTTCTTTATTAAAACATGAAGTGAAAACAGTAAAAAAAAATGCCAGACCAATAACGATTTTTGTTTTCATCATATCACCTTCATTTTCAGATCCTGTTCCCGGCACCGCTAGACTTAAATGAGAAAAGGGATTTTCGGGGGATGTTAACCGGTTTTAAATTAAGAAAAGTTCAGTGCAGTTATGTATTAAATTATTATCCCCGGGAAAAATCTGCAGACAAGAGAACAATATAATGCTGCACAGATGCAGATAAACTGCACCAAAATCATACGGATGTCAACATAAAAAACGATATAAATTCAGTAATAAGAATGCATTTCTCTGTTGTATTTTATTATCTAATTCATCATCTATTTGAATAATATCAGTTCAAAAAAGATCTTGATAATTATCCTCTGTTATTCTGATTATACTTTATGAAAGAGATATTCTCACCTGACGGATTCCTCGATAACGAACTCCCGGAGTATGAATACAGGGAGAGCCAGCTCGTAATGGCCGAGTTTATACAGGACCGTCTCCATGACAATGAAAACGGCATCGTCGAGGCTGGAACAGGGACCGGTAAAACGATGGCCTACCTTATACCGGCGCTTAAGTACGCCCTGAGCCATGAAAAAAAGATAGCAGTTTCCACGGAGACCAAGGCCCTGCAGAAACAGCTTACCGATAAAGACATACCCGCGGCACAGAAAATTTTCCGCGAACATCTCGGACTCGACTTTAAATACTCTCTATGTCTCGGCAGCTCGAACTATCCATGCAGGAGAAGGTTTGAACGCTTTTTAAAAAAGGGGAACTTCGAAAAAAGCGACATGGCCCACTTCAACAGGCTCAGCCATCTGTTCAAGGAGAAACGCATCTTCACGTATTTTGATGCAGAGATGCCCTCATATTTATGGGAGGAGATAGGGCGTGACTCCGAAACCTGCGATCAGCAGAGATGCCCGATGTCATCGGTCTGCCCGTTCCAGGCAGCGAGGAGAGAATGGGCGCAGGCTGATCTTCTGGTTATGAACCACTATCTGTTCTTCTCCAATATAGCATCGGCAAAATCGTATCTCCCTGTATCAGACGCAGTGATCTTCGACGAGGCCCACTCCATCGAATCGATAGCGTCGCGTCAGCTCGGGTTTTCGATAGACCACGATTTTCTGATTAACCTCCTGCAGAGATTCTACCAGAGAGGCAAATTCGGACTGGTAAACAGCTTTAAAAGCACAAAACTCCGCGAAGAAGCAATCCTGTCTGTAGAACTGATTGCCAAAGAATCACAGATATTTTTCGAGAGGATACGTGAACTGTTTCATGAAAATGAAAACATCAGAAGAATTATCACTACGTCAAACGCGGGACATAAACTGATAGAACAGATCAAGCGCCTTACGGGTATTCTCGAATCAGCCGAGGATGACTTTGACGAGGAGGAGCGCCGGATAGAGTTTGATCCGGCGCGCAACAGGCTTGTGGGATACTGCGAGTCGCTTGTCTCTTTTCTCAATCTTTCATACGACAACTATGTCTACTGGATCGAGAGGAGCGACAGGGAGCTGCTCGGCAATATCTCTCTCACAGGACGCCCTGTAAATATTGACGAAATAATGAGGCAGGAGGTCTTCTCTTTCTACGAGTCTTCGGTATTCGTCTCGGCGACCCTTTCCGTTAAAAACGACTTTTCTTTTTTCATGTCTACAATAGGTTTTGAGCGGGGAAAGGGTATCGTGCTTGAGTCTCCGTTTAATCACAGGGAGCAGATGATCCTTTATCTCGCAGGGGACTTCCCCGCTCCCGACGACGAAACATACCCCGCCGCTGTCGCCTCGGCTTCAGCGGAGATTATAACTCTGTTGAACGGAAACTGCCTTCTTCTGTTCACATCCTACAGCATGCTTAAAAACGTCAAAAAACAGCTGGAGAAAAAAATAGACAACACGATCTACTCCCAGGAGAACATGAGCCCGTCAAAGGCCCTTAACTACTATATAAACGACCAGGGTTCGGTACTCATGGGGACCCACTCATTCTGGCAGGGGATCGATCTGCCGGGAGATCTGCTACGGGGGGTAATCATCACAAGGCTTCCGTTCGCTGTCCCGGATACGCCAATCATGGAAGCCAAATTTGAAAAGCTCAGGGAGGAGGGGAAAAATCCTTTCGTATTCCTGCAGATTCCTGAAGCGGTTCTAAAAATGAAACAGGGGGCCGGACGCCTTCTCCGCAGGGGGACCGATAAGGGTATTGTCGCGGTACTCGACTCGCGGATTAAAACAAAAGGCTACGGGGCAATATTCTCCGACTCCCTCCCCGACTGCGAAAGGGCCGGGAGCCTTAAAGAGCTGACAAAGAAATATAAAAAACTTATGAATATAAATGACAACTGAGATCCGTTACAGGGCCCTGTATCCGATATCCTTTCTGTAGAACGATCCTTCAAAATTTATTTTATCTATCTCGTTATAGATGTTCTGCTGCGCCTCTTTCAGGGAACTTCCGGTAGAAGTCACGTTGAGTACCCTGCCACCGTTTGACAGAACCCTGCCTTCTCGGTTCTCTGTACCGGCATGGAACACCATCAGTTTGTCGGAAACATTTTCAATACCGGTAATGACCTTCCCCTTTTCGTAATCTCCCGGGTATCCTCCAGACGCCATAACAACCGTCATCGCATGAGAATCCCTGAATTTAAGGTCGAATTTGTCGAGCTTCCCGTCAACAGCAGCGTTTAAAAGATCTCCCAGTTTTACATCAAGGAGGGGGAGAATCACCTGTGTTTCAGGGTCGCCGAAACGCGCGTTGAACTCAAGAACGGATATTTTGTCTCCGCTTATCATTACCCCCGCATACAGGATCCCTTTAAAAGGGATCCCTTCGCGCTTCATACCGTCTATTACAGGCTGCAGCACCCTCTCCTGGATGAACTTCATCCTCTCCGGCGTTACAACAGGCGCCGGCGCGTATGCGCCCATGCCTCCGGTATTGGGGCCCTTGTCTCCGTCAAACACCCTCTTGTGGTCCTGTGCCGCAACCAGCGGTTTTACAGTAGTCCCGTCCGATATAGAAAGAACCGAAGCCTCCTCCCCGTCAAGATACTCCTCGACAAAGACCCTGGTATCAGGCCTGACATTCTCTTTTATGAAGCTCAGAGCCTCCTTGACGTTCTTCGGGATCCCGACACCCTTACCGGCCGCAAGCCCGTCAAGCTTTATAACCAGCGGATAGTTAACCTGTTTTTTTACGAATTCAACCAGTCCCTTATCCCCTCTAAAATCCCAGTGTCCGGCTGTGGGGACATTGTAGCTCTCCATTATTCTTTTCGCAAACAGCTTGCTCCCCTCAATCATCGCCGCCTTTTTTGACGGACCGAAAACCCTTATCCCCTTGTATTCGAGAAAATCGGAAAGACCGTTCACAAGAGGCACTTCCGGTCCTATAACGACAAGACCGATCTTCTTCTCCTTGCAGAAAGCGTATATCCCTTCAAAATCGTCAGCCTGTATATTAATCCTGTGTTTATCGTCAATTCCGCCGTTGCCCGGCGCTACATAAATCTCGCTCGCGCTGCCGTCATTCATCAATCTCCACGCGATCGCGTGCTCCCTTCCGCCTGACCCTATAACAAGAAATTTCATTTAACTCTCCATTTTTATTCAGCAATATATTCAATAATACTGACGTAATTTATTTTTTCAAAAGTCTTTAAAAATTCAACTAAACTCGCAGCGATCTCCTTTACTCCCCCTGAGACCTCCGATTCAATATTCAGCGGGAGGACCGGATCATGAAGGGAGAGCCTCATAAGAAACCATCCCCTCTGGTTCTCCGCGCTGCATGAAACCCTCAGCCCCTCGTAGTTCACCGGGGCGATCGACCATCCGTCGTTTTTTCTGACAAAATCCTCAAGGGCTTTGATAATGGATTCACCCTGTGACGCGAAATCATTTTCGAGAAGCCTGATCCTGAACTCCATCTCTTCAACCGGCTGGACCATTTTTTCCACAAGGGACATTATGCTTTTATTCCTGCCGATCTTCAGCCTTGCTGCCATTATAATTATCTTTGCCGCGAGGTAGGCGCCGTCATCGAGAAAATAGTTTTCCTTTATCGCCCCATGACCCGATGTCTCTATCGCAAGATGGCACTCCTCCCCTTCGCTGTTTAATCTTATTGCCTCGTTTATTACATTCTTGTATCCGCGTTTAAACCTGTGGTGTCTTCCTCCGAGACTTTTCTCTATGAAGGATGTCAATCCGTCGGAGGTTACAGAATCTGTGACAACAACGGTACCGGGATGCTCCTCAAGGACTATAGCAGCCGCCAGGGCAACAAGCGTGTTGCGGTTTATTATAACACCCGATCCGTCGACAACGGCCGCCCGGTCGACGTCTGTATCAAAAATTATACCAAGATCGGAACCGGATTTTATGACAGCCTCACTGATCGATTCCATTGCCTCGCTGTTCTCCGGATTCGGTTCATGGTTAGGGAACCTTCCGTCCGGATCGAGAAACAGGCTTCCGGAGATATCAGCTCCCAGGGGAGCGAGCACGTTGTGAGCGAAGAACCCGCCGGCGCCGTTACCGGCATCAACGGCTATTCTCATATCCTTCAGCGGCAGATTAAAATCAGCCGCGCTGTTAATCCCTTTACGTATCTTGTCTATAAATATGTCAGAGTACCGGCCCATCAGGTCGATAAACGGAACTTTTATGCTTACGTCATAAAAAGCCTTTTCAGAGGATGCCATCCCCAGAAGTTTTTTGATATCATCCTTTTCAAGTCCGCCGCCGGAAGTGAAGAACTTGAATCCGTTTCTGTTGAACGGCAGGTGGCTTGCTGTTATCATTACCGCTCCGTCGCAGGCAAACTCATCTATCACTGTACTCATAAACATCGCCGGCGTTGACGCAAGCCCGCAGTCATACGCCTCGGCGCCGGAGTTTACAATCCCACTTATTATCCCCTTTTTCAGTTCAGGCCCTGTTATTCTTGAATCGGTTCCTACCGAAATTCTCAATTTCCCGCCGCCGTTTTTTTTCTGCATCGAAAGCCACTTCACAAAGGCGGAGCCGATCATCGACGCAATCTCCGGAGAAAGGTTGACTTTTTCATCACCCGATTCTATCGCTATACCGCGTATATCAGATCCGTTCTGCAGTTTTTTCCAGTCGATATCCATTTGATCTACCTCGGATTATTTATTATAACAGGCTTCAATTATCAAAAACCGGAAACAGGACAGCGTTTCGTAAACATTTATCATTTTAACGGTTAAGTATTAAAAAAGGATAATTAAATGAAATATTATTATCTGTAAAGTTAAAAATTAGATCCGTTTATATATGGTATTTTATTATATCTGTATAGGAATAAAACTTCTATTTTACTCTGTTTAAATATAAGCTTGAAATCCGGTTTACGGTTAAATTAATCCTTTACAGGGATTTAAGAAAATAATACAGATAAAGTAGACGATTATTCAGATTTTCCGGAGCAGATGAAACAATGAAAACAAAAATTATACTCGCCGCAATCATACTGTTTTCTCTGCCTTTAACACTATCCAGTGCAGATAGGCGCGGCTCATCTCCGTTCGATTTTCATCTCTACCCCTATTTAAACATAGGGAGCGCAAAATCGATAAAACCGGACCACTGGTGGAGCAATCATCTGTACGACTATAACAGGTCCTCATACACGGACTTCGGCTACGGTATTAATTTTGACCTGTTTCTGAAAAATTTCGGCATCGGTTTCGACTGTTACAATAATCATATACACTCAAATAATTTTTTTGATTATTTTTTCAGTTCAACAACATATCATATAAACTACAAAGATATAAACGGGTCGCTGTTTTACCGTTATATATTCGATTATGATGACGCCCGCTGTTTTTTTAAATTCGGGGCCGGACCGGATTATGTTATTTATAGAATCTCTTATAAGTATTACGACAGCGATTCAGACAGAAGGGACCACCGGGAGTTCGGAAGCAATTCACCCGGTTATCATTTAAATGCCGACTTTTGTGTTGATTACGGTTACTTTTCATTTTTCATCGGATTCAACTACATGCGCAGCAAACTTGGCAGTCTGAAAGACACTTCCGATGACACATATCTGGATAACGGCAATTCAAAAAAAATCGATGTGACCCTTACCGCAAAAACAGTAAGGTTCGGTTTCGGTATTAATATATAATATAAATCCGGAATAAATCTTTTTAGAAAATAACTTGAATTTATACCCTCTCGCTGTTTTCCTGTTGAAACATCTTTGTATTTTAATTTTTCCTTTACAAAGAATGATGCCGAAATATTTTCATCAATAGCCGGTTGCAGAGAAGAGAGAATAAAATGAAAACTTCAGAGCAGTTCTGGGAAGTAATCAGAGTTTATAATCAATCAACAATCATTTTGCAGTTTATAATCGTTTTTCTTCTGATTGCATCAGTTTATATAGCATATAAATGGAGAATTTACTATCTGCCGAAACTGGCCATGGCTGTATCAAACCTGTTTATCGGAATGGTTTTTTTTCTGATTTTTGATAAAAGTGCCGTCGGTTACTATTTTGCATTCCCGGTTTATATCTCAATCAGCGTTCTGCTGTTTGTTGATTCTGTAAAGAATAGAGACGATGAATTTCAGAAATTCGAAGGGGTATCCATTCCTTTATTAATTCTGGTGTTATTTTATCCATTGATCAGTTTTTTACTTGGCCATCACTATCCCAGACAGGTACTATATATTTTACCATGTCCTGTTATCTCGCTGAGCATCCTGATCTATTCAAGGTACTCAAAACAGTCGGTAACTATTCTGATCCTTATGACAATATGGGCATTAACAGGATTTAAAGCTGTTATCTTTAACGTTATGGAAGATCTTATACTGTTTATAACGGGATTTTACGGAATATTCCTGATTGCAAAACTGCTGACTCTAAGAAAAAAAGTCTCTTAAATTGAATAAACAGCTCCTCTTTAATATTTTACTTCGGGAGCATGAATAGATTATATTATAATCAGTTTTAACCTATCATAAAATTAAACAGGAGAAACGTAATGACAATAACATATAAAGACGCAGGCGTAGATGTTGAAGGGGGAAACCGCTTCGTAAAAAAAATCGCCCCGTACGTCAGAAGCACCTTCACAAAGGACGTTCTCACCGATATCGGCGGTTTCGGTTCACTTTACGCCGCAGGCTTCAGGGATATGGAGGAGCCGGTACTTGTTTCCGGAACAGACGGCGTCGGGACAAAACTTAAAATTGCGCAGATGATGAACAGGCACGATACAATAGGCATAGACGCCGTTGCGATGTGCGTAAACGATATAGTCACCAGCGGAGCGAAACCTCTGTTCTTCCTCGATTACATCTCATGCGGAAAACTGCGCGAGGATGTCCTTGTCGATGTCGTCAAAGGTATAGCTGAAGGATGCCTCCAGTCTGGATGTTCTCTCGTCGGAGGAGAGACCGCGGAACACCCCGGAGTTATGGACCCGGACGAATACGACATTGCCGGTTTTTCCGTGGGAGTGGTGGACAAAAAAAAGATCATCAACGGAGAAACGATCAGCGAGGGTGATGTTATAATCGGGCTCCCTTCGAGCGGAATCCATTCAAACGGATACTCCCTGGTGAGAAAACTCCTGTTTGAAACAAAAAAATATACGATATCCACAAAACTCAATGATCTCGACGATGAACTGGGAAAAGTTCTGCTTACGCCGACAAAAATATATGTGAAGGCGCTCCACTCTGTTTTAAATGCCGGAATTACAATAAAAGGTCTTGTACACATTACCGGCGGAGGATTCTACGAGAACATACCCCGTATACTGCCGGATAAAGCTGCGGTAAAAATAGAGAAAAAATCATTCCCGGTGCTGCCGATTTTCAATGTAATGGAAAAAGACGGCAGCATTGCCGAGAGGGAGATGTTTACAACTTTTAACATGGGTATCGGAATGATGGTGTTTATTTCCCGTGATTCCGCTGACAGGGCCGTAAACAAGCTCAGATCCGAAGGAATTACCCCGTATATAATAGGGGAAGTTGTAAACTTTGATCAGGCAAAAGTGACAATTCTCTGAAAAAATTGAAACTTCTGGCTAAATCTGCCGATACTCAGAACAGCAATCTAAAGCTTTTCAGAGGGATAATTATGCGCCGATTATATGCACTGCTGCTGATACTATTTTTCGCAACAACGGTTTATTCGCAGAACAAAACCGCCGAAAAAACCGCAGCTAAAACAGAGACAAAGACTGAGACGGTAACCGATACCAAAACAGAAACAAAGGCAGATGTTAAGACTGAAAACAAGGATACCAATCAGCCTGCAGATACAGATGTCAAAACTGAGAAGATCCCTGACGGCTATGGTAATCTCTCATGGGGGATATATCTTTCCGAGGCTAAAGATAAAATAGCCGGAGCTCTGACCTATACCGACGACAAAAGGGTAATAGTATCAAAAGATAAAGAGCTGGAATACCACTACGGATTTTTCTACAAAGAACCCTCCGCCGATAAAGCAGAAATAAAAAAAGAGGAAACAGCCGCAGGTACCGACAAGCAGGCTGAAACAGTTCAGGAGAAGGATGAGGGTAGACTGTTCTATGTTTCAATAAGCTTTCCGTATCTCGACAAGGATAAGGTCTACGAAAAAATACTGAAGAAATACGGAAAACACACAGGAGAAAACATAAAAGACAACCAGGGGGCGATTGCCTGGGATTCGCAGAATACTGTAATAATAATGTGGGTAGACCGCTACGAGAAAAAGCCCTATTGCCGCAGGATAATCTATATCAGCAAACCGATATCGAAAGAACTTAACGAATATACAAATACGATCTTCAACAAGTCGGAAATCGAACTTATTAAAAAAATGAATCCATGACAAAACTCATTTTATGAACAAAAAAAGCGCTGACTACACTCAGCGCTTTTTTTATCACCGGAAAATTATTCTATTTAATTTTCTGCTCTACATATGGACAACAAAAACCGGAATAAGATCTATGCCGTCATCAAGACCGCTTAGGGCTTTCCCTATTACAGTACCGATTTTGTCGAACGAATCGATCTTCCCCGCCATTCCGCATCCCGCTGTGTCTGATGCGACTATAAGGTCACCCGGTTTCACCGGATTGTTTCTCGCGTCTACCTTACAGAGCGCTTTACCGGCCAGCACAACGGGATAAAGCTTCTCCTCTTTGCCTGAATTATTGATAACTATATATGGATTCCCGGAAACGACACCTATAACCGATCTGTTGTAGCTTTTTCTCGATTTTGAAAGAATTGAACCCCCGTTTTCATTAACTGCCAGCAGGTCCCCCGGAGAAACGTATTCAGCCTCATCTACCTCAAAAAGCTCGGCCGCTCCTCCCGGGAATGGATTATCCTTTCCATCACCCTTAATCGATATCTTCCCCCTGAACTCGGAGCTCCCCGAAACGAGAAGCGCCTTTCCGTCTCCGGCAAGGTTCAGGTTATCGTCAAAGCTTTTTAATATGGAGCCGGAACCGTCCGCGATAAGTGAATACTCATGCTCGCTTGAGAATATACCCCCTGCTCCGAACCTGGATGCTCCTACAACTCCGGCACCGGAGCCTTCGCTTCCGGAGGACTGTCCCCTGACTCCTACATGTGTGCTGTGACCCATTACCCCGTAGGCATTGATCTTTTCCTTAAGCCCCGCTCCGGAAACTCCTGTCACGCCGATCGAATAGGTTTTGTCTGAGAGATTATTGCCGTATATAACCGAAGAACCGTCTGACGGAGGTGTTATCTCCATGAACGGTTCGCTCATCTTCTCTTTTATCGAGATGGTGCCTGTATGGCTGCCGTACTCGTGCCTGACATGGGCATAATCATGCTGATGAGGGAGAGGCTCTCTTTTGTCGCTCAGCCTGCTGTCATCCGCCATAACTGCAAGGTTATGGCCGCTCTCACCGTCAGCCGAGAATCTTACTATACCAGCGTCCTTTTCAGTGGCCGGCTTAAGCCTTCTGTCGTTTCCCTGTACCGCTACAAAACCCTGTTCCTCTCCATCCTCGGCAAACTCAACTATACCCTTGCTTAACGTAGTGGCATCCTTGAGCCTTCTGTCACTCCCCTGTACCGCGACCCCTTCATTATTCTCTCCATCACCTGCCAGACGGACAATACCCTTCGATGTAATTGTCGCATCTTTAAGCCTTTTATCGTTTCCCTGAACGGCCACATCCGGGGCATCCTCTCCGTTTTCAGCAAGCTCGACGATACCCTTTCTCGAAACAGTCGCGTCCTTCAGCC
>CAYTNW010000003.1:0-119191 GCA_964439325.1 uncultured Leptospirales bacterium | reverse complement strand
TCCTGTCATTTCCCTGTACCGCAACCCCATCTCTGTCCTCGCCGTCCTCGGCAAGCTCGACTATACCCTTTCTCGAAACGGTCGCGTCCTTCAGCCTCCTGTCATTTCCCTGTACCGCAACCCCATCTCTGTCCTCGCCGTCCTCGGCAAGTTCGACTATACCCTTTCTCAGAGTCGTAGCGTCTTTAAGTCTCCTGTCGCTGCTCTGTATCGCAGTTAAGGGTTCCTCCGTTCCGTCAGTCGCAAACCTTACAATTCCATGCATTATCTCGGTAGCTTTCTTTAAACGCCGGTCATTCCCCTGTACCGCAACATTGGCCGCGTCCTCGCCGTCCTCGGCAAGCTCGACTATACCCATCCCTTCAGTTGTAGCATTTTTAAGCCTTCTGTCATTGCTCTGTACCGCCGCGCCCTCTTTTTCCTCTCCATCCTCCGCCAGCTCGACTATACCCTTGCTTTTAGTCGTTGCGTCCTTGAGCCTTCTGTCGCTCCCCTGGACGGCAACACCGTCTATATCCTCCCCGTCTTCGGCGAGTTCGGCTATACCCTTGTTTTTCGTTGTAGCGTCTCTGAGGCGCCTGTCGGTTGAAACCACAACCGCGTCTTCAGCGGCCTCTCCGTCCTCGGCCACCCTTACAATACCCTTGCTGTACTGAGTCGCCTCCATCAGCCTCCGGTCATTCCCCTGCACAACAGTGCCTATATCTGTACCGCCGTTATCGGCCAGTTTGCATATCCCGAAAGTTGACGTTGTAGCTTTATGTATCCTCGAATCATTGCCTGATACTACAGAATGTTCCTTATATTCACCGTCTTCGCATATCCTTACGATACCGTAATTTTCCTCAGTCGCCTGCTGGAGTCTTGAATCACCAGACTGTACGACTGAATTAATGCTTGTTTCCCTGTTATACGCAAGACGCACAATCCCCGGTTTCTGCTCTGTTGCCGGCTGAAGCCTGGAGTCGCTTGCCTGCACCGCAAGCCCTGGAGTTACGGCCGAATCGTTCGCGAGCTGCACGATCCCTTTAAAAACCGTTGAGGCATCTCTGAGCCTGCTGTCCGTGGACTGAACAACAGTATCCGTAACGCTCTCTCCGTCCCGTGCAAGCCTGACCATTCCGGCATGGAATACCGACGCATGGGGGGCGATATCGCCGATCGTATGAGTGTGAAAATGCGATACAGGCGCCGCAGAGACTGTAAATTCAGATATTTTCACTCCGAATTTTCCGTTCGTCAGCCTTTTCCCGGAAGCCTCAAACCTGACAAACCGCGCCGGCCTTATGTCTGTCTCCCAGAAATATTTCTTCCCTGTCTCGGCATCGAATCCCTTTTCATGAATCATCGTGATCCATATTTCGTTATCGACTGATGTCTCTATATGGAATACCTCAGGGAACCCTTCTCCGGCGGAACCGAGCAGTATTCTGTTTACACAGAAAGTCTTTCCTAAATCTATATTTAAACATTCCATTACGCTCGTCGCGTTTTGAGCCGACTCCCAGAAGCTTCCCTGGTCCCCGGTTAAAACTTTATCCGGTGTGTTCAGTCCGAGAAAACTGCTGGCCCTTATCTCTTCAGCTCCGTAGATTCCGGCTTCTATTTTCCCGATCTCGGAATAATAATTCGAACCGAGCACCGCAGGATCAAATATCACAATCTTCAGATAGCGCATCACTTCAAGGGGCAGCTGCACCTCGTGTGTATTGGCTTCAAGCGAAGTATTGCTCTCGCTGTAAAGCAGGCTCCAGATATCGCCGTCATTGCTCCATTCGAGGCGGAATCCGTTAGGAAACGTGGAGGCTCCGCCTGACGAAGCCGTTATTTTTATGTAATCGACAGGAACCTCTTTTTCAAAATCAATTATCGCATACTCTTTTATCGCTGCGCTTCGTTTCTTCGTACACCAGTGTCCTTTGTCGGTGAGTATATTCTCGGCTTTGAACAGATCGCTTTCAGAGCTTGAGCTGCTTTGTATTTTGCCTTTGTGAAATACTTTTTGAGAGACATTAATGAATTCCATTTTAACTCCAGACGGGTTTTTTGATAAGAAGGGACCGTAATTTCGCGGTAAAACCGGTATTGCCCCATTATGATAGTTTTATTTTAAAAAATGATTTGTGTCAATTATAAAATAAGCGGATTAACAGGAGAATATTCCAGGCGGCTAACTGCATTTGAAAGTCTTCCAGCAGCTCACAAGAAAAATCAATCCGGCACACAATCTGAAAAACGCATCGATAAATACTATTCCCCTGACCTGATTATCATCGAAGCTCCCTGCCGAATCATTGAAAGCCTTTCGTATTTTTTCGGGATAAATAAGTATAAAAGGACCGGTAAACACGATGAACAGTCCAATAATAAAAATAACTGAAGAGAGGTATCCTTTATAAAGAGTAAGGGGAAGTCCTATAAAAATCAGGGCGAGGCCGTGAACCGGGAAATACCTGTTCGCTATCCAGATTTTCCACACAAGGAAAGACCTTAAAGGGAAAAAGAATTCAACAAGAGAGATGATCACCTGGTTTGTTCCTATCAGGATCAGGAAATATTTATATACTGAATCTTCCAAGCCACCCCTTTACCCTTTCTGATATAATTTCAATATCTGAATCTCTCGTTAAATTGTGATCTCCATCATCAATTACCAGCGGCGAGCAATCTCCGCCGGAATTCTGTATATAAAGATCCATATTGCTGAAATCTACAACCTCGTCATTTCTTCCATGAATTATCAGAGACGGCAGATTAATCTTTCTAACTGCGTCAATCATGCTGACCTGAAAGATCTCCCTGATAAACCTGTTATTCACCCTTACACCGGAGATGGAGGTATATCCATCGGGGTTCAGCATCTCCACATCTTCACGTCTGATTTCCGGTATAAGTTTTTCAAAAGAGAGGGGGGTCGCGATAAGTATCAGCGACTCAATACCGGCCATGCCGGTTGAGGCTGCAAGAATCGTCACTGCTGCTCCCATGCTCGAACCCATAAGGTGAATCTTTTCAAATCCCCTGCTTTTGAAAAGGGCTATCGCCGATTTTAAATCCTCAACCTCTTCAAAAATAGAAATTTCAGATATGCTCCCCGGGGATTCGCCTGAAAACGTAAAATCAAAGGTCATAAGAGTATAGCCGGAATCTACAATAGATTCGGCCATCCTTGTTATCTTATAACCGTCCTTGCTGGAAAACAGACCGTGGCTGAAAATCACGCCCTGTTTAAGACCGCTGTTTTTTCTGTATATCCTGCCGGCAAGTTCTATACCGCGGCTGTTTAAAAATTTAAAATTATCAATCTGCATCATTTACCGGAATAATCAAGCTTGATGTAGGGTTCAAAGTATCCGTCAGAATCACTGCCATCGATAAAGATTTTCTGCGGACGAAGTTCAAGGTTCTTTTTCCCCCCGGAGGAGAGTATTTTGGCATTGAATATAAAATAGGAGGTTTTTGCCTTAACAAATCCCCCTTTCAGGTCTATGTTTTTTACCCTCTCCTCCCTCTTCATCTCCGAGATATTAATCCTGAGCGAATCGCTGCTTTCTATATTATATACCCCTTTGAATATTATAGCATCGGTACTGAGATACAGAATCACGACCGCCTTGTAGTTTTTATAAAGCCTGAAGTTATACCCGTAATTGTTCCCGTACTGCAGGCTCCAGTTTCCGCTTATATTTTTGAAATTTACAGGAATTGTGTCCTCAGCAGCTGATTTTACAGAAAAAACCGGTACCATGATCAGCATCACAGTTAAAAAATATGAATATTTCTTAAACGGGTTTTTCTTCATCGCGGATGTCCTTTTTCGTTTCCTTGTAACAATTTACTTAAACAATTTACATAAATTGCACTTGATGTCAATGAGGATTTAATATATTGACAAATTGTAAAACAGGTTTTTTCTGGTTCCTTGAAATGTTTTGCAGGGGACGATCTGGTTTCGACTGCAATAGTGTTTCTATAGTTGCATGCCGAGTGTTCTGGCACCTCGTTAATCGTGACAGAATAAATGTAATCGCAAACGATAACTTTGCACTAGCAGCTTAATACCTGCTATGTCGATGAACATTCCGCTCCTCAGGGAGGTTCAAAGGCATAAAATTACTGAGGATAGCCTGATTCAATGCTCCCGGGTTGACGGCAAAATTTAAGGGGGACAGGTTTACAATACGGCGCCTTTTCCCGGATTGTAAACTTAAATCAAATGAAAAGGATAAGCATGTAGACGCTATAGGGGTATGTTGTAGGACGCGGGTTCGAGTCCCGCCGTCTCCAATCTCAGGAGAGTCTCTTTAGAATCTCTCTCCCGTAATTCTGTATTGAAAGATAGATTATTTCGGAGTTTCCGCTGCTGGAATAGTCTATTATACCGAAATTCCTGAGCCACGCCGCAAGATAAAAATCAAGAAACGATATCATGAAGTAGTCATTCCTCTCCGCGATATCAGTCATTTCAAAAAAATCGTTTGAAATATCTTCAACACTGACCTCTGTATAGAAACCGCTGATCAGTTCCGCGAAAATATTCCTCTTTTCATGCAGTTTAATGGCACTCTCGGGGGACGAAGGGAATATCTCGCTCCAGTCTGTTTCATTCCAGAACGATTCCAGCAGTCTGAAATAGAGGCTGGTCCTCTCTCTGAAACTCTCCGAGACACAGGCGGCACCCTCTTTAAAAAGGATGACTCCTCCGCGCTTCATTATGTTAGCCATCTGCTTCAGATAGATGACAACAATCTCTCTATCATCATTTTCAGTGATCACAGCCCCGGCGACTTCATTATAAAACGATTCCGGAAGAGAATGGTCTTTGCCGGCCATTACCTTATCGGATGAAATTCTGTCGATAATCGCGTTTGCAAGAGTTAGTGTATAGCAGTCTCTTATTTTCATCGATTTAAATAACTCATAACTCTGTAGTGATGAGTGAAACCTGTTAATTGAATAAAATGTATCTAAAGCTGAATTGCAAAATTTTTTATCCGAATTTTGCGGATTAACTTTAAAATAAATTTGATTAATTTCTTTAACTTTTCTTTCTGATTTATTTTTCTTAAAAGAAGTCATTTTTTATTCTACATATTCATTAATAATACCCTGACAGGATATGTCAGGGATTTCAGCAAAAAAAAAGCACGGATAAGGAAAGAACTTACATGATTGATTTAATAGATACTCAATAGTTTGAAATTAATTTAAAGTCAAGATAAAATTTTTTTATGATTAATAATTTTTTCAAAGCCGTCATTTCATATGAGACAATTTTTTATTTCTGCCTCTCTCTTCGGTGAAACAGATAGATTATGTAACTTTATCAAGCCCTCCGGGGCTTTCAGTGAGCCGTAACTCATATTTTCCTATCTTACGCCGTTTCGCGAACTTCGCTCTACGGAACCTCCGGCTAACGGACAGCTCACTGAAATTTTCCGCGGACTTGCTGTCTTTACTGCCGCAAACTGTTATGCTCCGGTCAGTTTTCCGGCAGCTTCATAACTTATGTTTCCCTGAGTTTCGAGCGCCTTTACCGGATTATTCACCACCAGATCGGCTGTATTTCTGTTCAGGTTCTGGTAGTTGAAGTTGAAATCCTCAATCTTCCCCGTAATACCCAGATCGGCAGTGTACTTTTTAATCTGAACATCGAGTTCTGAACCGAGTTCTTTCAGGACGGCTGCCGCAGGTTCAAAATCTTTTTGCGTCACCGGCGTTCCCGAAACCATCTGCCGTGCTTTCTCTTTGAGTTTCACAAAACTATCATCAAGCTTCTTCTGCATGTTGTCCCCTGGGGCCGGTGTGCCCTGCACCGGAACGGTAAAACTCTCCCCGTAACTTCCCATTGAACCATTGATAACTGAAACCTGGGTTGACACCTCTTCCACATTAACACGTCCGGTAGTCATAGCCTCTGACGCCAGGGACATCAGCCTCGACGAAACATTAAGCGCCTTCTGTACAAGTTCCCTTGACGACTGAGCGATCGCCAGCGCGTCTATAACGGATTTGTCTCTCTGTAATTTGGCGATAACATCCTGGGCCAGTTTTGCGTCTGAAATGCTGCTGCGGCTGTCTGTAGATGAGCGTGGTGAAACATTTCCCGCCGGCATAAGGCCGGAGGAATTAACATCCGTTGTTATTTTCATAATTATACCCCTCCCGAGTATAAAAACATCTATATTATATAAAATCCTTTATAGACAGGATGTCAAATTTTATTTTAAGAACTGCTTGAAATTTTAAGTGCTGCTTATAGATACAAAATACGATCCTTTGTATATTTTATGCCATCAATCGGACTCCGGCCACCCGACGTAGACAGGGATACCAATGTCGCGTTGTGATGGATATATATGAGCGGCCCCTTTCTTTTGATGATGGAGGATGGAGAAAATTGAAAAATTCTCCGGCCTGCGGCCACCTCCTTTGATAAAGGAGGCAGTTTAAGACTAAAATTTTACTGATTTTTTTACATTGATATTATTTAATAATTGCCCTCTGGGTGCCGAGCGAAAGTGAGGCGGGGGATTTGATAGTTTTCAAACGGATTTAAGTGATGAATAAAATTGATAAATGAGGGGAGAAGTGAGCCCGGATAACCGGGAGAGGGCGATATTTCTGTTCTAACATATTAAATCCGGAATATCATAAACAAATTTATCTTGAATTTATTATGCGCAGGGTATAAAGAAGAAACGTCCAAAAAAAACGATTCCCAGGTGAGACGGAAAACCGGGGAAGAATACGACATAAAACCTTTAAAAAGTGAAAATACAATGAAAAGAATTATTTTTTTTATCCTGATGCTGGCCCCCTTTATCCAGGCATCGGCGTCGATAGCCGTCCTGCCGTACAGGGACAATGCCTTTGACTCCAGAATATCGGGGAAGGAGTATGCCAGAATGCTTTCGCTGGGCATACTGCTGATGAAGGATACCGATGTTCTCTCCCCCGAAGAGGCCGATATCGGCATGAAGCAGCTTGGAATAAATCCCCAGGGTTCAGTCGATATTGAAGATCTTAACGCGTTCGGAATCAAATATAATCTTAAATACATTCTTCTGGGATCTATCAGCAAGAGCAGAGGGGAGTTTGCTTTTGACAACGTTCTCTACTCTGTAAGAGACAGAAAAGTGCTGTCGAGAAACCATAACAGTACTCACGACATATACAAGCTCGTACAGCTTGAGATCAAGGACACGCTGATAAATTTCGGCAAAAAAAATGCCGTCACAGGAAAAACCCAGGCCGATGTCGTTTTTCTGTTCGATACATCCTATAATATAAGCGACGAATGGAGCGATCTTCGAAACTCAATCTCCGAATTTTCATCAACCCTTGTAAGCAGGCTGAATATGGATACCCGGATCTATCTTGCGCCTTACTCCGACCGTAAGACATATGAATCGATGACAATGCACCAGAATTCGATTAAAGAACTGAACGAGACTCTTTCCGCTCTTCAGCCGGGGGGAGGGAGCAGCCTCGACAGGTTTACTACGATGCTGAACAATACAATCAGAAATGTCAAATGGAGAAGCGCTGCATCAAAGGAGATCTATATAATTAACAATTCAAAGCTTGACGGTATGTTCGTGCCTGAACGGATCGCTGTCGAAGCAAAAGCCAAAGGGATACATATTAATGTTATCAGCGCCGGAAGGATATCTAATGAATATACCGATGTGGAGCGTCTCGCAGCGCTCAGCAGGGGTGTCAACTACAGCATATCATACCACCAGAGGGTGTTCGATAAAGCGGGTACCAGACACGACCTCTACCTTCAGCGCGGAAGGATTTTTCATTCAACAGCCGCATACAGCAGCTGGAGAAAGGGGATTCTTGTATCGAACAATAAAAATCCTAAATATGTAAAGCCCCCTGAATCGCTCGATGAAGTCTTTCATACAAAAACTCTTCTTACTCCGGATAAACTGGTACAGACATTTTCCGAATACACCGGCATCACCGTGATGCAGAAAGAACCCCTTCAGAACAACATTGGGGATATTGTAGAGACGATGCAGAACTCTTTTTCAAAAAGCTCCGGCACATCGTTCCCCGGAAGGGCGCTTGTCTCCGACGGCAAGGTCTCTTTCTGGGTTAAAGTCAAAGACCGGAAGATACTCGATATCTTCGAGCGTCAGGGGAAAAACGGATTCTATATAAAAACAGGATTTAACATAAAAAAATCCGCATCAGACGCATATGGAATCGAACTGATTCCGGTCTCGGCGGATATCTCCTCCGATTACATTCCGGACCTTGCGAAGACAACACTGACCGATATTGTCAAAAACCAGGAGTTCTTTATAACAAAGGGTATCGGCTCCCCCCCTGTCTGGTTCGTTGAGGTAAGGATAGAGAATGTAGAACGCTACGATCAGAAAATCGATGTTAGGGACTGACCTATGGTTCAGAAAGGATTAATCCAGATCTATACCGGCAGCGGAAAGGGTAAAACTACAGCGGCGCTCGGTCTATGCTTCAGGGCGGCCGGCTGGGGTATAAGATCGGCATTCATCCAGTTTATGAAAAATCAGGAAACCGGGGAGCTCCATTCCGCGGAGAGATTTAAAGATCTGATCCTTTTTGAACAGTACGGCAGCAGTGCTTTCCTGAAAAACATCAATTCATTTCAATACAGCGAGCATTTAGAAGCAGCATCAGCGGGAATTGCAAGAGCGGAGGAGCTGCTGAAAGAGAACAGGTTCAGCATAATCGTTCTTGATGAGATACTGAACCTACCGCAGTTCAAACTTGCACCGGAGAGCAGAATCCTTGAACTGATCAGGATGAAACCGGATGAGGTTGAACTTGTACTTACCGGACGCGGTGCTACGGACAATCTGATACAGCATGCAGACCTTGTTACAGAAATGAAAGATATCAAACACTACTTCAGTACCGGTATTATCGCACGGAAGGGGATCGAGTTCTGACACGATTTACAGGATTTACACGATTTACAGGATTAAAAGGATTTGCACGATTTACACGATTCAGATGAAGTTTTCTTCCCCCAAATCATGTTAATCTTTAAATCATAGAAATCGTGTACAAAAATTGTATTAATATAAAAATACCGTACATCTCTGTACGGTATTTTATTTTAACCTAACAGGTCAATTCTATCTGATTTTACTTAACATTACATCCAGCTTTTATAGTGGTCATCATCTGCAACATCATCGCCTGTTATGTCAACAGTACCAAGAAGATTTCCATCATCGTTTCCGTCAATCTGAACTCCGTTTTTGGACTTAACAGAATTCTTGATCACTACTCTGTAGATACTGGCTTTTGTCAATTCGTCTGCTAAAGTCGTTAAATCGACAACTGTTATATCTCCAGTGGTAACCGCCAGGTAGGGAATAAGTTTTACTTCTACTGGCGAATATGCATATGTAGATGAACCATTGACAGTAACCGCAGTTCTTGTATATGCTATAAAATTGTCCGCAATAACTGTTGCAGGATCTATAGCAGCAGAGAAAGTTACCTGTACGGTGGTACTAC
Source organism: uncultured Leptospirales bacterium (assembly GCA_964439325.1). Taxonomy (GTDB): domain Bacteria; phylum Spirochaetota; class UBA4802; order UBA4802; family UBA5550; genus WRGT01. The sequence continues at coordinate 109,666 of CAYTNW010000003.1, read as the reverse complement.
TCAATCCTGTTACATTAGATACATAAACCGGAGCAACGTAAGGGCTCGGATTGTAGTCTGTTGCGAATTTTTTAACGAAATCGGTAATGTAGGTATCGATATACTCGATCGTACGGCGATTCCTGAAGTTCAGATCCGTTTCAGTAAATACGGATGTTGCGATATACGGATACTGATTCATTGTAGGTGCAATCACAATACCGGCAGGATTAATTGTTACAGAATAAACGGTGTTATGAGTAAGTACCGTTAAAGGGAAGGATATACTGTTCGCATAAAGATCATCAGTCGTTACCCCTCCATCAGTATCATAAGTGGCGGTTCCAATGGTGGCGGCAGGTGTTACGGTAAAATTTGCCGTCGTGACCGATGTTTTAGTAACCGGCCTGCTGAATGTAACTGTAACCGTTGCTGATACATCTGTTATCGCGGTGATGTTTATGGAATTGACAAAAAGCGGATTATAATTCGGATAAACTGTGAAAGGAACAGTAGCGCTTTCATGTATTACTTTACGATAATCCGTATTTACGTTTCTATAGCCGGCAATGTTATTATATGGAGTTATCCCATTCCCCATCATATCCTTTACATTCCTTGAGACAAAAATTTCACGTGATTTGTCTGTCTGATCCGCAAGCGGCAGCGTATAGTAGAGATACACTTTTGCACCTGATGCTGGAGCTTTTGAGGGGATATAATCCAGCTTATCAATAGTGATATCTGCGATAGCGGCGGTTATATCCCGGATTCTGATATTGGCTGTCGTGACAGTCGCAGGGTCCATATTACCGCTGAATGTAACCAGTATACGTCTTTTTGTTCCATCTATCAAATTATACGGATCTGCACCTTCGACACCAACCGAAACTACATATGGAAGATTAACAATTGTATCTCCGGTTATGGAAGTAGGTTCTTCCGAAGTAACGCTTAAGCCGCTTTCTGAACCGCAGCCAATTGCTGCAGCCATGGATAAGGTCATTAAAATAAATATCGCCAATTTTTTTATTTTCATACAATTCTCCTGTCTATTAGAATACAAACGTCGCTGAAGTCATAACCGCAGCAGAATCAATTTCGTTAAAGTTACCGCCGGTTCCTGAGAACAGGAGATCGAGCTGGACTCTGTCAGAAAGTGAATAACCTATTCCGAATGAATATACATTATACATATAGTTGTATTCCCTTGACTCCGTGTTAGAACTTGAGCTGTATGCTCCACTTACAGCAAGTGCGTCAATTGCAGGTCCATTAGTCTCATTACCCGGAATCATATCAAAGTCATAATCATTCCATGATGCCTGAATATCGCTTCTCTTGGATTTGATATCAGTAAATGAAAAATCCGCTGTAAACATATATCCAAGGCGGAATGTAAGTGTCGGTGTGGCGGCATATTCAACACCAATAGGCAGCTGAATACGATGATCTGTTATCTCTGTCTCTGTAGTGTCGGTATATCCGCTTGTGTTCGTTAATGTATAATCAGAAGCATCTACAACACCGTTACCGTCATTGCTTCTTGTAACTGCAACATGGGAAAATTTTGTTTTGTATTTATTGTAGCTCATCAGATACCTGTATGATACTCCGAATCCCACAAGAAGATCTGAAGTGAGCGGTTTACGGAAATTTGAGCCAAGAGTGAATGAATTCTTCTGAATTCCGTCACCCGTGTATTTGTAAGTATTTGTTGAATTGAAATTATTAACATATTCTGCGTTGGTAAGCTGAACTGCAGAAGAGCTGCTGCCGTCCCTGGCTGTTCCATCTTTGTAAGGAGATGTTCCACCCATCTCCCATTTGAAATACGGCTGCGCCATGAAAGTCATCAGTTCAAGGTGTGTCTGAAGAGTAAGGGCAAGAGTATAGCCATCACTGTTGATTGTCGAATCGTTATTTGTTGTTCCCGAAGTTGAAATAACCGTTTCGTTCGTTTCAGTTGTTGTTGCATTTGCACTGAAGTGTTTCTCTTCACTCGTGTTCAGCTCAAATGTAAAAATCCCTTCAACCGGCATGGATCCGACAGGAATAATAACGCCGAGGTTCATTACATAATCGGTATAGTTATATTCGTCCTTTGTGTTTGCAGAATAATTAATTTTTGAATTGTAAAAATCCCTCAGGAGATTATAGTCTGAATACTGGTAGTTACGGCTGGCTTTGTTTACAGATGAACCATCAGAGATTTTATAAAAGGATACCCCCAAAGTCATTCCCCCGACATTCAATCCGCCTAAACCGAGTATTCCGTTTATTATGCTCTCTTCAGTGTTGTCTTCCCGTTTTGCGGTCAGAGTCTCTCTGTTATCCCAGATTCCATCTGTCGGAGTCAGATCGTTATACCAGGTATCTCCGGCACTGACTTTACCATATCCGGTATTGTAGGCATTAACACCGCTGACGGTTTCGTTCACTGTTATCGGATTTGGTGAATTATTGTAACCTAACTCCAATCCCCCTGCAATACCGAAACTGCCCATACTTGATGATCCGCCAAGCAGATACCTGTTATTGGAATTATAACCATTAAGACCGGTATAGATATTGGTTTTTTCTTTTGTGATAGACTTATCATACTCAATATAAGTCTTACCATCAAGCTTTGCGCCGATATATGCTGGATTATCATACAGACGGTCATATTCCTGCTTAAACATTCCCGCAGTTGCCCCGGACCTGTAGGAAGACTGTGAAGATAGGGCGAATAAGCTGGAGCTGAAAGCAAAAACCGCAAGCAGTATTCCTCCCATTAAACGAATTGAACTTTTTTTCATGTAGCTACTCCTTGTTTTTTGTTATATGTTTTAAAACAACAGAGAGTCTGTCTGAAGACTCAACTGTTAAAGAGACGCAAAGAAAACTGACACTGTTCGGCCTTACGATAATATAAAACCGGGCCGGTAAAAATCGGGAGGGTGCAGAATCTTTCTTATTCAAATTTGCGCAACAGCCCCAACCTTATATTTTACAGCAGTGTTTGCGGCCTGTTAAAATCCCCTCTAAAAATTATTGAATAATTTTTAACAGCATCTACATTGGAGCTTTAATACTGATAAGTCAATAGTTTTATATATTCGAAATTGTTTTTAAAAAAAAATTAATTCGTAATTTTTTTAGTTTTATATACATATCTTTTAATGCGTTTATAAAAATATATGCAAAATACTATTCAGGTAATATGAGGTATATCGAGTAACTACTCAGTTTGATTTCTGTAACAGATAAATTTGACATGAGTTATAAATTTAAGTTGTTAATATATATTCATATGTAGTATCAACTGCATATTTATAATTAAAAAGGTAAAATAAAATAATAATTATCAAGGGAGGCATTATGAGAATAACAGTATTTTTCCTAGTTCTCTTTTCTATAATAATGACAATCGGCTGCGGTAAAGATGAATCAAAGAAAACCGCCCCGTCTATAGTATCGTCAATCCCAACTGACAAAGCGGTAAAGGTCAGCATCCTGAGTACAATCGAGATAACATTTTCCACGTCTCTGGACAGCTCAACCGTCAACACGGCAAATATCGTTCTGAGAAAAAAAAACGGAGAGAGGATTTACGGCACGCTTTTGTACAGCAGTACTGACAACAAAGTTACGTTTACACCTCTCGTTCCGCTGACTAATAACACTTCATACAGATGCACACTTTCCGGTATAAAAAGTTCCGGCGGTATCGAAATGCAATCTCATACATTAACATTCACAACATACGTGAATCCGCAGGTAAAATATGTCGTATACAACAGCAGCGGAGTTGTTGTTTCGTACATCACCAGAACCTATAACGATAAGGGAGAGTTTACAAGAGAAACTTCTTTTAATGGAAAGGGGCCGGACTCTGCATGGTTCACTGACGATGATGTTGTAAGCAGTCACACTGATTACACATTTGATGAAAACGGTCTTAACATCCGGTACGCTTATTATAACGGGGCGGGAATTGACGGTATATGGCTTAACTCCGATGATGCTGTAAGCTACTATACAGATTACACCTACGACGCCAACGGGTATCTGATCCGTTACATATCTTATAACGCAGCCGGCATAGACAGTTCATGGTTCACCGGTGATGATCAAATCTCCTCATATGCGAATAATGTCAATGACGAATATGGAAAGACAACGCTGGGAATTACATATAACGGCGCCGGCACAGACCTTACATGGTTTACCGGAGATGACGTGATCAGCAATTACTATACCAACAGTTACGATGCAGACGGACATAGAACAAATTATATACCTTATTACGATGATGGCAGTGATAATGTATGGCTTACCGATGATGATATCCCGGCCTACTATGCTGAGATGATATATGACGCAAACGGTTTTAATACAATGTATCTAAACCACCCTGACGCAGGAACAGATACCATCTGGCTGAATTCTGACGATGGTATTGACAGATACTATGAATACACCTATAATGCAAACAACCTTATTATCCGGTCAACATATTACACCGGAAAAGGACCAGATACCGACTGGTTTACTTCTGATGATATAATCAATTACTACTATGACAATACTTACAATGCGGACGGCGTCAGGATTCAGTATGTATCGTATAACGGTACCGGTACTGACGGAAACTGGCATACTAATGATGACGTTATAAACGGTCTAGGGACAACAACCTATGATTCTAACGGTAATGAGATTCAGTCAAACAGCTACACTGCCGGTACGGATGGGCTGCCGTTTACCGGTGATGACGTATTATCAGCAATTTCTTATCGTGACACTTCTTTTTAGGATATTCATTCCGGAAAATTATCATTATAATTTTCCGGAATCTAAAAATCTTTTATATCTTTGAACTTAGATAATCCGAGATCATCTTGTCGTACTGAGAAGTTGTTGTGAAGACTTTATAGGCGAGTTTCAGATTGGTTTTGTGCGACACCTCCCCGTTGCTCTTCTTCATATCATCAAGCACTGTCTGATAATCCGCCGGATCGACGATAACCGTTACGCTCTGAAAGTTCTTCGCCGCCGATCTGAGCATCGTCGGCCCGCCGATATCGATATTCTCGATTGCGTCTTCAAATGTGCAGCCCGGCTTCGATATTGTTTCCCTGAAGGGATAAAGATTTACAACAACCATATCAATAGGCTCTATGCCGTGCTTTTTCATCGTCGACACATGTTCGGGATTGGTACGCAGCCCGAGCAGTCCTCCATGAACCTTCGGATGCAGTGTTTTCACCCTGCCGTCAAGCATCTCCGGAAAACCGGTGTATTCCGATACATCCATTACCTTAAGCCCCGCGTCGCGCAGTATTTTTGCTGTACCCCCGGTTGAAAGAAACTGAACACCGAACTCCGAGAGTCCCTTCGCAAACTCTACAGCCCCGGTTTTGTCTGAAAGGCTTATCAATACTCTTTTAATTAATGCCATTTTTCTGTCCTTCTATCAATAATCTTTTTCTATGCTGTTAACTGTAGCTGCACAGTCCGGCTGAATCTGACCTCTGCCACTGAAAAAAGCTGTCCGCATACGGTACCGGCCCGCTAAAGAGAACAGACACCAAATTTAATTCAACTAATTTATCACGCCGGGTCAAATTAATAATTCAATCTTCATATTATTATATGCCTGAAATTCCTGAATAACCGTTTCTCTATCAGACTCAGTTCCCGGGAAATTCAGGTTTTTTCTTTTCTGCGAAAGCCTTAAAGGCAGCGATAACATCGTTAGACGGAATTGTATAGTTGCTCACCGCCGCGTTAAACAGAAGACCGTCATTAACCGACTTTCCTATTCCGTATTTCAGCACCAGCTTCGAGGCCTCCACTGCAAGGGGAGAGTTCGCTGCGATGTCTTTAGCAAGCAGCTCAGCTTCGATTAACAGCTGATCATAGCTGTCATAAACATCATTTACAAGGTTGATCTCCTTGGCCCTGGCCGCGCTGATCTTTCTGCACGAATAGGCCATCTCCCTCGCGTGGCCCTGCCCTATAATATTCGGAATCCTCTGCAGAACCCCGACATCGGCAACCATACCCACAGCCGCCTCAAGGAGCGAAAACTGGGCGTCTTTCGAACATAGTCTGATATCGCACGCTGTTATAAAATCAAGGCCCCCTCCGAGGCACAGCCCCTGCACTGCCGCAATGACCGGCTTTCTGCATTTTTCGATACATGTTAAGCCATCCTGAAGTTTCAGCAGTTTCTTCAGAAAACTTCTCCTCAATCCGGCGCTCTGTACCCCAACGGTAAGTTCGCTGAGATCACCAAGCATCCCGACAAGATCAAGCCCTGTACAGAAATCGGTTCCTTTTGCAGCGACAATTATAACCCTGATGCTGTCATCTTCGTCGAGGTCCTCAAATATCGGAAAAGTCTCATTCCATGCGGGAGGATTCATAGCGTTCTTCTTTTCAGGCCTGTTGAGCCAGACCCATGCAATCTGTCCTTTTTTTTCTACCTGATAGTATTTGTATTCCATTTTCCGCCTCTTAAAGTAAGATCAGATTTGATTAAAAACCGTCCCACATTTTCTGTGAAGTGTCAAGAACGTTATTAAAGGAAATACATCTCTCTTAATATAATTTCAGGAGCTTACCACTCCTTACACAGGTTTATCCTTTTTTATCATCTGCTTTACAGCAAAAAAAATAATCGCTACAGTCAGTATAATCCCGGCTGCCATATTATAGTTTTTAATTATAGCTGAAATCTTCTGATTTACCATCTCCCAGTTGTTACCCAGAGTATAGCCTGAATAGATCCATATAAAATTCCACAGCATTGCACTGATTATCGACAGAAGAAAAACCCTGAGTCCGTTAAGATGGGAGACACCCGCAACGATTGAGATAACCGACCTGACTCCGGGAAGAAACCTGTTCAGTGCCACTGCATAGTAACCGTACTTATTGAACCATTTTTCAGCCGCCAGAATTTTGTGGGATGAAAAAATCTTGAACCTCGTATTAAGAAAGAACTCCATCTCCAGAAATGCGCCGGCGTAAAACAGAATCATGAAACCGACCGAGCTGCCAAGAGTTGTAACCGCGTACACAATGAAAAAATCGAGCTTCCCTATCCCCACGAGAAAAGCCCCGAAAACCGTTATCGTATCCCCCGGAGCCGGAGGAAAAAGATTTTCAACCACCGAGCTCCCGAATAAAAATAAATACAGATAAACAGCGCTCCACTGCATCAACGCATCAAAACTTGTAATAAAAAATGATTCCATCTTCAACCTCCGTGAGCACTGGCACCTGTTCTGTTATTGTATTTCAGAAATTTATCACATTTGTATCCAATAAGGAACTATATAAAAAACATGATATTCCTCTCTCTTGATGAGAGGGGAGATAACTTTCAGGCCGACTTAAGCGGCCGGCATCAGCTAAATATTCCGTAATAATAGTTATTAAAAATCATTCGGAGTTAAATCATGTTGACATTTTCCGGTAATACTATTTTACTTTTTAGGTGAACTTTTTTCAATTAAAAATTGAAGCAGGACAATCCGGATAAAATGAAAAAAATTCTCTGTTACGGTGATTCCAACACCTGGGGATGCAGCCCGCACGACAGTTCAAGGTTTGACGAAAGAACAAGATGGCCGATGGTCATGGGCTCGCTGCTTGGCGGAAATTACTCCGTCATTGAAGAGGGTTTAAACGGAAGAACAGTTCTTGACCTCTCTCCGGTTGAAACTGCGGCTAACGGTATAGAATGCATCAGGTCGCTGATCGTAAAATATGTTCCTGTAGATATAGCTATAATCAGTCTCGGGCTGAATGACGTCTTTCTTAGCGATGATGTTACTCCCGACGAAATCGCGAACGGTGTCGGACAGATTATTGATATAATAAGAGAGGGCCACTCCTCGGCGCGATGCTCGGTTCCGCATATAATAGTGATGTCCCCTTCCGGATTTAATACAGCTATCGAGGGATACAGTTTTTTTGAACTTAAAATAAATAAACTCAAATATCTTCCCGATTCGTATTCAAGGATCTGTCTCGAAAAAAAATGTTCTTTTTTCAACGCCTCTGAATATGTTACAGGGAGTGAAATCGACGGATCTCATCTTGAGGCTGATAGCCATAGACTGCTGGGTGAAAAAATCGCCGGCTTTATACTGAACGGGCCTGAATGAAAACAGAATGCCTTTTTTTCAACAGATATCTTCAGATCAGTTTCTGTATTACCCTTATCTCGGTTATGGAGGTATCGTGCATTGCGCCAGTCCTCCCTAAAATCACCGAGGCTCTTTCGATAACGGCCGCACAGGCGAATCTTCTCCTCGCGGCATTTACAATGCCTGGAATATTTCTCTCCCCATTTTTCGGGATCGCCGCTGACAGGTTCGGAAGAAAAAAAGTTCTTGTGCCGGCGCTGCTACTTTTCGGCATATGCGGAACCGCGGCAGGCTTCACAAGGAGTTTTTCGCTTCTGCTTGTACTGAGGTTTATTCAGGGGGCCGGAGCAGCCTCTCTCGGGTCACTGAACCAGATCATAATAGGTGATGTCTTCCCCGGAGACCAGAGGGTCGCTGCGATGGGATATAACAGCTCTGTTGTCAGCATCGGCACAATGATGTACCCCTCGATCGGCGGTGCTGTGGCAATACTCGGATGGAACTATCCGTTCTTCCTTGCGTCGTTGGCATTCCCGGTTTCACTTGTTGTAATACTGGGTCTGGACTACAGGGAACCTGTTACAAACGGCAAACTGAAAGAGTATCTAAAACGCTCTTTCAGACTTATAAACAGGAGAGAAATACTCTCGCTCTATGCCGGAACCCTGTCAGCTTTCATTCTGCTGTATGGAGTTCTGCTCGCATTCTTTCCGTTTTACATAAAACGGCATTTTCACTCGATGCCTCTGATAATCGGTCTCGCAATGTCGACGGCGTCAATAGGAACAATTTTCGGATCACTGAGCCTCGGAAAACTTGCCCGCCTCTTTACACCGAAGAAGCTGCTCGTCTCCGCTTTTATCATCTACGCGGCAGCTCTCTCTTTGGCTTATTTTATGCCTGTACTTATTCTGTTTATTATACCGGTTTTTATCTACGGATTTTCAAACGGAATAGTGATACCGAATATACAGACACAGATATCAATTCTCGCTCCGGATGAATACAGGGGGGCTTTCATGTCGATAAACTCTTCGGTTCTCCGTCTCGGTCAGACAATCGGACCGCTTATTACAGGTGTAATCTTTACCGGATCAGGCGAGGGTTATGTCTTTGCATTCGGAGCACTCTTTGCTGCCGCAAGCGCCCTCTTTTTATATAAGGAGATTGACGGTTCGGTGAAATTCCGCAGAAGATAAATCTTTCCGGTCTTCGCTATTTCTTTAGCGCCGCGAGCCTTTCAACAAGCTTTTTTTTCAGCAGCAGAAGATCGTCCTCGAAAAGTTTAATCTCCTTTTTGTGGTCCTGGATCTCCTGATACTTCTTTTCGAGGTAATAGAGGCTTTTCTCGATCTGTTTTGTTTCATTTATATCGGCATTTGCCATGCCGATCATCTCGGCTATTTCATCAAGCGTCGCGCCGAACCTCTTGCCGCGGAGAATCAGTTTCAGCCTTGCCCTGTCCCTGTGGGTGTATACCCTCTGGTTGCCCCTCGTTCTCTCCGGGGAGAGAAGTCCCTTCTCCTCGTAAAACCTTATAGTAGAAGTGCTTATTTCAAGCTCCGCTGCGAGTTCCGATATTGTAAAAGTTTCTCTATCCATTCACTTTCCGTTTATAGCTGTTAACTATTTGATTAGTACATTTAATGTCACTGAGAGGCATGGAATGCCGCGGCAGTATGTTTTGTGAAAATACATGTTTTTTATTATGTAATTATATTTTTTAAAAACAGATTGCTTCACGGCGTTTACCCTGAGCCTGTCGAAGGGTTCGCAATGACAGAGGTCTAATCATTTCGTGAACTGCTATGATTAACTGTCACTGTTACCGTAGATATTTTAAATCATCAATCAAGATATTGTCAATCCCAATATTCCTCCACTGGCATTACCCTGCCCCTGGAAATGTATTCATTCACATAAAGTTTTCAGAGCAGCTTACGGCATTATTCTGTACTGTATAATTAAATTTTATCCGTAAAAAGTCTTGACAAAAAAAACTTAAAGTTTAAGTTAACATTAACTATTTCAGCCTATGGAGAGAGATTATGTTTGATTTTACAATGACCGAACAGCAGTTAAAACTCAGAGATGAGGCGAGAGAATTCACAAAATGGGTTCCGCGTGAAATGATACTGGCCATGGATGCCGAAACACTGCAGTTCCCCCGGGAATACCTAACAGAGTGCGGAAAACGCAATCTGCTGGGAATCCGCCTTCCGAAAGAGTATGGCGGGAGGGGACTCGGATGGACAGAGGATGTAATTGTCGCTGAAGAGATCGGTGTAGCCAGCTACTCCCTTGCATGTATATGGGGCGTCGGGGCCGACATCGTCTGCGAAGCGATCATAAAATACGGGTCAGAGGAACTTAAACAGGAGATAGTCGTTCCGCTGCTGAAAGGTGACACCTTCGCGGCTGAATGCCTTACCGAACCGAGGGGTGGATCGGATTTTTTCGGAGCGACGACTAAAGCGCGTAAAGACGGCAGCGACTGGATCATCAGCGGACAGAAGCGTTTCATAGTCGGAGCCGAGGGAGCGGACTGGTTCATGGTTTACGCAAATACTGATCCGTCAGCGCCTCCGCACAAACGGATGACATGCTTCATGGTACCTAGAACAAAGGGTGTTGAATCGAAATACATATACGGCCTTATGGGTGTCCGCGGCGGCGGCGCCGGCAGACTGATACTGGACGAGGTCCGCGTACCGGAACGCTATGCTCTAAACGGTGTAAATAACGGTTTCGACGTTTTCATGACAAACATGATCCCGGAAAGGCTCGGGACAGCCGCAATGACAATCGGTTCGGTCCGTCCGGCACTTGAGATCGCGACATCATACACATCGCGCCGAAAAGCCTTTGGCCAGAAAATCAAGGACTTCCAGGCCGTCGGATTTAAGGTCGCGGACTGCGCGATGACGATGGACGCAATGAGGGGCATGGCATATACCACCGCGCTTGCGATAGATTCAGGAAAAGTTAATGCCGGAAGAGTACGGCGAATGGTTTCACAGACGAAGAAATTTATCACCGAGGGTTCATGGCAGGTAGTCAATAACTGCATGCAGGTGATGGGTGGTATCGGATATACGAACGTTTTCCCGATTGAAAGGATTTTACGCGACATCCGTCTCTCTATGATATGGGTTGGAACTAACGAGATCATGCAGTCTATCATACAGACAGAATGGTACAAGGAATACGAAAAAAACAAAGATAAAAACAATACCCGCGATGTCGAGCTCGATGCGGTTTCAGCATTCGAACCGGATGAAAAAATCTACGAATAGAATCTTATCATCTGTCGGTTTCTTGCGGCGTTCTTCTTTTTTTTTGAATGACCTGCCGTAAGAAACCTTTCTGAAATTTTAAACAAATAGTTCTCCACAAACCTGAAAAAGTTAAATATCCTGACCCATCTGAATTATTTTTTTAATCTGCTCCTTAAAACTGTTATACACCGTGATACACAGTAACGGCAATGATATCCCGGCAAAAAAATAAGCAATCCACCATCCGTTGTAGCCATCTATTACCGGGAAGCTGGCAATCATATATAACGGATAACTGTAATATTTTACCTGTATAAGATTTACAACTTTGAAACTTAAAAAATGCAGAGCCATTATCACTATCGTATTTTTACCGATAATATTGATAATGGAATTATTCTTCACTAACTCTATATTCGATACAAAAATATTAATATAGATTCCGCACAGGCCAAAAAATAACGATAAAAATGGGAAAACCATTAATGATTTCATAAAAGTGTTATCTGAATATCTAGTGCCAGCACACAGTATTATAAGGCAGAGTACCGCAAACCACTTATTCAGCGATATATGAGATCTGTATTTATTATAAAGGAATCCTGTATAGAAAAAAATAATCGCCATTAAAGAAACCTCTATCTGTCGGGGCAGTGAAATATTATAATATTTTAATAAATTGCCGGCAATATACATTATAAGTATTATCAATCCGAAAAAAACATCGGAATTATTTCGTGCAATTTTTAAATAAATAAATCTGCTTAAACAGAAAATAATATTTATTGTAAATAAAACGGTAAGAAACCAGAAAGCCCCCAGCAGCTGTTCCTTGTTGCCAAAAGTAATTATATGGAATAAATGATTTGCATAATCATGAATATTATACATTTTTCCTGTTATTCCGTTGTAACTCACCTTATCACTGTATAAATTCATCCTGAAAAAAATATTATGTAATAGAAGAAAAATTATCTCATATTTAATGAACGGTATATATAATGTTCTGATACGGCTCTTTATCAGATTCACAGGCTGGTCACTGTACTTATCATTATAAAAATAACCGGAAATAAAATAGAATAGGGGCATGTGAAAAAGATATATAAAATTATGCAGCGGATTCACAAGTGTATGCCCGAGGACTACATATATAATTCCAATGCCCTTCAGGAAATCCATTGCTCTGTCTCTGGATTCAGTTGTCTGATTTAACTTATTCATCTTTTAAACTCTTCCTTATTCTATATAGACATTAAAACTCTGTTGTTTAAATAATACTATCTGTCAAATTGAATTTCACCGTATTACCATACCGGCATTTTCCAGGAATAGTTTTCTGTTGATTGATTTTAAAACCAGTAAGATAAATATCTGTTATAAAAATATTAACTTCCGGATTTTTTATTATATGTTGAAAAACTGTATCTGTTTTATTGGAGTTATAAGATTTAGGCAAAGATAATAAAAACCGGCCCTTCCACTGCTCTCTTTAACATGAGCGGTGAAAAAGCCGGTTAACTTACATTGATTCTTTCTTTATGCTATTTGATATAATTTATTGTGCAAGGATACCGTAAACCTGAAATTCAGACAGGCCTGCATTTCCTGTCGTACCTGAAACAGAGGTTATTGTGAAAGTAATACTTGTAATGCTCCTTGGAGTAAAAGTAACCTCCGTAGCAGAACCGTTATTATTAAGTGCGCCGACGGTTACTGACGACCCATCGCTGAAATTCAATGTTCCTCCGGTAATCCGGTCATTTTCGTTGGGACGGTCATAGAGAACTACTCTGCTTACAGTATAGCTGTTCTGCCACTGAAGGTTCAGCCATGTACCAACTCCACCTCCCGGAGCAGCCCACTCTCTTGTATAATCCCCTGGATATCCGTCAATATAGCCATCCACCGCTTTTGTTGCCAACTGGCCATAATCTGAATTCTGACCGGATGCTGTAACTGTAGCGAGTGATGCAATATTTGTTCCGTCTGAAAAAACAGTCACTGTCACTGTTGCTGCGGCACTTGTATACTGATAATCACTTACAGTAAGCTGAAAAGTAAGAACATCATCCTGTGATGGTGCAGTGAAAGTCGGATTTGAAATATTTGAATTAGACAACGTTACCGCTGTACCGGATGTCTGAGTCCACTGATAAGTCAATGAATCATTATCTGGATCGGAACTTCCAGAACCATCAAGCTGTGCTGTTGCGCCCTGTCTTACTGAGAGATTAGATCCTGCATTTGCAACGGGGGCGCTGTTGCCTGATGAAGAGCCGGTATCTTCATTTCCGAATACCTGGATCTCTGCAAGTCCTGCATTTCCTGTCGTGCCGGAAACAGATGTCACGGTAAAAGTCATATTTGAAATACTTCTCTTGGAAAATGTGATTTCTGTTCCTGAACCATCATTATTCAAAGCTCCAACTGCTACAGTAGAACCGTCACTAAAAGTAAGTGTACCTCCGGTTATACGGTCATTGGTATTAGGTCTGTCAAATAATACTACACTGCTGATCTGATAGTTCTTTGACCACTGCATATGTATCCACGCACCGGCTCCCTGTCCCTGAGTAGCCCATTCCTTCGTGTAGTCTCCAGGATATCCGTCAATAGTACCGTCTATTGCCCTGGTAGCCAGCTGACCATAATCAGAATTCTGCGATGATGCTGTTATTGAAGCCATAGAAGCAACATTTACACCATTGGATATAACCGTTACATTTACAGTCGAGGCTGAACTTGTATACTGATAGTCACTTACTGTAAGCTCGAATGTTAAGACCTCGTCCTCCTGAATATTGGACGGTGCTGTAAAAGTCGGATTGGAAATGGTTGAATTTGATAAAGTTACAGCAGTTCCGGATGTCTGTGTCCAGCTATAACTTAACACATCGTTATCAGAATCGTAGCTTCCGGAAGCATCCAGCTGTCCTGTTTTCCCCTGCCTGACTGAGAGTTCACATCCTGCATCGGCAACAGGGGCATGATTATTAGATGAAGAGCCGCTTGATGAAGCTCCATATACCTGAATTTCAGAAAGACCTACATTACCTGTCGTTCCTGAAACCGAATTAACTGTCACTGTCAGATTTGATACAATCCTGGAGGTAAAAACCACCTCGGTTGCAGCGCCATTATTATAAAGCTGCCCTACAGTAACTACAGATCCGTCACTAAAAGTGATTGTAGCACTTGTAATCTGGTCGTTAAGGTTTGGTCTGTCATACAACACAATGCGATTAACTGAATAACTGTTATTCCACTGTAAATGAACCCATGCGCCGACTCCCTGACCCGGAGCTGCCCATTCTTTAGTATAATCTCCCGGATATCCGTCAATTGTACCATCTATCACCTTTGATGCCAGCTGTCCATAATCTGAATTCTGAGAAGATGCTGTTGCAGTTGCAAGCCTTGCAATATTCTGAGGGGTAATTTTTACGTTAACAGCATCAGGTAAACTTGAGAATCGTCCATCACTGACAACGAGCTGGAAAGTAAGTGTTTCGCTTTCTGTAATCCCGGACGGTGCAGTGAACGTGGGTCTGGCGACATTTGAATTCGATAAAGTCACAGCAGTACCACCAACCTGGGTCCACTGATAAACAAGAGCAGTGCCTTCCGGATCAAAGCTTGATGAACCATCCAGCTGTACAGCTGCAGAGATATTCACAGTCTGATCAGTACCCGCATTTACAACCGGGGGCTGGTTTGAACCTAGAATATTTTCACTCCAGAAAAACTCATCTTTATGTACGAAACGCCCTAAAAATTCTTCACCCTGACTTATATGACATGCTATTGCCAGAGCCTTGGGATTTGTATCCAGATCTGAAGACTGCATTGAAACAGGAACATCATAGCTTTCTCTGAGCGCCCAGTCAGGATTTGTATTAGTTGAATCAGGAGGCTCGGAAAAATACTGTATCGGATTTCCGGCTAAAGGCCAGTCATAATCCTCTGAATGAACAACGGTTTTATGAATAACCGGATAATATTCCGTTGTCTGTGATGCAAGCTGATTGAGAGCCGTTGTTAAAGCCAGATATGTAGTTGCATGATCTGCATGGACATCATCATCCGAAGTTATAATTATATGGTCCGGCCTGTAAACATCCAATAAATCTTTCATGTCTTTCAGCAAATTGTATCTGTTATATTTAGCTGCTGATCCAAACCTATATGTATGATAATCCGTCTGACCTACACCGCGGTTTGCATATGTAGTGTCCTGGCCAAAATCATTAGTAAAAGCGTCGGTTTCATAAACATAATAATTCCACATTTCTGTCAGATATGAATCCGGATAACCAAGAAAAACCAGATTGCTTTCGGTCATACCAAGAACACCAACTGCAGCATTAACTGCTTCCTGCTCTCTGTTTAATCCAGATTCATAACCTCTAATGTCCCCATTGGTCATGTAAACAATTTTTACCTGTTCCCCCCGCTGAAGCGCTTTGGCAATGATACCTGAAGCTGTAATTATATCATCATCCGGGTGAGGAGAAACAACAAGGATTTTTGCAAATACATTCCCTGCATAACCTGTTATCATCATTAACGAGATAATTAAAGTTATGAAGAGCTTCCTACCCCTTTTAAACAAACTCATCTTGACCCTCCAATAAATTTATGTATGTTTTCTTTTTTTCAGATTAAATTCCAAAAAAAGTTGTTTTAGTATTGTGATTAAATATTATATAGAAACTCAGTAATAATACACTTTTTTTAGTATAACTATCACTATTATATGCAGTATATAATTAAGTGTTTATTCATAAGCACAGCCGGGCTTCTATTGTCAATTCAAATTCACTCTTTTTTCCCAAAAAATCTTCTAATAATATCATTTATATGGAGACAAATCCCTCTTTAAATTCTGTTTTTTATAAGATTTACATAAGCATTTTTTTGCTATTTATTTCCATAAATTGTATCGGCATAATTAATTGTTTACAATTTAAATTGTTATGTCATATTAAGTTTTAATCAGACTCGTTTCTTCCCTAGATTTACGAAATTGTACAAATTTTTTTATATACTCGAGGTTAATTATGATCAATTCCCGATTAAATAATCTTTTCTCTTTTCTGCCGCAAGTAATTATCTGGTTCACTGTTTTTCTCTTTTCTGCAAATTTAATCGAAGCAGAGAAAAAAAATCAGACCATCGACACCTCTAGAGCATTGATAATTGACCATAACTCGGTGAATGATTTCAATCGTATTCCTGATAAATATATTGCTTCTGTAAAAGATATGCTGATCCAGATTGTAGGAGAATCTCATGGAGAACAGATCCCCGAAGGACTGGTGCGTCTTGGTAAACAGAATCCCAAATACAGCGTTCAGATTGGTACAGGAAATCCGCATGATCTGAACAAAAAAAAATCATTAAAGGTCTATAGAAGTTATTATGATATGTATGGATGGAGAAATCTATACGTAGGAGAAGAAGGCTACTGGGCCACAAAATATGCCAGATCAGTTACTGAAAAAACTGCAGAACAGGCAATAAAAGAAGGAATTCCTTTTAAGATATCTCTCTGGTGCTGGTGCTGGGATATCTGCTGGGATAATTATTGTGCAGACGAAAACGGTAAAAATATAACATTTAACGATGAACGATGCAATGCATACATAAAAGCCATCGCGCAATTTAACAGTAATCCCTCCATAAATCAGACAAAATTCATCTATCATACATCCATAGCTGAAGCTGGCGTCAATGAAGGGGGATGGAGGGTTACACGATATAATGACAACATAAGAAATGCCGCGATAAAAAACAACGGTATACTTTTTGATCAGGCAGATATTGAAAACTGGAATGTAAACAATACTTCACAGCGGATAGAGAAATGGAATGGACATACCCTCTATCTCAGACATGATGATTATAATAAGGACGAAGCAGGACATACTTCATACACGAACTGCGAAAGAAAAGCAAAGGCTCTTTGGGTACTTCTTGCAAAACTTTCAGGCTGGGACGGCAAGTAGCAGTAATCACTTTTATAAAGCCTTTGCGGAAGCCACAATGCATGTTCCGGAAAACAGTTCATGCCGATTAATTTAATCATCAAAATGTCCCGCCGTACTCTAATTAAGGCAGACTTTAAAAAGGTCTGCCTTCTGTTTTTCAAACGATATTTTTCATATAATTACTGAAAAATCTTCCTCTGCTTCGGCAGAATCTCATTCTAAAAGAATAGTGATGAAATTTTCTCAAACTTTTCTGAAAAATTTATTACTTAAAAGTAACACATAATCAATTCAGAGTGTTTAACTATTATGATTAAGTTAAAATACATTATGGAATTCTGCACAGCGATTATTCTGGCTTTCATAATAGTTGCTATTCTTTCCGAAGAGGCTATGAGGATAGAGATGTCAGCAGAAAAGAGAACCTATCATTAAAACCTGATAATATGGTATAATCATAACCAGTTATAAAAACAGTTTCCCCTCCGCTGAAAAATGCCTCATTATCATCCTGATAAAAGATATTGACATAAAATCTTTATCGCTCCTTTATTGCGCTAAATAATATATTTAAATTTTAAAAAGGTTAACTGATGATTAATAAAAAATCCGCTGCTCTTATCATCCTGATTTTTCTTTTCACATCCAGATGCGCTTCTATAGATGAACAAACCAAAAAAATAAATTCAGTTGTTGATACTATCATTGAAGTACAATCTCTTAAAAATCAGATCCCCGAGGAGAGCCAGCTGATAACAATGGATCAGCTGAGAATCGTCCCCGGATATAATTACATCCCTGTCAGAGCCGATATTGTCAGACGGGAGGAGAAGACCGGAGAGGAGAAAAATTCATGTCTGGGATTTTCCTATAAAGAGGATGTTTATGAACCGGTGGATTACAAAAACATAGGCCTTAATCTCGGTAACGGATTATTTATCGATTCAAACATGAACCTTTCTCTGGATCTTGCAGATGTGACGGGCTTCAACAAAATGGAAAACTGTACATTAACAATCACTGACGAAAGTTTTTCCGGAGAGAAATTTGTAATCGAAAAACGTGGAAATAAAATAAAAATTTTAGAAGGCAAAATCTGGCCCGATAGAACTGATGTAATATTAAAAGAAAATGGCGCAACGATAGACAGAGGATTCTTTTCGGCAAACCGGAATATCGTGTTGAGCGATTCATCAGCTGCTTTTAAACAGGGCGGTATATTCGGCTTTTTAAATAATGAAGAGCTTAAAAAAAACGGAAACTCGTACCGGATTCCAGGTGTATTAACGGATAAAGAATTTGCTGTTATTGAAAATGACGGGTCACTTATTTTTAACGGTAATATATTCAGACAGGGAAATACAGACAATGTGTTTAATAGTGCCGGCAACCTCAGACTAAAAAAAGAGGGCAAAAAGATTTCTATAAGCTGCAAAGGACAGGAATTCTATTTTGTTAAAAGCAGGAATAAAATTATTTTCTATGAAAAAAGAAATTATTCTGGTGTTATACTGGAAATTAATGGTGATGAAATTATCTACACACAGAACGGAATCCTTTCTTCAATTGTTCAGAAAATAAAAATCGAAAGAGGCTGATACCCGGTAAAAAATTTCAATCCTTTACAAAAATATCCGGTTTATCCATAATAGGAGGGTCATCCCTGTCCATGATCTCTATTATAGCTTTGCTTTTTAGTTTTTTTATCTCTGCCGTAATTCCGCGTTTAAGGTTGAAACTCTTCGCGAATTTTATAGCTTCCGCCATCAGTTCATCCTGATCTGCGCATCCTTTCTCAATAATACCATGCTTCTCTAACTCGACAGCACCGACCCGTTTTCCGGTAAGAGCATATTCATTGAATTTATTCTCCGGCACAGCCTTTCTAATAAAAGCAATCATTCCCGGTAGAAAGGGTATCCCTATTGTAATCTCCGGAAAACAGAAAAAGCCCCTGTCTGCACGCATGAAACGGAAGTCGCAGGCGCAGGACAATATAGCACCGTTGCCGAAAGCATGGCCGTTTATTGCTGCAATAACCGGCATCGGGTAGAGCATAATTGTCTTGAACAGCTCATTCATCCCGTAAGACCATCTCCTTTTCGAATCCATATCACCTGCTTTAACCAGGCCGTTTATCCATTCCACGTCAACGCCAAGAGAGAAATTTTTGGGATCGTTTGATGTAAGCACTACCGCCTTTATAGCAGAATCAGCCTTGATATCATCAAGACACTGCAGCATTTCATTACAGAATACCATATTATGACGGTTCTCTCCGTTAATCATCGTTATTATCGCGACGGTTTCATGCTTTTTCCACTCAACAACAGGCATAACTTTCTCCTTTCCTGCATTTATATATCTTTCAAAAAAATATTTATCTTCAATTCAATCTGTTTCTTCTGTTTTAAAAGCCATGTTTCTTATAATCACTCAGAATTTTTATTAACAATTTCTTGAAAAAGCATAAACCTTTTCATTAATTAACGACCATTCATTTTAAATCTGCATTGTCAACTTTTTATCAGCTACTTTTATGAAATTTATCCTCAGCCGTTGTTCGACACAAAAACAGCCATTTTAATATTAACCGATGCCGATATCCTCCCGGACTGTGATCAAATTATCATTGACAATAATACACATGTATAATACACTTGTATTAAAATTTTGCATAAGGAAATTAAATGGACAAACAGGAACCTAAAACAACTCAGGAAAAAATTTTTTTTTCAGCGCTTCTTCTGTTCGCGGAAAAGGGATATCATGGAACAACTGTCAGGGATATATGCAGTCATGCAGGTGCGGCAAACATAAACAGCATCAACTATTATTACGGCAGCAAGGAAAAATTATACCGCAGCATACTGGAATTCATGTATTCGGAATTTTCAAGGCGTAAAAAGGAATATCCGGAACATATACCGCCGGAACAGCACCTGAGGGATTTCATTACCGCATACTGCGAGATGGAATATACTGATAATGAATATACAAGGGCTTTTGTCGCAATATCCAATGCAGAAATGACCCGCCCGTCACCTTGGATGAAATCACTGGTAAAAAAATACGTCAAGCAGCAGACACTGGATATCCTTGAAGTAATCCGGAAACTGCTGGGACCAGATGTCCCGGAGGATGTAGTTCGCGACTGCAGCCTCAGCATCGGCGGCCAGATCATATATTACAGTTTTGCCTGGCCGATTGTCTCTGCCGTTTTTCCGGGCCACCCCGGGATGGGAAGCTACCATCCTAAGCTCGCTGATCATATTTATGAATTCTCCATAGCCGGAATTAAAGCGATAAAATACAGATACGAAAAAAAATAAGAGGAGGAATCTATGAACAAAAAATTCGAACTGCAGAGTGAAGAACGGCTGATTTTCATGGACAGGCTAAGGTTGTTTCTTGTTGTAATTGTTGTGTTTATGCATTCGGCATGCGCATATTCCAACATAATCCCATGGTGGAGCGTGCAGGAGAACCCGAAAAGCCAGCTGCTGGATGTTTTTGCCCTGTTTGTTGACGGCTTTCAGATGCCGCTGCTTTTTTTTATCTCCGGATACTTCGCATATTTTTCAATCACAAAGCGGTCAAGGGGGGAGTTCATTGTTTCAAAGATACGCCGTCTTGGCCTCCCCTTTGTCGCTGTCGGGCTTTTTCTGCTGCCATACATTTCCTATGTAGGCGTACGCAGGATTATGCCAAACCCTGAAAGCTTTTTCAGTTTCTGGATTTTCCAGATGAAGACAATTGCTGATTTTACCCCTGTTCTTTTTTCAAACCATGAAATGGCGATGAAACACTGGAAGGATTACAGTGACTGGCACCTGTGGTTTGTTCTTCTGCTGGTTTTTTTCTATGTGCTATATGCGTCATTTGATTTTTTCAGGGAAAAGATTTCAAAAAACAGCTATGAAAACAGATCCGGCTCTGCAGGAAATTCACCTCTGGCAATTGATATTGCTCTGCTTGTTACAGTGCTGTTCTATATTCTGATTAACCATTATGTCAAAGAGTGGGTGTGGGGGAAAACCAGCATTTTTTCACTTCAGCCGGTAAGACTTCCTGTACACATGAGCTTCTTTTTCCTGGGAACCTATGCCGGTTTAAAAGGATGGTTTGTAAAACGGGAAATACCGGGCAAAATATCTATTTGGGGTACTGTTTTCATCATTCTCTCTGTTGCCCTTATCCTGTGTATGTTCTCTGTATTTGAAACATGGGAAAAGCCGACTCTGTTCTCCTTCAGCCTGATACATGGTATTGTCAGGGCAGGGGTTGCGTTTGTTTCGATGGTTTTTCTTATCAAACTGGCATCGCGGCATACCGGAAAAAACAGACTTCTTGATTCAGCGAGCGGTTATTCTTACGAGATCTACCTGATTCATCTCCCCCTCGTTATTGCTTTTGCACAATTGTTCACCCATATTTCAATGCCTCTGATTCTTAAATTTGTTATCATAGGAACCCTTGTAACCGTAATAAGCTGGGCTCTGGGCCGTTACCTGATCAGACCTTACCCGAAGATTACCTGTGCGGTTATCGGGGCGGTTTTTGCTTTAACCTGTTTTGTCTACTCATAGTGATTTCACTTTTATAAACTGGTAAACTTAAGGAGGTAAGTTAATGACTGAAAACAAAAATATTTTCCCGGAGGTGTTCAACAAAAGTTCGCTTGCAGGTATCGATTTTAAAAACAGGATAATCCGCGCTGCAACACATGAAGGAATGGCTGATGCAGAGGGGTACCCTTCGCAGCAATTGACAGATTTATATATCAGGCTCGCAAAGGGTGGAGCCGGGGCAATTATTACCGGCTATGCCGGTGTACAGAAAAACGGGAAACCGTTAAACAATATGCTTATGATTGATGAAGACAGGTTTATCGATCACTTTAAAAAAATGAATCATGAACTAAAAAAGTACGGAGTTCCGGTCATTCTGCAGATTGCACATGGAGGAGGAAAGTCCGATACCGGTATTACAAAAGAGAAAAACGTTGCCCCTTCAGAAAAAAAATACCCAATGCCTCCAAATACAGCGAGGGAACTTACTCATCGTGAGATAGAACTTATCGTTGAAAGCTTTGTAAATGCGATAGTTCGCGCCAGAGAGGCCGGTTTCAGCGGCGTTGAACTTCATGCAGCGCACGGCTATCTGCTGTCGGAATTCCTTTCACCAGCTTTTAACAAAAGAACAGATATATGGGGAGGAAACACCGAAAACCGGTTCAGGATTATCTCTGAAATAATCCGCGGAGCGAGGGAGAAAACAGGCCGTTTCCCGATACTTATGAAATACAGCGCCTATGACGGAGATAAAAACGGTGTACGCATTAATGAAGGAATCAGGATCGCAAAGATGTTTGAACAGACCGGGGGTGATGCGCTTGAAATTTCCTGCGGCGGGGTTGGTGACGGATCATACCCTCTGCGTTTTAAAAAAACACCATCCCGTGCTATTGTGGAACTGACTCCTGCATTAAAGGATATGCACCCTTTAAAAAAAAGAATAATACAATCGGTCATTTCTTTAACGTTCAAATCTCCGAAACCGCTCCACAACTTTAATCTTAACGCTGCTGCTGAAATAAAAAAGCATGTGAACATTCCACTGATTGTTGTCGGAGGGATAAGGGACTTTGGATCAATTGAAAAAATCATTGCTGCGGGCGGAGCGGATTACGTATCTATGTCCCGTCCATTTATTATCGAGCCGGACATAGTAAATAAATTCAGCAGCAGCAAACAGAATAGTTCGAGGTGTATCGATTGCGGTTACTGTCTGATAGGGACAGTGAACAATCCGCTAAAGTGCTATTATGGAAAACTTAAATAATAATTTATACAGGGGGATTTATGGAGGATTTTCAGGTTTTATTTCCTAAACGCAATGTTATCTGCAAAGAGCCGCTTAACGTTAAACGGTTTCATAATGTCACATACAGGACTATTAATAATATCGAATATCACTGTGATATCTACCTTCCTCAGCAGACAGATAAAGATATAAAACTGCCTGTAGTATTCATGGTCCATGGCGAGGCGCCTTCTGATGTGGTAAAAGATATGGGATACTACATATCAACAGGTGAATTTATAGCTTCAAGCGGGATGGCCGCTGTCACATTCAATCACAGGACGCTGATATCAGGGAGCATTATCTGCGACGTTCTCGACGACATCGCAGAGGTCAGAAATTTTATAAGTTCCAGTTCAGACAGGTTCTTTATTGATACATCAAAATCCTGTATCTGGGCCCTTTCAGCGGGGATGCCTTTCGGAATTTATAACGCTCTGAATTATAAAACGGAAGATGTAAAGTGCATTGTAGGCCATTACGGATTCGGGGATTTTCCATCCCTTCTGAACATCTTTCCTGAAAGAAATGTTCCAGGCGAAGTTATACCTGAAATAATTAACGGAAAAATATCAGCACCGATGCTGATTGTCAGGGCCGGGCTTGATTTTAAAATATTTAATGACTCGCTTGACAGGTTTATACTAAAATGTATGGAACTCAACGCGGACATCGATCTTTATAATCACAGCACAGGCCAGCATGCCTTCGATATACAGGATGATAATGAAAGATCACATGAACTGCTGCATAAAACTGTTCAATTCATCCGGAAAAACCTTCTGAATGATAAATGAATTCCGGGGGACCGGATTATTTTACAAGTCCGGCCCCGAAACTGAAACCGTCCCTTAAAGCCTTTTCGTTTTGGCTTACAGGGACTGTTTCAGTACATACTCCCAGTGTACCGGCGTCATCCATTTTAATATATCCGCAGATTTCGGAAAAAAGCTTTTCCACTGTTTCGGGCCCGGAATTGGGGAGTTCCCCTCCGTAGGTCATAAGAAGCGCGACCTTTTTTCTGCCACATTTAAAATCCATACCGTAGATCCTGTCTATCATCAGCTTCATCTGCGCCGTAACGCTCCACCAGTAGATTGGAGTGGCAAGGATTATAATATCGGCTTTACGCAATGCTGCATATATCTGTTCCATGTCGTCTTTGATTACGCATCCCGTGCTCCCCTCTCTTTTACATGCTTCGCATCCGCTGCATGGAGCGATCTTCATGTCATGAAGAAAAAAGTATTCGCTCTCAACATCAGCGCTGTCCTGAATACCCTTAAGCACCGAATCGAGTAGAGCAGAGGTGTTCCCTTTTTTTCTGGGACTGCCGAGAAATGAAGCTATTTTCATAGAGTTCTCTCCGTAGTTATTTTATACAGGGCCTAACGGAACTGATTGATGACCTGTTGTGTGGCGGACGTGTACCTTTCAGTCGCAGGAGTTTTTCACATTGAGCAGAAAATCTGTCATACGGTCTTCGCTGCATGATTTCAGCTTTTCAAGGAGGATATCGTCACTTACTATTTTTTTCAGTATTTTCCCTCTCTCCGGAGAATCAACACAGGAAAAACAATCTTCCTCTTTCAGCAGCTTTCTCGCATTTTTAAGTTTCTCGAGAACAATCTCAATTCCCTCGGGAATATGCTTTTCAATCTCACGCCTGAGACGCGCGGCCATTGCCGGAGAAGCCCCGCCTGTCGATAAAGAGAAAAGAAGATCTCCCTTCCTGACAAAAGATGGCACAAAGAATGAACAGTTCGGGGGATCATCAACCGCGTTGATCAGCAGACCCTTCTGTTCCGCCTCCCTGAAAACCTCCGCATTGACATCTGAGTCGTTTGTCGCGGAAAAAACGATAAACGCGCCGTCAAGATCGTTATAGATGTATCTTCGTTTAACAAGAACAACGCTCTGCCTATATTCTTCGGCCGTCTTAACTATCTCATCGTTAAATTCCGGAGATATAACCTTTACTAACGCACCGGCTTCAAGCAAGTCGGAGACCTTGCGCGCAGCCACCTCCCCGCCGCCGATGATAACGACAGGTTTGCCGGACAGGTTCACCATTACAGGATAAAGTTTCATTATTTATTAATCTCTTCCGGCATGGGGAACTCCTCTCCGTGCCCTTTCAGATATTCCTTCTTTTCCCTGTCAAGCCCTATCTCTTCATCGCTGAGGTAGCATGCCGGATCAGGCGCCCAGGGATCGTTATAGACCCTGTAGCCCCGCACCCTCATGGCTCCGGTACAGATCTCTTTATATCTGCAGAGCCTGCACCTCCCTTTAATATATTCGGCCTTGTGTTTCAGCCCTCGCATCAGCGGATCGGATTCATCCATCCATATGTCGCCGAAGTTTCTCTCTCTAACATTCCCGAAAGTGTAGTCCTGCCAGAACTGGTCGGGGTGAACATTTCCGAAAAAGTCTATGTCCGAGATTCCGACACCGGAGGAGTTTGCAGCTCCGCCGTTCCACTTCAGCATCGAGTAGACGTCCTCCGCTCCCGGCATGTTCTTCTCTTTCATCTTCAGATAGGTATAGACTCCGTCAACGTGGTTGTCCACGGTCAGTATATTTATATCGAGTTTCCTGTCGAAGTAATCTTTAGTCCTTTCAAGGATGATGTCCATCGCGTGTCTCGATTCGGAATGAGTCAGGTCATCCTTCGATATCGAACTCCCCCTTCCGGAGTAGACGAGGTGGTAGAAGCAGGCACGGTTTATCTGTTCCTTTTCTATGAAATCGAATATTCCGTGAAGGTCGCGGTAATTTCTTCCGGTAAGAGTAAGGCGCAGCCCTACCCTCTGATTGACCGCACGGCAGTTATCAAAACCGCTCATAGTTCTCTTAAACGCCCCCTCAACCCCGCGGAACCTGTCATTAATCTGCTCCAGGCCGTCAAGGCTGATCCCTACATAGACCACTCCCGAGTCCTTGACCCTCTGCGCAGTCTCCCTGTCTATAAGTGTTCCGTTCGTTGAAATAACTGGACGGACATTTTTCTTCGCCGCGTATTCAAGCAGCGTAAAGAGGTCTTTCCGCATAAAAGGCTCTCCGCCGGAAAACAGCAGTGACGGGATACCGAAGTCAGAGAGTTCGTCTATCAGTTTTTTCGCTTCTTCAGTTGAAAGCTCACCCTCATATTTGCAGTTGTCCGAATCGGTATAGCAGTGAACACATTTCAGATTGCATGTACGGGTAGAGTTCCATACGACAATCGGCCTTCTTTCACTTGCGAGCCTCTGTACTCTGTGCGGCGAGTTCCCGTGGCAGTCCGGACCGGACTCCTGACCGTACCTTAAACCGTCACCTGTTGATGATCCGCCGCAGTAAATTTTTCCTATATCAATCATGATTTAACCTTTTCCATTCTTTAAATTCCTCAGAAAAATATCTTACCCTTCTCTTCTTGAACTCCTTCAGCGACGACAGCACCAGATAGTCCTTTATGCCGCTCTTTTCCGAAAGTCCCTTTATAATATTTTCAAGATCTCCATCCGTTTTAGCGTGTATCATCGCAAAAAGCGGATATTCCCACCTTCCCGGATAGATGGTCCTCAGATAAAGATGAGAGATCGATTTTTCATTTTTAAACAGATCAAGATCTGTATTAACGTCCACCTTCCAGGCAGTCATCGCGTTAGACGTGTATCCCGCACTCCGGTGTTTCAGAACCGCGGCGTATCTCCTCATAATTCCTGTCGCGAGAAACTCGCTGAAATGGACAAGCAGTTCCTTCTCTCCATGTATTACGCGGCTGTTTTCAGCTATTTTCTGAAACGGCCGCCTTTCAACGGGAAGATCATTTTGAAGAAGAAGCACCGCTTCCCTTGCGACGGGGTCCAGTGTGCCGGGTATATTTTTTCCATGCTTCGGCGCAGAAGACGGGCTAGAAGATTCGTCGCTCTCGCCGATATTCAGAAAGACCCCTATCTTCAGAAGTTTCTCGTTTTTTAAAACAAGGTGATCAACGGCACCGCTTTTTGAGGCCAGTATTGAAATGGTTTTGCTGAACTCGTTCTCATTCTCTTCGGCAAGGGTAAACCATATGTTATACCTGTGGTTTCTCAGGTAGTTGTGGCTTACACCCGGATGAGAGCTTATTATCGCGGCAGCAGTCTCGATCATAGGCTCCGGGACTTCAAAAGCGACGAGGTTCAGAAAATAGCCGAGCCTCTTCCCCTCGAAAATACCGGATATATTACGGATTACTTTATTCTCCTTAAGACGCGAAACTGTTTCAAGGACTTCATCCTCAGACAGACCGGTATCATCAGCAATCGCAAGAAACGGTTCGCTTACGCCGGGTACTCCCTTTTGCAGCCTGTTCAGGACAAGGGCTTCCCTTTCAGTGAAATCCATACCGCTACCTTCCTGCCGGCTGATAGAGGCAGTATGGTTCCTCTTCGAGAAAATTGCCGCTGGCATAATATGCCCTGGCCCTGCATCCGCCGCATACGCCCTTGTATTCGCACAGGCCGCACTTCCCTTTCAGCGTCTTGAAATTCCTCAGAGTCAGGAATAGCTCAGACCGCTCCCATATCTCGTTGAAGGGCGTTTCTGTAACATTACCGGCGGAGACCGGAAGGTAACCGCATGGCTGCACCTCTCCCCGGTGGGATATAAAACATACCCCTGTACCGGCAAGACAACCTCTAGTCATCGCGGCCATTCCGTCAGTTTCAAACGAGAGGGTCCGCCCCTCGGACTTTGCCCTCTGTCTAATTATTCTATAGTAGTGAGGTGCGCACGTTGCCTTGAACTCTATGTTCACCTCACGGGTCTTTTCGTAAAACCAGTGCAGGACCTCTTCATATTTTGCCGAAGAGATCATATCGCTCTCGGCGATCTCAATACCGCATCCTACAGGTACAAGCATGAATATATGCAAGGCCGAAGCCTTCTCCCTCACCGCCAGAGCGAGGATATCCTCTATCTGGTCTACATTTCTCTTCGTTATCGTCGTGTTAAACTGGAATTCAACTCCTGCATCCCGGAGCAGCCTTACACCGTTCAGTGCGGCGTTAAAGGCCCCGTGCACGCCGCGGAAACTGTCATGGCTCTCGGCGTTGATCCCGTCAATGGAAATGCTTGCCCTTGCAATTCCCGCTTTTTTTATCCTCTCTGCTGTAGTCCTGTCGATAAGTGTCCCGTTCGTCGCAAGGGCGGTTCTCAAACCTTTACCTGTTGCATACTCTGCAATATCAAAGATGTCGCTTCTATAAAGAGGCTCTCCCCCTGTCAGAACAAGTATCGGTGAATAATTCGCTGAAATGTTATCAAGAATTCTTTTTATCTTTTCAAGACCGAGTTCGCCTGTAAAGCTGTTATCTTCCGCTTCTGCGCGGCAGTGTGCGCATTTCAGGTTGCATCTTTTTGTCAGTTCCCAGAAGATCAGCCTGGGGATATTTTTATTCATCATTTAGTAAACAGGTCCTCCAGAAATTTTGTGTTTTTTTTCAGAACATCGTCAGATTCAGGCTCTTCACATCTGTTTCTCTGTTTTTTCAAATTCATTATCGGATTATGAAGAGTTTTGTTCATGATCTGGGAGGTAATCTCTTCAACGAGTTTAAAATCCTCTTCGGACAGATGCTTCATCTTTCTGCTTCTGTATTTCGCAAGCTCGCTCTCCCTGATCTCATCGAACTTGTTTTTTATCACTGTAATCGTCGGCGCAATTGTATGCTCGTCATACCAGTTTACAAAATCGACAACATCCTCGTCGATGATGGAGTTCGCTTTTTCCAGTTCCTTCATTCTCCCTCTCATATTCTTATCAGCAATATCCTTAAGATTGTCAACATTGTAGAGATAAACATTCTCCGTCTCTGTAACAGACGGTTCAATATTGCGCGGTACGGCAATATCTATCAGGAAGATCGGCTTATCCCCTCTCTCAAACATTATGCTCTTTATATCCGCCGCTGTTATTACATGGTGAGGGGCCGTAACGGATGTGATTACAATATCGACTTCAGACAGCGCCTGATCCACCCTTGTGAGGCTGATAATCTCCGCTTCGTAATCAATCTCCCTGCATATACGTTCGGCATTCTCCACGGTTCTGTTTGCAAGGACGATTTTATGGAGGTTCTCCTTCACCAGGTATTTCAGTATGAGCTCCCCCATCTCGCCGGCACCGATAAGAAGCGCGCTCCTTGACGAGATATCGGGGAAAATATTTTTCGCCTGTTCAACGGCAATTGAGGCTATTGAAAGCGGATTTTTAGAAATCTCGGTTTCACTCCTTACCCTTTTAGAGGTTGAAAAAGCCCTGTGAAAAAGCTTGTTCATAATTACGCCGGTTGTGCCGCACTCTACCGCCCTTTTATACGATTCCTTTATCTGCCCTGTAATCTCGTTCTCACCGATAACCATTGAATCAAGAGAAGAGGCTACCGAGAGAAGGTGCTCAACCGCGTCGGTGCCGTATCTCGAGTAGACCGAATTCATGAACTGCTCGTGCGGGAGTTTTGTATAAAACTCCATAAGCCTTTTTATGGTCTCAACCGCCGTCTCACTGTCTTCGGCCGTCATATAGATCTCTACCCTGTTGCATGTCGACACATATACCGACTCCTCCACTCCCGCTTCAGCCAGCCGTGAATAAAACGCTGACAGCTGCGAGGCCGGAAGAGAGAAAAGTTCGCGTGTTTCAACCGGTGCGGTTTTATGGCTCAGCCCGAGTACAATGAGATTACATAAATTAAGCGATGATCTGTTTTCACTATTCATGATTAAAATACCGGCAATAAATTTATTTTATATATATAAAACTGAAAATCTGCTTCAGCAATAAAAACTTTTTTTCAAACATATATTAAACGACACAATTTCCCATTTTATACTTTTTTTCTGATTATTTTATTCTCAAAAAAAAAGACAAGCACAATTAATGAGATAATACAAACGAATCGGTTACCCGTAAAAGGGATCAGCTGAAAAAATTCTTCAAAACACATATTTTCAATAATGGATATAATTCAGTACAAAGCAGTTCCGGAAAAATCCGCTTTCTGAAGCTGAAATATAAAAAAATAATTTATACTTGAATATTTCTTCGATATTTATAGATTTATCATTAGATTTATTAATATGAGTGATATTAAATAAACACTGAATGTTCTGTTTAATATCCGTTTTATTTAACTATTACAAAACTGGGGCTTTTAATGGCAAAATGTATAGTAGTTGATGATTCAAAATTCATGAGAAAAATTATCACTGACATACTTGTAAACGGCGGCCATACCGTTGCCGGGGAAGCTGATAATGGCCAGGACGGAATTGAACTCTACAATATGGTTAAACCCGATTTCCTTACGATGGATATAACAATGGGGGGAAAAGACGGGATAAATGCCGTTAAAGAGATCAAAAAGCAATATCCTGAATCAAGAATAATTGTTATCTCCGCACTGAACGAGAATACTATCAAAATGAATGATGATAAAATAAATGCTGATGTATTTTTAACAAAACCGTTCACAAAAGAGGAGCTCCTCTCTCTTGTCGATAAGGTATTAGCCTAGTGTTCAACAATGTCTGAAGAGTTAATAAAACTATATTCCGCTGAAAGTGAACCTGACTGCGCCTACTTCTTAAGCAGCGGTACCGTTTATCTATATGCCTCTAAAATGGACAAGTATGCGATAAAGGGGCAGAACCTGATTGTCGGCTCTACCGAACTGCTTATGAACCGTTTTCAAAACCAGAATACATTGAGGATAGAAACCGCAATAGCATCTAAAGATTCTTCTGTAAAAAAAATCCCCCTGGAAAAATTTTTAAGCGGCATGGAGAGCTTTTCATTTATAATAAATGCCTCCATCGTGCTTGCCAAACAGGTTTTGCTTACAAACAGAATAATTAACAAAAATATTGAAACACTCGATGGAAAAGAGAGACAGTTCCGTGAACTGTCGATACAGTTTTACAAAGCAGTAACCATGCTGAATCAGGAGTATGAAAAAAGAAAGCTGCCGTGGATGACTGAGGTTGTAAAAAAATATACCGGATCGCTGACTTATAAAAAAGGGGAGGCGTTCCATCGGTCACAGGATTCTATTACGATAGAGTCAGCAAACCAGCTGTCGGATAAAATGGTGGAATTCCCCCGGGGTTCGGTTATATGCGAGGAGAATACTACCGGCGAGGAGATGTATATCCTCCAGACAGGATCGATTGATGTTGAAATCGGAGGAAACAGGGTTGCGACTATAGACCGCAAAGGGACTGTTTTCGGCGAGATGGCTCTTCTGCTGAACGAAAAAAGGACGGCGACTCTTAAATCGAACAACAACGCCGTTCTTACCGTGATAAAAAAGAAAGAGCTTAAGGAGATCTGTGAAAAGCAGCAGGATCTGTTGAAAAACGTCTCCTGCTCCCTTGCCCAGAAGCATTATTACAATATTATAAAAATAAATACTATAAATAAATCCCTGATAGACCAGCATCTGAATAGTGAAAAAGGTGAAGATAAAACTATAGGCCAGGCCGAGAGATTAAAAGCCGAGATCGGCAAACTGAAAAACGAACTCGGAGAGCTGAACTATAAAAAGAAAGCTGAATTCCTCAAACCGATTATCGACGAGTTATAATCCCTCCCTCTTTATTTTCAGCTTTTAAGGGTTTTAAGCCAGCTGAGTTCCGCCTTCAAATGGTGTTCAAGGTATGACAATATATGCCTGTAAGAGCTGTTCTCGGTGTCTTTTTCAATTTTTTCCTTTATACTGTCGATTTTGTCTTTGATCAGAGCTGTCCTCTCTTCAAGGAACTGCTCCTTCTGCTCATCCGTAAGATTATCAAAAAACATCAGCACAATATCGACGTCAAAGTGTATAAAATTTGTATCAAAATACTGTTTTAAAAGTTTTTTATAATGTTTTTTACCTGCCGGAAGTATTTCATATACGTATCTCTCCGGATTTCCGCTCTCTTTCTCTGTCCCTACTCTTTTAACCCAGCCGTTTTCAACCGACTTTTTTATCGCATAATAAATCGATCCGAATTTTATATCCACGTAATCTTCGAGTCTCTCTACTATCTTTTTTTTGATCTCATAACCGTAAAGGTTTCCTTCCATCAATAATCCGAGAATGGTAATTTCTATTTTCATTCCAACGCTCCTGACATTTATCTTTCTTTTCTTAAGTTAATTTCTATTAACTATTATTATAATAAAATTTAAACATTTCTAATAATATAACTACAATTCATGATAAAAAAATAAAAAAAACATAATACTTTTTTTCACTGACAATCTCTCCCTTATATTTTATATTAAAAGCGGTAAAAATCAATAATATAATTCAATAAATTTGAGAAAAAATATTCATTTTTACACATTTTTTTTTAAATAAATGCCTCTGTCTGATTTCGCGAAATTTTTTTTCCTTTCTAACCTTTTAACGCATGTTTTTTGCTGTACCAGCCAGAATGAGTAATAAAAATCATAGTAATCACAAACTGCATAATATAACATAAAAAGAGGATTGTAAAAAATCAACCCTCTGTGTAAAAAAAATATTCAATTTAATATAAAAAGAGGATTTGCGGATGAAACCGGTTAAGACCCTACAAAAACTCAGCTCCGGAGAGGAGGTAATTATCGCCGCACTTGGTGATTCTCTGACTTACGGCTGGATGACAGAATACGGATATCTCGACTACCTCAAATCGATGCTGAAGAAAAAATATCCCGGCTCCAGATTTAAACTGGTTAACAGGGGAATACCGGGTGATACGGCAAAAGACGGATTGAGAAGAGTTGACAGCGATGTGATAAGCCTGAGTCCCGATCTGGTTTTAATTCAGTTTGCGCTAAACGACGCGTATATGGGATATACACCGGATGATTTCCGTAAAAATATCGATTCAATAATAGCAAAAATCAGAAAAAATACCTCTGCCGAGATAGCACTCCTCACCTCGGTGTCTCTGTTAAATCCGGGGGAAAACAGGGTTGCACTGGAATTCTATAATAAAATTTCTGAAAGCGGTACAGAGAACAGCATACCGGTGATTTACGTTCACAAATACTGGGTAGAAAAAATATCCGCCGGGATAATACACCCTCTCCTTGTTCAGGGGGATGGTATCCATCCTACTGAAAAGGGATATGAATTTATGGCTGAGGCTGTTTTTGAATTGTTCTAAAAAACTCCTCTAAAATCCATCCATGGCTTTTAAAGTGTCGGTTTCGTGAAGTGAATCCATGTATCACATTAGCAGATTCCTGCTTTTCAGGAAACTGCTAAACGTTATTTTATAAAATCGTCCAGCTTTTTCTTGAGATCGCTGTTTAGATCGATAAACTCGATCCCCATACCGGCTTTTTCCGAATCAGTTTCACTCTCCCTGACCCATTTAACGACCCCTTTCACTTCCATTTCGCCATGTCCGGGGATATGAATCGACATTTTCACTTCTGAACCATTACCAAGAGGCTCCGGTGTGGAGATAAAGATCCCGCCTTTACTTAAATCTACAGCAGAACTGAAAGAAACATGCTCTTCAGAAAAAACCTCTGATTTGACCTGTTTCTTTATTCTTGCATTCTTTCTTTTATCTGTCATATCATTACCTCTTGTATTTTTCCTGGTACAGAATTATCCCTTTACTATATCTTTTAACAGCAGTAATCTGATTTCCACTACAGTTTTAAAATATACATATTGACAAAATTTACAATCTTTTTTTTATACTGGGGATTACATTATTATGGTTATGTCTTCCCATTAATATAATCAGAAAAGATCTCCTTAATGAAAGGGAAAAATATCCCGGCTGTTATATTTTAAAAATAAAAAGAACGATTAACAGATGAATCAGGAAATAGTAAAAGTTTTTTTTCTTAACAAGAAGGTTCTCTTCCCTCATTGTACTGCAACAATGCTCCTGAGACATTCCCCCTTTTCAGACGGGCTGAAAAAGGGTGATAAAATAATTGCCTACCCGATCAGGAACATATTTGATCTTATACTGATAAAAAGGCGCGTATCAACCTATGCTGAAATAATCGATCTTGAAAAGAGCGATAAAGGGGTTAAGTTTAACCTGAAAGGGCTCTCCCGCGTCTATATCAGCAAAATTAAGGGATTCCATGATGCAGGCTATGAATTAATTCCTGCCGAAACTGATAATTCAAATCCTGAAATTTTAAAAGAGCTGCGGAAAAAAGCCCAGGAACTCGTGTTTCTGATAAACGTCCAGGAATCGGATAGGCTTATTGAACTGATGAATTTTCTTTTTGAACTCAACCAGATAACGGATTTCATCGCAAACTATTTTGTTCTTGATTACAAGTTGAGGATTGAACTGCTGAATGACGTCGATATAAAAAAACGAAGCATTAAACTTCTGGAAAAACTTAATTTCCTCATAAAAAAAATGGGATAACCGGGAAGAGACAATATGAACAAGAACATCAGGGGAAAGGACGTTTATTACTCGATAAACTGGTCGCGCCGTTTTGAATATGACAGGCATGAAGCGAGGAGAGTTTTACCTGAACTGCCGGGAATTATATGGCTCCAGAACCGAATAAACAAAAGGATCGAGACATCGCTCTACTATGCATGCTGGAGAGACGGTCTCAGGGTCGGGCTCGCGAAACTCATGGACGAGCTTGTGCTTCAGCATAATGACCTTCGCGAGAAGCTCCTTGAACATGACCTTTACTACCAGTACTGCATAGTCGACACAAAACCGCTCGACATACAGGACATCATGTTTTTCCTGATAAAGGAACACAAGCCCACGCTGAACGACTGCGTCGGCTTCAGCGACTCTAAGCGTTACATGAATATTTTCGTTAAAGAGATCGAGGATCCGTCCGTACCGCCCTACAAATGACAGCCTTCTATGACGCTGCCTCACTGTACATCGCTATATCCTCAAGCGTGTATATGTGGTTTACCTTCTGCTTGATGGAAAAGAACTCCAGAATATATTTGAATCTTGCGCAGGCGTCCAGCGGCAGCGACAGAGAGATATCCGACTGCGGGGAGAACTGCTGTATCATCTTGACGTTAAGAGATTTTTTTTCGGGATTGAATATAAAGATATCTTTCTGAAAAAGTTTAAAAGTTTCGTAGACCGAACGTATAATAGCCTCAGACTCCACAAGGTTCGCAATGTAGAGGTTAGTATCTGAATCGTGTATATTGCGTGCGAAAAATTTTAATACCCTCAGTATTATCTCGGGGTATAGATGCTCATTTATCAGGCTGATAACTTTTGATTCAAGATCCTTATCGTGCATCCTTTTGGTCGGGTACGCCATGTGTATGACGTGATACGCGCCGGTCTGAATTTTAAAAAAAGTAAAGTCGAGAAGACGGTCGATTGCATCCTTGCGCATGAAGTGCTGTTCGGCGAACGTCGATTCAATCAGTTTTTCCGCAACATCTTCCAGCCTTTCGTTCTTGATGATTTTTTCAAAATTTATAAGCTGGCTTTTCTCCGGGTTGATGCTTTCAAGTGAGTCCAGCTTATATGTCTTTCTTTCCACAAATCCTCCGTGATTAACGCCTGCAGCTAAAGTATTAAAATGTTTTCCTGAAACCGGCCAGAATCTCCTCTTTAGATTTTCGTCCCCGGTTGTATTCGTCCGCGCTCTGTATCGAACCTATTATCGAATAGTTATAAAAAGAGAACTCTATAACTGAAAAAAATATCATCTGTAATGTATCCTTTTTTTTGTAACCGCTGTAAATCCCGTAAATCATTGCGCCGTTGGTAAGAAGAGAAAACATACCGAGCATATATTTTTCAGTATAAAAATAACCGGAGCCTGGTATCAGCGCGGAGGAGATTCCCGCTATATAGATATTTTTTTTTGGTTTCCCCCTCTGCTCCGCAATTATCAGCGATAGTTCCTCACTCTTTTGATTCAGTTTTCCGCCGGGAAAAATTCTTCTATATTCAGCCAGCTCCCTTTCAGCTTTATCATAATTTTCGGCAACTACATATATAAGAGATAAATTAATTAATGCCTCTTCGCTAAATATTCCATTATTATAAACATAGTTGTACTCCTGGAAGTTTTTTGCCGCGGAAACATAAAGGCCCTTCTCAAGCATTATAAGCCCGGAATAGAAAAGCGCTGTCTCCCCCGCGTATGTACCTGTATAGATGTTATAACATTCAGAGAGTACGCTCAATGCTTTTTCCGTCTCCCCCCCGCGATAATAAGATTTTCCGGAAATAAGCATGCTCTGCGGAAAAAGTGACCCCTGCGGGTAAAGAAACTGGTACCGGAACGATTCGGTAACGGCGTTATAGTATTCCCTGTTCTGATAATGAAGCTCCGCAAGATCGATCAGCCCCTGCTCGGATGAAAACAGGGACCTGGTTAAAAGCAGGATGCAGAAAAAAAATACTGTTTTTTTCACCTGAACAGGTCCTCAAATCTGATGTAATCGGCAGGATTATAGACACCGAACTGATTGGTAATGCTTCTGTATCTGTTCTGCGCCGCCTCTCTGTTGGCCGAAGAAGCGGAATTGTAAGCTCCGTAAATGTTCCCTGCGTAGAAAAGTCCGGAGAAACAGAAAAGGGTTACAGAGAAGCCTTTACGTCCGGTATCCTTCATATAATATCCCCCGGCGGCTGTGGCAGCGACAGAGAGGAGAGAGATCAGTCCCTCCATCGGATAGCCGGAATAGCACTGACCGAGCCCCGGAACTACTGCCGACATTACCGGAGCCCAGACCCTGGATTTTATACCCTCCCTGCTGTAAGAAACAAGCTCCTCTCTGAGCCTGATAAAATCGTAAGAGTCTTTTAAGACTATCTCAGACCGTCTGATCTCATAATCTATCAGTTCTGTCTCTGCCGAAAGGACCAGCGGCTCGATCCTCCGCAGAAATATTGTAAAATTATTTTTTTCACCCGGCTTTCCGTATTCAACTCCCTTCAATGTCTGATAGCTTTTTTCATACATCCCCTTTTTCAGATACGCCCCGGACAGCAGCATCAGAGAGCGGGAGCCGGCTTCATCGGGGGTATTAACCGGAATATAGTTACCAATCACAGTTGCATACTGCCCCGCAAGAAAGTAATTAGTATATATGAAATAATCAACCGCGGGAGTTTTCCCCGTAAGAACAAGTTTCTCCGTCTCCCCAATACAATCGAAGTATCTTCCGTTCCGGTACAGTTCTTTGATAAAACCGATCTCCTTCTCCCGGAAGGCAGTATCCTCTCCTGCAGTTAAGCTGATTGATAAAAACAGCAGTGCTGCCGTAATACGGAACCTTTTCATTTGCGGAACACCCTTTCAGGAACCGGGTCTCTATCCGGCGGATAGTACGGGTTGCATCTCAAAAGTCTCTCTCCTGCCATCAGCGCACCGAGAAACGCGCCGTGTTTTATCACAGCCTGTTTACCGTAATTGCTGCATGTAGGAATATGGCGGCAGTTGGGCCCGTCCTGGGGTGAGATTACTACCTGGAAAAACCTGATCAGAAAAAAAGCTCCACCCTGCGCGCCGTTAAAAACTCCGGATATATCCCTCTCCCGGTCAGAGGTCTGACAGAGCTGGTCTCCAGTCTTAATCTTTGAGTTCCACGGATTAAACTCGCCGTTGAGAGCAGTAATGGACAGAACCGTGAAAATAACGGTCAGATATTTTTTCATCTGTTTATTTTTCCTTTAATATCAGGACTCAATATCGAACTTTGAGAGTATACAATTTTTTAATTAAGGTTTAATACCTTCAGTATCATATATCGACTAACCGCGATTATTCTGTACGTCAAACAATTATTAATCTCTTTTTTGTGCGGTAAAATCGCATTCACAACCCTTTAAAACATTGAAAAATACTTGCCAATTTTGTTTATAGTGTACACCATTGCTAATTCTGAATATTCGAATTTACATTGCGACTCTGTGCAATGACTACCTACGCTTTAGTGAGGATTGTTTTAAAATGAATCAGGAAAAGAAACTGGAAAAAATTCTGGAGAGCGCCCTGTCCGACGAACTTGGCGATTATCAGCAACTCCTGAAAGTGATGAAGAAGAAACTCCCCTTCTTCGGCAGTACCAAGAGAATAGCCGCTGCCCTGCTGAAAGAGCTTCTTGGCGATATCTCTAAACTTGACATCAACCCTGAAAGACTGCTTAACAAAGCCGAATCCGGCAAGATTGTATTCGAAGACATCAAAGATGGACGCGCCCGACTTTTTATCAATGTTGGAAAAAACCAGAACATTTCAACCGGCGATCTTATCCGCGAAATTGTTAAGAGATCCGGAATTGACGGTAAGACTATCGGGAAGATCGACATCCACTCCACCTATGCATTTTTTGAAATACCGGAACAGTATGCTGAACTCGTTCTCCATTCATTTGAAAGTGCAAGGATAAGAGGTGTTCCAGTTGTAGTGGAACCCGCGAAGAGAAAAGTTAAGAACAAATGACTTCAGAGACAAACAACTGCCCCGTCTGCGGAAAGGCATCCGGCAGCAGGATAAGCGATGATCTTTACAAATGCAGCAGCTGCAAAATCGTTTTTAATCTCAATTATAAATCCCTGTCTTACGGCAGGGATTATTTTATCTCCGAATACCGCGAACAATACGGCAAAACCTACATCGACGATTTCGATAACATCTACAGGCTTTCGCTTATGCGTTTTAAGAGAATTTTAAAAAACATCAAGGCCCCGGAAAATAACATCTCGGTCCTCGACATAGGGAGCGCCGCAGGATTCTTTCTTAAAGCCGCAAAAGACTCCGGCGCGAAAAAAGTCAAAGGGATCGAGATATCAGATTTTGCGGCTGATTACTGCAGGAATACCTTTTCGATAGAAGTCATTCAATCGTC
This sequence comes from uncultured Leptospirales bacterium, assembly GCA_964439325.1. Lineage (GTDB taxonomy): Bacteria > Spirochaetota > UBA4802 > UBA4802 > UBA5550 > WRGT01. The sequence continues at coordinate 70,556 of CAYTNW010000003.1, read as the reverse complement.
ATTTGAAAACGCGGAACCTGACGAAAAATTCGATGCAGTTACTTCATGGTTTTTTATTGAACACCTCTCTGATCCGAAAAAGGCGGTCGGCCGGATTTACGATATGCTCAATGACGGCGGAGTGTTTGCGCTCGCGGTACCGTCATGTTTCGGTCCGATGTTCTATTTCACAAGAGAAGAGTGGATCAAAACTCATCCCGGCGACCACAGGATAGACCTGTCGCCGGCAGGCGCGAAAAAAATTTTTAAAGAAGCCGGATTCAAAAAGGTAAAAGTGTTTAAAAGCGGCTACCATCCGGAAAGAATCGTACGACGGGAAAATATCTTTTTTAAACCCTTTGAACTGTTTTACAGGGTGTTCTCTTCTTTTACAGGATTTTCAGATACGATTGAGATCTACGCGGTTAAATAGATATCCAGGCGGGACTATACAATCTTTATCACATCTGCGTTTTATGAATAAAAAACAGAAATATTCCTCAGATCCCGGTTAGGGAAGGTTGCAAAGCAAATTATTAATCTATTAATGGAGACTGCAATAACCCGCAGAGTTTATCTCAACTCTCTGCGGGTCTGCATATCAAAATGAAGTTTTATCGAAGCTGTAACTGCTCTTGTTAAAAAAAACCTGTTAATAGACGTTATAATATACTGATACAGACGGTATAACAGAACTGCTGGTGCTGGTATTTCCTGTTACAATAAGATCAAGATCTCCATCCCCGTCAAAGTCAGCAAGAGAACTTGCTCCGGACGTGACACCTGTAAGCCCATTAACAGCCTGTAAAGTAAAATTTCCGCTGCTGTCATTGGTATAAAGACTGACAATAAGACTGGAGCCGGTGTTACCGCAAATGATAAGATCCTGGTCTCCATCCTTGTCTATATCCCCGAAATTACTTGAACCCGGCCAAACTCCAATAATCGATTGTGCACTATAAGTAAACGGGTCTAAATCCTGGGTAGCATTATTTATGTACAATCGAGAGCTGTAATTAACACCTGATGTATGACCTGTAATAAACAGATCCAGCCAGCCGTCACCGTTGACATCTGCAAAGTTAACTGAACCATTATATGCTCCGGCGAGAGAAAGGGTTCCTGTAACCGCTTCAAGATAATCGGAACCGAAACATTTATTATTAGTATTGATTTTTGAGTTAGTATATATCCCTGCATAATATGGACTGCTATAACCGGTATAAACAAGATCAAGGTCATTATCTTTATCAAAATCTCCGAACATCGCTGAACTGTAATAGACTCCGGTCAGCAATGTTGATGCTTCACTGAAGCTCCCTCCGTTATTTATATAAAGCCTGGTTATGTCGCCGGATGACGATTTGCCGGAAATAATGAGATCAGGGTCTCCGTCATTGTCAACATCGCCGAATATGCTTGAGCCGTAATAAACACCCGTAAGCACGGCCGAAGAGCCATCCGATGACTGCTGGCTTTTTGTAAATTTTCCGCTGCCGTCGTTGATATAGATACAGGAGATAAAATTTGATGCGGCTTTATATCCTGTAATTACTATATCCATATCACCGTCACTGTCAATATCTCCGAAAGCGCTTGAACCAAAATTTACTCCTGTAAGTCCCGCGCCGTTATTGTAAAAATTCCCTTTACCATCGTTGAGATACAGATTAGCAGTTGGTACTGATGAAGAATCAATACCCGTTATTAGAAGATCAAGATCTCCATCTTTATCAACATCCGCATAACTCTGTGAGCTGTTAGATACAGGTTTTATACCGGAAAAGCGGCCTTTACCGTCATTACGATAAATTTTAAAACCGGGTGTTGTGCTTTCAATGTAGCCGGCCATAACCAGATCTTTATCGCCGTCATTATCTATATCCGCAAACTCCCCGCTACCGTAATATAATCCGGTAAGAGATCCTGTTGAACCATCAGAAGACTGTTCATCTTTGGTGAATATTCCGCTGCCGTTATTTATATAAAGCATACTTTCCTGATATCCGGCTGAATACTGGGTAGTTGTGCCTGTAATCAGCAGATCCTGGTCACCGTCTCCATCAACATCGGCAAACCGGGTAAAACCTACAAACAGGCCGGTAAATACTGCAGATGTGCCACCTGAGGACTGCTGGCTCTTTGTAAAATTTGCGCTGCCGTCATTGATATACAGCTCTACTGAATATCCACTGTCGCTATTACCGGCAATAATGACATCCAGATCTCCATCTTTATCAATGTCTGCAGCGTCACTTGAACCAAAGCAGCCGGTAAATACTGGTGAAGTGCCGTCTGAGGACTGCTGGCTTTTTGTAAAAGTCCCGCTGCCGTTATTCAGGTAGAGATAGGTTGTTCTATAACCTCCAGCCCTTGTGCCGCAAAGAATTATATCAAGATCACCATCTTTGTCAAAATCAGCAAATATTACAGAGCAGTTGCCCGGATCGGAATTATATCCTCCATAAACCGGCAGCAAATCCAGCGCTGCATTATAAGCGAATTTACCTATGCCGTTATTTAAATAGAACCTCGCCGAAGGACCATTAGCAGTACCGGTTATCAGCAGATCAATATCTCCATCTTTATCGATATCGGCAAAGTTACTTGACCCTTTATTTACTCCGGTAAAAACCGGGGATGTTCCGTCAGACGACTGCTGGCTTTTTGTAAAAATCCCGCTGCCGTTGTTTATATAAAGCAGCGCTAAACTATTACTACCGTTAGAAGTACCGGTGATAATCAGATCCGGATCTCCATCCTTATCAATATCGGCAAAGTCACTTGAGCCATAAAATACGCCGGTAAAAACCGGAGTTGTGCCGTCAGATGACTGTTCGCTTTTTGTAAAGTTTCCGCTGCCGTCATTGATATAGAGCCTGCTGACTATAGCATTCGATGCCGTATATCCCATTACAAGCATATCCTGATCTTTATCTCCATCAATGTCGGCAAAATCGACTGTGCTGAGGCGGACTCCATCTATAATATCTTTCTGCTTAAAAACTGTGCCGTATTCCGCAGCGCCGCAGCTTGCAGTTACATTTGTAATATTAGCGCTGTTAACTGTGCCGGCAGAGTTGCCGATTACGCATCTTACGCCCTGCGGATTTTTCTTTACCGATATACGGTAGTTTGTGCCCCCTGAGACATAGGTTCCAAAGCTGAAACTTGTGGAACCGTTTGCAACCGGAAGTTCTATTATTTCGTTAAGCTGAAGAACAAGGCCGTCACTGTTCAGGCCCGATATTGTGCCGCTGATAGAATAATGCCCCATAACTTTCAAGGTAAAGGTCTTTGTCTCTTCTGCATTCCCTTTCTTTATTGTTGCTGTTAAAGTAACAGTTTTATCTTCACCGACAGCAGGGATTACTATGCCGTTTATTGTTATTACATCGGGGTTATCCGATTCCCATGTTATTGCTGCACCGTTTGCGCCACTTGCCGGAAGTGTAAAATTGTTTGTAACAGACAGTTCCGTATCTGTCCCATTAAAAACTATTACAAGGCTCGACGCATCGGATGCAACAGCTTCGGCATCTGAAGCGCTGGTATCAATACCGCCACCTCCGCCGCCTCCGCATGAAGAGAGCATAATTACTGTTATTAAAGTTATTAAAGAAAGAAAACATTTTTTTATTAAACCCGGCATAATCCCCCCAGTTTGTTTTTTTTGAATAGCTACAGAGCTAAAATGAGTGAATTTTTCCAACAAAACTCTACTGTTGTTTGTATAACCGGTTAATCATTGCTTATTATTTAATACCAGAGCGGAGTAATGGTCATTTATAATAAATCTAATAATTTCGTGTTCAACTCGAAAAGCTTTGTTTAATCCCGAAACACTCAATTTGAAGTATAATATATATACACATATATATAAACACATTCATGCTAATTTATCAAGCTTTTTTTTCTATATAAATCTGCATTTTAATGGAGCAGCTATTTCACTCAGCACTCTTTATTTAGCCGGCCAGGATGAATTTTTTCAGAAGAAACCATAGTATCATTGAGAGTACTCAAAATCCTCTCTCTCTGCGGCAAACTTCAGGCACCGAACTGGATTATTCAAAAAATACGAATTAGATTATAAACCATATATATACCCCTTTTTTATAATTTTTTTGAAGTTGATGAATGTTTTGTTCCATAACCTCTCCGGAAAACCTGTTGGTTTTTTTGGACGTCCCTTCATGAAGCCTGTATTATGAAATAAACTAATAAGGCGGTGTTATATGAAGACACTGAATTTTTTTCTTTTATTTATTTTATCAAGCTTTATACTGTTAACATCTTTATCCGGTTAAAGTTTACTGAAACAGTTTGAGGGATACTGTGAGATTATGAATACAAATTCAGCTGTGATAGATAAAGACTTCATTACAATAGGACAGTTTAAGAGATCAAAAACGGTATCTATCTGCTTCATAAGTAAAGTAGTTCAAGCGAAGTATCGTTTTGTCATTACATACAATCCTCATCCAAAAGATGCTGCTAAAGAATACGCGAAAAATATAATAGAGGAGAAAGGACAGCCATGGGAGGAGATTAATGACAAGGATATTGTCAAAACCAGTATGAAACTTTTCCCGACTAAAGATGGTTTTAAGTTTAGCAAAGATGGAAGAGAATATATGAGTGTAGGAGAAAAAGAGAAGAGGGCTTCACCCCCCCTTCTCTTTTTCCTAGATTTAATACTCATTCCTTCATATCCCTGTGATACTGTTTTAAAATCTTCGACAGAGATTTCTCTTTCGCTTTTCTTTCCATTCTCCCTTTTTCACTTTTCATTACGTCAAGAATATCCATCTCATCCCTTATTGTTATGTAATTCTGGTATCTCTCAAACTCAAGAGCGCCTGAGAGCATCATATCCCTGACAGCACAGCCCGGTTCATCAACGTGCCGGCAATCCCTGAACCTGCACTGATCCGAGACATCTGCTATCTCCGGAAAGGACTGATCAAGAGAACTCCTGTCGCCGTAAGGTTTCAGCTCCCTGAGCCCGGGAGTGTCAATGACCATGCCGCCTGACTGTATGAAGAAAAGTCCGCCAGAGGTGGTCGTATGTCGTCCCTTGAGATCATCAATCCTCAGTTCCCCTGTTCTCTGCACCGGTTTCCCAAGCAGGAAATTCACCAGTGCCGATTTTCCGGCCCCAGACGGCCCGGTAAACGCAGCCGTTACCCCGGGCCCGATCATTGCCGAAAGTTTATCCATACCTTCGCCTGTGAGGGCACTGACCGCAAGAACCGGAACATCCCCTGCAACTGAAGACGCATTCCGTAAAAAAACCTCCCTTTCGATGCACAGGTCGCACTTGTTCAACAGCAGCACCGCTTCTGCCCCGCTGTCATTAACCATTACGAGGTACCGTTCGATTGCACGCAGATTAAAGTTCCTCCCTCCGTCAAGGGACATCGTAATGAACATGATATCGATATTGGCCGCAATTACCTGTTCATCACTGCTCCGCCCTGCGCTTCGCCGCGAGAAACGGCTCTTTCTTTCAAGAACCCTCTCTATCACACTATTCCCGGATAAATCCCTGATCAGGATCCAGTCGCCAATCGCAGGGTAATCCGACGGCCCTGCAGCAGTGTATCCGAAATGACCTGAAATAACACATTCTGTTTTTCCGTCAGATGTTTCAACCTGATAAGAAAATCCCTCATGGCCCACAACCCGGCCTGGAATCAATCCTGATCCTGTATAGGGCTGATACTGCTCCTGGAAAAAACCGCTCCAACCTGCATTTTCGGGAATCATCTGCACACCTCATCTCCGTAATTCTCTTTTAACTCACATGCAAATGGCATGCCTCTTTCAATCCTTTTAAATATTTTAATCATCTCTGCTGTATTGTCATCCCCTGAGATACGGTTACTCCTCAGAGACCCGCATTTTTCACATCTATGTATCAGGGACCACTCACCTTTCGATTCACAGATAGAAACCGGCTCCATTCTCCCCCTGCAGACAGAGAGCCTGTCTCCTCTGTTAAGATCCACATGCCTGCTCCACAGACAGTGAGGGCAGTGGTTTCTGTGTGCGGTTCCAACAGCAGAAACCGGCACCGTAATTCCGCAATTAATACATATAAAAGACATTTCAACTTCTGAATAAATTATATTACCTCTGGACATAAATCGCTCCGTTAACAAAAAAAATTAATACTTAAATCAGGGAGTTTTAACCGCCACTGAACGGATCAGTAATGCAGATTGTGACCCTGAAAAAAATGGTATTTTAAATAAGCATAGGATATAATTTCCTGCCTGGTCCGGCAGAATTAATGAAAAACTGCATTGAGGGTTTGTACTGCGGAAAAATTTTTAAATTTAAGATATCTGTCCGAAGTCAATCCCTGGGCAGGAAAGATCCTCTCACAAAATCCAGCATAAATTCCTTCCTTAATAAAAATCTTTTCATACTACAAATTCATAGAAATTATTCACTGTCGGTTTGTCAAACAGTTTAATCCGCTGAACAATACTTTTATAAGAATAATAAAAAAAAGGGTTCATTTTTTCAGATGCTGCTAAAATGTTTTCCCCGTGCCAGGACACGGGGAAAACTATATATACTGATAAACCCCGGATAAAGGAAACCGGCAGTTAAAACGGTATTCTGTTTGTTCTTGACCAGATATTCATCTCCTTCGCCGATCTTATCAGCTCCTCCCGGAACTCCGGATGGGCGATATTGATCAGCGACTCGGCTCTCCCCCATATCGATCTGGCCTTCATGTTCACTATGCCGTATTCAGTTACCAGGAAATGCACCATCGATCTTGGGATTGTAACTACAGATCCCGGTGTAAGGAGCGGCTTTATCCGCGATTTGAGCTCCCCGGTTTTCTTGTCTTTGTATGTAGAAGTAAAAGCAAGAAAACTCTTCCCACCGTTGGAATGGAAAGCCCCGATAACGAAATCGGCCTGGCCCCCTGTTCCCGATATCTGCCTTAAGCCCGATGTCTCCGAACATACCTGGCTGAGAAGATCCACCTCGACAATATTATTGATAGAAACAACCTTATCGTTCTGTGCGACAAAATCCGGATTGTTCGTATGATGGACCTTGCACGACGCAGTCCTGGGGTTATCATTGATAAATTCATAGGTATCCCTGGTACCTAATGAAAATGAATAAGTGCTTTTATTTATATCTACCCGTTTTTTTGCATTTGTCACCTTGCCGGCATTATAAAGAGTTACGAATGCGTCACAGAACATTTCGCTCTGTATGCCGAGATCGTGAATATCGGTATGAGCGATTGTTTCCCCTATAAGGTTCGGGAGGCTCCCGATTCCAAGCTGTAGGCACGATCCGTTTTCGATGTGCGGCATAATAAACTCTGCTATTTTTTTCTCCTCGGCAGACGCATCGGGAAGTTTCGGGGTTGCATAGATCGGCGTATTGCTCCCTTCGATTATAAAATCGACTTCGCTTATGTGCACATACTCGTCGTTCCCACCGAGACACCTGGGCATATTTTCATTCACTTCAACTATTACTATATCAGCCCAGAGGGCAAAACCGCGGTTATGAGAGTTGCCTATTCCGAAATTAAAGCATCCGTTACGGTCCATCGGCGTTACCTGCGCGCACCATACCGTCGGTTTGATATGAAAAAGCTCCCTGTGGTGATAAGCCACCAGCGTCGCTTCATGATAATTAAAAGGGAGGTGACACGCAAGCCCCTTATCTCCGGCAATCCTGTCAAGAAGAGTGTAGTACCAGCTGAAATACTGGAACGACTTCTGTTCCGGGTCATTCTGTATCACCGCCGGCATCGGCGGAACCATTCCGGTACCTCTTATAGACACATTTTCAACTTCACCGGTTCTTTTACCAAGGGCAATATCAAAATCCACAGGCTTTGTTGCGAACATTCCGTAATCGATGATATCGTTCGATTTTACCATATTTGCCGCTTCAGAGGCCGTTACAAGTTTTCTCCTGTATTCTTCCAGATATGTTGTCATAGATGTCTCCGTAATATTTAATTATTCCATGATGATCATATCTGTTTATACAGCCCGGTTATCCCCTCTGTCGCGTCACGTTATATTCTGGCCGGAAAAAATGGTGTACAAAATATATAATGTCCATTATATATTTATGTTATAATTTAACCGGGGTGAGATCCTTAAATGGAACTGCTGAACAAGTTTTATCTCCAATACCTTTTCTTCGGTCCGCCATTCGCGATCGTGCTTGCAATATCCAAATTTATATCAAAGAAAAAGCTCAGGGTTAATTACTTCTACTCCGTATCTCATACAGTGCTCGGGCTTACGCTGTTTCAGATGCTGTCATATTCAACCAGGACATACCCCGGATATTACTATGTTTCATATTTCATGATACCCCTTGCGATCGCATGTCCGCTGCTTCTCTACCTGAGGTTCCGTTTCCTGATACAGAATAAAAATATTATCTGGCCCGTTTCATTTACGATTATACTCGCTTCGATCGCCATATTTCTTTTTACAGGGCCGTTAATATGGCAGGAGAGATTCAGCAGAAGTTATATCGAGCTTCGTCCGATATTTGACGATTCCTTTAAGGCGCTTCCGCTGTACTTCAAGATGGTCCACATGTGCAACTTCCTCATAAAAATCATCCTCTGCGCAGGACTGGTAGACCTGCTGGTCACGACAGCCGAATTGTGGAACCTGAAGAATTCTGAAGACAAGATGCCGGCCAGAGTTTCATACATGTTTACAATTCTGATGTTTATCATGTCTATTTTTCTTTTAACAGGCGATCTCTTTAACTACAAGCTGACAATGGCCGGAATTGCGATGGGTAACACGATAATAATAGGCATATTCCTCTCCTCGCAGTATGACAGCAGCTATTATACCATTTTTAAATATGTCGAAAAAAAGAAAAAGTATTCCGTATCGAAGGTCCAGGGTATCAACACCGGATCAATAATTGACAGTCTCAACAACCTTATGATCGAGAAAGAACTTTTCATGGATGATGATCTTTCGCTGAACACCCTCGCCAGGATGCTGGGCATCAGCGTACATCAGTTATCTGAAATCCTGAACAAGGACATAAAGAAAAGCTTCAGCACATACGTAAACGATTTCAAGATTAATGAAGCCCGCAGACTTCTGCTCTCCGAACCGGATATGCCGGTGATTCGGATAGCCCTTATGGTAGGATTTAACTCGATCAGAACATTCAACCGGGTCTTTGCAAAGAGTACCGGCTGCACCCCGCAGAAATTCAGAAAAATGAATCTCTAGATTTTTCCCTGATAATCTTTCCATTTAACCAATTTCCTCTGCAAATGATTTTCTGCTGAATGAAACAGGGCATACCTTACTTTATGTAATATTTCATTCCCCCCCTTTTTTACTTAAATTTTTTTGAAAACATCCTCATCCTTATATATTATTTAATAAAATTTAACAGGGAAACATGATGGATAAAAAATTTTATTATGCGATTGCCCAGAGTGACGAGATAGATCCTGAAAACGCCGCAAACGAAATTGTTGAAAAATGCCTGTTACAGCTGGATGGGAAAGAACCGAAAGCCGGTATTGTCTATATGGGAATAACAGTCGACCATCAGAAAGTACTCGATGTTATTAATTGTAAAATTCAAAACATCAATCTGATTGGATGCACGACCGACGGAGAGTTTTCATCGGACACAGGGTATATGCAGGACTCTGTTCTGCTTATGCTTTTCTCAAGCAGCGAGGTCGACTTTATTTCCGGAAAAATCGATCTGAACAGTTATAATGTGAAGAATATAAAAAAAGATATAGAAAACAGAATTGCTGCAATCAACAAAACGCCGCGAATAGGAATTCTTTTTTCAGACGGTATAACATTAAACAGTGAAAATTCTCTTGAAATAATGAATATTGTTTTTGAAGAAAAAATTCCTTTTTTCGGAGGAGCAGCTGCCGACCAATGGCGTTTTACAGGTACCAAACAGTTTTTCGAAAATACCGTCCTTGAAAGCAGCGCCGTTTACCTGATCCTGTGCGGAGACTTTGACTACTCCTTCGCACTCGGATCTGGGTGGACTGCGATCGGTAATTATGGCACGATAAATAAATCCGACAGAAATAATGTAAAAGAAATTAATGAAATACGCGCAATCGATTTCTACCAGGAGCTCCTCGGGAAAGATGCCACTCCATCCATCGAGATGCCGATGGCAGTATACAATGAAAATGGCAGCTTCATGTATCTCAGAACCGCTCTCCAGAATACAGTTGGTGAGGATGGTTCTATTACTTTTCTTGGAAACGTACCGGAGGGTTTCAGGGTAAGACTTACTCTTGTCGATCGGAATTCACTGCTCGACAGCGTTTCTGCCGCGATAGAAAAAGCTGAAGAACAGTTTCCGCCGGGGAAAAAACCTTCTGTCGCGATATGCTTTTCCTGCACTGCGAGAAGGGTGCTGCTGGGACTGAGAACCGATGAAGAGCGAAAAATCGTTCAGTCTAAGCTCGGAAAACAGGTCCCGGTTTCAGGTTTCTATACATACGGGGAGTTTTCTCCCCCTGCCGGTTCACTGAAAACAATCTTTCATAATGAATCATTTGTATGTTTGCTGCTTGAATAAACTAAAAGGAAAAATTCATGCCGGTTAACAACACAGAAAATGAAAAGATAAAAGAACTCGAAAAAAAGATCGTACTTCTCGAAAGAAAACTGAAGCAGGACGGATTATCCAGAATCCTTGTCGAGGAAGCAAACGACAGATACCAGAATATATACAGGCACGCAATTCTGGAACTGACAAGACAGAAGGAAGAACTTGAAGCGGCGAGGAACATTCTGAATCAAAAAACCATTGAACTTGAATCGGCAAACCTCCAGCTGAAAACCGCTAAAGAAAAAGCGGAACAATCTGACAGATTTAAAAGTGAGTTTCTTGCGAACATGTCTCATGAAATCAGAACGCCGATGAATGCCATAATCGGTTATACATCCCTGCTGGAAAAAATGGAACTCGAGAGCACGCAGAAGAAATATGTAGAAGAGATAAAAGCTGCATCCGAACTCCTCCTTTTTCTTGTAAATGATATACTTGACCTGTCAAAAGTTGAAGCAGGAAAAATGGTTTTTGAGAATATCTATTTCAGCCTGAAACAGATTATTAACAGGAGTATTTCTCTTAACAGACCAAAAGCGGATGAAAAGGGAATTTTAATATCCATAGTCTATGATGATTCAATCCCTCCCATGCTCAAAGGTGATCCTATGAGATTAAGTCAGGTTCTTAATAATCTCATAACCAATGCTGTAAAATTCACTGATAAAGGGGGGGTTACCGTTGAAGTAAAACGCCTGACTGCGTCAGATACCGGACAGCGGCTACTGGTTTCGGTTTCTGATACCGGCACCGGAATAAAAGAGGATGAAAAGGATATCCTTTTTGAACCATTTATTCAATCAAGGCTGAACAGATATGAAAGCACCGGCGGAACCGGATTAGGTCTTACTATTTGTAAAAAAATACTCAAACAGATGGGGAGCGATATTCATGTTGAAAGCATACTCGGTAAAGGTTCAAAATTTTATTTTGAATTACTTCTTGAAAGTGGATCTCCTGATGTATCTGAATACACTACTGCTATAAAAACTTCTGAAAATACCTCCCTCAATAAAAACATCTCTATACTTATTGCCGAAGACAATCAGGTGAGCCTGAAGCTTTTTGAAAGAATCATTCATATGCTCGGCCTTACTGCCGATACTGCAAAAAATGGAGAGGAAGCGGTAAAGAAAAGCGGAAGAAAAGCATACAACCTGATTTTTATGGACAATATCATGCCGGTTAAAGACGGCATTGAGGCAACTGCTGAAATCAGAAAATCCGGTAAAAGCAAAAATGCAGTAATTATAGGGATAAGCGCAGGGGCATTGAAAGAGGAGAAGGACAGGCTATATGCCGCCGGGATGAACGATTTTCTGATTAAACCGGTAGTATTTAAAGATGTAAAAGAAAAAATTTTCAGATACTTTCATTGCTGACAAACTCTTTGCGTTTGGAGAGTACATCCTTAAGCTCTGTTAAAGTCTGATCCACATCCACCGACGTCAATCCAAGCTGCTTTGAACCCCCTGCGAATTCCTGTGTCGCCTGGTTAACCGTTGTTATACTGAGGAGAACCTCGTCGATGGCAGTTTTCTGTTCATTCATTCCGTTATTGATCACATTGGCTATGTTGATTACTTTTGTCGTGTAATCCTTTATCTCCCTGTTGAGATTAATATCATTGCACGCCAGCGAGTTGATCATGTCTATAGATGAACCAAGCTGGATTATGAATGAGATCATGTTCTCCTGTACCTTTTCGAAAGCCTGCAGCCCGTTATACGAACCTGTAAGCGATTCCATATTCTTCTGTATCGAAACGTTTATTGTCTTTACGTTAGAAGCCGTCTGTTCTGCCAGTTTGGATATTTCGTCGGCAACAACAGCGAATCCGCGGCCCGCGTCTCCTGCCCTCGCGGCCTCAATTGCCGCATTCAGTGAGAGCAGGTTGATTTTGTCCGAGATCTCATCTATCAGAGAAACAACACCCTCTATATCCTTAAATTCATGGGTCATCAGACTGACGTTGCTCATTATGGAAGCCATGCTCTGTTTGCTCGTCTCGGTTTTCGCATTGAGGGTATCCCGGATGCTGAGAATATTCTGTATCTCCTGCTGCGTCTTTGAAACAGAGCCGAGAAGCACATCCAGTCTTCCGAGCACATCCCCCAGGCTTGTATTCTGTTCCACCGAAAGGTCAAAAATACTGTCCGTCCCGGAAGTAATCTCCTCCATTGCGGCGGTAATCTCCTCCAGCGAGGATGCCTGGGTCTGTGAACTGTCGGTGAAGACCTGGACGTTTTTACTCATCCTGTCCACGACTACCCCTAGCTTCTGCGACACAACATCAACCGTATCAAGAATACTATTTATTCTTGTGTTCTGTTTGTTCTGTTCTTCCAGGAGTTCAGAATTTTTTTCAACAGCCCTCCTGTTTATCGTAAAAATAAAATACGCCGAACAGGTAATGATAAGAAAGGCCGCGCCGTTATCTACAATATATTCGACGGCATCAAAACTACGCAGACCGAGTTTCTCTTTTATGTAGACAGTAAAAAATATCATCGTCCCGGTGTTTATAAACAGGTAAAAAATTATTATAAACTTTTCTTTTAAAATCAGCAGGGGGACCATCGTCAAAAGCGCAGGGATAAAAACTATCGAATCAAGGATCTGTATAGGATCAGCACTCGGTTCAAAAAAGATCGACGCCCAGAGTACTGTCATCGAAATTATTATAAAGGAGTGCGACGCAGTTTTGTAATAACCGCGTTTAAGGAACAAAACTATTATCAAAAAATAGACAAAACCGCCAAACAGGGGGAGTGTGAAACCGGGATCTATGCGCCCGGCCTGAATATTGATAAACAGAAGCATCAGAATACTTATCATTCCGACGGATATAAGCACCAGTAGAATTTTAGCCTTCTGCTGAAGGAGATAATCTGCATCGCTGTATTTTCCGAGAAAAAAGGCGAATATTTTATCCATCAGAACAAAGACCTCCCCTTGAAGATAAATTACATCAAATACCGGTTTATCCGTTACAAAGTGAGTATTCACTCATATTGCAGCCTGAAAAGCAACCATTATTTAAACAGCCATCAGGCTTTTATTTCCGGATATAAGAACACAACCTGGACTTATATCTATAAATAATTTTCTTATCTCTTTTTTTGATTATTATAAATAAAAATCCGGCCCTATATTTTCTGGAATATGAAAATTATAATTAATGAAATGTTTTAGAATATTGAAACTTTTCCTATACCGTAACATGCATTAATACAATATTAATACCAGGTACAATTGAAATGACCGGCAAAATGCTTCTGTGAATATAATTTTTATCAGTTTTACAGAAACATTTTACCGTGCCGGAAGAAAGGTTTTTTTATAAAAATTAAGAAAAGCTGTTATTTTTCCGCCCTGGTCCAGAGTTCCTTACGCCCAAGTAAAGATATGCCGATATAGCCCTTTACCCAAAGCTTATCGTTCCCTTCCATCCACATCATGCAGCTGTAGCTTTTACCGTCACCCGGATCATAAATAGTGCCGTTTACCCATTTCCCGCCGTCAAAAGAGAAATTCTGCAGCATCAGCTTACCCTGAAGTTTGTCGTTTCTTCTTGCAGGATCGGGATTGTTAGAATCCTTGTCGTCGGGTATTTTGGTCCAGACGATTTTTCCGCAGTAACGGTCTCCGCATTTGTAGATTTCAACCTTTCCGTCTTTGGCTGCCACAAGCCAGGTCCCCAGCAGAACATCGGAATTACCCGCGGAAATTACTGATATTCCGGTAAAAACCATAAGAGAAAAGACTATTGTAATAAATACCGCTTTTTTTGACATACTTACCTCTGTGCCGATAATTTTATGAGTGATAGCTCACTCTATTTTTTCACAGCATCCGTACAATGTCAAGAAAAAACACGTTTTTTCAGAGATACTGCCTGTTTCTTTATTTTCTCAATCTCGGAGGAGGGACACATACGCGCCTCATCCCCTGCTGTAGCGAAATTGCCCCGGACGGACAGAACCTTGCACAGACTCCGCAGCCGATGCAGTATTTCTCCTCACGTACCGCGCAGTTATCGTTACCAATGCTTATTGCATCTACCGGACATCTATCTGCGCAGATTCCGCATGAACTGCAGAGCGACGGATCAATAACAGAGAGATACATAGTAGAATTCACCATAGGGGACGCGCCGTTTCTCCAGAGGGTGAATGTATCACAGCAGTCCTTGCAGCAGTTGCAGATACTGTTCTCCTCTTTTCCGATATTCGAACCATTATGAAATGCCTTATGAACGAGACCCGCTTTCTCTACCTCGCGCATTATTTTCATCGCCTCTTCTTTCGTCACGCTTCTGGCGAATCCCTGTGTTACGGTATGACGGGCCGATTTGCCGAATGTAAAACAGACCTCAGACGGAGCATCTGTGCTGCATTTATGACCGAGAACTTTATTGTAGTTTCTGCAGAAACAGTGACCTACGGCGATTTCATCATTCTTGTTAATGATCTCCTCCACTGTTTTTGACGGAACAATGCTCTCCCCGGCTGCCACCTGCTGACCGATAATAATCCTGACACTTTTTCCTGATTCATCGGTAAATACGGGAACTGTCCTGTCTACAGGGGGCTGCAGTTCAAAAAAAGGAAGCAGGTTGTCATAATTCCCCTGTATCATATCCGTCAGCTCTTCAAGGAGTGTATGATACAGTCCGGCGATCTTCTGGTAGTCCCTGATCTTCTCCCCCTCGGGAAGCTCTTTCATGAAAGTATACTCGAATGTCCCGACAATTATCAGCGGAAGAAGCCTGTAAACCATAATGCCGTTTGTATTCGGCTGATTGAATATAATCCCTTTTTTTGCAAGGACGTCAGTTTTCTCTTTAATCTGTTCATCAGTCAGACCCGATGTGGCTCTGATCTCTTCAGCAGACATCGTGGTTTTTGATCCGAAATTTGTTATGATAAATTCAGCTTCGCTCTGATCGATATAAAATTTTACAATTTCAACAAGTGTATCTGTAATCCTGAAAGGAACCATACCTGCGCGGACAATCAGCTCCGCCGCCTTACGAAATTTATCGTATTTTTCATTCAATTCTCCCATAATCTCACCTCACAGGTTTATTAATACAGCAATTTGACGGAATTTTTTAACTCCGGATCTCTTATGAAAATTAATCTGCTTAAAACATCAATATTATTATTTTAATCCGGTTATGCAACAAACATTTATTCTTTTATATCAAATTCCATAATAATTTTTGTACCTGCATCACGCTCAATTTTTATGCTTCCGCCGATCTGCTCTGCCAGCATGCGGACAAGCTGCATTCCGAAACCTGAAGAATTCTCAAAGCTTACGGAATCCGGTATACCGACTCCGTTATCGGCAATCTCCAGCAAACAGCGGCTGCCTGAGTTCCTGAAGGATAATTTTATCAGGCCGCTGGTTCTTCCGGTAAAAGCATATTTCATTATGTTTGTTAAAAGCTCATTGATAATAATTCCAACCGGCTGCATGATTTTTACATCCATCACAAAATCATCAATTTTTTTCTCAATCTTCACTATTTTGCTGTTTGGAAAATTTGCTATAACATCATCGGCCAGTGAGGTAAGATATCCATTAACCGGTATACCGGCGTTATCGCAGGATTTGAACAGTTTATCATACAGCAGCGACATATTCTGTATCCGGTCAATTGTCTCATTCAGCGCTGCTTTTACCGGCGGGTTATCCTGTGAATCCGCCTGTAACAACAGGAGCCCCCTGATTGTATTCATAAAGTTTTTAACACGGTGGTTTACTTCCTGTAGAATCAGTTCTTTTTCCTTGATACGCACTTCTTCAAGTTCCAGCATCTTCTCTGTGTTTTTACGGCTAACAACCCTTCCGATCAGTTCAGCAACAGCATCTATAAATCTTCTCTCTTCTGTTAAAAAAGGTCCCTCGAACAGAACTGGACGCTCTTCAAGATAACAGACCTCAATTAATCCTGATTCTTTTTCATTAATGCTGATTCCGGCAGTCTGGATCCACTCACTCTTTATGAAATTACAGGTACTGCCGGTGACGTCTGATAATGTAATTCTGCAGGCTGTAATCTCAGGATATTGATACGACTGCGCAAGTACAGTGCTGATCTCTTTCAGCATCTCCTGCTGAGGGATATCACTCCGGACAATATCAGAAATCGTATACAGGCTGTTTAGCTCCTTGTTGCGTTCTTTGAGTTCACGAGAATACCTTTTAAGCATCTCCTCTGCGTGTTTTTTCTCTGTGATATTTCTGACAAAAACGGTAAGCCCGGTAATTGTCCCATTATGAAAAATCGGGTTCCAGTCGAATTCATAAAAAATGTCCGGGTCAGGCTGGTGCTGTATCTCTGTAAATGATTCGCCGTTCAATGCCCTGTCCATACTCAGTTTTGCCAGCGCTCTTAATTCCGGGATATGCATACAGTCAAGTATACTCATTCCGATGCTTATATCCGCATCCCATACAGTTTTCATCTCTCTCCGGTGATTTTCATTGAAGGCGGTATAGCAGTAATTCCTGTCCAGCGAAAATATAATAATATCCTTTGGACTGTTAACTATAGACCTGAGCAGGGACTGGCTGGATTCAATCCTCATCTTAGAAATTTTATTTTCCGAGATATCCTGAAATATAACTGATACAAGCTTTGTTTTGTTACCCTCAATATGCGCTTCACCAATTGCATGGATCCAGCGACGGTTTCCCTTTGCCGTTATTAATTCAAGCTCAAGGTTAAAGGGTTTCCCATTTTCAATTGCCTGCTTTAATGCTGCCTCGAAAACCGGTCTTGATTCGGGAGTGTAAAATAAAATGACGTTTTCCATCGTTAAAATAAAATCAGATTCAGTCTCAAAAATCCCGAATAAGCTCTCCGACCATATCTGCTCCATGGTTTCTGTATCAAGTTCCCATCCGCCGACTTTTGCCATCTGTCCTGTTTTATTTAGTAGATTCTGTTTTTTAAGAAATTCCGCCTCCAGTTTCAGCAGTTGTGCTGCAGACGAATCATACTCCTCAAATTTTTTTATCATATCCTCCAGATTTTCATTTTTTGACTTAATCTTGTCTTCAATGAGTTTACGATATGTTATATCCCTTACAAATCCGATAAAACGCTGATCAGATATTTTCCGTGCATCAACAAACCACCATCGCAATGAACCATCCTTATGTCTTGATATCAGTTCACCTTTAAAATTTCCTGTATCAAGTAATGTCCTGAAATTGTTAGTTTTGTCTTCCTCGGTTATTTCATAAATTGACAGCTGCAATAATTCTTCTTTTGCAAAACCGGAGATCCGGATCGCTGCTCTGTTCACATCCAGAAAATGGCCCCTTTCATCCGTAACAAATACGCCATAAGGGGCATTTTCAACATAACCGTGATATGTAGCTTCACTCTCCTGCAATGAGCGCTCAATTTTTTTTCTATCAGTAATATCAATAATAAATCCTATAAGTCCTGCGGTATTACTATTTGAATCTGTAAATGTAGATTTATGGAAAATTACATCGTGAATGGTTCCATCAGCATATACAACCCTTGATTCATACTCCTGAATTCCGGGATTTGCCAGAAGAGCCCTGTCGCTTTTGTCATAAATTTCTGCAAGATCAGGAGGTGCAATTTCATAAACAGTTTTACCGATGAACTCTTCCTTAGAAAATCCGATATATCTCTCAAAAGCCTTATTCCCGCCTATGTATCTTAAATCTACACCCTTATAGAAAACAGGGGAAGGAATTGCGTCCACAAGACGCTGCTGAAACAAAAAAGCCTTTTTTAACTCTTCTTCGCCTATTTTCCGTTCGGTTGATTTTCCGATCAGTTCAGCGACTGCATCCAGCAGTTTCCGTTCATCTTTCAAAAACGGGCCATCAAATTCCGCCGGTTTCTCCTCCAGATAGCAGACCTCAACTTTCCCCGCAGTCCTGCCGTGAATACTGATCTCACTCACCTGTAACCATGGAGTTTCAATGAAGTTGACGGTATCGTATTTCTCATCATTAATAATAATCCGGCAGGCGGTTATTTCCGGATACTGATAAGCCTCTGAAATGATTTTTACCGCACTTTCAAAAATCTCTCTCCGGGATATGTTATCCCTGCGGACAATTTCTGAGATCTGATAGATACATCTCAGTTCTTTATTCCGTTTATTTAAATTATCTAAATTCTGCTTAAGTATATCCTCCATCTCCCTGCGCTCTGTTATATCACGCACAGCAGAGACATGGATTTCCCTGTTGTTCATATTAAAATAATTTATATTGATTTCAACAAAGAACTCTGTGCCGTCCTTTTTCCTGTGGCATCGTTCCATAATATGCCGGTCCCTGTTGATGATTGACTGAACAGACTTTTCAGGTTCGTTAGATATATCTACCACTTTAAGCCTGATAAATTCTTCATGTGTAAATCCGTACATCCTCTGAGCCGCAGGGTTGGCATCAATAAATTCACCGGTGTCTGAATCAACGATAAATATCGCATCAGGCTCAACATCGAACAGCCTGCTGAAAATCTCCTTGCTCTCCCGCAAGGCTTCTTCTTTTATATTTTCATTCACTTTAGCCTCGAACAGCTTGAAAGCCATTTTTATCGAAGCATCCAGTACAGTTATCCCGGAATTTTTTACCACATAACCATAAGATGTAATTTTTTCCGTTTTTTCCACAACCTCCGGTTCGGTGTGGGAGGAGAGAAACACAACAGGAATGTCCCTGTTTTCAAGCATCCTTATCGCTGTTTCAGAGCCGTCAAGACCTGCTCCAAGATCGATATCCATCAGAACAAGGTCGATTGTTTTATCATTTGCGAACACATCGATAGCCTTCTCGCCGGAGTTTGCTGTTATGACTTTGTAACCGTGCTTTTCGAGTGTTTTTTTTTGAGCTATGGCGATAATAGCTTCATCTTCAACAAGTAATATCAGCTTATCTCTGTAATTCAAAGTGCATTTCCTCTAAAACTTCTGCAAATTTATAGCCGGATCACGATATCCATCAAAACTCAGGAAATAAACCGTTTTAAAAATATTCTCTATCTATAAGAATACTGATTATTAAATAAAATTCAAACTGGAAGATCAGAAAAAGTTCTGTTATCTGAACCATCACTTCCCCTTGATATTCCGGAACTTACAGAGAGACAAATTCAATTTATGGGTATTAATAGATTCCTGTATTTAGTTTTTGAAAATGCTGTAGTTAATGACTGCCGGAAGATTAAAGCCACTCTGGAAAATTTGTTTCTAGAGCTGTTTTATATTACTTCAAATAAAATTGAAGAGGTGATAAATGAAACAAGATCGTGGTGAAGCGGTTATTCTTGCTTTCGCTGCGGCAATGTCTTCCGCGGGTGATAAAAAAGAGAAGAAACCAAATCCTGACAAAACTGCGAAGTCCCGGGTGAGAGGAAATAATTTTACAGAGACTGACTGAAGGGGGATATCCCTCTTCGGGATGTATCATCAAGACAACTGTAAAAAACCTGCCGGATTATCCTCAGATAAAAATATCGCGCGGCTTGCTCCCCTGCTGCGGACCTATGTATCCAAGCTCCTCCATCTTCTCGATGATACGCGCGGCGCGGTTATACCCGATACTGAGCCTTCTCTGCAGATATGACGCGGAGGCCTTCCTTGTCTCCTCAATGATCTTCAGAGCCTCTACAAAAAGTTCGTCATTCTCCTCGTTGATCTCGCCGTCCTCATCCTGGAAGATCGATTCCTCAAAATCTATATAGTCCGGAGTTCCGAGCGTCCTCAGATGAGTTACGATCTCCATTATTTCATCTTCAGAGATATAGGCCCCCTGGATCCTTACCGGGAATGAACTCATAGGTGACTGGTACAGCATATCACCCTTACCGAGAAGTTTCTCCGCTCCGTTCTGGTCTATTATGGTCCTTGAATCGGTCTTCTGCGCCACCTGGAAGGCAATACGGGCCGGGAAGTTTGCCTTGATAATACCGGTAATGATATCAACCGACGGCCTCTGCGTCGCAAGGACAAGGTGTATCCCAACGGCCCTCGCCTTCTGGGCTATCCTGGTAATATAGCCCTCGATGTCCTTTGACGCGACCATCATTAAATCCGCAAGCTCATCAATAATGATTACTATGAAAGGGATCTTTTCTCCCCCCTTTCTCTCTTTCGCGACTTTTTCGTTGTATGATGTTATATCCCTGGTATTCTTCGCAGCCAGCAGCCTGTAGCGGCGCTCCATTTCGAATATAGACCACTTCAGAACTGCAGGCGCCAGGTGAGGTTCGGTAATAACAGGAGTTAGAAGGTGAGGGGTTCCGTTATAGAACTGAAGCTCCACCATCTTCGGATCGACAAGAATGAACCTCACATAGTTAGGATCGTAATTATATACTATACTGGTAATTATCGAGTTAACGCATACCGATTTTCCGGCCCCGGTTGCTCCGGCTATCAGCAGATGAGGCTGTTTTTTAAGGTCAAGCATTACGGGGAATCCGAGTACGTCCTTCCCGAGCGCGACCTTAAGCGCACCCTTCTGTTCCTGATAGGACTTCGACTTTATGATGTCGCCGAGAGTAACCATCTCCCTCTTCCTGTTAGGGAGCTCAACCCCTATCGCGGACTTCCCCGGAATAGGAGCGACTATCCTTACCCTGTATGCCGCAAGGGCCATCGCTATATCATCCGCAAGACCGACAACGCGCGTAATTTTAATACCGGCGGCAATCTGCATCTCGTACAGGGTAATTACCGGTCCTCTGTTTACGTTGATTACCCTTGATTCAATTCCAAAATCCGCCAGAGTACGTACAAGCAGCTGCGAGTTCTTTTTTATCTCAGTCTCCCAGGTCTCGGTGTCGACCGGTTCAGAGTTGTATAAAAACGTCGTCGGAATTATATACTCTTTATTTATTTTAACTTCTTTGAAGACCTTCTCTTCTACGATATCCTGGTCGGTATCTTTGAATATCTTCTCGTTTTTTATGATCTCTTCAATTTCAGCCTCGGTTTCAACCTCTGCCTCGATCTCATCTTCATAGACCGGTTCCTCCTTCGGTGCGGGGATATCCTCGTCAATTTCAAATATCCTGTTCTTCTTCAGCGCAAATTCATTATCAGAATTGTCCGCCCTGCTTTTAATCTCCGGTTTTTTTAAAAATTCCCCGTCAAAATCGCTGAAGTTTTCTTCATTATAAATCTTCTCCGCAGCGTCTGTACCCTTCTTTGATGAAACGGTTATGTCGTCCATTCTGCCGGAGAAATCATCATCGAGACCGAACTCATCCTCTTTCAGCATTCTCTCTTCATGGCTTATATTTTTTTCACGAAAGACAGCGTCGGTTTTTTTATCCTCCCTTTTAAAGATCGGTTCTTTAGCCGCTGCCGTAACATTCATCTCCAGAAACTTTATAGGATCTTTTTCTGCGTTCTCCTTTCTCCCTATTATAATTCTTTTACGTGTTATCCACGGGATTTTACCGCTTGAATATAACTCATCGATTATCTCCGCTGATTTCAGATCTTCATCGTATCTTTTAACCGAGATCCAGTTAAAGAATTTTTTTAATCCTGTTCCGTTTGTAGAGAATATGCCGTTTTCGAAAAACATCGAAAGTGAAACAGTACCGAGAAGTATAAGTCCCACAAGGTTCATTATAACGATAATCAGGTATGCCCCGACGAGACCGGAGATCGACTTGAAAAAATGATATATATAGTAGCCTATAAAACCGCCGCTGTTCTGGTAGATCGCGGCGCTTCCTATCGCCATAAAGGAAGAGAAGCTTATCGTCAGAAAAAACAGCGCAAACAGTTTATCTGAAACAGAAGAGACTTCTCCATGCTCAAATACCGACCATGATGAAAGAAAAATCATCATCGCCAAAATATATGAAGAGATGCCGAATGCCGACCTGAATATATGTCCGATAAGCGCGCCTATCGGTCCCACGAGGTTTGAAACGGCCCTGTTGAACACAAGGGCCGTGTAATCTGTCTGAACGTAACTCGAAATACCGAGAAGAAAAATTATTCCGGCAAGGAACAGAAGAACTCCCGAAATCTCTTTATATCTTTTATCCTTAAGCACCGCTCCCTCCGCAGTTCAATCGTCTGATACCTGTAATACTTTTTCATATTGTCATCCCCGCGAAGGCGGGGATCTGTAATTACTGCCATAAAATCAATTAACCAGGAAGTTCATCTCCGAGATAATGATTAAAAAAACTCTTACCCTTGCATTAAAAAATACTACAACGGCAGAAACCGGTAATTGACAATACAGAAATTCCCGCCCTTATAATTCTCGGCCTTTTCAGGGAATTCTTATAACTATAAATCGGCTGATAACGGGAAAAACAGTGGATGATATGACATAATCAATGAAGTGTTCAGACAGGGCTTTTTTTAAAACCACGATTTTCTGTCATTTTTCTGCCGGAAGAGGTATCCGGCAGAAAACCTGTATTTAAGGGGTCAGTTTACCCTATACCGGTGGTGTTTTCTATACCTCTATTACTCTGACAATTATAATCGGATTTCTTTTTGTCAGTTTATATATGTAGTTTTTGAGGCTCTTTTTCAGAAAATCCTCTATTTCATCGGCATTTCTTCTTTCGCGGAGCATCCTGTTAAGCTTCTCCTCGATATCCTTCTGTATCTGCCCGTGAATTTTCGTGTTGTCCTTATTCATAAAACCCTTGGTCACGATCTCGGGCCTGCTTAAAGGCATCCCCTGGGATATAACCATCGTCGCATAGAAAACGCCGTCAGTAGACATCAGGTGTCTCTCTTTTATCACATCGCTGGCCACATCGCCGATTTCAGATCCGTCGACGTACATCTCCAGAAGAGGAATATTTCCAGTTTTCTTGAACGTCTTTTTAGTCAGCTCCAGAATGTCCCCGTTTTTCGCTATTATTATATGGGACGCTTTTATGTTCAGGGTCTCGGCGTGCTGAGCGTGTTTTTTCAGCTGCTTGAACTCTCCATGTATAGGCATAAAGAACTTCGGTTTTGTAACGGCAATCATCAGCTTCAGCTCTTTTGAAGATCCGTGTCCCGAAACATGAATATTCTCATCCTTGTCATAATAAACATTTACTCCGATCTCCATCAGCGCGTTTACAATGTTAGTAACCATTCTCTCGTTGCCCGGTATTACCGAGGCCGTTATTATGACAGTATCACCCTTCTCCGCCACAAAATGACGGTGGGTCCCGAAGGCCATCCTCGCAAGGGCCGACATCGGTTCACCCTGAGTACCGGTACCTATTACTACTATTTTTTTATTCGGGTATTTGTTCGCATCCTCTATGTTTATAATCAGGTCGTCCTTGATGTCAAGAAACCCGAGATTGTTCGCTATCTCTATGTTCTTCTGCATCGAGAGTCCCGATATTACAACCTTCCTGTTAAACTTCTGCGCGGTATCGAACACCTGCTGTATCCTCTGGAGATTCGATGCGAAAGACGCGACTATTATCCTCCCCTTCGAATCTGAAAATATATCAGAGATCGTACCGATGATTGTCGATTCCGATTTGGTAAATCCCTCTTTCTCCGCGTTGGTGCTGTCTGACAAAAGAAGCACTACTCCCTTCTCCCCGTGATGGGCAAACCTGTATATGTCAGTGACATCACCCTCAACAGGGGAGAAGTCTATTTTAAAATCCCCCGTGTGAATTATCGTCCCGGCGACAGTCTCTATCGCAAGACCAACTCCCCCTATAATCGAATGGTTGACGCCGATAAATTCCACCGTAAAGCTTCCGATTTTTTCAACCTGTCTCGGAACGACCTCTATAAACTGCGGAGTATAGTGCAGCGGCCTCTCCTCGAGCCTGCTCTGTATAAGCCCTATTGTAAGTTTTGTTGCGTAGATGGGAACCCGTACCTCCTGCAGCAGGAAGGCTATCGCGCCGATATGGTCTTCATGTCCATGGGTCACGAGGATCGCTTTTACTTTGCTTCTGTTCTGCTTGATGTAAGTGAAGTCCGGTATTATATAGTCGATCCCCGGCATCTCGTCCCTCGGGAACATTATGCCGCAATCAACGATAATTATTTCATCATTCTGCGAAAAGAGCGTTATATTCTTTCCGACAGCTCCGAGACCGCCGAGAGGTATAATCTGTACCCTGTTTATTTCCTTTGAACTGTTTTCCTTCATATTCCGGAATGTCCGAAACCTCCTTCGTCTCTATCTGTTTTGTTCAATTCTTCCGTCTTAATAAATTCTCCCCTGAAAACGCGCGCGAACACAATCTGTCCGATTCTCATCCCGTTTTCTATCTTAAAATTTTCCTCTCCGAAGTTCGTCATAATAATTTTAATCTCGCCGCGGTAATCCGAATCTATCGTTCCGGGTGAGTTTAAAAAAGTTATCCCGTGCTTCAGAGCGAGCCCGCTCCTGGGGCGGATCTGCGCCTCGAACCCTTCCGGGATCTCGATAAATAATCCCGTTGGGATCAGCGCCGTTTTACCTGGGGCGAGTATTACTGGCTCCTTCAGCATCGCGCGGAGATCGGCCCCGGCCGAACCGGCGCTCTGGTATTCAGGCAGAGAAGCCCCGTCGAGCATCTGAATCTTTACTTTTATCATAAATATTTTTTTATTTCCCTCATAAGGCAGACTTCCTCCGCCTCGCATTTTTTACAGTGTCCGTCATCCGGGTCAAAATCCTCCGGGATACAGACGTTTTTCTTCGATTCATGTAGAATATCAGACAGCTTGATATACTGGTATTCATCATCCGTAATCGCCTCGGCCCCCCCCTTCTTCAGTTTTTCAAGAATGACGGAGAGTTTCTGTGCCGACGAACTGTTATCAAGGTTAATGATCCTGTCTCTCTCTTTAATCTCCTTCCCCAGTCTCGCCCTGATCTTTTTCGCAGAAAAGGTTATCCCCCTCCTCCTTGCGGTAAAGAAGAATATCAGTCCGAAAACTATCCCTCCTAGGTGGCCTATATGTGATACGTTGCTGCTTGTGCCGGAAGAGATCAGAGCAAAAAGCTCAATCCCGCCGTACAGCACCACAAGAAACTTAGCCTTCATGGGAATGAAGAAGAACACCAGAAGTTCCACGTCGGGGAAAAGGATTCCGAACGCGAGCAGTAGGCCGAACACCGCCCCCGAGGCTCCGATGGTCGGTATATAAGCCCCCGCTCCGCCGAGCAGAACATTCATCAGGAATATAACAATACCGGCCCCTATTCCGGTAAAAAAATAGTAAAATACGAATTTTTTTGAACCCCACAGCTGCTCTACCGGAAGGCCGAAAAGCATCAGAGCATACATGTTGAGAAATATATGGAAAAAATCCCCGTGAAGAAACATGTACGAACCGAACTGCCACACATAGTATTTTGTCAGAACAAGTACCGGCGTCAGTCCGAGATAGAATGTCATCAGCGGCATCTGGTTGACGGCAGTCTGGCTGCCGAAAGGGATCTCATATGAAACCGCTGTTGTTGAATATATGCTCTGGAGCAGGTACACAATTACATTCATAAATATAATTTTCATTACCCAGCTTCCGGAATTGTCTAAACCTGAACCTCTCATATTTTATTAATCCTTTCTCAATTATTGTTAAATGTTTCTGCTTAGCAGATTATACCGCTTTTTTGTCGCTGACAGTCAGAATCTCCACCCCGGTTTCTGTAACACACACAGTATGCTCCCACTGGGATGACAGAGAACCGTCAGTTGTTACAGCCGTCCACCCGTCTCTGAGCAGCCTTGTCTGATATTTTCCTGCATTGATCATCGGTTCAATCGTGAAGATCATTCCGGGGAACATCGCGATCCCCCTGTAGCCGTTGTTATAATGATGCACATGCGGCTCTTCATGAAAGTTTATCCCGATACCGTGTCCGCCGTAATCCCTGACAACTGAAAAACCGTTCAGTTCGGCATGTTTCTGGATAATTTCACCGATCACACCGAAATCCCTGTACGGCTTTACCTGCTGTATCGCAAGATCAAGACACTCCTTCGAAACCCTCACAAGCTTTTCCGCCTCAGGGCTGACCTCTCCTATCATAAACATCCTGCTGGCGTCCCCGTAATAACCGTTCAGAATGCAGGTCACATCAACATTGATAATATCGCCGTTTTTGATAACCGTATCATCGGGAATTCCGTGACAGATAACATTATTGAGCGACGTACAGACGCTCTTCGGGAATCCGTTATAACCGAGAGGAGCCGGAATCCCCCCTCTGCTTATTGTAAAATCGTGTACCCAGGTGTTTATCTCGTCGGTAGTGATACCCTCTTTTATCCTCTCAGAAACCATATCGAGCACATCCGCCGTCAGCCGGCAGCTTTTTGTGATGCCGGCAATCTCTGCCGGTTTTTTTATTTTAATCCCGCGCGGAGGTTTCATATCCTTCACAGGGGTTGTTTCTGACAGAGCATCCGATTCCATATGGCACTTTTTATATTTTTTACCGCTCCCGCACCAGCAGAGATCGTTTCTGAGCATTTTCATTTTTTTATTAACCTTAAAATTTTTCTTTGCTTTTATTATATTGAGTATAGAATTAGTGTCCAGTGCAAGCTTTTTTTGTTACTTAATATATATATGCATATATGACAGTTCCATCAGAGAAAATAAATTTTCTATCCGTTAATTGAACAGCGGAGGAAATCCGGAGGAAAGGATGTACTTAAATGACAATAAAACGATGAATCTGCTGATTGTTGCTATTATATCTCTGATAGTGATAATTACTCTTCTTGTTTTTATAAAAATCGCGAAAAAACCGCATCCATTCTATGGAGGAGCGGACATTCATGATACATGTACTCCCTGCGATCAATGAAAAAAAACATTTTAGTGAATTTTCTCGCCGGTTTTTTCATTAAGCTCTCTGATTTTCTGCATTAATACAGGAAAATCTAAAAAATAGACAACCTTACCGTATTCAATTAATACAATATTTCTGCAGATTCCGATTATGTTCCACTCCTGCGGCATGATACCTTTTTCACCGTTAAAGCCCTCTATCATATATTTCCTGCCGCTGACTGTTATAAAACCGTCCCTGGCGATAAATATGTTATCTATTTTTCCTACTCCCCTTATCTGGCTTCTTTTTTTTGACGGCAGCTCATATTTTTCCACCGACCAGATTCCTGTCCCACCTCTGACATAGGAGAGGCTGTTATCATTGATATTCAGCTCTGAAGATGAGGCTGTTATGTTTTTCATTAATGAACTTCCCGTCGCGGCATCAAAAACGCTTATGTAATATGAACCGGCTATCCCTGTTGCAAGAG
This sequence comes from uncultured Leptospirales bacterium, assembly GCA_964439325.1. Taxonomy (GTDB): domain Bacteria; phylum Spirochaetota; class UBA4802; order UBA4802; family UBA5550; genus WRGT01. Next base: position 42,652 of record CAYTNW010000003.1, on the reverse strand, counting down.
CGATAAACCTGTCAGAAACGGATATCGCTGACCTGAAATATTTCTTATAGGGGGAATGATACTCACCGGGGTCCATCCTCCTGACTTTTTTGTCTCCGTAGTACAGCTCTGAAATTTTACCATTTGAGAGAAAAATTATATTCTTCCCTTTCAGCGAAACGGCGTCGATTCTCTCATCCTTTTCAGACTTATACACAGTATGAGGATCACCATCTGTATCGAATACGCAGAAACCCTTGCTGTTTCCAAGAACGATATTCTCGCTGTTCATATCCGCAAAACTGATCTTTTCGCTTATACTTTTATCCCCGTTAATGCCGACCTTCTCGGGATAAACGATCTTTATATCCTTATTCTTTATCGATAATATCACGCTTTTATTAAAAAACAGTTCATCGTAACTGATCTGGTTTTCGGAAAAGGCCATAAGAAATTTTTCCGCCATCAGTGAAATATTTCCCTCTTTTCCGCTCTCGTATCTGTTCAGCATCCTGTTGTACATAGACTCTGACGAGTTTGAACAGCTGAGAAAAAATATAGTGAGAATATAAAATGCTGACGGCATCATAAGTTTTATAAATCTTTTCATATCCATTCCGGTACCATATTAAAATTAAAATCAGTAAAATAAACGGAAACTTTCACGGTCAACTATTTAATAACTATCTTCGGATCCGTAAAAAAAACCCCGCTTTCTCCCTGAAAATATCGGGTTTTTAACCGGAGTATATAATCCCCTGGATCAGAAAAATTACTTGAAATATAACATAGCAGTAAAAATGATGCATTATTTGCAGTAATACAGGATATGATAGGGAAATATGTCTAAAAAATTAATAAGCATATATGACACTACTCTTCGTGACGGCTCTCAGACCGTCGGGATATCTCTTTCAATTCAGGACAAGCTGAATATTTCAAAAATTCTGAACTGGCTCAAGGTTGACTATATCGAAGGGGGATGGCCGGGATCAAATCCGAAGGACGATAACTATTTTTCAGAGATCCGTAATATGGAACTCGATCATTCAAAAATTGCCGCGTTCGGATCAACAAGGAGAAAAGGGTACAAATGCAGCGAGGACATCATCCTCCAGTCCCTTGTAAAATCCAGGGCCGATGTTTTGACGATTGTCGCCAAGACCTGGGATTTCCAGGTAACCAAGGCGCTTAATATGGAACTCGATGAAAACCTGATGCTGATATATGACTCTGTTGCATACCTCAAGGATCTCGGTTTTACCGTTTTTCTTGATGCAGAACATTTTTTCGACGGCTACAGGGCAAACAGCGACTACTCCCTGCGGTGCATCGAAAAGGCGTCCGAAGCTGGGGCCGACATGCTGGTTCTGTGCGATACCAACGGCGGAACAATACCCTCGGAGGTTTTCAGGATAACTTCTTCCGTTTTCTCAAAGGTCAAAACTCCGCTCGGCGGGCATTTTCATAATGACACAGGAGTGGCGGTGGCAAATTCTATGTACGCCGTTGAAGCTGGAGCCGTTTCGGTACAGGGTACAATCAACGGTTACGGCGAGAGATGCGGCAACTGCGACCTCACGACTTTTATACCAAACCTGGTCCTGAAAATGGGTTATGACTGCGTATCAGCCTCGGCGCTTGAGCATCTCACTGAAGTGAGCAGGTTCGTAAGCGAGATAGCAAACCTTCCGCATGTTGAAAACCGTCCATATGTAGGGGACAACGCCTTCGCTCACAAGGGGGGAATTCACGTATCGGCGCTGCAGAAGGACACCAGGACATATGAACATATAGATCCCTCGATTACCGGAAACAGGAGAAAGGTCCTGATCTCGGAACTCTCGGGTAAAAGCAACGTCGAATTCAAAGCGAAAGAACTGGGCATCAATATCGAAGGAGATATAAATCTTTCAAAGAAGGTGCTGGAAAAGATAAAGAATCTCGAGGAGAAAGGGTTCCAGTTCGAAGCGGCCGAGGGTTCGTTCGAACTAATAATAAGAGAGGCGACCGGAGAGTTTACCCCTTTCTTCAAGTTTCTCGGATTCAGAATGATAACAGAGATGAACGAGAACAACAAGCTCGAGTGCGAGGCCACAATCAAGGTCGAGGTAGGGGGAATGCTCGAACATACTGCGGCAAACGGGAACGGTCCTGTAAACGCGATAGACAACGCTCTCCGCAAGGCCCTGACGAAATTCTATCCCGAAATCGCAGATATGCACCTTGCCGACTTCAAGGTCCGTGTCCTTGAAGACAACAGGGGAACAGATTCCAGCGTAAGGGTACTGATAGACCAGACCGACGGATCTGACCACTGGGGAACGGTGGGAGTTTCGTCAAACCTGATAGAGGCATCATGGATGGCACTCGTGGACGGAATAGAATACCTGCTCTACAAGAACAGGAAAAAAGATAAAAAAAAGCACTGATAATACCGCCCGCATTCAGGACGGTATTATAAAGTTCTGACCATAAAGCGGTTTTTTACCGGCGGCCCCTGATTTGATATAACCCGTCAGACTGAAGTCCCGCAACAGGGCCGGACTCCGGCGGGATTATTAAAAAACAGTTGCATAATTTATGTTCAGAAGTTAGATATAAACAAACAGCAAGCAGACGGAAAATCTATGAAAATAAAATCCATTACAATCCTTATACCTTTAGTTTTACTTCTTCCACTTTCAGCATTCCCGTGGGATAAATATGAAAGGGTCCTCGCTGTGGTCAACAGCAGGGCAATCATGGAGAGCGATGTAAACCAGAAGCTCGAAAGGCTTAAAACTATGAAGAAGATCTCGCCGGCGCAGATTGACTTTGAAAAAAGCCGGATCCTCGATCAGATGATTGAATCTGAAATAGTATTTGAAACCGCTCAGAAGGAATCTATACTCCTCTCCGATAAAAGAATTATTAATCAGCTCGAGGGAGCGATGTCCAGGTTTTTCAGCACAAAGGTAAACAATGAAAAGGAGCTTAATGAGGTCGTCGAGCGGGTTTCAAAAAATATGGAAAAATACATGGAGAACAGGTTTGACCTGAATTTCAAAAAAGACCCCGATTTAAAAAAGTTTATCGATTTTATAGAAAAAAAAGAGAAGATAGACTTCTTCTCCTTCTTTGAAGAGATGAAGGTCAACATAGCCCGTGAACAGCTGATGTCGATTGCGATCGGGGCGACACCGCCCTCTCCCGACGAAGCGAAAAAATGGTATAACGCAAATAAGTCGAAACTCGGCTACGAAGTGCATGTAAAACATATACTGATTATTCCCAAAAGCGATTCTCTGACGGATGAAAAAAATGCCAACACAAAGGCGGAGGAGATAAGGAAGCAGATAATCTCCAATCCGTCATCTTTCGAATCCCTCGCTGTTAAATATTCGCAGGATCCTGAATCAGCAAAAAACGGCGGAGACCTCGACTGGCAGATGCTGGCGCAGCTTGATCCCTACTTTGCAGGGAACGTTTTCAGAATGACGAAAAACGGCCAGATCTCAACTGTATTCAAGTCCGGTTTCGGATACCATATCGTCAAGTTTCTCGATAAAAGGCCTGTGACATACGAAAAAGTTGAAAAGATGATAATGTACAAACTGTACAGCGAGAATGCCCAGTTGCAGTTTAAAAAATGGGTGAAGCAGAAAAAAGAGGAATCCTCCATTAAAATCAATATGGAAGGTTATGTAAAAGGATAAACTCGTATTCCTTATAAAGCTATAACAGAGGTAGATGTCTGGTGGCGACAGAAAACATTGATGCAATAATATTTATCGAAGATAATGCTGACGACATGGACCTTCTATTCAACGGTTCCTTTGTCCCCGAGATGATTCAACAGAAGATCACAGCCTCAAATCCCCGGACCAGAATATACTACTCAATCAGCTCCGGTTACAACGGAAAGCTTAAAGGTTCAGAAAACTCCTTTGTCCGCGAAGGGGACGGGGATATAAATTTCTGGAAAAATTTCTTCTCAAAAACTTCGTCTGAACACGTTGCTGTCATATACGGCGATTCCCCTTTTTTTGATCCTGAAATCTTAAAGGAGATGTCTGAAATACACACCGGATATCTCGCTGAATTTACCTTCTCTGAAAATCTGCCCGACGGTTTCGCAAGTGAAATCATCTCGCGCGAACTTGTAGACCAGCTGCCTGAAACAGATGAGAAGACCCTTCCCATAGGAAAGGTGATACGCTCGAACATAAACAAATTCGATGTGGAACTCTTTTACAAGGAGCCGGATATCCGCAGCAAGAGGATCTCCTTCCGCCTGAACAGTCCGAGGGAACGCAGAATAATGGAGAACATCTACAGTCTTAAAAACTCCATACCCCCTTACAGTGAAGTAAAGGAGCTGATAGAGTCAAATCCTCAGTGTCTCTTTACCGGGCCGTCTTACGTAGAACTTGAAATCACTGGGAAGTGCTCCCTTGACTGTATCTTCTGTTACAGAAAGTCCCTTACCTCAGGAGAACATAAAGCAATCGATATGAAAACCCTCTCCGCCGTTTTGGACGGAATGAGGGAATTTGCTGTACCTTACACCCTCTGTTTCAGCGGTTCCGGAGAACCGATGGAGCACCCTGAATTCTACGCGCTGATGGAAGGCGCGCTGAAAGAAAAGCTTGTAGAACAGCTGATAATCGAAACAAACGGCCTGAAGGGAGATTCCAATTTCAAGACTTTCATCTCAAAACCGGAAAACTCACGTGTAAAAGTAATAATCAACAATAACGGCCTCGACAGAGAATCATACATCAGGTTTCACAACACCGACGGGTACGATACAGTTCTGAAGAACCTGCGGTCCCTCGCCGAGCTCAACTCCGGAGGGGAGAGGGTCTACATACAGATTATGAAGATCAATGAAACGGACGAGTTCGCAAAAGAGAACGACATAAAGTCATACCTCGACAGGTATTACGATTTCTGGGAGAGGGAAAAAATACCGATCATACTGCAGAAACAGAATATCTACGGCGGCAGGATCCCCGACAGGCGGTATTCCGATCTCTCCCCCGTCAGGAGGACCCCGTGCTGGCATCTGCAGAGGGACCTCTATCTGCTCTCCGACGGCACAGTCTCCTTCTGCAAGCAGGACATTGACGGAGAGAGCTCCTACGGCAACATAAACAGCATGCCCCTTGCAGATATCTGGGACAGGCAGAAAAAGGCGTTCCTTGAAGATTACAGAGGGAACTTTCAGACAAAACCTGACTGCAAAAACTGCGACGAATGGTATACATTTAATTTCTGATAATCAGCGGTAATATGAAAGCAGCGGCTATAATACAGGTCCGTATATCATCGACCAGACTCCCGTCAAAAGCCCTTATGGAGCTCTGCGGCAGGCCCATGACCTATCACGTGATTCAGCATGCGTTGAACATAGATGGTGTCGAAACAGTAATACTCGCCACAGGACGCGGTAAAGAGAATAAACCCCTGCTGAGCCTTGCGTCAGAGTGCGGTATAAAGTCCTTCACCGGATCGGAGGATGACGTACTGGAAAGATACTTCCAGGCCTCTGAAAAGATCGACTGCGATTACATAATACGTATAACCGGAGACAACCCCCTGACCGATCACATATCAGCATCAAATGCGCTGAAGTATGCCTTAGAGCAGGATGCAGACCACTGCACTACAAGCGGCATCCCTGTCGGGACAGGTGTAGAGGTGATCAGAAAGAGCGCACTCTACGAGGCGTATCTCAAAGGGAGAGAGGGACACCACCGGGAACATGTAACACCTTTCATAAAGGAACACCCCGAACTGTTTAAAATTGTAAAATACCAGTCCCCGATAGCAAATCCGTTTCCCGACCTGAGACTGACTGTTGACACGGCCGAAGACTTCAAACTGATGGAGATACTGTTCAACGAGCTCTACGACAATGAACCGATTGAACTCGCCGATGTTATAAATTTCATAAAGAAAAATCCCGATCTCCGGCTGATCAACAGCAGCGTCGAACAGAGGCCGATGACGCATTACAGTCATGGAAAAAAATAAAATCATCATCATAACCGGCACAGGGGGGATCCTCGGAACCGGACACGCCCAGAGGATGCTCAACCTGGCAGTCAGGCTTAACGAAGACGGCGTCTTTTCCGCTTTAATATATCTCAGACAGAACACTCATCCTTTCCCCGAAAAATTCAGGTCGCTGCTGACAGAAAGGATCGATCATGACGCAGTACTTATTATCCGGGATATGAGGGATTCAACTATCGAAGAGATCTCGCTGCTTCAGAAAACTGCACCGGTACTGGTGATAGACGACTCCGGCGAGGGTGCAAAGGCCGCGGACCATTCAATCAGCCTGCTACCTGTTCCATCAGGCACGGCAAAAGAGGTTAGGCCTGATACTTCACATTTCCTATACGGATATAATTTTATGGAGGGGATCTCTCTTCTGAAAGAGAACGGACCGCTGCTGAAAGATATAGACGTAGCGGTTTATGCCGGATTTGATCCGTCGCCGGAACTTCTATCCTCAATAGGCAGATCTATTCCTGCAAGCGCATCATCCGTTCTTCTGGCCGCGGGAAGAGCGGTCCGTTTAACCGGTCCTGCTCTCGACGGGGATATGTCTTATGCCGGAGTCATTTCACGGACAAAAATAATTATCACCCACTTCGGGCTCACTATGTTTGAGGCTCACGCCTGCGGATGCTCAATAGCGGCCCTTAATCCTACACCATACCATTCCGCTCTGACAGAAACAGTACGAGGAGAATTTGACATAATCTATTCATCAGAATACAGACTGTTCTCTCCCGGCACTCTTGGAAAAATTATAGAAAAGGAATTGCACGGTTTTACCGGAAAAAACATATCCGCAGATCAGATATTGACTGCAATCACCGGGCAGACCGGAAATTTTATCGGATTAATAAAAGAGATCACCGGGAGCCGAAACCATGGAAATTAAAAATTAATTATACGAGAGGTGAATTATGGAACTGCATGACGCGATAATGACTAGAAGGTCTGTACGTAAATTCACAGATCATTATGTAACGGATGAAGAGATACATAAACTGCTCGAGGCGGCACAGTGGGCGCCGTCATGGTCAAATACCCAGTGCTGGGAATTCATTATCATTCGCGACAGGGAACTGATCCATAAAGTAGTCGAAACATTCTCTGACACAAATCCCGCAAGAAAAGGGGCCGAGTCCGCATCCGTACTGATCGCGTTCTGCGGTAAAAGCGACCTCCCAGGCTACAGGGACGGAGAAAAAAGAACGAAGTACGATTCATGGTATATGTTCGATCTCGGAATAGCCGTTCAGAATATCGCTCTGACGGCTCACGATATAGGTCTTGGAACCGTTGTTGTCGGCCTGCTCGATCATAACAGATGTGCTGAGCTGCTGAACGTAAAGCCGCCCTATGAGGTCCTTGGAATCCTGCCCATAGGGAAACCTGTGGAGTTTAAAAAAGAGGGCCCGAAACGCCGCGAGATCTCCGAATTCACGCATAAAGAAAAATTCGGTAATAAATAATATCTTAACCTGGCATATTACCTGCAGAGTTTTCAGATAAAACTCTGCAGGTCTTACAAATCCTGCGTTAAAGCTTACTTTTTTATTTCAGAATTTTACGAATATAAAAATTCTTAAACTATTTAATTTTTGTAACAGTCAGCGTATATGTCATTTTCGGATTTAAGAGAGCCCCGCTGTAAACCTCTCCGCTCCCTGTATACCCGTCTTCCAGTTCAAAGGGAAACGGTTCATTTGCAGATCCGGTCATCTGGTAGAAAACCTTCATTTCATACGTATTGTTATAGTTAACCGGTTCACCGCCATAAGTAGACAGTGAATGATTGATGACCCATGAACAGAATACATCATCATATCCCGTACCCTCTTCACAGTCCAGAGCCGGCGGACAGAGAGCAAATTCCCCGCTCCGCGTTGTCAGATCCACATACGAAATACATGGCATAGTTTTAAATGAAAAAGTCGACGGACAGTTGACGCTGCCGAGACTTGCGGCTGTACATTGAACATATGAAACAGGTGTATTTGAATTCCGGGCAACCGTTATTGACCCGATCTGCTGCGTCCCGGTGCCGCTGCTCTCCAGCGTCACTTCACCATCCGTATCACTTCCGAAAAGGGTTACCTCAAATGAACAATTCGCCAGATACGACGCGATTGTAAAATCGTAATAATACGTTCCGCCTATCGCTGAATTGTAATAATTCAGGTTTGTTCCTGTAATTGATAAATCGATCCTGAATATTTCATCAGCTTTTTTTACTTTAATGTTCACCGTCTTCGAAACACTTAGTGTTCTCATCGGGCCGTTATACGTCTCTGATCCTGCGGTAATAGAATACGGGTACCAGCTGGCTGTAGAGCGGGCTGTGACAACAGCTGTACCTTCATTGTCACCCGCAGTGAAGGTTGTCACAGCTGAACCGTTTGAATCGGTTGTAAGCGCCGTAGGATTTATTGTTCCAAGCGAATTGCTGTTAATATCCACCGGCTGATCAGCAAGCGAACCGCATCCGAGCGACAGCACGGCGGTCACGCCGGTGTTCTCATTTTCCGATACAGCAGATGCTCCGGATGTAAGTTCAAGTTCAGGAAGACAACCGGCGCTGAGTTCTTTTAGGGTTGAGTTTTCAACAGGCTGTCCGTCGCATTCAAGGAACTGGACGCTGACCTTACTTTCATTTTTTTCGCAATCACCGTTACTGCAGGTTTGTGAAATATCCGACTGCTCCACTTTAATCGCGCCGCACCGGCATGGCGTAGCGGTGCATTCACTGTCCGCGACCTGACGTCCCGCCGTAACTGCATACGACGAAAAATGAGAAACCTCAAACTCGATAGTACCCTGGGATGGGCGGGAATATATAACAGTTTCTACGAGAGAATAGCTTTTTGCAGCTGAATCAATTTCATGCACTACGGGAATGATACCGGCAAGATCATCATCAACCGGTGCACTTACAGTAATCGGCTCGTCAAAAGTCAGGCCGGAGGGGAGAGCTTCAAATGAGAAAATAACATCTGACTCAGATATGCCGAGCGGTGAAAGAGCGGTAAGAGCCTCACTCTTCGGGACCTCCCTTATACGGATGGCTGTGTCTACAGACACAGCCCCTGCCGGAACTGTAATAGTAATCCCGCTGTCAGAGGTAACCGTACCCCCGGCAGCCGGAATGGTCACATCTTCATAACTTACTTCAGTTTTGTGCGATTTTTCTTTACCGCACGATAAATTTATAAACAATCCTGTGCATACTAACAGTAAAATTAATGCATTTAAAAACAGTTTCCGATTTTTCATAAAAACCTTCGATTTTTATATATTTTTTTGTTTCTGATAAATCCTGTCACCCGGCTTTTAAATAATCAATACAGCCGGACACTCCGGTGTCATAATGAAAGGATAATTGAACATTTATTCAATCATTTTTATAAATAATCAAGCGGGATTTTACCGGCAGGTAACCAAAATTTTATAAAATCTTTAACCGATAAGTTTTAATAAACACTATTAAAAATAAGTCTGCTTTTCGATCTATTTAATAGAAAGCGGACCCTTCTCGTCAAAATTCAGTTTCAGCGGGGTTTTCTTTATCTTGTCGGGAAACTTCACCATCGAATATCCGGTGAGGCTGTAATCCCCCTTTCCGTCATTAAACGCTTTCATTATCGCCTTGCCGAGAGCTTTTGAGCTGAACTCGTTCCCGATGCTGAGAGTGTACTCACCCTCTCTGTTCTGAATATCTTTTGTAGTCCCCTCAACGAGCCTGCTGCTGTTTACTTTAAAATCGTACTTCAGATCGTTGAAGAAGAGGGCCGCCTTTGTTTTATTCTTCATCACCACGTCGAAATTTACTTTCAGTTTTAGATCAAGATCAGCAGGGTCTATTACCTTTGCCGGATTTTTTCCGTCTATTATCGCTCCGAACATATTCGTAATAGCATCGGCATTGAGGTTCTTCTTCGCGGATTTTTTTATAGCGGCCTCGATATCGGCCTTTGACGGTTTGACAACCGTGAAGTTCGCGATGTTGATTTCAGGTTTTATCGCCGGAACATTCTTTTTAAGCTGGAATTTGAACGTCACATCTTTAGCTATACTGGAGACGCTTTTCGGCAGAGGGATCACTATTATCATATCGACAACACATTCAAGAGAGTCCTTGTCTTTGTAATCTTTGACAATATTGGCCATATCGGCATACTTTATATTTACCAGCAGTCTTGTCGTCTCCTTCCCTTTTGGCCTAATTTTCAGCTTATCGGAGGATGTCTTGAAAAACTGTCTGTTCTCTACAAAAAAAGCTGAATCGACCCTGCTCAGTTTCAGTTTAACAGGATACGGGTTGGTTATCTCGATATCAAACAGAAGCGTAACATCTGTGAGACTGATCTCCTGAATGTCGAAATTCACAATTTCAGCAGTAGGTTTCGGAATTTTATAGCCGCTTACGCTGTCAGGCAGCTCGAAGGCACTGCCGGAGGAGAAGGCCAGTATTAATAATGATATTGTAAAAAGTATTTTCAGATTTTTCATGTTTTCCGCCCCGGAGATAAATTTCACTGATAATTCTATTTAACAATATATCCTGTTTTACTCAATCAAAATTTCAGGACCAGAGCTATTTTACTCTCCGGAAAGACTCTCACTGTGCCTGAAAATTCAGAAAAAGAAAGGGAACTCCATTTAATACGACATAATCAGAATAAAAAATACAACCGGAAAGAGCTTTAACCAAAGTCGCGGAATAAAAACCATTCTCCCGGAAAATTTCATTAAAAGCGGATTAATTCCCTTGAATTAATTCTAATTTGAATAAATTTTGTCATTAATTTCGTTGACAGGTTTACGGCTATATATTGTTTTATACCATTGTTACGCAAAAATATTGCAAAAACTGTTTTTTTATATAATTTAATGTAAAAGTGATTACTTCCCCGTACCCAATTGCGGTGTGACAGTTTAGTCCTTTAACCACATCAGGTTATCTAAAAAAAATAATGATAAAATCAAGAATTTACACAGTATGAGAGGCTTTTAGATGAAGGATATTCAAAAGACTTATTCGATGAAAGAAGCGGAAATTAAGAAAAAATGGTACGTCGTAGACGCGGAAGGGAAAGTTCTTGGAAGACTTGCAACCGAGATCGCTATCATTCTCAGAGGAAAAAATAAACCTGAATACACCCCGAATCTCGATATGGGTGATAATATTATCGTTATCAACGCGGAGAAAGTAATTCTTACAGGATCAAAATCCACTGATAAAGATTATTTTAAACACACAGGATTTCCGGGCGGAGAAAGATTTACCAACATTAAGAAATACATGAAAGAGAAACCTGAATTTGTAATCATGCACGCTGTTAAGGGAATGCTCCCGAAAAGCAGACTTGCAAGAAAGCAGATCACAAATCTGAAAGTATATGCAGGCAGCAAGCATCCTCACGATGCACAGTTACCGGAAATTATCAATCTATAGTATACGGGATTTTAAAGGAGAAATTTAAATGGCAGAAAAGATTTATGCTACAGGAAGAAGAAAGACCTCGGTTGCAAGGGTATGGCTCAAGCCGGGAACCGGGCAGATCATAATCAATAAAAAACCTATCGGCGAATATTTTAGAAGAATGACTCTTGGCCTTATAGTAAGACAGCCCCTTGAGCATGTAGGCCAGCTTGAGAATTATGACGTAATGGCTAACGTATGCGGCGGCGGATGGTCAGGACAGGCCGGTGCTGTTAAGATGGGTATCGCGAGATGTCTTGTACAGACAGATGAGAAACTCAAAAAGCCCCTCAGGGAAGCAGGTTTCATCACCCGTGACGCAAGAAAGGTTGAAAGGAAAAAGCCTGGTCAGAAAAAGGCGAGAAAAAGATTCCAGTTTTCGAAACGTTAATATATTTACCATATACACAGAAAAAAAGGATGCGTCATGCATCCTTTTTTTGTCCCATCTCCTGCCTTATATATTCAGTGAACATAAAGTTTGCTTTACAAATCACTTTTATCGTTAGATAATAAAACGCTGAACTACGAAATGCGGAGTTCCGCAAGAGGATCTATGCCGGTAATTATTAAACTGACTTTTAAAGACAACCATGTTCAGCTCGAACTGGACAACAGCGAAAAACTGAGGATATTTGTCGAAACATATTCGATGTATAAACTCTCCTCCGGTACGGAACTCACCGCCGAGGGGTATATGGAACTCTACGAAGAATCGAAAAGGTTCGAATGTATGGAAAAAGCTCTGAGCCATCTTGCTGTGCGGGGACGATCGGTCGATGAACTGCGCCAGTATCTGAAAAAGAAAAACTTTTCCGGAAAGCATATAGAAGAAACTCTGAGTTATCTGAAAAATAAGGGATATCTTAACGACTACGATTATTCGATGTCGCTTGTTAAGACTAAAATGAAAACCGGAAAATCGGGTAAAGATATAATCGTACGGGACCTCTACCGGAAGGGGATCGACAGAAAGACGATAGATAAGGTTATCAGGGAATCTGGCGCGAATGTCACGGACGAGGACGCTCTGTACGAACTTGCAGTTAAAAAATACAACTCGGTCAAAGACAAAGAGAACAGCTTCGTGAAGGTGTCGAATTTTCTCCGAGGACGGGGCTTCGATTACGACTCTATCAGAAAAGTTTTACGAAGGATAAAGAGTGACTTCAACGAGTAGCGGTCATCTCTTCGGCGGGAGAGGAAAAAAAAGCGGAACTCTGTCGCGGTACATGATATAATCCTCCCCGAAATCCCTTACCATTCTTTTCTCCTCCGATTTTTTAAGATAGAGAATCGCAACAGGGAGAAACAGGATCACAAGAAGCAGCGATCCCCAGGAGTTGTAGATAAACACCAGAGAAAGATACATGCAGAAAGCCCCGAAGACCATAGGGTTTCTCGTGTAACGGTACGGCCCGTCCGTTACGAGAAATTTTGTTTTCGGGCTTATTTCAATTCCAAAACCTTCAGCCGGGCCCCCTTTACCTGTTTTAAAAAGTACCATATTCGACCAGACCATAAAAACAGTCCCTGGAATACAGAACAGCAGGGCGAGAAGGGCTCCGATTCTGTCATCGTCAAAGAGAAAGCTTTGAAAAACCGGCGCAGAAAAGTACGCTGCGCAGAAGATCAGTGCCGGTATTATAAACATAAAAACTGTTATCCCGAAAATATATCCCGGTATAAACCGCAATGTCTCTTTCCGTTCCATACCTACCCTCTGTTTCTATTACTTTCGCAGAAATCTGATTATCTCTTCGATATCGGGAATCTCTGAGCTTTCGTAAATCCGTGCAAATATTATCTTCCCCTGCTCATCTATCAAAAAATTGGCCCTTCCAGATATCCCGGCCTTTTCGATGAAGACTCCGAATTTCGAGGCGACGCCTCCATGCGGCCAGAAATCGGCAAGGAGGTCGAGTTTTTTGATCCCGAGATGTCTCCCCCACTCCAGCTTGCACGGCTGACTGTCGACGCTGAGACCCAGCGGCACCAGGTTCAGGCTGCTGAAAATATCCTGCTTGATTTCAAGCGACCTCATCTGTATTTCACACACCGGCGTCCAGGCGAGGGGATGAAACGAAACAAGGACTTTTTTTCCGCGCAGTCCGCCGAGAGTTATCTCCTCTCTGTTCTGGTTCTTCAATGTAAAATCGGGCGCTGTATCACCAACTTTTAAAGGTTTCTGTTCCATGATGGTCTCCGGTTTCGGTAAAAGTATTTTCCAATAATATAATCAATTCTCAATGTGAGAAAAAATTTTTAATTAGAAAAGATCTTATAGCCGGCAGAAAACCGGAAGTTTTTATAATTTTACGGCATATCAGATTTCTGCTGAATTATCATTCTTGACTAATTCCCTTTAATATTGCTTATTCAAAGAACAGCAGCATAATCAGCGGGGTATTACAGAAATGAAAAACAGGGCGCATGACTGGTATAAACAGGCTCAAAATGATTTTCAATGGGCAAAGGATACTCTGCTTAACGAAAAGTTCGCTCAGGTCTGTTTTATTTGCCATCAGGTTGCTGAAAAATCACTTAAGACAGTAGCGTATTACAAGGATTTTGATATGGTTAAATCAAATTCAGTTCTGGAAATTGCAAGAAGTCTCGGCATTAATGGCGAAATAGAAAACATAGCCAAGAGACTTGATCTTTATTATATCAGCACAAGATACCCTGATGCCTTCCCCAGCGGTGCCCCGTTTGAGTACTATACCAGAGAACAGGCCGATTAAGCGGTAGGTTTGGCGGCTAAAATTCTCGATTTCGCCGGAAGTTATTTTAATGAATAACAATATACTTTTAAAGACAGAGCGCGACCCGCTTTTCGGCATGACAAAAGAGATATATCTGGAAAAGCTTATAGCCTCTCTCAAGGGGAGAGTCGATGAAGCTTATTTTTTCGGCAGCATCACCGGTGATGCTTTCAATAAATTCAGCGATGTCGATATTATTCTTGTAAAAGAGACTGAAAAACCGTTTCAGGAAAGAGCTTTTGAATTCGCTGATCTGCTTGATCTTGTACCTTCAACAGATATACTCGTTTATTCCCGGTCAGAGCTTGATAAACTTCTTTCAGATGATGCGGTCGGATTCTGGAAAAGTGTAAAGGAGAGCCTGGTAAGGTTCCTATAACAACATACTGGATTTTACAGCGGACTGCTGTGGAGGTTTTTTACGGCAACCTGCCGTAAGGGTAATTATTTTGGTATAATACTTATCATCGCAAGGGGTGCAGCCGGGCACCCCTTCGCAGAACCCCCCGCTCCTCAGACGGCGGAGTGCCTTGCACCTCATACGCCGCGGGGCTTTCATGGAGTAAACTTTTTCTGTTTATTGATTATGTTTTCTGGTATGAACTTATCTTTTTCGTGTCCTAACTATACATTTTGTTGGGTCGTGAAGAAACATCCTGTTTCTCACTCCCCGTCGCGGACATCGTGTCCGCTCCCTTTGTTGTGTAACAAACTTTTATGATGAGACGTAGCGTCCGAACAGGATAACTGCGTAGCGAACCGGCGTACGCCATGATTCGTCAGGATCTTGATTATTTTAAATATTTATGGAACAAGATTAGTCGTCACTTCAAGAGTGTAACATGACGCAAGATTCGTATTGTTTGCATGTTTTAAAGCATTGTTTAATTCGTTACCATGTAAATCAAGTATAACTTTTCCTGTTGATGAATACTTAACTGTAACAGAATCAAAAGCATCCGATGGCTGCTCATCTAATGAATAGATTACTGAAACAGATGAAAAATATTTTTCTGTCCTTGATTCAACCTGATAGGTATTGCTGTCAAATGAAACCGATTTCTCTGTTACGTCAATTTTATAATCAGTATTATTTCTCACCGTAATACCTATATAATACTTATTACCTGTGACCGGACACCCGATCGTGCTGCTTATTGCAATAATTAATAATAAAATTTTTATTCTTTTCATATAAATACTTTCCTTTGATATTAATTAATCTATTCTTATAAAAACCACGGTGGATTCGCCGACCAATCATTTGCTTGATGCTCAAAATTCCATTTTTCATTATATGGATCATTCAAACCCAAACCCCAATATCCTGTTAACTGTTCCTGGACTAATTTTACACTACTTATAGGGCCGTACATTCTATATTGCCAGCTATGTGACAATTCATGCCTTAACATTTTTAACTCGTCACTACTTACGTTTTCTGAATCTATCTTATCTTTAATCCCTATAACATTTCCAATACTCATTCCAGGTGCTTTTATTGAATTACCAACTCCATTAAATACAAAAGCATTATTTCCTTTTGATAAATCTGCATCAATTCTATTCCCCCGCGCTGTCAAATATCCCATATAACCTATACCTAACGCTGTTGTTGGTAATCCTAAAGTCGAATCCAATACAAATGCCAATGTCCCTGAAAGATTTTGATTATAAATGCCATTATAGCCTCCCAATGCGCCGTTTATACCTCCAATAAATGTACCTCCTAAACCTGCGATGACTACACCTAATGTAGCAATTGCACTGCCACCTATTGCTCCGAGGATTCCGCAACCCAAACCTCCCCAAAATCCTCCTTTTTTATAACCTGCTTGAAATCCTCCGATAGCACCCGCAACTGCTCCCGCAATAATAACTAATGGAGCAGCAAAAGTATATGCAGCACCTGCTATCGTGCCTAACGCTGCTCCAGCAATTCCATATGTTACGCTTTCTGCAACTTTTTTAAAAAATTTACCCACTTTAAAATGACCACTATTGTCTCTATAATTAATAGGATTATTATCTACATAACTATATAAATTGTAAGATTGTGTTTTTGTAGGATCAGGCACTAATGTATCAGGGCTTATAAACCTCCCTATCATCGGGTCGTAATACCTTGCGTTGTAGTACAGCAGCCCGGAGTCCTCCCCATCGTCAGTCTGCCCGGTGTACTTTTTGTTAAAGATGTCCGGCCCCGATATCGCGCTCTTTACCTTTTCTCCATATGGCGTGTAGTACATTCTTGTTACCACTGCGCCGGTCGCGTCTGTCAGGTAGCTTACGCTTCCAAGATGGTCGGGATGAAAATAGTACGCTCCGGCTGTGGGTAATCCGGTAGAATCCGTTATAACATCGCATCCTGTCAGCGACAAACTGTCCAGGTCGGCAGGTGAGCAGTTCGACAGGCTCACTGACCACCTGCAGAACCACGCGGACATCTTGTCCGCTCCCTGCTATTCAGTTACTAACTTTTTCTGATGCGTCGCAGAGTCCGTACTGGACGGCTGTGTGCGCGAGCGTCATACATCCACGATACGCCAGTACTGTTTTTTTATTAAATTGTCAGGTTAATACCGCCGTTGTTCAGTTTATGACATCATTCAACAGCATCATCTCTGCCATTGGAAATATTACCTTTAATCTTACTTTCACTCCATATTTTCTTTAATCTCTTAATGCCATTCTCCGTAACAGAAGTTCCATATACAAAAATTTCTATTGGTGTTTTTTCTATATAATTCAATCCCTGATCGGTTATTTTTGTTTTTTTGGTTGAAATACTTCTCCCTTTCTTGATGGGTATTTCAGCGATATGTTTTAATCCAATATCAGAAAAATTCGTGTTATCCAGCAATAACAGAAAAAGACTGTCCGTTTCTGATAAATATTTAAAACCAGTACCATCAATTTTTGTACCGCGTAAATCCAGGAAATTTAATTTTTTCATTTTACTTAAAAACTTAAGCCCAACATCTGTTATTTTCGTAAATGATAAATCAAGTGTATCAATATTCACTAATTCTTCTAAATTTTTCATCCCTTCATCAGTTATTTTCTCACTTGATAAATATAACGCTTCAAGTTGTTTTAAATCCCTAATAAATACCAAGCCTTTATCAGTAATTATATTATTTTTAAGAAATAAATATTTTAATTTTTCTATATCTTTCAGGTATTGTAGGTCAGAATCGATTATTCTAGCTTTTGTCAAACTTAAAGCATCTTTTCCACTAAACGAGCCCCCCTTTGATATATAAAAATCACGCGCCTCTTTATCAGACATTGCGAATAAATGTATCGGATTAAAAAGCAACACCATTATTGAAATTATTAAAAATATTTTTTTGTAATTTTTAAACACGTTAATTCCCTCTATTTTATACTTAGATAATAGAAACTTATAAAGTTTGATTCATCCATATATTTCTGGACAGAATTAATCCCATTTAGACTCCGCCAACTTGCATCAATCGCAAGTTTGTTTCCGCTATCGTTATAACTATTCATGAAATGCTGTGATGTACTTGTTTTAAAATGCACTACCCCCCCTTCTCCCTGAAAACTGTTATAACCTGAAAAGTTGGTTATTAAGTTATACATAACATTTGAAGTACCGACTTTATATTTTTCTGCAACTTTTTGAATACTTATTTTTGCAGTTTTAGGATTAATTAATCCACTGGCAACATTATTCGTATAAAATTCAGACCATGAACCTTCAACATTAGCACCTATTCTTCTCAATTCAATAAACAAACTGTTTACTGCACAAGAATTTTTTTGTATTAGTGCTGAATCTAGGTTAACGCCATTTAATATCATAATTGCATTAGCTATTTCATTGGAGAGTATAGAATCTGTTGCATCTCTATACTGGTTAAACAGACGGGCATCATTAATCATCTGCTCTGCGGTAGTCATACCCTTATCTATACCATGCCCTCTACTACCATGACTTGTACTTGGTGAATCGCCTCTGTCATAATCATTTGTTTTTGAAGGGCCCTCTGTACCTGTACCATCGCTTTCAGTACCTGGATCTGTTTTTCCACTTTCCGTATCTACACCTGAAGGATTGCCAATAGAGTTATCAATATTATAACCACCACTATCATCTCCTGTGACGCTATCAGAATGAGGACTTTTACCGCCAGGATCATTATAATTTATTGGGTTACCCAACACATACATGTACCTGTTAAACGACTGACTGAATGTCAGTTTCGGTATCACGGTATCGGGGCTTATAAACCTTCCGAGCATCGGGTCATAATACCTTGCGTTGTAGTACAGCAGCCCGGAATCATCCCCGTCATCTATCTGTCCGGTATACTTTTTGTTAAAGATGTCCGGCCCCGATATCGCACTCTTTACCTTTTCACCATAGGGCGTGTAGTACATTCTTGTAACTACAGCGCCTGTTGCGTCTGTCAGGTAGCTTACGCTTCCAAGATGGTCGGGATGGAAATAGTACGCACCGGCTGTGGGTAATCCGGTAGAATCCGTTATAACATCGCATCCTGTAAGAGACAGGCTTCCAAGTATTAACAGAAAACTTTAACAGCAGTACATATATAGAGCATTTTTTAATGTCAAACACAATTTTTTTCAGTACAGATGGAGGCGGCAGGGATGTCGCCGGCAGGCGAGTATGGGCCGCCTCATTCACGTCCATGTGACCGGCGGCACTAAGGCATCCGTGGCCTGTCGAACGATGCCATTACGAGCCAACTTTAAGTTTAGTATTGCACTATTGATTCAAGTCCACAACAAATTACCTGCATTAAACTTTCTTCTGTAAATACAGCGGGTTAAGCCTCACCGGCGATTGAGGTGTGACGCTCATGGAGGAGTTAATGCAGCACACCAACAAGAGGTTGGCATGTGTGCTGCCGAAGCCGCTGCGGCGTGTGAGCAGCAGCCGACAGAACAGGATGTTCTTAGTGTGGAACGCAGACACGAGGTCTGATAGGCGTCCCAACTTTTTGCCGATGCTTTTTGGGCTGCTTCCAAAAAGCATCAAACCTGTGAGCGGTTTGTAAAACCGCGAACACTTAATACTGTTTCAAAACAGTAAACACCATGCTGCCATCTGGTAGCAGCAAATCAGGGGTTATTCTCTATATCCTTTATCTTCGGGGAGGTTTTTACCCTTTAAGGCTGCAACGGCAAGTTCGTCGCACCTTTCATTCATCGGATGCCCTGCATGTCCCTTTATCCATAGGAATGTTACATCAAGAGGTTCCAGCAGATCGAGCAGTTCGCTCCAGAGATCGGGGTTCTTCGCCGCTGTTTTGTCAGACTTGATCCAGTTGTTCTTTCTCCAGCTCTTTGCCCACCCCTTGGTTATTCCGTTTACAACGTAGCTTGAGTCGGTGCAGATTTTAACCGGAAGATTTTTCTGTTCGAGGCTTCTCAGCGCGACAATAACCCCCATCAGTTCCATACGGTTATTAGTCGTAAGCCTGTACCCGCCGGAAAGCTCAACCTTACCTTTCTCTGATATAATTACAATCCCGTAACCACCCGGTCCCGGATTTCCGGAACACCCGCCGTCTGTGTAGATTGCGATTTCACCTTCTCGGGGATTAACATCCGCTACAGCGTTGTCTGATTTATCTGATTGTCTTGAAGCCTGTCTGCCGAAACCGGGATTCTTCATCCACTCCTCGGCCTCGCCGATTGTGGGGAAACCTTTATATACCGCGCCGGGGAACCCTTCAATCTGCGACTGGGCTGCCGGCCAGTTGTTGTATATCCCCGGTTTTCTCCCTTTTGCTACCGCGTAAAATTTCTTCGGGGGCATAAGTCTATTTCTTGCTCATATTTTTATCTATCAGCTTATCCTTCTTCAGCCACATATCGTTAAGCCAGTTTGTGAACTCTTTCTGGAATTTTTTATCCTCAAGATCTGCCTTTGCAAAGCTTGCCGGGATCGGTATCGTTTCAATAAATACATCGACCTTACCCACTTTGCCGCAGAGAAATTCCCAGAAGGTTTTAACTCCCTCCGGATAGATAATCGTGACGTTCAGAAGCCTGTGGAACTTGTCGCCCATCGCGGATATTGTAAACGAAAGCCCTCCCGCTTTTGCCTTCAGCAGATGTTTATAAGGAGAGTTCTGCTTGTCATGTTTCTCCTTTGTGAAACGTGTACCCTCGGGGAATGTCATTACCGTGACGTAATCGTGCTGAAACTTCTCGCATGCCTTCCGCGTGATCTCGATATCCTTCCCTTTCAGTTTCGGATTCTTCTCTATCTCCTCTTTCGTAAAGCGCTTCATAAACGGAAAATCGAGCGCCCACCATGCAAGTCCCATAATAGGCACCCAGATCAGCTCTTTCTTCAGAAAGAATTTTATATAGGGAATTTTTCCGTACAGGACCTTCTGCAGTATCAGTATATCGACCCATGACTGGTGGTTGGATATTACAAGGTACCAGTCGTCCTTTTTCAGTTTTTCAACGCCTGTAATTTTCCATTCTATAGGATAAAAGAAATGTATAAACCACGAGTTGACTCCCACCCAGTTGTTTGCAACGCGTATCAGGGCCTTCCCTGTTAATGAACGCCACCATTTGAACGGGATTATAAATTTGATGAACGCAAGGGGAAAGAGCTGCGCGGCGCAGAAAAAAATATTCAATACAAGCAGGATCCAGACAAAAGCTCCAATTATCTGATGACCGATTCGTTTCAGCATATTATTATTTCCAGTTTTAAAATTTTTTCTTTTGATCAGTTAAACACCGTTCCTAAAAAAGCATAGGTCAAATTTTATGTCAAATAATTACTTCCGCCGCGGAGTTTATTTTAAGCTCCATTCTTTGAGAGACCGGATTATAACCTCTTAAAGAGCCTCTGTTTTGTTTAAAATCAGCGGATAAAGCTTTCCTGACAGTTGTATCAATAATCGATGTTATTGATTTTCCGGTTTAAACATTAGACTCACATGTCAGTAAATTGAAATTTATTCATATTTTTTTTATAATTTATTTTTTTTTGCATCTGAATCCAGTAAAAATCTGTTATACAGAAAAAGTTTCAAATTACACGTTTATATCAGAGAGGTTCTCATGCTTCATTTTCTTTCGGGAAAAGTCAGAGGAGTTTTAAGCGCAGTTCTATTTACAATCAATACGCTATTCTGGGTCGGTCTGCTTTTAACAGTTTCCATGATGCGGATCGTTCTGCCGTTAAAATTCTGGTATGTCATTACTTCAAAAATTTCAATCTTGATCGCAAACAGCTGGATTGCCTGCAACAACCTCACCATTGCCCTGTTTCACAAAATCGACTGGGACGTAAAATTTTCCGGCGAGATGAAAATGAACGACTGGTACCTCGTCGTCTCCAACCATCAGACCTGGATAGATATTGTCGTACTGCAGAAAATTTTTCTCAACAGAATTCCATTCCTCAAGTTCTTTTTAAAGAAGGAGCTTATCTGGGTCCCTGTTCTCGGCCCTGCATGGTGGAGCCTTGAATTCCCGTTCATGAAGCGTTACTCAAAGGAGTTTCTTGAAAAGAATCCTCACCTTAAAGGTAAGGACATTGAATCGACAAAAGAGGCGTGCGAAAAATACAAGACAATGCCTATCTCTATTATGAATTTTATGGAGGGGACAAGATTCACTGAACAGAAAAAGGAGAGCCAGCAGTCCCCCTATACAAATCTTCTTAAACCGAAGGCGGGAGGGATTTCGCTGGTGATGAATTCCATGGGTGATATGCTGCAGAAAATCGCCGATGTTACAATCTATTACCCCGAGGGACCGAAAACCTTCTGGCAGTTCCTATGCGGCGAGACAACCAGAATAGTAGTGCATGTGAACATCCTGCCGATCACTGAGGAACTCAGGGGGGACTACGTCAATAATCCCGAATTCACAGGAAAGTTCCAGACCTGGCTTAATAATTACTGGGCTTCAAAAGACCGGCTGCTGAATGAACTTAAATTGAGCGATGCGTAAAACAGAGCAGACCGTTTTTTTATAGACCATTTATCTGATAAAGTTGTTGAGAATAAAACCATGAGTTTTATTCTCATACTCTATAAGGATAAAGATTTTGAAAAAACTTAAACTCGTTCTGGTATCTATACATATAAAAAACTCACCTCAGGCGATGCCGCTTGCAGCGGCATTGCTTAAATCCCGGCTCGATTCCATCGCCGATATCAGCAGCAGGCTCGATACTGTTCTATGCGATTTCTTTATCGATGACTCTGCCGGATCAATAACAGATAAAGTTTTAAAAGAAGCCCCCGATCTGGCAGGTTTTTCGATATACCTCTGGAACAGGGACCTGGCGGAACAGGTCTGCCGTATGGTTAAAGAAAGTCACCCCGGCATTATACTGTTTGCAGGCGGTGCAGAGGCGACAGCCCTTCCGCGCTGTCTTCTGAACAGCGCCCCGTTCGATTTCGTCATCAAGGGAGAGGGGGAGCTTTCTCTCTCCGAAGCGGTAAAACGTCTGCTGAACAACAGGCCATACAGCGATATTGACGGAATACATACTGCGGATAATACGAACACCCCTAACCGGGACCAGTGGCCTGTTCCCGATCTTGAAGCTATACCCTCCCCGTTTCTAACAGGGGTCCTTGATCTGAAAAAATACAGCGGAGTTCTGTGGGAGCTGTCGCGCGGCTGCCCGTTTCGATGCAGTTTCTGTTTCGAATCACGCGGTGTCGAAGGGGTACGACAGTATCCGCTGGACCGTATCAGCAAAGAGCTTGAACTCTTCGAACAGCATAAGGTCAGCCAGGTTTTTGTGCTCGACCCGACTTTCAACCGCGACGCAGGCCGCGCGAAAAAAATTCTGAAGCTTATAGGAAAGACCGCCCCTCTGATACATTTCACATTCGAGGCAAGAACAGAGTTCATCGACGCAGAGATGGCGGAACTCTTTGCGTCGCTTAACTGCAGCCTTCAGATCGGTCTTCAGAGCGCGATCCCTGAAGTGCTGGCGAATCTGAACAGGAAAATCGATCCGGAAAAATTCGCCGGGAAGATCTCTCTTTTGAATGAAGCCGGTGCAATTTTCGGCCTCGACCTTATCTACGGACTCCCGGGAGATACTCCGGAAGGTTTCAGATACAGCCTCGATTACGCCATAAGTCTGCAGCCGAACCATCTTGATATATTTCCCCTGGCCGTTCTACCCGGAACAGTTCTTTATGACGATGCCAATTCTCTGAACCTGAATTTTCTTAAATATCCGCCATACGCTCTTATATCTTCACCGGGATTTTCCGAGAAAGATATAGCCGGTCTGCAAAAAATGAAAGACGCATGCGATACCTTCTATAACCGGGGCGGTGCTGCCGGCTGGCTTTTCATGGCTCTTGAGACTCTGGACATTGTGCCATCGGTTTTTCTTCAGAGTTTTTCAGAATTTATTTCACCGGAAAAACAGAGAGATTTATCGTCGGCAGAGATAACCTCTATACAGATACGTTTCGTCAGGGAACAGTTTGTGAAATATAACAGGCCTGAACTCTTCCCTGTTATGGAGGATATAATTACAATTCATGGAGCAATGAACAGCTCGCTCTACGCGGGCCCGTACAGCGGATCAATAAATCCAGGTTTCAATCAGGAATCGGTCTTCAGGCTGTCACCCGGTACGTTTTTGGCCATTCTTAAATTCAGCTACGATGATCTGATGACTGTGGGGGAATACGATTTCGAAGAGTTTCTCGCTCAATACCGACCGCAGAAGACGAACATAATTTTTTACAACCGCGGCGGAGAGATAAAACCGCTCGTTGTGGATAAGAATATATTCAGACTGATCCGGTCATTCGACGGGAAACAGAAGTTAAAAGATATATTGAAAAACAGTCCCGCTCCCGGCAGGGACGGGATACACGAGTTTATTGAATATGCACTCTCCGAAACCATCATAACATCTGTCTGAAAAAATTTCAGTTGATCCCTTCATGTCTCCCCGATTCAAGCTCTTTTGCAAGGGTTTCAGCAATAGCAGCAAGGCTGTCGGAATTTTCCCCGAGTTTATCAGTATGCTCTGTATTGTTCTGTACTATGCTGTTTGTAATCTCGATAGATCTGGCCACTTCGTCAATGGCTCTCTGCTGTTCAGTCATGATATTCAATATAAGGTCCGATTTTACGCTTACCTCGGTCGCGCTGGCATCCATCGTGTCCCGCAGCTGCCGCTGGCTGTTGATCTCCTCGAGAATATTCTTTGAATGCTCCTGCAGCCATCCCGATTTTTTCTGTAAAAGCCTCAGGAAGCTTATAATCTCACCGATAATCCTGTTGCCCGATTCAGCATCCTGCTTGTTCTTCATTATCAGATCGGTAATCTGTTTCAGTTCGCTTGTGGAACCGTCGGCGAGTTTCGAAATTTCATCCGCGACAACTCCGAATCCGCGTCCGTTATCTCCGGCGCGGGCCGCCTCAATAGATGCGTTCAGTGCGAGCAGGTTTATTCTTTCAAAAAAATCGTTCATTATCGACGCGATAGATAAAATATTATTCGAGTTCTCAAGGAGGACTTTATTTGTTTCATCCAGAAAAACCGAAGAGCGCTCACCCTCCTCAACGTGCGACGAAAATTCAGCGAATAGAGTCGATATGTTCCGGCCGAAATCATCCATCCTGATTATCGAATCAGAGAGTCTGTTTATAATGATGACAAGATTCTGAACCAATTCATTCTGAAGTTTCGTTGTATCAGCGGCATTTATCGAACCGGCGGCTATCTCCTCAATCGTCGCAGAAAGCTCCTCCATCGATGATGCCTGGTTCTGTGAATTTCCGGAAATTGTAAAAATCGATTCTTTTGTTACGCTTATTGAATTCTGAAGCATGTCTGAAGTATTTCTTATTGTGGTAAGCAGGTTGGAGATATAATCGATCTGCTTCATCCCCCTTGCATTCTCCTCTTTCATCAGCATGATTACGCCGATCATAGTCTGAATTATCATCAGAGATATCAGATACGTGATTATGGTAGCAGTCACGCAGTCGAGGTACGAATTCTTTATCGAGTCTATGATCATTCCGTCAAATTTGAACTTAAGAGCGTAGAAAAGAGCTGTCTGGCATATTAAAAAATAGAGGGTCATGATCGACACAATAATCTTTGTGGAGAAGAGCGCACCGAGAACAATGATCGGCGCCGAAAAATACGCAAGTGCAAAACTTGCATGAGGAGCCAGCATATACTTTCCAAGCAAGCCGACACCTACTACTGCGGAACATGATATTAATGATGAAAGTGCTGCCTCACCGGACCTCCCGCTAAGAATAAAAATTATGCTTATCACACATCCGGCGCCTATGGTGCCGGTAAACAGGCTGAACTGCATAAACCTTTCAAGGCTGATAAACATCGATCCGATAGTAAGCATAATCATGATAAACAGCAGAATAAAATTCCAGTAAAAAAGAAGGATCGCCTTTCTCCTTACAAGCAGATCAGAATT
Organism: uncultured Leptospirales bacterium; assembly: GCA_964439325.1. Lineage (GTDB taxonomy): Bacteria > Spirochaetota > UBA4802 > UBA4802 > UBA5550 > WRGT01. Next base: position 16,910 of record CAYTNW010000003.1, on the reverse strand, counting down.
GCTGTATTTCTTCTCTATTTTTTCTATCAAACCTTTTAAAATTGACATAGGGCTCCTCAAACCGGCTGTTTATTTTTTTTAAATCTGTTTTTTTTTCTTTTTTAACCTGAACCTGAATGAATTCTCTGAATAAGAGACCGGTAAAATTTTATTATTAATATACAATCTTTCACATATTGAGATCGACATAGATGTCAACAAAAAGTCATATTTTTTTAAAAAATTATTTTAAAATTGATATAAAATCTTTATTAGTCGTTTAAGCTGAATGTACGTTAATTCCTTCCGTAAATAGAATCAAGCATTACATTCTATTCATAATAATTTGACTCACCTGTTCAACTGCAGTATTTTAATTTCTATCGATGCTTGTATTTTAAAAATATTTCTTATACCGGCACTATCCTGCCGGTCACATCTATATTATAAAAAATAAAAAAAAGGAGATCACTGATGGAAAATCTGGCACCATTACTTGTACAACTTGTTAGCGGCGCCGTAGGAGGCAACGTGGCCGGTGCGGCGATGAAGGATAAGTCACTTGGAACAATAGGCAACTCTCTTGTCGGGATTATCGGCGGCGGGGTCGGAGGACAGATCCTGAACGCTCTCGGCATTGCGGTTCAGAACGGCGGAGCCGATCTCAATGCCATTACCGGTAACGTCGGATCAGGCGGGGTCGGAGGGGCCGCACTGCTTATTGTAATTGCAATCGTAAAAAAATTTTTAAATAAATAAAGGAGATGTATTAATGAAAAAATATGGCGCTGAATTTTTCGGTACTTTCTGGCTTGTTTTCGGCGGCTGCGGAAGCGCGGTACTTGCCGCCGCTTTTCCCGGTTTCGGGATAGGTTTTGCCGGAGTAGCCCTGGCTTTCGGTCTCACCGTTCTCACGATGGCTTACGCAATAGGCCATATTTCGGGGTGTCACCTCAATCCCGCCGTCTCTGTGGGATTATGGGCCGGCGGACGTTTTGAAGGGAAGGAACTTCTCCCATATATTGCCGCTCAGCTTCTCGGAGCTGTCGCAGCAGCCGGTGTTCTTTTTATCATAGCCTCCGGCAAATCAGGTTTTGACGTAACAGCCGGTTTCGCTTCAAACGGCTACGCCGAACATTCCCCCGGAGGCTACTCGATGATCGCGGCCCTTGTGACCGAAATTGTTTTAACAATGATGTTTCTTCTGATCATCATGGGATCTACTGACAAACGAGCTCCCCAGGGATTCGCCCCTGTAGCGATCGGCCTTGGCCTTACGCTGATACACCTTATAAGCATACCGGTAACTAATACGTCTGTCAATCCCGCACGAAGTACCGGGGTAGCGGTTTTTGCCGGAGGATGGGCCCTTTCACAGCTCTGGCTCTTCTGGGTTGCTCCTGTTATAGGAGCTGTCATAGGCGCCGTTATTTATAAAAAACTGATCGGTTCTGAAGACTGAACAGATAAAAAGGCGGCCTTTAAAAGGCCGCCTTTTTTCTCAATTAATATCTTGACCCGTCTCGCCGCATAAATTTAATAATTCCTGTATCAATCACAGGAAAAAAATTAAATGACATCAGATAATTCAGGGCGTCTCAAATTTAAAGTGGAGTCTGTGGACAAAAACTGTTCCGCCAGGGCATGCACATTTACAACGCTTCACAATACCGTACAGACCCCGGTATTCATGCCGGTGGCGACACTGGCGGTACTGAGGTCGCAGGATACCTCATCCGTCGAGGAGCTCGGTTTCCCGGTCCTTCTCGCAAATACCTATCATCTTCTTCTGCGTCCCGGTACCGGCGTTTTTGCTAAATTCGGCGGCATACACAGGTTTATGAACTGGAACAGGTCTATCCTCACAGATTCAGGCGGGTTCCAGGTCTTTTCGCTGTCAAAGGATGTGAAGATTACAGAAGACGGTGCGGTCTTCAGAAGCTATTATGACGGCAGAAAAATACTTCTGAGCCCTGAAACAAGCATAGAAACTCAGAGAATCATCAACAGCGATATTATGATGGCCATGGACCAGTGTGTACCATCCACTTCGGAAATAACTTTATGCAGCGAAGCGGCTGATATCACCGCACGATGGGCGGAGAGAAGTCTTGCAGCAAGAGGCGATTCTCCGCAATCTTTATTCGGTATTGTACAGGGGGCATGTTTCCCGGAGTTGCGGAAGAGAAGCGCTAAACAGATTACATCTCTCCCCTTTGACGGATTTGCAATTGGGGGCCTTGCCGTCGGCGAATCAGAAGAGCAGAGGAAGGATATGACCGAAATGACCGCATCCCTCCTCCCGCGCAGCTTTCCGAGATACCTTATGGGTGTCGGCACGCCTATAGATCTCCTTGAGGCAGTCTACCGCGGCGTCGATATGTTCGACTGCATCCTCCCCACGGCGATGGCACAGCAGGGGGTTGCATATACATCACACGGAAGGATGGAGCTCCGCAGGGGGATATACAAATACCAGGACAGGCCGCTTGATGAAAACTGCTCCTGCCCCGCATGCAGAAGATACAGCCGAGCATATCTCCACCACCTCACCAAAACCTCGGAGTATTACGGCGGAAACCTGATAGGTATCCACAACCTTACTTTCTACCGCAATCTTATGAACTCAATGAGAGAACATATTATCAATGGAACTTTTTTATCTTACTACACATCTGAAAAAGAAAACCTTGTCAGGGATGATGATGAACATCCGGTAACCCCCCCGCGGATAAAGAAAAAATCGGATCTCCCCGCTCTGGGGAATTACGAAATAGTCAGACAGAATGCCGGATTTCACAGCATAAGGCACATAGCATCCGGCGAGATAATGCATTCAGTTTCTGACCCGCTGGAGGAGGCAAACTCTCTCTATATCAGACAATCGGGAATTGCAGCAATGCTGGAGGAGAACTGCGAAAACGAACTGGTTATATGGGACGTCGGACTCGGTGCCGGAACAAATGCGATGGCAGCGATCTTTGAATGCGAGAAGATATACAGGGAGACCGGATACAGTAAAACGGTCAGGATTATCAGTTTCGAAAAAGATCTCGATTCCCTGAAACTGGCGGTTAAAAATCCTTCGCTGTTTCATCATGTAAGGCACAAGGCCCCCTCCTCTATTCTGAAAAAAGGGTCATGGATATCGGAAAATCCGGATATCGAATGGCTTCTGATCGAAGGGGACTTCCTTGATAATATCGAGAACGCTGCTCAGCCTCACTGCATCTTTTATGACCCGTTCTCCCTTAACACCGACAGTCCGTTATGGAACTACGATGTTTTCAAAAGGATCTTCGATCACTGTACAGACAGGCCCGTAAAGCTATTCACATATTCAGGATCAACGATGGTGCGGGGAGCGCTTCTTGCCGCCGGCTTTTATACCGGTGCAGGAGCAGGTACCGGACCGAAATCGGAGACTACCGCCGCTTTTTCATCCCCTCATCTGAAGCACGATGAAATAAAACTCCTCGGAGAGGAGTGGCTGCGGAAATTCGGCAGGAGCACATCAAAATTCAGCGGCGAAAATTCCAGGGAGAAAAATTTGATGATAAAACAGATGATAAGAAGCCATCCGCAGTTTAAAAATATCACCGGAACTGATAAATATGAGCAGTGACGAAAAAAGTGCAATGGATCCATCGGTACTGACGGACCTGGTTTCGATCAAGATGCCTTACGGAAAATATAAAGGGATCACTCTCTGCGACCTTCCGGAGCATTATGTCGTATGGTATCATGAAACGGGACTCCCGGAGGGGAGGCTTGGAATGCTTCTATCCACACTATACGAGATAAAGGTTTACGGTCTCGAATATCTTCTCAAGCCTCTGAAAAAACAGCTGTAAGATCGTCTAGCGGCTCTCCTTTTTACGATAAATAATTCTTGAAAAAAAACATTATCTTCCTGAAAGAGTACATCTGGCGTTACACATAAACTTTAACGTCTGAACCGGTACTGCATACAGCGCCTGTTTAAAACTACAAAATAAAGGTAATTTCATGCATAAAGTGAGAGATTTACGCAGATCATTCATAGATTTTTTTCAGGCAAACGGCCACAGAATCGTGCCGTCGAGTTCACTCCTTCCAAAAGACGATCCCACGCTGCTCTTTACAACAGCGGGGATGGTTCAGTTCAAACCGATGTTTGCCGGCACTGTTGATCTTGAATACTCCAGGGCCGCATCAATACAGAAATGTCTCAGGACAAGCGACCTTGAACAGGTGGGGCGCACAAAACGCCACCTTACACTTTTCGAAATGCTGGGGAACTTTTCATTCGGCGACTACTTCAAAAACGAGGCGATAGAATTTGCCTGGGACTATTCAACCAATGTTATAAAATTTCCGAAAGAGATACTCTGGGCTTCGATTTATGAAGACGACAACGAAGCCTTTGAAATCTGGAACAAAAGAATAGGCATACCAGCGGAAAGAATCGTACGGCTCGGCAAAAAAGACAACTTCTGGGGCCCGGCAGGCGACACTGGAGCGTGCGGACCCTGTTCCGAACTCTACTACGACAGGGGACCGGAATTCGGATGCGGACTGCCTGACTGCAAACCGGGATGCGACTGCGACAGATACCTTGAATACTGGAACCTCGTTTTCAACCAGTTCAACCAGGATGAGAACGGAGTACTGAACCCTCTGCCCCGCACAGGGATTGATACCGGTATGGGACTCGAAAGGCTGACAACTCTTGTCCAGGGAGTCGATTCGGTATTTGAAACAGACGAGCTTAAATCGCTTATAGAATTCGTAAGCCTTGAATCGGGAAAAAAATATGAGGGGAGCAATACCCTTCCGATAAAGGTTATTGTCGAACATGCCCGTACGCTGACATTCGCGATGTCAGACGGAATATACCCTTCAAATGACGGAAGGGGATATGTTCTTCGCAGAATACTGCGCCGCGCACTGAGATACAGCAGGCTCCTGGGACTGAAGGAACCGTTCGTTTACAGGGTAGTTGATCCTATCGTCGAGTGCATGGGTGAGTTCTATCCGGAAATTATCGGAAGCGCAGCCAACGTTAAAAACGTAATCGAATCAGAGGAGAAGAGGTTCCTCGAGACAATAGAGAACGGAATGGACAGGCTTGAAGAGATCGTAAAGTCGGTCAAAAAGAGCGGTCAGAAAACTATCTCCGGCAATGATGCATTTGTCCTTTACGATACATTCGGATTTCCCCTGGAGATGACATCGGAGATGGCAATTGAACAGGGGCTTACAGTCGACACGGAAGGGTTCAACAGCGAAATGGCCAAGCAGAGAGAGCGAGGCAAACAGAGCTGGAAAGGGAGCGAACTTGGACTTGATGCGGTGTTTGACGAAATCATTTCAACATGCGGTAATACCGAATTTCTAGGCTACGAATCGGAGACTGCCTCAGGCACCATACTTGCAGTTTATAAAGAAGCATCGAAAAGCGATTCAATAACAAAAGGGGACAGGGGCCTTCTAGTCCTTGACCGTACCCCGTTTTACGGAGAATCGGGCGGCCAGGCGGGAGACAGAGGGGAGATCATCTGCGGTGACTCAGTCTTCTCCGTTGAAGACACAAAGAAACATAACAAGACGATAATACATATCGGAACCGTATCCTCCGGTACATTAAAAAAAGGCGATAAGGTCAGCGCAGAAATCGATACAGTAAACAGAAACCTCATACGCGCGAATCATACAGCGACGCATCTGCTGCAGGCGGCGTTGAGAAAAACCCTCGGTAACCATGTAAAACAGGCCGGTTCCGTAGTTGACCCGGAGAAACTCCGTTTTGATTTTTCGCATTTCAATGCCCTCAGTGAAAACGAATTAGACCAGATTGAAAAATCAGTAAACGAAATTATCTGGAAAAACATAGACGTAAAGACAGAGATTATGAACATCAACGACGCGGTTAAAAAGGGAGCTATGGCAGTATTCGACGAGAAGTACGAGGAGACTGTGCGAGTAGTCAACGTCCCCGGTTTCAGTATGGAACTCTGCGGCGGAACACACGCCTCGAATACCGGCAAGATCGGGATTTTCAAAATTCTCAAAGAGAGTTCACCCGGCGCCGGAGTCAGGCGGATTGAAGCTGTTACACTGAAAGGGCTGCTGGACAGGTTCAACGAACAGAATAAAATTGTGACCGAACTTACCGGGACAGTGAACATCCCTGAAACAGGACTTGTAAAAAAAGTCGACGAAATTCTCACTAAAAACAGATCTCTTGAAAAAGAGATCGATAAAATGAAAAAATCCTCGCTCAGCTCTGATCTAGACGGAATCATCGCTTCTGCTAGAGAGATAAATGGGGTTAAAATCATTTCAAAAGTATTCAAAGACGTCGATGTCGATACCCTCCGCCAGCTTTCCGATTCAATCAGGGAGAGAGTCCAGAGTTCGGTCGTATGCTTCGGTTCAGATACAGGCGGCAAGGCGATGCTTCTTTATGCTGCGACAAATAAAGCTGTTGAAAAGGGGATCGACTGCGGAAAGCTTGTCAAGGAGACCGTAGGGATTGTCGGAGGAGGAGGCGGCGGAAGAAAAGACATGGCCCAGGCAGGAGGAAAAGACTCGTCGAATCTTGAAAAGGCTGTTAATGAAGCTGTAAAGCTTGCAGAAAAGATGGTAGGTTTTTGAATTAGTAAAATACATTAAACTCCATCAGGTTTGAAAAAATCTGAGGAGTTTAATGGACTAACAGAAACGTATCAGTTGAATCATTTAATATAACTCCTGAAAATACTAACTGCTTTGTTTTATTAAGTTTTTTACACATCACAAATCCAGCTTCTTAATCCTTCCACAGTTAATAATAAATCAAAAATTTTTGATTTTGCACTATAAATGCATTACCTGTAATATATCATTCTGCAATTATATATAATACAAAGGAGATATTCATGAAAAAGATCTGTCTTATATCTTTTCTATTTCTTGTATTTTCATGTTCGAAGCATGATAAAGTAGAAATAAAAATTCTCAGTTATACCGGTAATGTAACTGTTAATACAAGTCCTGTTAAAGGTATAAATATGGCTTTGAAAGAGGGGGATTCAATTGAAACAACAGGCAAATCCTCCTGTGAAATAATCATAAATGAAAAAAACATTCTAAGACTGCAATCTGATACAAAGCTTGTACTGAACATCTCTGAAAAAGGGGGTATTCTTCTCCTTGAAAAAGGATGGATGGCCGGTGTTACAAAAAAAGTTTTTACTAAAGATGGTAGATTTATTGTAAAGATGCCGACAGTTACAGCTTCCATAAGAGGAACGTCTTTCTGCCTTAAAGTTGAAAATGAAAAAAGCTCTTACTTCTGTACCTGTAACGGCACTATCGAACTTACTGGTGCTGATAAAAACAAAAGTGAACAGGTCGAGGCAGCTCATCATTCCGGACGAAGGTTTTCAATAGATAATAGCGGCGCTCTGATCGAAGATTACAATCCCGGCCTGCTGTATCACTCTGATGAAGGAATTGAGGAGATGGCACAAATTATAGATGAAACAGTAGACTGGTCAAAACCTGACAGACACTAGAATTATAGAAACCCGGATACTCCAGGCGCCGGCTCACGCCTGCCCTCCAGCATGGTATCAAATTCACAAAGCCTCGACAAGAAACAGCCGTCTTCGCCGGCTGCGGAAACAAAATTGTGGTTAATCCAGAAAAACAGTTAATGATATAGCAAAACTTTCAGAGAATATAGTTGTTTAACAATTCGCTATACCGATCTTTTTTTTAAAAAATTAAAAAATTATGTATACAATAAAAAAATTTTTTTTATATAATTGTTTCTGCCTTCTAAAAAAATGAAATTACTTTAGTATTCAAAAATCTTTTTTATCATTAAACACAGGTTAAACATTGATATGAAACTCATAAATCTGATATGCAGAATAATGGACAGCTTCGAGAAGGTAATAGAATCGCACAGTATGATTTCGAAGATCGGCACCTTTCTTGTTATGGCTTTTCTTTTCGGTTTACTTTCTGTTGAGCTTAATAAACTGGGCTGGTTTCCGTATTACATATCAGAATTAATTCCGGAGAAACATCTTGTTATTATCGCACAGACATTCAATCTGATACTGTGTTTCGAAGTTATAAGTCTGGTGCTGAGTTTTGTGCATTCAGTCACAATCTCAATGGGGAAGCAGATCGAGATCCTTTCACTTGTTCTTCTGAGGGATGTATTCAAGGAATTCTCGAATTTCAACGAGCCGATAGACTGGATCCAGGCAAAACCTTTCATTCTGCCGATGGCCTCAGGGGCTCTCGGCGCCACGGCACTTTTTGTTATACTTGGCTATTATTACAGAATACACCAGTCAAGACCGATAACAACCGATGCCGACGAAGCCCTTACTTTTATAAAGATCAAAAAAAATCTGGCTTTCCTGCTCCTTTTAAGTTTTATACTGATTTTAGCCTTTGAAGCACTGCAGTTCATTAAATACGGCAAACCGAACAAAGCATTTGAAACCTTTTACACTGTACTTATATTCAGCGATATCCTGATAATACTTTTCTCGATGAGATACAATATGAACTATCTGGTTACTTTCAGGAACTCGGGATTTGCCGCTGCGACTGTATTCATGCGGCTTGCGCTGCTTGCGCCGCCTGTATACAATTCTCTGATCGGAGTCGGCAGCGCCCTTTTCGTACTGGGAATAAGCATGTATTACAGCAGCTGCACAGCCCTTGACAGATGCGAATAGAGTCTCAGATATCGGGAACATTTTATTAAACGTTGATGTGCAGCAGAAGAGTTTAAAAGTGGGCGACCGCGGGCCCGGCGTCGGATGAGTTTTTTATGATAAGGGAAATTCAAATGGCGGCTGAAGGTATCATGTCAGGCAGATCTATTCCTGCCGAAAAACATGAGCCCTTCCCTGCAATTATTATTGCACTTATATTATGATCATCATCCAGTTCTTTAAGATAGGTATTGTTTCAAACCACGCCGGTTTGTTCATGCTGTTTTTCTTTTCAGGTCTGTTAAGCCATATATAAGCAATAGACCCCTTTTTTTTCTACAGAATAAAATTTATAGTTCATTACATTTCTCCCTGCTGCAGCTATGAGTATTATGAAATTCCATTTTTCAAACACTGCCTCTGAAAGATTGTATCTTTATACAAATACAAACAATTCTATAATTCAAAAACGATCAGCCAGAAGATATTAATGAACAACCATTAACTTACTTACTGTATTTGTCAACTTTTTTATAAAATTATCTGCTGCAATACAGCTGCTAATTATGAAGAAACTCGCTTAAGTTAATTATTTTTCCCCAGCCCTTCAGTACTTTACAACATTCTTGACAAATCGTTTTAATTACACTTATTTATATTAATTAATAACAATTATGAAAAGGATACAACGATGACGGTAATTATACATCCAACCAGACGCTTCAAAGAAGCTATTGTAAAACGATTCTCTGTCAGAATACATATGTTCGTTATCCTTACTGCTGTTATTACCTTCGGCCTTGTTCTCAGCAAGATACTGCTCTTATCCGGTCTTTCAAATCTCGTCTACCGCTACACAGCGGTCTTGTTTGTTTCGTATGGATTCTTCTTTATCGCGATGCGTGTCTGGCTTTTCTATGTGCTCCCCTCTTTCCGTAAAAAAGAGGCTTCTTCCGGGATTTCGTTAGATGGAGATGTACTTAATGCTATAAGTATACCCTCCTCCGGAGATTCCGGTGACAGCATAAGTTTTGAAAGTGCCGGCGGAAAGTTCGGAGGCGGAGGAGCTTCCGGTTCATGGAACTCCGGATCTGCACCTGTAATGGCCGGTTTGAATAATCCATCAGTACAGGGAATATCCGGTCCGGTAAATTCATCTTCTTTCGGCTCCGGCACTTCCGCCTCGTCATCCGGTTCATCCGGTTCAGGTTTCTCTTTAGGGGATCTCGATATCGACAGTGCCGGCGCGCTTCTGATATTTCTTATCTTTATTGTAATTGCCGCAATGCTCGGGGGGGCGATTTATATAATCTATCAGGCCCCTGTTATTATGTCTGAGGCAGCTTTCAACGCGCTGCTGTCCGGCGGAATGATCCGTGCTGCGAAAAAAATGCGCGGAGAGGACTGGACTGGAAGTGTTTTTAAAGCAACCTGGATCCCTTTTGCTATAATTGCCGGCATCACAATAGCCTCTGCAGTAATTCTAATCCATGTTTTTCCCGGAGAAACAAATATAGGAGATATTATCAGACATACTTTATTCAAATTATGAAACAGGCTAATCCTGATTAACTCATTTCTGCTATTGATATTATTACCCCTTTTTACTAAATATAACAGATTAATAATTCATTCTTTTGTGAAATTTCTATTAACACTTTATTTTTTTTCATCGTTTTCGTGCGATATAACTTTATGATTAAAAAACGTTGTATTAATCCAATCAAAAAATATTACTTCAACTACACTATAGCCATCTGGAAATCCGGCAGGGATATCGGCGACTTTTTTAAAAAAAATAATTGTGTAAAATCAAATCGGTACGATAAATAATCAGTGAAAAATTTAAAATGAATTGTAACTGCAGTACGCCGGAGAGCTAACTGATACCGGCTAAAGGAGTGAATATGATTTATTTCAGAATGCGCAATTTTATCCTTTTACCAGCCGTCTTTACATTCTTGATTCTGTCGGCATGTTCCGGATCATCATCAGGGACACCCGGTTCAGAGGGAAATAACGATTATCTTCAATGGGATATATCTTATCAGAGGACGGTAAACTCTACCTTTACTGATGGTGTCACTGTTTCAATGGGAATTGATTCCGCAAATGAACCTGTATTCCTGTGTAAGGCAATGATAGGAGCCGGGGAATACCTTTCGCTTATAAAACGTGATGGAGACGGCTGGTCTGCAGAGAGTATCCTTCCCTGGGAGAATCCGGCAAGACTGAAAGTCTGCAGCCGGCCCGGTATGAATCCTCTGATATGGCATACTACGGTTGAGTCCAGAACCGGTGATACAATACTTGTGGGAAGAGTCAAGGATCCTGAAAACAGCTGGGTCAGCACTGATGTTCCCGTAACAGGAAATACGCAATCATTCACCGCAGGACTTGACTGGAAAACCGCCGGAATATGGGTTACAGCTCTGGAGAGTGACTCAAGCATGCATATGTATATTCAGGAATACAATTCCGGGCGCTGGCTTCCCTCCGACCTGGAATCGGCACGATCGATCAAATCAATGGATGCTGTTACCAACAGTATCTCCAGCAGCCTGGCTGTATATGGATTAAACGAGGGGAGCCCTGATCAGCTTATAATTTATAATCATACTATGGATGGTGTTTCAAATTACGTAAGCTCGACGGTACTTCCTGCGGACTGCGATTCTTTGCATATAGATGCTTATTATTACGGATATATTATGTATGCTTACCGGGATACTGCCTCGGGAGATATTTTATTCGGTGATTCAAAAACTAATATTGCGTCCGGTGCCAGGTCCTTTGATATTCGGGGGCACATTGTCAGTCAATATACTCATACATTCGAGGCTCTTGTTCCATACGTTACCGATTCAACAGGTGAGTTAAAAGCTGTTATGAGGGACACGGCAAATACCTGGACTGGGGTTGGCGGGACAATCTGTTCAAACGCAGATTTTCCTGAAGTTGTTTATACACCAGACGGCTGGTTTATTGCCTATCTTGATAAAAGCGTATCCCCGAACCGCGTCCGCGTAGCGAAACTGCAGAATACAACATGGACAGAAATATACTCGGTTGAAGCGACCGATTGCGGAGGGATCAGTTTTACCTCTGTTCCCGTGGAGATCACAAGGCTTCTGCTGACTGTAAGCAGCAGACAATCCGACGGTACATACAATATCAGGGTTTATAATAAAAACAAGGACAATGCTTTCACTGCCGTCGGCGGAGAGATAACCGGAGCAGCAACGGCAGAGGCAAGCGGTGTCATATACGGGCTTACCGGTGAAAAAAGCGCAGTGGTTTATCTAAGAAAAGACGGTTCGGTAAACCGTCTTACAGTCGCGCACTATTCCACAGGAGAATACAGTCCGTACAGATATTTCACTCTGTCGGAAAAATCAACTTCACTTTCAAGGACCACTTACGGCAAATCATGGGTCAACATCGATGATGACGGCCGTATATATATGCTGATAGCAAAAAATGTAAATTCCGGCACATATACTGTAAATATGTACCGCGACAATACTTCCGGCGAATGGACAGACCTCGGAGAGGTATCTCACAGCAGACTTAATTCAGACTGTTACTTCGCTCTGGGGGAAAACAATCTTCCATACGTGCTGGTGCATGATGATGTCGATACTTCAGAGACATCCCATCTTCTTCATTATAACGGAACCGGATGGACAACTCTGATATCAGAAGACTTTATCTCCTCCCTTGCGATAATGCCGGGGAATGTGCCGGTCCTTACCCGTCAGGTAGAAGCCGGTGACCTCCCTGATTATGAAATAGTCAAATATGCAGACGGCAAACTTGAGTCTCTTGGCCGTCCCGTTGTAACCGGATACGGCCAGTCACCTTTAACGATCTCGGTTGATAATACAGGTAAACTATGGGTGGTCTTTGCTGACTATATCGACTCGTATAACTATCATGTCTATTGTGCCCGTTACGATAATGTCAACAATTGGTCCAATTTCGGTGCGGTTTTCGGAAATGTATCGATACTCGATAACCAGTCAGTTTATGTTTACTCGGGTTTCCCCGCGATGGACAGCCTGGGGAATTTATGGATTGTGATCCGCTATTCATACGCAAGCGGAGGGTCGCAGGAGCTGTTTATGCGCGGCAGGCCATAGAATGAAAGTCTGTTACATTTAAAAGGACATAAGGAGCTTTTCCATTAATACTAAAAACAGCAGTTACTCTCAATTTTTATCCCTCCCCGAACAGGGGAAGGATAAAAATTATTCTTTGAAAAAAATCAGTCCCAATCCACAATTAATTTTGTCTGATCCGGAATAGATATCATTTCGAAATTTTCATTTGCCCAGTAATACATTGGAGGGTATAGTCCTATGGCAAGAACTCTCTGGGTTTTTTCAAGCGTAACACATTTCAAATTGAAAAAGCCGTCATTAAACTGTGTAGCCAGAACCTTGATTTTTGTGCCGGCTTTGATGTCATTCGCAGATTCAGGATCCATGAGCCCGCATTTCTTCTCTGCGAGGATTTTTCCTTTACAGACTTCGGGTAGCCATATTACATTAATCATTCCAAGAGGTACGTCCAGGTCAGGCAGTTTTCTTACAGGTACGTTACGCTTTAAAGTCCCGGTCTTCTCCAGATAACTCTCCACCGCTTTACGCTCATTATCTACATAGAAAGGTTTTTTTTGAGATGCGCAGCTTAAAATACAAACCTCAGCCAGTACTATCAGTGCAACCACCCACTTTTTTAAAATCATAGCTCACTCCTATTGATAATTTTTATTAATATCTTAATGGCGCCGTTAATTAAAACAGCTCCTTTCAGCCAATGCTTTTATCAACCAAATGTCATTCTGAAAATAAAAAAGTGATGTATTGCTTATCTATATCTATGACGGCCTTTATATAATCCCGGAATATCCTTTATGAGTCTATTGTACCCGGATAATCAAGTCAAGAGTTTTCTATATTGGAACCCTGACAAAACTATTTCATTGAACTAACACGTTTTACACTGCCGATAATACTAAATAATTGCCTGCCGACATACAGCACACAATTTCATTCCCACTCTATCGTTGACGGCGGCTTCGACGAAATATCGTAAACAACCCTGTTTATTCCTCTTACTTCATTTATTATTCTGTTTGAAATCTTTCTTAACAGAGCTTCCGGGAGATAGGCCCAGTCAGCAGTCATCGCGTCAACAGAGGTAACCCCCCTTATCGCGATAACGTTCTCATACGTTCTCTTGTCACCCATGACCCCTACCGATTTCACAGGCAGAAAAACGGCGAATATCTGCCACAGGGAATTATACAGGCCCGCATCCCTTATTTCATTAATCAGAATATCATCCGCATGCTGAAGAGTTTTAATCCTCTCGGCAGTTACATCACCTACAATTCTTATCGCAAGACCGGGTCCCGGAAAAGGATGCCTGTGAATAAGCTCCTCAGCCATACCGAGCTTGACGCCGAGCTCCCTGACTTCATCTTTGAACAGTTCTTTCAGAGGTTCAATAACCTTTCCCGATTTAATCAGCTTCAGAATCTCCGGCACCCTGTTGTGATGGCTCTTTATCGTGTCGGAAGGACCCTTCGTTGAAACAGACTCGATTACATCGGGATAAAGAGTCCCCTGGGCGAGGAAATCGAACTTGCCGAGCTTCTTTGCCTCCTCCATAAAGACCTCGACGAATTCTTTCCCTATTATTCTTCTCTTCTTCTCTGGATCCTCAACACCCTTCAGTTTATCAAGAAATCTTTTCGAAGCATCAACGTGTATCAGGTTGAGCTTCATGTTCTTTTTATATCTCTCTACAACTTTTTTCCCTTCATCCTTCCTCATAACGCCGTTGTCAACGAACACGCAGTATAGCCTGTCCCCCACTGCTTTATGAAGGATTTCGGCTGTAACTGATGAGTCAACTCCCCCCGAAAGCCCGAGAAGAACAGTTCCGTCACCGACCTCTTTCCTGATCGACACAACAGATGATTCTATAAATGAATCCATTGTCCATGTAGGTTTCAGTTTGCATATACCGAAAACAAAGTTGCTTAAAAACTTCGTCCCGTTAGTCGTGTGATAGACCTCGGGGTGAAACTGGACTCCATATACTTTCTTATCCTTATTTTCAACAGCTGCAATCTCTGCATTCTCTGATGACGCTATTATTTTAAAACCGTCAGGTACAGAGACCACCTTGTCACCGTGGCTCATCCATACCTGTTCTTTTTTATTCATACCCTTAAACAGGTCTGATTTTTCCTTGATAGTAATAAATGCCCTTCCATACTCCTTCGATTTTGCTCCGGCAGTTTTGCCTTTATACGCGTTTACTACAACATAAAGGCCGTAACAGATCCCCAGCACCGGAACTCCCAGTTTAAAGATTTCATCGCTGACCTGGGGAGCCCCCTTTTCATCAATAGACGAAGGACCACCGGAAAGAATTATCGCGGAAGGTTTCTCTTTTTTTATATCCGCGACCGGTGTATGAAAAGGGAGTATCTCCGCATAGACCTTCAGTTCGCGTATTTTTCTCGCGATAAGCTGCGTGTATTGTGATCCGAAATCGAGAATAAGGACTCTTTCATTCGGGATCCCGGTATTATGTTCTATCATTTTTTCCCCTCTAGTCTATCGATATAGTTCATCAGTCCCATCTCTTTGATGCTTCTGTTTTTTTCAATTATTTTCGTCTCTGTCTTTTTACGGTACGAGACCAGTTTCTCAGACAGAGAGCTGTCATTAACAGCAAGAATACTTATAGCAAATAACGCGGCATTCATACCCCCTGATTTGCCGGCAGGCATAGCTGCAACAGGTATCCCTCCAGGCATCTGTAAAATGGAGAGTATTGAGTCAAGCCCTCCGGCGATATTTGTCTCTATTGGTATACCTATTACAGGGAGAACAGTATGGGCAGCAACAACACCGGGAAGATGTGCGGCTCCCCCCGCAATCGCGATTATCACTTTTATACCTCTGGATGCAGCATTTTTTGTCCATTCAACGGTCTGTTCCGGAGACCTGTGTGCAGATGAGACTATCACTTCATAATCAACAGAGAATTGATCCATTATTTCAAAACAATCCCTTACTTTAGGGAGATCGGAATCGCTTCCGAGAATTACACCGACTGACGCCATAGATTACCTCAACATATTTTAAACTTTTAATTCTTACATATCCATACCGGACTTTTGTCAATACTTATCATTTTTAAAATATTATATGGAAAATGTTTTTTACGCAAATAAACTGCCTGTATTACAGTACTTATTGTAATAATAAAGCACCATAAATATATTGCTGAATCTACTTGACTTTTTCAAATAGTTTATATAGTATAATTAAATATTAATTATAAGGAGTTTTTAAATGAAAAAACTATTATTAATAACATTAATGATGTTTTCTTTCTCGGTTTCTGTATTTGCAATCAACTCAACGCTTGATATAAAAGGCGGAATACAGTACCCTACAGATTTAGAAAAAACAGGATTTGACTCTGCAGCAACTTTGAATATCGGTGTGGACAAATATTTTACACTTGGCGCGGAATCAGGTTTCGGGTGGTTAAAGTGGAAAGATAAGGCAGGCGATGTAGGTCTGGGTGATTTCACTGTACAAGAATCTACAACTAACAATCTGTACACTCTTCCTCTTCTCGCAATTGCAAAAATCAGAATGGCTGACATGATGGAAAGTAATGGTTTTATGCCTTACGTATACGGGGGCATCGGTTACTCATGGACATGGTATAACCAACCTTCAAAAACTTATATGTTCAGCGGACTTACCTGGCAGGGAATGGCCGGTGTTGAAATAAAACTCGGCGCCGATTCAAATCTGTCATTTTTAATTGAAGGTGGATATAAGGGAGCAACTCTTACAAATTCAAAAGATTTCGCTAAAGATGTTGAACTTGATATGTCCGGATATGTTGGAAGAGTCGGCGTAAGCTTCCCGATTGAACCTACTGAATAATAAATACTACTCTACTCAAAAAAAATCCCGCCTCTCGGCGGGATTTTTTTGTATTCCCTATTTGAAAATTGTCGTCTGTTTTTAATCAACTGCCTAACAGCTGAAGCACGGATCTTGTTTTCTGATTTGCCTGAGCTAACATCGCAGTACCACTCTGCACAAGAACCTGATCTTTTGTTAAACCAACCATTGTTTCAGCCATATCGGCGTCTCTTATCCGGCTTTCGGATGCTTGTAT
>CAYTNW010000002.1:0-292789 GCA_964439325.1 uncultured Leptospirales bacterium | reverse complement strand
CCACACCTTACGGTACTAGATCCTAAGTCTAGCGTGTCTGCCAGTTCCACCACGCCCGCTAAAGTCGAGTGTTATAATTATTAATGGCATATATAATGCAACTAAATTTTTTATTAAAAAATAAAAAAAATACAGAGCATCACTTAAGCACGCAAAAAAGCTCTGAATTGAATCAGATCTTTTTACCTTGACACTGAACAGGTTTTTAATAAAAAATTTTACCCGGAGATAACGATGACGCCGGAAATTTTATTCGAAGATAATCATATAATAGTAATCAACAAGCCGCCAGGGATTCTGTCTCAGGGGGATTCGACCGGAGAGGATTCCCTTCTTGACATATTGAAAAGATATATAAAAAAGGAATACAGCAAGGAGGGAGAGGTTTTTATCGGACTTGTTCACAGACTTGACAGACCGGTATCGGGCCTGATGGTCTTTGCAAGGACATCAAAGGGGGCAAGGCGTCTTCATTCCGCCATTATTTCCGGAAATGTGAATAAATACTATGCCGCTGTTGTCGGGAAAGTGTTCCCTGTTGAGACAAGATGGCGAAGGCTTGAAAATTTTCTTATCAGGGAAAAAGACAAGACAAAAATCGTACCGGAAGGAACCGCCGGATCACAGAAAGCTGTACTGTTTTATAGAACAGTTTTCTCATCAAACGGTCACTCTCTTGTGCTGATTAAACTTGATACAGGGAGAAAACATCAGATACGGGCCCAGTTCTCGGCTGTCGGGGCCCCGGTCGCAGGGGACAGGAAGTACGGTTCCATGGAAGAGTTTGATAATTCGATATGTCTTCACTCGGTATACCTCTCCTTCCCTCATCCGACTCTGAAAACAGAAATGAAATTCAGCACGGACATTCCGGCACTCTTTCTCAGTCTGGTAGAGGTAAACCGGAGTAAAATAAAAGAAGAGATTTTAAAATCGGTCGAAGATTTTAATAATCAGGCTTTGGTATCTATGTGAGATCCTCTGTTCTCCGTAAAAACATTCAGGGTTTTGCTTGTTTCAAGGGTCTGTTTGACTCTCTGGGCTTCCTGTTCCCTGATACGGTTTTCTGAGCTTTCCAGCACACCTTTTTTTTCCGCCTGTTTATTAATCACTTTCGGACTGGCGGCTGTGTTCGTATTAATGCCTGTAGTTTCTATTTTCATGTTCTCCTCCCTTTAAACATGAACTTCAGATATGAACCTTCTGAAGATATTCCCTCCTGTCGGCTATTTTCAGATTATACGGTTTATATCAATATGCCCCTCATACACTAATTTACCGGTAAATGGTATAAAAAGTCAAAAAGAAAACAGTTTTTTATAATTAATTTTGCCGGCTACGATGCCAGATATTCCCTCACTGCATCGGCAATCTCCGTCATTGTTTTTTCAAATTTTTTAATATCAGGCTCAAGCAGCGTTACCCTGAAACCATAGAGATCTGAATTAAATCCGGATGACAGAGGAACCACGCAGATTCCACGGGAAGCCAGCAGATAATAGACAAAGCATTTATCAAGCTTCGGAGAGTTTACCACCTCTTTTATTATCTCACCTGCTTCTTTATTGGCCGGTTTCAGCGACTGCCCTTTATGCAATACACCCTCTTTAAAAAGGACCGTCATGTAAAACGCGCCGTAAGCCTTGTACAGTTTCAATCCTTCAACCGCGGAAAATATATTGTACGCCATCTGCGACCGCTCCCAGTATGCAGCAGTCCGCTGCGCCAGGTACGGGTAATAGCGCGAATCGCCCATTATTTTCGGAAGGACCTTCTGCGGCAGAGTGGTGGAACAGACTTCAAGCATTTTAGCGGCGATTATCGACTGAGTATAGCTCGCAAAATCGGCGTCTTTATCCCTGTTGTAAAACTCGACCCATCCGCATCTCGCGCCTGGCCACGGGAACTCCTTAGAAATACCGCGCATCGCCATACCGGGCACATCTCCGATTACAGAGGCAAGCTTCTTATGCTCTACTCCTCCATAGACAAGGTTTGAATAAATTTCATCTGATATCATAAACAGGTCATATTTCTTCGCCAGTGCCACCATCTTCCGGACAAGATCCTGTGAATAAACCATACCGGTGGGATTATCCGGATTAACAAGAAGGATACCGCAAATCTCCGGGTGATCTATGATCTTCTTCTCAAGGTCACCGAGATCGGGATACCAGCTGTTATCAGGATCAAGACGGTATGTGATATGAGGAGACCCGGAATGGGCCGCCTCGGCGGATGAGTGTGTTGAATACGCAGGATTAGGCCCGATAACGCGTACATTTTTATTCAGATAATTATATACGGTTGAGATCGCGTCGCCAAGTCCGTTGAAAAACAGAATATCATCGGGAGTAATCTGCACTCCCCCCTCTATATTACGCTCGTAGGCTATATATTCGCGTGTTTCAAGCAGCCCCTTTGTGGGTGAATAGCCGAAGCTTAAATTGTCCTTCGCAGACATCTCCGCAATGATCTCCTTAATCCAGGGTGCAACAACCTCCCCCTTCGCTACCGGATCTCCTATATTCTCCCAGGTTATCTCAACGCCGGTCTTCTCGATTTTATTTCCGACTTCAACTATCTCCCGTATCTCGTATTTAAGTTCCTCGGCACCGGGATGCAGAATATTATTTCTCATATATTTCTCCTTTGCGGATTGTCACTGTTTTTCATCTGCCGGTTTCCCGTTTCCCGGGAAACTGTTAAAATTCCACAGATATTTTTAACTGAATTTTTGCTATACTTTTTGTCAACCATGTTTCAGATTTTAACATGTTTCATTATTTTGCGGAAGGCCTGCAGATGTTTCTTATATACTCTATAGCTGATCTTGCCGCGACCGCACCTTCACCGACCGCGACACTGATCTGCAGAAAGCCCCCCGTGCAATCCCCGGCAGCGAATATACCAGGGGCGTTAGTCTTCATCTCCCTGTCCACCTGTATAAAATTCCCCTCTGTGATTACACCGAGACTCCTTGCAAAATCGACAGATGAAGCATCGCCAAGGGCTACAAAAATTCCCGGGGCATTCATCTCCGAACCGTCTGAAAATATTACCTTCTCAAGGTTCGGATCTCCCTGAAGCGAAACTATCCCTTTCTCTATAACTTCGATATTCATATCTGAAAGCTTTCTCTTAAAATCATCGCTGATGCTGTTCTTTAATCCGAGGGTACAGACTGATATATATGGAGTGTAGTGTACCAGCTCCAGAGCCTGGTTGGCGGCATAGATCCCCTCTCCGGCAACTATAACCTTTTTGTCCTTGAAGAAAAAACCGTCGCAGCTGACACAATACGATATCCCCTTCCCTTCATATTTATCGATACCCGGAATTCCCGGCTTTTTCCTGTTTACGCCCGTTGCAAGAATTACTGCACATGATACAAATTCGTCATTTTCTGTTTTCACAACATACTTCCCGGTATCGTCAGGGTGTATACCGATGACCCTGTCGCATTTAATATCCACTCCGAAACGTACGGCCTGCTTCACACCTCTCTCTATCAACTCTCTTCCCGACAGCGTTTCCGGAAATCCGAAAAAATTATCTATTTCATAATCTCCGGCGATTTTCGGTTCACACCCGAGTATTGAGGTTTTTATCCCTGCACGAGATGTATATATACCGGCGGATAATCCGGCCGGGCCCTGTCCAATTATTATCACTTCAGATTCTTTCATCTATAACCTCCATATTATACAGCTAAGCAGAAAAGAGTCTGCTGTTTTGTTACGGATTTTCTTTTGAAGATCAAAATACTCAATATTTCGTCTTTTTACCATCACAAAACAGGTTCTACCGTAAATTTATCATTCATATTTAATTTTACTATTAAACTGATTGTTCAATACCAGGTCTTTGCGGACCCTTCGGCAGGCTCAGGGTTAACCTCATGAAGCAATCTGTTTTTTATAAAAATTAAGTCTGATATATATAAACGATATTTCATAAACCGGACTGCACCGCATTTCATTCCTCTCAGCGACAATATTGTAACGTTTAAATAGTAAACTGATTCAGCAATAAAAGAAAAAAAGTATTTAATTATTTTATAAAATTATAAATAAATTTGTTGACATTTACATATAATCTATATTATTTGATATAGATTATATGTAAATGTCAGTTAATATTAATTTATCATAATAAACTGATTTTTTGATTTGTCCGGTCGAATGACATATTTTTTCTTCAGCCGGACCCTTATTGATAAAATTCACGAAGTGGTAATCATTTCCTGAATTTCATCAATAAAAAGTTAACCGTTTCCTGAATAACAGGAAAGTTATAAATAATCAAATTTCTACAGGAGTATATCATGGATGTTGAAAAAGTCATAGAATCGCTAAAAAGTGAAATGAATCAGATCCGCGATGAAAGAAAGAACAAGCTCTCGATGGTCGTCTTCAGCGGAGATCTGGACAAGCTGCTCGCAGCCTTCATAATCGCTACAGGGGCCGCGGCAATGGGGATGGAGGTTGTGATGTTTTTTACGTTCTGGGCCACACCATCTCTCAGAGACAGGAAGAAGAAAGGTAAGGGTAAGGATATTTTTGGTAAAATGTTCGGATTCATGCTCCCGAAAGGAGCCGGCAAGGTAAAGCTTTCAAAGATGAACATGGGGGGCACCGGGACAGCAATGATGAAACACCTTATGAAAAAGAAAAACGTTTCATCGCTGGAGGAACTGAGGGCACTCGCAATTGAAATGGATGTTAAAATCTATATTTGCGACATGTCCATGAACCTGATGGGATTTACCCAGGAGGAGATGATCGATTTCCCCGGCAGGGAATTTGTCGGAGTCGCAAAATTTCTCGAAGAGGCAGGAGACAGCAAGATTCAGCTGTTTATTTAAAGCTATAAAATAACAAAATCAGATAACAATAAGGAGAATTACTATGAGCAACGAAATTAAAGCGGATATCACGATGGATCTCAAAGGGGTAGCATGCCCTATGCCTGTAATCAAGGTAAGCCAGCAGATCAAGAAGATGCAGATCGGCCAGATTCTGGCCGCAGAAACAACCGATCCCGGCGCGCATGCGGATTTCCCCGCCTGGGCAAAAAGCACCGGCAATGAAATCATCAGCACCGAGAAAAAGGACGCTGTTACGGTTTTCTATATAAAAAAACTAAAATAAATTTACGAGGGATAATTTATGTGGCCTAAAATCTACTATTATGTGATGGTTCATATGGTATACGCGGCATTCGCTGTATTGATTGCCGGTACCCTTTTTAAATTAACAGCCGTTCTTTTATCAAAAAAATTCAGGGGATCTCTGAAAACTTATCCGCATAGGCTGCCGCGCCCGATCGGTGTTGCGGCTGAAGCTGTTGCAGTACCTTCGGCGTGGAGAAAATCAAAAATCTTCTGGTTCTTTATAATTATGTTTCATGCTGCGGTGTTACTGCTGGTTCTGGGGCACCTTGAGCTGATCAGAGAATTTAAAATCATCCAGATTATTCCTCACACCGTATTTCTGGGAGCTGGCATTGTCGGAATCGCAATGATAGTTTCATTACTCTATTTTCTTTTCAGACGTTTCGGTTCTCCATGGAGAGAGATATCAATACCTGAAGATTTCATTATACTGCTGCTTCTTTTCGTAACGTCAGTAATAGGAAGTCATCTGCATATGGGAGAACGTTACGGCATGGCTCAGTTCGGTGTAGACACAAATCTGTACCGCGAATATCTCGGCAGCCTTGTAGCATTCAAACCTGTAATACCGGACGGGATTACAATGTCACCGCACTATGTTCTTGTAGCTCTCCATATATTCCTCGCGAACCTGGTACTGATGATGCTGCCGTTTTCAAAGATGATACATATGGTGTTTTCATTTCTTTCATTAAACCTGAAGAGGAAATAGGTCATGGAAAAAGAAAAAATTAAAGAGCTTAAGTCAATTCTGAAATCACGGCTGAACAGGCCGATGAGATATTACGTCGACACGTGCACTCGCTGCGGATTATGCTACGATTCATGCCATGCGTATAACGGAATACCGAAAAAAGAATATACACCGGTAGGACGCGCCGAAGTACTCCGGAAACTTTATAAAAAGTACACCCGGCCTTCCGGCATTCTTTTCCCGTATCTTACCGACGCCGCCCCGTTCAGCGATAAAGTAATGGACCAGCTTTACGATGCAGCATGGTCATGCACAGGGTGCCGCCGATGTGTAGTCAACTGCCCCTTCGGTATCGACACCGGAATGATGATGGGTGTCGTGAAGCACCTCCTTGTGGAAAACGGAACAGCACCGGAAGAGCTTGTAATGCTGGCCGACGCAGCTGTTGAAAAAGGTAAAAGCATCGAAGAATTCAAAGAGGGGTTTTCCGGTGTAATACATGACCTTGAAAAAACGGTTCAGCAGAAGCTCGGCCTCGCCTCATCTGAAAACCTTATACCTCTGGGGAAAAAGAACGCCGACATCATGTATGTAGGACTTGCGGGTGCACATTCAATTGTAAATCCCGCGGTGATCTTCAATGCCGCAAAGGAGAACTGGACTCTGAGCTTTTTTGAGGGGGTTAACTTCGGCTTTTTTGCAGGTGATCCGGTAAAGGCTGATTTCATAGCAAACAGGATAATCAATGAAGCAAAGGCTTTAAATGTCAAAGAGGTCGTAATGGTTGAATGCGGAACGGCTTATAGAATTCTGCACAGCCTGATGGGAGAACTCCCGTTCAAGGTTACCAGTATCGTCGAGGTAATACACAGGTACATGAAAAGCGGCAGAATCAAGCTTAAAGAAAAATCGGTCAGCGATTCTGTTACCTATCATGATCCGTGTCAGCTTGGAAGAAACGGCGGAGTGTTTGATGAACCGCGGGACATTCTGAAAACCATAGTTTCAGATTACAGAGAGATGTCTCCGACAAGAGAACACAACTGGTGCTGCGGCGGCGGCGGTGGACTTGGCGCACTTGACAACGAGGATTTCAGGATCAAAACCGGGAAACCGAAGAAGGAACAGATCGTAAAAACCGGCGCGAAGATCGTAGTCTCGGCATGCGAGAACTGCATTACACAGCTGCAGGTCATTAAAAGCGGATACGGACTCGATGTGGATGTAAAATATCTGACAGAGATCGTTTGCGAGAATCTTGATCTGTAAAGATATTTTTAAAACGAAAAAATCCCGCCCGCCCTCGGCAAAGGTACGGGCAGGATAAAAAACTATAAAGCGAGGCTAATTATGAGAAAAAGTTTTGTTTTGTCAATACTAATGTTATTGTCAGTTTCAGGCGCTTATGCGACAAACGGAATGCGGATGATCGGTTTCGGGCCGGTCCAGGACTCAATGGGGGGAGCAAGTGCGGGCATAAATCTTGATGCGGCGTCAATTCTCACCAACCCGGCCGGAATTCAGTCTCTTGGAGGGAGAATTGATTTCGGCGCATCATATTTTAATCCGACTGTAAAAACTGAGATGATGGGTTCCGGTTTCACTTCCGACAAAAAAGCCTCACCGGTACCCGCTTTCGGACTAATCATTCCTGTAGACGCCGTGATGAGTTTCGGAATAGGTGCTTATGGTATTTCGGGAATGGGCGTTGATTACAACCTTGGATCAATGGGGGGTCTGCTTGCGACAAATTACAGCAACATGAGATTCGCTCCGGGACTGGCATACAAAATCAACGACATGATAACCATCGGTGCAACTTTAAATATTATGTATGCGACTATGGATTACTCAATGGCAGTTGACATGACCGGTGACGGGAACCCCGATGTTCGTATGGCTGATATGACATCTTCCGCGCTCGGTTATGGAGCGACAATAGGTATTACAGCGAAAACTGTGGACATGCTTACTGTTGGGCTCGTTTACGAAACTACAAGCAAATTCCAGGATTTTGAGTTTAACCAGTCCATTTCATCTTCGCCAACTACAACTTCAGAAAACAAATTAAAAATGGACCAGCCGATGAGCGCGACACTCGGATTCGGAATCAAACCTCTTACAGGACTCGCACTTGCCTTTGACGTGCAGTGGATAAGGTGGTCAGAGACAAACGGTGACAATCTCCCTGAATTCACGGGCGGGAATTTTAACATGCAGTGGAGCGACCAGATTGTTTATAAATTCGGTCTGCAGTATGAAGTAATCCCAATAGTAAAAGTCAGGGCCGGTATCAATTACGGAAAAATGCCTCTGAGCACCGGTAATTCCGCCGCGTTGATGGCTAATACGTTTTTTCCCGCTGTGTCGGAATGGCATTACACCGCAGGTGCAGGGGTAAAACTTTCGGATAAAGCAGCGGTTGATATTGGTTTCATGTATTCCCCGGAAGCTGAAGTGGATTCATCATATGGAAAATCAAAAATGTCACAATTCTCTCTTGACATGGGGATAGCTTATAATTTCTGATTTTTTTAAACAAGTTCGCGCAGAGTTAACTCCTTCGATAAAGAGTTAACTCTGTCAAAAAATCGTTGATTTGTATATATATTAATAAAACATTGTTTAACATTTTCTGTTAACACAGAATATTGTGAAGATGAAACAAAATCAGAAACAATTAATATGGATATAGTAAAAGACGAAACTAATTATAAACCGAAAATCAATACCGATTCGAGAGACTTTTTTGAACCGGTCTATACTATAGGGGTCGCATCTGAAAAACTCGGAGTATCGGTACATACGCTGAGATTATATGAATCAGAGGGCCTTATTATACCGCATAAAACTCCCACAGGCAGAAGGCTTTATTCTGATCTTGAACTTGAAAAAGTTAAATGCATAAAAAAAATGATTCAGGAAGAGGGCCTTAACTTCGAAGGTATAAGAAGACTACTTGCATTTGTTCCATGTTTTAAACTCAGAAAATGCTCATCCAGACATGGAACCATCTGCAAGGCTTATAATATCAGTACAAAACCATGCTGGGCAGCTGTAGAAAAATGTATAGATCCATATCCGACCTGCAGAGATTGCCCTGTGTACAGGAAAATTGTCAGCTGTGATGATGTTCAGAACCTTGTCTATTCATCATTCTGTAAAAACTGAATTTTAAAATAATATTACAGTTTCAGTTGACATATTTTAATAAAGCATGTTCTAATGAATTATTATAAATTTTGTGGAGGTTTTTATGATTAAAAAACTCGGAGTTCTTCTTGTACTGCTGATGTTCTCGGTAACAGCTTTTTCAAATGTTAAGATTTCAGGAAAACACAAAGACATGAAAAAAGATGGTAAAAGTGTCAATTGTGCATTCTGCCACACAGACGCAAAGATTGAAAAGAAAAAAGGTCAGCTTAACGGAAAAAAACTTAACGGTGTTGCATTTGCTCAGAACAAAAGCTGCGCCGGTAAAGACTGTCATAAATAATTATTCTTTTTCTGACGGTATTTTTCACAGTTAATCAATAATGTTTAATAAAAAAGGGGCTTGTTGTTGAATGCCTCTTTTTTATTATAACAGTGTTGATTAAAACTGAAAGATTTCAGCTGAACAGATGATGTTCATGATCAGAAAATCAGACTTCTGAATTTTAATTTTCATTATTCCTTGGAACAAAAAAAAATTGTATTGCTATATTATCATACCTGATGTAATAAACTAACAGTTTTTGTATTGTCCCTGTTCAACCGGGTAAATCAGTTATATTTACAGGCCGCTTTATGATAATGACCGGACTTAGAACCCGCTGCGGCATGTAACGATCATTATTATCCTTGTCTCTGAATTACATAAAGCCCACCAGGGCTTTTAATAATTTTTCAGTTTCCTGAAAGTCGGGAAACCGGCCCTGAAAAAGCCATGAATGGATTTTTTCAGGAGACTTATAAAATAATTATAATAAATAATTTAATGGCTGTAATGATTTTATGAGGATCAAAATGTTCTGGAAAAAGAAGAAGCCTTCAAATGATTATTTTGTTTCTATCGGCGCCGGGGTAAATCAGATACCTCTGATTAAAGAAGCAAAAAGAATGGGCTTTCAGGTCATCGCAATTGATATGAACGCATCCGCACCAGGATTCTACAATTGTGATCTCAAAATCCAGGAATCTATTGAAGATTATGAAAGTATCTATGTAAAGCTGCGCGAGATGCTCGTTGACGGAAAGATATCTGCCATAATGACCAAATCTTACGGCAATGCAATAATAACTACTGCATATCTTTGCGAGAAATTCGGTCTCAATTTTTTACCTCTTGAAGACAGCAGAAATTTTCTGAACAAAAAGATTACAAAAAAAATCTATACCGATAGAGGGGTACCGGTCCCCGCTCAGATCAGCATTACATCAAAGATGAAAACATCCAGCATAAAGGAAAACCTGTACCCTATAATAGCCAAACCACAGACCGGACATGCAAAAATGGGGGTAGTACTGATAAATACAGCTTCAGAACTCGATTCATTCATTAAGAATAATGCCATACAGGACTTTATCTTTGAACAGTTCGTTAACGGGGATGAGATAATATGTGCCGGCCTGGTTCACGACGGTAAGTATTATCATATACTGATGACAGATAAAGAATGTTCTCCCCGTCCCTATTTTACCGATATCCTTCACACTACTCCGTCAAAGCATATAAGCCAGGTTAATAAAACAATAGAAATAGGCCAGAGCATAGCCGACGCGTTCCATATTCATACTGCGCCTCTTATAATGGAATTTATAATCGATTCAGACAATAATATTTATCTGCTTGAAGCCGTTCCGGAGTTTGGAGGAGAATTCATACCCGACATCATGATACCTGCCGCTACCGGATACAGCCATCTTGGAAACACGCTGAAAGCCGCGGCATCTTACGATTTCAAGGCCCCGTCAAAAATCGCAGTAAACAGCGCTGTCGCTGTAAAATATATCACTGCGACAAACGGCGTTCTGAAATCATGCAGCACCGACGCGGTAAAAAAAATCGATGACATCATCTTTACCAGGATATTCAAACATATCGGAGAAAAGACATCCTTCCCTCTTACTAACCATGACCGCCTCGGAGTTATAGTGGCATCGGGTAAAACAGTTCAACAGGCAATTGAGAGTGCTGCCTTTGCAGAGAAGGAGATGAACATAGTTATAAAAAAAGAGAAGAAAAAAGACGAAGAAAAGAATAATGAAAACAACTGAATGGAACACCCATTATAAACGTAACAGATCAATACTCTCCTATCCGGATGAAAATCTGGTCCGCCTTGTAGCAGGCGCGGTAAAAAAAAGCAGCGACGGTAAAAACCTCAAAGCAATAGATATAGGATGCGGAAGCGGGAGACACATGTTGCTGCTTGAGGAATCGGGATTTGGAACCGTCTGCGGCTCGGATTACAGCCTCAATGCGCTGGATATATGCCGCGACGCCGGCTTCCCTGTTGTAGCAAACTGCGAGAACAGAAACATGCCGTTCAGGGACGAAACATTTGACGTTGCGGTTGCCTGGGGTTCGTTGCATTACTCTACAAAAGATGAAACCGTGAAAATGGTCGAAGAGGCAAGAAGGATTATAAAAAAAGACGGATTACTTTTCGCCACGCTGCGGAGAGACAACGACACATACCTGAAAAACGGGACTCACCTCGGGAACAACACATGGAGGACCGGTCTTGACGACCTGACCGGATCTGTCGTCTCTTTCTTCAGCGAAGATGAACTGAAAACTTTATTCAGTTCATTTACCGAATTCAGTTATGGCTGGATGGAGAGGACTATAATCGGTGATACCGGAAAAGTCATATCCCACTGGATTATTTCAGCGAAGAAATAATCCGGGAGATTTACCCCCTGCTAGCCTTTATTTTTAGTTAAAACGGTAACCTTGTCCGCCGAAATATACGGATCAACACTCTTTCCGATATTAAGGATATACATCCCTTTCACTTCAACGATATCTCCGTTATCGATTATCCCTTCTGATGTATCATAGACATCACATATACCTTTGAAGTTATTCCCGTCGAAACCGACCATCACGGAAAAAGCTGTTCCCCCTTTTATATCTTTCACATTTACCGCTTTTCCGGTGAACTTTACTGCGCTCCCGCGGTACAGGTACGGTTTCTGGTTTATCTGCTTTATTTCAAGCTCCTCGTAATTTTTCTCGTCAGACTGCATGATAAATCCAGTGAGGAAATCGCATTTTTCTTTAACAGGAAAACTGGCGTTGCTGTTTTCAATTCTGTTCAGGATTACAATCGCTTTATTAAAAAGCCCCTTTTTCATAAGCGCCCGCGCTTCGTTGAAGTCTCTTAACAGCATATCGCCCGATGTATAAAACTCGGGAGTTTTCTCCTGGTTTATCCTGTTGATGATGCCGTAACCCGATCCCCCCAGATCGACCATATCAATTTTTTCAATACTCTCGCTGTCGAGCTTCACGACGCCGGTTCGGCTTAATAAAGTGAATTCAGCGCTTTTGATATAAAGAGTGGTCAGCACCGCGATAATTACAATCACAGACAGAATTATCGCCGCATAAGCGGGATTAATACTGATAATTTTTCTTTTTCCGCGCTTCAGATCTTTTCTTCGTAAAAAGCCGCGAGTTTCAGGGAGGAAAGAAACTGTACCGCTGATCTTCCCCGGAGCGGGTATTTGGACGAGATCCGATATCTTTGCCTGTTTCTGGTATCTGTAAAAGTCTTTCGATTCCTCGACGCAGCGGAGCCCTTTGCGGAGATATTTATCCGACGAATTTTTTTCAAGGGCGGAAATATATGCAGCGATCGCACTTTCACGGCTCGAGGATGATTTAAGCGCAAGAAATGTCTTAAGCTGGATAAACGGAACAAACGAAGGATTGATCCTCTGGATCTTCTCCATCACATTGCCGGCAGCCTGAAAATTGTTGGAATATAGCAGACAGACAGCCTGGAGAAACAGTCCATAGTGATCATCATAACCGGAATCTTTAATCTGCTCAAGAATTATTACCGCATTTGTATAATTCTTTTTCCTGAAGGCGGCATATGCTTCCCGGAGATGATGAAACGTATTTTTATCATTTGATTGTTTCATTAAACCCGAACTTCTGAACCGCAATTTCTATCTTCTTCCGAAGATTTTCATAATCCTGTCAATTACAGATGATTTGTCATCAACCATCTTTCCAATAATTATTCCCAGAAGTACAAATATAACTATTACCAGGATTTTCAAAATCCCGAAAACCAGAACAAGAATTCCAAGAACAAGGCCGGTGACTGCACCGACCGTCTTTCCCGGAGATTCACTGAACAGTTCCGATAATTTTCCCGGCAGTTCCATATCAGGGCTGTTTTGTCCTTTCTACATATTCTTTTGTCTGAGTATTGATCTTGATATAGTCCCCTTCATTAACAAAAATGGGAACTTTTACCTCGGCACCGGTTTCAACCGTAACCGGCTTCAGTACGTTGGTTGCCGTGTCACCCTTTAGGCCGGGTTCGGCATAGGTAACCTTAAGAACAACAAACTGCGGCGGCTCAACCATTACAGCTTCCCCTTCATACATTGCTATATCAACGATATCCTCTTCTTTCATAAACTTGAGGGCGTCACCTATCGCTTTTTTCGGGATAGACTCCTGCTCAAACGATTCAGTATCCATAAACATCAGGTTTTCTCCCTCTTCATAGAGGTACTGCATCGGTTTTTTAACGAGTTTTACATCTTCGACTTTTTCACCGCCCCTGAAGGTTCTGTCTATAACAGCTCCTTTTTTAACATTTCTCAGTTTCACTCTCACAAAAGCAGCACCGCGCGCCGGTTTGACATGCTGATATTCGATAACTGAAAAGAGGTCCCCGTCAAGTTTTACGACAAGTCCCCTTTTTAAATCATTAACTGAAACCATATAAACCTCTTAAATTACTATTAATTCTTTAGAACAGCCGGTCAGCACCTCGCATCCGCCGGCAGTGACAAGGACCATATCCTCGATCCTTACGCCCCCTTTGCCAGGAATATATATCCCCGGTTCTATCGTGATGACCATATTTTTTCTTAATTTGATGCTGTCATTTTTTTTCACAGCGGGCATTTCGTGAATTTCAATGCCGACCCCATGACCGAGACCATGTCCGAAATTATCACCATAACCGTTATCAGTGATAAAAGACCTGGCAACGTTATCCAGCATCTGTGTTTCAATACCTGCCCTGACCGCGTCAAGCGCCTTTGCCTGCGCCTGGTACACAAGATTGTATATCTCCCCGAGGGTGCTGTCTACTTTCCCCATAAATACAGTTCTTGTCAAGTCCGAATTATACCCCTTATATCTGCATCCCATGTCAATAAGTAAAATATCCCCGGTAATGATTTTTTTCTCCATTGACGGGATGTAGTGCGGCATTGAGGACCCCGGACCTGATGCGACTATGGGGTCAAAAGAACAGGCTGTGCATCCGTTTTTTTTATAATACAGTTCAATCTCAACGGCAACATCCCACTCCGTCATCCCCGGTTTTATAAAGTTCAGAAGATAGTTAAAACAGTTATCAGTTATTGCCGCAGCCTCTCTCAGTACTGCTATCTCGCTTTCATCTTTGATCATACGGATGAAGTTTACCGGATCATCCTCCACCGGTATGATCTTTACTCCCCTGAGGCTTTTTTTAAAACCGGTATACTGCGACAGGGTCATATTATGCGATTCAACGAAAAGGCTCTTTTTCCCGCTCTTGCCGAGACAGATTTTTAGGGCATCCGATACGGGGCCGTTTTGCAGAACAAACTCGAAATTCTTCGGAAGTATCGATACGATATACTCCTCGTATCTCGAATCGGAGATTATATATGATATCTTTTCATCGATCACAATACAGGCGTTTGAACCGGAAAAACCGGTCAGGTATCTGATATTATTCAGATCTGTGATCAGATACGGGAAACAATCTTTCTGCCCGAGATTTTTTTTCAGCCGTTTAACTCTCATATGGACTCCGGATGAAGCTTTCTAATAAAGGGATTATCCCCTGTTATTGAAAATCCGGTAAAAGTGATTTCTGTCAAGGAATATTAAATTCATTGATCCCGGTGCATTATCAGAACCTGTATACCCCCCTCTCAATGTCATCAAATACTTTTTTCGTGATTTTTATATATTTCAATTTTACGGGATCGAAAAAAAACAGGGGATCTTTTACAAGTTCCGGATCAAATCCCTCTTTCTGGAGCTTTGATTTTATCTGTTTAAAACTTGTAGTGACATCTTTCTCTTTGCGCATTCTAACAAAATAAGGCCGGGCAAATACTGCAAGGTTTTCCGCCACATAGGATTCAAACCTGTTAAGATGCAGATCTTTTTCCGGGAGAAGGGTCAGAGCAGCCATCCCTGCGCGTCCCTCCATCCCTTTTACCGTAACACCATAGATATTGCAGTCCTCAAACGCACCGAACCTGCTTAGTACGTCAGAGACCTCGTTTGTTGAAACAACCTCCCCCTTCCATTTGAATGTATCGCCCAGCCTGTCAACAAATGAAACATACCCCTTCTTATGCATTTTAAAGAGGTCACCGCTGATAAAATACTTATCTCCCTTCTTAAGTACATCTTCAACAATTTTTGCCTTTGTTTCATACTTATTGTTCTTATATCCTGAAAACGGATTGATACTGCTTATCCTCGCAAGAAACAGTCCTGTCTCTCCGGTTTTGCATCTGACTGCAAATCCTTTTGAGTCTCTAACTATATCCTCTTTATCCATATCGTATTTTACAACTTCACCCATCCGTACCCATGCGACTGAGAGCTTTCCGATCATTCCGGGAACACCCCTGAAGTTTGCTATTGCACCGACCCCTTCGGTCGCCCCGTAGACCTCAATGATTTTATCAATACCGAAACGTTTCTGAAACTCCTCCCAGTATTCTCCCCTCATGCCGTTACCGAGCATATACTTCAGCGTATTATCAGAATCGTTCTCTCTCGGTGGCTGATTGTTCAGATACCTGCACAGCTCACCGATGTAGATGAAAAAGTTCGCCCTGTATCTCCGTATATCATCCCAGAAACCTCTTGCTGAAAATTTTCTCGCAAGAGCCAGTGTCCCGCCATGAACCAGTGTCGAAGACCAGCCTATATTGATCCCGCTGTTATGATACAAAGGCAGGCAGAGATACTGCACGTCATCGGATATGGAGTGAAGCGCGATTCCGCCCGATCCGTATCCGAGCTGTAGCCATTTCTGATGTTTCAACTCCGTCGCTTTTGGAAGCCCCGTTGTGCCCGATGTATAGATGTATTCCAGCGTATCCTTTGAGGTAACAGGTGTAAGTATCGACGGATTCGACACAGGCTCTATTGCCACAAGCCTTTTTATGTCCTCAACTCCGGCCGGTATCTTGAGTTCGCTGTTTTCGGTTTCGACGAAAACGCTCCCCGGCCTCTTCAGCTTAACTTCATTTTTGATTTTCAGATACTCGGCCAGATACTCCTCTCCGACAACAAGGGCTCTAGCCTCTGCGATATTTATTGAATGAAGAAGAGCCTGCCCCCTGATATTGCTGTTGATCAGTGCCGGCACTATTCCGAGCTTGGCAAGAGCTGCATGGATGATAAGAAATTCCGGCCGGTTATCCATATAAATAACGACTGTGTCACCCTTGATAAAACCCCTTTTCTGAAAAAAATGCGAATACTTGTTCGCTGTCTCATTAAAAAGCGTGTAGGATATCTCTCTGTCTTCAAATAGAATCAGCGGCTTGTCTTTATATTTCGCTGCCTGTTTTTCTAAAATGCTCCCGAGAGAAATCTCTTTCCTTTTGCTGAACTGTAAAAACCACCAGGCTCCCTCTATAATTGAATATAGTCTTTTGATATACTCCATTAAACTCCTCCGTGATTTCAGACAAAGGCTTCGGGTATTTTAATAATATGATACTGTTGCCAGAACACCGCCATAGATATCGTGCCCCTCTTTTTTGCCGAACATGTCCTTCATATAGTCCCTGTATGAGAATGCCGGCGTCAGGGCGATGAGTCCTCCCAGATTTATCTTCACATTCGCGTAATATTCCATCGCGAAATCCTTTTTCGTATTCACAGCTGGATACTTAACAAGGGAGAATCCGTAACCGGCATTAACCACAGTATCCGCATCAATGGCATACTCGACTTCTATGTAATCCTGCGTACTCCATGTATCCTTGATAGCATATTTTCCGGTTGCCGGATCGGCGATTGCCATCGCGGCTCCGCCGTAATACATATCATTACCCTTTGATTGTACGGTAATCCCGTAATTCGCCGGATTTACGATAAATCCCCCGCTGAACCTAACAGACAATCTTCCCGATGCTGCGTATGTGTTCAGATATGCAAGATATGAATATATCCATTTTTTATTGAACTTCACGTCATTTTCAGTATCGGATATATAGTAGGCGTTACCGGCCAATCCCCCTGTAACTCGCAGACTTTCATTACCGGAAACATATTCAAAGCCTATCGCGGTTTTCGGTAAAAATGATTTTACGTAATCCAGAGGCTGCCCTGTGGTAACGTCACGCTGCACCTCCTCAACCTGGTATTCATCCACCGCTCCTGATACCGGAAGATTGATAATCTCCTCATAGACCATCTCTCTCTTCGGTACAAACGGTTTCATTATATCTAAATAAAAACCTGACATTTTGAACTTCATCTGCAGCGTCGGGTCTTCATACATTGCACCGAACCCCTTTGACCTGTAATAGTCGGCCGCTTCATTTGACATAAGCACATATGGACTCCAGGTCTGACCGATCATGAAATCCATGAAATCAAGCTTGTATTCTCCATATGCCTTGCGGATTTTTACTTCACGGTCATTGTCTATGTCGTCAATACCTAGCTCGAAAACGCCGTTGTACCTGGAATAGTTAAACGAGAAACCGAGGTTACTGTTGTTGTTTACCCTGTACAGGAGGTCCTCATCCCTGGTTACTTTCTCCCCCGAATCATAGTTGGTTGAGTAAAGTCCCCCGAAGAAAAAATATAAATTTCCATAAGGCTTTACATGGTCAGCTGCCTTGTCCGCGGCCGAACCTGCAATCTGCAGACCGAATGTTATTACAGATAAAAGAATGAAAGCTATACTGATTTTTTTCATTGCTGTACCCTCGTATTTTTTTATTTTTTCGAGTTCAGTGCGCGATTAATAATCAGACGGCACGCGAGTGAACTCTCTGTCTTTTTTAATTCTGCAAGCTTTTCCCTGACACCGGGCTTTTCACGGTTTTTCAGCAGGTAATTGTACATCTCCCCCCGGACTATTTCGTTTTCTTCATTTCCTATCTGGTTCAGCACTGTTCCGACCGACTGATCCGTTGGCTCCCTCTGTTCAAGAGCGGACACGAGCGAACCTCTGACATTAATGTCCTTTTCGCTGTTCAGCTGTGCGCATAGAATGTCATCGACTTTTCCTGACGGCAGATGGGCGAGAGACGAGGCGGCACTGGAACGTATATTCGGATTGTCATTTGAAAAAAACGAACTGACCGGTTCTATAAAAGCATCATCCCCTGTATTGCATGCCGCGTGAAGCAGTGCGACCTGCCTGTTCATGTCGCTGACGGATTTTAAATCTGCGCCGATTCGTTCTTTAATTTCATCAGAGAGATCCCTATCCTTCTCGGATTCACTCCTGCCGAATGTTTTTGAAATAGATCCAAGTGAAAGTATCGCCGTGTCGGATATTTCTTTACCGGCACCCCTGTCGTTATATGTTTCCCACAGGGAACTTACCGAACTTTTCTGCGGTAACGGTATATCGGAAAAGGCGATCACTGCCTGTACACGGTTTTCTTTGAGAAAAGCCGGACTTCTCATTATGCGGACCAGAGCGTTCTGTGCCTCAGGATGCGCCGCACGTGCAAGGGCATGCGTAAGTATTGCCCTCTGCTGCTGGTTCAGTTTCATCGTAAGCAGAAGGTCCGGCACCATCGCGGATTCCCCGGGAAACGCGCGGAGATAGTTCACTATGTCTGTAAGGGCGGCTGACCTGAAGCTGTTATGTGTTGAAAAAAAATCTTTCAGGTACTCGTCAAGTTTTTTATTTCCTATCTTCTGCCTGATCTTCAGCTGCTCAGAGGCCATGGCGAAGGAGATCCGGTTTTTCGGAAGAGATGACCACCGGCTTCTCATTTCACCGAAACTCAGTCCGTCATTCCATATAGCCAACGAAGGGTCCTGTATCGAGGCCAGCTTCTTCAGGCTGATCCGGCTGGAGGTCTTCAAAAAGGTGTTGTTCCCTGAAATAAATACAAGGAGTTCCTGTCCGTTCATCTCACTGATCCATGAAGAGCTGCTGTCGTAATTTGCGGTATATAATGAATTTTTAATGTCTATTTTCGTATCAGAGGAGCTCTGATCGGCTGAAGGGCGAAGTGAAATGTACGACTGCTTTCTCTTTCTGATGATATGCTCTTCAGCTGTATAGTTGACCTCTGCGGTTCCGTTAGCATCTTTCTCCCTGAAATTCCACTCCTTTGAGAAACCGTTTTTTATTACAAACTGTAATGATCTGACCGTATTTATTAAATTATTTTCATCATCAGGAGCGATTTCATTGCTGAAATCAAAGTTCAGAAACTCACCCTGATCTGAAATCTCTGCAAAGAACAGGTTTGAATATATATTTTCAATTGCAGGAATCTCCTGCGGCCCGACCTTTATCCTGACAGGAGAGATCTGTATTGCCGCCCTTACGCGTCCGTCTCTTACCTCCAGAAGACGCATATTCAGTATCCCGGAAAGAGTAATTCTTTTATACAGATCGCCGGCTCCGGGAATTCCTGCCGATATCACATCCGTCGTATTTATCGAGTAGCTTATCCGGTCCCCCTCCTGCCAGGTAAATTTTTCCGGGGAGAAGAAGAACCATTTTACTGCCGCCAGGACAAATACTACCGACACGGCCAGAACCGGTAAAACAAATTTCTTTTTATTTATATCCATCAACAATAATATCCCGTATAAAATTACAATAAACCTTAAACCGCCGGTTACTGAAATATATGAAATTCATCAATACCTCAGGTAAGTCGTCCACTTCTCTATGCTTGAACCTGAAAATGTATTTGGATATATCGCGAAATCAACAATAGGGACCTTGAACGTTGAATACCTGTAAAGCTCCCATTCCCATTTTTTACTGAAGAAAAGAAAATTTATCTCAAGATACAGGTTAAAATAGCCTGTAGGGCCGGTCAGATACATTCCGAAATCGCGGTATACTGTACCACGGACTCTTTCATATCCCTCTGTATCTGTTTTAAATTCGGTTTTTGTTCCGGTACTCTGATTAAGCTCGATTGTAACTACATCGCAGTATGCGTAGATTCCAACCCCCGCGAGTCCGCCTATGCTCGCCGATGCGTCAGCGTTCGCGCTGCCGAGCAGCGTCATATATTTGTCCATCTCCAGGCTTCCGTCAGAATTAAGATTCAGACGTACCCCCGGTGTAAATATTATATCTATCCCCGCCGTCAGCTTGAACTTAAAGCAGTAGACCCACTTCTCCTTCTCCCAGCTTTTACTGTACAGAGTGATCGGGTAGTTCCAGTCGTTTTCCGAGAAACCCGCCCCGAATTCGGAAAAATATGTCTTCCCGGCGGCTTCAACATGAAAATCAAAACCGGTTTTTGTCTCGATTTTAGGCGTACAGATAGCGTTAAGATAGGCGTTGAGGAGATAAAAGGTATTTGAAAAGACCGTTCCTTTAACGCTTGCGCCAAGGCTGTAGAGGCTGAAGTTTCTGAAAAGGCACCCTTCATGTATCTGCGCTCCCGCGCCGAAATCACTGTCCCCGACACTGTATGCGAATCCGTCCCAGAATATCACAAGCTGCTTGTCATTGTCATTTTCATCGCCCCTTGCGGTTGCGTCATTCTTTTTCGCCGCCACCTTATCGAAGGGATACAACATGATACCCTCGTTAGCTTCAACCTCCATTCTGTCCACATTAATGGTGAGGTCCTGAGCATACATGTTGTTTGCATCAACATCGTTTGTACCGCTGGGATCGTATAAGCCGTTTTTCGATGCCAGGAACCTGGCCTCTTTCACCGTTCCGCCCGGATTAACCGTACCGGCTATTTCAAACTGATAATCTTTGTACACATCGCCGTCGCCTATAATTTCGCGGATAGTCATCGCATCATGCGATCCGTCGGCCTCGACAACGTAATCTCCGTCATCCGGCACACGCAGAGCAAGGCTGAAACGCTCTGTTACATTCGCCTTCATCAGAGGGACGTAATATGTTTTTACCCATCCTCCGATATCGCTGTCATATATAAGAAGATCTATCGTGATATCCCTTCCATTAATCTGACTTTTACTTTTAAGCTTGAACTCCACCGGAACGTTCAGCGCGTCACAGGAGGATGAGAGGAGATGTATCGTACCGATAAATGTCCTTGCGCTCTCAGCCGGTATTATATGAAACGGGGTTGCAAGAGGGTTCCCTATGTCGAGGCCCGGTACGTTAATAGTAAATTCGTCTGCACCGGGGAGTTTGCCAAGGTCAAGGTCAAGGAACGTCAGGACATCCCCCCCCTCTCCGTTTCCGCCTGTAAAATTCATCTCCTCTATCGAGAGGTCTGGCTTTGACATATAATCGGTCGTAATTACAATATAGTTCTCTTTACGGTAGTCCTCGTCTGCAAGTTTACTTCTGAATTTCTGATATACCGCATAGGCGTCAATCTCGGCTTCGCCTGATTTATTGACCTCGCCGACAACGCAGAAATTACCCGTTTTGTAATCTCCCGTCATGTCATCCTTTGACTGATCGGCTGGTATATTCAAAGTAAGACAGTATGTGTTAGTACCGGCCTTTATTTCATCGATAACCGTATTGGAAGTTCTGTCTATGTAATACATCCTGACATCTTCAACACTTCCGATACCGTTATCAACCTCTTCGAGATCGTCCATATTCAGCAGGTAAAACTGCACCGGTACATCCTTATCGTTATAATCAGCGGTAATCTGGATATCTATTGGAATATCATGGCCTATATTAACCTTTCTGTCCGTTTTTGACAATGCCGGACATCCCACACACTCTTCACCACCGATGCCGCTCCTCCCTTTATCAACAGGTGAAGATATGTTATCTACCGAATAGGTATTTACAGCTACCTGGCTGTCATCTATCAGCACACCGCATCCGCAGCAGACAGCCAACGCCAGTGCTAATATGCAGGGTAAAGTTCTTTTCAATGCCGGTTTCATTTCTGGTTTCATTTCATCTCCTCTTAATACATAATGGTGATGATAGCGGTATCAGGCCGTCCAGACCTGATACAGTTATATTACTGCGACGCCGATACTAATTATCTGGAAACATCGAAAGATAGTACTCAGCCGATTTCCTGCTCCAGCCGAAGGGATTGTTTACAAAGTACTCTTTTGCACCGATGATCCTGTCGTCATAGATACCGCGGTCCGAAAGAGACGATACTTTAATCCCGGTATCGTAATCATCAAGGTCTTCCACTTTTTTTATGCTGTCTTTTCTTATTGGTATCCAGATCTGTTCAGGCTGAAAAGCTCCGGTTTTCCAGAGATCAGGGTCCGTAGGATTGGTATTGTAATAGCTCTTCCTGAATACTGATTTTATGAATGTTGAAATATTGCTGTCATCGAAAACTGGCGATGCGACCATCACGGCCCTGACGCGTATTGTGCTTATAGAAGCCGGGGAAAGAATCGCGGTCTGGTACGGATATGTGCTCTGGACATTGTAGTTACCCCAGAGTTTACCAGCCCCGTCAGTATTATAGGGATAGGGAATTGTACTCCCATTGAACGCGCATGTAATAAGACCGCACCTGCTGAGATCGGTAATAACACTCCATGTATCCTTTGAATAGAACCTGTAATACGGCAGTCCCGACATTACAAATGATGCGTCGTAGTAACTATCTGTAAAGCTCGGTGCGGCCGGTTTTAATGTGTTCACCTTGATAACCGCGTCACCCGGTGAATCGAAACTGTAATGAACATTGCTTGCCTCGTTGAAGCCGTAGGTTTTAACCAGCGACATTGCCGTTAAAAATGTTCCGGAGGTCTTGGGTCCTAGGTTTATCTCCTTCCCTGTGAAATCAGCTATTGAAGCTATACCGCTCGCGTCATTAACCAGAAGATGAAGGTATTCATAGTGCAGCGGCATAATTTTTTTCATGGTCGCGACCTGGAGACTGTTCATCATCATCGAAGTGTTTTCAAGGTGATAAAACAGGTCATCCTGTACAATCGCAAACGCTGCCTTCCCGTCAGCCATACGTATGCCGTTTTCCACGGAACCTGTACTGGTGTGCGGTTTAAGATCAATACCGATATTGTGTGACATCAGCCATATGAGCTCGGTGGCTATATCGCTGTATGAACTGCCCGCTTCAGCGGTATAAAAGTCAGTACTGATATTTGATGCCTCAAGCGCAGGGGCCGTTGCGATCGCACAGAAGGCATTATAATCAACAAGCTGGGGATTTTTACGTATATAATCGAACGATCCGGTCCTGCTGACATCTTTCCATTTTGAGCTGAAATTCTCATA
The DNA here is from genome assembly GCA_964439325.1 of uncultured Leptospirales bacterium. Lineage (GTDB taxonomy): Bacteria > Spirochaetota > UBA4802 > UBA4802 > UBA5550 > WRGT01. The sequence continues at coordinate 269,268 of CAYTNW010000002.1, read as the reverse complement.
CTCTGCAGAGTTTTTTAAAACAAAGTCAATAAAGAGGCCGATTGAATTACCTGTAAAATACGGCCCCACAGCCAGCAGTGTCGCAACGGTCATATTCTGCGAAATGTTCTCTGTCTGAAACGGATAATCCTCCGAGGATAACGTTCCGGTTTCATCATAATATTTTTTTCCCGCCGGCATATATACTCGGATAAGTTTTACTGCGGCGCCGGCCGGGATGCTCTGAAGAATCGGATTCGGTGAAGAGCCGACAATAAAAACCGCGTCACAGTCTGTCGATCCGCTCACTACATAATTTACTGCATCCGCTGTCTCAAGGTTAAGGGGTGTATAGCTGATGCCGTGTGCGCCAAGCACCGATGCGGCCGTTATCATGGTATTGGACCTCTCCGGCCCGATATTGACTTTTTTCCCGGTGAGCCCGGCAATATTGCTTATGTCACTCTTCACAAGCAGAAAAACAGACTCTCTATATCCCGCCATCAGAACATTGACCTGCGACGCGATCTGAAGATAAATTTTTTCAGCAGTATCGGGAGAGGCTGTGTACTGCTGAATGTATCTGTCGCGGCAGTATCTGAAAAGGTCTTCCTGAATAAGCCCCATATAAGCCTGCCTTTTTACAAGCATCGCGGCATTATCAAGTGACCCTGAAGTAGCGGCGTTATCGAGGAAAATTCCCATCGTCTGCGATGCTGCATCGATGAAGCCGTCCGCGAAATTATACCAGTCACCATTTTTCGGACCGCTTGCAAAAACATACTGGTACGAATTTCCGCTTTCGTCCAGGACCGGACTGGTATCAAAACAGGATAATGGCAGAAAGAGGACAGAGAGTAGAAAAATTTTAAAAACAGCAATCTTTCTTTTCTTCATGACAGATCTCCTTACGCATATGTCGGATGGGAAATGACTAAAATACTGAACAGAAACAATGTGTGCAAAATAATATATCTAAAAAAACTTGTTATTCTGATTTTAAAGCTAACCTGAATACCTGCCTTCTGATGAGGAAACCATCTGGAGCTTTCTTGGCCCCTATATCGGATAATTTACATGTTACAAATTTAATTCAAATTTAAAGCTAAATGTCAAAAACTATTTAAATATTAATTAAAAAAATAGCACAACCTCTGCTGAATGGATCAATTGGAAAATATTGATTCTTCCGGGATTATAATTACATTTAATCTGAAACCATCAATATGCAGGAGGTTTTATATGAAAACGAGATCTTTATCATCTGAATCAAGAGAGGTAGCTCACTCTTTCCGTGAAAAAATAAACCATGCTGAAGACAGGGTCGATCTGATGAACTCATTTTCAATGGCCGCATGTGAAGTTGTAAAAATGAGCATGAAAAACAGTTCAGATATCCGCGCCGATGACATAACGCTTGATCTCAATTCCAGCAAAGGTTTTAATTACAGCGACAGGATCCGCTCCAACCCGGAATTCATCGATCTTTTAGCGGAAACAGATATTGAGTCACAGATTATACACTTTGCCGAATCCGCAAAACATAGATGCAAACACCTTTTGAAACATCCTGAAAAAACCAATCTGAAAATCAGACAGAGGTAAACCAAGTGTTAATAATTTAAAAGAGAGCATCCCGGTATCCGGTATGCTCTCTGAAGGTACTGATCTAAGAAGTTCAATCCGCAGCATATCTGTGCCGGAAACATACCGCAGAGGTATTAATTCCTGTACCCCTGTATGCTTATATATTTCGTACAGAATTTTTTAATCCCTCCAGCCCCGGCAATTTACACTATTTTTTAATCCCCTCCTATACAACTTTCTTGACAGATGATTTTTTATATTTTTTTATCCAATTGCCGAATAAGATAATGAACAGAGTTCTGGAGGATTATTCTTGAATCTTAAAATGAAAGACCTTGTTGAACTGCTGCAGATGCCGGAAAAAACTGTAAAATCATGGGTAGAACAGGGTAAAATCCCGTCATATAAAATCGGCGGACAGTACAGGTTCAGCGAATCAGAGATAAATGAGTGGATTATAAACAATAAACTGAAGGACAATCTCAATGTCTCTGAAAAAATTATAGATCTCAGCGCCGGCAAACTTCATGTTAGCCTGACCGGTTTTCTTGAAAACGGCGGCATTTATTACGGTATCGACGGCAGAAACGTAAGTGAAATAATCAATAACTGCGTCAACAGGATAAGAATTCCCGATACCGTACACCGTAACGTACTTGTGGAATCCCTGCTGGAAAGGGAGAGCATGATGCCGACGGCCCTGGGCAGAGGAGTCGCGATACCACACCCCAGAAACCCGATAATCACCGATATCGAAAATGAAAGCCTCTCGATATGTTTTCTCACAAATGAAATAGACTACGGCGCGCTTGACGGGAAAGACGTACATACGCTTTTTATAGTACTCAGCGCAAATCCCAAACGTCACCTGGAGATGCTTTCAAAAATTTCGTTCATATGCCAGGATCAGGAGTTCATGAACCTTTTAAGAAGCAGAGCGGATTCAAATTCAATTTCAGAATATCTGAAAAGAAAAGATTTAGAATGGATGAAGGATTAAAACAATGGAAATCTTCTTTGCCGGAATAATACTTTTAATTTCCGGGGGTTTGCTTTCTGAGTTTATTCATTACCGGTTTAAGCCGGTTTTATTTCCCGTATTTTCATCTGCCGGAGCCCTCCTCACAGGCTACTCGGCCCTCCTCGCCCTATCAGGCAGATGCACCCCCGATATCCTGTTTAACATGAACTTCCCTTTCGGGGAGACGCGTTTCGTCATGGACAGCCTTTCGGCCCTTTTTGTTTTCATTTTCTCTCTGATATATCTGCCGGTTTCGTTATACTCTTCCGGTTATCTGAAGCATTACAATGACGGAAAGAGGGAGAGGCTTCATTATATCAGCCTGTCGCTGCTGATCGCGTCGATGATGCTTGTGGTTACTTCCACAAACGCCATCATGTTCCTTGTTCTCTGGGAGCTGATGTCTCTGTCGTCATTTTTTCTTGTCTCTTTTGAGAATGAAAAGCAGGAGGTGTACGACGCTTCGATAAACTATCTTATCGCTATGCATGTAGGAGTCGTCTTTATCATCTCGGCTTTCGCGTTTCTCTCATATAAAACAGGGGGGAATTCGTTCAATGATTTCAGAACCGTTCTGAATTCAGGAAAAACGGCAGCAGACCTGATATTTTTTATCTCATTCATCGGATTCGGAACAAAGGCGGGATTTTTCCCATTTCACTCGTGGCTTCCGAAAGCTCACCCGGCGGCCCCGTCGCATGTATCGGCGCTTATGTCTGGCCTGATGATAAAGACAGGCATCTACGGAATCCTGAGGCTGCTTACACTGATTGACAATCCGTCCAGAACCATAGGTTTTACACTTCTTGCTGTATCGGCCTACACTGCGCTTTTCGGAATACTCTACGCGATGAATGAACGGGACATGAAGAAACAGCTGGCCTACTCCAGCATTGAAAACATCGGGATTATCGGTATGGCATTATCGGTGGGTATCCTCGGCCTTGCTTTCGGAAATGCCTATATGTCACTGCTCGGATTTACCGGAGCCGTTCTCCATATTATAAATCATTCGCTGTTCAAGACCATGCTTTTCCTTGCATCGGGGAGCGTATATATAAACACCCACTCCAGAAACATGGAGAGCATGGGTGGACTTTTCAAAAAGCTCCCCTATACCGCTTCACTATTCATATTCGCGTCTGTAGCGATCTCCGGTCTGCCGCCGCTTAACGGCTTTATAAGCGAATTCTTCATCTATTATTCAATGATCAGCGGAATAAGGACGTCTCCGGTTCTCTTTGTATCGATGATTGCCGGATTTTCACTGCTTGCGCTTATAGGCGCGATAGCAATTGTGGCCTTTACGAAGGCAGCGGGGGTCATATTTCTGGGAACCTCACGCGCCGGTGACACTGACCATTACGCGGAACAGAGGAGCATGGTAATACCGATGCTGTTCATATCGGTAATGATCTGTTTCGCCGGCCTGCTGCCCCATATCGTGATCAGGTTTATTTCAGGCACTACCTCCTTTCTTGTAAAGTCAGTGCCGGGGGACGGTTTCGTGTCAGCCTCAGACAGGCTCATATCCCTCGCTTCAAACCTTTCAATGGCGCTTATTGTGTTCTGCGGGATTTTCGCAGTCATTATGATACTCAGAATATATATGTACAAAAAAGAGAAAATCGAGCATTTCAAAACATGGGACTGCGGCTACCAGGGGGGATCTCCCAGGATACAGTACACGGCATCATCCTTCTCGGCAGATACCGTACGTGTCACGAAACCGTTTCTTGTAATAAATAAAGAACTGGTAAAACCTGAAGGGATCTTCCCGGGGAAATCAGTTTTGAAAACTGAAGATATAGACATTACAGATATAATAATAGTCCGCTTTATCAAAAAATGGATCTGGAAATTTTTCAACGCGGTCTCCGTCATCCAGAGCAGAACAACCCAGCAGTATGTAATCTATGTCATTATCTTTATCATTGTAACCTTTATCTGGATCATCTGGATCAAGTGAGGAGAAATGGAATCATTACCTGCATTGAAGTTTATAAACATCGCTATTATTCTGATACTCCCCTTTCTTTTTACAGGGATTATAAACAGGACAAAGGCTTTCTGGAGCGGGAGAAAAGGGGCGTCGCTTTTTCAGCCCTACTATGACTTTTTCAAACTGATGAAAAAGGGTGAAGTTATCAGCCGGGTAACATCACCGGTGTTTTTCATATTCCCCGTTATAACGTTGTCCACCGTGATATTCGCCGGTCTGCTGCTCCCGATTATCGACCACAGGGCCGTAATAGGTTTCGAAGGGAGTTTTATACTTTTCGCATATATACTGGCGCTTGGAAAATTTTTCAGCGTTATCGGAGCGCTCGATACCGGAAGCAGTTTCGAGGGTATGGGGGCCGCCCGCGAGGCCTTCTTTACCAGCATACCTGAACCGGCTTTTTTTATACTCCTCGGCTCTATGTCAACGTTCTGCGAGATCAACTCTTTTGAAAACATCTTCGGATTATACCATACAGGCTCCGAACTCGGCTTTCTGATTGTTATACTTACCGTTATCATACTTTTCATCATACTTCTCGTCGAGGGGAGCCGTATCCCGATAGATGATCCTCTGACTCACCTTGAACTTACGATGATACATGAAGTGATGGTCCTTGACAACTCCGGCCCGTCCCTTGCGATTATACAGTACGCTTCATCGATGAAGATGCTGGTCCTCTCGGGCCTTATAATGAATTTCATAATCCCGTACAGCGCCCCTCCCGTTCTGCATTCGGCATATTTCCTCGCAGGTTTTGTAATATCCGCTGTAACAGTCGGGACAGTTGAGATGTTAACCGCGAGGTTCAGGATTGTCCGCGTTCCGGATTTTATCTTCACAATAGTCGGTATGGCGCTGATGGTGATGTTTATTATTCTTCTTTTTTATTATGGGGGGAGACGATAAATGGAGATACTGATAATTTTTTTCTGCATAACAATGCTGATCATCTCGGCAGTGAGCAGGATAGAAGAGTACATCAAGATGCTTGCCGTACAGGGATTCATACTTTTCATAATGAGTATAATTGAATTCAGAAATATAGATATCACCCACTTTATCATAATGGTACTGGAAACCCTCGGGATCAAGACCATAGTTATGCCGATGTTCCTGATGTACATCGTCAGAAAAAATGAAATTACCCGCGAGCTTGAACCTTACCTTTCGAATTTTTATTCTCTTCTTATTACGACCCTGATTTATGTTGCCGGCCTGTTTATTTCGTTCTGGGTTTCCGGCGTTGCACAGGACATCAGGCCTCTGCATTTCGGTCTGTCAATAGCTACAATGCTTGTGGCCATGTTCATAATAGTAAACCGAAAAAAAGTCATCACGCATGTTCTCGGATATATGATCCTGGAAAACGGAGTGTTCCTTCTGTCCCTGTCTATGGCCGGCGAGATGCCGATCATCGTTGACCTCGGAGTTTTACTCGATCTTTTCGTAGGAATTTTTCTGCTCGGAATCTTCGTCAACGCAATCCATGAGAAAGAGAGTGAAACCGTATGATAGCATTTCTGCTGATCTTCCCCCCCGCAGCCGCGCTGATACTCTACCTGTTGAAATCTGACATACTGAACAGGAGCGTAACGACACTATACTCGGCGTTTTACCTTTTCTGCGCCGTCTCTTTTACAATTCACAGGCCGTCTGACATGGAACCGTATTTTATGGTCGATCCGCTGAACATAATTTTCATTCTGGTAACCGCTATACTCTACTTCGGCGTGTCACTGACCAATATTTCGTACTTCAAGGGCTCCGGCGAACCTGTAAAAAAGCAGACAACATACTACATATCCCTGATGCTCTTTGTATGCTCGATGAACGGATTCATCCTCAGCCAGCACCTTGGACTGAACTGGGTTTTTCTCGAGGCGACGACTCTTGCCACGGCATACCTGATATACTTCGACAGAACACATGAATCGCTCGACGCCGCATGGAAATACATTTTCATCTGCACAATCGGTATATCGTTCGCCTTCGTGGGAATCATCTTCATATCAAAAGGGGTCGGCGGCAGCGTTGAACAGCTCTTCTACAGCAACCTTTATCTTAACGCGAAAAATATCGACACATTCTGGATCAATATCGGTTTCCTTTTCATTGTTCTCGGTTACGGTACAAAGATGGGACTGGCGCCGATGCACTCATGGCTCCCTGACGCGCACTCCGAGGCGCCCTCCCCGATGTCTGCTATGCTCTCCGGTACTCTTCTGAACCTGGCGTTTCTCGGAATACTGAGAGTCTACAAAATAATGATAGCGGCCGACGACCTGCTGTTCGCAAAAAATATTCTCATTATAATGGGATTTCTCTCACTTATATTCAGCGCCGCATTTATTCTTAAAATAAAAAACTACAAAAAGATGCTGGCTTATTCATCGATAGAAAATATGGGGATAATTGCAATCGGCATCTGCATAGGCGGTCCGGGAATTTTCGCCGCGTTTCTTCACATGATTGGTCATTCCCTGACCAAGGCGTCATTTTTTCTCACTGCGGGCAATATTCTGCACCGGTATAAAACAAAAGAATCGGAGAAGATCAACAGCCTTATGCACAATGACTACAAAACAGGGACGCTGTGGCTGCTCTCCTTTCTAAGCATCGGGGCCCTTCCGCCGTTCCCGCTGTTTATCTCGGAATTCATGATCGTCAGGGAGATGATAGGCCAGAGGAGAATCATTCTGACCATTCTTTTTCTTCTTCTTCTGACAATAATACTCTACGGTATCGCAAGCACCATTTTTAAAATGCTGTTCGGTAAAAACGAAAATCATCCGGGCGAACACCTCGATTCCGGAATACTGTCATACCTTCCGCAGGCGATGTTTCTAATCCTTCTGCTTGTTCTAGGGATCTATATACCGGAACCTGTGATGAAAATTCTGAATGATGCCGTCACAATGATCGGTCTTATATAAGAGGTTTATATGAACTGGAAAAAATTCAACTGCAGCGTTCCGATCAGCATAAACGATATACCTGTTGTTCCGATAGAGACACTCAGGGCCGATATAAGCGAAAAAGTGAATATTGAGGAAAAGAGAGTCATAGCGTTCTTCGGAGTACCGGAAAACGGCTCCACGAAGCTTTATATAATACTCGGCGATGACACTATTTCAAGGCTGTTCATCACATCTTCGCTGTTTGATGAAAACACGAGAAGCTACAGGTCTCTAACGCCCGATATACCCCCTCTCCATATTTTTGAGCGTGATTTCCATGAGGAAACAGGCATAGTACCGGAAGGGCATCCCTGGCTCAAGCCGGTGAGATACGGAAGGGATCATGCCGGTATTACCGGTAAAATGGAAAACTATCCGTTCTATTCAATGGACGGAGATGAAGTACATGAAGTCGCTGTCGGTCCTGTGCATGCCGGCGTTATTGAACCGGGACATTTCAGATTCATGTGCCATGGGGAAAAGGTCTACCATCTTGAGATCCAGCTCGGTTATCAGCACCGCGGGATAGAGAAGATACTGGTCGACAGGATGAACTCCGGCATAGACTCGGGCCAGAACAGAAACATATTCTTTCCCCAGATTGCCGAAAAGATCGCAGGCGACAGCGCCGTTGCTCACGCCTCCGCCTATGCCGGCCTTATGGAAACACTTACTTCAACACAGATTCCCGTGAAAGCGATGATTATCAGGGCTATCGGCCTCGAACTGGAACGCGCGGCGGTCCATATAGGAGATCTAAGTGCAGTATTCAATGACGTAGGATTCCTGATGGGGAGTTCGACGTTCGGGGCGCTCCGGACGATCATCATCAACACATCCCTTCTTATCTGCGGCAGCAGGTTCGGTATGGGACTTATCCGTGCGGGGGGAGTCAACTTCGATATACCGGGAGAGCTGTCGTCTCAGATATTCGACAATGTAACTTTTGTAAAAAGCCAGATAGAAAAACTTATCCCTCTTTCGATGCTTGAACAGCCCTCCGTGCTTACCAGGCTTGAAGGAACAGGTATAATAGACAGCGCCACGGCACGCTCTATCGGCATGGTAGGCCCTGCAGCAAGGGCTTCCGGCATACCTATAGATATCCGGACAGATTATCCCTCCGGAATGTACAGACACTACCCGGCCCGCAAAATTGTTCTTGAGCGCGGCGACGTTTTCGCCAGAAGCTACATACGCTATGTCGAGATGATGAATTCATTCAGCTATATTATAGAACAGCTTGGAATCATTCAGGCTGACAGTATATCAACAACCGTCAGAAACGAACTCTCGGCAGAATCTGTAGCGATCTCGATGATTGAAGGGTGGCGCGGCGAGATAATACATGTCGCGGTAACAGACAGGAATGGTAAACTCGCCAGGTACAAGATAAAGGACCCGTCGTTCAACAACTGGTTCGGTCTTGCACTCGCAGTAAGGAACAACGGGATATCGGACTTCCCGCTCTGCAATAAAAGCTTTAATCTGTCATATTGCGGACATGACCTTTAGCAGCTCAATGTTTTCAGAAAGCTGTTGAAGTGATGCAGTGAAGCATCACCTTTTCGGGGCAAATCGCATCATAAAACCTCGAAAACGCGAGGTTTAGAGAATTCACTTCGCGAAACCGGCTCTGGAAAAGCCACTGATGGGCTTTTTCAGGAAACTATCAGGAGTTTTCGGCATGATTAAACTGATCAAGACAAAAATAATTCAGGGAAAACAGTATGTTCCCGATCTGCGAAAAGCCGAGGTAAAACATCCGTTCAGAGGGTTCCCCTCTGTCAAAAGCAGCTGCCGCGAATGCGGCATATGCGGAAGTTTCTGCCCCTCCGGCGCGATAGGTACATCGCCGTTAAGTATAGACCTGGGCAGATGCACATTCTGCGGCGAATGCCGGCGTCTCTGCCCCGACAATGCTGTAGAGTTTTCAACACAGCACAAAATCGCGGCCGACAGCCGCGAAAAACTGATCGTTACACCGGATATAGATTTTAACAGGTTCAGAGAGACAGCTATAGAATTAAAGGAAAGTATTCACCGACTGTTCGGAAGATCGCTAAAACTGCGTTCAGTTTCTGCGGGTGGATGCAATGCCTGCGAGATGGAGCTTGGCGCATGTTCAAACGTAAATTTCGATATGGGGCGGTTCGGAATAGAGGTTGTAGCATCACCGAAACATGCCGACGGTATTGTAATAACCGGCCCGATATCAGCGAACATGGCAGACGCGCTCAGTGATTCTTATTTTTGCACAACACAGCCGAGACTGGTGATACTGATGGGGGCCTGCGCGATAAGCGGCGGCGTATTCAGAGGTTCGACAGAGCTCGACAGAAAATTTTTAGATGAAATAAAACCGGATCTGTATATTCCGGGATGTCCTGTGCATCCTCTTACATTTATAAACGGAGTTCTTGACCTGCTGGGAAGAAAATAAAAATAATTTTCAGAATTTTATCCCGGCGAACATAGACATCTGGAAAGATATTACAGATATTTCAGCCTTTGATCCTTCTGTTTCATTCAATTGCTTTTCATAATAAATATCTTTACAGACAAAATTTGTACCATCAGCAATTATTTTTACTCCCCATAATATATTTTCTCCTTCATAGCCGATATTCAAACGCATATGATATCTGTTAATAGTACTTGTTGTATTGCTTTTCTTTATATTACCGGTTTTGTATTCATAGTGTATCGGACCACCTCCGATCAGTATTGAAGGAGAAATATAAAAATCAAACAGGGTTAATGATAATCCGACACCAGGAGAAATATTAATTAAATATGCCTCACCCGCCCGGAGCTCCGCATTACTTCCATATACACTCTGTAACGACAAAGGAACAAGCGAATAGTTACTGTCAAAATTGAAATAATTCGCACTTAACATAACTATTAATCCTGCGGCAAAGAACCTGTCATGAACTCCAATCTGCTGAAAGCCCTTATCAAGAGAGTAATTATTATAACTGCAGATATTGAAATACCCGTTAATACCTGTCATGATTACACCAAGATCATCACGTTTGGTCAACAGGTTTCCCTCTGCCAGACCGTATTTATCCGGCTCCTCCAGCGAATACCCTTTCCCTTTCTGAAAATAAATATCCACTCCATAATCAGCATTAAAAAAATTTACAAAAATGTTTGTTGAATTGGAAATTCCGTGCAGGTCCTTATCCTCTTTCGTCTGGGACCACTGTTTCATGAAACCGAAACCAATACCATTATAATATGCCTCTATGCCCCAGTAATTACCTGAATCAGGCATATAGCTAACACTATCACTGTCTTTTAATGACCCATCTACATAATGATCTATAAAAAAATTGGTGCTCATATTTGCAATTTCCGTCTTAATGATAATTTTCTTGTTTTCCGGATCTTCCTGCGAAAAGAGCATTGAAGCAAAGAGAAAAATAAAAAGGCAGGTTAATGCAGGTTTCATAAAACCTCTTATTGCGGCATATTTTATCAGAAAAAACAGTAATATACATATTCTAGTTTAAAGAAAACTTTTTCAAGCTCATTTTCATAACAGGTTATCTGCACCAATAATCTGCAGGCATTAGAAAGAAATATATTTTCATAAAACTTTCAGCTTACAACTGCTTGACAAAATCGTTTCTTAAATGACATAATACAGACTGTTAATAATACAATTTTGTAGAAAAGGAGTTCCTCATGAACAAGCCTGGTTTTGATAATGAACTATATCTGAAGGAGCAGACTGAAGCCATTCTCGGGCGTGTAAGGGATACCAGGTTCGAAAAACTCTATCTTGAATTCGGCGGAAAGATACTATTTGATTTTCATGCTGCAAGGGTACTCCCCGGATTCGATCCCAATGTGAAGATGAAACTCCTTTCAGGCATGAAAGATTCAGTGGAAGTTATAATGTGTATCTGCGCTATAGATATCGAGCGTAAAAAAGTCAGGGCCGATTTCGGTATCACCTACGACGTAGACACTCTGAAAACGATAGACGATTTCGGCGAATGGGGAATACAGGTACGCGCCGTTGTAATTACTCGATATTCCGAACAGCCGGGCGCCCAGTCTTTCCGGAACAAGCTCGAAAGGAGAGGGATAAAAGTATATACTCACAAGTTCACTAAAGGTTATCCCACTGATGTTGATCTGATAGTCAGTGAGGAGGGATACGGCGCAAACGAGTATATTGTGACTGAAAAACCGATAGTTGTGGTAACGGGCCCCGGACCCGGGAGCGGGAAACTCGCCACATGCCTGTCACAGCTTTACCATGAGCACAAACGCGGCATAAACGCCACCTATTCCAAATTCGAAACATTCCCTATATGGAACATGCCCCTGAAACACCCGGTAAACATTGCATATGAAGCAGCAACAGCAGAACTCAAAGATGTAAACATGATCGATCATTTTCACCTTGAAGCATTCAACATAAAGGCAGTCAATTACAACCGCGACATTGAGGCATTCCCGCTGCTTCAGAGAATACTTGAAAAAATCACCGAAGCCCCCTCTTACTACAAATCCCCCACCGACATGGGTGTCAACAGGGCAGGTTTTGCAATTATAAACGACGACAGGGTCAGGTATGAATCTCACCAGGAGATAATAAGAAGATATTTCCGGTACTCATGCGAATACGCTATGGGACTGTGTGACCGTGAAACCGTGGAACGTGTTGAGGTTCTTATGAAAGACGCCGGACTCAATGCGCAGGACAGGCCTGTAGTAAGTCATGCACGAAATGCCGCGGAGACGGCTAAAAACAGAAACAAGGGCAACAAGGGTATATACAGCGGCGCGGCGATAGAGCTCCGGTCGGGAGAGATAGTCACTGGATACAACTCCCCGCTTCTTCACGCTACATCAAGTCTGGTGCTTAACGCAATAAAAAAACTTGCCGGAATACCCCAGGATATAGACCTGCTCCCCCCTTATATACTTACATCTCTTATGAACTTCAAGGAGAATATCCTGAACGGAAAACCTATCAGCCTCGACCTTGAAGAGACATTGATAGCGCTGGCAATCGGCGCAGCAGCCAACCCGAGCGCGGGAGCGGCAGTGGCAAAATTGAAGGAACTTTCCGGCTGTGAGGTGCACCTTACCCATATGCCGACGCCTGGTGATGCCGCCGGACTCAGAAAACTGGGACTTAACACTACAAGCGATCCCGATTTTTCATCAAAGGCTTTATATGTAGGATAATGCAGCACTGCCGTCCGGTAAAACATTACGCTCCCCCCCCAGAACAGGGCCGTTTTAAAAACGGCCCTGGTTATCATCTTTTAAATGAACTTTTAATAAATTTTGAATATTAAATTTTATACTATTTATAATCTACACTACTGTCAGTAACACCCTTTTTTTTGCCATTTTTTCATAGACATTATGTATATATTGTAACATTTTTTGTAAAAAAATATAAAAATATTCAAAATATGCAGAAATGAACACATTTTTTTACTGTACAAAAATATTCTATTTTTTAAAATAAAAACGTCTGGTCGGAGGCTTTTTACTATTTTTAATAAAAATAACTCAAAAATACTTACCATAATGAACAAAGGAGGAAGTAATGGGAAAGTTTGATTACAACAAAGAGGTTCTCGCCAATCTCAAACTTGACGAGAAAGATATTCCTTTCCTCGATAGACTGATTGATTATGATTCAGCCTTAGAGGCCCACGAGAAGAAAAGTCATGCTGCGGTTGACAAGCGCATTTCTCTAAAGGAGGCTATCTCTGAATATGTAAAAGATGGCGACATCATAACGGATACGGGTTTTGCTTATGTAAGAACACCGATAGTATCTTATCTTGAAATAATGCGTCAGGGAATTAAAAATCTGACAGTTATCGGATCTCCCGCAACAAATCAGAGCTATATGACTAACAACGGCACGGTAACACGTTCACACTGGTCATATTGCGGAGCGGAAATGAGAGGAACAGACCGTAACATGTCCAGAAATGTACTTGCGGGTAAAACAAAAGTCCTCGCAGAGTGGAGTCACGGCTCAATGGCTCTCGGTTTCAAGGCTGCACAGCTTGGAATACCGGGATTATATTCGAAACAGCTGCTCGGTTCAGATATACTCAGGTATAACCCGCTTGTGAAAGTTGTCAATAATCCGATGAAGGCTGAAAAAGACCCGTGTGTTTTTATACCTGCTCTCTATCCGGACGTAACGATTATACATGTTCATCAGGCTGACAAATTCGGAAATGCGAAGATATACGGACCCATTATAAACGACGCGGCTTTAGCAGCTGCTGCAAGAAAAGTAATTATTACAGCTGAAGAGATAGTTCCTCCAGGTGCAATGAGAAATGACAACAAAGGTGTCGTTATACCATTCGTTTATGCTGATGCCGTCGTTGAGATGCCTTACGGCGCGCTGTTCGGTTCAATGCCCGGCCTCTACTACTGGCCAAGAAGGATGTGGGAAAAAATGCTCAGATACTATGCATATAAAGAAGGGGCCATTGAGGAGTTCTATGACCTGATGCTAGTACAGTGCAAAGACCAGTTTGATATCATCGACAAGGTTATTGGCGGATCAAAATGGATGTGTAATGCCAAGAGACTGACAAAAGCTGAAGAGGGTGATAACGAAGATGACGGCGTCGATTTCCATTACAGAGAATGGACAATGGATGATCCCGATTTCGATGACGTTACAGACCAGTATAAATAATGAGCAAGTGGAGGAAAAACAATGACTGAACATAAACCAGCCAATCCGCTAGAAATGATCGCATATGTTCTGGCACAGCAGATAAAAGATGGAGAAGTAGTATATATCGGTACAGGACTCCCGATGGTTGCAGGAACTCTTGCAAAGAAAACCCATGCACCAAACATTACGCTCGTATTCGAATCCGGAGCGCAGAATCCTTTGATGGGCGACATGCCCTGGTCAGTAGGGGGTCCAAACACATGGAAAAAATCCCCTATGATTCTTGAAATGTCATATTCATTCGGCCAGCTTTATAACGGATATGTTGACAAGGCTTTCCTCGGATATGCGCAGATAGATATGTACGGAAACGTCAACACTCATATGATAGGCGGAGATTTTCACACCTATAAAAACAGGCTTACAGGTTCCGGCGGTAACAACGACCTTTCCTCACTGTCGAGAAACCTGATTCTCGTTGGACTGCAGAGCCCACAGAAATTCGTCAAGAAACTTGATTTCAGAACTTCTGTAGGATGGCTTGAAGGGGGAAATTCACGTAAGGAAGCAGGTCTCGTCGGATCCGGACCGATGGCCGTTATAACTTCTGCGGGAGTATATGATTTTGAGCCGGAATCAAAGAGAATGAGAATAAAAACCCTGCATCCGGGTGTACCGGCCGAACTGGCTCAGCTGGCAAGCGGTTTTGAAATTATCAGACCGGCAGGAGAGATTCCTGTAACACCTGTGCCTACTCAGGAAATTATTGAAATACTCAGAAGAGAAGTTGACCCGAGAGGAGTCTTTACATCTATGCCGAGTTGATCAGAAAGAGGGCCTGTCCCGCTTTCTCCCTGAATTTTATAAAAAAAACCCCGGTTTCGGGGTTTTTTTTATATCTACGGCAAGAGCTATCTCTTGTCAATATCCTTATACTGAAAGATCTCATAATCGGGGGAGATATACGCCGGTCGGATTATTTTCCCCTGCACCAGCTGTTCAAGCCTGTGCGCCGACCATCCGGCAAACCTTGCCATTGCGAAAATCGGTGTAAACAGGGCCTCCGGTATACCGAGGAATTTATAAACAAGCCCGGAATAGAAATCGACATTTACGCAGACCTGGTTCCCCTTCCTTTCATAAATCAGCTGCGGCCCGATCTTCTCAACCATCTCGAAAAGGTTAAACAGCTCCATCTTGTTTTTCTTCTCGGCAAGTGTCCTCGCATACCTTTTCAGAATCTTTGTTCTCGGATCGGATATCGTATAGACGGCATGGCCGAGGCCGTAAATCTTGCCGTTTCCGTCCGCGGCTTTTTTATCCAGCACCTTATTGAGAAATTTTCTTACCTCGGCCTCGCTTGTCCAGTCTTTGACCTCTTTCTGGCACTGTTTCATCATGAACATCACGGATTCGTTAGCTCCGCCATGAAACTGCCCGCTCAAAGAAGCAATACCTGCAGCAATCGCCATATAGGTATTGGCGCCGCTTGAGGATACGGTTCTTACTGTAAAAGTCGAGTTGTTCCCTCCGCCATGCTCCGCATGCATGATGAGGCAGGCATCGAAAATCAGCGCATCCTCCTTGTCGGGCATCTCTCCATTAAGCATATAAAGAAAATTTTCTGCTATAGAAAGGTTGGCATTTGACCTGGACAGTCTCAGGTCCTCCCCTTTTCTGTATTTATAAACGCTGTAGTTATTGGCGACAATTACCGGCGCTTTCGCTATAATGTTTATACACTGTGCGCTTACATCGGAAATATTCGTTGAATCGGGATTCTTGTCGCACCTGCTCAGATGCGAGATAACGCTGTGAAGAGCGTACATCTGGTTGAAATTTTCAACCTCTTCAATAATTATATGCCGTTCAATGTTCGAAAGTTTCGATTTTTTATGAAGAGCGCTGCTGAAAGACTCAAGGTCCTCTCTGTTCGGCAGGACGTTGGTCAGAAGCAGATAAATAACCTCTTCAAAACCGAACCTTCTGCTTTTTTCATTATTCTCTATTATATCATTAACATCATATCCGCAGTAATACAGCTTCCCGTCTACAGGTTTTACCCTTTTCCCAGTCGGCGAAGCTGCGTCAGGGATCAGTTCGTAACCGATAACCCTCCCCTTCGTTGTAATTCCAACGATAACGCCTGTTCCGTCAGGATTTCTCAAACCGAGCTTTATATCCTTCTCCCTGATAATTTCAGGAGATATCTTGTCATGAGTCAAAGTCAGATTTTTTATTTTTTCCAGTATCTTATCCATCGAATCCTCTTCTCTTAACAGCCCGACCGCCGTTACTCTCCACAGGACGGGAAAACGGTCAGAGTGTACACTTAAAAAAAAATAGTTTAGTTACATCCTCGTAAAATTCGTAAAAAATCAAGTATACTGTCAAGAAATAATTTATTACAGAATTGTAACCTGCAGAAATTCCCGGCCGGTAGTGGCCGGAGAGAGACATGATGTTCTCGGACTTACAGGTGCCTTGCCGGAAGATCGATCAGTACAGCGGTCATGTCGTCTTTCTGATATTCATGCTTGCCGATAAATTCATAGACCGAATCAAATATACTGTTGATTACAAGCTGCGGCGGGAAATCGGCAAATTCTATAAGTTTCTGTTCAAGCCTCTCCTCTCCGTACTGTTTTTTTTCGGTTTCGAAATCGAAAGCCTCGGTGATTCCATCAGTAAAAAAGAAAATCATGTCCCCCTGAAAGATTTCAAAACAGCACTCAGGCGTGTGGTAGTAAGATTCAAGGCTTATCAGGCTCTTGATATCGCTGCCCAGCAGAAAACTCTTTTCAGGTTTCCAGAAATCATAGTGATTGTTGAGGTTGAAGGCCTCGACCCCATTATTGTTTCTTCTTATTATTAACGGAAAGTTCATGCTGCGGTTAAAGAATCTCAGCTTCAGTGAGCCGTTTTTATCCTCAAAAAAAACAAAATTGACTGAAGCAAAATCGTTCGAATTTGACATATCCATTATGTCGGTAAACTTCATCGCGATGCTCTTTATCAGGTACGCATAATCTATCAGGCCGGTACGCTCATGTATACCCTCCATCTCTTTAACGGCAAGTATTACGGCAGAACGGAGCCTTATAAGTGTTGTGTACGCCGGCAGCCCGTGGCCGCTTATGTCTGCAAAGATGAAAAGGAAATTGTTATCAGACAGCTTGAACAGGTCGAAATAATCTCCGGAGATGATCGAACCATAGGCCCTCTGAAAACCCACACCGACCCTGAGATCACTGTAGCTGAAGCTTTTAAAAAGCTCCCTTATCAGTTTCTTGTCTTTTTCACGGACATGGTTCGCCTCCTGGCGGAAAATCTCGTATATTCTTATCTTTTCATGATATTCGGCGGATTGTTCCGTAGAATTATCTGAACTATCATTCATTTTTTTATTCAACACATCTGCTCCTGTAATGTTTAATCAGTTCACCGGTTGATGAATCGTGCCCTGCTGCTTCGGACGATTTATCCTCAAGCTCCTTTAGTATTTTACCGGCGAGTACCTTACCCAGTTCAACTCCCCACTGATCAAAGGAAAAAATGTTCCATATTATTCCCTGGGTAAAAATTTTGTGTTCATAGGCTGCGATAATACCGCCAAGGGATTCCGGAGTAAGTCTGTCAGCCAGTATTACATTCGTCGGCCTGTTGCCGTTAAATGTTTTGTACGGTACAAGCCGCGCTTCAACCCCCTCTTTGACCACCTCTTCAGATGTTTTTCCGAATGCGAATGCTTCGGACTGGGCAAACATGTTCGCCATCAGCTTGTTATGATGGTCTCTGTCCCCATGAAGCGGATTTACAAAACCTATAAGATCCGAGGGGATGATTTTTGTACCCTGGTGCATAAGCTGGAAAAAGGCATGCTGTCCGTTGGTCCCCGGCTCACCCCATATAACCGGCCCTGTCGAATAGTTAATTTTTAGTCCGTCTCTTGTCACAGACTTTCCGTTGGATTCCATATCTCCCTGCTGTAGATAGGCCGTAAACCTGTGCAGGTACTGCTCATAAGGGAGCACAGCGTAAGATTCGCACCCGAAGAAGTTGTTGTACCATACACCCAGCAGCGCCATAAGTACCGGTATATTTCTGCTGAATGGCGCGGTCCTGAAATGGTTGTCCATCAGGTGGAACCCGTCCAGCAGTTTTATAAAATTGTCATAACCTATTGATATCATTATTGAGAGGCCTATCGCCGAGGTAAGCGAGTACCTCCCGCCGACCCAGTCCCAGAACTCGAGCATGTTATCAGGATCAATCCCGAACTTCATCACATCCGCGCTGTTGGTCGATAGCGCGATAAAATGGTTAGCGACGGCATTTTCTGAACCGAAAAATCCGGTTATCCATCTCTTCGCGGTCTGGGCGTTTGTCATCGTCTCCATTGTTGTGAATGTCTTTGATGCTACGATGAACAGCGTCTCCTCCGGATTCAGGTCGATTATAGCCTCTCTGATATGCGTGTCGTCTATATTTGATACAAATCTGACCTTTATATTTCTGTCTGAATAGTATTTCAGCGCCTCACAGACCATAACCGGTCCCAGGTCAGAGCCCCCTATTCCGATATTAATTATATTTTTAACCGGTTTCCCGGAATAACCTTTCCATTCCGATGAACGTATTTTATCAGATATTGATCTCATCTTTGCAATAACATTCAGGACATCCGGCATTACGTCAGCGCCGTCGAGTATTATTGATTTACCGCTCCTGTTTCTGAGCGCTATATGAAGCACTGCCCTGTTTTCTGTTTCGTTTATTTTTTCCCCGCTGAACATTCTTTCGATTTCAGCCTTCAGAGAACTTCTTTCAGCAAGCCTGATCAGCAGATCCATTGTTTCATCAGTAATTCTGTTTTTCGAATAATCGAGCAGAAGACCGCAGTCCTCTACCCTGAATTTGCGCCCTCTTTCAGGATCATTTTTAAACAGGTCACGCAGATGCATGCCCTGAATCTTTTTAAAGTGTTCGGAAAGAAGCCTCCATTCGGCCGTTTCTGTAAGATATTTCCTGTCAGCCATAAGATTACCCCTTTTCAGATTAGCGAAAATAATCTCCCTCCCCCGGCAACTCCCGTCAAGAGAGGAGAGAAACAGATTTTTTCATGATATTACAGCCGTTTACGAAATGATTAGAACTCTGTCATTGCGAACCCTTCGACAGGCTCAGGATAAACGCCGTGAAGCAATCTGTTTTCAAAAACTGCAATTTCATAATAAAAAACAGGCGTATTGACAAAACAGACTTCGAGCGAACAGGAAGTTTGCCTGCCGGCACTAAACAGGATGTTTTAATAAAGCCGGCCACGGCATTCCATGCCCCGCAGTGACATTAAATGTACTAATTATCCGTTAACTGCAATAATAGAAAAAAGTATTATAATTCAGATTTATTGAAAAGTCAAGACTAATTATTGTTACAGAAAACAAGATTTTTAATTAATCTTTTTTTACAGTTCAGGATTTCATATCCTGATAAAATTCCCCGCAACAAGCTGTCAATGCCTGTGCATTGATCGCTGCCTGCGGCATCGACGGGGTATTTTGTTACCAAGGCATGTCTGCTTCGCAGGCAATCCTGTACTGCCTTCGGCAGCAAGGCTTGCATCCCCGATGCGAGCATCGGATTATTACGCCTTGTAATAAAAAAAGCAGGTATGGTTTAAACAGCAGCCGGAGCACAGGGGTTTATTTTTACATACATCTTTTCCATGAGCTACAATCAGGGCGTGATACTCATTGTATCCCTTTATTGTACCGCCGAACTCCCTGTGAAAAAAGTCCTGTACTGAACCGTAGCTGTCATCAGCCGATATGAGGTTTAGTCTTGAAAATATTCTTTTGGTATATGCATCTACAACAAATATTTTTCTGTTCATCGCATACAGCAGGATAGAATCAGCAGTTTCCGGTCCGATCCCGTTTATATCAAGCAGCCACTGACGTAAAACGGCGGTCTTCATCATTTTTAGTTTTTCAAATGAGTAATTCACAGTTTTGAAACAGGCAAGAAAATTTTTAATTTTTATTGTTTTCTGATTATAGTATCCGGCAGGTCTGATGCATGAGGCTATAATTTTATCATCAGCCCTGTGCAGTTTGCGCGGAGAGAGGATCCCGTTCTTTTTCAGGGCTCCAAGCGCTTTTTCGACATTTTTCCAGGCAACATTCTGTGTCAGGACCGCTCCGATTACGATCTCAAATCTGTCGCTGTCGTCTCTCGGAGCGCCGACATTATATTCACTTGAACCCTTCTGATCGCTGAATATGGGCCACCATCCCTGTTTCTTATATGTCTTCTTCAGAATGGAATAGATCTCTTCAACTTCATTCATCGGATTCAACCGGACTAAATTCTTTTATACCCTTTCTCGATCATCGACGCATCCAGAAACCCGGTGATTACATCCTCAACTGCGAGGTCAAAACCGGAATCCTCCCTGCTTTTAGGGACACGAATGCTTTTAATGTAATGCCTGCATTCGTCACAATAGTAGACCCTGTACATCGCATTGTCTTCAAACTCAAAAAAACCGTGTTTTTTCTGGTCATCGCATCCGCATGCCGGGCATACAAGCCTCGGGAATTCCCATTCATTCTCACAGATCGAGCAGTGAAGAAACCTCTGGTTCTCCCTCGACTCGACAATTTTGCTCATATCCGGAAGATATCCGCAGAAAGGGCAGATGCTTTCAAGCCAGCTCCCCTTTTCCGGTTTTACAGCATATTTATCACTGAGCATAACCATCAGCGGTTTGAAGATATTGTGGACAAGGAAAATAAACTCATCAAGCGCGAGACGGGACTCAATCCCCTTTTTCTCAATGGATGAGTAATCCTGGTTCAACAGAGCGGCAAAAAGGAGATCCGAGTCTTTCAAAAAATTTCCGGTAAAGTGCGAAAAATCCATACCGTTATTGGCCCGTGAAATAATCTCCGTCAGTCTTACTGCAAGTTTATACAGGTGATCTTTTATACTATCATCAATAACGAATTTATCAACCGATAACTGAGGATGGGCGTCTTTAATATAATTCTTCAAATCATCCGGAAGTTCACCGGCACCGTTGCGAAAATCCTCATGTGCCTGAAAAATTTCCATATAGAAACCGGTCAACTCCGGAGTCATCAGGCTGTTATCGGACAAAGAATCTTTTTTCTTATTCAGATATTCAATATGATTATTTATCATTTATTTGTCTTTTTTATCGTCGTCAATTTCGCCACTCATGGCTTTTTTGAAGTCCCTTATTCCTGTTCCGATGTCTTTCGCGATTTTCGGAACTTTCCCGGCGCCAAAAAGAACAAGTACTATCAAAAATATTACTATTAATTCCCCCATTCCCGGCATGCTCATATTTTTCTCCTGTGATACGAAGTTGTTATTTCAGTTATCTGAAATCAGGATACATAAATATTAAGGAAGGAGTTGTGTCAATAAATCTATAATCCGATAAATAAAAAATTAAATCGCGGATATAAAATGTACACTTTTATCGAGCTGATCTTCATAAAATTTCGCATTCTCGACCATTTTTTCTATCTTTTTAACGCTTTTCTTTACATTTATAACAACACCGGGATATACCCTGTTTGCGGCGATAATAACAGGTTCTTTCTCCAATCTCATCCTCTCTTCGATCTCTTTAATCTCTTCCATGATTTTCTTCAGGGAAGCCCCCGCATTGGAAAGATCATTCAGAAGCAGCAGACAGTTTTTCTTCTTAAGAGGGGGGAGTATTTTAAGGTACTCCTTAGGATTCTTGAAAATCTCCTCACCGAACTGCATTTTTATCGAGGTATTGATCTCATCAACCCTCTCCCTCACTATTGTCATTTCATTTCTTTTTTTATTGATCTCGTTTTCAAGTATGAAGTTTCTTCCCACCGTCAGGGATGTATTCGTTTCAGCTAAAGCACCGATTGTATAGGCATTGATCTCATACAGCGCTGCGATCTTGCCTCCAATAATTTTTCCCGATTTGCTTTTAACAATAATTGTATCGTATGATACAATATCGCAATTGATAATCGAATCCTCGACTATCACGCTCTTCCCTGCCTGGACTTTCGCATTCTGGAGAAACCTGGCGGAGATATCACCCTTGGCCACAAGTTTGACGGCCTCTTTACCGACTACTCCGAGTTTTACGACAATATTTCCACCGGCAATAAGCTGCGCGTCCTCAACATCCTGATCAATAATGATGTCGCTGTCGGCCTGTACTTTGAAACCCGGGAGAACCGAACCTGTTATATGAACGGTCCCGTTAAAGACAATATTGCCGGAATCAAGATTCACGTCACCATTGATCTTTGCGACAGGCAGCACACTTATCTTTTTATTATCAATACTGATACAGCCGTCTATCGCTGAAACATA
This sequence comes from uncultured Leptospirales bacterium, assembly GCA_964439325.1. Taxonomy (GTDB): domain Bacteria; phylum Spirochaetota; class UBA4802; order UBA4802; family UBA5550; genus WRGT01. The sequence continues at coordinate 246,631 of CAYTNW010000002.1, read as the reverse complement.
AACTGTCTTGTCAAAACCGGACTGCAGAAGGTTTTCACCTTTTTTATATCCGTCTTTATCCACTTTTACGGCATTTACCGTCTCGCCGTATACGTCGTATCCATTCTCCGACTTGACTCCAGGTATACATTCAAGTATCTCCTGGTTCTTCTGAACCTGTACAATCGAACCGACCTCTTTGTAGTCTATACGTCCGTCCGATAGAATACGGCCGGCCTGCTTTTCAAAACTCAACAGGGGCTGAAAATACTCATCATATCCATTAATCGGCTCCCGGCCTTCCGCGATAAGGATCTTTGACAGATGAGGCTGACTCAGATCGATAGCTGCTATCTGGCTCTCGTATTTTTCCTTTGATACCATGGCGATGATTTTTTCAGCGTGAAGAATCTCGCTAACCTCATTATATGACGGTAAATTCCCGAACCTTGTGGGATATACATTATAATATGCCTTCACCTTGTCTTTTGACAGCATAAGCGGCGACAGCATAATTAATTTTGATTCCTTTAAAACGACAAAACCGTAGCATGATGCCCTGTATGACTTGCTCGACTCGTCGAAATGGATACCTGAACCGGTGGAAAAGTTAAAATAATCGTGTACGCTGTAGTAATCATAACCCTGATCTACATGAGAAACAATATCTTCCCCCTCTTTCAGGTCGACAATTCTTGCCACGATCTCGTTTTCCGAGACAAAATTATGCCTTGTCGAAAGGACCGCTTTAACCTCACCATTCTCTGCTGTTTTCTTTACCAGCATCGCCTGAACGGCTGGATCAAAGTATAATATTATCTTTCTCATAATGTTTTCCCGGCAAAAAAGTATTTTCCACTGATTATATTTTCGGCACAACTAATGTAAATATTAGCAGTTTCCCGTGTCTGGTGAAACTCCCGACATTTACATACCTCTCACGGATCTCCTTCGCGGCATCAAAGTGCTCTTTCTTTAAATATATCTTCATTTCGAGGCAGATCAATTGCTTTATAAAAGCCCCGAAAATCAGATGTATTGCAGATTCACTTCCCGATACCTGATCTGAAAGAATCAACGAATGAAATTTTTTCAGATACTTTTAAGATAATATAATATAGTAAAAAACAGCAGCAGATTCCATATAACCTTACAGGAAAAACCATCGTTGTTTCAGACAAGTCAAAGTAAAAATGTAATTAATTTTAAATTATTCTTGACATAGAATATCATACTAGAATATCATTCCAATATATGAAAAAAATAAAATCAACACATGCCGCATCAAAACAGAGGACATCTGATATTATTCAGGCGGCACTGGAGTGTTTCACTGATCCAGGTTTTAATGATACATCAATGGCAGATATATGTGCCAGAGCAAATGCCAGCATTGGCAGCGTTTATCATCACTTTAAAAGCAAGGAACAACTTGCCTCTGCTGTTTATCTGGAAGGAATTGCCGTATACCAGTCCGGTATCATTAAAATATTGGAAAAGGAAAAAGATGCCTTTAAAGGGGTATCATCCATAGTTGAATACCATCTGAAATGGATAGATAAAAATTCCGCATGGGCACAGTTCCTTTTTCAAAAAAAAATAGATTCATCATATATGGCTGATACAGAAGAAAAATTATTCAATCTGAATAAAGTATTTATATCTAAAATATCCGAATGGTTTACTCCCCACATAAGTACTGGTACAGTGCGTCCTCTTTCATGGGACTTAGTAATCGCCCTGCTGCTTGGCCCATGCCAGGAATATACAAGACTCTATCTGTCAAAAAAAACAGCAGCAAAAATCGATACTGCAATACGCGAACTAACAACTGCAATTTGGCGTTCTCTTTCAACATAAAACTGGTTTATTAAAGGAAGGGTCTCATGACAAATTTGAAAACTGTACAATTTAACAAAAAGCCGTCGGATTTAATGACCCTGCTGCAGGCATACAGATCAAGAAAAAGCAGGTTTACATCTGAAAATGATATTCCTGAAATACACGTGATAAGATCCGATTTAAAGATTGATACTGAACATTTGAAATTATTCAATTCGATTTGCGGAATCGACACGACATTAAACTTACATATAATGTATCCCTTTACGCTGGCATATCCTTATCTCATGCGGATTTTATGCAGGAAAGAGATGCCATTCTCTCAATTTAAAATTTTAAATATCAGAAACAGGATTACAATGTTCCGTCAAATTAAACCGGATGAACTTTTTACTATTGATTGCTATAATTCCGCTGTAAGAACCGTTACCAACGGGCTGGAGTTCGAATTTAAAGCAGAAATATATTCAGGTATTGAAAAAGTATGGGAAACAACAGCAACATATTTTAACCGCGGCAAATTCGGTACAGCAGATCCGTTATATAAAACGCCCAGACTTGATCCTGCAGAAAATCCACAAATAATAAACCAGTGGTTTCTTGACGCGGAAAACCGTTTTAAATTCGGAAGGATTTCTGGTGATACAAACGGTATACACTACTCACCTCTCTATGCAAAGATGTTCGGTTTTAAAAGGGATTTCTCCCAGCCTATAAGAGTAACCGCCCGATGTGTTTCAGAACTTCCAGACCATAAAGCTGATAAACCGGGCATTCTTGAATTTTATATGAAAGGCCCGGTTTATTATAAAAGTAAGCTGACTCTGAAAAACAGAAAAACTGATAGCAGCGATAGATTTGATCTCTATTGCGAAGGAAACGAAAAACCGTGTATCAGCGCGAAACTTGTTGCTATTAACTAAACCGGAGTTCATATGAGTGTACTTGATAATGTCAGTAAAAAAGAACTTAAAGAATTTCTGTCAAAAGGATGGATCACACACGATGCAATGTGGTACTACAATGTAGTGAAAGAATACGGTATCGAAGCAGGGAACAGACTGAACCTCGCTTCCATTCAATTGATGTCCGCAATTGAAGTCAGCAGAATAAAAAAAATCCTCATGACAAAAGATACGCTGGAAAGTTTTGATGAACTTGCAGATTTTATGAATGATGCTTTTAATCTTTTAATACCGGATTTCATGAAAGCAACGTTATCCTTTCCGGAAAAAAATGTAATAGTATTTGAATGGGAGAAAAACGGCTGTTTTGCATACAAAGGAGTTAAAAATGCAGGTTTTATTGACAGATATCAATGCGGAGTAATGCATAGAGTCAATTGCTGGTATGAATCTCTCGGAATAAAATATGAGATGGTTCCGAAAATAGAAGGCTGTCTGATGCACCGGCATGGAAACTGCAGTGTAAAATATAAATTTTTCTTTGAAGCATAATCAATCTCTATGGCATTCCGGTATAAGGGAATAAAAAATCCCGTTCCGGAATAGAACGGGATATATGAATGCAGATTTGTATTTCAGAAATATATCTAACTGTTATATCCGCCGTTTTTTCTATACCAGTTTTTTCTTAATCAGAAGTTCCGCGATCTGGATTGTGTTCAGAGCGGCCCCCTTGCGGATATTGTCCGAAACAACCCACATATTGATTCCGTTATCTATAGACTCGTCGTCTCTTATCCTTCCAACGAAAACATCATCTTTGCCGGCGGCATCTATCGGCATAGGATATTTTTTCTTCGACGGATCATCTACCACGGTAATCCCCGGTTTCCCTTTTAAGAGCTTTTTAACCTCTGCAGCAGTGATTTTCTTTTCGGTCTCGATATTGATCGATTCCGAATGTCCGTATATTACAGGGATTCTGACAGTCGTCGACGTTACTCGGATAGAGTTGTCCCCCATAATTTTCCTGGTCTCATTGACCATCTTCATCTCCTCTTTGGTGTACCCGTTTTCGATAAAATCATCGATCTGGGGGAGAGCGTTAAACGCTATCTGGTACGGATACACTTTTATGCATGAAGCCTTTTTACCCTGTGAAACTTCAAAGGCCTGGTTACGGCACTCATCTATCGCTTTAATGCCGGTTCCTGAAACAGCCTGATATGTGCTTACAACTATACGTTTAATTTTTGCCTTATCGTGTATATGCTTAAGAGGAAGAAGCATCTGAATCGTTGAACAGTTCGGATTTGCGATGATCCCCTTATGCCACTCGACATCTTTCGGATTAACCTCCGGTACAACAAGCGGAATTTCCGGGTCCATTCTCCAGGCGGAGCTGTTATCTATTACTATGCAGCCGGATGCGGCGGCTTTCTTCGCGATTTTTAAACTGACATCAGCGCCCGCTGAAAAGAGGGCTATATCGTAACCTTTGAAGGAGTCATCATCCGGTGCCTCAACTGTCACTGTTTTTCTTCCGAACTTAACTTCTGTACCGACATCTGTCAGGTCCAGAAACTTTATCTTATCGATGGGAAACTTTCTCTCCAGCAGTATTTTTCTGAATTCATTTCCCACCGCACCCATGGCGCCGAGGATTACTACGTTGTACTTTTTCATATATATCTCCTGTGAAAAAAACTTTCCGAATTAAATGACCAGGTTGGGTTATTAAACAAGATCATCAAATCCACCCTTTATAAATCCCCCTGCCGCTTTCGCGGCTTAGCCCTTTTATTAAAAAGGGGACTGGCAAGAAGAAAAGCCTCCTTTACAAAAGGAGGTGGCCGAAGGCCGGAGGATTTACACTCTACGTAAAAGATTAAATCCCCCTGCCGCTTTCGCGGCTTCCCCCTTTATTAAAGGGGGCTTTTAGATCTTTATCTTTTCATCCTTAGGTTTCTCAGGATTCTCGCGGTACAGTATCGCTGTATTTCCTATCATATTCACCATCAAAGATCCTGTATCGCTTACGACCTTTTCAGATAACTCTATCTTTTCATCCTTCAGATCGACGAACTTTACTTTAATCAGTTCATGATCCTCCAGAGCCTTATCAACCGCTTTTACAAGGCTCTCTGTTATACCCTTCTGCCCGATCAGTACCACCGGTTTCATTTTGTGCGCCAGGGCTTTCAGTTTCTTTTTCTGAATGTTTGTTAACTCTTTCATCAGTGCTCCATTAAACTTATTAATCCAATTATTTAACAGGGTACAGGGAATCAAGTTTTTTTCATAAAATCGTAAAAAGTTTGCTTTATCCGGCATTTTCATAAAAAAAGGAGGGTCAGAGCATCTGAAGTTCTAAAAAACGGGGGCTACTTTCTGTATCTCTCCGGCCAGAGCGACATCAGCCTCTCTTTGATCGATTTTTCACTGCCGTTTTCAGTGGGGTTGTAAAAGCGGGAACTCTTTATCTCCTCCGGGAGATAGGTATCATTTACAAAATTATGTTCATAATTGTGCGGATATTTGTAGTCCCTTCCGTAATTCATCCTCTTCATCAACCCCGTGGGCGCGTTTCTCAGATGAAGCGGAATTTCGTAATCCCCGGAGAGGGCCGCGTTTTTCGCATTGCCTATCGCCATGCAGGATGCGTTGCTTTTCGGCGCCGATGCGAGAAATATTGCACACTGTGAAAGTATCAGTTCAGACTCCGGCATACCTATATTTTTCACCGCCATCATCGTCGATACGGCGAGGTTCAGGGCTGCCGGTGATGCATTTCCAATATCCTCCGATGCGAGTATCACCATTCTCCTCGCTATAAACTCCGGATCTTCACCCGCAAGTATCATTCTGGACATATAGTACAGAGCCGCATCGGGGTCAGAGCCCCTGAGGGATTTTATGAATGCGGAGATAGTATCGTAATGCCTGTCCCCCTTCCTGTCATAATAGAGTACCGTACTCTCGAATGCTTCCCTTACGGCCTGTTCTGTTATAAGACCGCCGGCTGAAAGCATAAATGACACTTCCAGTATGTTAAGCATTCTCCTCGCGTCTCCGTTTCCAAGGAGCACAAGGTTTTCCTTTACCCCGTCTTCAAAACGGACGTTTCCTTCCTTCAGTATATGGTCGGTACTTACGGCGTTATCAAGTATCGTTTCAAGGCTCTTTTCGGAGAGCCTGTTCAGTTTCATTACCCTCGCCCGAGACAGCAGCGGGGAGATTACGCTGAATGAGGGATTTTCAGTGGTGGCGCCGATCAGCACTATATCGCCGGACTCTACGGCGCCGAGTACCGCATCCTGCTGAGCCTTGTTGAACCTGTGAATTTCGTCAAGGAAGAGGAGGGTCTGCTGTCCCATCTGCCTGTTCTTTTCTCCGGAGGTGATAACCTTTCTTACATCGGCGACGCCGGAGGATACCGCGCTCAGGTAGTGATACTCCATTCCGCAGCTTTCGGAGATTATCTTCGCAAGGGTCGTTTTACCGGTCCCCGGATCTCCCCACAGAATCATTGAGAAGGCTTTTCCTCCGTCAATTGCCGAACGGATTATTTTCCCCTTCGCTGTAAGGTGCTCCTGCCCGATATACTGGTCGATTGTCACCGGCCTGCACCTCTCGGCCAGCGGTGTGATCTTTTCATCCAGTCCCTTAAACAGGCTGAGGTTTTTATCTACCATTTGTTCTCCCAATCTACCGAAGCGGTGGTTCTCATTAAGAACACAAATGCCGCGATGCTGGCCAGTGTGATCAGAAATCCTGTATGCTCCGGGAGGAAAAATGCCACGGAGAAGATCCATTGAAACAGCAGAGCCCCGTAGAAGCAGATCCTTGTAAGATCTTTACCTTTACCGATCAATACGCAGTAATATAAAATTATCCCTGTAGACACAGCCAGTGAAACAACCACAGCGAGTATTATGTTCATATAGCTGACTAGATATGAACCGAGGAGATAGAATATAAAAAATCCGGTAATAATAAAAAGGTAGTGCATCGGATGCAGACTGATGCTTTTTGAAGTGCAGAAAACAACTAAAAATCCGATGAATAGAAACAGCGCCACCGGTGAGTAGTAAAAAAGTTTCGAAACAATCTCTCCGTAGTTGCCTGAAATATTAAACCTTAAAGATATATTCTGACCTGTAACAAGATTCGACGCTTTCCAGAGGTATTTTGCCTCTCTGTTATCCCCGGCAGAGGATGTGGGAACCATTGCTCCGTTCGGTATGTCTATATCGGTAAAATCGGTCAGTATATCCACTGCTAGGTTTTTAATTTCAGCCTTTTCACTCCCCATTGCGTAGGAAAATTTTTCCGTTCCCTGTGCGGCATAGCTCACCTCAATTACAACAGATTCGTTCTTCGATAAAACGCCATCCCACTGCATGCCGTTTGAAAAGTCGGAATCGCCGCTGTACTCTCTGTCATTCAGTCTGACTTTTATATCCGTAACGTTACCGGTGCCCTGCGGCAGCGGAAATGAAAATGACATCTTTTCACTTTTATCACTTATATTTTTTAATTCATATTTCCCATGGAACATTAAAATGAAGCCGGGATATTTAAGCAGACCCTTCTGCCTGATATTCGATTTTATTTTTACGGAAACTTTCTGATCCGCGATGCTCATGTTTTTTGTAATATCAGTCAAGACCTGCTCCATCTCGCCAGTCTTTTTATTTTCACGTTCTATATAGCCCTTCTCCGTGAATGTAAAGGCGGGGAGCAGCTGAACAATATCTCCCCCCCATATCTCCTGAACCGATTTTAAATTGTCCGAATAACTCCTGGTGTGCCTGCTGTCTATTCTAAAGCCGATCCCGACTGCTATTATGCTGAAAATTGACGTGAAAACAAAAATGATTGAATACTTCATTATTTTTTTAACAACATCGGGTCTGACCTGAAAGATTTTAACAGAAACAAGGATGAATGCTGCTGCGATCAGACAGAATCCCAAAAAAATCAGTGCCGCGGCTGTCATAGTCTCCTCCTGGCTGCAGTCTCTGAAAAAGTTTATCAGCGGCCTTTTCAGTAAACTATCAAATATATAAATCTCTTCATTTATAAAACCCAAGTCAAGAAATAATTTTCAGATAGATTTTTATCAAATCATGAAACTGTTCACACCGATATTGAAAAAACCGCTCCATATGCAGATATCTGTTTCAGAAAAACCATGACTTTTTGCAGAAATTTCTGTATAATGAATATAGAATTTCTTTACAGCAAATCTAACCGGCGATGGTTATTCACAGGAAAAATATATGCCCATTGAACATGAAAATATTTATAAAAAGCAGTCTCTCGGTAAAAGAAAAGACGGCTCAAGTTATACCGCCGTTATTATTGACGATTCCGCCGTATCGAGACAGGCGCTGAGACAGATCCTTCTGTCAGTGGAGTTCAACGTAACCGGCGAAATCGATAACGGCGGTGCTGCAGTCCTGAAATTATCGGATGGGAAATTTCCTCCGGACTTTTTATTTGTAGATCTCGAAATGCCGGTCATGAACGGGATCGAGGTACTTGAAAAAGTGCGTCCGCATCTGGATAAAACAAAGATTATAATGGTGACATCTCACAGCGATAAGGAGAAAGTCGACCAGCTGATCAAACTCGGCATTAACGGCTATATAAAAAAACCTTATGACAGGGACACAATATTACAGCTTCTGGGGAAACTTGTCTAAAAATAACCCGGCAAGTCAATATACAGAATCAACCCTGTTCCGGTATTATTGAACTTTTTTCACACAACGTGAAAAAACTTTCTCTTGACTAAAATTCCTTCGTAAGAGCTAATACGACATAACATTAAAGCTCCGGGGATAAAAATTGAAAGTATGCATTGCCGAAAAACCGAGCGTGGCCAGGGAGATAGCCCGTATCCTGGGAGCGGATTCCCGCAGGGACGGGTACTTTGAAGGAAACGGTTTCAGGGTAACCTGGACATTCGGACACCTCTGCACCCTGAAAGAACCTGATGACTATACCGGTGCGTGGAAAAAATGGGAGATCTCCGCACTGCCGATGATCCCTGAAAAATTCGGCATCAAACTGATCGGAAACTCCGGCGTCAGCAAACAGTTCAAAATAATAAAGTCGCTTGTAAACAGCTGCGATGAGGTTATAAACTGCGGCGACGCGGGGATCGAGGGGGAGCTTATTCAGCGCTGGGTCCTGAACATGTCTGAATGTAAAAGGCCTGTGAAGAGGCTATGGATATCGTCCCTTACCGAGGAGGCGATCAGAGAGGGATTCTCGAAACTGAAAAACGGAAGCGACTACGATTTACTATACGAAGCCGGAAATTCACGTGCAATAGGAGACTGGCTGCTCGGCATGAACGCAACAAGGCTCTATACGCTGAAGTACGCCAACGGCAGAGGTGTACTGTCAATCGGCAGGGTACAGACACCCACCCTTGCGCTTATTGTTAAAAGATATTACGAGATAAAAAATTTTGTACCTGAAAAATACTGGGAGCTCAAAACCTTATACAGGGACGTTCTCTTTACCGCTGCCGATGGAAAATTCAGCAGTAAGGAAGCAGCGGATAAAATTTCAGACTCCATAAGAGAGAGCAATTTTACAATTACATCCTTTACAAAGAAAAAAGGTACCGAACCTCCCGCTCCGCTGTTTGATCTTACATCTCTCCAGGTGGAGTGCAACAAGAAGTTCTCACTTACGGCAGACACGACGCTGAAGATTGTACAGAACCTCTACGAGAGGAAATTTATCACGTATCCCAGGGTTGACACGAGATTCCTGCCGTCGGATGTTTATCCCAAAATACCCGGCATACTGAAGGGACTGAAACAGTATGCTGATGAGACCAGGCCTGTACTTGCAGGAACGATCCGTAAAAGCGGAAAGGTTTTTGACGACTCGAAGGTTACGGACCATCACGCGATAATCCCTACAGGCGTCAATCCGCAGAACCTTTCCCCCCAGGATATGAAAGTTTACGACGCAATAACAAGACGTTTCATTGCAGTTTTCTATCCCGACTGTATCGTCTCAAATACAACGGCGCTCGGTATCTCGGCAGATGTGAAGTTCAAGGCAACAGGGAGGCAGATTGTCGAGGAGGGATGGCGGGTACTCTATCCGAAGCAGGAGAAGAAAGAGGATGACGAAGAGGCTCAGCTGATACCCGAATTCATAATCGGTGAATCGGGCCCGCACTCCCCACGCGTGCTGGAGAAGGAGACAAAACCGCCGAAATACCATACCGAGGCGACTCTTCTCCGATCGATGGAGACTGCCGGCAAATGGTCTGACGACGATGAGATACGTGACGCGATGAAGGAGAACGGAATAGGGCGTCCATCGACAAGGGCCGGTATAATTGAAACCCTGTTCAAGCGCAACTATATCATACGCGAGAAGAAGAACATAATCCCCACCTCTACCGGAATTGAACTTATAGATACTATTGAAAACGATTTATTAAAATCGGTCGAACTAACCGGCATATGGGAGGGGAAACTCAGGAAGATAGAACGGGGCGAGTATAAATCATCCCAGTTTCTGGATGAGATGAAGGTTATGGTATCATCCCTCGTAGAGGATGTCAGGAAAGAGACCGGCAAGATGATACACCTTGCAGAAAAAAAGGTGAAGAACTCCACAACCCCGAACAAGAGACCGGGTGAGAAAAAGAAAGAAAGCCGGGGAGAACAGAAGCCTGAGCCTGAAAAGAAAAAACCATCGCCGGAAAAAAAGGCACGGTCTGAGACTCCCCCCGCCTGCCCTCTTTGCAAAAACGGAACAATAATAAAAGGTAAGACCGCCTACGGCTGCAGCGCCTACAAAAACGGGTGCAGCTTCAGAATTAATTTTGAATTTGAGGGTAAAAAACTTACCGAAAAACAGATATTTACGCTTATTGAAAAAGGGAAAACAGGCGAAATAAAGGGATTCACAGCAGACGGTAAAAAAGTAACGGGGAGCATTCTGTTAAACGAAAACCATGTTCCGGTTTTAAAACTTTCAGATGTGAATCAAAAAAGCGTCAGCAGTGTGAAGGCAGCACCGCCGGATACCGGACAGGATAACATTTTACGCTGTAAAAGATGCGGAAACGGACAGATGATTAAGGGACACAGGGCATACGGCTGCAGCCGCTATCGTGAGGGATGCGGTTTTATTGTAACCTTTGAACAGCTTCGCAAAGACTATAGCTCGGAGATTCTTACGAAGGAAATATTCGATAAATTAGATATATATTAATTAATTTTCACCATCTTCACTGAAGGAACAAACCGCACTCAACCACCCTTTCCCTGAAGCCTTTTTTTATAACTACGCATTCTATAATGCAGAGATGAAAGAAATGCCGCAAGCTCTATAAGCGCTGACCAGTGACGGAATACTGATGCTGTTAAATTTTCAAAAAAAACCAGAAAATATAAAACCGGTGAATAAACCGCTGAAAGAAAAACGTTATTCTGCTCAGGAAAAACAAGTTTATAAAACAGGCCGGAACTGAAATCAGCAAAATGGCTCATCATGCCGGTATAAAAAAAGTATATTGCCGCGGCTCCGATCACCAGCAAAAACGGTATAAGCATTAAAAACGCAGGAAGCGCCGCAAAAAACGGTGTGCTGAAATACAAGAAAACTGATATGGCAAATGACTGAATATACGCCGGAATTTTCTTTGTACTGAGTTCAACAGTGATCCCCGCTCCGGGATACGCAACAACACCGATACCTGGTCCTATTACATATATAATTCCAACCTCAATTAAGTATTCGACAGGTGATGAGTAGGCAAAATATCCAAAAAACGCGGGGAGGGTTTTACCGGCTATTATAATTCCTGAAACTACAGCCAGGTCTTGCAGTGTCTCTATAATATTTTCACCAAAGCCACCGATGTTAACTACCACAGCCATCGCCCACCATGCAAAGACGATCCCCGCTATTGTTGATACGGGTATAAATAAAGATCCTGTAAGAGGGTAATAAACATGAATACATGATACTACCGAGAAAAATACAACGGCAGAGAAATCCCTGACAGCCGCGAGATAGTTTGGCTTTGTTGTATCTATGCCGAATGTGCCAGCCCTTTCCCTTGCTAAAAATCTGAATATAAGAAAAAAAAATATTATAAAAAGAACCATTGTAACCAGAGCGTAAGTATTATAAAAATTTACCAAAAATCCCTTAAACAGAAATCTATTACCCTGATAAAAACTGATCCTGGCTTTATCATAAGCAGTCCCGAAAAACAGTAAAGCAGAACCATATAAGAATGAAACAATCAGAACAAAACTTAACAGCTCTTTCTGTAAAGAGATGATCTCTCTGGTTATTTTATTCATCATAATGTTCCTGCTTTAATTTTATCTTCGTGATTTTACAATCTAATATATTATATTTTTTGTAAAAATGAATTTAAAAAACCATATCATTTTCTTAATACCTTTTCAATCTTTAGTTAATACATCAAATATGAATTTTCTTTTTCACATAACTCCCAGTGCATGAGTGATAATAAAATTATTGCGTAATTCTTCTTAACCGGTTTTCATCGGGGATATGAGGGCTGTAAATAAAAAAGGCTGTTCATCATGAACAGCCTTTTCACACTGCTTTTTCTAAGCCTATTCCTTTCCGGTTGAACGGGATGACTTTTTCGTTCTTGAGCTCTGAACCTGCATTCTTCTCATTTTTTTGATTCTTCGTCTTTCGGCTTCTTCTTTTTTACGTTTCTTCTCTTCGCTCGGTTTTTCATAATATCTTCTTCGCTTGAGTTCTTTGAAGATGCCTTCGAATGCCATTTTTTTCTTCAGATTCTTGAACGCTTTCTCGATGTCACCGTTTACTTCAACCTCTAATGGGCTCGTCATAGAAAATCACATCCTTTATAGTATATTTTGCTTAACACTTCAAGGATGATAAAATTTGTCAATTTAAAAAAGGTTTTTTTTCAAAAAGGGGATAATACACGGTACTATATCCGATATTTTCCCCTTATTTAACTGAAATTCAGCCTGTTTTTGGTCTACACGGTAAAGAAGCTCATCAGCCCGTCAAGCACCTCGGCATTGTCTTTCATCACTTCGGCAGTGGATGAAAGTTCTTCAGCCGCTGCGGCGTTCTGCTGTGTAAGATTATCTGTCTGGTTAACAGCCTCGGTGATCTGGCCCAGTCCGGAAGTCTGTTCTTTTGTCGCGACGCTGATCTCCTGAATAATATCCCTTACCTTTTTAATCGCCTCGAATATCTCCTTAAGCGCCTCACCGCTGTCATTTGCCAGTTTTGTCCCTTCGTTTACCTTCTCGGTGGAGTTTTTAATCAGCGCTTCGATCTCCTTCGATGACGTACCGGAACGCTGAGCAAGGTTCCGCACCTCGGTCGCTACCACGGCAAAGCTCCGTCCATGTTCACCGGCACGGGCCGCCTCTACAGCTGCATTGAGTGAAAGGAGATTGGTCTGGAAAGATATGCTGTTTATGATTCCTACAATATCGCTTATTTTTTTTGATGATTCGTTTATCTCGTTTATCGCCGAGACAGCCTTCAGCATGACATCATTACCCTTTGCAGCAAGTTCATAGGTTGTATTGGAGAACCTGTCAGCCGTAGAAGCGCTTTCGGCATTCTGAGTTACAGTGGAAACAAGCTGTTCAAGCGTTGCTGAAATCTCCTCCACCCCGGCAGCCTGGCGGTTTGTACTCTGTGAAAGGCTTATTGACGCCTGTTTGATAGCGTCGCTGCTTGTGGTGACAAGACTGGCTGATTCCTTGACATTTACTATTATCTCTTTCAGTCTGTTCATCAGCTCGTTGACCTGCTGGCATATAATTCCCAGTTCGTTTGAGTTAGTCATAGGTATCGCTTCAATCGTAAAGTTTCCCTTTTTAAGATCGGTACATGCCAGAAGAAGCGTCCGTACACTGCTCTTAATGTTTGTCAGCATTTTTGTAACAGATATCAGAACTGCCGCGACAGAAAGCAGCGAGATAAAACCTATGTGAAGCCATATATTATGCAGTGCAAGCTGCTGCGAGTTTACAAGATAAAGCAGATGTGCGAACACGACAACAGGTATCAGCAGCACGGAAAGAGAAAGAAGCACTATCCTCGCTCCGAGAGAAAAATTGGGATAGTCCCCCTTCTTCAGCGATGCGTTTGCAATTCGCGTGTCCCTGTACAGATCTTCAAGACCGGTTTCGGTAACCATGTACGCCGGAATATAACTCAGAATGGCAAGTACCGGGATTATTATAAAAGAGATAATATTCATAAATGAGAGGTTGTACCTGATCATCAGTATTATCAGAGCGATGGAACCACCCCCCAGCCATCTGAAAACACCGAGGAATCCCTGAATAAACGGATACCTCTGAAGGATTTTTTTCAGTTCGACCGCATCGCTCGACTGATCATTGAACCTTTTAACTATATCATCAATGATCCGGTTATTATAAACAATACCGACTATCGACACAACAGCAGTCGAAACCGCTGCAATAACGGTAATCGGCAGAATCATGCTGTTATCGAAACCACCGGCAACATATATGAAATATGCAGCAAGCGGAACCTGCACCGGTGTTGTTACCATCTCCATCTTCATCAATATTTTATTTTTCAGATAGCCCTTTGTAATCATATCCCCTCCGATCTACAGTTATATAATCGTTTATCGATATTATTATTCAGAATTGTTAGTGTTAATCAAATATAAAATTTTTTTAGGTCATTTATTTTTCTTAGTCTGTGCCAGATTTGTATTCAGATCATCACTCCGGACTTCGGTGAACTGATATTAATTCCGTCGGCATTAATCTCTCCCTTTATCAGCATAAAATGCTCAAATGCCGGGAATAGAGTTTACCGCATAACAGTCCGCTCTACAATCGGCATAAAGCAAATGTAAGAGATTATTAGTACCGAATAAATCCGGAAATATTACTGATTAATATTCAGAACATGATAAACTTTCTGGTACTTAACCGGAATGATTAGAAAAAAAGCTGTTATAGTGTATACCATAACAGCTTTTGTAGTATTTCAGCGCAGACAATTTATCGATTTTTATCATTCATCCTGCAGTTTATATCCTGTGATCTTCACGGATTATTATTCTTGACCCTCCGCTGATACCGTAGCTCCAGTTTTTCGGCGCCTTGATCTGTTTCAGTCTGTCCAGTTCACCGATCGTTTTAAGTCTGTTGTAGATCAGCTGCCAGGCGCAAGGCCTGTCGGGCCTTACCTCGCACCTGTCCTCCCTTGAACCGCTGCAGGGTCCGTTAAGCATATGCTTCGCGCATCTGGTTACAGGGCATATGCCGCCGTACATATGCAGTACGCACTTACCGCAAGAAATGCACTTTTCAGTCCACGTGGCCCTCTCCTCCAGTATTCCTATAAATTCTGTATCAAGACCGGCGTATACAGGCCTGTTAAAACGTTCAGCGATGGCCTGCACTCCGGCTCCGCATCCGAGTGAAAGCACTACATCATTTCGCGACACCGCTTCGGCCGCTTTTTCTATAAATATATTGTCGCACTGCCTCTCTATAGTAAGCTCCTCAACCTCAAATCCGAGGTTCTGCAGATTTGAGGCTATTCTTAACGCCGATGAAAGAATGCCCACCTCTCTCTCTCCTCCGGCAAGACATACAGTCACACAGGTACCGCACCCCAGTACCAGTATTTTTTTATGACCTTCAAGTATCTCCGTGAGTTCGGGAATACTTTTTCTCTGGGCTACTATCATACCTTGATCTCCTCTTTTATACTCATTGCCTTACCAGTTACGGGATTAGGCCCGATTTTTTTCAGTACCTGGATCATATCATTTATATGATCAACCAGCGGCCTTGCCATGGCGGCCGAGACGTTTACCATTTTTATCCGTTCACCCTCAAGTCCGCTCTCCTGCATTATATCACGGGTATAACCGACCCTCCCCTTTGCAAGGAAGTTACCCTCGGTGAAGTGACATCCCCCCTCAAGACAACCTGCGACGATTATTCCATCAGCCCCCTTTTCGAACGCCTTCATGAAAAAGTTCACTTCGAGCCTTCCGGTGCAGGGAGTCCGTACAATTCTTACATTGGGCGGATACTGGAGCCTCATCGAACCCGCCAGGTCAGCCGCCGAATATGAACAATACTGGCAGCAGAATGCAATTATCAGCGGTTCAAAATTCTCGTTACTCATTATATTCCTCTCACTTATTTACGATGTACTGCCAGATAGTTTTCTATCAGATCTTCTATAACCACATTGAACTGCCTTGTCTCAAAATGATTTAGCTGTATCGCCCTTGCCGGACATTCGGAGACACAGATACCGCATCCCATGCATTTTGCCGGAGAGATCTCCCCCTTCCCGTCGACATTTGAAAATGGAGCTCCGTACGGACAGGCGTGAACGCATGTCATACAGGAAATACATCTGTCCTGGTTAACCTCTGAAACCACGGCTCCGACTTCGAGGCTCTTCTTTGAAAGAACTGTTGCGGCCCTTGACGCGGCCGCTCTGGCCTGAGATATGTTTTCATCGATCATTTTAGGTGAATGGGCAAGCCCGCATAGATAGATACCCTCAGTCGCAAAATCGACCGGTCTGAGTTTTACATGAGCCTCAAGGAAAAACCCGTCACTGTTCAGCTGCAGTTTCAGCATGTCAGATATGGCCCTGTTTTCCGCCGGGGAATCTATACCTGTGCTCAACACAACATTGTCCGCTTCTATTTCAACCATATCCCGCATATCGGGACTTTTTACTGTTACGTAAATGCTGCTCCCCGTCGATACAGCCGGAGGATTTTTTTCATCGTATCTGATGAAGACTACTCCGGCTTTCCTCGCTTCAAGATAATATTTCTCCCTGAAACCGTAAGTTCTTATATCCCGGTACAGGATATAAACGCCCGTTTCAGGATCTGATTTTTTGATCTTCAGAGCGTTCTTTATCGCCATTGAACAGCATATCCTGCTGCAGTACTGCCTTTCACTGTTCCTCGATCCCGCGCACTGTATCATTACAACATTTTTATCTTTAGCGGAAAATCTTCGGTCATGAAGCATCTTTTCAAGCTCAAGCTGCGTGATCACTTTATCAGACTTTCCGTAGAGAAAGTCTGCTGTTTCAGCCGGTTCACCACCTGTAGCTACAACTATCGCTCCGCAGTTCAGCTCTCTTCCTTTACCGTTGGTCACTCCCTTCTGATTTATAGTGGCTGTGAACTTCCCTATATGCCCTTTAAGTTTTGCGACTTCACTGTTCAGATAGAGATCTATATTCCTGTGATTCTCAACCTTCACGATCAGATCATTCATCATCGAATTTACATCTTCCCCTTCAAGGGTACTGTGTATCTTTCTCAAATTTCCTCCGATAACCGGGCTTTTTTCTATCAGTGATACCTTAAAGCCCTGTTCAGCCAGAGATAAGGCCGCGGTCATTCCGCTCAACCCTCCTCCTATAACAAGCCCCCCCTGGTTGATTTCAAGAGACTCGCCTGTCAGCGGCCTGAGCATACGTGAACGGGCAATCGATGCCTTCACAAGCTCTACCGCTTTCTCTGTCGCCGCCTCCGGCTCCCTGTTATGAACCCATGAGCACTGGTCCCTTATATTCGCCAATTCAAACAGGTACTGGTTCAGTCCGGCCTCGCGGAGAGTATCGCGGAAAAGATCTTCATGAGTCCTGGGAGTACATGAAGCCACAACAACTCTGTTGAGCCTGTTCTCCCTTATGCATCTCTTTATATCGGTCAGACTCGAATCAGAACATGTATACATCGTATGATTCGCAATAACAACGTCAGGCTCACCTGCTATCGCCGCAGTGACCTTTTCAACATCGACAGTGGAAGCAATATTTATCCCGCAGTGACATACGAAAACCCCGATCCGCGGCTCCTCGTCAGTGATATCATGCTCCACCGGGTATGTCTTGTTCGATGTAAGAGTATTCCTGACCCTGCTCAGAAGCTCCATCGACATAGAGGCCGCGGCGCTTGCCTGAGTTACCGTTTCAGGTATATCTTTCGGTTCCTGGAACGAGCCTGCGATGAAAACTCCGGGCCGTGATGTCTCAAGCGGAGCGAGCCTGCTTTTCCCTGCAAAGCCGTATTCGTTAAGTTCTACTCCGATTTTTACCATATTCTCAACGGTTTCGTTTTTCGGTTCCATTCCCACTGCAAGTACAACGAGGTCGAAATCTCTTTCTGTATAGTTGAAGTTTTCATCCATATATTTGAGACGTATATCCATCGAACCGGGCATCTGCACCGCACGGGAGGGTATACCCTTAATATACTCAATATTCTCCTTCGATCTTGCGCGTTCGTAATACTGGTCAAAGTCCTTTCCATAGGCACGTATATCTATATAGAATATCGATGCCTTCATGCCCTCTATATGTTCATCCGCCACAAGGGCCTGTTTTGTCGTTGCCATGCAGCATATCGAGGAACAGTACTCATTGCCGCATTTTGAATCCCTGGAACCTACGCACTGTATAAAAGCTATCCTCTTAGCCTCCTTTCCGTCGGAGAGCCGGAGCACGTGGCCGCTGAACGGGCCTGCAGCTGAGAGCATCCTCTCGAACTGTACGCTTGTGACCACGTTTTTATACCTGCCGTATCCGAACTCACCCTTTTCAGCAGCATCGAACTCTTTAAAACCTGGCGTTAGTATCACAGATCCGGCCTCTATCTCTTCAAGCTCCTCTTTCATCTCATGCCTGACCGCTTTTTTATCGCATGCGGCAACACATTCGTTGCACTCGGAGCACAGGGCGCAGTTAAGGCACCTCTCAGCTTCGGCAAGCGCCTGTTCCGGGGAAAACGCATATTCCACTTCATTAAAACTTGAAATTCTCTGCTGAAGATGCAGTTCCCCGGCAACGGCACGTTCTCTCTTTTCAACCTCTGACGATTCAGGGAGGAGCTCAGCAGGTACAGGTTTTATCTTGGACTCGAAACGGTCTTTCAGCATATCTTTTCCGCTGAAGAACCTTTCTATCGATTCTGCTCCCCTTTTCCCGGCTGCAACAGCCTCTATAACGGAGGCCGGTCCGGTCATATTGTCTCCGCCCGCAAAGACGCCCTTCTCGGCAGTTTCCAGTGTAACACGGTCAGCCGCGATACAGCCTGATTCGAAAACTACCGAACTGTTTTTCACTATATCCGTCTCTACGGTCTGGCCTATTGCCACTATGATCTGATCAGCTTTAATCACTGATAGTTTCTTTGTATTATATTGAGGTTTAAACTTTCCGTTTTCATCAAATACCGAGGTACACTCTTTAAACTCTATCGCTGTAACGGAACCGTCACCAAGGATGCGGTTCGGTCCCCATCCGTTTTTTATTACTATACCCTCATCAATCGCGGCCCTTATCTCATCTTCATAAGCCGGCATTTCATCATGCTTTTCGAGAGAAACTAGTTCCACTTTTTCAGCACCGAGCCTCAAAGCAGTACGTGCAACGTCTACCGCGACGTTTCCTCCTCCGATCACAACAACGTTTTCTCCGGTATGAGGTTTGTGTCCTGACAACCCGTTCGCTCTCAGATAATCTGTACCGTAATCAACACCATTCAGATTCTCGCCTTCTATACCGAGCTTCCTGCTGCCGTGAGCTCCTGCGCCGATGAATACTGCATCGAAATCTTTTTTCAGTTCACTGATTGATGCGTTTCTCCCTATTCTGTAGTTATAAATGAATTTTACACCCTTTCTTCTTATAAGTTCAACTTCATAGTCAAGTATATCGCGCGGGAGTCTGTATTCAGGTATACCCCATATCAGCATTCCGCCGGCCCTGTCTGATGCTTCAAATACCGTAACAGCGAATCCCCGGTCAGCGAGGTCTGATGCGCAGGTAAGACCTGCCGGACCTGCCCCAATCACAGCGATTTTTTTTGCATCTTGAGCCGTAGTTTTCTCATCCGGTAACTTATGCTTCCCCGATTTCACCAGCATCATCTCCTGATCCGACGCAAACCTCTTCAGCTGACGGATAGCCACAGCCTTGTCAAAATTGGATCTTGTGCAGGCGCTTTCGCACGGCGCCGGGCATACGCGTCCGCAGATTGCGGAAAGAGGATTTCTCTCCCTGATCATATTAACGGCTTTTACATACTCCCCTTTTTTGATCAGCTGGATATATCCCTGTACATTTATATTCGCTGGACATTTCACCCTGCACGGCGCATGACCGAGTTTCAGTATCGCAGGTTTATTCGGTATAGCCTGCGCGTTGTATTTCTGTACCGCTTTTCTTTTTCCGAGTCCGCGGTTAAACCTGTCTCTGACCTCTACCGGACAGGCCTTTGTACAGTCGCCGCAGTCATTGCAGATTTTTTCATCTATATATCTCGGCGACTTCTTTATTTGCGCTTTAAAATTTCCAGCTTCACCCTCTAGTGATTCGATTTCAGACAATGTGTGTATCTCGACGTTAAGATTCCTTGAGCACTCGACAAGTTTTGGTGAAACTATACATGTCGCGCAGTCGCCGGTGGGAAATGTCTTGTCAAGGTGAGCCATCATCCCGCCGATTGCAGCACTGCTTTCGACAAGATGGACTTTAAATCCGGCATTGGCCAGATCAAGCGATGCCTGAACTCCGGCAATACCGCCCCCCTGTACTATTATAGCACCGGTTTTTTTTATTTTATCTTTTTGCATAACTTAAAACCCCTGCTTCGATCTTCTCCGGCGTATTTATCAGCCTTTCAAGACCCAGCTCTTTCTTTGAAATTCCAAGGCACAGCCCTATAAGCTGCGTTATATACATAACAGGCATACTGTAATCATTCCCTGTATCAGATTTAATATCACTCTGTCTCATATCAAGGTTTATCTGGCACATCGGACATGCAACCGCAATGCACTCTGCACCATATCCCGCAGCCATTCCGATTATTGATTCAGAAAGTTTAGTTACCATGTCAGGCCTTGTAAGAGTAAGAGCGGCTCCGCAGCATTCAGTCTTGTGCGGCCAGTCGACGCTGCTCCCACCCATCGCATTAATAATCCTGTCGATGTATACAGGATTTTCAGGATCATCGAAACTGGTTATCTCATTCGGACGCACCAGAAGACACCCGTAATACGAAGCTACTTTAATTCCGTTCAGCGAACCTGTAAGATATTTTTTAAACTTTTCCAGGCCTATATCTTCGAGTATTACCTCTATGAAATGCCTTACCCTGACAGAACCGTCATAGTCTCTGCCGGTGATCTCAGCTATTCTCTTTCTTGTATCAGGATCACTGGAGACCGAGTGATTTGCGGCCTTCATCCTGCTGTAGCATGAGGCACAGCTAACAACCATATCGAGACCAAGATCACTGACTTTCTGAAGATTCGCTACGGAAAGAGAAACAGCGAGATCATGGTCAACCTGGTGGGCCGGAGTGGAACCGCAGCATGTCCACCCTGCGGGCTCTGCAAGCTCTATTCCAAGCGAGCGCGCAACAGCTATAGTAGATGTATACTGATCGCGCGCCGTTGATTCAGCGGAACATCCTGGAAAGTACGCGTACTTCATCTTACTGTTTCCTCTTTTTTTCAATATTTTTGAATATATTTTTTACTGTTTTTCTATCACTGCCGAATGCCGGAAAAAAAGCGATCTTACCTTTTCTGACAAGCATCGGGAATTTTTCAGTATCCCTGAGATATGTCGAAGTTCCGGCCTTGTAGAGCGCCATTGCTCCGAGATCGTATGTTCTTCCAAACCTCTTCATTGTCCCGAGGAGCAGCCTGTTGACCAGGGGGATATTACCCTCCGGAGTTTTTGCTTTTACTTTTTCAGCAGTCATCCTTAACGTGTCTATCACAGCTGCCATGTTAATTTTCATCGGGCATCTTGCAAAACAGGTTTCGCAGGACGCGCAAACCCAGATGAACTCATCATCCAGTATCTCTTTATCCGCGCCTATCTGAAGTTTTCTTATAATTTCAGAGGGTGATGTCCCTGTAAACGACGCAGCAGGACATCCGTTTGAACATCTTCTGCACTGCAGACAGAGACTTATATTAACACCGGAGTCTGCTTTGACTTTTTTCAGCATGCTCCCATCTTTAATGTTTTTCTTTATCGTCATAGTCATAATAATTCTCCGTTGGTTCAACAATGTTTATACTTTATTTGTCATCCTCGCGAATGCGGGGATCCACTATTTTAAATGTTACTGATTCCCGTCTGCACGGGAATGACAAAGGGTATAAATACCATCTACCGTTTTTTCCGGCATTGTTACTTTCGAAATCGAAGAGTACAATTGCACAGATTAAATCGAGTCGCTGTTATCTTACAGCGGCCGGCTCTTCATGATACAGGATCTCCTCTTCAATCAATTCATCATCGAAGATATCCGCAATCCCGCCGCTTTTCGCTGCTGAAGCAGGAATAATTTTCCTGTACACCTTCACAGGGTTCTGTACCACTCCGTCGACTGTCAGAAGACTATCAATTTTTATATTGAAAAGCCGCTCGTTTTCCTGCAGATACGGGAGTATCAGCTCCCAGTCTTTTCTGTTTAACTGTTCTATCACACCGCCATTCAGCTGCTGATGGACAAGTGTCCTTTGAGGATCGCGAATATATACCGCACCGCCTGAAGCAAGTGAAAATATATTGCTGCCGGGATATGGCTCCTCGAGTAACGTAATATTACCATTATCATCAAACCTTATGCCGTTTATAACGACGAAACCGCCATTATTATGCGGATCTCCCGCCATGAAAGACTCGCCGAGAAAGTCAAGGCATGAGCCATTGATCACAACCCTCGGTCTTCCGACAGAGTTAATCAGAGGACGTCCGGCGGCATTTCCCATAACGTAGATATCTCCCCCCTTTGCCCCGTAGAGAAAGGTCTGTCCCACATCGCCGTATATTACAAGTTTACCGCGTTTTATAATCTGCCCCAGCTGGTCCTGGGCGTTGTTGTGAACTGTTATTGACATTCCGTCTATACCTGACGCGAGATAATCTCCGCAGCTGTCATAGACGTCTATAACTACATCATCAGTATCCGGTCCAAGTCCGTTTCCGATATACCTCTGTCCCATGCAGCCGAATGTAATGAACTGTTTCCATCCTTTCATGTATGCATCCATCAGTAACGACGCATCACTTTTAACTCCCTCTGCGTCAAAACCGGCCGCATCTATCACAAGTACCGATTCATCGTTCATCGGGCTCCTGAGGCTCTCTCTTGACCCAAGATCAATACGCCTGTATGTAACGACAGCTGCTCTGTCATCATCCAGATACGGTATATTTTTAAAAAGATTTGTCAGCTCGCTCCTGACAAGATGTATTATATTGCTTCTTTTCTTGCTGCCGACAGGATATTTCATATCATTCAACAGTGATAATGTGCTGATCGCTATATTTATTCCGGATGAATCCTGAGCGTTTTCGGTAATCATCCTCAGAACATTTCGTACATCATCGTAGCTCCATGAAGGAATATTTTTGCTTATATACCCGTAAAGTTCCGAAGCCGATTTAACGCTAAGGTGTTTTATACTGTTTTCGATTTCACTGCCTGTTCCGTGTGATTTCCATGTTTCCGAATCAAATACACATGCCTCTCCATCATGCGGCAAAGCCACCGGTTTTCCGAACTTGTCAGCACAGCTTATGCGCATCTTTCCCGATTGTCCGGAGACAGTGAAGATAAATGCTCCTCCATCGGTATGGCTCCCTCCCCGGGCATTCCAGTACTTCTCCGCTACGGGGCATATCCTCGGATCATCCTTTGAAAGACTCACCAGCGTAGCGTCGATTGCCTGTTTTTCCGAGGCTATCAGCCCCACCTGTACCTCTCCGTCACAGAAAGCGAAAACCTGCGGTCTCAGCATAGCTGTATCTGTAATACCGAGCAGCTGGAACTCTCTCTTTTCAGGAACATTTCTCGTTATAATGAAAAACCACGGGCCGTCGGGTGATCCGTGAATATGAGTCGCCTGTATAGCCCTGTACAGCTTCTGTTTTTCTTCTGACAGCCTGTCGAAATCGAGTTCGGATGTAGGCGCAAAGGCTTCAATTATATGTTCAAGAGAATAGTGATAAGTCCTGTTCATAAGATCAAACAGCAGCGCGGAAACTTCCGTATCTGTCAGAAACTGCGGATAAATATTTCTCTGCAGAAGATGTTCCGTTACGGAATGATAGTTAGCGAAGTCCCCGTTATGTACAAGCGCCATGTTAATTCCCGTAAAAGGATGTGCGCCGGCAGGATGCCAGACCCGCCCCTTGGTGGGGAAGCGCTGATGGGCTATCCATGTGTGTGCTTTAAGCTCTCTTATTTTATAATAATCGACAATCGCCTCGGCAAAGCCGACGACTTTAAGTATCATTATATTTCTTCCGTGCGACAGGACAAATGCCTTCTTGTCGCCGTGAGCTGCGTAATTCTTCTGGTTGAGTCTGAAGCTGTTCTGGTTTAAAAACTCATCCTCAGCTTCGCGGCGATCCATACCTTCCAGTCTGTTATCATTTATGAATTTATCGAGGACCTCTGTTTTTACCCTGACAAAGTATCTGCACACATCCGGCGGCAGCACCTCAAGACCCGGAACTGTTTTCCAGTCATCCACCTTGTCAAGCATCGCGGCGGCTGCCACATCAAAATACGGATAGATAAACTCCTTTTCGACTTCACCCTTCACATCCGGTTCCAGCAGAGCTATATGGAGCATGTAATAATCATCAAGTATCTCCCTGCTTACACCAAGCTGTTCCGGTACAAAACCGACGGCCGCAATTCCGCCACCTTTTCCGTTACCGCGGTTATGCATCTGCTTTGAAGGTTCATAGATATGCTTTCCTGCAACAGGTTCGCTGCAGCAGAAACCTACTACTCCGCAGCCGCCCTCCTCCTCCCCCTTTCTTACAATAGAAGGAAACTCTATATTTTCAAGAAGATGCCTTCTTGATTCCGATATCCTTTCAACCATGTTATCTTTCATGGCTCTGCTCCCTGTCATTATTATAGTCAAGATGCATAAGCAGATCCGAACGCCCTCTCAATTCAGCTACGCTTCCAAGTCCCAGCCTTATAAGGATCCGTATCAGTTCATTTCTCCATGCATTATATGTATTTATTAATCTCTGAGCGCCCCACTCGAGGTCGATTTTCGGCGCGAGTTTTTTATCAGTGGTGGCTATACATCTGGGGCATCCCCTTCCGGCAGAACACCTTCCGCACCTCACGCATCCAAGCGCTATCATCTCCATTGTTCCCACAACAATACCGTCAGCGCCGAGAGCAATCGCTTTTGCCATATCATAAGGGTTACGGATACCTCCGCTCGCGATCAGCGTCACGCCCTCTCTCGCACCTTCTGCGACAAGGAAGTTGTGCACTTTCGGGATCGCGTACTCAATCGGCATAGCTATGTTCTTTTTCGCGATCTCCGGAGCCGCGCCTGTGCCGCCGTAACCTCCGTCAAGGTGTATAATATGGGTCCCCGCCGAATAGCTCCCTACTGCGACCATATCCACATCATTCGGCGTTGAGACCTTGCTCGAAATAAGCACTCGCCTGTTTATATGTTTAATCCAGTCGATATGCTTCATGTGGTCTTCGATTGAATATACGCTGTGGAACGGGAACGGCGAGAATAGCGGAATTCCGACAACTGTTCCCCTCATCATCGCTACAGCGGGGGTGTTTTTATCTCCAAGCAAATGTCCGCCGAGTCCCGGTTTAGCACCCTGCGCGTATTTGAACTCGACGATCGGAACACGCTGAATAGTCTCCTCCCTTACTCCGAACAGTCCGGTCGCGACCTGTGTGATAACATGGTCGTCATAGAGACGCATCCTCTCCATGTATCCCCCCTCACCGGTACAGGTAAAGGTGTTCCATGCGACAGCAGCCCTCGCCTTTGAGAGCTGTGTCGTGTTGCTTACAGATCCGAACGACATTCCGCCCCCGTACCACGGGACATCAATTTTTACTTCGGGCCTTCCGTCGTTCCTTTTATTTAGTTTCAGCGAAGTGTCTATATCCTCCGGCCTGTATTCCTTTGCCGGCTTATCGGGAAACCTGAACCGTAAACGGTCAAATCCCCCTCCCGAATTTCCTGTTTCGTATTCGAGGCCGTAATCCGGAGACGGCACATCCCCTGTTTCAGCCATTTTCCACGTGGCAAGGATCATCTCCGCAGTCCACCTGAAATCACCCAGTACCTCGAGCATCGGGTTTTCCTCCACCTTCAGCGCTCCTGCAGGACACGCATCCGCACAGTAACATCCCTTATCTCTGCATTTAATTCCGAAACAGAGATTATTCTTCGGTTCGGAAAAATATTTATAACCCTCTTTATGGACATGAACACCCTGCGGACATATCTCAACGCATCGCCCGCACATAATGCACTTTTCCTCATCACGCAGGGTTATGTATTTACCCATCTCGTTCCTGTATCTCGGAGGTACAGGCTTTATTGTTCTCGGCTCTTTATGCTGTATTGTCCTGGTTTTGAGTGTGTTCTCAGGAATAATATCCTTAAGCCTGTTTTCTTGTTCCGAATAGTTTTCCAAAGGTTTCCTCCTCCAGTTGTTCAAAAAACATTGCGCGCCCGACATCTCCCCTTAGACGTCTTGCGTCCCTTATACCCATGGCACCCATCATCTCTATTATCTGGTCGTGCCATGCTGCGATCAGGTTTGTCATCCTCCCTGTGCTGTAATCAAAACCAGCTTCTCTGATTTTTGCCGGGCACGATTTTTCACCTGAGCATCGTGCACAGAGGTGACATTCGAGAGAAATAAGAAGCGGAAGCTCTACAGAAACAAGGTCGGTACCGCACAGAAGTCCCTTTGTGACATGCTCTGGAAGCGCAATTCCGCCGCCGGCAATTATTGTCACGTCATCCCTTGCTCCGTTCTCAATCAGGGATTTATGGACTCTGCGGATCATGTCTTTTATATGGAGGGGATTCTCAACACCCTTCTGTTTGCCATTCGTATCAGCAACTATATGTATTACCTCTACATCATGCATCGACAGTTCCACCGCACGATCAATCCCGCTGCTGTCAAGGTTAACCCTTACAGATACAACAATATCCGGATTGACCTGCTTCAGTTCTTTTATCCTGAGATTTATATCTCCCGAATCCTCAATCTCCGCGAAACCAGTTCTTTTAAGAACGGCTGCAGGCAATATCGGTGAGCCTGCTTCAAAATAAAATCCTGTATTCGGCAGATACCTCTCCTTTTCCTTTATATCGAAAGGCCACTTTTTCGAATTCATCAGTGCAATCAGTTCTGTTCTGTACGCAGTCTCAAGTATAAACTGATCAAGCAGCGGCAGATCATAACTCCCCGGCATCATATCGATAATCATCGGCATTGACACGGATATGACAGGAGGGATGTCTGCCGATACCTCTCCATCCTTCATTTCAAGAAACGATCTCTTCCGCCCGATATCTACCGCTGTGCTTATGTACTCACGGCCGTGGATTCCGTCTCTTGTGGGCCTTACTATCTCCGACATATCTGTCCACATGGAATCGAAGCCGTAACCGCAGAATCTTCCGCCGTAACCGGCACCTGACACAGGAACCTTCGCGGTTTCTGCCTGAAGCCACGTGGTCTGGATTATCTGCGGAGTCCAGTAGTCATTGCCGAGCCTGCTGTATTCGGGATTTATCGAAAGTCTCAGCAGGTTTTTAGTACACTCCTGTACGCATGAAAAACACCCCATGCAGTCGAAGAACAGCGCGTCGACATCCTCCATGTTTCTTATGTATTTTATTTCATCCCTGTGCCTGTCATAAACGCACGCCTTCTTGACGCAGTTATGACACCTCGCGCAGTCCTCTCGCCAGTCGATGATACCGTATTTTCCTATACGCGGCCTCCGGGGAGGAACAGGTTTTGTTTCTATATGATATTTTTCCGGCATAATCTATCTCCAGTTTTCCATCAAATCACTTGCCGGATAAACCGGAGGCTGTAAGAATTTCAGGTATTACACTCTCTTTTCCGCCCGACAATATATGTATTCCGCCGAGACCGCTGACCCCTTTCAGCTGTTCTATTATTTCAACACAGACAGCTATCCCCTCTTTTCTCTGCGCTTCAGCGTCTCCGGCGTTTTTTATTCTTTCTATTATTCTATCAGGAATTGTAAAATCTGTGTACTTATCTCTCAACTTCACCGCTTCCTCTGCGCTCTCAAGCGGGAGTATTCCGGCGATAATTACGGCTTTATCGGTAATCCCGGCTTCTTTCGCTGCATTAAGCCATATTTTAAATGACTCGATATCCAACACGCCATGGGTCTGGATAAAACGCGCCCCTGCGTCAACCTTCTGTTCGAGCCGCAGGATGTTAAGCTCAAGCGGTTTCATATACGGATTTGCAACTGCGCCTGTAAGCATATTGAACGGACCTTCAAATTTTGTGCCGTTAAGCAGTTCATTGCTTTTTCTGAACTTCTCGATCATAGCCAGCAGCTGGGTTGAATCTATATCATATACGTTCGAGGATTCAGGATCATCAGTAAGAATCTGATGATAGCCTGAAAGGCAAAGCATATTGTTAATGCCAAGTGACGACGCCCCCAGAATATCGGACTGAATTGCAATACGGTTCCTGTCCCGTGTCACCATCTGAAAAACCGGTTCGATACCTGCATTCAGCAGATGAATTGACGCCGCAAGACTTGACATCGACACGCCGAAAGGATTGTCTGAAACATTGACCGCCGACGGGACCTCTTTTAAAAAACCTGCGACGGATTTGATACTGTTCCCGTCTGTTCCCGCTTTCGGCAGATATTCTGCTGTGATGATAAAATCCCTGTCTTTTATCTGATCAGCAAATTTTTTCTCTCTTCTCATAATATATTCACCAGAACTTATTTATCTACAAGCACACATCTCTTCTTATCTAACAACAGCTTAACGGGAGTTTCCTCCCTGCAAACGCATGCTTTCCTTCTATGAACGATGTGTTGCTGAGTAGGATTTTTACAGCTTTCATTTTGTTAAAACTTAATCCGTTTTTCCGGCCGTGATTCTGTTAACACGACATTCCCAAAAATATTCTCAGGATATGCTCGCGGGAAAAACAGCAACTTCATTATATGGAATACCTGACGGATTTATCTGCATCCCCCTGATCCTGCCGCTGAACTCCGCCATTTCCGCAGCAACACCCGCAAGACCGTCGTCACCGGGAGACAGTACAACCATTCTCTCTTTACCGAAGCCTGCCTCTTCCATTAAAGAATTGAGCCCCTCCATTCTTCTGGATGCACGCAGATTCCCCTCCAGATGCTGACACCTGTTTGCAGGACATGTTAACAGCGCCAGACCGTCAGCCCCTTTCTCAAATGCTTTCGCGAGATACAGCATATCAACTTTCCCCGAACATGGCAGGCCGATAAGTTTAAGCTCGTCTCCGTCTTTTATTTCAAGAGCATCGCGCAGTTCATCGGCATTGAAACTGCCGGAGCAGTACATAACGACAAGTTTTAATGACCTAACAACTGTTATATTCATATCGTTTCTCCTTTTTACTATTATATCGACCAGCGAACAGCGGAGTAAAAAAATTATCAATAGAAATTGGCTCCCCATGTTTCGGTTATGTTAAATTTTGGTGATTCCGAAATTCGGTGATACAAAATTGTTCAATTGTTTTTTTGTCTCAACACCGAATTTCGGAGTTGAGACATATTTGTTTCTTTGATACAATATTGTAGCCGCGCCGGCAGCAAAGCAGACGCGCCCGAGGCAGGTGTACATATTTGTATCATTACAATTTTTTGAAAAACAATTATGTAACGCGGCAAAACGGACCTATACCGGCTGTTTCCGCTGCCTGTAAACGACAAATGCCATCCCGGGGACTGGAGATGGCATTTGTCTTCATTTATACTTGTTTCTTAAAAGGAGGTAAGATGATTTTTCATCAGTTGATACCGCACACGCAGTGCAAAAAGCGCTACAGCTTCAATCGTCAAAGGCCCGATTCCGCGCTTCAGTTCTCATTTTTTCTGAAATTTTTATAATCAATTCCAAGCTTGTCGATTTTATAGCCGAGTATACGCTTCGTAGTCCCCAGAATTATGGATGCCGCGGAGATATTCCCGTTTGATGCTTTCAAACCGTCAATAATCAGTTCCTTTTCAAACATATCAGTCCTCTCCTCCAGCGTGCCGGGAAGGTCCTTCTCGTTAAAGATCTGCAAAGACGGGGGGAGATGATAGTTTCTTATTACATCCTCGTTGCATAGTATCACAGCACGTTCTATGCAGTTTTCAAGCTCCCTGACGTTCCCGGGCCAGTGATAGGCCACAAGGAGGTCTATCGCATCGGTACTGATTCTTTTTATTTTCTTTTCTGATTTTGCACGATATATTTCCAGGAAATGATCAGCCAGTAGTACAACATCAGACTTTCTGTCGCGGAGTCTGGGAGCATATATCGGGAACACGTTTAGTCTGTAATACAGATCCTCTCTGAACTCATTCTTTTTAATTTTTGCTTCAAGATCATGATGTGTTGCCACAATTATTCTTATATTAACAGGAATTACTCCTGTGCCACCAACCCTTTCTATACTTTTTTCCTGAATTACTCTCAGCAGATGCACCTGTAATGATATGTCGAGATCTCCAATCTCATCAAGGAAAATAGTCCCGCCGTCAGCAAGTTCAAATCTCCCCTTTTTCAGCCTGTCAGCCCCGGTAAACGCCCCTTTTTCATGACCGAAAAGCTCCGCCTCTATAAGATTTTTAGGGAGAGCGGCAATATTGACCTTAACAAAAGGACCGCCGGACCTCTTACTGTTGCGATGGATCGAATCAGCGATAAGCTCCTTGCCTGTTCCGCTCTCCCCCTGGATAAGCACAGTGGCGTCTGAACTGGAGATGAGAATTATTTTTTCATACAGCTCCTTCATCACCTTAGAATTACCTACAAGTTTTCCCTGTACCTGACTCATTGAAATTCTTTTACGAAGCAGATCGTTCTCGTCCTTCAGTTTCTTTTCGCGGGAGATCGACTCAATCCTGCTGTTTACCGCCTGCGCTATCATGATAGAAATCGTAACAAGCACGTGATACTCCTCGGCAAGATCCCTTCCGTAATTGTTTATTAATTCAACCGATATTGTACCGATTACGTCCTGGTTGAGTTTCACAGGTACGCAGATAAATGAAATCTTGTTGGCTGATGTATTACGGAACGCCCCAGTTCTATTGAGGAACTTAGGCTCATTCATTATATCCATTACAAGAAACGGATTGCCGGTTTTTACAACGGTACCTATTACACCCTCACCCGGTTTATAAATACCCTTCGTAACCTCTTCATCAGTGAATCCATGATGAATTTCTACAAGAATTTCATCCTCCTCTTTGTGATAGAGGCTTATCATACCGCGTTCGATATTATAATAGTTAACCACATGCCGGAAAACATTAGACATCAGGAGATTTATATCCTCGCTGTTTTCAATAAAAATTCTCCCTATCTTCTCAAGTAAGCCGACCTGTCTGTCATTAATCAGATCCATTTTATAACCCTGAACAGCAGCCTGTTTTTATAAATATTCAGACCGTTTAATTTTATAAGTATTCAGACATGCTAATTACAGGGGGATAATAAACAATTTTTTTTAACAAAAAACCGGGAAAAGGGGCCGAATTTAACAAATTTGTAATTTTTCAAATTTTTTGAACGTTTATATTGACGATTTTGAATTTTTAACCACAACAATATCATGAAAGATAAAGTTGTGTAAACTTCAATTCAATACTGTTGTCTGTTTATTCCATCGTATAAACATGAGTGGTAAGTTTTTATACAGGAATCCCCTATATTACTCCATAAATCCGTCTTAATATAAATGCTTAATCTTTAACAATTAATAAACAATACCGCTTTAACCGCTTATATATATTTATAGAAGCAGATCATATTTCCGGTATTGAATCCGTTAGCAGAATAAAAATTTATAGCAGAAGTATTCCTTTTGTCCGCAGCAAGCTGAATCCTCAGTACACTATTTTCCTTTCCCCATCGTACTGCTTCTTTAACAAGTTTCTCTCCGACGCCTGAATGCCTGTGCTCAGGCATCACAAACATATCTTCAAGGAGCAATGAGTAACCTCCAGCTGCAGTGGATACTACCTTCTGCAGGCTCACCATTCCGGTTACTACTGAATCTTTCTCCGCGACAAGTATAATACCATCAGCCTCACCGTCAATAATCATACGTAAACCGCGTTTCTGTTTTTCAATGTCTACTGAAAAATCATCCTCAATACTGAATAAAGATGAAATCATATCACTCAACTTATTTATGTCTTTTATTTCAGCCTTTCGTATTTTTATCAACATAACATCACCTTTATTTTACAAACCGCTCAGCTGAAATTTCGCCGAGATCTGGTTTATCAGATTAAGATAGCTTTTAATAAATAATTCCAGGGAATCATTACCGCGCAGTTCATCTGCATAATTCATACCCTCATATTCAGCTGCAATAAAAAATGTTTCATTACTCCCGGTTTTTCCGGATGAACCGCTGAATGAATAATATATCAGATTAATATCGAGCCTGAACAGTGACTTCAGCGCGCTTTCAGCCACACTCCATTTAGTGGCACCGGTGGCCCTCACTTTCTTGTGATCGTTGTAAACGGAAGATACCTCAATAGTGAGTGAATGATTGATATGTTTTGAGTATTTCCATGAATCTAGATACCAAATGCTATTATTTATTATACCTTCATCAAAAAGAAAAGTCAACACATCGGTCGTCGTTATCTCGTTCTTTGTATCAGCCAAGTATTTGAACCTGTTAAACAGATCCTGATCATCCGATACGGAAATCCTGTCACCTGTCAATTCGTTGATCTTTGCGTTAAATCCGCTTAAACCTGAATGGCGCGAAAGAATAAACCTGTGATTCTGAAACCCGTACTGTTCCGGATTAAGAACTGAATAAGTTAAAGGCGATGCAAGCATTCCGTTCTGATGAATTCCGGAACTGTGGGTAAAAACATTACTCCCCGTTACCGGCTTGTTTGGATTTATTGCGACGCCCGTGAATATACTGAGATCTCTTACTGTTTCAGCTACAAATTCAGGGTTAAGCCGCGTTTTAATTTTTCCGTAATAATCGTCACGCGTTTTTAACACCGCAGCAATCTCTTCGAGAGGAGTATTGCCACCTCTCTCACCTATTCCGAGAAGTGTGACTTCAGCCTGCAACCCTCCCGCCATAAGTCCGGACAAGGTGTTTGAGGTTGCCTGCCCCAGGTCATTATGACAGTGAACGCTTATTCTGGCCTTACCGGTTTTAAAAGCTTTCACATTATTATAAAGCTTCAGTATAAGCATAAAAAATTCCTGAGGCTGGATAAAACCAACAGTATCGGCAATGTTTACAACATCCGCGCCGGCATCAGTAACCATCTCGCAGAATTCCATTAAAAACTCCGGTTCGGTTCTTGTTGCATCTTCTGCTCCTATCTCTACATAGTCGGCGTATTGAGAAGCACACAGTACAGCCTCGACAGCTATATCTATTATTTCGCTTCGGCTTTTACGAAGCTTCATCTTTCTGTGTATAGGCGATGTCGCTATTGTCGTATGGATATATTTTTTTACCCTCGCTCCCGCAATAGCTTCTCCTGCTTTTTTTATATCATCAGTTCTGGCTCTTGCCATTGCTGATATGGCGGACATCCTCAGCGATCCGGCTATTCTCTGAACTGTCGTGAACTGTCCTTTAGATGAAGCAGGGAAACCGGCCTCAATAATATCAACTCCCAGTCTTTCCAGGTGACCGGCTATGATTATTTTCTCATCCAGTCCCAGTGAAAATCCCGGAGACTGATCTCCATCGCGCAGTGTCGTATCAAGTATAATTATATTTTCCCGTTTCATAAAACGTTCACTGCATCGATGATATATATGATTCTGTCTTTTCAAAAATCCGCTTCATGACATCCAAAAAAAACGGAATATTATCCTTTTCTATATTTATTTTAACGCTTTCATCGAAAGAACATATCATCTGGAGTCTGTCCATTGTATTCAGGTCATCAGCAAGAGTATCATCAAGGTTTATTATGTTTTTTGCAAAACCGGCCATTTCTGACAGAGTATGACTGTATGGTATATTACCGCTGAACATGCATGCGCCGATAATAAGTTTTTCTATAGCAATCGCAGTAATATTATAAACCAGCACCGGTGTAAAAAAATCACCGTTGCTTACCGATCTCTCTACTGCAGCCATGTACTGTATTCCCTGGCTGTAAAAATCATTCCATGACGAATTTCGCACTATCATTTCACGTACCTCTCTTTAGTTTTGTTCACGTCTGGCAATGGAACAGAAATGTAATTTCAGAGATCATTTAACTGGATCAGTTAAGCATATATTTCTCAGCCGGTCTCCCGTCTTCAAGCGCATCAAGTATTTCATCAATGACCGACTCGCTCTCAATTTTGCCGTACCACCAGTTTTCAGGGTAGATTACCATTGCAGGTCCTCGATCACAGACTTTAAGGCATCCGGTACCGGACACTGCGACACCGCTGAGTCCCCTGTCTGATAATTCGTTTTCAATATACTGCATCAGTCCCATTGAACCCTTCTTATTACATACACCCAGAGAATCTCCCGAGACACGGAAACTCCCGCATAGAAAAATGTGATGTTCTGGTTTTTTCATTTTGTTTTTACCTCTTATTCGCTATCGTAATTTAGTATCACTATACTACATACAACCCGTACCGGTGCCGCTGCATGACTGTTTTATACCACAGATCCCTGAATCACGGAGAAGTATTGCCGGTACTTTTTTTCCAGAAAAAATCGCACTCATACCCTCTTCAGCCATCCCCTCCATTGTGATCACACTGATTCCATACGATTCAAGGGCTTTTACCGGCGACATCCCGGAGCCGCTGGAAAGAACTGCACGGCAGTCGTGGAGAATTTCAGCCATTTTGTCCCATCTGTCTTTTCCTCCACCGGCTTCAGGAGCTTTTCTCTTTTCTAAAAATTCAATAATCCCGTTTCTTGAAGAGAAGATCCACAGATATTCAGCTTCACCCAGGTGCTGATTTACAAAGATCCCTTCCATGCTTGCCACGGCAATATACGGTCTTTCAGAATCAAACTTCAGCATCGATGCATCACTGACTAGTTTGATAATTTCTTCAGTATTTGATTCACCCAGCATACCTGCCGCATCTGCACGGCATCTCCTGCAATGACTCATCTGGGGCAGGTAATGTGATGAAGACTCCCTGATGCTCTTAATAGTTTCTGCAGAGACCGGCACTATCGAATCAAACGGTGTACCTTCAACATTATATAAAGGTATGCAGTTATGTATTCCGGCACCATTAAGCGACATCTCCCTCGCTACATCCGCAACGTGATGGTCGTTTATTCCCGAAATTACCACTGTATTAATCTTTATGACAACATCATGTTTTTTTAGTTTTTCTATACCTCTTTTCTGCATTTCGAGAAGGACCTCTGCAGCTTCAATTCCCCTTCTCGGTCTTTTATTGTAGCGCACCCATGAATAGATTCTGCTGCCGATCTCCGGATCAACTGCATTGACCGTAACAGTTAAATGGTCCACCCCGACCGAAGCGATGTCATCAGCATAATTTTCCAGCTCGAGACCGTTTGTTGCCATGCAGAGATGAAGGTCCGGGAATTTGCTTCTTATAATCCTGAAAGTTTCAAGTGTCTCCTCCGGATTAGCCAGGGGATCCCCCGGGCCTGCAATCCCCGCGACTGCTATTGACGGTATCCTTTCAATCACTTTCTCAAGGTACACCAGCGCCTGTCTCGGTGTAAGGATTCCACTTGCTACACCCGGACGGGATTCATTGATACAGTCAAATCTCCTGTCACAGTAGTTACACTGTATATTGCATTTCGGCGCAACCGGCAGATGTATCCTTCCGCTTGTGTGCCGTGCGTTTTCGCTGAAACACGGGTGTTCTCTGAAATTCATAATACCGCCTCCTATATATAACTGTAACCGATATCGCTCGACTCCTGTTTAAATTCCATCAAAGCATTGACGATACGGTCAAACAGCTGTTGGGTACCTTTATACCCGGTAAGCATGATTCTCTGGCCTCCGAACCTGTCGTGGATCGGAAAACCTGTCCTTATAAGCGGTATACCGAGGTTTTTTGAAAGATAATATCCCTTACTGCTACCTATAATTATATCCGGTTTTAACTCTCTGCATAACTCAAGCATCGTGGCAAAATCTGTATCATCCAGAACCGTGCAGTCTGCACTTTCAAAACCATTAATTCCCAAACTAAAACCAGACGACATACCGCGCGATCCAGTAGCACAGAGTACGGTTTTTATTCCGGTTTCATCAAGAAAGTATGAGATCCCTGCTGCAATGTCCGGCTCACCGAATACGACTGCCTTTTTACCCGATAGATATTTATGAGCATCTATATAGGCATCCGCCAATCTTCCACGCTCTTTCACGTATTTTTCCGGAACCGGCCTGCCTGAAATTTCACTTAGAATTGAAAATAAGCTGTCACATGCATCAATCCCGAGCGGCAGTCCTGTTTTTATATACTTTTGTCCGAATTTTTCCGAGAAATATTTACCTGCGCTCAATTCAGGGGCAACATTCTCTCCCAGTTCAATTGAACATACGGCACACCCCATATTTTTGATAGAAAACAAAGATGTACCGCCTTCCGGAAGTTTTACGTACCTGTCCCAGGCTGCACCATCCAGTGTTTCCGAGTAGTCCGGCAGCATTGTGACATTGACCCCAAAGTCATTCACAATATCTTTTAAATGCCGTATATCTTCGGTGGATAGTATCGGCGGAAAAAGATTCACCATACCATTACATTCCCCTCCATGCGACAGAGATTCGACGACAGCCCTCACTGCTGCCCTGAAACCTTCAGCATGAGTTCCTCTGTAACTTGGTGTTGAAACATGTACTATTTCAACTCCGTTATTTTTACACGATGAATTATACTCCCTTAACAGCATGTTTATATCATCTCCGATCGTCTCCGACAGACATGTTGATGAGACACCGACAATCGAAGGTTTATACTGCCTGATAACATTATCCAGAGCCGTTTTCAGGTTCGCTCCACCCCCAAATACTGCGGACTCTTCACTGAAGTTTGACGATGCTATATCTACCGGTTCTCTGAAGTGGCTTATGATATAACGTCTTATATATGTTGAACAGCCCTGAGATCCATGAACCAGCGGGATACAGTTTTCTATTCCACGGAATGCCAGTGATGCACCCAGCGGAGCGCAAAGCGCACAAGCGTTTCTGGTTGAAGTAAAATTCGTTTTATTTCCGGTTAATGGCTTATTCATTTTATCCCATCCTTTTTTTATACGCATTAGAAAACCTCCAGACCGGACTCATTACTGACAGATGAACTTCTTTCGCGAAATTCAGCATCCCTTCAAAACCCGCCAGTGGTGTCTTTCTTTCATGGTTATGATCACAGAATGCCACGCCTGTTTTATATGCAATTGGCCTTTCTTTCACGCCGCCTATAAGCAGATCGACCTTACGGCTGTCCATAAATCCTGAGAGTTCAATCGGATTCGTATCATCGACAATTATTGTCCCCTCATCACATATCTCTTTCAGATATTCATAGTCTTCATTCGATCCGGTCTGTGAACCTACTACAGCTACTGACATGCCAATATGACGCAGCGCCTTAACCAGAGAGAAAGCTTTAAATGAACCGCCGACATAAATAGCGGCCCTTTTACCCTCAAGATCTTTCCTTATAACTTTCAATTCAGGATATATCGCCTTGACCTCACGTTCGACAATACTGCCTGCGGCTTTTATCATATCATTTGACTCTGAATGTTTAGCTACATCATAAAGCGCCTGAGACATGTCCTCAAGTCCGAAATACGATACCCGTATAAATGGGATACCATACTTATTCTCCATATGTCTAGCCAGCTGAGTCATTGAACCTGAACACTGAACAACATTTAAATTCGCGTAGTGTGCCTGTTTTATTTCGTCTATACGCCCGTCACCGGTAATACAGGAGATGACGTTTACACCCATCTCCTGATAGTATTTCCGGATTATCCACGACTCCCCGGCCAGATTAAAATCACCCAGAATATTTATTGAATAAACATTGCGTGTTTTTTCAGCCGAAGTACCGACAAGCAGCGCGAGGGCATCACATGCCGCCGCATATCCGTCTTTTTTTGTTCCACGAAAGCCTTCCGAGTTGACCGGTATTACAGGAATCTTCTTCTCTTCTGAAACTTTACGGCATATTGCCTGCACGTCATCACCGATTAGTCCTACTATGCAGGTTGAGTATACGAATGCCGCTTTTGGCGAATATGCGTCTATAAGCTCACTCAATGCCGCGAGGAGTTTTTTCTCACCTCCGTATATGACATCTTCCTCACGCAGGTCTGTTGAAAAACTCATCCGGTGGAGTTCAGGACCCGACGAAAGAGATCCCCTGATATCCCACGTATAGGCAGCACATCCTAAAGGGCCGTGTACCAGATGAAGCGCATCAGCAATCGGATAAAGCACAACCCGCGAACCGCAGAATACACAGGCACGCTGGCTCACTGATCCGGCAGCACTCTTCCTGTCGCATATTACATTACGGTCTTCTCTGCCGTTCTCAAGAACCTGCATCTTTCTTACATCAAGCACCTGTACCATAACTCCCCATTCCTCCTACATTACAAGTTCGAAGCTTTCTTCTTTTGCATCTCTGTCCTGTCTGTCCATGAACGCGTTCAGAATTCTCTCAAGAAGCCTTATCCCCCCTGTATATCCGACTAGAGGAAAATACTGGTGACCAATCCTGTCATATATAGGGAAAGCTGTCCGTATCATCGGGATATCCTCATCGCGGGCGATATATTTCGCGTAAGTGTTACCGAAAATCATATCAGGCCTTTCATTCTTTATAACCTGGTGAAAATAAAACATGTCAGCGTTTGGACCGCTTTTTACTATTACATCCTTACCGGCCAGTTCTTTAATTCGTTTTTCAAACTTCGGTCCCGCCGGGGTCCCTGTAACAACAGAAGTAATCTTCATGTCTATATCCGTAAGGAATCCGGTTAACGATATCAGGTGATCAGGATCTCCGACAAGAGCTGCCTTCTTTCTGTAAAAATACTGATGCATATCAGTTATCACGTCAATCAACTGCCCCCTTTCTGTCATGATCGACTCAGGTACAGAACTTGATCCCTTTCTTCGAAGCAGATCGACAAAAGCATCTGTCGCCTTCAACCCAATCGGCAGTTCGATAACTTCATAAGGAACTTTACATTTTGAATCGAGCGTCTTTGCACAAAGTGTTGACGCTGCACCTCCAAGAGCTATTGTAAAGCTATTGTCACCGGCTTTTTTGATCTCCTCTGATGTAGTTCCGCCTTTCGGATACATATGAAACTTTCCGTCCATCGGGCTGTTTACAACACCTGAAGTATCGGGAAACATCGTAATCGGCACGTTCATCTCCGCGGCGATCCTTTTTATCTCAGACATATCTGAAGGCTCAACAAATCCCGGAATAATATTGATCTTGCCATTTCTTTTTCCGGTGTTCTCTGAAAAATATGTCACCATAGATGCAGCCATATTTGAAAAACCTGTCACATGCGAACCTTTGAAGCTCGGTGTGTTTGCATGTACTACCGTTTTACCCTCCGGGATCTTTCCATCAGCCCTGGCCTTAGAGATGATCTGTTTAATATCATCACCTATGACCTCCGAAAGGCAAGTAGTGTGCACAGCTATTATTTCCGGATCATACATTGCGAAAATGTTCTGTATAGATTCCAGAAGATTCGCCTGTCCTCCGAATACTGATGCCCCCTCCGTAAATGAACTGGTAGTTGCCATAATCGGATCTTTGTAGTGCCTTGTAAGCGCGCTCCTGTGATACGCGCAGCATCCCTGTGACCCGTGGCTGTGCGGGAGGCACCCATTAATACCGAGCGATGCATACATCGCCCCTACAGGCTGACATGTCTTTGCCGGATTTACAGTAAGAGCACTACGCTCAGTTACGTTTTCAGCAGTATGTCTCAGCAGCATAACTTCCTCCTATTTGCTCCAGTTATAACTTCCGGCGAGTTCCGGGTTTATCTGCCACGGCGCCTTTATTAAACTGAAAATTTTTGTATTTACCATTCTGTCTATCTCATGATAGAAATTAATGGCACCTTTAAATCCAGCATATGGACCGCTGTAGTCGTAGCTGTGGAGCTGTTTCATAGGTATACCCCCTTTCTGCACCACATACTTTTCCTTAATACCTGCACAGAAGATATCCGGTCTGTACTTTTCTATCAGCATCTCGGTCTCGTAATGATTGATATCGTCAATGACCAGTGAGTTCTCTTTCATTTCAGGCATCATTCCACTATAATCACTGAATTCCATACCTCTTGAATTCATGTCACTCATCTCGTTCGTACTTTTTCTCGGGCTAAAAAATTTTTCGTCCGGTGTAACTGTCAGTTCTTCAATATTCCTTGTGTCAGCATCAACAACGATTGAAGGTATAACCTGTCTTCCTTCGTAATCGTCCCGATGAGCGAACTCATAACCGGCCGAAAGAGTTTCCATCCCTATCTCTCTGAAAAGCTCCTGGTAGTGATGCGCCCTAGACCCTCCGACAAACAGCATCGCTTTTTTACCTTCACAGCGCGGCCGTACATCTTTCTGAGCTTTTTCCACATCCAGCATTTCAGATTCTATTACTTTTTCAACCTTCTCGGTCAACCCGGTATCTCCAAAATAGGCAGCCATTTTCCTGAGAGATTTTGCAGTGGCCTCGGCACCTACGAAGTTAACCTTGAACCATGGTATTCCATATTTCTTCTCCATCATCTCAGCCATGTAGTTTATTGACCTGTGGCACATTACCACGTTGAGATCAGCGTTCTGAGCACTTGCAAACTCTTCATAGACCGAATTTCCGCTGAATGTAGAATGCAGTGTAAAACCGCAGAGATCCATAATCCTTTCTATCTCGAAGGCGTCACCGCCTATGTTATACTCACCGAGTATGTTAACTATGTATTTACCCTCTTTCCTCATATTCATCTGTCCAACAACATCAGTGAAGACCTTGTTATTCGCGATATGGTGTCCGGCAGACTGGCTTACTCCCTTATATCCCTCGCAAGAGAAGCTAAAAATATTTACTCCAGGAAACTTTTCCTCCATCTCTCTTGCCACAGCATGCACGTCATCACCAATAAGACCGACGGGACATGTGGAGAATATTCCAATAGCTTTCGGATGAAAAAGGTTTACCGCCTCTTCAATCGCTTTTTTAAGTTTCTTTTCACCGCCGAATATGATCTCGTCCTCCTGCAGATCGGTAGACATCGCATAAGTCATGAAGTTCTCATCACTTTCGGTCTGCGGCCGTGTCTGATTTCTTCTTGTAAGCCAGCTATAGAATCCACATCCGATAGGACCATGAGTTATCTGCAATATATCCCTTGTCGGACCGAGCACAACTCCCTTACATCCGGCATAAGCACATCCGCGCATAGTAAGTATACCCGGAATAGTCCGTGAATTCGCAAGGATCTCGGGAACATGGCCGCCCTCATCGAACCTGTTAACAACTATCTGCTTGCTCCGTTTTCTCGCCAATTTCGCGGGATAACGCTTCAGAATGCTTTCTTTAATATTTTCTGCATTCAAATCTTTAACTGGTATATAAGTTGTCCTGCTCATAATTCAGCTCCTGTTATAACATATGTCTGTTCACACTTCATCAAGCGTATCATTTCCCCTCTCCCCTGTACGAATCCTGTAAGATTCTGTTACAGGCATAACGAATATCTTTCCGTCACCAGACTTGCCTGAACTGTTTGTTTCAATAATGGTTTTCACTATCTTTTCAACATTCTCGTCCGCTACTATCATCGAAAGCATTCTCTTTGGAACAAGTCGCTGACTGCTGCCAAGCTGTGAGATCGCTTCTTCATATCCCTGTTCAGCCCCTCTCAACAGGCTTACATCAACAAGACCCCGACCTCTCCCCAGGCATTCACGCGCATGCATTGATGAAACACCGGCGTCCGTCAGTGCCCTCTTGGTTTTATTCATCATATTCATTCTTATGACAGCCATTATTTCTTTCATATTACTGTCCCCTGTACGCCTTCACTGGTTTCCTTTATACCGGAACTTACAGTAAACACTTCATCCACCGGCGAAACAAATATCTTACCGTCACCAAACGCTCCTTTATCGCCCGTCCTTGCAGCTGATATAACGCTCCTGATGACAAACTCCCTGTCGCTGTCCGAAACCACAAACATCAGCATATCTTTTGGAATTTCATCGTATGTAACATCTCCAATTTTCACTCCACGCTGCTTACCTCTTCCGGAAACACTCATTTTTGTAACAGAAGGGAATCCTTCCGCCATCAGTTTCTCCATTACCGCATCAACTTTTTCCGGTCTAATTATCGCTCTTATCATTACCATAATATTCCCCCTTCCTCTCAATTACTGGCCAATGCCGTATTTTATAAGCAGAGCTTCAAGCTCGTCTGTACTCAGTGGAGTCGGAATTACAAATTTTGAGTTCCCGTCTATCGCTTTACACAATTTTCTGTACTCATCGGCCTGATCAACAGCTGGATCAAACTCAATAACAGTTTTCCTGTTGATCTCGGCCTTCTGCACCATATTGTCCCTGGGCACAAAATGGATCATCCGGGTACCAAGCTTGTCAGCTAGCGCCTGTATCAGATCCGCTTCATAATCCACTTTTCTGCTGTTACAGATCAAGCCACCAAGCCTTACAACACCAGATTCAGCAAATTTAACTATACCTTTACAGATATTATTCGCCGCGTACATCGCCATCATTTCGCCCGAAACAACAATGTAGATTTCCTCCGCTTTTCCGTCTCTTATAGGCATCGCAAAGCCGCCGCATACAACGTCACCGAGTACATCATAAAATACGTAATCCAATTCGTTACCTTCAGAATAAGCACCGAGCTGCTCAAGAAGATTTATAGATGTTATGATCCCCCTTCCTGCGCATCCTACTCCGGGCTCCGGACCTCCGGACTCAACACATTTTACGTTTTTGAAACCTGTTTTTACCACATCATCAAGCACCAGATCTTCACCTTCGGTCCTCAGAGTGTCCAATACAGTCTGTTGTACAAGTCCTCCAAGCAGCAACCTTGTTGAATCGGCTTTGGGATCACACCCCACGACCATTACAGATTTACCCATCTCGGCAAGTGCTGCGACGGTATTCTGCGTTGTAGTCGATTTCCCGATACCCCCTTTTCCGTAAATTGCTATCTTCCTCATTAATATTTCTCCTTTTGTTTATTAACTTGTACTGATATATATCGCATGAAGTATGCCAGAAATCCGGATGTTATATTTAAAGCGATGTGGTCAACAACATCATCAATCAAGTTAACACTGATGAAACATTTAAGAGGGATTTCGATTAGTTAATCGCAGTTAACCGTATCTTTTTTTTATTTAAGAAAAATATTTATGCCCGAAATTTTTGATTCAAACTTTTATCAGCAGCAGATTGTCTTATTTTTTTACAAAATCATACATAAGTGTAATTAAACTTTCAGTATAAATACAATATGGTAACATCTTTTTAAAAATCTTCCACCTCCAGATTGAATTGTACCCTGAAAACAAAAAGGGCTGCATTAAATGCAGCCCTTTAATTTTAAATCTTTTTATCAATCATAAAGTATAAGAGGTTCCGAAAGTTGCATAAAACTTGTGGTGATCTTCAGGTTTCATGTCCCTGAAATCACCCTTAGGGATATATACATAATTCAAATTTGATGTATAAGCTACTGCCCCGGCTGTTACTGTCAATCCGGCAGTTGCGGTAACATCACTGAAACCATTTGCATCAAGAGATTTAGCGTTATAGTAACCGCCGGCAGCACTCAATTTAATCTTCGCGTCCTTAATCACTTCAAACTCTTTTGCAATCCCAAACTGTACATAGTAATCATTATCATTCGGATCCGCAAATTTATCATCCATATAATAATCGTATGTACATGATACAAACGGCGATAAAAATGTATTAGCTGTAACAATAACGTTCATGGTAATAAAACTCGCATCACCAGCCAGTTCATCCTTTGAGTTATAGTAATCCCAATACCATACATTTAAGCCCACAGTTACCGGCGCACCGGCGCCAATTGTGTATCCCGCTCCAACATCGACCGAATTAAAGGCATAACCGTTTGCATCATCTCCTTTCCCTTCAAAAAGCGAGTCTTCAGAATGTTCTGCTGCAACACCAAGAATCAGTCCTGAACCTAAAAGATCGTAAGATGCTGCAGGCAGAAATGCACCGTCACCGCCATAAAAATCTATTCCCCTAAATAGATAGCTGCTGGCATATGTAACTCCAACCGTTAATCCAACCGGCTTTGGACCTGCTTCCTCTGCTTTAAGTCCTGTTACAATCATCGAACAAAACAATATATTGATTAAAATTAACTTCTTCATCAAATCCTCCAATTA
This sequence comes from uncultured Leptospirales bacterium, assembly GCA_964439325.1. GTDB lineage: Bacteria > Spirochaetota > UBA4802 > UBA4802 > UBA5550 > WRGT01. Next base: position 202,262 of record CAYTNW010000002.1, on the reverse strand, counting down.
ATAAACTTTTTTATCATAATATTTTTTAGCAACAATGAGGCCCCGACTGGAACCATCATTGTTACCGCGACAAAACAGTCAGATTAAGAATATTCAGGTTTTTATGATGAAATGATCCATAAAATTTCACACATTTCCTGATAAAATCTTTTTCACTTATTATCAGAAATCAGAGACTTAAGAATCATACCTAATAAATTATCAAAATCTTTATAAACTGTGCCTTGGGATAATTATCCGACAGCATTTTCGCCCTCTTCACCGGTCCTAACACGAATGCATTCCTCAAGTGGTACAACAAATATTTTACCGTCACCGATATTACCGGATCTTGCACTCTTAAGAATAGCTTCTATCGTTGGTTTAACAAATTTATCATTAACCGCAATTTCAAATCTGACCTTGTCTAATAGGTTTACTTCGGTTTCAGCTCCACGATAGCTTTCCGTATACCCCCCCTGCGAACCACATCCGATGACACTTGAAACAGTCATTTTACCGACATTTGCATCAGTGAGCGCCTGTTTGACATCTGTCAATTTTTCAGGCTGAACAATCGCTATAATAAGTTTCATACTGATTTCTCCTAAAATTATTTTGTAATAAATCCCACGAAATCAGGATATGCCTTCATCCCGTGCTCGCCTATATCAAGACCCTGTATCTCTTCTTCACGTGAAACCCTCATTCCCATTACAGTTTTAATTACAAACCAGATTGCACATGATGCGATAAATGTGAAAGCGCCAACAGATACAACACCGATCGCCTGGGCTGATAGAAGTTTCAAGCCGCCTCCAAAGAAAAGACCATTACCAGTTGCTGCACCTGTAATTTTATCCTGGGCAAAAAGACCAACAGCAAGTGTGCCGAAAGTACCATTAACAAGATGCACTGACAATGCACCAACAGGGTCATCAAGTTTCATTTTATCAAAAAATATAACTGCAAAAACAACGAGTACACCAGCTATTGAACCTATTATAGCTGACGATGAGACACTGACAAACGCACATGGTGCTGTTATCGCCACAAGCCCTGCTAGCGCACCGTTTATTATCATAGAAAGATCAGGTTTTTTCTGAATCATCCAGGATGTAATTGTTGAACTTATGATAGCCATTGAAGCTGCCGTGTTAGTAGTCACTGCAATATGTGCTATGGCACTGCCATCACCTACTGCCATAGTAGAACCCGGGTTAAATCCAAACCAGCCGAACCACAGCACAAGACCACCAAGAGTAACCATAGACATATTATGTCCGAATATTGGGCTTACTGAGCCGTCAGGACGGTATTTCCCTGTACGGGAACCGAGAAGTATCACACCGGCGAGAGCTGCCCAACCACCAACCGAGTGAACTACGGTTGAACCGGCGAAGTCCCACATACCGAGAGTCTGTAACCATCCGCCACCCCAGATCCAGTGCCCTGTTACCGGATATAGTATACCAACCAGTATGAATGAGAAGAAAATAAATGATTTAAATTTTATACGTTCAGCAACAGCACCGGAAACGATAGTTGCCGCGGTTCCTGCAAAAACGAGCTGAAAGAAGAATTTTGCCCACATTGGAACACCTGTCCAACTGATAGCAGAATATGCACCTTTGTAAGCAGCACCAATTGCCGGACTATTATCAGCTCCTGAAGCCAAAAAAAGCCCCTCCAGACCAAAAAAAGAATTTCCATTTCCGAACATTAGGCCCCAACCTATGATCCAGAAAGAGATGGAAGCAATGGCAAAAACAATAAAGTTTTTAGCCAAAATGTTAACAGTATTTTTAGCGCGACACAGTCCTGATTCAACCATCGCAAATCCAAGGTTCATAAAGAACACAAGGAATGCCGTAAAAAGAACCCATACAGTATCAACTCCGACCGCTATACTGCTCTTTAACTCATCAAGAGCAGCCTGGGTAACAACAGTATGTGTTGAATCTGCAGCAGATAAACCAGATGCCGTTAATAGAACAAGCAATACCGGTAAAAAAACTTTTGATAGCTTTTTCATAAGCCCTCCGAAAGAAATATTATTTGTAAATCATGAATCTGCTGATATAGATAGCAAATACCGTGCCAGATCAGAACTGCTCTTCATTTCATTGAATTAGTTTACATGGAGTTAACAGAAGGGTCTTCATAAGAAATAAAAACATCCATATCCGAAGAGATTATTTCAGTGAATGGGTATATAATAATTTATTCCGGTTTTTCTGACTTTACTGTAACATGAATTTTTCAGATAAAAGTTACAAAATTGCATATATGTAGTGTCAGAAAATACAATCTTGTACCAGGATTCACCGGACCGTATAAAGCTTTAAATATTATGAAAGTTCATCATTTCATTTTTTAAAAAAATATTTCAAAAAACCGTAAAAGTATAATTCTACTTTTATGTACTATAATACTTGACAATGCTGCAAATAATGATAATATTTTATATACAATCTGGTAACAAAATCCCGGAAAAATAATTCACTAATGGAGAGGCAGAGATGTTCCCTTTTAAAAAGAAACCGGAAGGCGTTAAGAAAAACCATCTTTCAATAGTTCAGAAAATAGTCCAGACCGGTAAACAGATTTATGACGGTTATTCCTATGAAAGTATTCTATACAACAAGGTTATAACAACAATAAAGGTCTTCATCGTCGCCACAAGGAAATTCCTGATCGACGACTGCCTCACCGAGGCATCCGCTATCGCCTATACAACTATCGTTTCTCTGATTCCAATGCTGACCGTTGTTCTGACCTTTATATCGGTTTTTTCAGGTGCCGAGAACAAGAAGGAGGACCTGTTCCGGAGCATCTCGCTTTTCATGACTGAACACAGCATAAAACTGAATATAGATTTCATCTTTGAAGCGATTTCGGGACTTATCGACAACGCAAAAACAATCGGAGGTATAGGTGCCGTATTGATGATCGTTTCAGCCACCGCGACAATACGGGCTCTGGAAAAGTCTTTAAACAAGATCTGGAGCGTAAAACTGAAAAGAACGCTTTACCAGAAAACAATCTATTACTGGGCCGCTCTCACGCTTGGACCTGTCATATTTATCGCCGGAACCACGGTTGCTACCAAACTTTCAGATATCTTCTCGGAAGCAAACTATAACTCGGTCTGTCTTTCCGGTGATAAAATATGGGTCGTGGGGAACAAGGGCTCACTGCAGAATACCGACATGAATACGACAAAGTTTGTACTTTCCGAAGAAGCAAGCTTCGACTATGAGAATCAGAAGATAATGAGCTACAGTTTTACCGATAACCTGTTCTCCGAAGAGGACATACGGCTTGACTACACCACGCTTTTGAAGGAGGAGTTCACAGACATACAGTTTATCGACAACAGGGGCTGGGTAGTCGGGGCCAACGGCATGCTGCTTACCACGCGTGACCGCGGAAAGACCTGGTCGATTTCAAAATGGGGGGACTTTAAATTCAACGCGATCAAAATGCTCGACGCACAGAAAGGATTTATCTCTTCCAACAACGGGGTAATTCTGATTACCGATAACGGCGGGCACGACTGGAGAGTTTATGACACCAGGGATGTAACGCTGAATTTCAACTCTATCGCATTCAAAGAGACAACCGGTATAATCACCGCGAACAAGGGGCGCATACTGTACACCGGCGATTCCGGAACAACCTGGACCCTGAGAGTCATCAATGAATCAAAAAGGAAAAACAAACTTGTAGACCTGAACACTTCATTTTTTATCGATAAAAACAATGTCTGGATGGCAGGAAACGACGGCGTGATACTGCACAGTATCGACGGCGGAGTGAACTGGATTGCAGGAAAATTCAAGGAATACAGCTATTACGCAATGGTATTCCTGAACAGCAATGAAGGATTTATCGCCGGTGAAAACGGAATAATCATTCATACCGACGACGCGGGAGCAAGCTGGAAGAGCAACACGCTCCCCGCATATAAAATCAATAAGCTCTACAGGGCATCAAACGCGCTGTGGGCTATCGGTAATGGCGGCGTTATACAGAAATCTGTCAATAACGGCCAGTCCTGGGACGGAGAATCTGGAAAAAGCTTCTTCGCGGTGCTGATAAACTTCTTCGCGCCGTTTATCTTCATCTGGGTGCTCTTTCTGCTTGTTTATTCCACTCTGCCGAACACGAAAATTCCGTTCAGGTACTCGGCGATCGGAGCGGCTTTCACAGGTACAGTGTGGGTAATATTCATACTACTTTTCATCGTATACGTTAAAGCCTTTGCCAGCGGTACATTCGCCATATACGGGACACTGGCATCGATACCTTTATTCCTTCTTATGATATACACTTCATGTCTTATTATACTGTTCGGTGCAGAAGTATCATTCACGATGATGCACCCGGAATCGTACGCGAACCTGAAACATGTCTTTGAAGAAGAGGAGAAGGTCAATATGTATTTCGGGCTTATGATAATACAGTCGATATATTTCAATTTTGAATCCGGAAAAGGGAATTCAAAATATGCCGATCTGATGAAAAAGGTTGAACAGAACTCCGCCGACCTCGACTTTTTCCTGAAACTCTTCTCTGAAGAGAAACTCATCATGAAAGACAATGACGGAGACTACATGCCGACAAACAGTTCATCCAATATCAAACTTGAAAAACTCTTTGACATGATAAATGAAGCAAAAGTCGAAGTCCCGCGAGCAATTAAAAAAACACAGGGACCGGGAAGCATCAAGGAGATATTCGAGAAACTTATTGCCCAGAGGAACAAGGTTCTCGCAGACATGACACTGAAAGACCTGAAGATTTAGAAATAGCCGTCAGCTATAATTAAAATAAAAGCCCCTTAATATAAGGGGCTTTTATTTGTAATCCGGAGGAGCGCCGGCTGCCATATAACAAATTTTTTTATTTCTAACCTGACGGGACCAGTTTCTATTACTAATAAAGACTTTAATCTCTGTAAGCGTCCAGTGCTGAAACCTCTTCATGGTCCAGCAGCCTGTCAATATCAAGGATCTGGATGAGGCTGTCATTGTAACTGGCAATTGCCATGATTGTATTCGATTTCATTTTCAAATCAGCCTGACAATAATCATGAATGAGGTCAGAGGGAATATCAATCACATCCGATACTGAATCAACGATAAATCCTATGGAGTTGTCGTTTACTTCTATTATTAAAATGACTGTCGTTGCATCATAATCCCTGAGATCAATTTTGAATTTTGCCCTTATATCTATAACCGGTACAACTTTTCCCCTGAGATTAATCACTCCCCTGAGATAATCTGCAGAATTCGGGATAGCGGCAATAGGAATGATTCCGATTATCTCCTGTACACGGCTGACATCTACACCGAAGATCTCATTATCTATAGTAAAGGTTACAAACATTTCATTTTCTGAATTTAACTTATTTTCTTTTCCATATTGAAGCCCGGAAGCACTCATCATATTTATCCCCAGTTATTACCTGCCGGTAATTTAATTATCATATTATCCTTGTTTATTGTGGTTACATTACCCGGTGATCTTTATACCGGTTATGATTACCGGATAACATAGATCAGATGCCGATATATCACGGCCAATAATAACAAGGCTATAACAATATCATCATGAAACAATCGTCAGGATAGTGATTATTCCCGGATTGTAAATCTGGACATGAGACTCACCAGTTCCTGTGCCTGGTTCGCCATCTCTTCACTTGCACTTGCAGTTTCCTCAACAAGAGCTGCGTTATGCTGTGTCATTGAATCGAGATCTGTAACCGCAATTGTAATCTGGTCGATGCCGTTTTTCTGTTCTTTTGATGCCGCAGATATTTCATTTACAACTGACGCAACATTGTTTACTGATGTTATTATATCTTTCAGCGATTCTCCGGTTTTATAAGTCTTCTCGGTACCATTTTCAACCTTGGTTATTGTATCATGAATAAGCTGGGCAATCTCTCTGGCGGAATTACCTGCCCGCTGAGCAAGGTTCCTCACCTCTCCCGCGACTACGGCAAATCCTTTTCCCTGGTCACCCGCCCTTGCCGCTTCAACTGCCGCGTTAAGAGCCAGCAGGTTCGTCTGAAATGCTATTTCATTTATAATAGTAGTAATATCACCGATTCTCTTCGCACTGGCATTCACTTCATTTATTGAATTGATGGCTTCATTAACAAGCTCCCCCCCTCTGCCGGCAACAGATGAAGATGTTTCCGACATGGTGCTTGCCTGCAGGGAATTTTCATAATTCTGACTTATCGATGAACTGGCCTCTTCGATTGTCGCAGCAATCTCCTCGAGAGAGCTTGCCTGTTCGCTTGTCCTCTGTGAAAGATTCTGGTTTCCAGTTGCTATCTGTTCAACGGCCTGTGCAAGGTTCTGGGATGTATGAATGATTTCCGATATCACTTTTTCAAACTGTTCGATTGTTGTATTGAGCGATAAAGCCATTTCACCTATTTCGTCCTTGTTTACGACACCTTCATATCTGACGGCAAGGTTCCCTTCAGACATGTGCTTCATAACCTCGCAGCAACGGTCAAGCGGTTTCAGCCTGCGGGATATAAGAATATATGTTGCTGCTGATCCCAGCAGAACAGCTATCAGGGCAAATATCATCATTCTGACTGCAAGGGTCCTTGCATCATCATTAATATCCGAAATACCGACTGTAACACCTGTAATGATGCGATACTTGCTGTTCTTTATCGGTATTATAAGTTTATCAAGGTTATTAAAAGTGTATTTAATGATCTCGCCATTAGAAGCACTGAGTACTTTTTTACCCCAGTCATATTTGTTCAGGTCAAGGTTAAGTATCAGATCCTTGTTAGGATGGGCAATTGCAATACCATTCGAGGAAAGGATATATGGAAAACCTGTTTTCGCTATTTTTATTTTGTTTACAATACTGCTTGAGAACTCTCCGATGTTGACTGTCATGCCGAATATTCCAATCACCTTCTCCCCGCTTTTTACCGGCGCGGTGAACAGAATAATAGGAAGGCCGGTTACTGCTGACCTAGTCGGGTCGCTGATATATTCTTCACCCTTAAGCGCATTTTTTATATTATCTTCATATTCTTTTTTATACCACCGAGTACCTGTACCTGCAAGTGCTGCAAGAACAACCGGATTTGCTTCGGCTGAAGATATGAAAATGTTGGCATAAATATTCTCCTCCCGGGCGTACGATTTAAACATCTCCAGCGCATCATTATACCTGCCTGATCCACAGGCCCTGACTACAACATCGTTCTTTGAAAAAAATCTGGTATTGTTCATCTGCCTGTCATAAAACTGTGATACCTGAAGATCAATACTGGCGCTTGTATTCTGAAGCTGATTTACATAAGCCTCTTTTACCGAATTGTATGAAGAATAATACGAAAGAAAAACAAGTATTGTTGTCATTACTGTTATTATGAGACCTATCATGACAGATAGAAAAGTTTTAAGGCTTCTAAACTGGAACATTTTCATTTTATCATTCCCTTACATAATTTTAGTATAATAATACAGACGGATCCGTGTAATCACTAATAAACACAGGATTTTATTCTGATGCCCGGAGTCTGGTTAATAAAATACAGATATTTTGTCAAAGCAGTAAGAGGGTTTATACACTTTTTTATACAGGGGAATTTTCTCAAGATAATGTAAGTAAAAACACTTACAGATTTTTTCCTTCATCTTTACGCCATTGAACTGCAAACTGAATCAGTTCCGAGGTGTTATTCATATAGAGCTTGTCGATTATCCTCTTTTTGTAGGATTCTATCGTCCTGACACTGAGACATAATTGGGCAGCAATGTGGCGATTTGTTTTTCCGTCACCTATCTGTTTAAGAATCTCTATTTCCCGGTTAGTTAATTTATCAGTACTTGAATGCTTCCTGTCAGTTGAATCAAAAAGCTTATTTAGAAGAATATCTTTTATTTCAGGATTTAAATAGAGCCCGCCCTCCAGTACTTCATGCACTGCTTTCAACACAGTAGCCATCGGCTCCTGTTTCATGATATATCCTTTAGCCCCTGCACGCAGTGCCCTCTCGGCATAAAATCCTTCATCATGCATAGAGAGAACCAGTACCGGTATCCCGAACCTTTTTCTGATTTCAGAAATAAGATCCAGACCGCTCCCGTCTTCCAGGGTAATATCAGCTATTATCAGGTCCGGAATCAGTTTATTTATATTTACTATTGCATTTTTAATATCTCTTGCTTCACCACATACCCTGAGATCATCTTCATCATTGATAAACTGAATCAGTCCCTGACGTACTACAGGGTGGTCATCAACAATGAATATTTTGAATTTTTTATTCTCTTTCATTTATATACTCCCTGTAAAATAATACGACTTTGAAACTGTCCGGATTAAAGCGGTGATCTATCTTATGCATGACACTGATGTACCGCCCTCTTTATTATTTGTAATGCTTAACGAGGCATTTATTGACTTCGCCCGATACATCATTATCCTTATCCCCATACCCTTAACCTGATCTGTTAGCTTTGATATCCCGATTCCATCGTCATTGATCAGAAGACGCAGTCTGTTATTTTCATTATACAGCTTTATTGAAACATTTTCTGCTTTTCCGTGTTGTATCGCATTTATAACTGATTCCTGAATTATATAATACAGCTGGAGTTCAACCGCATGATCCGTCTGGATATATGAATCATATGAAAAAGAAATTGATTTATTGAATATCTGCCTGTAATCTCTCAGAAGACGTGAAACTGCAGCGATGAGTCCTCCCACATAGATGTCGACAGGGAACAGACCCCTCGCCAGTGCTCTTGTAAGCTCTTTAGCATCCTGAATCAGTTTATGTATTTTCTCAACCTGACCCATCTCCGGGAACGACATCCGTGACATTTTTTTCATCAGAGATTCACACAGAAATCCTGTCCCGGTCAACAGCTGGCCCAGATCATCGTGAAGGCTTTTGCCGATTTTCTGCTGTTCACGTATACTGATTTCAAGAATCTCCTTCTCAATCATTTTCTGTTCAGTAATATCCTTCCACAAACCATGAAAAATTATCTCCCCTTTAATCGTTATCGCAGTCAGAGTAACATTGAGATAAATTTCACTGCCGTTCTTTTTTTTATGCAGCCTCTCATATTTTGTTGAACCGTTAACCATGGCATTGGATATAATCTCATCTATGGAAACTACTGCTCCAGGCTGCGGTGCCGGTAAAAAATTATCTGCATCTAATCCTACAATTTCATTACCTGATTTAAGTTCGAAAAGTTCAACAGCAGCCCGGTTGCAATCAATAAAGATTCTATTGTTCATCAGAAACTGGGCATCAGCAGACTGTTCAAACAGCAGTCTGAATTTTTCTTCACTGGCAATCAGTTCCTGCTCAATCCTTTTGTAGGAACTTATGTCCCTGATAGATTCTATTGCACCGATAACCTCGCCCGATTCATTATACAGAAGTGAAGCCTTGCCCCAGAAATGGAACTCCTTGCGGGTTATATATTGAGAATCTATGAATACTTCTGCGATTATTGAATCATTTTCAAAAGAGACATTGTCATATTTACTCTTGTATTCATTATAGTTATCAAACAGCATATCTATTATTATCGGTCTTCTGTAGCCGTAAAAAGGGATGGCATATTCATAGTCACCCTTGCCGATCATATCCTCTTTCTTTACACCGGTCAAATTCTCCATCTCATTATTCCACGCTATGACCCTGGAATTTTTATCGATTACAAAAGTCGCATCCGGAAGAAACCTGATGATATCAAGCAGCATGCGGGTCATGTTGATACCTGATTCTTTATCAGCCAGTTCTTTAAGTTTATATTTGGTTATATCATTGCCCACAGAGAGGATGTATTCTATTTCACCGTCATCGCCGTATACCGGCCTGTTTGTCCAGGATATCCATACCAGCTCTCCCGATTTCCTGATATTCTCATTTTCATATATCTGGTAAAGCTTCGGGTATTGTAATATTTCTGCTATGATTTCATACATATTAGTCCCTGATGAATCATATTCGGGAACAATAGTGCCTAAAACATTTCGTCCTATAAGTTCCTCATGTCTGTATCCGAAAAAATCAAGGCCAAAATCATTGATAAAAACAATATGGCCGGATAAATCCATTTTAAGAATTATACTGTTAACATGATTAACAATATCACGATATTCATCTTCGCATCCAGGGAGTATGTTTTCTTTTTTATTTTTTTTCATAGTCTTTATTACATGATAAGTTTATATATATCAATATCAGTTTTATTATAATCCAAAGAATATGATATTTTAGTCAAGCACATCCTGACCTGCGGATTGAGCATCTGGTCAAATCAGGCTTCTACAATATAGATCCAGAAGCTGCTTTATGCTGCGGCGGATTCTAATTAAATTTATTATCATTTGAAACCTGGAAGTATTCTGTAATCTTTTCCTGTCAGCCTGTATTTCCATGTCGGGATGCCGTGGGAATCGGGCCGGATTCTTTATATCAAATCTTTGACGTGTGCCGGAACAATACCGTAATCCTTCACAATTCGGATCTGTTTTATTAATATTTTTCCCGTCTCTCCGTCAGCAACATTTACAGAAAAGACCGTTCCACGCAACGCATAAATTTCCGGTTTAAATAATATCTAAATTTTTGACAACAGTATAACATTATCAATGTTGATGCTGTTGCCAATTTTTTTAAATCTGTTTCAATACTCAGTAATCAAGGGTTGTAAGAAAAGAACCCTTCGAAACCGATGCAACAGCAGGGGGAAGCGCAAGCGGTGTCCAATCTCCATTCTTCCAATATCCTGCAGTTTCAATATCTGAACTATTAATGCAGGATCCCGCAATATATATATCATTTCCCAGAAAGACTATGCTTTGCGCGATTGAATCTTTTGCGGTATCGGGTGGAGTAAGAGGATACCATTGACTATTCTTCCAGTATCCCGCTACACGCAATCCTGAACTATTTTTACTATATCCGGCTACATAGACACCATTTCCTGACACAGCAATAGACGCGGCATATGAATTTTGAGTCTCATCAATGGATGGAAGATAATTAAAAACGCCGTTTTTCCAGAAACAGGCAACCTGGGTATTTGAATCATTTACACTTATACCTGAAGCATATATGTCCTTTCCATATAATACAATTGAAGTTGCAATTGCCCCCTTTCCTGCCGACATGGGCTCATATGGATTCCATGTCCCGAACCTCCAGTGTCCCGCTACATGCATCCCTGAACTATCTTTACTGTAACCGGCTGTATAGATAAATGGCCCAGGTCCTGACAGAGCTATTGAAGATACATATGAATCTTTGTTCCAGGTGAGACTGATATCCGCATTCCATGTGTCGTTTTTCCAGTAACCGGGGATTGAAACATTTAAGCTATTGTAACAAAATCCGGCCGAATAAACATAGCCTCCATACGCCGAAATCGAATTTACGCAGGCGCTTTTTGCCGCATTTATAGGCGTGAGAGATATCCAGCTGCCGTTTTTCCAGAATCCCGGAACTTCAATATTATTTTCATTCACGCTTGAACCGCCTATATAAACATTGCTCCCTATTACCCTGATCGTATTTACATAAGAATTTTTCGATGTATTTATCACAGGAAGAGATTCCATAACACCATCTGCCCAGCTGCATGGAACATAAACACCGGAACTGTCTATATAAGCACCTGCTGCATAAATGACGGGCACGGTGATGATTGAAGAATAGCCGGACCAGCCGTCCGCGGCTTTATAAGCTGCAAGATAATCTTTCGGTACTTTTATCCTGGATGTTGAAGGGAGGCCGAAGAAAACATAATCCCCCAGGACTGGCGGCGTAGAACCGGACATTATTATTTTTATAAGAGTGTAACAATTCATAAATGCACTACTATTTATTGCGGTGCAGCTTTCCGGCATTGAAACATCTGTTAAAAACAGGGCTCCTTCGAAAGCGGATTTTTCAATTGTTGTAACTCCGTCGGGTATCGCGTATGAGCCTTTCCTGGCCATCGGGTATGTAATCAGTTTCGTACAGTCTTTATTGAATAACACACCGTCTATAGATTTCAGTATCGCATTTGAATCTGCAACAGTGATCCCCTCCAGTCCTTTACACATGTCGGTAATACTTTCACCGATGCTGACAACACTTGCCGGTATATTAATACTCTTCAAATTAAATGAATATGCAAAAGCATACATGCTGATATCTGTCACACCTTCAGGTATAACAACCCTCTCAAGATATTGACATCCTCCAAAAGCTGTTATGTAAATCTTAGACACATTCCCGGGGACAGTATAACTTGCTGCTGTTCTTCCGGCTGGATAGCATACTATTGTGTCTCCATTTATATTGAAAAGAACACCATCGACTGACTTATATGTTGTGTTCCCGCTCTCAACAGTAACATCTAAAAGATTCTTTGAAGCGAGAAACGCACAGGGAAGAATCTCATTTACTGTGGATGGAATTATAAAAGAACTGCCTGTTTTCTCCGCAGGATAACAGATCAATCTCTGGAAATCCTTGCTGAAAAGTACTCCGCCTTTTGAACAGTATTTAGCATTGTTAACACTGACACCGATGTTCTTTAAAGCTGAGCATAACATGAATGAGTTTGCGTATAGAATGTTTATACTTTCAGGTATTATAATGTCAGTTATGAGATCGGTAACTGTAAACGCTGCCCCCTCGATCTCACTTACCGGCAGGTTATTATAAGTTTTTGGAATAACAATAATGCCGGATGCAGAGAAGTCTGAATTTACGCTGTATGTATTATCGTCTTTTAGGGTAAAAACCAGGCCGTTTGAAGTGCCCCACTGGGCGTATAGAGTCGTATCTGAATCAATAGTAAACGATTCACCGGGCATATAGGAATCTCCGCTCCCGTCCTCTGAAGTGTTCCAGCAGGCGAATATGTAACCGGCTCTGGAGAGACTTCCGCTGTTATCAAGAACTGTTACTGTTTCACCTTTCCTGATATTTTCCTTTTCGTCAGGAAGATCACCGCTGTCAGCGCCGTTTGAGTTATAACTGATTGAGCATTCATTAAAAAGATAATCCGCAGCATTGTTTCTTTCTGCCTTGCAGCCTGTTATGATTAATAATAACATACCCGCTGCTAAAATGAAATTTAATCTGATAAAAGATTTCATAAAACATTACTCCGGTTTAATATTTTCAAAAGATATAAATTAATAGCCCTCAATTATTTCTTCATACACAGACCATCCAGGGGCTGCTTTATAGTTTCCCAGCGCCGCCGAAGGTACCTTTATCTTTGCAGATAATGATATTGAATTAAAAGCAGAAGAACCTAATACCGGCGGATTTGAACCGAGCATTTTTATAGTTTCCAGATTATCACATGAAAAAAAAGCACATTTACCTATTGTTGTGACGTTTTCAGGTATTGTTATTTCAATGAAAGAACAGTTTTCAAAAGCATATGCCCCTATAGACTCAAGGCCGTCAGGAAGAGTGACCGTTAATAATTTCATGCAATAATTAAATGCAGTTGCGGCAATCGTAGTGGTTTCATCAGGAATTTTATAACTCTGGCCCTCTTTATAACGCGGGTAACAGATAATAGTCTTCTTATCAATACTGAACAGAACACCATCTATCGAAGTAATTGATGTATTTGTGCTTTCAACGCTGAAGCTTACCAGGGATCGGCAATATGTAAAGGCATGATTTGTTACCGAGGTAACACCGGCTGGTATGGTATAACTGGAATTAATTCTGCCGGCAGGGTACAATACCAGGGTCTTTTTATCTTTTGTAAACAGTATGCCGTCTTCTGATGTGAATAAATTGTTTTCATTGCTGACATATATATTCTGCAAACCTGTACAGTAGGCAAAGGCACCGGCGTTATTTGTAATATATGTTACTGTTTCAGGTATTACAATCCCTGTTATTAAATCACACCCCATTAAACTTGTAATAGCAGTCACAGACAGACCATTGTATTGTGACGGAATTATGACTATGCCCCTCGGTGTCCCCTTATATCCGACAGAATAAGAATTGCTATAATCTTCATATACGTACATCAAACCATCAGATCTGCCCCACTGCGCATAGAGGGTGATGTCGGAACTGATTGTAACAGGATCACCCTCCATGTAGCATTTTCCGCTTCCATCCTTTGACGCAGACCAGTACGCGAACTGATAATCTTTTTTTGCGAGATTTCCGCTGTTACCTTTTACCGCGACATTTCTGCCATATCTGTAAATATATGGTTCTGCCGGTAAAACTCCGCTTTCAGCTCCATTGGAATCATATGAGAGTGTACAGCCGTTCTGTATATAATCATCCGGATTATCACGTTCTGCCTGAACACAGCCGCCCCATATTATTACTGAAACGGTAACGGCTAAAAAACATCTGTACAACAGTTTAATTGTCCCCATATGTAAATTCCCCGTTTTAGAATCGAATAGTTACCGAAAAATTTGTCACAGTTTCATCCGCTTCATGAGAATACAGATACGGGCTGAATGAAAAAAACAGATCTCCCCGCCCCTGCGGCCTTAAGACAGCCGCTGCAGCATCGGGCTTATATTCACTCACGAACAGAACATCGATCCAGTTTGCGGCGTATATCCCGGCAAAGATATACAGGCTCAGATTCACCATATCGGCCGCTTTCTTTTCATCATTGTGTCTGCTGTCGAACTGACTATTTGACGCGGTACTGTCCAGATCATTATACGCTTTATGTTTTTTATTGAAGTCATAGAAGCAGTAGCCGCTGAACCCGGCCGCGCCGGCAGCCAGTCCCGAAAATATCCATCCCTTTGTTCTGCTACCCCCGTAGAATTGCGCCCAGCCGGGAACAAATCCTCTTAAATAATAACCGGCCGGGGTTTCATTATAATCAACCGGCACCTGTCCTGTTATCCGCAGTGTAAGTTTTTTTGCGAGGACCTTAACCGTCTTGTCAATGCTGTTTATGGTTTCCAGTTTTTCACTTGAAGAAAACTCAGCAACCCCCTTTTCCACATCAACTATGCGTACTGTTATGATAGTTGATGATTCTATCTGGTTGACCTCTCCGAGCAGAACTTTATTGGCCGAAAGGAGCTTCCCTATTTCAACAGCACAGGAGCTGTCTGTGCAGCCTGTCTGCTGAAATCCCTGTTCTTTTAGTATTACATCCATCTGACTGCGTTCAACTACAATGAATCTCCCTGTATCAACAATTTCCGCTCTCATCAGATCTGTAATAGCATTGGCTATAACCTTTGAAACACCTTTGGCATTAAAATCCATTACGGCAAGACACATCCTGTTCGCAGAAAACGCATTCACTGTCTGCAGGGATGTAATAATCATGACCGATACTATAAGTATTTTTTTCATTGGACTATCCGTTTTTTTTAATAATAAATATTTAGTATGTTAATCAGGTGTAGACTGTAAAAGAGCAATCCCATACCGGGCTTTACTCTAAGAAACAGCTGCATTAAGTATCAGTTTTTAGTGTTTTTATTTATCACTGAACCATTTATCAACCGTGAAATTATTTTTAAAGTTTACTGCAGTACGCCGCCCCACGCTTTAATACTCTGAGATATAAACATTCGCCTAACGTCCTTCCGCGATAAGTGAAAAAGTTAACTACCCCAGATTGCGAAGTAGGATGATCTTCAATAATTTCCCGGGAACTTCTTCTGCGCTATTACCTTTTCTTAACTTTCCATAAAATCAGATCCCTCTTCGCCCGCATCAGCCATATCCACAATCCTTCAAAGCTGACGAATTCAAAGAAAGTTCCTACGACCGCTTGAGTATATTAAATCAGGTAAATCATTGTATATATAAAAACCACATGCAATACCAAAGAGTAATCACGGTCAGAATATTTGCCCTATTAATTATCCGGTTCTATTTTCCCATAAATCTTCTAAACAGCCGGCATTACCGGAGGAATCAGTTATAAACCGGGTATCCATTGTTCGAATGCTCACTATCCTGTTTCCAGGATGAACCTCCATTATTCAGCTCTGAAACAAAGTCAGAACTTTTCATATATTCATCATTTTTACTGATTCCAGAGGTGTTTGCAACTGTAGGGTTAGTTAAACTTTCTGCCGAGTAATATGAATTGACAACCAGTGGTTCAGTTATGTTCGCGACTATTCCCCCTTCATAACGCACTGTACCCGTACATGTAATTGTTCCTGCACTATAACAGTTATAATAAGCTGCCGACTGATCCTGGCCGGTTATTCCGGCAACATAACATCTTTGCGCTATACAATCAAGGGAACCTGAATTATAACAATTTGTAAAAGTAACAGCGCATGAAGTGGCATTCGAAATTGTACCCAGTATCCCTCCGACAAAACCATAGATATAACAATAAGCTGAAGTGGTTGGGGTATTGCATTTTATACTCCCTGTATTATAACAATTAACAAAAGCTGTTGAAGACCAGGTCTCGGCTACCAATCCGCCGACCGCGCAGCTGAATTTAGCAGAAATTCCATTTATAACACCAGAGTTATGACAATTTGTCAGACTACCCGTTTTAAAACCTCCCGCCGCGCCGCCGACATAACACGAAACACCGGACGAACTGTGGCCATTGGTATTTTTATATGTACCGGTAACTGACCCCATGTTATAGCTGTCACTTATAGTACCAGAGGCTGCATATCCGATCAGTCCACCTGCATAACAGTCCATGTCACTACCTGTACCGCTTACGACCCCGGTGTTATAACATTTCGTAAGAGTTGAAGAAACGGAATAACCTGTTATTCCTCCGGTAATACTAAGCGCATAGTAAGTAGTATCTGATGCCGAGCATGATCCGGTTATTGTTCCGGTATTGCAACAACCTGAGATTATTACACTGGATGAAATATAACCTGTTATCCCACCGACATAAGCTATTGAACAATTTACATTATTGAGCGGACTTGAAGATGTGGAAGTTGAAGAAGACGATGCTTTTCCTGTAAGAATTCCGGCGTTTGAGCAATCTTTTATAGTAGTGGATGAGCCAGCGAATCCCGTTATTCCACCCACAAAACAATCCGGGAAATTTGAACCACTAATCGTACAGTTTACAGCTTCTTCATTATGGCAATTTGTTATGACGGAAGAAATTGAATATCCCGCAATAGCACCGATGTAACATATAGATGAAGAAGTACAATTAATTACTGCACTACCGGTAATGCTTATATTTTTTAAAGAGGCATTTTTTATATAACCAAACAGGCCGACATACGATAAAACAGTGTTTGAATAAAGATTTTTAACTGAAAATCCGTTGCCATTAAAATTCCCGGCAAAATAGTACGTAGATGATTTACCAATCGGTGTCCACAACTGACTGTTAAGATCAATATCATTAGCCATTTTAAAAAAAATTCCCGAATAGGTCGAACCTTTATTCACTTCTGTGGCTATATGCGCAAGATCCTCGGCCGTTTTGATTAAATATGGATCATCCTCGGTACCTTTTTCAGTGGTCCAGTATGGATCAGAAAACACTATTGATACTGAATATGCCAGTGTAGAACCATTTTCAGCAGTCACTGTATAAGCAACCGGTTCTGTAAAGTTCTGAGAAACTCCGGACGCCGGGCTGATACTTGCACCTGTATATGTAATAACAGGAGCCAGTGATGAAATAGATGTACCAATTGGCATGATCACCATTATTTTACTTCCGGAGATTGTCACACCTGTCTGGCCGGTTATTACAAATCCTGTAATTTCTTTTAAACCTGACTGATTGATTATAACAGTAACTATATAAGTTGCGATTGATCCGTCCTCTGCCGTAACAACATACTGAAGTGAGTTTGTAAAATTATTTTGCGTAACTTCACTAGTCTGCGAAACATTATTTACGTTCAGCATAACCCCTGTTATTGTAAATTTTACAACAAGTGATGTCACATCTGTACCATAAGGCACAGTTACCGAGATGCTTTTTGCAACTTCATCAATTATACCAATTGATGAAGTATTAATAATCTCAAAGGATGTGATCATTTTAGAATTTGATATTGCAGGACTATTCCCTTTATTACTGCTGCTTCCACTGCTATTGCATGAAATTGTTGATAGAAAAGTAATTAAAAGCAGTGAAATTGATATTTTTTTCATATTTGATACCGTTTATTATTATTTTAATATATCATTTTAGCAGATATGGCAAACAAAATGTTCCAAAAATGTCAAGCCTAATTAGATTATTTTATAAAATGAACACCCGCATTTATGCTGAAATTATTAGTTGATTTTTTACCGGAAGTACAATATTTTGTACAAAAAGAGGATGCTGATATGAATGCAGTTAATTATTCAGAATTACGAAAAAAGTTAAAAAATTTTTTAGATCAGGTTTATGAAGATCATGAACCTTTGATTATAACAAGAAAAAATAATCAGAATGTTGTTGTGATATCAATTGAGGACTATAATTCACTTATTGAGACAAATTATCTTCTCTCAAACATAGCTAATTCAAAAAGGTTATTGCAATCCCTTGAAAGTTCACGCAGTGGAAAACTTTTGAAAAAGGAATTAATTGAAGAATGAAAATCCTTTTTACTGAAGAATCATGGGAAGATTACCTGTTTTGGCTGTCAACTGACAAGAAAATATTAAACCGCATAAATTTGCTGATAAAAGAGATTAAACGGGATCCATTTGCCGGAATAGGGAAGCCCGAACCGTTAAAGTTCCAGCTACAGGGATGCTGGTCCCGAAGAATCGATCAGGAACATAGACTTGTTTATGAAATTATAAAAAATGAATTACGAATAATTTCCTGCCGGTTCCACTATAAATAAAAAAGAATAATTGCTTCAGAAACCAGGGTCAGAGCATACCCGCAACACATCACTGCACATAATATCCGAAGATAAACGGTATTACAATGAACTCACCCTTTATGTCATCGGGGACTTTTCCGAAGCTCTTAGACAGTCTGATCGCGTCGAGGCACGATTCATCAAGCGGCTTGTTTCCGTAGGAATCGAGGATTTCGACCTTCTGTATATCTCCGTTGCGGTTCATTACAAAATAAAGTTTAACCTGCTGCCCCGGTATCGCCATTATCCTCACGGCGCCCGGCGTATAGCTCCCGGTCAGGGAGTTGTAGTTTCCGATAACGGCATTGGCAAAAAGCGGCGGGTACCAGTTCGAACCTATTTTGTCTTTCATGTTTTTAAAATAGGTAAAGTCTTTGAACTTTGCGGTGTTGAAAGAAAATATACCGGTATTGCTGTAAAAGATCGCGTTTTTCAGTGTAACATCATTTTTATCCGGTATGGCGACATCGTCATACATGCCATTGCTTCCGGAAGCAGACGCTCCCCCCTTTTTATACATCTTCAGAACTATCCCTGAATCACTATCTTTTTCATGTGATATATCCTGCTGTTTCATTTCGGATGATGAGGCCGAAGCGCCTGAATTCTGGTTTTTAGACCCTCTCTTCAGCTTGAATTCACGCGAATTATTCAGCCACCTGTCCCCCTTTTCTCTCGTGATAAAGCCTCTTGCCGTGGAGTCTCTGTCGGAGAGAAGGGTACGGTTATTGATCTCTCTTTTATCATCCTGGTTGATGTTGACAATAATGTCCCTTCCGGAAAACAGGGAGTTGTCCTTTTTAACAGGATTCATAAATGAAGGGAGGCCGGATGACCCTGGAAGAGATATCGCGGTAATAAATATCGCATGCAGAAAAAACGATACAATCAGCATCAGCGATAGATTTATTTTATACCTTTCTGTCACGATTTTTTACTTCATCTATACTTTGTTTGATTTCCCTTCCCTGACGGGCGGAAACTGATAATAGAATATACCTGATTAATAAATAATATAACAGTTTAGAAATTGATCAGTACTCCAGATATCACCCCCGTGCAGGCGGGCGACCGGAGGAAGAGCCCTGGCTGATCTATTCCTTATAAAAAAGCAGATTCCGGCTCTTTGCTGTCTCTACGGCCGGAATGACAGAGTACTGTAAATTGCTATGTCGTCACTTATTAAACAGAATCCCATTTTAAAAACAGATCAGCCTTAAAATATTTTGTATATGGCGGAGCAATTTGTTACAACTATAATTTCTCCTGCATTAAAATAAAACGGGGTGATATACATAACATATATCACCCCGGCATTATTCAGCTGTTGAAAAAATTACTTATTTGCTTCATCTTCAAGGAACTTCTTCCTTTCTTCGATTATCTTGTCAGCGTCTCTTCCGGTAATCGGATCATAGTGAGAGAACTCCATCTCAAATGTCGCCTTGCCGCTTGTCATAGCCCTGAGGTCCGTACTGTACCTGAGCATCTCTGCCTGCGGGACCTGAGCCTTAACTATCTGTATATGACTTGAAGCGTTATCATTGCTGTCCATACCAAGCACGCGTCCCCTTCTGCTGGTGATATCGCTCATGATATCGCCCATGAATTCCTTATCAGCCATTATCTTGACGTTCATAATAGGCTCAAGAATCTGCGGACCGGCCTGTTCCATCGCTATTTTAAGAGCGGATCTCGCCGCGATTTTGAAAGCCATCTCTGAAGAGTCTACATCGTGGTACGAACCGTAAAAGAGCTCGGTCCAGACGTCTTCTACCTGGAACTTCGCCAGTACGCCCTCTTCAAGACCCTCTCTCAGACCCTTTTCAACGGCCGGAATATACTGTTTCGGAACAACTCCTCCGACGATGCTGTCTACAAACTCGAAACCTTTTCCGCGCTCAAGAGGTTTAACACGGATATGTACCTCTCCATACTGACCGTGGCCGCCGGACTGTTTTTTGTGTTTATACTGCGACTCGGCTTTTTTCGTAATGGTTTCTTTATATGCAACACGGGGAACTTTAGTGATTATATCCAGTTTCAGTTTTTCTCTTAAATTCTTGAGAATGATATTAAGCTGCATCTCTCCCATACCGGAAAGAACAGACTCTGATGTAGACGCGTTGAAACCGTACGTAATTGTAGGATTCTCTTCAGCCATTTTGTTGAGGAACTGGCCGATCTTGTCCTCTTCACCCCTCTTCGCCGCTTCGATACCGAAGGAGAATACAGGCTGAGGCAGTTTGATGATCGGAAGAACAACCGAATTCTTCGTGTCACAGAGAGTGTCAAGTGTCGTGGTCTTGTCAAGCTTCACAAGTACTCCTATATCGCCGGCGCAGAGTTTCGATACGTCCACCTGCTTGTGTCCTATCATTGTGAAGAGCTTTGTGGCTCTCTCCTTGATGTTCTTTGTAGAGTTAAGTATCTCTGAATCGGGCATCAGCTGGCCCGAGATAACTTTCACATAGTTAAACCTTCCCGCATACTGGTCGATTGCTGTTTTCCAGACGACCGCGCTGAAAGGGCCGGCATCGCTCATCTTTACGAGAACCTCTTTCTCGGGATGGAACTGCTCATGTCCTTTATACTCTTTTCCGGCCTGGGGAGCAGGCGAAAAATTCTTGATTACTCTTATAAGGTTTTTAATACCGATAACCTTCTGTGACGATCCGCATATAACAGGTGTCAGTTTTCCCGCAGCGAGCTGAATCCTTATACCGGCTTTAATCTCGTCATCGGTCAGCTGGTCTCCGCCGAGAAACTTCTCTATAAGCTCGTCGGTACCTTCAGCAGCAAGTTCTGTAAGGTTCAGTCTCTCCATCTCGGCGAGTTCCTTCAAGTCGCCAGGGATCTCGCTTACAGTAACGTCTTTTCCGTCACCCTTGGGAGTATACAGTTTCATCATTACTGTATCGGCAACCCCTTTAAATGCCTCACCCTCTCCGTTGGGTATACAGAGAGATGCTACATTAACTCCGAGGCTTGTTTTGAGATTTTCAATTACCTTGTCGTAATTCGCTCTCTCCTTGTCCATCTTGTTTACAAAGACGATCCTCGGTATATTGTGCTCGGAGAGATATCTCCATGCCTTTTCAGTCTCAATCTGAACTCCGTCAACTGAATCCACTACAAGTATCGCCGTCTCAACTGCCTGAAGAGCTGAATGAGTCTCGCCGATAAAATCCGCTGTACCGGGGGTATCAATTATATTAATTTTTGTGTCTTCAAATTCAACATACGAAAGAGTTGTTTTTATCGATATCTTTCTCTCTTTCTCGTCATCTTCGAAATCTGAAACAAGCGTTCCGTTATCAACACTCCCCATCTTGTCAAGATGCCCTCCGACAAAAAGCATCGCTTCAAGCAGTGTCGATTTTCCTGTTCCTCCATGTCCTATTATCGCTACGTTTCTGATTTCACCAGTTTTGTACTCCTTCAACATTCAAGAACCTCCTGAGTTATCTCATCAATTGTATTATTGTACTGAAACTTTTATTTACATCAGAAATAAAAATGTTTTCTGAGGCAGAGAATTCCTTAATACTGCCGAAACGGCATATTTAAAATTTTCCTGAATTCAGACAAACCGTTTTATTTAAGCTATATTGTTCCGGACAAACGAAGAGTGAAAATTCATACAAAAAACCATGAGTTACACATCTCTTTCCGTCAAACGCACAGAAAACTATTATTTATTACCTTTATTAAAAGAGGAGTATAAAAAACTGTTAATTTTCTGTACAAATTGGCAACATTACTCGTTTCTATAGACCGTTTTTTTTTTGTAAAGCCTTTTATTTTACCCTGCGGATTATGGATAATATTTTAAAAAAGATCTATTCCGCACCCCTCCTCTCTTTCAAAAACCGGAAAAAAGAGATAAAGGTAATTACCGCAAAAAAGAGCATCGAAGCATAAAGTACAAGATCGCCGCATGCGGTATAGATGGTATTAACATTCTGCGAGATATCGATCTCACCTGTCAAATAACCCTTCTTCAGTATCGGGATCGATCTGCGCGCTCTACCTTCGGGATCGACAAGCGCCGTAACGCCTGTATTGCCCGCCCTGACAATCCATATACCGTTCTCGATAGCGCGTATCACCGCAGCGGAGTAGTGCTGGTAATGGTCGCTGTAATCATCCGTCCAGCCGTCATTCGTAATATAAACCATGAAATCGGCGCCCATTTTACGGTACTCTCTGCACAATCTGAAAAACACACCCTCATAACAGATCAACGGTGCGAACTTCAGACCGTTGATCTGAAACAGTTCAGGCTTATCGCCCGGCACAAAATCGGACCCTCCGAAGCTTTCAACAAGCTGTTTTACGGGAGCAAACCATTTTTCATAGGGGAACCATTCCCCGAAAGGGACAAGTATCATCTTCGAATAAGTCCTCAGCACCTCGCCATTACCGCTGATCAGCACGGCATTATTCTGAGGAGAGTATTTTATGCGGTTGTCACCCCTTTTGACCTTGATCCCTATCTCTCCGGTCAGCAGCGGTTTTCCGCACTCCCTGATAAAATTAAAGAGGGTATCGTCAAAGCCGTCTTTCTCCCCCCTGAGCGCCCTGAAAGAGATAAGCTCAAGTGTCGCCGATTCGGACCATACGATGAAATCGGGATTCGATTTTAACGACTCCCTGGTGTAATACATCAGTTCGGATAGATATTCGAATTTATTGACCGACCAGTTCTCCCAGGGCGATATGCAGGATTGGACCAGGGCCAGTTTCAGTATTTTATCACTATTTTCACTGCTTCTGTCGCTGTATTTTAACAGCCTCACTGATCCCGAAACCGTAATAACAGCTACCAACAGAAACAGGGCGGCAACTCTTCTGAAATACCGGTTTCTGTAAATGTCCCTGATTCCGGAAAGCTTTCCATCAAATCCCAGTACATATTCCGAAAAGACTATGTTAAACAGAACCATCAGGAAATTCACGCCAAGTATTCCTGTAACCGACGCCATCTGGATAAAAGGGGTAAAAGTAAACTGCGAATAGCCGATATAGGTCCATGGAAAGGCGAGGAAACCTATCGACTGTACAAAATCGATTATTACCGACACCGAGGGATAGATAAATATTTTATATGACGGAAATTTCTGTGAAAAAAATTCAGCAACAACAACCTTTATAGTGAAAAACGCGGTCAGGCTCGGTATAAGGAAAAGGAGAACAACGAAGTATCCACCCTGGACCTTCGCGCCGAAGTTGCCTATCCACCCGTAGGCCAGCAGGTTCCCTAAAAGTCCCGTTACAAACGAAGTATAAAACACATCTTTAAGCGGTTTACCTGAGACAAAGGCAAACAGCGGAAAGAGCGAAAACCACGCGAAAATGAAGAAATACCTGAGCAGTATAAAATCGTACGACGGAAAAGAGAGAAACATAAGCAGCGCGGTGGCAAGGTAGTAGTTATTTTTTAAAAAAATGGGTATCCTGTTCATTTTATATCCATAACCTGATCTTTCTTTGAAGTTCGAATTTTTTTTCGGCTGAAGCGGCATAGCCCACAGCAAAAATATTTTTCGCGTCATTAAAACTTAAAGTACCGGTCTGCAGCAGTGCCGGTTCTATTAATACAGTCGGTGAATGATATTTCAGCATATTCTGCGTATTTACATATTCCATGATATCAATCGACTGAAACATCACCTCGAAAATGGTGGGGTAGATATCCTGCTGTTCTTTTTTCTCTTTTTTCCGGACGAGCCAGTTATCTATTTTGCTCTTCAGCTTCGCCTGTATTCTTTTTTCAGGGGAGAGATTATTTATATCCTCAACGGAAACTTTTTTTTCTTCGTTCTTTTTATCCTCATCAGCATAATGAATATCCTCGCGGAAGATGTTCAGTCCTATCTTCTCCGCCCCGCTCTTTACATATTTTTCAATTTTCGTCACCTTAAGTCCCGGATGGAGATTTACTGCAACGGTAAAACCGGCCCCCATATCTTTTACCACATCGATCGGAAGCGGATTAGACACCCCTCCGTCGAGGAGAAACGTATCACCGTATACCGCCGGAATAATTACCCCGGGAATAGAAACGCTCGCCCTTACCGCCTCAATGATATTTCCTTTTCTGAAAATTACAGGTTTTCCGGTGTAATAATCTGTAGCCACTATAGCGAGGGGCTTCGGCAGTTCCTCTATCTTTCTGTCTGCAGGAATATATTTTGTTAAAAATTTTTTAAAATTATCTCCCTTGATAAAGCCGGACTTCGGGATAGTCATGTCCACCGCAGAGAGAAAGTCTTTCTTTGAAAATGAAAGCATATCATCCTTCATCTTCCTTAAATTGCCGCAGAGATAAACTGCCCCCACGACAGCGCCGATACTCGACCCGGCAATCATGTCAATAGGGATCTGCAGGCCCTCAAGGTATTCAATGACCGAGATGTGCGATAAACCCTTGGCCCCTCCGCTCCCCAGCGCAAGCCCCACTTTCCTGTTGCGAAGAAATTTGAATGGATTCAGCATACCCTCTCCCTTTTTACTTTGTATCAATTATTTTCACTCTGAGGTCAATAAGTTTTCATTTGACAGAGGATAATTTTGATCGACCGGAGCTGACGTGAAATTGTCACCGGCATCGTCTTAACGTCGTTAAACATAAAACTGCTGTGGTTTTTTAGAGCAATTAGAAAATTATTTCCCAATTCTCACCCATAGCCTAAACTATCTGTACTATAGCAGCTCATAAAATGATCAAACCTCCGTCATTGCGAACAAAGTGAAGCAATCTGTTTTAAAAAACAATAGTTTCATAATGAACACATGTATATTTACAAATCAGACTGCCGCGGCATTCAATGCCTCGCAGTGACATTTGATATACTAATTAAATAGTTAATAGCTATAACTAAAAAAGACGAAACTGCCGCATTCTTATAATTTATACAATTTTGAGTAATATATTCAAACTTTTCCAATATACAAAGCAGGTCTATACCCTCTGCTGATAGTGAAATTAAAAATATTCTGTTAATTTTTATTTATTACTAAAAAATGTTGACACTTATATGTCCTTTATTTAGGTTGCTTACAGATCGCGCGGTGGAGCAGTTGGCAGCTCGTTGGGCTCATAACCCAAAGGTCGTAGGTTCAAGTCCTACCCGCGCTAATAAAACCCGGCGGGGTAGCTCAGTAGGTTAGAGCACACGGCTCATATCCGTGGTGTGGGGGGTTCGAGTCCCTCCCCCGCTAATATCAAAGGGCAATCACAGGTTGCCCTTTTTTATTTCTATTTACTGTTCCACACCTTCTTCATCGCCTCAGCGACAAGTTCCGGCTTCATTGTCGACATAGGTTCGTTATGAAGCATCTTCATATAATTAATCTCACTGGTATCAAGGGGCGGAACATTAGTCCTGGGACATATCCTCATGTGCGGTATAAACCTCTGATTGCCCGGAATAAAGAATAACGACATATTATAACTGATGATATTGTATGTTTTAATAAAATTAATCGTTTTAAGAATACCATCAATCAGCTCATCAAGCCTCCCCCCTTTAAGTTCGACAGGAGGGAAACAGGCGTGCGATACCGCCATCAGGTCAAAAATTCCGCCCGGGGCAAAAGCGATCATCCATGAAAAATACTCTCCGCGGGAGATAAACCTCTCACCGATTGCGATCTCGGAATTCACAAGGTCCTCGAACACATTCACATCCGAGGCGTCTATCGTTTTCAGAACATCGGAATAGTAGTTCGTCGGGATCGAAGAGGCCGTTATCTGGAGATGGGGATGTACTATCGAGCTTCCGGCAACGGGGAGATAGTTCCAGTTGATCGACTGGTACTGCGCATCGGGCTGTTTCTGTTCCACATCTTTCAGGAATTCAACGCAGCAGGCGAATGCGTTTTTCATGATCTCCGGCGTAAATTCATCAATCAGCACCAGGTGTTTATCTGTCATCACCGTTACGGCGCCGTTCTCGTCATAGGGGAAAGCGTTTGGAAAACATACCGCTTCACCCGATTTGTAACGCTCCCTGCTGAAAAGTTCCGGGTTAAACTTCGGAGTTATCTTCTCTATATTTTCCGCACAGAACGGGCAGAAACCTGTATCCTTCCTCTTAATCGCTTCCAGGTCCGGTTCCGGGAGCATTCTCGGCGGGAAAAAAAGTATCCTCACATTCCTCCCGGTAAGAGGATCTGTCCTGATTTCGCATTCACGCCCACCCCGGTCAAATCCGTTGAAAGGATCGAGGAAGACCGATTTTTTCAGCACCTTCTTAAATTCCATTGACTCCTCCAGTTTAAAACCCGGGCTATGTTAAATCATTTTCTATAAATAAAAAAATCATTGCAAGAAATAATCGGTTTATATAGTGATTTTTTAAAATCTATTTAAACGCTTATACTGAAATTATAGTAGTTCACGAAATGTTTAGACCACTGTCATTGCGAACAAAGTGAAGCAATCTGTTTTAAAAAACTATAATTTCACAATATAAACAGGTATATGTACAAAACAGACTGCTTCGGCATTCCATACCTCGCAGTGACATTAATTGTACAAATTAAATATTTGATTGATAAAATTTACATTTGTAAAATAACGTTTTAATAAAAGCCGAATAAAAAATTTCCGGATGGTATAACCGCGCAATGGAACAGATCATAAACTCCCTGCTGGCAAACAAAATTCTGCTGGCGATTGTCATCCTGCTCGCATCGCTTCTGATCTATTCAATACTGAAGCGTATCGTAAAGCTGATAGTAATATTGTTAATCGCCCTGCTGTTGTATGCCGGTTATCTGAACTATAAAGGTGAAAAAATTGATCCGGCACTTCAGCAGTATCTCGATAAAAGCGGGATAGACCTTGATGAGATCCAGAAGCAGAAAGAGAAGCTTACAGAAACGGTGGACACAATAAACAGGGTGAACAGTCAGGCTGAAAACAGAGCTTCAAAAATAAAAAAGACAAAAGAGGATTGAGGCGGGTTTAATCCAGGACTTCTTCATCGGAGTAGATATATACTTCAACTTCATCAATCTTTCTGTTTCCGGAAACCGTAGTTTCAACTATAACAATTTTGTAATCCCCCGGCTCGAGTCCCTTCAGGGTGCCATAGACAATATTTTTCGATTTATCGATATAATCCGATGTGGTAACTATATCTATCCATCCGAGTTCTTTCTTTAATATTACAACACCCAGATTTACCCTATCGCCGGGAAATCTTTTAAACCTGTAGATCCAGCCGATCTCCTTTGATGAATCAAACTCAAGCCTGCTCTGATGTATCTTATATCCTTTGTCCTCAGGATTCTTGAAAGCAAACTCACCATGATGTTTACCGCACGAGAACAGCAGCAGTAAAATAAATACCGGTATATATTTTTTCATCAAATATCTTCACTCAACCTTATACTGATTTTTATCAAGCTCAATAACTTTCCCCTTCTTTTCTTTGCCTGAAGAGCGCTTCTCACGGTTCATTTCATCCACTCGCCGGTTAAACTCTCCGGTAGTTTTACCAATCTGAAAGATCAGTTTCAACAGCTTTAAAATTATATAACCTATAAACACAAAAAATATTAAACTGAACAGTCTGCCTATCATATTCATCTCCGGATTTCAGCAGTGCCTCAATGCGGCGCCCGCCTCTGTCATTCTTTTGTTACAACTATTTCAATCCTGTCAGGATTTGCCGATAATACGATACTATCGGTTTCAGGCGTATCTCCATCCGCATGGACATAACCTGTAATTTCAATCTTGCCGTTCCTGGCAAGCAGATCATTATCTATTTCAATCTCATCCGCATCGATATACGCGGAGAAGGAGCGGTCAGTAACGTTTTTATTCTCAGTGAGCATCACGTTAATTTTAATTTTATCGGAACTGATTGTATAGTTAAAACCCTTTTTCCTGTTTTTGATAGAGACCGGTATTTCATACGAAACCGTACCGGAATAATTCATCACGGGCACCGAAGCATTGACCTTGCCGGCACTGTACTCGACCCCTTCTTCATTGACTCTCTCAATCCTGACATCCTGACGGAAGGGTGCGTTCTTTTCATCAACAGGTATGAAGTCGGTATAAACCGCTCCTATGTTATTTATCACGGAAGCGGGCCCCGTAACCTTCACGTATTCAGGATTACACCTGATCTTCCCCACCATGAATCCCTTTTCGGTGTAGCCTTTGTAGCGCGGTATTACTTTGACATTCCTGACAGCTTTTTTTTCAATCAGTATCTTCAGCTCTTCCGGTGACAGGTCAATTTTAAAATCATCGTTGAGATCAACTCTCTGGTACTGTACCGGATAGTATTTCTGAACTCCCGGTTCCGCTCCTGTCAGATCGACTGCCAGCTTTATGTTTTTTGAACTTACATTTTTCAACTCGTCTCTGTCGCCGTATATTTCAACAGTAACCACTTTACTCGATATTTTGGAAACTATATAATTCTCCTGAAGCCCGGTTAAAGCAACAGGGATTTTAAATTTAACATCACCGCTTTTCGAACTGGAAATGTAGGCCCACAAAACCACCGCAAGCAGTATGCTGCAGAATTTCGGGACAAGATTTCTGCTTTCAATTATTTTTTTTACAGCCTCAATGTAATGTTTCATTTAAATATTATATGTCTCCTCGTACGCTGTTTTAGGATTCATAAAATAGAGTATCATGTTCTTTAAATCGCTGTTTTTAATCGCCGGTATAAGGTTCCCGTTGACCATAATCGATATCTCGCCGCGCTCCTCGGAAGTTACAATAACAAGTCCGTCAGTCTCCTCGGCTATGCCGAGTCCGGCCCTGTGTCTTGCTCCGTGATGTTTTTTTATCTGTTTCGAATCGCTCAGGGGGAGATAGCATGCCGCCCCGGCAATACGTCCCTCCTGGATTATCAGAGCGCCGTCATGCAGAGGAGTCAGAGGGAAGAAGATTGTTCTGATAAGTTCTTCCGAAATGCCGGAATCTACGACAACACCGGATTCAACAAAACTTTTAAGCCCT
Source organism: uncultured Leptospirales bacterium (assembly GCA_964439325.1). GTDB lineage: Bacteria > Spirochaetota > UBA4802 > UBA4802 > UBA5550 > WRGT01. The sequence goes on along the minus strand of CAYTNW010000002.1, from coordinate 172,405 downwards.
GTATTTCTCTCGATTACGATCAGAGAACCGACCTTCTCTTCGGCCATGGCAAATACGGCGCTTACAAGCTCGTCAAGCTGAAACGATTCCGAACTCGCCTCGTTCACAAGCCAGTTTTTCTGGCCGAACCTTGTAATAAGACGTCTGAGTTCGGGCTGGAACAGAATTATTACCGTAATAACAAGGTAGGATGTGATATTTTTTATCAGCCAGTCCAGCGTATCAAGATGAAGGATCCCGGCTATCACTGCCACAATAAAGATTACAACCACGCCCTTCAGAAGCTGAACGGCCCTGGTATTCAGCAGAAAATTATAGGTCCAGTAAAACAGGTAGGCGACAATGAGTATATCTATGACATTCCTGAAATAATCCCAGAAAGATGAAGCAGAGCTGATTATATTTCTTGTCAATTCTTCCATCTGATTAAAACACTGCCCTTTTTAAGAAATCAATACTATCCATAGCCAGCCTGTGTGCCCTGACGTCATGCACCCTGATAATATCGGCCCCGTTGTTCACCGCAACGGCATTAAGCGCTATCGTCGCGGGGAGCCTGTCTTCGTCACCCTGATAAAGCCTGCCGATAAGCGATTTTCTCGAAAGGCCTATGAGTACAGGATAACCTGTACCGGAAAATTCCTTTATATTGTTCAGAATAACGTAATTCTGTTCCAGACTTTTACCAAAACCGATACCGGGGTCGATTACAATCTTCTCCCCGGAAACGCCGCTTTTTAACGCAATATTTATTGATCTGTTCAAAAAATCAAGTATATCTTTGATAATATTGTTATACTCGGTATTTTTCTGCATATCGGCCGGCGTCCCCCTGATATGCATTATCACAAGTCCTGTTCCGTATTCAGCCGCGACTTTCACTATTTCGGGATCAAAGGTTAGGCCGCTGATATCGTTTATTATCGATGCTCCGGCCTTCACCGCTTCAAGCGCTACCGCCGATTTGTTCGTATCGACAGAAACCGGGACCGGCACCTGTTTAACTATTCGCTCTATTGCCGGCACAACCCTGTCTATCTCTTCAGCACAGCTGACCTGTGCAGCGCCCGGCCTGGTTGACTCCCCTCCGATATCTATGATATCAGCACCCTCTTCATACATCTGCAGCGCACGGGAGACAGCGCTATCAATGCTGTTATATCTCCCTCCGTCATAAAAAGAATCGGGGGTCACATTCAGTATCCCCATTATCCGTGTCTTTTTAGGCTTATCCATCAGAAAAGCAGAGCCAGGGAAAAGGTATTGTTGTAACCGTAATCTATTCTGTCAAAGTTAATGGCGTAAGACACATCCATATTCAACAGTTTAAGAGTAAATCCCCCCGAGAAATAATTATCAAAAATCCCGGTGTTTACTGTAAGAAATCTTGAAACCTCGTACTCGATACCGGCACCGAACTCATAGCCCGGCTGTTCCAGTTTCTTTGACCCGGTAAGAGAGATCTTGACACCCGCGTTTGTAAGAAACGCAAAACCTGTTTTAATCTGCGGCTTGAAGAGATCGTATCTCTTTTCGGAATCCGGAGCGTCCTGGGGCTTCAGAAATCCGAAGGCATCCCTGACCATAACGCCGCATTTCAGGAACGGAAGAACAAAAATCTGCAGCCCGGCGTCCGCGCCCGCTCCGGAATAGGCCGACTTTCCGATATTTTCATAATATCCCTTCGCGGACAAGCCGAATGAAAAAATATTCCACTGCTGCGCATATGAGAGAATCCCCGTATAAGCCGCGTATTTCGCGGTACCGGTAAGTGTTCCGTTATCGTCCCTTGTTTCTATCCCTGTAGATGTAACAGAATAGAGCCCTGCGCCGATTATACCCCTGAAAAAATTAAACGCGAATCCCGCAAAACCGGCATCTCTGTCTATGTCAAGGTTCGTGTATGATCCCCCTATGTTAAAAAAAAGCTGTTTACTGTCGCTTTCAGAAAAATTAAGAAGGTCCTCTTCTGTTATCTGGTCGACCTTCCCCTGTTTGGCCTTTTCCGCGATCTGGCTCTCGGTAAGTTTCTTCTTTGCGCGAAGTTCTGTCAGACCAGCCGGGTTCCAGTATATTGAAAAAATATCATCGGCTAGCACCTCTCCCGACATACCGGAAGCAGTGTATCTTGCACCGGCCCAGCCCCCCCTGGTAAAAGCCCCTCTGCTCCCCGCGTTCTCCGCATACGAAAAGGATGCTATAAAAAGAAATACTGTTATCAGGGATATTTTATATTTCATAAATTTACCGGCCTCAGTAATCTACCAGAATACGGATGACTTTTTTTCCGTAATCGCCGTTATTATCATCAATCTCTATTTTAACCATATATAATCCCGGTTTAACGAAGCCGCCGCTTGTATTTCTTCCGTTCCATATAACCGGCAGAGATGATGCGGATCTTGTCATTACTGTATCGCCGTTTATATCAAATATCTCTATTCTTACAGATGTATGAGGTTCGGATACACCGGCCGGCAATCCTATCTTCAGCATATTTTTCTGAGGATTGAAAGGGACAGGATATGCCGCTATATTTTTCATATCATATGCGTAGGCGGTATGTGCAAAGATCGTCAATATTACAGGCAGAATTATTTTTTTCATCTTCCTCATATCCAGAATTAGCATTATGTAACGGACTGTTCCGGAAGTCATCACAGTGCATCCGGAGTAAAACTTTTTATTCCGGATGCCCCGCATATGCTACAGCCGGGATCACCCGTACAGGGACTTTCGTATATGGTGCGTCTTCAACGAAACAGCAGTCATTGTTTATTATTACTGCCGGGAATGAACCGATTAATCAGCAAAATTAAACGGAACACAGTACATCTACAATATACTACTTTGAATGACTTAAGTTACATCCCTATATTTATTTTCATCAGATTAATGGGAAGGTCAACCATAATTCATCTTTACCCGAGTAAAAAACCCGGTTTTTACAGATATGTGCAGGATACGATTCCCCGAGGCAGGCTGCCGATACATGTGCATCAGATACTGCCTGAGGAATGAATGTATTTTGCCCTGCAGCAAAATAAAAAAGAGGCTGTCCTTTCGAAACAGCCTCTTTTTTTATTTTGTTAAATCCGTCCGCTAATCTGCGGACGGATTATCCTGCGAAAAATTATTTTTTCAGGAATGTATACTTGTAAACCATATGATCATCATAAGTTTTGTTGAGTATTCCAACAACGTCCTCTACGAATACGAGCTCTTCGTTTGTAGGAACAACAAAAACCTTGATTTTTGATTCAGGCTTGGAGATAAGAGTTTCACCATGTTTTGATCTTGTTCCGAGGTTTTTCTCTTTATCTACAACGATTCCGAGGCAATCGAGTCCTTCAATTACCTTCTGTCTGATGTCGCCAGAGTTCTCACCAACACCTGCTGTGAAAACGATTGCATCAACATGGCCGAGAGCCGCTGCGTATGAACCGAGAATTTTTCTCAGTTTGTAGCATTCCATATCAACTGCAAGTTTGCATTTTTCGTCGCCTGATTCTGCACCGGAAAGGATATCACGTCTGTCGGTAAATTTTCCTGTAATTCCGAGGAGACCGGATTTTTTGTTAAGAAGTGTGTCCATTTCTTTCGGACCAACGCCGAGTTCGTTCTGCATAAACATAGGGATTGCCGGGTCGATATCGCCGCATCTGGTTCCCATTACAGCTCCTTCGAGAGGTGTAAGACCCATTGAAGTATCAACGCTGACTCCGCCCTTGATAGCTGAACATGAAACTCCGTTTCCTATGTGCATTGTGATGATATTGCAGTCTTTTGCGCTTTTTCCGAGAAGGTCAGCAGCTCTTTTTGAAACGTAGAGGTGACTTGTTCCGTGGAATCCGTATCTTCTTACTGCGAATTTGTCATACCACTCATGGGGAACAGGATACATGTAAGCGTGGCTCGGCATTGTCTGATGGAAAGCTGTATCAAAGATAGCAACCTGCGGACATCCCGGAAGCGATTCAATAGCGGCTTCTATACCTATAAGGTTCGCCGGATTGTGCAGCGGTGCAAGATGGGATACGCCTTTAATGGCTTCGATAACTTTATCATCGATCAATACGCTGTGGTTGAATTTTTCTCCACCATGAACTACCCTGTGACCAACTGCTGAAATTTCAGACATTCCGGAAATAACTGCGCCTTCGCCTTTTACAAGCGCATCAAGTACAAGTCCGATACCTACTTTATGATCCGGAATAGCGGTTTCTGTCTTGATTTCTTTGTCTTTTGCCGGAACTTCATGCTTGATGAAAGATCCATCAATTCCGATTCTCTCAACAATACCCACTGCAATAACTTCTTTTTTCTCCCAATCAAAAAGCTGGTATTTCAAAGAGGAGCTTCCGCAATTTAAAGCCAATATTTTCATTTTTCTCTCCTGTTGATTATTATAATCAAAATATTATTATATCAGAGTCTTCTTTTGATTGAAGGCGACTCATCCTGCGCCGAAAGAAACGGTTACTATGCAAAACCGGGTTCTTCAGTCAGGGCTTTCTATAAAGGAAACTCTGAAATAGCCATGTTATAATTTGAAAATCAAGATTTAAAAAAAACCGGCAAACCTTTGTATTTTAGCAGTCATTTTCTAAAAAATCGCTTAAAAATTAGCAACAAGAAAAATTTTAAAATTATTTTTTTTATCATTTCAGGTCATAATGTGCAGTTTCTACTATATCAGTAATAATTCCATTGAGGCGCTCTGCCGGTATGCTCTGACCCCTCAAAGAGCCATTTTTGTGTAATAAAAACAGAAATTCAATATTTCCTGCGGGCCCTTTTACGGGAGAATATGTAATCCCCCCGATATCGAATCCTGTTTCAGCAATTCCGGCAGCTACACTGGTAAGAATTGCGATATGATCTTCGGGATTTTTTACTACACCCTTTTGATGCTGTGATGTATCGGCCTCAAACTGTGGTTTTATCAGCGCGACACCCCTTATACTGTCAAAGGTATTATAAACCGAAGGGAGTACTTTAAGAATTGATATAAAAGAGAGGTCCGCGGTAAAAAAATCTATTCTGTCTGGAAACATCTCCCTGCAGATATCCCTGGCGTGGATTTTCTCCATAACAACGACCCGCGGATCTATCCTGAGAGAATAATCAAGCTGGTTATACCCCACATCCAGCGCATAAACCTTGACCGCTCCCGATTTGAGCATACAGTCGGTGAACCCGCCTGTTGATGCGCCGAGATCGAGGGCGATAACCCCATTCAGGTCTATTTTAAAAACATTTAACGCACGCTGCAGTTTTTCACCGCCGCGGCTTACGAAAGATCCGCCGGGCCTTTCCACTGTTACTGTTTCATTGCCGTAGATTTTTTCAGAGGGATTTCTCAGAGTCTCCCCGTTCACCTTTACCCATCCGGAGATGATCTCCTTCCTGGCCTGTTCTACTGATGTTGAGAGCCCACGCTCTGCCAGAAAGAAGTCGAGCCTTAACTTCTTCATTTAACAAACCATTTTATAAATATTGTGCATAAATACACGATTTTCCGCTGAACTTTCATCAAATATAATTATCAGGTAATATTTAAAATTATTATATCAGCAATTTTCGGGATTATTTTTAATTTCTGATACCGGAACAGGAATCGCTCCGGCGGGGATTTAACTGAATACTTAATGCTTATTTAATCTTCAGCGTTTTCGTTATTGTCACTGAACTCTTCCGGATTATCTTCGTTAACATCAGAACTTCTGTTCAACTTTTTCTGACGTTTTTCTTCCTGCTTCTTTTTTTTTGCGATATCTCTCTGCCGTTTTTCATACTGATAGTTATTTTTTGTCAATTTATCATCCTTTATGAACAGCTGTTAGGTGTCCATATAAATTTAGTTCCCGACTTCCGTTCCGGGAAACATATTATCTCACCGGAACGGATTAAACAAGAGCAGGGATTTGTTCTATTAATTCCTCTTAATATCTCTGACTTCTGCGCGGTTTTTCTTCTTTAGGTTTTGCGACGTTAACCTTGATGTTTCTTCCATCGACTTCCTTACCATCAAGCTGTTTGATTGCTTCATCACCTTCAGCCTGGTTCGGCATTTCTACAAATCCAAAGCCTTTTGAACGTCCGGTTTCTCTGTCGAAAACAATCTTTGCCTCTGATACTGTGCCGTAAGTACTGAATAATTTCCCAAGATCTTCATCTCCCATCTTATAAGACAGATTCCCTACATAAATATTCATCTTCGCTTTTCTCCATTAAATGCACATGGCTTGATAAATGCTATATACCTAATAAGATATTTAAAATTTAAAAGTCAAGGTCATTTTGCTATATAATAATTTAAAATTCGTTTTTTCCGCGACAGGGATTATCATGTTTCAGCTTCAATATTCTATTTATCATTAACATAAAGCCGCCAGGCAATAAACTTACACAGGCTAATTCATTCATATGCAACGTGGTAATACATATCCATTTATTGCTTATATCTTATTATAATTGACAATTCAGTTTTATAGTATTAAATTACAGCTTCGGCAGGGATGTTACAATGAAAATTATCTACCTTACGGATATACACGGTTCATTCACAAGGGTCTATGAGCTTCTTATCGATACCGTCGCAGATGTATATATTATTGCCGGAGACCTGATAGACATTCCGTTTTACAACCTCGACTCGGCGATTAACTACCATGAACTTCAGACGTACTTCAACGGCCTGAGGCGTAAACTTGACAGAAACGGCGAGATACTTGAAGATTTCGTCGATACGCTGATCGATGATCCCAGAGAGGATGCCGGAACACGAGAAAAGGCGTTCGATTACCAGCAGTATACAATCAGGGCCCGCCGCGTAATGCAGCAGAAATACAAAGTCCTTGAAAATATCCTTTCGATAAAAAACAACTCGGAGATTTACGTCCTCCCCGGCAACTACGACATGAACCTCCGGTTTACCGCGCTGCATGAAAGGGACCTGCATATGCAGTGGCACGAAATAAACGGAGTAATTTTCGCAGGATATGGCGGAGCCGATATCTGGTCGGCCGGAATACCTGAACGTTATATTATCCGCTACCATGCAGGGATAAAAACTCCGGATAAAAACAACGAGATGTTTCTTTTTTTCAAGGCAGTGAAACCCGATTTTATAGTTACACATCAGCCGGCTCACGGAATACACGACAGGCTGGCCTGGAAAGGCCCCTCCGGTTCACCGGCCCTCCGCACATACTGCGAGAACAGCCATGTCAAGGCATGTCTTACCGGCCACATACATGAAGACTGGGGATTTTACCAGGGAGAAGGACCTCTTTATCTTAATCCTTCAAATTTCGGAGAGGTAACGACGACGAAAGGGGAAGTAGCCGAAGGGGGATTTTTTTACGAAATAACCCTGAACGAAGAGGATAAAAAAATCACCCGCGTCCAGTTCCAGAAATTCGTAAACAATAATATTTATCCCATAGCCGATTATACCCGCGGCGACGGCAGATTCATTGAAAAAATTATCGATGCCGAAAGGTACAATGCCCTGCGCTTTCAGCATAATTATGACATGAAAACTGAAAAATATTCCCATATTCCGGAAATAGAACTGTTCCTCGATATACGGAATTTTTTCCGCAGATTCCAGACAAAAGAATCGGAGATACGGATGCAGGAACTGGAAAAGGTTCTCGAAGAGATAACGAATGAACACAGAGAGCTGGCGTTCGATATCGTCGGGTCGCTCAACATGGGACTCTCGAGCAGCAGTTCCGACATAGACCTGATCATCTATCTGAGGATTCCGGATGTTTACACCGGTGAATGTTTCAACGGAGAGCACTTCAAAAACGTTATCGATCTGCTCGACAGCTACCTCGCGGGAAAATATTCCTACCAGGTTATCGATGCAATCAACCTGAACGTTGTCCAGAAAAGTATTATGGAAGAGAACTACGAATGCGAGATAACACAGAGATTCGTACTGCACAGGGCAATGTGCAGGCCGGTGAATTACGGGGTGATAGCCCCGGTTGAGGACCTCCTTAATACAAGAATAGAATTCAGGAAGGAGCTCGAGGGATCTGTGAGATCGTTCTTCAAGATCTTTATGACAACCACTAGCCACTCCACTTCATTCGATAAATATCTGACAAGGATTAAATCTCTCGGTGTAAAAATCCCGGACGGTATTAACGCAAAGATAAAAAAGTATCTCGACGGGGGCTGAAGACTATAATCATCTTTTTCTGTCAGAATCCGATCAAGAACAAGAAAAATATATTCTCAGTTATCCGGCATAATACCGATAATGATACCGGACTGGAAATCTTTCAGTTCCCGGCTATTGTGCCTCGGGATCAACTATCCCTTTTCCGGTCATTTAACCAAAACCTGTAATCCGTTGATTATGGAGGATTGTTCAATGAATAGTGAGAGAGTTTTTTCCAGACAGGATTCCGAAAGATTACTCAGCCATTTTGAAAATTACCTTGTGAATGATGAATCGGAGAAGCAGCCGCTTGAGGCGTTAAAACAGCATATACTTAAGTCAAAACCTGTCGATGCGAAAAAAATCAGTGAAAATGTTGTGACAATTGACTCAAGAATTGTTTTAAGAAATATAGGTACCGGATTAAGTGAAGAGTACCATCTGGTATTCCCCGAAGATTCGGACTTATCAAACAGAAAGTTATCAGTCTTCTCAATTCTCGGTTCACAGGTTATAGGTAATAAGGTGGGGACTGTTTTTAAAGTAAATAGCGGCAAAGAGCAATACTATATAATTGATGATATAATTTTTAAACCGGTTATCCCCGGAAATATACAGCACTGATCCGGCACGGCAGGCCAAAAGAGTTTATCGGAAACAAAAGCCTCTAAAAAAACTGAATGTTTTCTCTGTTGTAGAATATAGATTTAAAAAACAGCTCTTAGATATTACCCGTCTTCAGTTAAATGTCTAAAAAAATTTACATTTGAAATTTTTGAATTGCAAATCAGCATAAATCCGTTTATTATCATCTATGAGGATTTGGAAAAATTGGGGAATAATATGTCTATTAGGGAGAGAATGTTCATAAAAAAAATATCCGGCCGCCTGAAAATTAGTTTCATCTCCTGCCATTCCAGATCATGCATCATTTTCATTTTATTATTCCTTTTACTGAGCCAGAATACCAATGCTGTTGCCAAGACGGGATATGGTAAAAACACTGTTGTGTTCGGCGGAGTCACCGACACTCCCCCCTATGAATTTATCGACAAGGATGGTCTCCCTTCGGGATTCACCGTTGAACTTACAAAAGCCATCGCCGACGAGATCGGCTGGAACGCTGAAATAAAACTTATTAGCAGCGATCAGCTAAAAAAAGATTTTGAATCGGGAAAGATTGATATTATTGAAAGGGCCGACTATTTCGCGGAAAAAACAAAGCTCGTAGAATACTCCATCCCCTACCATGAGTTCAGATACTCCGTTTTCATCAACACCGGAGATATGGAATATTTCAGCATGTACGGTCTTAAAGGACTGACCCCCGTTACATATGAAGAGAGCTTTTCCAGAGACTACATGAATAAGAATTTCCCGGCCGACAGGATAAAGACAACCGACAGGCTTATTGAAACTATTTCGTACATATCGATGGATAAAAACTCATTCACGATTATCAATAAATACCTGGGCCTTTATCTGATTAAAAAATATGATATTGAAAATGTGACAACAGCCGGCGATCCTGTTTTGATACAGAGATATCATTATGCATCACTGAAAAGTAAATCTCATCTTATCGCCGGTTTAAACGAAGGACTTAATATCCTGAAAGCAAACGGCAAATTTAACAGAATTTATGACAAATGGTTCTCCGTGATCAGGAAAGACAGGGAGAGCCTCTCCATTCTGAAAATCGCATCTTCTGTTATTACTCTGATATTCCTTCTTTCAATGGTATTTTTTGCCAGAATATGGGTATCTGACAAACAGATCAAGGCAGAGACAAAAAGACTGGCCGACGAACTTAACAGGCATAAGTTTTCCGAGAAGGCCCTGATGGAGAGCGAAGAGCGCTCCCGGTTGATTATAGAGAATGCTCCGCTGGGTATTCTTCATTTCAACACCGAGGGGATTATTACAACATGCAATGAAAGTTTTGTAAAAATCATCGGTTCATCCAGAAATAATCTGATCGGCCTTAAAATGCTTCAGCTCCCGGATGACAGGGTTGTGGAATCGATAAAATCAGCAATTAACGGCACTCCGAGCACCTATGAAGGGCTCTATGCCTCGACAACAGCCGTTAAATCGACATATATAAGAGCAATGTTTACACCGATAAAGCTGCCTGACGGGACTATTACCGGCGGTCTGGGAATTATTGAAGACAACACCGCAAGAAAAAAATATGAAGAAGCGATTCTGAACGCAAAATATACAGCTGAGTCCGCAAGCAGCATAAAGAGCGATTTCCTTGCAAACATGAGCCACGAGGTACGGACTCCGTTAAACGGAATACTCGGCATGCTTCAGCTTATACAGACTACCGGGGTCAACGAGGAACAGGCGAATTACGTCAATATCGCAATAAAGTCCGGGATGAGGCTCACAAGACTTTTAAATGACATTCTCGATCTTTCCAGGGTCGAATCCGACAAACTGATCCTGACTGAAACCCAGTTCAGCCTGCGGGAAATTTTCAATTTCATTAACGAAAGATATTCGACGGATTGTGAAGAGAAAGGGATCACGCTGCTGCTGAAGATTGAAAAAAATACACCGATCGAAGTTGTCGGAGATGAAACAAGGATCAGACAGATTATCGTAAACCTTGTTTCGAATGCGGTTAAATTCACAAACAAAGGGAGCATTGTGGTCAACCTCTCAGCTGAAGATGTTTCATGCGACGGTGAAGTTGATATCATCATATCTGTCAGAGATACCGGCATCGGAATAGCCGACGATATGATGACCCAGATATTTGAACCTTTCCGGCAGGGGGAAAACTCATACAAAAGGACGTTTCAGGGCGCCGGCCTTGGCCTGACACTGGTAAAACATCTCGTAAACTTAATGAACGGGACTATAAAGATTGACAGTACTCCCGGAAAGGGAACCGCTGTCCGGGTATCAATATCCGTCAAGCTGCCGGAGAACCATGCAATAGACCTTAAACCGGTAATGACGGAAAAATTAAACAAGAGCGGAAATTTGTGTACAATCCTTATTGCTGAAGACGAAAGGATAAACCGGCTTGCCCTGAAGAGGATTCTCGAAAAGATGGGCTATCACATACTTGAAGCTGAAAATGGAAGCGAGGCGTTAAAAATCCTCGATAACGCAGAACCGGACCTTATACTGATGGACATACAGATGCCGAAGATGGATGGTATTGAAGCCGCTAAACTCATCAGAGATAAGGAAAAATACGGGGAGAAATCATCAATACCGATTATTGCTCTTACAGCCTATACGATGCCTGAGGATAGAGAGAAGATTTCCGCGGCCGGTTTCGATGATTATATATCAAAACCTGTAAATATGGACTACCTCGTTAAATCGATCACAAAATTTATAGGTAACGGCAACAATAATTCCTGACAGAAGCGGATTGTCTTTTACTCAGGAAACTGATCAGTCAAGAGCATCTCTTAGGGCGTTGATGGTGTAACCGTTTACTGATCCGCTCCAGCAGTCCCATGTTAAAACGCAATTCAGATCCACAGTATAACTGATATCTATACTCACGCGGCCCTGAATCTCCCCCCGGGCCTCAACATTGCCGGTAAATTCAAAACCTGTAATAACTCCCGAGCTTCCGGTTAGATATACTGTCAGCGTCCCGGTATAGGACGTGCCGGCATCGTTTCCGTTACTGCATCCGTTCAATTGAAGTGTCAGCCCCCCCTCCCCTTCATTTAAAAAGGAATAAGGGATAAAACCGCTCCCATTGATGGCCGCGCATCCGCTGCCGGACGATACATTTACAGTCACGCCCGTTGTATCCGTTATGAAATCGAATGTAAAGATACAGCCGGTGGCCGAAGTAACCTGGAAGATACCGATTAAATCATCGAGTGCCTGCGCCGATTCTGAAACGCTCAGCTTTTTTTTCGAATCCATATTATTGATAATGTCCTCACAACCGGCACCGGACATCAGTATTACAAATACGGCTGTTATCAATAATAATCGTTTCATTCGTATTCCGCCCCTTTTCTACAGCTCTGCAGCGATTGTTTATAGATACAACCGCTGCAGAGTTTTTTCAAGAAATTTTTTTCTTCTGTTTTAATCCAGATTGCTTATAGTGACACCGCTGATCGTGCCGGACCAGTCGACACAGTCCCATTTACCGAGACAGTTTTCAAGATCATAAAGGATGTCGAGGTCAAAAGTTTTACCTGGCATAGACTCGAGTGTAAGGGTACCGGTTACATGTACCTGATAAACCACGCCGAGTTTTGAACCTGATATTGCCACATTGAACTTTCCGGAAGCATCTCCGCATTTTTCAAGCTCGGCCAGTACTGTTACCGTCCACCAGTCGCTATTGAAGTAATCCTTAAGGGCCTCTGTAAGCTGCAGATCAAATCCGGCCCCTGTGCTCCAGGATACACAGCCATGTGTTCCGCTCAGAGTGGTTTCATCCAGCAGTGTCCAGGGATTGAGAATTCCGAGTTTAATGAGATTGAGCAGCGCCGCTACAGATTCTTCGCTCCAGCTGCTGAGTGCAAGATCGACAACTGAATCGAAGACGGGATTGTCAAACCTGACAATCTGATTTTTAATTATGGCTTCAATAGAATCAATTTCTGTAGCGCTGTTGAACGATGTTGTTACCTCCTGGCATGAAGGCCTGAAAACATCATCAAAAGCAATCGCGGCCTTTTTCGCATCGTCGTTTTCATCAGAAGAAACGGCGGTTTGCGTATTGTTTTTTTCATCCGTATTGTTATAGCAGCTTATAAAGACCGGGAGCGCTACAAGAAGAAAACCGAAAACAATCTTCTTAATCATTCTATTACCTCAAATTTTATTAATTTTGATAATTATTAAAATTACCGCGGGATTGTGTTTATACAACTTAACTCTCCCCCGTCATAGTGGAGAATGAAAAACGCTCCGGAATGTGTGAAAAAAAAACAGACATTCAAAAAAAAATTACATATCATCGAAACGATATAAAAGGCCCAGCCGGGCTGACGCAATCAATTGAGGCTCCGGAGTTTCAATCATAACCATGAGTCCGGCGGAAAGTTCGATACAGATATTATCGCTCAACGGCCTTCCCGCTACCAGCTTCAACCCCGTATGGGGATCGATAGACCATACTGATGAATTATCCTGCATGTTAAAACCATAACCTTCGGCATGATGAAATCTTATGTAAGTAAATCCGGCTGTAATAACCGGCATCAGATACACGCGTTCGATAACATTCAGAGGATAACCAAACGAAAAAGAGAGCGGCACAAGCAGCCCGGAATCATCACTGTTGATTCTGCCGCTGGAATAGAAAAATCCGGTTTCAAAACCGGGCGTAATCCTCTTAAGCGGTCCGGGCAGGCCCTTCGCGATTCCGGGGAATGATACTCCGCAATTCAGACCTGCCCCGGGTTTTATAAGATCTCCCAGCCTTCCCGCCGGTATGAAAAGATCGATACCTGTACGAATTTCTCTACCCCGTTCTCCATCACTCCCATTCCCTGAATCATCAGGGATATCAGATGCCGTATCGTAATCCTTGAGACCGGTTAAAATTTTTTTTGCCATTTTCACGGCAGCGTTTCTTGCCTCATCCTCTCTGTCATACTGTACCGAACATGTAAATGCGACTTTCTCTTTTGGAACCGAGACAACTTTCACCTTTATGCTGTAACGGCTGTTTTTTACGACATCTCCGAGAATTACATAATCCGCGGAGAGCTCGCGTCCGGCGAGAACAGCACATGAACTGTCCTGGCAGGAATAGCTGTCCGCGTCGGCAATTCTGTATTTTTTTTTAACCTGCCCCCTCTCAAGGAGCACTATGTTTTTTCGCTTCAGCAGTTCCATCTCGACATAGCTTCCAGTTATGGACGCATGGGCTGATGATGTTCCTGACGGACGGAACTGAAGGACAGCGACATGATTCGTATGAACTGACGCTCCGGAGGTCACTGTAAAAGTCATAATGATGATAAAAGATAAAAATACGGTGAAGTGTTTCATTAGCGCTTCCCTGAAAAATATGGAGGCACTATATAACCGGCCGTTTGTATATGTCAAGTTAAAGAAATCGGGAGTGCTTTGTCAGCGATTAAGTTTCTACTTTCTCTTTTTAAATGGTAATTTTCCAGCCAGTCTGGCCGCTGCGGCCCCGCATTGATCCTGAGCGGCGCATTTCTCCTCCGACATGAAAACTGTGCGCGAGGTTCCGGCATCTACAACCTTTATTATTACTACTGTTGTGCCCTTTACCGATTCAACCGTTCCGAAAACTGTCCACCTTGTATCGCCCATACCGGTTCCGGCAGCAATTTTCGCAAACCCCTCTCCGTATTTATTGTCAATAGCCTGCCTCAGAGAGTCCGCAACAGCCGCCCCCGCCTTCTGATCGAGCGAACTGCTGACAAAAGGACGTATCATAACGGTATATTTAACCGCCGGAACAACCGGCTTTGTTGCCATCTCCGGTTTATTCATAGAGAGATATACGCCTGTACCGGCTGAAACAACAAGCAGAGATGCAGCAGCAAATTTGGCCATCGTTACCGGGATACCGCCCTTCTTCAGCAGAAAGAATATCCATGCCGCAACTGCCGTAAAGAAAGCGGTTCCGGCGGTTTTTTTCATAATTTCATTATACATTCTGCTGTAATCTGCAGCCATACGATCTCTGGCCTCCGGAGAAAGGGGCGTTGAGAGGCCGTAACGGTCGGCTATCATATTCATCGATTTTCTATTTTCTCTATTTTTCATATAAGGTTTCCCAGCTCTTTGATACCTTTTTCATTCAGTTTTGACAATATCCTTTTTTCTATCTGCCGGTATTTGTATTCCGCCTGCCATCTGGTCATATCAAGGTACTTGCCGGCTTCTTTGTATGAAAACCGGTAGATTGTAATCATATCAAACAGAACCTTCTCCTTTTCATCACTGAAATTCGATTCATCTTCAATCACTTCGCGGATAATTATCCTGTTTTCCGCAAAATTGTCCTCTTCCGCAAGGACGGGATCGTCATGATAATCATCAATATTCTCCGCATCGCTGCGGGCAGTCCCCTTTTTATTGAAATAATTTGTAATTTCAAAACGCGCCGCTGTGAACAGCCAGCTCCTCTTTTCCCGTACATTTTCAATGTTGCCGTATAACCGGATAAAGACCTCCTGGCAGATATCCTCGGCATCGTCAATGCTCCCCACTTTTGAAATGAGAAAACCAAGGACCACGGGATAGTTCTCAGCATAGCATTTCATGAACTCCCTGTCTTTAGCCGATCTGGTCAAATTACGGATCATATACCTCTGTTAGTTATGAATGAAATTGTAACGCAAAAAAGGAATTTTTTTTGCGTCCTCTGAACCGGAATTCTAATTTGTCATTTAACTGAAATTACATCTGCAGGACAGGCAATGACGCTCTGACAGATTCATCATTATCTGACTGACGTCAAGCTCTTTTATGGGGATGTTTTACCGGTACTGCCTATTGGTGATGCAGGATTGATTTCAACACTCACCTGTTTCAGTGCATTACCGCAAATATTCCAGACTTTGTTTATTGTTTATAAGCCTTATCTGTATTCCCGATCAGCAGCTCCAGGACATTTCCATTTCCCTGTTAAAGCAGTATGCCGGAGCTGAATTAATGATTAATAACTCCATCGCCATCAATCCCCGACATACTATCCTAATAAAATAGTCATTATTCAATACGCCCTTTTTTAATTAAAAATAATGACAGTTTACAGATGTTCAAAACCTGATATGGATAAATTTCCCTGGCGCGTAAAAGTCAGAATAACGTCATTGGTTACCCGGCTGGCAAATCCGGCCTCGCATACATAAAAATAGTAAAGCCACTTTCTCTGGAACTCCTTATCATATCCCATTTCAAGGAGCCTGTTTTTTGCTGCAATAAATTTAATCCGCCATTCTCGAAGAGTCCGTGCGTAATGTGGTCCGATATTCATCAGGCTCTCAATATGAAACTTTGAGTTTTCCTCCATGGCAACACTGAGAGCCGTGACAGAAGGGAGAATCCCGCCGGGAAAAATATGTTTTTGTATCCAGTCTATCCGTCGCAGGTAATCTCTGAAATGATGGTCCGGAGTTGTAATGACCTGGATCACGGCGATACCTGATGGCTTCACAAGTCTTTCCAGTACCGCAAAAAAATGTCTGAAATTTTCATGTCCAACAGCTTCCAGCATTTCTATTGAAACCACTTTATCGAATTTACCCTCCATGTGCCTGTAGTCTTTCAATAAAACAGTAATTTTTTTCTCGAGCTTTTCCTTCCTGATAAGTGATGTTACATAGTCGTGCTGTTTCTGCGACAGGGTAATAGTCGTAACACGGCAGCCTGTTTTTTTAACGGCCTCAACCGCGAAGCCTCCCCACCCGGAACCTATCTCGAGTACATGATCTTCCGGGCCGATATCAGCCTGGCCAATAATCGTATGAATTTTATTCATCTGCGCCTTAGTCAGGGTATCATTTTTAGTTTTGTAAATGCCGCATGAATAAAGGAGTGTTGTGTCAAGAAAGGTCTGGAAGAAATCATTTCCTAAATCATAATGTGCACTGATATTTTTTCTGCTCCCTGAAACCGTATTGAGTTTTCTCCTGTGAAGAATCCGGTTCAATAAAAGTCCGGCATGATCCGCCACAACATGATTCCGGCACTCCATATCCAGATGCTCGATAAAAAACCTTATAAGGTTAACCGGATCGGGAGAATCCCAGTCATGATCCATAAATGATTCACCGAGTCCTATATCTCCGCTGACCATAACACGTGAAAAAAATCTGTAATTAGTGAGAACGATTTTCGCCCTGTTCTTTGAATCTTTATCTCCGAAAAATTCAGCAGTACCATCGGGATAGAACAGTTCAAGGCAGCCGGTATTAATTTCTCTGAATATTGATAATATTACGCGTTTTGCGGTCTTCTGAAATAATGTCGGAGGGAGAGTTCCGATCGTCATGGGACTTGACGGATTCGGTTTCGGAACATAACTGAGTTTTCTGAAAAAAAACAGTTTGAATGCTTCCTTATAAATTCTCGGAACAGTTTTAAGAACAGTGAAAGGAAATTCCCTCAGAGTTTTGAAAAGGTTTTCCGATGTAAAGGGCCTGGCGTTCCCCGACAGGCGTGCAACCATTATCTTTTGATTATCTCTGGTAAGAGTTATCCTTATTTCGAGCATATCCATTGATTTCGAAAACTGGAAGAGGTACTTTCCGTCGATAGTATTAAATGGAGATACGTGAAATTCCTTTACATGTTCAAAGGAGAAAAAATTATTATCGATGTTTTTTACTGGTTTGTTAAGGATATAAAGGTGTTTTTCACCGAAAGTATTGTTAACCTCCGCCGCAATTGCCGCAATCGAATTGTCATTCTTATAACAGAAATAGAAACTGACAGGATTAAAGACATATCCGAAAAACCGTGCGGATGTTATAAGTTCAATCCTTGCTATTGAATCCCTTACACCCGCGTCTGTAAGGTATCGTTTTATTTTATCCCTTATTACCCCTTCTCCGCGCAGATAATCATCATCACGCAGCGAAACGGCATTAAATCTGTTATGGCTGAATAATTTTATACTTCCATTAAGCTCATCAAGTTCATCAAGATCAAAGGCGTAAAAATAGAAGGGATATTTTAAAGTATGAGTTACAGGGCTGCTCCTGTGATGCATAACCTCGCCTGTATAAATTCTGGACTTCATAGTGTAACTCCGAATTTTTCAGCGGCCTGAACAGCCGATCTTACTGCGTCTTCATGAAAACCGTAACCGAAATAACTTCCGCAGAAATATGTTTTATTAACTCCATTCAATGATGGAAGCTCGTTCTGAGTTTTCATCGATTCAAAAGAGTATGTCGGATGATGATAAACCATTTCGGCTACCACTGATCCCTTTCTGAGCTCTTTCCCGGTATTGAGAGTAACAAAATAATTATATCCGGTTTTAATTCCCTGGAGCCTGTTCATGTCGTATGTGAGTGAAAGAACAGAACCGCCGGCTGTTGTTTTTTCGCGGATAAAGTTCCATGATCCTTTTGCCTGTTTCAAAACAGGCATCACTGAGGGGTCAGTATGAAGAATGGTATAGTTTTTCTGATAAAACCATGGAGATAGAAGCCTCTTCTCATCTGCGGAGGGATCTTTCAGCAAAGCCAGCGCTTCATCCGCATGAGATGCTATTATAACAAAATCAAATTCATGTGATTTACCGTCAGCTGATTTTAATGTCACTCCGGATGCCTTCCGCTCAACCTGTTTGATCGGCATATTAACAATCACATCTTTACCGAGCATTTTTCTTATTGTCTTAACATACTGGAAACTACCCCCTGCAACAGTTTTCCATTGCGGCTGCCCCATAACCCCGAGAAGTCCGTGATTGTTTAAAAAACGGAGAAATGATTCTGCGGGAAAATCCATCATACCCTCATCGGGAGTTGACCAGATGGCGGCGCCCATGGGAATTATATGATGAGTTATGAAAAAACCTGAGAAATTATTATCATCAAGATACCTCCCCAGTGTCCGCTCGCCCACAGTACTGTTTTGAAGATCTACCTTTGTAATCCTGTAGAATCGTAAAATTTCTTTTATCATACCGCGGAATTCAGAATTAAAAAGATTAGATCTCTGCGCGAATAGTCCGTTTAATCCCCTGCTTGAGTACTGGAGCCCTGAATTTTCGCAATAATACCCGAATGACATACTTGTATTTCTCAGTTCTGTATTAAGCTCTTTGAACAGTTTAGTAAGGAGCGGGTAATTTCTGTGATTCATAACAATAAAGCCTGTATCAACAGGTGTCCCTGCATCGGGACCATCAGGAATTTCGATAGTGTGAGTGTGCCCACCCGGATAATCATTCTTTTCAAATACTGTTATATCATGTTTTTTATTGAGGAGATAAGCCGCGGTAAGACCTGCCACACCTGAACCTATTACAGCTATTGAAGTTTTTTTTTCTTCCATAAACCCTATACTCCTATAATATTAAAAAAAACCGGGATAAGTAGTAGACATACACCCCTGCGAAGAAACCCTGCGCTGTTCCCCATGCAATATCTATAATGGAGATGTAGAGAGAGTAACCTTTAACAAATGACAGATTGGTAAAGTCATATGTAGCATAAAGAATAAATCCGGAGATCGCTCCAACCGCCATTGAGGTCGTCAGGGTATTATTAATCTGAAGCGCCATTGATATGAAAAAAACCAGGCCAAAGGCTATAATAATCTGTGCCGCAAGACCTGCTTTAAGAATAAAACTGATCTTGCCATCTTTAATTTCAGCGAGGTACCCCAGACTGTTAAAATATATGTTATTGGCGATCCGGGAAAGCCACAACAGATCGAGTATTACAAATATTACTGCTGATATTAAAGATATTTTAATGTATGTTGATGAGAAAAAATAGGACATAATTTACCTCCGGTTTTTTTCTGATAGAAGTAATATAACTGGATGATTGTAAATTTATACCTCTACTTTTTTAAACTGTTAAATCATTCAAAAAGATTCATCATTAATTAAAATATGGATAATATAACAACTAACAAATTTTTTTTGCAAATTCGGAGAATATTTAAAAATAAAACCGGATATTTAGGTATTATATATCACTGATTGATCTTAAGCCAGTAACATATAATATTATCAGATAGTTGAGTGCAGTTGATGTTTAAATATAATAATTTAACGAGAAGAATAGTAACAACAATCTCTGCTTTAATAATTTTATGCAGCAGCGTGATTTCATCTGAAATTGACGGGATTTTTTTTAATGATCAATACCCGGTGCAGGGAGTTACAGTATCATTACGGGGAACCTCAATTCTCAACTACATGATGGTTATCAAGGCATACGCGGGAGCTTTATATCTTGAAAAAGGTAATCCATCAGACCAGGCTTTGTCAGATAAACCAAGGATTCTTGAACTGTACTATTTTCATAGTATCGACGCCGGGGACTTCAGAGAATCAACAATTGAAATGATAAAAAAAAATACAGATGCAGATGGATTCGTCAGAATTACAAACCAGCTCGAAATCTTTAACGGATTTTACCGTGATGTAAAACCGGGATACCGGTACAGAGCAGAGTATATCCCCGGAAAAGGTACAACCCTCTATCTGAACGGGAAATTTCTCGGCACGGTTAAAGGCGCAGAGTTTTCAAGAGCATTCTTTTCAATATGGATCGGGGAAAAACCAATTGATAAAAAATTTAAGTACAACCTGCTTGGAAAAAAGAATGAATGAAAGGCTCCCGCTCATTTCAAAAATATCATATGCGCTGCCGGCGTTTTCACTTGCAGTCATCGGGATTCCCGTGTATGTTTATATGCCCAAGTTTTATACTGATGTTATAGGACTTAAAATATCCTTCGTCGGAGGCATATTGCTTGCAGCAAGAATATTTGATGCAGTTACAGATCCGGCTATCGGACTGCTTTCAGACAGGACTGAAACAAGATTCGGCAGGCGCAGACCCTGGATCTTCACGGGAGCCGTTTTCACGGCTATTTCTGTACTATTTCTTTTCAATCCGCCATCATATACCGGCTACAATTTGAATCTATGGTTTGCTGTAAGTATATTTATGCTTTTTTTGTTCTGGACTGTAGTTGTTGTGCCATACGAGTCTCTCGGCCCTGAACTTACTTTTAATTACGGGGAACGGACCTCCCTTTTCAGTTTCAGGGACGGAGCCTTAATCGCAGGCACGCTTGCCGCTGCCGGATCACCGGCAATTATTAAAGGTTTAATTAATTCAGGCTCAACAAATGCTGATGAAAGATATATTTTTTTTATACTGTCATTAATATACGCGCCCCTGATTGTTTTATCATGTCTCTGGTGTGTAAAAATACTGAAAGAAAAAACGGCTGATACTGTTAAAAAAAATATCAGCATATTCACCGGTCTGAAATATACTTTTAAAAACCGTCCGTTTCTTATACTCCTTTCCGCATATACAATCAGCGCGTTAGGGAATAATCTCCCTGCGACACTGATACTCTATTATGTTCAGTATGTTCTGCACTCTCCCTCTGCAGATCTCTTTCTTCTGCTTTACTTCATAACCGGTATCGCTTTTCTGCCGCTCTGGATCAGAATTGCGGGCAGATTCGGTAAAAAAAATGCATGGCTCGCCGCGATGGCTATAAACACAGGTGCATTTACAGGGGTGTTCTTTCTCGGATCGGGAGATACTATGATCTATGGAATACTTGTTTTTCTTTCCGGCACAGGATTCGGAGCCACCCTTGCTCTTCCCTCTTCGATGCAGGCCGACGTAATTGACTATGACGAGTATATGACAGGAGAGCGGCGGGAAGGTCAGTATGTGGGGATATGGTCCTTCGCAAAGAAGGGAGCAGCGGCTCTCGGTGTCGGCCTCGGTCTGGCAATTCTGGGGGTATCGGGTTATGAACCGAATATCACGCAGAATGAGAGCGTCATATTTACTCTTAGGGTTCTCTACGCACTTGTACCATGCATCTGCAATTTTGCCGGATTCCTGATCGCCCTTAAATATCCGATTACAGAAAGCAGATTCAACGAAATTAGAAACTCTATCTCTGAAAAAAAATTATTGCTGGAGGAATAAAATGGAACAGATAATACCGGTATTTATTTTAAATTTGGCCGCAGTCACTATAATGATGTTCTGCGGATGGATTTACAGTCTGATAAAAAATAATGTAACAATAGCGGACAGCCTCTGGGGGTTGGGCTTTATTCTTGTCGCATGGATCAATTTTTTCAGCAGCAACGGTTTTATATACAGAAAAATTCTCGTTACCACCATGGTCACATTATGGGGGCTAAGACTTTTTATATATATTACCAAACGGAACCGCGGCAAAGGTGAAGACCCGAGGTACACAGAGTGGAGAAAAGAGTATGGAGAAAATTTTAAATATGTCAGTTTGTTCAAAGTGTTCCTTGTGCAGGCCCTTTTTCTCTGGATAATCTCATTATCCCTGCAGGCAGCCGGTTCATCTGAAACACCTGATCATATAACACTGTTTGATGTGATCGGTCTTTCAATATGGATTGCGGGATTTCTTATAGAATCGTTTGCAGACTATCAGCTTGCATCATTTCTGAATAGACCTGAGAACAGAGGAAGGGTAATGAACAAAAAACTATGGAGATACAGCAGGCATCCCAACTATTTCGGAGAATCCTCAATGTGGTGGGGAATTTTTATAGTATCACTTTCCGTTCCATTTGGTTATATAACATTTATCAGTCCGGTTGTAATAACCTACACTCTGCTCCGCGTAACAGGGGTTACACTTATGGAGGAGAAAATTTTCGGAGATAATCCCGAATATAAAGAATACGTGGATAAAACAAGTTCATTTATACCGTGGTTCCCGAAAAGATAATTAATTATTCAATAATTTTAGGCATGATTTCTAAGTTTTAATTCCAGAGGATGCGGGTGGAGATAATACTGATCTTTCAGGTATTCTTTATTATATCTTGATACGTAGTGATTCAGCAGGGTAACCGGAACAATCAGCGGAACAAGCTCTTTTTTATAATTATCCAACACTTCCAGCGCCTCATTTTTTTCATCATGAGTGAGTTCTTTTTTAAAATAACCGAGAATATGCTGCAGCACGTTATAATTCTTTTTCGGTGTCGCGTTTTTTTTCAATCCATCCATAAGCAGTATAAGATAATCGGATTGTATTTTTTTTAAGTTTATTTTGTCAGCAGATGCCGCAAGTTTTCCCGTACTTCGATAATGTTCCGGGCTGTGAGCCATCAGCATAAGCTTGTGTTTTGCATGAAACTGCAGGAGTCCGTTTACTGAATTTTCATTTTCAATCATCTCATTCCACCGGTTATAAGTAAAAACCCTTTCTATGAAATTTTCCCGTATCTCCGGGTCATGTAGTCTCCCGTCATCTTCAACCGGCAGATAAGGGAACTTTTTCATAAACATTGCCGCAAAAATTCCCACACCGTTCTTACCGGCAGCTCCTCCTTGTTCAGGATATACTTTTATCCTCTCCATACCGCTGCTTGGAGATTTTGATTTGAAGATGAACCCGCAGAGTTTTTCAGATTCCAGTTCATTAAGACGGACCTCTCCCCAGGCTTTCATTTTCTCCGTGAAATTAACTTTTGTTTTAATGGTTACCAGTTCCGGGTTTTCAGGATTGCCGACAAGCCTCATAGCATCACGGGGAACGGGAAGTCCGCATTCTACTTCAGGACAAACAGGGATAAATATTAAATATGTGCCCAGTGTTTCTGCAAGAAAATGATCGTACTTATGCTGGCCGTCATATCTTACTTTATTTCCAAGAAGGCATGAACTTATACCAATAGTAATTTTTGACATGTTTTTCCTCACATTTCAATATAATGGAATATGAGGAAAAAAGAAATTATTGTTTATTACCGGATTGATATCGACAGATCGGTCCGTTTTCAGATTATTTTTTTCTTTTGATAAATACGATATTGACTTCACCTACATTAAAGCCGAATTTTGTCATCCGGGCCCTGTTGATAAGTATCTGGTCATTCATCAGAAACATCCAGTCATCAAAATTTATATTATAAACTGAACCATCCACGTCAATTGCAAGAATATATTTCCAATGAAATGCGTTTCCCGCGACTTCTCCCGATGCAAAACCTACAACATCATCAGCCCTCCCTTCGTATTTTGAAGATGCTGTTTTTTTAAGGTGCCATACCCTTTTCTGGTCTGCTCCGTCACTCCATTTAAACTCCTCTTCGAGAAGTCCATCTCCGGAATTCCATGATGCTTTCATTACCACATGCATCCTTCTTGTCACCTGGCCGCTTCTGTTAATGAACATCCCGTATGCGTCAAATGTACCATTGAGATAATCCTCAAGCACCAGTTCAGGTTTTTCATTTTTATAAGCATCAATACCAACTGAAGAACAACCTGAGATAATAACCAGAAACACTGAAAAAAGAAAGATATGAACTGCGAAGTTTATTATTCCGGTTATACTATCTAGAAAGCCTGTTTTGCGTTTTAGCAATGACTTACAATTCCTGTTCATAATATTCTCCCTTGAATAATAGTCTACAAGTCCGGAATTCATCAGACAGTTAATTGTTAAATTATCTTTTGAACAATGATCAGTAACAAAAAAATACTTAACTTGAAAGATCTGTATTTATAATGTCACGATCATTACTTCTGAAAACTTTTTCAGTAACTATACTACATTTTGACAATATCAAAACGGTCCGCATTCATCACTTTGCTCCAGGCTTTTATAAAATCATCCACGAATTTTTTCTGTGCATCATCAGAAGCATATACTTCTGAAAGTGCCCGGAGCTGAGAATTCGAACCGAATAGAAGGTCAACCCTTGTACCGGTCCATTTAAGTCTGCCTGTTGCTCGGTCATAACCTTCGAATACTTCTTTATCACCTGATGATGGTTTCCATTCGGTCCTCATATCCAGCAGATTCACAAAAAAATCGCTGGTAAGCAACTCAGGTCTTTCAGTAAAAACGCCGTGTTTTGTCTGAGCAGCGTTGGTATCCAGGACACGCATACCTCCTATAAGAACTGTCATTTCAGGTGCTGTAAGGGTCAACAGACGGGCTCTGTCCACAAGCAGTTCTCCAGTATGAGCTGCATAAGCGGGTTTTGCATAGTTACGGAATCCGTCAGCTACCGGTTCCAGCACTGCAAATGACGCGGTGTCGGTCTGGTTCTGCAGAGCATCCATCCGTCCGGGAGTGAATGGAACCTTTACTTCGTAGCCGGCGTCTTTCGCAGCCTTCTCAATTCCGGCGCATCCGCCAAGAACGATCAGATCAGCAATAGAAACCTTCTTCCCGCCGGTCTGAACAGTATCGAATTCTTTCTGAATTTTCTCAAAGACACCCAGCACTTTATTCAGTATTACCGGCTGATTGATTTCCCAGTTTTTCTGAGGTTCAAGACGTATCCGTGCACCGTTGGCACCTCCCCGTTTGTCGGAACCGCGGAACGTGGACGCCGATGCCCAGGCTGTTGAAACAAGCTGCGGTATTGACAGACCGGACGCGAGTATCTCCGCTTTCAGAGCTGCAATGTCCTGTTCATCAATCAGCTTATGGTTGACGACCGGTATTGGATCCTGCCAGATCAGCTCCTCTGCAGGCACCTCCGCACCGAGATACCGCGAACGGGGTCCCATATCCCTGTGTGTCAGTTTGAACCATGCGCGGGCAAAGGCATCTGCGAATTCGTCAGGATTTTTCAGATAGCGGCGCGTTATTTTTTCGTAGGCAGGATCGAACTTCAGTGACAGGTCGGCTGTAGTCATCATCGGCCAGTTTTTTTTGGACGGATCGTGAGCATCAACTACCATGTCCTCATCATCTACATCTTTTGCCAGCCATATATATGCTCCGGCAGGGCTTTTGAGAAGTTCCCAATCATACTTAAGCAGAACTTTCAGATAGCCCATGTCCCATTTAACAGGATTCGGTTTCCAGGCTCCTTCAATTCCGCTGGAAATGGTATCTGCGCCCTTACCGCTCCCGTAACTGCTTTTCCACCCAAGGCCCTGCTGTTCAATCGGAGCAGCCTCGGGTTCAGGGCCGACATATTTCGGATCACCCGCCCCGTGAGCCTTGCCGAAGGTATGTCCTCCCGCAACCAGAGCGACGGTTTCCTCATCGTTCATCGCCATTCGGGCGAATGTCTCCCGTACATCACGCCCCGAAGCGACGGGGTCCGGATTCCCGTTCGGTCCTTCAGGATTCACATATATCAGCCCCATCTGTACTGCTGCAAGGGGATTTTCAAGTTCGCGGTCCCCGCTGTAACGTTTGTCTCCAAGCCACTCGTTTTCGTTCCCCCAGTAAATGTCCTCCTCAGGCTCCCATATATCCTCACGTCCGCCGCCGAAACCGAATGTTTTGAAACCCATGGATTCAAGCGCACAATTGCCGGCCAGTATCATGAGATCGGCCCATGATATCTGTTTTCCGTATTTCTGTTTAACCGGCCACAGCAGACGGCGGGCCTTGTCAAGGTTCACATTGTCAGGCCAGCTGTTGAGCGGAGCAAAACGCTGATTACCGGAACCGGCACCGCCGCGGCCGTCACCCATACGGTATGTCCCGGCGCTGTGCCAGGCCATTCGGATGAATAGCGGTCCATAATGGCCCCAATCGGCCGGCCACCAGTCCTGTGAGTTTGTCATCAGCGTGTATAGATCATTTTTTATTGCTTTCAGATCAAGTTTTTTAAATTCCACGGCATAGTTAAATTTTTCACCCATCGGATCGCTCATTGAAGAGTGCTGATGAAGAATTTTCAGGTTTAATTGATCAGGCCACCAGTCACGGTTCAAAGTACCTCTGGCAGCTGTGCTCCCCGTTACCGGACATCTGCTGTTTTCTTTCATATTATTTATCTCCTCGTGGATTGAAGTTTGATAGTGCAAATTTTATTATTGCTGAAGATAATGAAGTGATTTCATCTCAAGTTGATACTTATAATATCACCTGGCGTGGAGCATTGCAAAAAAAAACTCGTTTTTTAATTATTTTAACTGAAGATAGTTGAATAAAATGGTAATTGTTTGGGATAGAAATTGTCAGTATTGACCATACGATTAGGTATTATGATACCTGAATTCGATCGGAGGTGTAAACCCGAACATGATGTCACGTATTACTCCCCCAAAGCAATTACCGGACTCAAAAACATTGTAAAATTGTTGCCATAACCTTAATATACAATAAACTATATCCATGAATTGCCCTTATTGCAGATCAGAGATTAAAGCATACACTTCGATTCAGACCGAAAGCGAAGACATGGTTGTAACCCATATCCATCAGTGGTGGAGATGCCGGAGGTGCGGCGAGTACTTCTATGCGCTGCTGATTGAGTATGTATTTGATGAATCTTTGACACATTACGGATACAGGGCCGCAAAAGAGGTATGGAAAAACGATCTGAAGAGAATAAAAAAATGCAGGGATAAAAAAAATCCCCACTGCAGATGCGATGCGCATAAAGCTATAGATGAAATTTCATCGCATTATACGGAAGCGGCCTGGCACAGCTATACTAAATAGGTATTATCAATTTATCTGTTCTGTTTTTTTTTCTGATAACAGAAATTCAACAAACAAAGCTGCAAAAACCAGATCACCTATACCTGCCGGAAGCAGTAACAGATTGGCCTGACTGCTTGATACGGTTATAAGACACGCGAGGAAAAACAGACATTTTCCAAGAATCCCCATAAATACAATACCGTGGTTTTTTGTAATATCCCTGCTGACAATAGTATATCCTATACCGTAACCTATAATTAATCCATACATTGCATGATAGGGAAACAGTACTACAGGTGTTTCCATCCCGAAAATTCCGGAAAATTCAGCCGGAAACATAACTGTTCCAGCCCAGCACAATAAACTCCCCGCAATATTCCATATGCCCCCGATGAAAAACAGATTTTTATAATAAACGGATCTGTTCATTTGCTTCCTCCAGGCTAAAACTGATTACTGAATACGGAATCTGTCGATTTCAGACAATGCCTCATATAACTGGCTTACAAAAATTTTTATATTCGATATATTGAGGAAAATCAAGTATTATTTAACCGCCTCAAGTTTAAAATTTCTCCATAAAAACTTCGTCTCTTTCTTTTCGGTAAGCTTATAGTCATTTGTCTTCTCGTCGAATTCAGAATTCTCATCTATAAGAATTACAGTATCCTTACCGGTTTTGTTCCCTTCCGGGAATATAAATCTCTGCTCCGCATGAAAGACCCCGGCCTCGGAGACGCTTGTATCTTTCCCGATATAATACAGCCTGTTGCCGCCGTATCCGATCCAGATATTTCCCCCGGGATATCCGCACGCCTCGTAAATGAAATTTAATCTCAGTACGTTTTCAATACCGGAAAGTCCAAGCCCCCCTTTGAGTCCGGACGAAACCGCATACCCGTACACACCTTCATTGTTTCCGTCCGGGAGATAATGAGGTTCAAATATTACCGACGATAAAATTTTTCCCTTTTCAACCAGCCGGCATTCAGCCGTAAAACCTGTATCTGCTTTGAAACTTTTTATACCTGTAAGAAACAGCCTTTCACCCCTGACTGAATATCCTATCGAAAAAAATCCTCCCCAGACATACCCTGACAGATCTTTGCCCTTTTTACGGCAGCCGATTTTATACCACCCCTCTTTATATCCGTCAATCACCATCGACTTTTCGGACCTGGATAGTATCGTCACCCTGTCCCCTGTATCAAGCTGATCGATTATGTTGGCATTATTTATTTCGGGAGATTTTCTGACTCTTACGTTATCGGCAAAAATGTATGTCTGCGAGTTTTCAATGAATGAATAATGGTATACGGAGAGATCCTCCGCGTAAGAGATCCCTGCAGCAGTCAGTAAGACCGTTAACAGGGTTAAATATTTTACTTTCATATTATAAATCCTTCTTTACTTTATAAAATAAATACTTAAAAATTGTAACTGTTCAGATTGAAGCGCTCCGTGCCGAATATCTATATGATTTCAGCTATAGAACCTGTCCCGCCGCAGGCGGTGATAATATTAAGAAATACTGATCCCGGCTTCTGAAAATTCAGCCGTTTTGTATCAGTACCATTAAAGGGAAACTATTACTCATCTGTCATTAAATATATTCTTGAAGGTAAATTTATGCAATCTCGGCTGTTAACAACGGGAAGATTGTCGGTAAAGATGAAGCTGATCGTGACAATCTCTATTATGCTTATCTCCGGAATAATAATATCCAATTATTACAGCTATAAGGCATATCAGAATTATGTAAGAAGAACCATAGTAAATACTACTCTCCCCATGACCAGCGAAAGTATTTATAACGAAATATTTTCAGCTCCCGATTCCGTTAAAAATCCGGCAGTAATTATTCCGCGCCTGAAAGCATACAGGGAGTTATACGGCAGTACTGTTTACCTTGTCGATATCGCAGGTATAGTACAGACCCATCCCAATGAAAAATTGTCAGAACAGGCCGATATCCGTAAACTTAAAGGTATCAGAGAGATATCTGATACCATTCTCTCTTCAAAAACCGGCAACGCTGTATATGACTTCAGCAGAAACGATGAGCATATTTTCCTTACGGTGAGATATATCCCTGAAATTAACAGGTTTCTGTTCGTCGAAGCGGATGAAAACTCAAGAATGACGGAAATATATAAAAACACATCTCTGAACCTGCTGTTTGACATTCTCCTGTACCTTGCGGTAATTGCGTTCATTGTTTATGTGGTAAATTATTACGAGAGAAAGCTTGAACATATGTCCGTCACCGACGAACTTACCGGAGCGGGCAACCGGAGAGAATTCGATTCCCAGTTCAGGAAATCAGTTTACAATTACAACAGGAACGGAACTCCGTTCTCTCTGATTATCTTTGATATCGATAATTTTAAAAACTTAAATGATACGATGGGACATATTACAGGTGATTCATCGATCAAAACAGTGGCGATGATTGCAAGGGATGCGATGAGGCTAACAGACCTGCTTGTCCGCTGGGGGGGAGATGAATTTATCATTCTTGCACAGGGGGATGTGGACTCCGCGTTTCTTGCTGCGGAAAGGATAAGAAAACAGGTGGAATCGAGCGATTTCTTCAAACGTTACAGCGGACGCAACCTTGACAAGGGGGACCTTACTATCAGCTGCGGAGTATCTGAATTCAGAAAAGGTGATACGCTCGATTCGATACTAGCCAGGGCGGATGCGGCCCTGTACCGTGCCAAGGTTGAGGGGAGAAACAGAATATACAAGGGATAGATACATTTATGTATTGACAAAAAAAACCGTCCAAATATACTGGTATTAAGTAAGATCAGGTCTACAAATTCTTCTAGTTTTCTTACCGCTTGGTAAACTTCTTAGCAGTATTTAACACCTGGCCATACAGGGTTAACCCTTATTAAAAACTCAGGAGCACAAAGATGTCTCAAGGAACAGTAAAATGGTTTAACGACCAGAAAGGTTTTGGATTTATTTCAGCAAACGATGGAAAAGATTATTTCGTACATCATTCCAGCATACTTGGTGAAGGTTTCAAAACTCTTAAAGAAGGTGCCAGCGTACAGTTTGAAATCGAAAAAACCGACAGAGGTCCAAGAGCCGTACAGGTCTCTGTAATATAATAAAAGTTATATTAAAACCTGTCAAAAGCCCGGCTTAAACACCGGGTTTTTTTATTAAATGGAAATTGTCTGTCCGCTGCAGGAAATTTTAATCTCATTCCCGGGAGGTTTCATCCCACTACGCAGTTGCGCCCTTCGCTTTTTGCCCGGTAAACAAGCTCATCAACACGTTTCAACAAAGAATCAGATGTGTCTCCCTTTATATATTCCGTTACGCCGAAGCTTGCCGTTATGCTTCCCGCCCTGTCAAAGACCATCTTTCTCATCTCCGCAAGAAGGTTACCGGCAAATACCCTGGAATTTTCGAGCCCTGTTTCTGAGAGAAGTATCATAAACTCCTCCCCTCCCCACCTCGCGAGGACGTCATTCTTTCTTATTCTTTTCTGCATCATCATTACGATCCCTTTCAGCACGTCATCTCCAGCATCGTGACCGTATGTATCATTTATATTCTTAAAATGATCTATATCGAACATTATCAGCGACAGCATAGTATTGTACCTTGCCGACCTGTTTATCTCCATTTCGAGTATCTGAAGAAAATAGCGTCTGTTGCACGCCGTAGTAAGGGAATCCGTTGTCGAAAGCGCGACTAGCTTCTCCTCCATTTTTTTACTCATCGTAACGTCGCGCGTCACTCCGGTCACTCTTACAGCTTCACCCTTTTCATCTCTTATTACAAGCGCATGCGCTTCAAGATGATGAAGGCTTTTATCGGGCCATATCACCCTGAAATTTCCATTGAACTGTTCGAACTTTTTCACCCCTTCCCGGAAAATTGTTTTTACATATTCGCGGTCATCCGGGTGTATACTTTTTCTCCAGAGATCATAAACCTTTGAAGACCTGTCCTCATCGATTCCATAGAGCCTGAACATCTGAGCGTCCCAGATAAATTCGTTTTTAACCATATCCATATCCCAGATTCCGATTCCGGCCGATTCAGTGGCGATCGTCAGCCGCTCTGCAAGTTTGTTGAGTTCGTATTCGTTTTTTATCCTGTCGGTGACATCCCTTGCCGCTGCATATACATATTCACCCGAGGGGTAGGAGCGCCAT
Organism: uncultured Leptospirales bacterium; assembly: GCA_964439325.1. Classification (GTDB taxonomy): domain Bacteria; phylum Spirochaetota; class UBA4802; order UBA4802; family UBA5550; genus WRGT01. Next base: position 140,929 of record CAYTNW010000002.1, on the reverse strand, counting down.
TCGATGAACCTGTAGCTGCCATCCTGCGTCCGGAACCTGTTTGTAAAGTTCAGTATCGGTATCTGGTCAGACAGCGCGGAAAGAATTTTTTCAGACGAAACAATATCGTCCGGGTGCACAAAATCGAGGAAGCTCTTCCCCTCAAGCTCTTCAATTGTATGACCGAGAGTTCTGACCCATGATCTGTTTACCCTTGTAAAATTCCCCTTGATATCGAAGATGCACAACAGGTCGAGACCCACAGTGAAGAAGCGTTCCATCTCCTCGCTCTTCTCCCTGAGCGCATCGTCGGCTTTTTTTCTATCGGTTATGTCGGTGTGTGTCCCTACAATATTCAGAGGCCTTCCATTGCTGTCCCTGGAAATTACCTTCCCCCTGTTAAGTATCCATTTGTAGGTACCATCCTTACAGAGTATACGGTGTTCATTCTGATAGATCCCGGTATCTCCGTTAATATGCCTGCCGATCTCCTCCAGGCATCTTTTTCTGTCGTCGGGGTGAATCCTCTTTCCCCACTCGTCAGGCGTGTCTCCTATTTCATCCCTGCTGTAACCCAGCATAGCTTTCCACTGATCGGAGAAGAATATCCTGCCGGCTTTCAGATCCAGGTCCCAGAGCCCGTCACCTGACACCTCAAGGGCATTCTTCCATATAGTATCCTTATATCTCACAGCCTGCAGACATTTCAGCTTTTCTGTTATATCCTCTTTAATACTGAAAAAATGTGTTATAGATCCGTTTTTATCCGCAACCGGCGTTATCGTCTGCTCCTCATAATACAGAGTTCCGTCTTTTCTCCTGTTGATAATTACGCCCTTCCATACCCTGCCTGAATTTATGGTATCATTCAGCTCTTTGTAAAAATTATTTTCATGCTTTCCCGACCTGACGAGATCTCCGATTTTTCTCCCTTCTGCTTCATAACAGCTGTATCCAGTTAATCTTTCAAAAGCATTATTCACACGGATTATTCTGCCGGTATTATCAGTTATCACTACTGCATTAGCCGCGTTTTCCAAAGCACTCAACTGAAGCGCGTTTATACTGCCGGCGGCTAACAGCCTGGAGGGTCTCACTATACTATGAAGTATTTTGAATGATTTCATTTTTTCTTTTCTCTGTTTTTTACATCCATAAAACCTGATGTCATCAGGCTGAAAACCTCAAATCACCGGAGAAACTGCTACAGCACATAGCGCGATTTCAGCTATCAAATTACATCTGCAAAAAAATTTATCTTACCTAAACAATCGTAAAGTAAGTGAAATATTTCGAGTAAAAAATTTTAGATTGAAACGTCATATATATTTATTAACTTGTAATAAATTCTTTTTTTTATGGAAGAGTCAGAGAATAAACATATAAAATCAGGAAAATGTCAGATTATAATCAAAGGACTTTACGGAATATTGAGATTTTTTTAAGGAGCGTTTACATGAATCTTAAGAATCATAAAATACGGCTGGTTCCCCTTTTCATAACAATGACACTATTCTTCTCCACTATATTTCTGTACTCTGCCGATTCTGCGACTGATGTAATAGTTTACGGCAACAGTAAATGCGGATATTGCAGTGAAACGATGCAATGGCTTGACGGACAGAAGATACCGTATGTTTACCGCGATGTTGAATCTTACGGGACCTTCCAGGAGGAGATGTTCACAAAGCTTGAAAATGCAGGTTTCACGACAACGGCATACTTTCCGGTTCTTGATATCAGGGGCCAGATTCTGATGAAGCCTAAATTCGATGAAATAAAGAGGGCCATCGCCGGGGAGAAGATCACCGGAGGCGGAGAGAAAAAAATCCGCACCCCGCTCTGGAGGCCGCAGAGGAACAGGTCCCTGAAAACAGATTTCAGCACGGTTAAAACCAGGCTGACCTCTTCAGATATTATTGTCTATGACGACGGGTCAGGGAGCGGGAAAAATCTTCTTAAAAAACTGCAGAAAGAGCAGATTACATTTACACTGAAACAGCTGAACAGGCTGAACAACGCCGCTTATTTCGATATGAGCGCACGTCTATCTTCGCTCGGTTACGGAAACACGACACTGTTTCCAGTCGTTGAAGTAAGGGGGGAGATGATAATGAATCCCTCTATTGAAGACGTTAAAATACTTGTTATAGAGATGGTTGCAGAATAAACTTTCACTTCTCTGCACGTTATTCTGCGGCTCCCTCAGACTACTCTGTCAAGTTCATCCAGCAGCGAGAACATCAGTTCATTTGTTCTTTTCGTATGACAGGAGCCGTTTCTTAACTGTTCCGCGGTCTGTATATACCGGGCAGGTACTATTTCATCAGCTCCATTCACAATCATGTTTTCAAGGAGCTGTTCAGTCACCTCAAGGTGGAACTGAAGTCCCACCACCCTGTCTTTAAAGATATAGAACTGATTTCTGCATGCATCCGAGGTAAAACCGTGGACCGCACCGGCCGGTATGTCGAAGGTCTCGCCGTGCCAGTGAAATACTATCTCGCTGTCATTAAATATTTTCAGCAGCGTTGAACCGCCTCCCCGGTCAACTGCATTAACCGGGAACCAGCCTATCTCCTTAATGCCGTTTTTGTAAACCCTGCTTCCGAGCGCTTCCGCAATAAGCTGTGAACCGAGACATATACCTATTACAGCCTTTCTGTCGCTGATAGCTTCGACTATAAATTTTTTCTCTACGCTAAGCCAGGGATACTCCTCAACATCATGAACGCTCATCGGCCCCCCCATTACAACGAGCCAGTCAAAGCTGCCACGCTCCGGCAGGGCGGCACCGGAATAAAGCTCAGTCACTGACAATACGTATTTTTTTTCTTTAATCCAGCTCTCTATGCAGCCGGGGGTTTCGTAAGGGACATGCTGTATAATATGTATTCTTTTCATATAATCATCTCTGCGATAAAGTCAGTCCCTCATCAAGGGCATCAAGTATATCATCAATATGCTCAAGCCCGATAGAAAGCCTTATGAGATCGGGGGTCAGTCCTCCGCTTTTCTGCTGTTCCTCTGTCAGCTGCGAATGTGAGGTAGACGATGGATGGAGTATAAGGCTTTTTGCGTCACCGACATTCGCAAGGTGGGAAAAAAGAGCTATGTTATCGATCAGTTTAACTGCGGGCTGATATCCACCCTTAATACCGAACACAACCATCCCTCCGGATCCCCTTGTAAGATACTTTTTAGCCGTCGCGTATGACGGATCTGTATCAAGTCCCGGATATCTCACCCATGCGACGCGTTTGTCGTCCCTCAGGTATTGCGCCACCCTCAGAGCATTCTCGGAGTGTTTTACCATTCTTACAGGGAGAGTCTCTATCCCCTGAATGAATATCCAAGCATTATCGGGTGATATTGCGGCACCGAGGTTCCTCAAAGGGACCGTCCTGTATCTTTTAGCAAAAGCGGTTTTTGCATCCTCATCTGGAAGGTCATGCCCCCACCTGAAGCCGTGATATCCCGGATCAGCCCCGGAATAGAGAGAGAACTTTTCATCTTTCCAGCTGAACCTTCCTGAATCTGTAACAATTCCGCCTATCGCCGTACCGTGGCCGCCGATCCATTTAGTAAGAGAATTAATTACTATATCCGCGCCGTGGTCTATCGTCCTCAGCAGATAGGGTGTTGTAAAGGTCCCGTCCACAACGAGCGGCAGGGCGTGCCGGCGGGCTATATCCGCTACCGCCTCTATATCGGTAAAATCGAGCACCGGGTTTCCAATCGTCTCTATATATAGAAGTTTTGTCCTGGGAGTTATCGCTTTTTCAAAATTACCGGGGTCTTTTGAATCGACAAATTTCGTCGTTATTCCGAACTGCGGAAGTATGGACGAAAACATAGTGTAAGTCCCGCCGTAGAGATTGCTGGCTGATACAATCTCGTCACCATTGGATGCTATATTTATAATCGTGTAATGGATCGCGCTTGTACCTGATGCTACTGCGACTGATGCGGCGCCCCCTTCAAGCGCTGTGATTCTCTGTTCGAGAACATCGCTCGTGGGATTCATAATCCTTGTATATATGTTTCCCGGTTCTTTCAGCGCGAAAAGATCAGCCGCGTGTGAAGTGTTTTTAAACACAAACGAACTTGTACGGTAAACAGGGACCCCTCTTGATAATGTGGCCGAATCCGGAACCTGGCCGGCATGGAGTGCAAGCGTTTCAAACCTGTAATTTTTTTTCATGTTTAACACCCCTGGTCTTATTTAAACATTATCCGGAATTACGGAAACCTTGTTTTTTCAATGAAAAACACCCGGTTTTTTGGTTGATGTTACGTCCTGGCAGAAAGCCATCAGGCGCTCTTCACTGAGCCTGACCGCGTTGACCTGGACCCAGAATCCGGAACCGTCTTTTTTTCTGAACAGGATATCGTCCACAGCCCTTCCCTTGATAAGCACATCTGAAAAATGTTTTACGGCTGCATCTACATTTGAAGGATCTACTATATCCCTGATACTCAGTTTTAATATCTCATCCTCGGTATATCCAAGCCCTTTAGCCCCTAACGGATTTATCTCAATGAACCTTCCGTTGTTGTCTACAATAATAACTGCCATAGGAGCATTCTCAACATATGACCTGAATTTTGCCTCGCTTTTCAGCAGGGCCTCTTCAGCTGATTTACGGCTTGTTATGTCTTCGGCAACTCCGGCAAACCTTATAATCTCGCCTGACTGACTATGTACCGGATATGCCCTCCCCCTGATCCATCTGAGTTCACCGTCTTCGCATATAATTCTGAACTCGCCGCTGTACACAGTGCCATGTTCGTGAAGCAGTTTAATCGCATTCATCACATCGGGCTGATCATCGGGATGAATGTTTTTCAGGAAAATCCACTGGTTTTCATACCTTCTGGACCGGTCAAATTTCCATATATCCCAGCATGCCGGGCTCATGTAGATAATATTAACCATCTCCGCGTCACTGAGCCATGTTGCCTCATTGATATTTTCCGCGAGATGTCTGAAGTTTGTCTCGCTGTCTTTCGTTTTTTTATGAGCCTCAAAAAGCTCAAAAGCCATTTCAAGCGAAGAAAGGATGACAAAATCACCTGAATTTTTTGTTACAAAACCGTATCGTGTGATTTTTCTGACCTTATCAACTATTGCACGCTCGGAATGGGACGTTAGAAAGACTATCGGAAGGTCCCTTTTTTTTATTATCATATCGGCAGCAGTGGGACCGTCAATGCCCCGGCCAAGATCGATATCCATAAGCACAAGGTCTATCGACAGGTCTTTTAAGGCGATATCAACCGCGGTTTCCCCGTCCGCCGCTGTCAATACATCGTATCCGTTATCCCTGAGCATCACCGATTCCGCAAGCGCAGTTATCATGTCATCTTCGACAAGAAGAATTTTCTTTACATCTTTTTCGTTCATCCCGATTCCTTTACAATACATTGCAGCGCAAGGCTGAAGAAGAGAACTGTATTGCTGATAATTTATGTATGTGTTATATAACTTAACAGTAGCATTACATTAAGTAACGATACCATTATCCCAACGGCAAGAAGTACCGACAGGGTAAACTTTCCGTTAGCGTATTTTCCCATTACCTTTTCTGAAGAAGTAAGATATATCTGCAGAAAGATCGTTATAGGGAGCTGTATGCTTAAAAACATCTGCGACAGGATCAGCGCCCTGAATGTATCATTGATAAAAAAGATCACAAACAGCGCGGCCAGCAGGGTAACTGCAACACCGGTACGCGAATGTTTGTCTTTTATATTGTAAGGCTCGCCGAACATACCGGCGAATATAGTCCCTCCGGCCATACCGGCTGTTACGCTTGAGGCAATTCCGGCGAAGAGGAGCGCTACCGCAAATATTACAGCCGCCATATCACCGGCTATGGGGCTCAGCATCACAACCGACTGACGGAGATCTGTCACAGATATTTTATGCCTAAAAAAAGCCGCTGCCGCGAGGATTATTATCGCGCTGTTAATCGCCCACCCTACACACATCGAAAAAAGAGTATCGAGAAACTCGAATTTAAGCTGTCTTCTGATTACGCTCTCTTTTTCCAGGTTCCATTGCCTGCTCTGTATTATTTCTGAATGCAGGAAGAGGTTATGCGGCATGACAACCGCACCAAGTATGCTCATAATGATAGGCATGGAGCCTCCGGGAATTGACGGTATGATCCAGCCGCGGACAGCCTCGTTCCAGTTGACATCTACAAGAACCAGTTCATAAAGAAATGACAACCCGATTATGGATACAAAGCCCATTATAAATTTTTCCAGCTTGTTGTATGAATTTGTAAACAGAAAAATCAGGATCAGTATGACCGTCAGGGCTGCACCGGCCGGAAGCGGGACCCTGAAAAGGATATTCAGCCCTATTGCGGCACCGATTATTTCAGCCAGGGCGGTAGAGACTGAAGCCATCATCGCCGTGGACAGTACCGCTACGGAGGCGTATCCAGGAACATGCATTGACGCCGCCTCTGAAAGACAGAGCCCCGATGCTATACCCAGATGCGCCGCGTTGTGCTGAAGTATTAAAAGCATGATCGTTGAAAGGGTGACTGTCCAGAGAAGTGTATAGCCGTATTCCGATGCCGCGCCTATATTTGCCGCCCAGTTTCCGGGATCTATAAAACCGACGGTTACCAGCAGACCCGGCCCTATATAGCGGAGGAACTTCAACGTTTCAAAATCGGGTATGTAATCTCTTTTAAAGTAATTTTTTAATTTTAAAAATATATTCATATCGGTTCGTTCAACATGAAGAATTTAAGAATATCCATATTATATAAATTTTAATAGCATTTTTTTCAATAATAACCCACTCAGGTCAATAAATTACAATTACCCCCTTAAGTTCAAGCATTTTTATAATATCTTTATTTTTGACCGGATTTTCCATAATATTGACATAAACAAGTTCATCGAGCTTTAATAATACGTCAATATTAGAGATGTTATTGAAGGAAATATCAAGCTCCTTCAGATTATGCAGCTCTCCGAGACAATCTATAGATTCAATACTGTTCTCCGCCAGATAAAGACATTCAAGCATTTCAAGACCCGCGAGACGGTCTACTTTTTCAATTCTGTTACCCGACAGATTCAGAATTGTAATATTTCTGCACTTTTCGACACCCTTCAGATCGAAAATTTCAGAATCTGAGAGATCCAGTTCACCCTCGATGTTGTTCAGATCTTCCGGAGTTATTGTATCATCAGTTCCTCCGAAAAACAGACTGTTTACCGCTTCAATAAACCCATACTCATACAGGTCTGATACATTTTTGTACTGATCGTCGGACTCAAAATCCTCATCAATGTCAAAATCCGGCGTCTCTTCACTCCTGCCGAAATATTCATCGCTATACGAGTAAGTCTCTTCTATATCAATGTCATATTTTTTATCAGCAGGGACAGGGCGGAGTTTTTTAAAAATATAAATTTTTCTCAGGCGCTGCAGTTCATCGATATTTTTATCTTCGTAGTTCCGTTCGATTGCGCCTGAAATAATTGACGTTTTGTCAGGATGGTAATGCTGGATTATCCGTGCAAAGAGACGGCTTATATTCATTCCTGACGGATCGAATTCAAGGACCCCCGCGTATTGTTTCAGAGCGTTATGGTCCCTTGATTTGTAACTGTTAATTATATCAACGCTTATCTCTTTAAGCCTTTTTTCTGTGACATGCTTCCGCAGATCATTATACAAATCATCGATGTTTTTATTCATGTTTACCGTTTATAAAACGTTAATTTTCAACAGTGAAAAATCCGCAATGATAGAGTTCCGGTCACGTTTTAACCGGAAGATTTCGTGAAAACGCTGCATCGCATAATTGCACCATACTGAACTTCCGGTGTTCAATATGATACAGATAGCCGGCCTTAATCGTTTTTTGTAACAGATTTCGAACTGTTGATATTTAAAGCGCTGAATACCGAGGTATAATCGCCGTTCGGATTCCAGGCGACCCATCCCCTTGCGCCCGTTTCCTCGACCCCTTTAATCTGCAGAGCAACATACTGGTCAAGTTTTACTTTCGCATATTGTATGTTATACGGGAATGCCTGTATATACGGCTGGATCTCGACATTTTTGCCCTCAACGCGTTTCAGGCCTTTGATTGTACCCTCTTTTACTGTTACCCCGGGAGCGGCCATCCTCTGGTAGTCGCCGGAGTAGTGGCTCGGATAGAGCATCGGATAGAGCACATCAGTATACTCAGCAAAGACCTCAAGCTTCTGCCCAATAAGATCGTTCTGGTTATAGACAATTCTGCCGAATATATCGGCGGAGAGCCGTATTTTCTTATCACTTGTTATTTTATGAAAACTCTGCAGCAGCTCCTCAATTACAGCGTACTTTTTCTTCAACGGATATGGAATGCCGTCGTCCTTGAAACGGATATAGTCGAGCTGTATCTCGTCAAAACCGGAATCCCCCGTTTCAGCCACCAGTTCATACAGCCCTTTTAACTTCGCGGCGGGAACCGGCAGCCGGTCCAGACCGTCCTGGAAGCAGACGACCCGCGCCGTAACATAAATTTTTTCATTCTTCAAAAATTCAAGAACGGCTTTGTTTATCTTCAGTTTTGTGCTTCCGGCTGTATGGACATCCATAACGAGCATGTTTATACCCAAAGGTTTTCCCTCAGCAATAAGGGATCTGATAAATTCGAGGTTACGGCTCCTGGCGTTCGGTATATAAAGCGCTCTCATAATTATTCTTGAGTTTCCGGAGTCTGGACTGATCTTCTCCCGGGATACGGCTCTGTTTTCCCCCCACTGGAACTGAGCCGTTACCATCAGTACAAGTATAAAAACAGCACGGTTAACTTTTATAAATTTTTTTAATTTTTTCATCACTGTTTAATAATCCTTTTTTAAAAGTTATCTGTCGATCTCAATGTCATCGAGAGATATTTCATCATCAACAGGCTCTACATGAGTAAAAACAACGGTGTCGCTCAGAGCTCCGCGGATATCTTTTTCGATGTTCTCCGCTATATGGTGCGCATCATGCACAGTCATGTTGCCCGGCACAAGTACATGAAACGAAACGAATCTACGCGAAGCTCCCTGTCTCGTGAGGAGCGCATGGAACTGTATTCCCTTTTTTCTGTATTCAGCGAGAACAGATTCGATGGTTGCCAGTTCCTGAGTAGAGAGAGACGCATCCATCAGTCCTTCGACAGACCTCCTTATAATCACGTAAGCCGTCCACAGGATATTCAGCGCCACAGCTATTGCAACAATTGAGTCGAGCCTCAGCCAGCCGGTCAGACCCACTGCACCGACACCGCCGATTACCGCAACTGATGTCCATACATCCGTCATAAGATGATGGGCGTCCGCCTCCAGTGTTATCGAGCGGAATTTTTTTCCGGCCCTGAGCAGTACCCCCGCTACGGTGAAGTTTATTCCCGATGCAATAAGCGATATTAATAGACCTATGCCGAGCTGTTCAATAGGTTTCGGATTAATTAGTCTCTCAATTGCGGTATAGGCAATGCCGGCAGAAGCGACCATTATAAGAACACCCTCGATAAGGCTCGAAAAATATTCCGCCTTGCCATGACCGAATTCATGGTTTTTGTCAGGAGGGAGTATTGAAATTTTCAGCATACCCAGAGCTGTCAGCGCGGCTGCGAGATTTATGAAAGACTCAATCGCATCGGAAAGGAGACCGACCGACCCTGTGAGATACCATGCCCCTGTTTTAAGAATAATCGTTACTATAGCAGCGGTAATGGAAAACCAGATGTAGCGGGTGAGAAAATTTCTGTTCATGCATCATTCTCCATATTTTCCTGTTTAAAAACCGGGCCCCGTATGATTTAAATGAGTCTGTATAATGGATCGGCGGAATGTGCATTCAAAGATATATTATGATAAAATCAACAATTTTTTCATTAAACGGCACAGGTTATTCTGTATATATCCTGTGCCGGAGCGCGCTGAGAGTAAACGCCATCCTATTCAACGATAAAACATCTCATTGAAATGGTTCCATGATGGACCGCCTCATGCGTAAACTCAAGCTTATCCTCTTTCTGCATAAGAGCGGCGACATAAAGCAGCGGAATATAGTGCTCATCTGTCGGAACTGAATACCTTGAAATTTTACCCCATTTTTCATAATCGATAAGCCCAGCGTGATCATTCTCCAACAGGCATCTCTTTACTTTTTGATCAAACTCAACAGCCCACTCCTTCGGTTCAGCGTTTTCATAGAAATCCATCAGAGCAAGGTTATGAACGATATTTCCGCTCCCGATTATAAGCAGGCCTTTCTCGCGCAGCACACTCAGGGCCTTTCCTGTCTGGTAGTGCTTTTCGGGGCTGTTGTTCATGTCGAGGCTCATTTCGAGTACAGGAATATCCCCTTCCGGATAGATATGTTTCAGTACGGCCCATGCGGCATGATCTATCCCCCTCTCCCTGTCAGGCAGAATTGTGACCCCGCGGACGGAACCGGAAATCATCGCGGCGATATCGGGTGATCCCGGCGGCTGGTAATTAATCGCATACAGTTCATCGGGAAAACCGTAAAAGTCATATATCTGCTCAGGATCTCTTCCGGAAGTGATCAGAGTTCCGTTTGTCAGCCAGTGGGCAGAAATAACCAGCACGGCCTCGGGCCTGGGGGCTCTCCTCCCGAGCTTTTGAAGATCTGAAGTATATTCATTATCATATAATGCATTCATCGGAGAACCGTGCCCGATAAATATAACAGGCATCCTTTCTTTACTCATAGAATTCACCACCTATTATAAAATGTAACTTAATATACAGATTACTTTAACCTATTTCAACCTGTAGAGTTAAATATAAATGAATCGTTTTGTTTACTTTTATACTGTATTTAAGTTAAAAAAATCCTTAACGACAGAACCGTTATCTGATAATTTAAAAAATTCACTTTACAAAATCGGGATAATGTCATACCGGTTTTCCAGCTGAAAGCCGCAGTTTATCCGGTACAGTATATTAACCGCAGAGTGGTTTTCCTCTTACTGCTAAAGTATAGTCCCGGTTTTTAAAAGAAGCGGCTCAGTATATCAGTCACTCTTGAGATCATCAGATAATAAAAAAAGTACGGTACACAAACTGCCGGACTTAAATAACACAGCAGTCTCCTGTTTTTCCGGAAACTGCTTATTTAAATTTCCTGAACCTGTAAAATCGCAGCTCAACCGGAGAACTAAAATCAATGAAAAGAATACTTCTGATAAATCCCCCATACCCTTTTGAAGAACATCCATCCCCGCCATTCGGTCTGATGTCGCTTGCCGCATATCTGATTGAAAAAGGTTACGACGTCAGGATAGAAGATTATATAATTGAGCCCTGTTTACAGGAACGGTTCAGACAGATAATTGATGCTTTCAAACCGGATGTGATAGGAGCAACCGGGGTGTCGATGACCGTAAAAAAATCCTTATCCATCTTGAAAGATTACAGAACTATCGCACCCGGTACAGTCACTGTTATGGGTGGGCCGCATGCTACATTTGATGCAGAGGGATTACTTAACTCCGGACTTGTAGACTACATAATCAGGGGAGAGGGGGAGTTAACCTTTACCGCTCTTTTAAAAGCTCTGAACGACGGCAGTCCTCTTTCGGAGGTACAGGGTATATCATATCTGATCGAGGGTAAAGTACACAATACTCCCGACAGGGAACTGATAGAGGATATAAATATACTTCCGTATCCGGCGAGAGATCTGGTCGCTCTTTCAAAATACAGGGCGATGGACCTGCCGATAAACATGATCACATCCAGGGGATGCCCCCACTCCTGCATATTCTGTCTCGGCAGAAAAATGGTCGGGAGCCGCATGAGGCACTTCGACATAGAGAGAGTGGTCGATGAGTTCGAGTACCTTTCAAAAATGGGATTCAGTCAGCTAAACATTTCAGATGACCTGTTTACTTCAAATAAAAAGCGATGCATGGCGATCTGCGACGGGATCATATCCAGGGGTATAAAACAGACATGGACCGCCTTCGCACGTGTCGACACCATATCTGAAGACCTCCTTGAAAAAATGAAGGATGCCGGCTGTACGATTCTATGCTTCGGAATTGAAAGCGGTAACCAGGAGATACTGGACAGGATCAAGAAAAAGATCACGCTGGACAGATGCCGCGCCGCTGCAGATATGTGCAGAAACGCCGGAATAATGCCTATGGCATCATATATTTTGGGACTCCCCGGCGAAACGGAAGAAACTGTTAGAAAAACCATGAGTTTCGCATTCGAGATCAACATGGGGTTCGGAATACACATCCTATCGCCTTTTCTGGGGACCGAGGTCAGGGAAAAAGCCGGTGAATACGGAATCACCATATTCACTGACGACTGGGACCAGTATGACGCGAACCGTTCCGTGTGCAGCACAGCCGGTATCTCCCCGGCAAGGATAGATTCCTTCGTACAGGGCTATTATAAATCTCTGGAGGAATACATGGATGATATGCGTTTAAAAAAAGAGAGCGGTGAAACTATTTCTGAAAGAGATGACATTATGCTGCGCAAGGCGGAACTTTACAACTTCAATATGAACCTGATAAAAAAAAGGATCATCGAAAATTTTCCCGGCGCCAGAACTTCATCCAGAGAGGATTTAATCGATAAATTCTCATCGTATATATGCGAAACTACTGGAGGGGATCATATCAAAGTCGCTAGAGAGGTAGACAGGCTGATCGAAAAAAGGTGTATAGAGATTATTCAGAAAGGCCCGGAGATGACAATCGGCTGGGTATAAATGAGTTTAACTGACTCGCCTTTCTACCATTTAACCCGGTACTCTCACCATTAATCGGCGGCGCTGATCATGTCCCAGAGCATCTCGTTCTCCATTCCGAGCCTCCAGAAACCTATCCCGATATTGTAATCGCTGTACAGCGCCAGCTTGTGCCGTGTCGCCCTTACATCGTCGCAGTAGAAGGTGCTCTTCATATTTTCGTCGTACATTACCTTGAATCCCTCATCGACGGAGTATTCTATCACGGCATCGTCCCGCTCCATCAGCTTGTTTACCTGGTTCCATTTCAGCGCACGGCTTGAACCCCGCCCGCCCCACTCTCTTCCGTAAAGAGGAAGCCCTATGACCAGTTTGCTTTTGGGTATTGTCTTCAGCGAGTAATCGGCCACTTCACGGCACCACTTCAGCGACGCCACCGGTCCCGGTTTGCTGGTGCTCCAGTGCTGGTCGTAAGCCATAACAAGCACACGGTCCGCGATTCCGGAAACCATCTCGTAACCGTAAACGTCGTCGGTGTCGCAACGCTTGGCGGGTACCGCAACGCTCAGAATTTTATCTGCAGGGAGCGCTTTTTTCAGGTCGCGCAGAAAAGTTTTGAACGCATATCCGTCACGGTTCTTTATCGCTTCAAAATCAATCTGTATACCGTCAAACTTTGAGGAAACTTCCACTATATCCTTTATAAGATAATATCTTACGCCGTATTTTTTCTGAAGACAGAGATGCATCCGCGAGGGGTTATCGAGGTCGGATATTACAAGATGTATTCTCCTCTTTCCTCCGGAAAAGGCAGGTGTAAAAGGGGGCCTGACCGATGTGGCTATCCTCCCTTTACTGTTCACAGCAGCGCTGAAGTAGAATATATCTGTTACGGGGGCGTTCTTTACAAAGAGTTTCTCCTCCCCTCTCATTAAATATCCCCATACCTCTCTGAAGCTCATCGGAGTGGCGGATTCATCATCGACCGTACCCCACGAAAGGTTTGAAACAAATAATAGCGATAATGCCGACATCAGCAGTATAAATCTTAACTTCATTTTAGAAATCTTTCTCCTGTTACAGAAGCAGTTTAAACAAAACGCGCTCCCTGTTCAACAATAATTTTCGTCAATATTTCCGGTTTTTTGTTATAAATAAATTCAGCTCAGCCTGTAAAAAACATAAGGTTTATACCGCTACTTCACCGCAACCCCGTCATAAAGAACCCGGTCCATCGAATAGTGCTGCATCGAGTTTATCAGTATCTGGTAACCGGCCCATTCAAAGTCGTTGCTGCCGGAGAGAAGCTGGAATATATCTCCCCCCTTCTCTATTGTCTGGACGAAATCGGGATTATGCGACAGTGCGATACACCTGTTGCTGTTCACAACCAGCAGCGAGAACGGGATTATGCTCAGCTTCCTTCCTGCCACAGCGGGGATAAGAGGCTCTGCGCTCTCGACAACGGCCTGCTTGACGTCGAGTTTTATCATCCTCGCCTTTGCGTCGGGAACCGCCTTGTTGATAGCTATCTCGACCCAGTCAAGAAGCCTGTGCCTGACGGACTGGATATCTGAAAGCTCCTTGAACGAACCGATCGTTTCGCTCTCTTTTATGGCCTTTGCCAGCCCTGAAATCTCTTTTAAATATACGTTTCTCTGGGAATCGGGGATATAGTACATTACGACGAGATGGACCCTCTCGCCGTCTATCGATCCGTAATCGATACCCTCCGGGGACCATCCGACAGCGCAGAGCAGCTCACCCTCGGCCTTCGACCTGGCATGGGGGCATGCGACCCCCTTCCCTATACCGGTATTGGCCGAGACCTCCCGTTCAAGCACCTCTTTGACTATATCGTTCTTTGTCCCTATATCGGGTATCGCTTCAATCAGCAGAGCTATATATTCAAGCACCTGCTCTTTATCGTTAACGGGAAGTTCGACCAGCCTCCCCTCCTGAAGAGCATCAAGCATACTTCTCATGAGTCACCTCCAAATCTTCTGTAGAACCACGTTTTAACATGGTGGGTCAAAAATCCGTATGCAGCAAGGAATCCCGCTATCCAGAGCCAGAATGTCCATGGAAGAGGTACAAGACCAACAAATCCCGCTACGGGAGAATAAGGCAGAGCCACTGCGCACAGCATCACGGAGATCGTTGCCGCAGACATCATAAAACTGGCCCTGCTCTGAAAAAAAGGAATCTTGTTTGTTCTTATTATATGCACTATCAGTGTCTGGGTCAGCAGGGATTCAACGAACCATCCAGTATGAAACAGCGCCTCATAATGCGCCTTATCGGCAGCCGTTGAACCGGGATTACTGAACATGATGCAGTTGAAAAAATAGAGCATCAGGAAAAAAGTCGCGTAATCGAATATCGAGCTCATCGGTCCGATGAATATCATGAATTTCTTTATAAAACCTATATCCCATTTATGGGGCTTTTCTATAAACTCGTCGTCAACATTGTCGGAGGGTATACCGACCTGTGAAAAATCGTAAAGCAGGTTGTTTATCAGCACCTGTATCGGCGCCATCGGCAGAAACGGCAGGAAATAGCTTCCGCCCACTACACTGAACATGTTACCGAAGTTCGAACTTGCCCCCATCTTGATATACTTTATGATATTAGCAAATGTCTTTCTCCCTTCAATAATTCCGTCTTCAAGAACCATAAGGCTTCTCTCAAGCAGAATGATATCGGCGGACTCCTTCGCTATATCGACGGCGGTGTCAACCGATATTCCGACATCGGCCGCCTTCATTGCCGGGGCGTCATTTATCCCGTCGCCGAGGAATCCGACAACATTGCCCATATCGCGCAGTGTCCTGATAATCTTCTCTTTCTGCGAAGGGGTAAGTTTCGCGAACACGTTCCCCTCGCAAATCGCCGTACGGAAGGTCTCGTCGTCCATATCGGCAAGCTGCCTGCCGGTGAAGACCTTAGTCATCTCAAGATGCACGTCGTGGCATATCTTTTTGGTTACAAGTTCGTTGTCGCCGGTAAGTATTTTCACATCGACCCCTGATTTCTTCAGAGCTATAAGGGCCCTTGCTGCAGAGTCTTTCGGCGGATCAAAAAAAGCGACATATCCGAGAAGTATTAGGTTGTTCTCATCCGCCGATGAAAAGACCTCTTTGTCCTTGCCGTATTCGTTATACGCTATGGCAAGTATTCTGTATCCCTGAGCGCTCAGATCGTAGTAGTCCTCAAGAAGATCGCTTTTTACCATGTCTATCAGCGGATATATGTCATCATCGATCTGGTATCTGTCGCAGATGCTGTATACGTCCTCAACGGCCCCTTTGCATATAAGCATATGCCTGTCGTCATGGTCTATTATTACAGACATTCTCTTCCTTATAAAATCGAAGGGGATCTCGTCAACCTTGCGGCAGTCCCTTTCAACGTCGAGTTCATTATGCGCAAGGATGGCCTTGTCAAGCAGGCTGCGAAGTCCGGTCTGGTAGAAGCTGTTCATGTAGGCGTATTCAAGCACATCCTCGCTCTTTCTGCCGGCGACATCCACGTGACGTTCAAGTATAATGTTATCCTGCGTCAGAGTTCCGGTCTTGTCGGTGCAGAGTATGTTCATCGCCCCCAGGTTCTGGATGGCCTTGAGTTTTTTAACGATTACCTTTTTCTTCGACATCGTTATCGCGCCCTTAGAGAGACAGACCGTGATTATCATCGGAAGCATTTCAGGCGTCAGACCGACAGCAACCGAGACCCCGAAAAGAAGCGCCTCGCCCCAGTTATGTCTTGAAAGCCCGACAATAAGAAAAGTCGTACTGACCATCAATATCATAAACCTGACCATCAGCCATACGAAAGAGGAGACCCCCTCGTCAAAACTGGTCGCCCCCTTGGCCGAGGAGAGCTCCTGTGATATGGAGCCGAGGACTGTATATACCCCGGTATTTACAACCAGTGCGCGGGCCGATCCGCTGATGACGTTGCTCCCCTGGAAACAGGCATTTTCAAACTCGAGTATGTCCCTGCTTTCCGGTGATGTAACATTCGGGTATTTTTCAACCGGCATCGATTCACCGGTGAAGGCCGACTGGCTTACGAAAAAGTCTTTCGCAAACAGTATTCTGACGTCGGCCGGGATAATAGACCCGGCCGTCAGCACTACAATATCTCCCGGGACTATATCTTCAATAGCGATCTGCATCTCGTTCTTTTCACGCACCACTATGGCAGTGGCCTGTATCATCTTCTGAAGTTTTTCCGACGCGCGGCTTGACTTCCTCTCCTGAAAATAAGAAAGGAAAACGCTCAGGAATATCATACAGCCTACAACCGCCGAGGAACGGTAATCATTCATATAAAACGAGACGGCGCATATCAGCATAAGCTGTATTACTAGGGGATTTTTAAGCCTTCCGAATATATCTTTTATGAAACTGTATTTTTCTTTTATCGCGAAAAGGTTCGGTCCGTACTCCTCCAGACGGAACCCGGCCTCTCCTGTGGTGATTCCGTGCAGACTGCTTTCAAGGTTTTCGAGGGATTCATCTTCCGGGAGAATGCATATTTTTCTGAAACGCAGCATTGCCGCTTTTTTAGCCTGCTGCTCCGCATTCATCTGCATCCTAGTTTTGATCTTCTTAAAAATTCCCATGCCTAACCCTCTGAAAAGCTATAACTGATTTAACAATTATCAGAAATGTAATGAAATAAAACGCTATAAACTATTTCTTTTTACGATGGGGGATAAAGCTTCTCCGGAACGGAGGGGATTCTTCCGGCATGGGCCGGATTGTGTATTAAACCGGAATAGACCGGTTTCAGATTTATAAGCAGAATTGAATGAAAAGTAGCGTGTATCCTGTTTTTCATAGTTCAACCTTCCTCTACAGCATAACTTATGCCTCAGGCTGAACCATTAATCCGTCAGTCTGAGTTAATGAATATCTGAATAAAAACTCTCCGGAAAATCAGCCGGACATAACGGGTATGGATCTGACATCTTATACTCCTTTAAGGATATTACTGCTACACTATCCGTTAAACTTATTTTATGCACAATTAACGTCAAGAAGTTTTATACAACTTTTTATTTTTTAGACTTTTTCCCCGGCAGTCCCTTTTCAATTCTGTCAGCGATAGACTGGGGATCGAGTCTGTTTTCCCTGAAAAGCTCATTTGACGTGCCGTGACTGATGAATTTTTCGGGGAAACCACCGTTGAACAGCAGCTTTACGCAGAGTGACGGATCAATCTTGGAATATATGTATTCTCCAACACCTCCGGTTATATAGCTGTTCTCAAGGGTCACAAATCTGCCGCATCTCCTGATAATTTTTTCAATCCCATCCACATCGAGAGGCTTCAGAGACAGAACGTTGACCACAGTGACCGCATAGCCCCTTTTCTTTAAAATCCTCTCCACCTCAACAGCAGCCTGAACCATGTCCCCTATGGCAAATATTGCAGCGTCATCCCCTTTTGACAGAACTTTTGCCTTCCCCGGCACAAACTCCCCGTGTTCCCTTACATTAAGCTTCTCGGTATGAGAACTCCCGCGGGGATATCTTATGGCGAGCGGCCCCGATGTGTGTTTCCATGCGTAATATATTATATCGCGCAGCTCTTCTCCGTTTGAAGGAGCGAAGAACTCGAACTCGGGAATATTCAGTATCATCGATACGTCAAAAAGTCCGTGATGGGTCTCTCCGTCGTCCCCGACAACTCCTGCCCTGTCGATCAGGAACTTCACAGGGAGTTTCATTATCGCGGTATCATGAATCATCTGGTCGTAAGCCCTCTGCAGAAAAGTCGAGTAGATCGGCACAAAGGGCTTAAGTCCCGTTGATGCAAGAGCGGAGGAGAATGTTACAGCATGCTGCTCGGCAATACCGACATCAAAGGTCCTCAGCGGGGCGACTTTCTCAAACTCGGTAAGCCCGGTCCCCTCTTTCATCGCAGCTGTAACAGCTACAACCTTTTCGTCTCTCCTGCCTATTGCAGCAAGAGTCCTGCCTGCAATCGAGGAGTAGGATTCTCCCCCCGATTTTGACAATCTCTCTCCGGAGCCCCTTTCAAAGGGACCGGTTCCGTGGAAGCTGCACGGATCAGATTCGGCAGGAGTAAACCCTTTACCTTTTTTGGTGATTACATGTACAATTTTCGGACCGGAATTGATCTTTTTAACCCTGTCCAGTATCTCTATAAGTTTTGCGATATTATGCCCGTCAACCGGTCCGAAATACCTTATTCCCAGATCTTCAAAAAGCTGGCCAGGTATTATAAACCTTTTAAATGAAGAAAACACTTTTAATATAAAATTAAACATAAAGCCGCCGAGCCAGGGTATGCTTCTGATAAACTCCATCGATTTTTTACGAAATCTATTGTAGAATCCCCTTGATATCATACCGGTAAGATAAGTAGACATCGCCCCTACATTCTCGGAGATCGAGTGGTCATTATCGTTGAGAATCACTATAACGTCGTTCCCGATATGTCCCAGATGGTTCAGAGCCTCAAATGCCATCCCCCCTGTAAGAGAGCCGTCCCCTATAACCGCGACAACCTTGTAATTTTTACCGTTCAGGTCGCGTCCCACAGCCTCCCCCGCTGCCAGGGAGATACTGGTACTGCTGTGGCCGACATCATAAGAATCATAGGGGGATTCGTTCCTCTTCGGAAACCCGCTGATCCCCCCATACCGCCTGATATTTTTAAACTGATCGCGTCTGCCGGTCAGAATTTTATGGGAATATGTCTGGTGCCCCACATCCCAGATCACTTTATCCTCCGGGGTGTTGAAAACATAGTGTATGGCTATAGTAAGCTCGACAACCCCCAGAGATGAAGCAAGGTGACCACCGCTTTCAGAGATAACATCCAGCATATAGCATCTCACCTCTTCGGCAAGAAGGTTCATCTCGTCAACCGAGAGTTTTTTCAGATCTGAAGGGGAATTTATCTTGTCTAAAACATTCATATTTAACCTGCTGGAACAAGGATGGTAATTATAAAATAAATTGTCAATTTTTTTAGCAGTTTCCTGTTTTTAAGGAGACCGGGATTATTTACCGTGCTGGATCGATTTTTATTGACTCTAAACAGATATAATATTTGACATAACGCGACTTGCAGATTTTAAATCAGGTTTATGGAGCTGTTTTTTTAATCCAGGGACAGCTTTGGGGTCAGAGCTTAAGATTGAGGTATTCTACAAACCGGTATTCATATCCATGAGAGCCGGCGTCTCATACCGGCGGGGGAAAGTTTCATCTTATAGGGCCGTATCTGACGTGAATCCCTGCCTTAGGGTACGGTGATGTATAAGATAGGGTAATTTTCGGGCCGGTTTTAAAACATGAAAGTATCAGGGGAAACCATTAGATGAATAGAATTGAATCAGACGTAGTGATCATAGGGGGGGGAGCGACCGGGGCCGGTATAGCACGGGATCTCTCAATAAGGGGTTTACTCTGCGTCCTCGTAGAAAAAAACGATATAGCCTCAGGTACAACGGGCAGAAACCACGGGCTGCTCCATTCAGGCGCACGCTATGCCGTTAAGGATATGGAATCGGCCAGGGAGTGTATCCGGGAGAATAAAATACTGAAAAAGATCGCAAGGCACTGCATTGAAGACACCGGCGGCCTGTTTGTCACCCTGCCGGAGGATGACCCTGCGTACCATAGAAGTCTTGTAGACGGATGTAAGTACGCCGGAATTGAAGCGAAAGAGATCAGCATCAGAAAAGCGCTGGAGATGGAACCGAACCTCAACCGGAACATACTCTCCGCGCTTGTAGTGCCCGACGGAACTATAGATCCCTTCAGGCTCGCCTCCGCCAACATCCTTGATGCGAAGGAGCGCGGTGCCACGATCCTGACCCACACGAAGGTAACCGGTATAATAAAGAACGGCGCGAAGGTCACCGGCGTCCAGTGTAAGGATATAAAGGGGCACAAAACCGAGATCTATGCAGACCTCGTGATAAACGCCTCCGGCGTATGGGGCCAGGAGGTATGCGCCCTTGCCGGAATCGGGATCAACATGTTCCCGTCAAAGGGTTCGATGCTTATAATAGACTACAGGATTAATAACGTCGTAGTCAACAGGTGCAGGCCCCCTGCAGACGGAGATATAATCGTTCCCGGTGATACCGTTTCACTGATAGGTACAACATCGAAAGAGGTTTCGTACGACAAAATTCACGACCTGACGGTGGACGATGAAGAGATAGACGTTCTACTCAGGGACGGAGAGATGCTGATACCGAACATAAGGCATACCCGTGCGCTCAGGGCCTACTGCGGCGTAAGGCCTCTGCTGGCTGTATCGGGCGAAACCCAGGGGAGAAATATCAGCCGCGGTATCGCGCTGCTGGACCACCACGAGAGAGACGGTCTAGACGGCATTATCACTATCGCCGGCGGGAAGCTTATGACATACAGGCTGATGGCGGAGAAGGCCTCAGACCTGGCCTGTGAAAAACTCGGCTATAAAAAAGAATGTTCAACGCATCTGATACCGCTTCCCGGTTCGGAGAAAAAGATAGAGAAAAAATCGAGGATAAAGGATTTTACAGGGATTCCCGATTCGGTCGTGGGAGCAACTCTTTACAGGCACGGTCAGAGGCTGCACAGCATTTTGACGAAGAACAAAAAAAATTACCGTGTGATATGCGAATGTGAAATGGTAACAGAGGGAGAGATCGAATACGCGATAAAAAAACTCGAGGTTAAGGACCTCGTCGATCTCCGCAGAAGAACCAGGATCGGGATGGGGCCATGCCAGGGTGAACTCTGCGCATACAGGGGCTCCGGGCTTTTCCAGGAGTACGGCGGCGCCACTCCAGAAAAATCGGTTGAACTGCTGAACGATTTTCTCGAAGAGCGGTGGAAGGGGATGAAACCGGTGCTCTGGGGAGACGGTCTAAGGGAGGCAGAGTTCACGTACTGGATATACCAGGGGCTGTTCGGAATGTACCACATGGAAGAGATAAAAAACAGAAAAGAGAGCAACCTGGTTGTGAACGAAGATGAAAATATTACAGACAAGAAAAAGACAAAGAGGAAACCGAAGTGATATATGACTGCCTGATAATCGGAGGGGGACTCGCAGGACTTACCTGCGGAATCAAGTGCGCCTCAAGCGGGCTCCGCACCGCGATAATTTCCGGGGGGATGAATTCCCTCCACTTTTCATCGGGATCGATAGATATTGCGGGCTATACATCAAAGGGGGAAATAGTAAAAAAACCCTTCGACTACCTGAAAGAAAAAATAAGTGAGGATAAAAAACATCCCTATGCAAGTGTCGGCATACCGGGTATCCGCAGCAGTATAAAATTCATAACAGAGATACTCTCGGAACAGGGTATTATCCTCAATGACAATAAAGAGTTCAACCATTTTCATATTACCACTCTCGGCACATTAAAACCGACATACCTCTCGCAGGAGAGCGTATTCAGCGCCAAGCTGACAGACATTGTCGCATCACATGAGAAGATCGCAATACTCAACTTCAAGGGCTTCCGGGACTACTATCCCGAACAGACTGCGGCGAATCTCAAGAAGAACACACTGTTCAAGGACACGGAGATAATTCTCGGAAATATCTCACTGCCGTACTACATGAACACTGAGAAGAACCTTCACGAATTCAGATCCGTAGACCTGGCGAGGATTTTTGAAACGGAGCGTTATCTGCCGCGAATAGCGGAGGAGATAAAGAAGGCCTCCGGCGGCGCCGGAGCGATATCTCTCCCGGCATTCATAGGGATAAACAACTACAAAGCGATAAGAAAAAAACTCGAAACATTGACCGGAAAATTTATCTACGAGATCCCCTCACTCCCCCCTTCGATTCTGGGTCTGAGGCTCGACCATGCGCTTAAAAACAGCTTTATCAGTCTCGGAGGCGAATATATCGCCGGCGACCGCGTTGTCTCGGGATCTATAAGAAATTCGCAGGTCGATTTTCTAACAACAAATAACTCGGGAAGTATCCCCCTTAAATCAAAATTCTATGTGCTCTCAAGCGGAAGTTTCTTCAGCGGCGGTCTCTCTGCCGGTTTTGAAAGCATATCTGAACCGGTTTTCGGACTTAAGGTAAAATACGACAATAAAAGAAACAGATGGTATAACAGCAGTTTTTTTGATAAAAAGAGCCACCCCTTTCTCGGTTACGGCGTTGAAACAGATTCAAAATTCAATCCTGTTGCCGAGGACGGAAAGACCGTTAAAAACCTCTTCTGCGCGGGATCTGTTCTTTCCGGCTACAATCCGGTCAGCGAAGGTTCCGGCGGCGGCGTAGCGGTATCTACCGGTTTCAGATGCGCTGAAAGAATAATCAAGGAAATAAAGAATGATTAAGATTGAAAATATAAGTTTTGACCACTGTATTAAATGCACCGTATGCACGATGTACTGTCCCGTGTCACAGGCAACGCATCTCTACCCCGGTCCAAAGGCATCGGGCCCCGACGCAGAGAGGCTCAGGATAAAAAATCCGGAGCTTGTGGATTCATCTCTGAAGTTCTGTACGAACTGCAAAAGGTGCGAGATCGCCTGCCCCTCAGACGTGAAAATCGCCGAGATAATCCAGAACGCGAAATGGAACTATCTCAAAGTCCACTGGTTCAGGCCCAGGGACTTTTTCATGAGCAGGACAGATTTTGTCGGAGGTATCGCGACGATATTCGGTTCTCTGGCGAATTTTATCATCGGCCTTACGATAACACGGGTCATCATGCATGTCTTTCTTAAAATTCCGTTCAGCACAAAGTTCCCGGCATACGAAGGGACCACATTCAGAAAGATCTTTAAAAAAGAACTCAGGTGGAGCCAGAGCGACTACGCCAAAAAGATAATATATTTCCACGGGTGCTACGTAAATTACAACAACAACATGCTCGGCCGTGAGTTTGTCAAAGTTATGAACGCGTTGAAATACGGCGTCGAGATGAAAAAGGAGAAATGCTGCGGCGTACCCCTGATAGCAAATGGATACCTTGAAAAAGCGAAAAAAAACGCGCTCTACAACATCTCATCGCTGCAGCAGGGCGATCCCGGCACAAAGATAGTTTCATCGTCATCAAGCTGCGCCTTCGCGCTGAAGCACGAGTATTCGAGTTTTCTCGAGCTTGACAATTCCGGTATCGCCGACCGCGTTGAGTTTGTGACAAAATTCATATACAACGAGTTCCGTTCGGGCAATATTCCTAAAATGAAACCGCTCGGGATCCGCGCAGCGTATCACTCCCCCTGCCACCTTGAAAGAATGGGGGGTGTAATCTATACGCTCGGAGTACTGAAGCAGATACCGGGCCTTGAACTTGTCGTTTTAAACTCGGAGTGCTGCGGCATAGCCGGAACCTACGGATTTAAAAAGGAGAACTACGAAATTTCACAGGCCGTGGGGAGAAATCTTTTCTCTCTTATAGAAAAAGCCGAACCTGAATTTGTAATCACAGACTGCGAAACATGCAAGATGCAGATAGAGATGAACACAAAGTATAAAGTGCTCCATCCGGTCAATGTAATCGCGATGGCTCTTGATATAAAATAGAACATTCCGTGTCACGGAGGCAGAGAGTTGAAATCCCATACAGCGTACCTTACACTGAATACTAAAACCAGAAGGGAATACATCAACATAACCAGGGATGTTATCACCGAACTCAGCAAAAGCGGTATAAAGGAAGGCCTCTGCCTTGTGAACGCTATGCATATTACCGCCAGCGTCCATATTAATGACGCAGAGAGCGGCCTTATCAAGGACTTTGATGATTTTCTCGAAAACCTTGTGCCGCATGAACCGTTAAGCAGATACAGACACAACAACACCGGTGAAGACAACGGTGACGCCCATATCAAGCGTACAATCATGGGGAGAGAGGTCGTAGTAGCCGTCACAGAAGGACGTCTCGACTTCGGCCCGTGGGAACAGATATATTACGCGGAATTCGACGGGCGGAGACCAAAACGGATACTGATAAAAATAATCGGAGAATAAACAGAGGAAGTTTTCACAAACGCATCGGCCATATCGGGATTTAAAAGTTTCACATCAAACTCAGGGTGTAGATCTATGGCAAATATCATGATCGTTGATGATTCAAAACTGGTAAGAAAAAGTATTTCCGATGTACTCACCAGGGTAGGTCACAGTATTGTCTGCGAATGCGAAAGGGGTGATGACGCCCTGACCAAATATATTACCTACAAACCGGATATAGTCACAATGGACATAAATATGCCCGGCATGGACGGTATCCAGTCGACTTCACAGATAATAAAAAAATATCCGGACGCAAAAATAATCATAATAAGCGCCCACAGCCAGGAGAAGATGATTCTTGAAGGGATCAGCAGGGGCGCATCATGTTTTATTGTTAAACCGTTTACCGACGATCATATTATACGCACGGTAAACAGGCTCTCAGTTGAGATATTGAAAAAAGATCTTAATAAAAAGGACTATACACTCCCGGAGGAGCTGAAAACAGATCAGAAACTTTCGGGACTTGTACTAATAATCGATGATTCAAAACTTTTTTTACAGGTTACTGCCGATTTACTGAAAAAGGACGGTTATACGGTCATTACCGCTCTGAACGGCAAAGACGGGCTTGAACTGGCAAAAACAGGAAATCCCGATCTGATAATACTCGACATTGTGATGCCCGATATAGACGGATATGAGGTACTTAAAGAACTGAAAAAAGATATGTTCACAAAAAATATCCCCGTGATAATGTACTCTTCTAAAACCAAAAAAGAGGATATACTGCCGGCTATGAAACTCGGCGTAGTGGATTATATCTCAAAAAACTGCGAAGAAAAAGTATTAATCGGCAAAACCAGGTCGGCTCTGCTGCATGCTAAACATAAAAAAATGGTCATGGCGAGAAATGAAGTCGCCAACATCATTATCGAGCGTCAGGGGAGGATTACCTACATAACATTCCGGATAACGCTGAAATCCGAAGGCGCTATAGCCGAGAGAAAAAAAGTATTCACCGAGGCCTTTCTCGAAATGCTTTCAGATACTGAACTTATATTCGACTATCGCTTTATTGAGAACATGGATGCCTCAGAAATTTCCCAGCTGAAATACCTGTTTATTCTTTTCAGCGACCGCGAATTAAACATTGTATGCGGAAAGCATTACGGCGCATTTGTTTCGTCTTTTGATACAGAAGGGAGAAACAGGTTCTTCATATCAATGGGGGACGCCGAACTTTATATAGGGAGCAGAAAGAAACCTGGTGAAAGTCTGCTTGAAGATTTCTTAAAATGAAACTTGTCGATTCACATTGTCACCTCGAGGCTGATGAATTCAGCGGTATACTCGATTCTGTAATCGACGGCGCGGTAAAGGCCGGAATAGTTAAACTGATTACGTCGTCTGTTACGTTCAGCGAATGGGAAAAATCGAAAGAGATCCACCGGAGATACAGACAGGTGGAGTTCAGTATCGGCGTGCACCCATGGTATGTATCGGCATCTGACATGGATATAAAACTCAAGCTGGAACAGGCTTCCGGGTCGGGTGCTGTTGCGGTGGGAGAGATAGGTCTGGACAGAAAAATCGAGTCGCCCGACTTTGACCTTCAGCGTGAAATATTTGAACTTCAGCTTCAATACGCCGTAGATACAAACACCCCTGTGATAATTCACTGCCGCGGCGCATTCAATGAGCTCATAGAATCTATAAACCGTACAGGGGTCCCGCGCCGCGGAGGCATAATCCACGCTTATTCCGGCAGCCCCGAACTTACCGACGTTCTGATAAAAAAAGGGTTGTCATTTTCGATGGGTGGAACTCTTACTTATAAAAACAGCAAAAAACGGGCGGATGTACTGAAAAAGATCTATCCCGACTATTTTCTCCTGGAGACAGACAGCCCGGATATACCCCCGGTAAATACCATGAAACCGAACCTGCCATCGAACATATTACTCAACCTTGAGGCTGCATCGTCTATCCTCGGTGTGGACGCTGTAAAAATCGCCGAGACGACGACGGCCAATGCTGTAAAAATTTTCGGACTGGAAATCTGATGGATCTTACGCGGTCGGAAATTCTCATAGGGCCTGAAAACCTGGACAAACTGCGGCAGTCCACTGTTGCAATTTTCGGGCTTGGGGGTGTCGGAGGATACGCTGCCGAAGCTGTCGCACGCGCAGGGGTCGGTACAATGATAATTGCCGATTACGACAGGGTCACTCCATCAAATATAAACCGTCAGTTATTATCACTCTCATCAACCATGGGGGAGCTGAAAACCGATGTCGCATCCAAAAGGCTGAAAGATATAAATCCCCGGATAAAATTAACGGCAATCAGCGAACGACTTACTCCTGAAAACATAAGCAGTTTTATTCCGGATAGTAACTATTTATACGCAGTAGACGCGATAGATGAAATCGATTCAAAAACAGCGCTGATCATTGAACTTGTAAAACAATCTGTACCGTTTATATCTTCAATGGGGGCCGGCAGCAGGCTTGATTCGTCAAAGATCAGAATTGATGATATAAGTAAAACCGAATACTGCCCCCTCGCGCGGGTTATGAGAAAAAGACTTAAAATGGCCGGTATCGAAAATGGTGTGAGATGCATCTACTCGACGGAGAACCTGAACCGGGTAATGGAACCTGAATCAGGCACCGGAAAGAGGATGCAGGGGAGCATATCATTTATTCCGGGAATATTCGGACTTATGGCAGCCGGTATTATCATAAATGATATTATTAACAGCGAATAGGTTCTAAAAAATAAAGCATTGACCGATAAGAGGTAAAACATTCCCCGGATATAAAAATGCCGCGAATAACATTTAAAAGCAGCATCAAAATGTCATCGCGGCGTTTTTATATAAGGAGATTAATTGTTGAGAATTAAATCATCATTCAAACTTTTTAATGAGACCATCCACTGTCGCAAGACGTTCTTTCAGATAAATTTTATAATCGTTAACTTTACAATGATGAATCTCTATAGGAAGACTTGCCTTAATTTTATGAAGCACCTCAGAAATTACTGCACGTTCATCATCACTGATTTCTATCTTCATATTTTCCTCCAGTTATTAAAAACTTACCAAGTGCAGATAGTATATAAAACAATTACGGCCAAGTCAAAAAAAAATAACGTATTTTTATTATTTATCAGATTCAGTTCACCTGATGGTATTTTGATTAACCGGTCGTAAACATTCTAAAAACCTGCAGGATTTATCACACAGCCGTTTAAAAAAACGTTGATTAATTCCAGACAGATGCTATTCTGTAATCAGCGTGTTAAACTTAAAATTCCGGAGTGAAGCAATTGAATCAGCTTTTAAACTCAACCCTTGACTGTTCACTTGCCCTGCTGGCGCTTATCAATCCCATCAGTAAAATTTTTCTGATAACCACCCTGAAGGCAGATATTGATGATGCCGCACTGAGGCGTATTATTTTCAGATCAACAGTTGCAGCACTTGTAATTCTTCTGACCTTTACATATATCGGCAATTTCCTTCTTACGAAATTTTTTCATATACAGATATACTCATTTAAAATAGCCGGAGGTATTGTCCTTTTCTTCAGAGGATTCGAAGCTCTGAACAAGGGACAGTTTTTTGAATTGAAACACAGACAGAGGCTTGAAGACCTGTCCATTGTACCTCTTGCCTCCCCTATGATTGCCGGGCCTGCAACTATCACTGCTGCTGTCTCCTTCCCGGCCGAATACGGGCTTGTTGTAACATCAATTTCCATCATTGCCGCGATTACGGTCAACCAGCTGATAATGATGGTATCTCCGCAGATCGCAGGGACGCTGACAAAGCATAATATAATGGGGGCTCTGATCCGGATAACCGGACTGATCGTTGCAACAATAGGAGTACAGATGATTCTTGACGGATTCAAGGTATATCTGAAGCTAGTATTAAATATCTAGCTTCCTTATAAAAACTGATTAACGATAAATCAGTACAAAAATATAAGTTTGACATATAAACTTACCGGTTTTCATTGAAACTATGAATCCATGTGCAATAATCGATCCGAGGCTCCCTGAAGTAATTATCAATAACCTGAAAAAAGCAGGATTCTCCACTATTGCTGTACCATTAACATACCTGGTCGAGCCCCCTTTATCCGGCCATCCCGATATTCAGATGTTTATACATAATGATAATATCTTTGTACATCCCGATATTGATATCTCTTTCCTGAAAAAGATCGAAAAATTTGCCAATGTAATACAGTGTTCTACAAAACTGCAGAATAGATATCCCGGAGATATCGCTTATAATATCGCCTGCACGGGAGAGTTTGCGCTGCACAAAAAAGTATCAACAGACAAAACTATTTCTGATTATCTGCAAAAGAATAATATTAAAATTATCAATACAAAACAGGGTTACAGCAAGTGTTCAACACTTATAGTAGATGAAAACAGTATAATTACCTCCGATAATTCAATTTACAACTCTGCATTAAGTGCAGGCTCTGACCCTCTGCTTATTTCACAGGGTGGTATTGATCTGCCAGGATATAAATACGGTTTTATCGGCGGAGCATCGGGGAGATTTGCTGATACTGTTTATTTTACCGGGGCTCTGAACCTTCATCCTGATTATGAGAAAATTGTGAATTTTATAGGAACTAAAGGGATGAAGGGTCAGAGCCTTTCTGATCAGAAAATGCTTGACGCAGGATCGATATTTTTTGTGTAGAGGGTCAGAGCATTATATAATTCTTTTTATATTTTTAGAGATCAGGGTTAATGAGAAAGATAATTTTTCATTTCTTCAGCAATATTCCGGTTTTTGCAACCAAAACTCTCTATAGACAGAAGACCAAGACCATATTCTCTGCCTCGACCAATTCCGCCATAAAGTGCTTTAGTAAACTTCTTTTCATCAGTGATTTTTAATGAACCTTCATACAAAACCGAAAGAAACTTAACTTTTTTTTCAGAACAGCTTATATAACCATCAGATGTAACTTTACAGTCAACAACTTCAAATCCATTTATTATCCCTTCAGTTTCCAACCATTTTTTCCAGCTTTCTTCAGTTTCCAGATCAGAATTCTTGAAAAATATTCTCACTGATGGATTAGCTTTCAGATAATACTTATACACCATCCCTTTTCTGACTGGTATATTGTATTCAAATGTTTCGATTTTTGAAATATATTCTGCTGCAATACTTTTTTCAATTTCAGGTTTTTTTTCAGATATCAGTACTACTGGCTGTATATAACCGGTCTGATTCAGCGGGACATTGTCTATACGGTAGACAGGCTCTGACCCTTGTGAAATCATTTTCAATGTATCATAGAAATAGTTTAGGCTGCTCAAATCATGGCGTACAGCTGGTATTTTTACATCTATATAAATTTTTGAAATAAACATATAAAACCTCACTTCTATTTATAAATTTCTCAGCACTATTCTATGACCAAGCTCTGACCCTTATCCAAAACATTTCCATATTGAACAATTAAAACTCCTCAAAATTCGAGTATTAAATAATATTACACCAACGCAAGTAAAAATTTTTTTAATAATATCAACTTTGACAAGTTAATTAATTCATTAAAGAGATAATGACAGATTTTTCTTATAATAAAATAATAAAAAATATCAGTTAGATACTTATAATGATTTTTTTTGAGGAAGCTTTAAACTGAAAAAGTTTTCGTTAACTTATCAAATAATGATTCAGCAATAAAAGGCTAATCTTTTCATATATATATCCTCATATTTAAGAAATTTTTTTACCCGTTCTTCGAATGTAATTCCAAGGTTTATAAAATACTGGTGTAATGTAAACTTGATCAAAGATTTATAATTATTTATAAGATAACAATTAATAAAACCTATCTGATTATCTCGGGGATTTCTCGATAAACCTTTCCTCACCGGATTATATCCAATATACCAGAGAAGCCATAAGAGATAATTTTCGGGATCATCTGATTTTTCAATAATTTTTGATCCAAATCGTTCATTCCAGAACGATCCTGTTTCACCAGTAGATCGATTATACTTTTCAGCAACTCTTGCTTTAATATATTGCATAATTTTTGAAATTGTCTCCTTCTCTTCGACGGTTTTAATTATAATGTGAATATGATTACCGACTGATTCAGCAGCAATCAGATCAAAAGTATATTTTTCCTGGCACATGATAATAGATTCAATAAGATACCTCCTTGCATAACTGCTTTGAAGCAGGTTCCTTTTCCCATGGCATCTAGTGTAGCAATGGTAAGTAACACCCTGAATGATCTCTCTCAATGGTTTTGACATATTATCTCCAGAACTGATTATTAAAAAACTTTCGTATCTGAAAAATATTACGTCTGTAGAACCAAACAGATAAAAAAATAAAGGGTCAGAGCACATTTTATTGACGATTAGGCTCTGACCCCAAAGACATCTTTCTATATCTCTCCGCCATTTTTACCCTATCTATTACCACCGGATGAGAATCTCTAAAGAGAGAATAAAAAGCATTTTTATTTAACCTTGTATTGTTATCTTTTGCGATACCTACCTGAGATAAAATAAATGAACCAGGATCATCAGTTATCTCAAGGGCGTAGTAATCGGCATCAATCTCCATTTTACGGGAAATGGAATTTTCAATAGGGTGTGCTAAATAAGAAAAAATGATAAATAACAATAAATATGCTGGAATAGCAGATGGTGAATACATATTTCTGATAGATGACTTTGATTCATTTACTAAAAGATTTACACAATTATAAATTAATAAAAAACCAGCCATATATAATACAAACCCTGACACTATACCTTTTAAATTGTGATTATATTTCCAGTGACCAATTTCATGTGCAAGAATTGAGACTATTTCCAATTCATTGTTATTATCTATAAGAGTATCATATAGAAATATTTTTTTATAATCACCGAATCCTACAAAAAAAGCATTAGTATGTTTAGAATAATCGCTTTCTTTGATTACATATATATTATGAACTGTTATTCCTGATTTATATGCAAGACCAACGATTCTTTTTTCCAGAGCAGGATTATCTATCGGTTTTATCTGATAAAAAAGAGGGAGGATAACTGTGGGATATATAACAATCATCACTAATCCGATAATGAACCCACCTGTCGGCACAATTAAAACAGAAAAAATCCTTAACTTTTTAATTGCAAGTAAAGCTAAAGCGCCTGATATTGAAATAAGAGGCAGCGTTAATAGAAAGTTTTTAGTTATGGTCCAGAACCAGTGACCGAGAGTCATATTAGAAAAGCCGAATTTATGCTCATTAATGTATGTAAGATAAATCCTGGATGGAAGCGAAATAAAAAAAAATATAAAATACAAAAAAGCAGCAAAATAAATTGAAGTAACAAAAACTCGTTTTCCAGATAGCCTTTCACAGAATATTTCAATTTTACGAGGTATATTTGTGAAAAACATAATCAATAAAACAGATGAAAAAACGATGACTTTTACTGAGGATACAACAAAACCTGATCTTGAATAGATTTCTCCTCTTATAATATCAGCTTCAGTGAAATATTTCAATAACTCCTTGTGAAGATCCGGAGAATCATTACCGGCATATCCAAGATATGAAATAAATAAATTTAATAAAACTAACGATATAAAAACTATAATTATTGATTTTTTCACTTTTTAGATCTACCTGATAATAGAATTTGTATTCTTAATATTCTGCTCTGTTATATAAGTCAATAATAAAGAAAAGTATATGTTTTGAGGGTCAGAGCCTCCTATCTCAAAAATGAGGTCAGAGCCCAATCCAAAAAACAATTTTCCGCTTGATCATATACCGCCAAAAAACACAATATCCCTTATATCTGTAATAAGAGAGTTAAAAAATGAACTGTAACCAGTGCGGTGCCTGTTGCATTGCTCCATCGATATCATCGATAATACCGGATACCGGAAAAAATAAGCCTGCTGGAATAAGATGTATTCATCTCTCCGCAGAAATGAAGTGTTCCATCTATCCCAGAAGACCGGCAGTATGCAGCAACTTTACACCTACAGAAGAACTTTGTGGAAAAAACTTTGATGAAGCTTATGCCAATCTTAAAAACCTTGAAATTCTTACAGCCAACTGAAAATTGGCTGCATTTATGAAAAATTTGTTGATTTAGATCATTGTATCTGACGTTTTTACAGTTCAGATTGTATTTTTTCTCGGATTTTTTACAGAAAATCTCTTTGTTTCACTATAAACTTAATCAATACAAGGGGTCAGAGCCTCTATCTTGGCTTTAATAAGGGTCAGAGCCTCTTTCAGCTAAAAAATAGGGTCAGAGCCCCAAACTAAAGGATAAAAACATGATCGATAGATACTCAAGAAAAGAGATGTCAGACATATGGGAACTCGGTAACAAATTCCGTATCTGGCTGGATATAGAGATTGCGGTGTGCGAGGTATATTCCGAGAGAGGTATTATTCCGGCGGAGGATCTTGCCGTTATTAAAGAAAAGGCCTCTTTCAGAGTCGACCGGATTCTAGAAATCGAGAATGAAGTCCACCACGATGTAATTGCCTTCCTCACAGCTGTGGCGGAGAATGTCGGCCCCGAGAGCCGCCATATCCATTTCGGACTCACATCAAGCGATGTAGTCGATACGGCGTTCTCGATTCAGATGATACAGGCAGGAAAAATTCTTCTAAACGGACTCGACAGGCTGATTGACACACTGCGCGATAACGCTCTTAAATACAAGAATACACGATGCATGGGACGCTCTCACGGTGTTCATGCCGAGCCTACGACATTCGGTGTAAAAATGGCGCTCTACCATGAATCGTTCAAGCGGAGCAGGGAGAGGATTAAACGCGCGATAGAGAACGTCTCGTACGGCAAACTGTCAGGCGCCGTCGGCACTTTCAGCAACGTATCTCCGGAGATCGAGGCTGAGGTATGCAAAAGGCTTGGCCTCCTCCCCGACCCCGTGTCTACACAGGTTATCCAGCGCGACAGGCATGCCGAGTTTATGTCAGCCATTGCGATTATGGCCGGAACAATGGACCAGCTCTCTACAGAAATACGTCACCTCCAGAGGACGGAGGTCCGCGAGGTTGAGGAGCCGTTCCAGAAGGGGCAGAAGGGATCGTCCGCGATGCCTCACAAGCGTAACCCGATACTCTGCGAAAGGGTAACAGGCCTCTCCCGCGTAATAAAATCGAATATCAACGTGGCGCTTGATAATATCACTTTATGGCACGAAAGGGACATCTCTCATTCATCAGCGGAGAGAGTCATATTCCCAGACTCGACCATCGCTCTTGACTATCTTGTTCATCGAATGATCTTTATCTTACAGAACCTGCTTGTCTACCCGGAAAATATGCAGGAGAATATTGAAAAAACCGGCGGACTTTTCTACTCCCAGTCCCTGCTCCTTCTGCTTATTGAAAAGGGTTTAACACGGGAGGAGTCGTACAAACTCGTCCAGGACATGGCGATGCGCGTATGGAAGAGAGAGGGTTCGCTGAAAGAGCTTACCTTAAAGTCTCCGGAACTCAGCGGCAAAATCAGCAGCGAGGAGATCGACAGGCTGTTCGATATAGACAGGTATTATAAAAACATTGACGCTATATACAAGAAAGCCGGCATCGAATAGATGAATAAAACCTTCCGCATAGAAACGTTCGGATGCCAGATGAATATGGGAGACTCCGAACTTATCCGTCTATCGATGATTAAAAACGGATTTATTGAGGCCGTAAATCCCGATGACGCGGACATCTGCATATACAACACATGTTCCGTAAGGGAAAATGCCGAAAAACGCGCGCTGGCGAGAATATCAACAGCGAAAGGTATAGGAACAGTCAGGAAAAGACTGATTGTCGTAGCAGGATGTATGGCTCAGAGGCTCGGAGATGAGCTTGTTAAGAAAAAAATCGCTGGTATTGTAATCGGCCCGTACCAGTCTCCCCGCCTTGGAGAGATACTTTCAGAATTTCTTAAAAACAGAAAAAACAAACTTTTCATTTCACAGGATTCGGTAAACCTCGCCGAAAGGCTCACTCCGGAACTGGCACAAAACAGGGACATAGAACCGTGGCACAAATGGGTGACCATAACTCACGGCTGTGAAAACTTCTGCGCATACTGTATTGTACCGTATGTACGTGGTAAACTAATCTCATTTCCATCAGAAAGGATCATCAGGTTCATCGAGGAACTCGCAGGCTCCGGAGTTATTGAGATCACGCTTCTCGGTCAGAACGTCAACCAGTACGGTCAGGATTCGGGAGACATCCCGTTTCACAGGCTACTCGAGAAGGTCTCGTCGATTAACGGCCTGAAGAGGATCAGCTTCATGACGTCACACCCGATGGATTTCACTGAAGAAACAATTCATGTTATAAACAACAGTGCTAATATATCGCGCGGTATACATCTCCCCATGCAGAGCGGTTCAGACCGCATACTCCAGGCAATGAACCGTAAATATACAAAGTCCCACTACTATTCGATAATTGAAAAAATTGACAGGATCATTCCCGACTATGCTTTATCAACCGATCTGATCACCGGTTTCCCCGGCGAAACACGCAGCGAGTTTGAAGAGACTCTCTCTGCCGTTAAAGAGCTGAAATTTGACGAGGCGTTCATGTTCTCTTTCTCTCCGAGATCCGGGACCCCGGCATACCTGCTGAAGGAAACTATCAGTGAAAAGGAGAAAGCATCGAGGCTTCATGAATTAATTTCCCTGCAGAGAGAAATTTCTCTTGAAAAACTGAAAAAGAGATTAAACATTAGAGAGAAGGTCATCGCAGACAAGATAAGTAAAAAATCCGGGCATGAAGTATCTGGCAAATCATTTCTTAACTATCCCGTTGTTTTCAGCGGAGATAAAAACGATATCGGCAGGGAGACTATTGTTGAAATCAGCGAAGTCAGGGGATCAACTCTTTTTGGTAAAAAAATCAGCTAGGCTTACCGGACTGCTGCTGTTGATTGTGCTGTTCTGCGGCCCCCTCTATCCCGCTGCAGATCTGGAGGAATCGTCATTCAGGTCTCTCAAAAAATCTTTTTCAACGGGCGATAAAGAGGCTTTCGGGAGGGATGCATCCCTGTTTCTGAAAAAATACCCCGGCAGCATTCATATACCGGAGGTCAAACTGCTTCTCGCCGACCGTGAAGGTGACGCTGATCTTGCTGTTGAGAAATACAGATCTGTTATTAAAAACTACAGCCGATTTAAGGGTAGAGAATACGCTCTCTACAAAATCTGTCAGATACTGGACCTTAAATCCAGATGGAAAGAGCTGCTGACGGAATCGGCATCAGGAATAAAACAGTTCCCCGACGGAAATTATTTTAATGACTTCAAATTCATGCATATTACCGCACTGATAATGCTTGAGAATTACGACGCTGCCCGCAGCGAATCGGTCAGGCTTACCGAACGCACCCACAACTTCGAAGCCCTTTCGATGGCGCTTTTTCTTCTCGCAGAGACCGAAAAAAAAATCAGCGGAAATTCAAAACCGTATATCTCAAACCTTAAAGAGCTTGCAACGGGATTCGGAAAATCGGAGATCTACCCTTCGATCATCTTCAGGCTTGCGCTCTTTTACGACGAGAAAAAGGATTACGACAGGGCATATTCCGCATACAGCGATATAGTCGAACTTTTTCCCGATTCACCCGAAGCTGATATATCGATACAGAATATAGGAAAACTGAAAAAACTTAATCCGAATAAGGTCGCCTACCTCCCCGATAACCTCACTGTAAAAAACACAGACGACCTCGACCTTTCTCCAGAAACTGAAGTTAAACATCAGACAGATGAAAACTACTACTCTGTCGCCATAGGGCCATATACCAGGTCCGCAGACACAAACAGCACCGTAAGGATCCTGAAGAACTATGATTTCGTAAACAAGGTAAAAACCGCCTACGGCTATATGATCTATCTCGGCAGATACGCTAATTCCGAAAACGCGCTTGAAACGAGAATAAGGCTTGCGGAGGAGTACGGGATCAATGGAAATATTGTGAGGGTGTCGGTGCACGATAAAAAAAGTTATATTTATGAGGACCGTTAGATGGACGAGAAACTGACCCCGATGATGAAGCAGTACAGCGATATAAAGAGAAAATACCATGACGAGATACTTTTCTTCAGAATGGGCGACTTTTACGAAATGTTTTTCGACGATGCAAAGATCGCGTCGAAGATACTCGACATAGCGCTGACTTCGCGCCAGAACGATGTGCCGATGTGCGGCATACCGTACCACGCGTCGGAGAGCTACATAGCCCGTCTTATCAAGGCGGGTAAACGCGTCGCGATATGCGAACAGCTCGAAGCGGTACCGTCATCCGGGAGCATAGTAAAACGCGATGTCGTGCGAATTGTCACGCCCGGAACCGTAATTGAATCAAACCTGCTCGGCACAGATGACAACAACTTTCTCTGTTCGGTATATATAACTAAAAAAGAGATGGGGATGGCCTTTGTCGACGTATCCACCGGCGATTTTTTCTATCTTACAGCAGATAAAAACATGGAACTCTTCCGCGGCGAGATCGCGAAATTCACACCGCGCGAAGCGATCATATACGCGCAGTCATACGAAACCGATACTGTTTTCACAGACTTCATAAAAAGCAGAAACATACCGGTTCATACGCTTAACGAATGGAACTACGAGAAGGAGTTCATGAGCGACGTCATCTGCCAGACCCTTCAGACCCATAACTTGAACGGTCTCGGTATTGAATCCGATATAGAGATAATTACAGCCGGCTCCATACTGCAGTATCTGCGCGATACTCACAAAACCGTTTTCGGGCACCTGAAAAATCCGATGAAACTCGCCTCAAGAGACACGATGATGCTCGATGAAGCCACCATCTCCAACCTCGAGATTGTAGAGAACCAGCACGACGGATCGAGAAACAGGACCCTGTTCTCAGTACTGAACAACACAAAAACGCCCATGGGTAGAAGGACCCTTGAAAGGCATTTATTACAGCCGCTTGTCAGTAAAAAGAGTATAATTCAGAGACTTGAACTTGTTGATTTCTTTTTCCAGAGAGCAGATCTCACAGAAGAGATCACCGCCCTGCTGAAGGAAATTCTCGACATGGAACGGATTCTTTCACGTTTCACAATAGGCAAAATTCAGCCGAGAAACTTTATCGCACTGAAGCAGTCTGTCAACGCGGCTATGAAGATAAAAAAGATCATTCACGATTGCAGTATAGACAACGAACTGATCGCTTCGCTGCACGATGGTTTCTCGGACATAACACTTCTTGCTGAAGAGATAGACAGAGTTGTCGATAACGACCCTGCCCTCTCCCCTGAACATGGCCGGGTGATTAAACCGGGATACCGTCCGGACCTCGACAATCTCTACGATCTTAAATCAGACGCGAAAAAATGGATACTGAAATTCCAGGAGGACGAAAAATCGAGGCTCGGGATAAACACCCTCCGCGTAAAATACAACAAGATCCTCGGATACTATATCGAGATAAGCAAAGGCCAGGCCGACAGGGCGCCGAAGGAATACTTCCGCAAACAGACTCTGGTGGGAGCTGAAAGATATACAACTGAAGAGCTCCAGAAGTTCGAGTCCGACATACTTGGCGCGTCTGACAAAATCATCGATATAGAAAGGGCGGAGATAGAGAAGCTCCGCCTCAGGATAATTGACAGCAGCAGAGAGATCCAGCTGACGGCATCAACGACAGGATACCTCGACTTTATCTGTTCGCTCTCCGTCGCTGCTATATTAAACAGATTTGTAAAACCGTCCATTAATGAAAACAACTACATATCTATTAAAAACGGAAGACATCCCGTAGTTGAAAAATATTATACGAAAGAAGTCTTTATCCCCAACGACATACTTCTTGATGATGATAAAAATATAATCAATATTATTACCGGGCCGAACATGTCGGGAAAATCGACCTACATTCGTATGTGCGCGATTCTGCAGCTTATGGCCCAGACAGGGTCTTTCTTGCCTGTGGAGAGCGCCGATCTCCCCGTCGCAGACAGGATCTTCACTCGTATCGGAGCATCGGACAACATATCAAGGGGCGAATCAACATTTCTCGTCGAGATGAACGAAACGGCCAACATACTGAACAACGCCACCGACCGGAGCCTGATAATTATGGATGAGGTCGGCAGGGGGACCAGCACTTATGACGGGCTCTCCATCGCCTGGGGTGTCGTTGAATATATTCTCCGTTACGTAAAGGCAAAGACCCTTTTTGCCACGCACTATCACGAGCTTACACAGCTCGGGACCAAGGAAGGGATAGTGAACTATAATGTCCTGGTAAAGGAAACTATGAACAGCGTAGAATTCCTGCACAAAGTCGTAACAGGCAGCGCCGATAAATCTTACGGAATTCATGTCGCCAGACTCGCCGGTCTGCCTAAAAATATAATCTCCCGTGCTACAAAAATACTTGAAAAGCTTGAGAGCAAAGCCTCTGACAAAAACGCCGTTACCGATGACGAAAAATCCTCTGAACAGCTGGAAATCTTTAACGCTTCCAATCATATTATTCTTCAGATACTCGAAAAAATTGATATTGATAACATTACGCCTGTTGAAGCTATCAATGAACTTCATAAATTAAAAAAATTGATAGACTAATGAATGCTTTCAGCTATATTTATATCAGTTTCATTTAAACGGATTGCTGATTTATTCTGTCAATCCCGCCCTGGCGGATATTTTATGCTTTAAAAGAGTATATTTTCACTTCCGGAAGGGCTGGTTGCTGTAACACGGACATAGCAGCATCTTACTCAATTAATAAAATTTTCATGAAACTTTATTGAAAATTAACCGAAATTATATAATAAGAAATATTATATATATCCGTTAACGAGGAACAATGTCAGCTACCCAGTTTAAAGTTGAAAACTACATCGCGGGATCCTTTATAATGGTTGAAGGGAAGAAGAATGAAACCAGCTTCTATATAATCAGAAGCGGCAAGGTAAAGGTTTCAAAGGAAAATCCCGTACTTTCAGAAGAACCGTTTACTATAATCGGCCCGGGGGATTTTTTCGGCGTCGTTTCCTGCATGAGCGGCCACTCGCGCCAGGAATCCGCGGTAGCTCTTGAAAACACCTCGCTTATCTGTGTAGAAAAGGACAACTTCGGACTGCTGATCCAGAAAAACCCTGCTGTGGCGATGAAAATAATCCGTTTTTTCAGCCGCAAACTGAGACAGTTCGATCACGCAATTACCAGCCTTTCATTGAAAACTTCCGGTGAAGAGGACCCGGAACACCTTTTTAATATCGGAGAATTTCATCTTAAAAAGAGATCAATGAATCACGCGATATATTCATACCAGAAATATATTCAGTATTGCCCGAACGGCTATTTCAGGGAGAAGTCCATTGAAAGACTTAAAACTCTGAAGGCTCCGCTTAAATCACCCGACGTACCGTACAGGCAGGGGATGAACAGGAAGTATCCCGACAACACGATGCTCTTCTCGGAAGCTGAACCGGGCGACGAACTATTCATCATACAGGACGGAAAGGTCAAAATTACAAAAATTATGGAAGAGGAGGTCCTTCTCGCTGTTTTAAAAGCAGGTGATATTTTCGGAGAGATGGCTCTGCTTGATAATAAACCCAGAAGCGCATCGGCGATATCATACGGCGACGTAACGGTCCTTGCAATAAATAAATCGAACTTTGAAGGGATGGTACAGGCGCAGCCACAGCTTGCGACAAGACTTATCCAGCTGCTCGGAGAAAGGATGTGGACAGCATACAGGCAGCTTGAGAATTTAATGATAAGAAATCCTCTTGGAAGAATTTACGATACACTTCTGATACAGATTGAGAAACAGAAGATTTCAATTGAACCGAAGAAATCGCATAACTTTGAATTCGGTTCGAAAGAGCTTATCAACATGGTGGGTATATCCACCAGAGAGGGTGAAGATCTTATTGTCCAGCTTCTTGAGGACAAGAATATAAACCTTGTAGGCGGGAAAATCATAAGTTCCGACATCAACGAACTGGAAAAAACCGTAATGTTTTACAGAAAACAATCCTCTCTCGAACGGCTTAGAGAAGCGAACAAGAATAAATAAATGATCAGAAAAATTACAAAATTTACACGAATACTAATCATCGCGGTAGTTCTGCTCGCATCGGTTCTCGCCGCGTCAGTGAGCCTTATATACTATTTCTATCCGGCGGAATCTGTAAAACAGATTATAAAAAACAGGGCTGAAAATATTCTGAACAGGAGAATAGAAATCGGCTCGCTGCACTACAGCCCGAAAGGCATCGTTATTTATAACGTAAATATCTACGACAAAACCGCAGCTGGAAGCGAGACCACCCTGCTGAAAGCGGATGAAACAGTAATTACTTTCTCTCTGCTGTCAATAATCAAAAAAGAGTTCAAGATCCGTTCAATCTACTTCAACGGTCTTGAAGTAGACTTAATTTACGATAATGACGGAGCCAGCAACTTCGACAGACTTATAACCGAAATGAAAGAAAAATCGGGCCCGTCTGAATCAGGCGGCGATACAGGCATACACCTCTCAAAAATAATACTCAACGAATGCAGACTAAAACTGATTAATCCGCCGAAATTCATCAAACCTCTGGAGGGTGAATATCAGATCAACAGTACAATACGTATCAGGAACAACAAAACTCTCCTTGTTTCGGACACCAGGCTTACTCTCCCTTCGACCAGGGGGATACTCTATCCCGAACTGACCATAGAGACAGCCGGCGATTTTGTTGCACGGGGAAGAGTGAAACTTGAGAACGCATCACTCCTCTGGGTCTACAAATTTTCCGACAACGATAAAGGCCTACCATGGGAAATTGTCAATGGTCAGGTTAACGATCTTGAAATAACAAAGACAAACATAAAGGGTTTCGCCAAAGCTACATCTACTCTGAAAAATACCAAGAGCATAATTTCAGCTGAAGGGTCGGCCGATGTGGATATTAAAAATGACCTTGTAACACTTAATCAGATTAAGGGAAAAATCAACTCCTCAAGCGCATTTCTTGAAAATATGCTTATCTCCACCAATAAAGGGGGAGTTAAAAAATTCAGCTTTACGAATATCTCATTTCAGCTAGGCGATTTAAAACATCTCCTTTCCTCTTTCCCTTCATCTCTATACGGCTACGCAAAAGGATCTTTCTCGTACGATGGAAACTTCTATAACGGCAGGCTTGACGTATCAGATGTCGGCTACAAGGACAGGACAGAACTTTTTAAAGACCTGAATACAACACTCGAAATAAAAAACAATATTGTCAAGAAAGAGGACATACCGGTTAATATACTCGGAAGCAGCTCCAGAGTCTCAATCGCCACTACCGACAACAAGTTTAAAAATTTCTACGTTTCCGTAAATTCCGACAGCTTCGATTTCAACAACATACACTTTAAAGAAAAGAATACGGACGAACCCGCGAAGGGTGGAAAAATCGATATCCCGGTTAACATTACCGGAAAGATCTATATCAAAGAAGTCATCTATGATGATTTTGTCTTTAAAAACACCAGGGCTAACATAACAATATCTGACGGTCTGATAAAAATCAATAATGCAGACGCGTCGATACTGAGCGGATCGATCTCGGGAGCAGGAACAATAGATGTTTCCAATCCGGTCCCTTCTGTTCAGGCATCAATGAGATTTTCCGGCATCAAGATACAGGATATCAAGTTTAAAAATGACAAGCTTAACAGCAGGTTTTTCGGTTTTGCAGAAGGTACGGCAAACATGAACCTGCAGGTAAAAGAGAACGCATCTGCCACAATTAAGGGTAACGCTACTTTTACTGTCAGCAAGGGGAAGGTTGTAAACACGGGAGTGCAGGACGGACTGATAGTTTTTCTCTCTGACCTGCGATACAAACTTAAAGACCTCGAGTTTAACAAGATTTACGGGAACATTGATATTGCCGGAGACAACTACACGATCAACTCTTTTATTTTCAATTCGGAAGATATCAGGCTGTCGATTAACGGCCGGATAGACAAAGAACTGACCGCCAAAGACATGAAGATGAAACTTGAATTTGACAAGTATTTCATCAAGGATATCCCCGGCGGCTCTTTACTGCTGAAGCTTGGTGAATATGCCAGCGGCAAATGGTACGTCATCCCGTTTTTACTTAACGGGAACATCAACGACAGCAACAATCTCAAAATGCTGAAGAAGGATCAGTAACGCTGATCCGCATAATCGACCCATCCGCCAGCTTTGACAAGATCGCTGTCAAAACCTGAAATAGCAAATGGAACAGTTTCAGTAAGTGCACCTGACGTGAATATAAATTTACCGTTTTCAAAATCAGTTTTCACAAAAGTTTCTTTTCCCGCAAATTTCGTAAAAAGCATGTCTATTACTGATTCAGGAAGCTCAACGGCCATCATGCCGCAGTTATACATATTCTGTCTGAAGATCCTCGCAAAATCAACGGCAATTACAAGATTTATTCCGTTGACCTCAAAAGCCC
Source organism: uncultured Leptospirales bacterium (assembly GCA_964439325.1). Taxonomy (GTDB): domain Bacteria; phylum Spirochaetota; class UBA4802; order UBA4802; family UBA5550; genus WRGT01. The sequence continues at coordinate 97,658 of CAYTNW010000002.1, read as the reverse complement.
AGGGGGCATGTTCGCGGGAGGAGCCGCATCCGAAATTCCTTCTTGTAACAACGACATTGGCAGACTCGATGTCACGACTGTGGTAGAACCTTTCGAGTTTAAGGTCTTCAAGAAGATAAGGCTTCAGCGCCTCTTTTGTATTCTCTGTCAGGTACTTAGCCGGAATAATCTCGTCAGTATTTATATCAGATCTATCAAGAAAAAGAACTTTTCCGTCAAAATTTTTCATATCTCATGCCACCCTATTTCACTTTATATAATTCTGAATTTACAATCTTTCCCGCCAGCGCAGTAGCCGCAGCAGTCGCGGGGCTCATAAGGTGAACTGTTCCACCCTGCCCCATTCTTCCGTTAAAGTTCCTGTTTGTCGTGGAGGCACAGACCTCTCCGGGTGCGAGTACGCCGTTGCTCATCCCGAGACATGCCCCGCATGTTGGATTAGTAACGCAGAACCCCGACTCCATAAAGATATCTATAATACCCTCCTCCATCGCCATTTTGAAAATCTTCGGCGTCGCCGGTGAAACTATACCTCTTACATTATCACTGATTTTTTTCCCTTTAAGAATTCTTGAGGCTATTCTCAGGTCCTCAATACGGCCGTTGGTACATGAACCTATATACACCTGATCAACCGGTGTTCCTGTCATCTCCCTTACTGGTTTTACCTCGTCCGGTTTGAAACCGTAGGTAACCATCGGCTCGAGAGTACCGGCATCAATATTTATAACGTCCGCATATACCGCATCGGGGTCGGAGATCCATTTCCTGAAATCAGCGAGGGCATCCTCTTTTGAGCTGTACTCGCTTTTTATATGTTCCCAGAGATACTCAACGGTGGTCATATCGGGATAGCAGACGCCGCTTGTTCCTCCGGCTTCAATTGCCATGTTACAGAGAGTCATCCTCGACTCCATTGTCATTGCATCAACGGCAGGACCGGTAAATTCCATAATTCTGTTAGTAGCGCCGTTCACTCCGATCTTTCCTATTATAAAAAGAATGAGATCCTTCGCGTAAACACCCTCTCCCAGTTTACCAGTTATATTGAATTTTATTGTTTCCGGTTTTTTAAAAGTACATACCCCTTTCAGCATACCCACCTCAAGGTCTGTTGTACCGACCCCCGCAGCAAACGCTCCGAACGCGCCGTGCGTACAGGTATGGGAATCACCCATAATTATGGTATAACCGGGCCTGGTGAATCCCTTTTCCGGGAATATCGCATGGCATACGCCATTATTTCCTACATCATAGAAATCCTTTATTTTATTTCTTCTTGCCCAGTCACGTAAAGTCTTGGCCTGTATCGCTGTTTTCGTGTCTTTAGAAGGAGTAACATGGTCTATTACCACTTTAATTTTAGAGGGATCAAAAACGCGGTCTTTGCCTCTTGCAGCCAGATCATTTATCGCAATCGGTGTTGTAATCTCGTGACAGAAAACAGCGTCAAGACTGAGAACGCTGATACCACCCGAAAGTTCATCCACCCTGTGAGCATCAAAAATTTTTTCAGTAATGGTCTTTCCCATATATTTATCCTCATAAATTATTTTTCAGGATGTTATAGCAGTTTACGAAAGAACCAGCATTTTTATTCATCTGCAAATCCGACTTTGTGGTCAGTGAAAGCAGCCGGATGCTGATCACAAGTCCGCTGATGGAACGCTGTTTAAAGCTGATCGAGCCAGATCTAAACATGGATTAAACGCTGATTCATTCGTGTAATGTTATAATGGACAAAAAACTGCAAATCCCCCGCTTGGCCGGACTTAACCCTTAATTAGAAGGGACGGCCGGCAGCCGGGGGATTTTCTATCAAATACATTAAACAGCCTGTTAAAAACAGCTGCCGATAATCCTTATAATAAAAGACCAGTAGTTTTACAATGGTCAAAAAATCAAGCTTTTTCTGCTTTTACAGCAAGGTTGCCCTCATTATCCTCGTTTTCATCTGCTTCATCAAATTCGTCAGCACCGTTAATCATATCTTCGGAGTCATCTTTCTTCCTCAGTGAAAGAAAGATCTCCCCTTTTTTCAGTGAGATCTTTAACGAGCCTCCATCCGAAACTTTATCCTTCAGAATTTTTTCCGCAATACGGTCTTCAATCTCTCTCTGTATCACTCTCCTCAGATTTCTCGCGCCTGTTTTCGGATCGTACCCTTTTTCGATAAGATATTTTTTTACCTGTTTAGCGACGGACAGTTCAATTCCGTTGTGTCTGATTTTTTCACAGACCTCTTCCAGCATGATTTCTACTATATCGGAGAGATGATCCATCTCCAGCCTGTTGAAAATGACAATTTCATCTATCCTGTTTAAAAACTCCGGCGAGAAACTTTTTTTCAGAACAGAATCAGTTCTGTCCCTGTTAAAATTTCCGGCCGTAGTCTTGTTAAAACCGAGCGAACCCGTTCTGTCAGAGTCATTATTGCCGATGTTTGTCGTCATGATTATGACCGTATCCCTGAAGCTGACGGTTATTCCGGATGAATCTGTCAGCTCCCCTTCATCAAGGACTTGAAGGAGTATGTTGAATATATCAGGATGAGCTTTCTCTATCTCGTCAAGGAGCACTACCGAATACGGCTTTCTCCTAACTTTCTCGGTCAGCTGCCCCCCCTCCTCGTATCCGATATATCCCGGCGGTGATCCTATTAGCCTTGATACAGAATGCTTCTCCATGAACTCCGACATGTCGAGCCTGATTATGCTCTTTTCATCGCCGAAAAGAAACTCTGCAAGCGCCCTGCCCAATTCGGTCTTGCCGACGCCTGTAGGACCGAGAAAGATGAACGATCCGTTCGGCCGGTCACTCCCCCCGAGTCCGATTCTCGATCTCCTGATCGAGCGGCTTACTATATCAATCGCTTCGGACTGACCTACTACGCGCTTATTCAGATATTCCTCCATACGCAGCAGTTTATCCGATTCATCCTCCTCAATATCCTCCACCGGGATACCGGTCATCTCCGCCACGATCTTCGCAATAAGCGAGGGCTTTACCAGAACTTCATATTTGTTTGCCCTGTTCAGCCATTCAGCGGTAATCTGCTCAACCTTGTCCTTCTTCTCGGCGATAATGTCCCTTATCCTAGCCGCCTGTTCATACTCCTGGGCCTGTACCAGTTCAATTTTGTTATCGTTCAGCCTGTTTATTTCGTTTTCAAGTTCCGAAATTTCCGAAGGCTTCTCAAGGTTTTCAAATCTGGCCATGGCGCCGGCTTCGTCTATAAGGTCGATTGCCTTATCCGGGAAAAAACGGTCGGTTATATACCTGTCGGAAAGATAAACGGCCTCCTCAAGCGCATCCCCGGAATAGATCACCTTATGGTACTTTTCGTAACTCTCCTTGAGACCCTTCAGTATCTCAAGGGTCTCCTCTGTGTCCGGCTCATCTATAATAATGTTCTGAAACCGCCGTACCAGGGCGCTGTCTTTCTCTATATACATCTTGTATTCTGTAAGAGTGGTGGCGCCTATACACTGCAGCTCACCTCTGGCAAGGGCGGGCTTCAGGATATTCGCAGCATCTATTGCTCCCTCAGCAGCCCCGGCCCCCGTAATCGCATGTATCTCGTCTATGAAAATTATGAGCTTGTCCCTTCTCGAGATCTCAGCCACAAGTTTTTTCAGCCTCTCTTCAAATTCACCGCGGTATTTTGTACCTGCAACTATAGCTGAAAGATCAAGCGTCAGCAGTTTGTAATCGTAAAGGCTCTCCGGAACATCCTTATTTATTATTTTCTGAGCAAGCCCCTCCACTATCGCGGTTTTGCCGACACCTGCTTCACCGATCAGTATGGGGTTGTTCTTTCTTTTCCTCGACAGTATTCTGATAACTCTTGAGATTTCCGTATCTCTCCCTATTACCGGATCAAGCTGTCCCTCCGCTGCGAGGGCTGTAAGATCAATCGCAAACTCTTCAAGGGGCGTGGCCTTGGTTTCACTTTTTATCGGAAGGGTTTTCGGGGTAGACCTTATTCCAAGCACCCTGAGAATCTCCTCTTTAACCACATCGTAGTTTATTCCCCCCTTTTCAAGCTCGCCGAGGCCTCCGCATGTACCGTCTCTGAAAACGGCCAGCAGAATATGCTCTGTGCCGATATACGAGTTTTTCAGATTCTTCGCCTCCTCACGGGACAGCTCGATGATGTTTTTAAAACCCTGGTTAACCGGGATCTTGATCGGATTTACAGGCCCCATTGATGGTTTTAAACTCTTTTCCATCAGTGTAATTACCTTTTCAAAATTCATCCCGAGGTTCTTCAGAATTCTTGAAGCGACAGAATCATCGTCTTTGAGAAGGGATATCATTATATGTTCCGGACCGAGTATGTCCGAATTCATTCTTTTACCTTCGCTCTGTGATGAAAGCTCTATTATTTTCTTTGATTTTTTCGTAAATTCAAACATTGATATCTCCGCTGTTTTTTAATTCTGTACGCAGGAACATTGCACGGTAATCGTCGCTGTCTATTATGCTCTTGAACCTTAAGCCGAAATATTCCTGGAGGTGTGCCCACTGGACCTTAATCATCAGGTCGTTGATTGTTACAATGTTATAGTTTTTTATTATCGACATTACAACGCCGAGCCTTATCCGGGACAGATGCTCAACAGCCTCGACATAGTTTATTCTTCTTGCATACAGGAGAACCCCGAGAGATCTCCATACGCTGTCCTCGAGTTCTCTCCTGGAAACTGTGAAGAACTCGTCTCTGGCATCATCCTCAAGCTTTATGATCCTGTTAATCAGATCATCAGCCGTTTCAAGGACATCAATTTCAGTCATGCCGAGATATTTTCTGCTGTTGACAAGATAAAGCCCCCCGGTTACGCGCCCTGTGTTCCCGAGAGTCCCGGAGATCTGAAACCCGTTATCCCTGATAAAATTCACAGATTCTCCTATTCTCTTGTTAACAGTCAGTATCGGGAGATGAAGTATCGCCGACACTTTCAGCCCTGTACCGACACCGGAAGGGTCCGGCGTCAGGTATCCGTATTTTTCAGAGAAAGCATATCTGGCAACCGAATTGAGCGCATCGTCAACGGCATCGGCGTCTTTATACGTATCAAAAAGCTGAAATCCGGGCCTGATTACCTGTATTCTGAAATGGTCGTTATCGTTTATAAGAACAGTGAAATCATCCTTATTGTTAATCAGTATAAGGCATTTTTCAGAATTCTCCATTTCGCCGGTAATTATGTTTTTCTCGAGAAGCAGCCTCTTCTCATGCAGGTCGAGATTATTAATATTAAAACAGGACGTATTCCCTCCAAATGAAGTCTTCATCATGAAGCTGTCGGCTATTCCTCGAATAGTTTCAAAACCGCTGTCATCCATAGATTCCGGGAAAGGGATATAATCGATGTTTCTTCCGAGCCTGATCCTCGTTGACAGAACTATATCGTTTCTCGGCCCCTTCTCCTGCCAGAAACTTTTTCTGTTATTTAATGTCTCCTGTAAACCGGGCATATCTCCTCAATCACTTCTGGTTTATCGTCAGGTTGAACTCCCTGATCCTGTCTCTCAGCACGGCGGCGTCCTCATATCTCTCCTCATTGACCGCTAGATCAAGTTCGGCCTGAAGATCCGACCTCGTTTCCGCAACAGCCCTGTCGCTCCTGAAAACTCCCACGGTAATACCTGCGTCGTCGTTATACAAAGGAATTTTACCGATATAGGTTTTTTCACCATGGTAGCCGGCCATTACCGGTTCCAGAAATTCCGAAAGATTTATATAACACTCCGGGCAGCCGAGTTTTCCGTCTCTCTTATAAGCAATAAAATCAGATCCGCAGACTGAACATCGTTTTCCATCTTTATAATCAGTAATCTCATCAACGTTGAGGAATGTAAGCATCTCGGGGAGAGACAGGGAAAAATTTGAAATCTTCGTGTTCAGCCCGACATCCTTTGCGCACGCCTCGCAGAGATGAACCTCTGATTTAATATCTTTAATCACTTCAGAGAGATGAATTGTCGCTTCCGCATTTTTGCATCTTTCACAAAACATATTATCTACCATTAAAAATTTTATAGATCAGACTTTAAAAAAAGTCTTTAATCATTAACATAATCGGTATTTTCCATTATACAGATTATTTACTTTAAGCTTTTATGTAAACTATTATTTTTTTGTAGATTTTTCACTATAAATGTTAAAAGAAATTAAAAAGTGTATCAGAGGGGATCTGCGAACCGGGTCAGGCATTATCTTCAAATTTCAGACAGTTATCAAAGTAATAACCGCAGCTTATTATCTGGAGAATCACATCCTCCAGTGTAAAAACGAAATCTTTTTTATTTTTTCTAAACGACCCGGTATGCATCAGCATGATAATCCCGCGGTAATCGGTGCTCTTTTTTGTAAATTTGAGATAATTGGCTCCGTCAGCGTCAATACGGCTGATATTGTTAAAATCCATGTTGTGTTTAAAAATGCTGATAAACCTGTCGTTACTCAGGTACTGGCTCTCCCCTTCCGGGATCCAGTCTTTAGAAAAAAGCGATACGTCGATATGCCGGTAACCGAGCTTTCTTGCCGCTTTCAGCATCCACGGCTTTTCGAGATGACGCAGATAGGGCGCCCTCCAGATCCTCGCCATATCTCTCCCGGTTATCTTTTTAAAAATAGTTTCCGTTTCATAGAGTTCATTCAGCAGGTGGTCTTCATTCCTGTAATCGAATGAGTGCGAAAGAGTATGGTTACCGGCAATATGCCCCTCTGCGGCTATTCTTTTCACATCGCGCGGATATCTTTTTATAAATGAGCCGGTAATAAAAAAGGTCGCCGTTATATGGTACTTTTTCAGCGTATCAAGAATATAGTTGATGTTTGTATCATCATCACCTGCATCAAAAGTCAGAAAAAAATTGTTCTTCTTTTCAGGATATTTCAGGATATTGTTTCCAAACAGGCTTGAAGTTTTGCTTCTTGTATCCTCGGGCCTGTAGTTCACATTGACCCCCCTTTCGATAAAAAGCTGCACCATCTCTCTCTCATTTAAATAAGCGGCCAGTCTTATAGGGGTCACGCACTGTTCATTCTCGGAATTAATATCCGCATTTTTTTCAATCAGCCTCTTTACAAGGGAGATATCTCCATTCAATACCGCATTATGAAGGGGGGAGTTCGCGTTGCCGTCATTCTCCTTGACGTTATATGAATAACACGAAATAAAAAAAATAAAATTTAACAGAACAGAGGAGATAGGAATCAGAATCTTTTTAATCATTATATTCCATTTTTTATAATTTATATCACATTTTAATAATCGGGACAGATGTACGATAATTTTAAAAAATAAATTTAATCTGTCAACGAAAACTCCTCTCCGGTTGGAATTCCGGAATTACAGACTATTAAAAAAAATACCGCACCACTCTTCCGAATCGAAGCCGATGTATACTGATAAAAAAAATTGACACTGTAATTTTAAATCGGCATTATTGACTATTAACGGAGAAGAAAATGAGTGTAGAATACAGTTTTAATCCTATCACAATTAATGAACAATTTTGTAACGGATGCGGAAATTGCGTTTTTTTATGCCCCATGGGTGTGATAGAGATACAGGAAAAACCCGGTTCCAATAAAGGGAAGATTGCAGTAGCCTCCAAAACTGAATACTGCCTGTTATGTGAAACCTGCGTTAAAGGGTGCAAAAGAAAGGCGATCACTTTCAACGAGGAGTCTGAAAGCCTGTTTATTGATCAGCTGAACGATACCATTACCGAATAACAGGATCAGATATACAAAAAAATTTCACATTTAAGTTTCAGTACTGGTTACCACTCCCGGTTGGCGTTTTCAAACTCTATATCTGTGATAACAAAATCTGCATAGTTATAATCCACGCCGTCAAGTCTCCAGTATGCACCTATTTTTGAAGGGATCAGAATGCCGTGATAATCCCTGTAGTCTCCGGCTCTGCCTATCCATGTTTCTATACTCTTTCCACCCATCGAGCGTTTTGTTTCAAACTCCGTGATCTCATACTTTTCATTAAAGCTGACCTTATAGTATAACGACAGACCTTTATAGTTAAAGTTAAGTCCCGCGGTGTGCGAATCGATCGGGGTCCAGCTCAGACGATCTGAAGGGAGTAAATTTGTCGGTAACCAGACACTCTCACCAAGCCACCTCAGGAGCTCTCCCTTATCAAAATCGGGACCGCTGCCGTCTACTATCTTAACCAGTGAAAACAGGGAAACAACAAGTCTTCCTTTCCCGGAAATATACATGTCCCTGCCCGTAAAAAATGAGGTCTCCCCCTTCCAGACAAATCCCGGAGTAGCGGTTGTAAAATACTCCTCCCCTGTTATATCGATAGATTCCTTTTTCAGATCAGTTTTAAATGTCCCTGAATGCTTCAGCCTGACATAGCTGATAAAGGGCTGACCCTCTTTGATAACATGTTTAAAATAACGCTGCACCGGTTCCGGGAGTGACGTCAGCTGACCATGGGAAAATTTTTTCCCCGATATGTCCCCGGAATTTGAAAACAGCTCCTTTACTTCACCGCTGAAATCCATTGACAGTTTTATCCTTCCGGCTGTCAGAGCCGCGGCAAGAACTACAACAACGCATATCAGTATTTTAATTATTTTTTTCTTCATAATGTTTTCCACCTTTTTATTACAGGTAATCCACCTCTTTTTTTACATACGGCACATAGGCCATATCCATTTTCAGTATATGCTCCCTGCACCATTTTGTCACAAGCTTTTCAATCTCAATGGCAAGATAATTATCGGGCCCGGTTTCATTATACTGGGTTATAAAGGCGGCACAGCGGGAACGGAACTCTTTATGCTGTTTTATATGCTCAGCAAGGTCAGGATAGCTGCAGTCACGGAGTATCTTCTCCTCTGCATCAAGGTGTTCAAAAAGGTATGAAGTCAGATATTCAACTGTTTTCTTGAGCTCTTCTGATGTTGTTCCTTTATAAACCGCGAGTTCGAGACGATCGATCCGTTTAAACAGCTCTTTATGCTGTTCATCGATCTCATCTATTCCGGTTTCAAGCTGAGTATTCCACTGCCATTTTCCCATCTTTCAGTCCTTAAAAATCTGGATTGCACCGCTGTTTCCCTTATCATAGCTGAGTACATGCGTTGTCTGCTGAATGCTTACTGTTCAATTATTTCATAACATGTTTTTAGATCCATCCCCGGCTCGAGCAGCGGCATCAGATCTTTAAAATTGCCGTTAAAGTTTGCTGAATGAATTTTTAGCGCTTCGCTGTCTCTATATTTTTCATAGAATATTACCGTATTCTTTTCCCCCTTAACAGTATGTGGTATATATTCAATACATCCGGGTTCGGTTTCCTTAACAATGGCGACAATTTTTTTTAATCTCTCTCTGACTTCATCCATCTTCCCTTCTTTGACTTTTAAAGTAGCGATAAGTGTAATCATTTTTTGTTCTCCATTTTTATTCTAACAATAATGTATATATAATAAAATTAATTGCAATAAAATAAATTGACCGCCCTGTCACGAATTGCCGGCGCATATCATTTTTTTATAAAATGATAAAAGTTATTGACTTTTTCTTTCAACACTTCATAATAAATTATGAACAAAAAGATATTTTAGTAATTTTATTGTTCCCCCTAAACTTCAAAATATATAATTTTTTCAGGAGAGAGAATCAATGAGTAAAATTATCAGTTCACGCTTTGCTGTATTGTTTCTGTTTTTATTAATACTGCTGCCGTCATCTCCGGCCGGAGCATATGTAATTCTCCATGACCGGCATGACGAGTTTATGAATTATGCAAGTGATAAAGGTCTGCTGAATGTCATATCCCTCGCCTGGGGATCTTCTCTGGTTGACATGAAAGCGGCCGATAAAATGGACAAGGTTGAAGATCTCAGTGGAGTAAATCCGCAGCCTCAGGTTGACCCCGACGATAAACTCCGTACTTTTACCTTTCTCAACCTGGAATATTCTCTTGAGAACTCGCCATGGTTCTCTTTTGCACTGGGAGCAGCACAGAGTATGGCCCAGATTCAGAACGATAAAGCGAAGAAGTCCGTCAAATACTCCGATTACTATTTCGGTAAATGCATAGATATTTTCAAGGGTAAGAGCGACAGCTTTGTCGGTGCAGCAGGTATTTCAGTAGAAGCTGAATACTTCCGTGATAATAAAAATGTCCCTTATATAGTAAGGCGTTACCCCACACCGCTGGGGGAGGACGACTTCCTCGACAGGAAGAGAGACTCGAAATTCAAGATGTTCGGTGCAGATATTTATGCTGATGTTGCCGCAACCAGCTTTCTGGACATTGCATCCCTCCGTTTCGGATTCGGCCATATGAGCAACAAAAAACTCAATTCTCTGTACTATGATCTCTATCCCGATACAGGGGTAAATGAATACGGCTACGATTATTATAATTCAAGCGCCACCGCCACGTATTTCAACTATGGTTTTACACTCGGGCTCAGGGCCGGTATTCTGCTTGTTATGATAGATATCGACTGTAAAACATCTTTATCCGGCAAAATAAACGACAAAAATGCGTTAAACAGCGAACTCGGTTACGGAAACATGGCCATTGTATCTCCGACTTCTATGGCGGACAAAAATTTCTTCAAAGATTCAAGGGGATCTTTTGTTTTCGGTTTTGTTTTCACAAATGTCAAGCTCCTCGCTTCTGTGGGGGCTGATTATGTAAACCTCCACTACAGACTCGTGAACGACAAGTATGAGACATCATCTTTCATCAAGGTTGACGCGAAGCTCGTACTGACAGTTATGTGGTAGAATAAAAGTACCGGACAGAAAACCTTCAGTATTACAGGGCGGGTCTTCTGTCCGGACCCGCTCCCCCCTTTACGGCCTGCTGCAGCAATAAATCCTTTTTTCAGAAAAACACTTTACGTTATCAGGCTTGTCTTTTCATCATGTAAATATGCTAAACGGAAAGCAGCCATGACCACTTCAGCTACAGTACTGAATAAAAAACAATACCGCATGATCGCGGGAGTTTTCACAGCAGGATTCTGCGTATTTCTCCAGCTGTACTCTCCCCAGCCGCTGCTCGTGGTCTTTCGCGGATATTTCGGTGAATCCGAGGCAAGGGTCAGCCTGATCGTATCATCAGCTGCACTGGCCGTGGCAGTATTCTCTCCGCTTATCGGGATGTTTGCCGATACTGCCGGACGCAAGATAATTATTGTTCCATCCCTGTTCATCCTCGCCCTTACAACGGCGGGCTGCGCCTTTGCACAGAACCTGGACCAGCTGGTTGTTTTCAGGTTTGTTGCCGGAATATGCACCCCCGGTGTCGTAGCTGTAATCATCGCTTACATAAGCGAGGAATCCGAAACTGGTACGGCCGGTTCCGTAATGGCCCTTTATGTCACGGGAACGGTTCTCGGAGGTCTTACAGGGAGGCTTTCAGCCGCTTTCATCGCCGACTATTTCTCCTGGCGCTGCTCGTTTATCTTTCTTGGAATACTTACTTTTATCGGAGCTGCGGCGGTATCGGTTTTTCTACCGGCATCGGTAATGTTCAAAAGAGCTCCCGAATGGCGGAGCTCCTTCTCCGCGATGTTCCGCCACCTGGGGAACAGGAAGCTTACAGCGACCTATATCACAGGTTTCAACGCACTCTTCTGCCATGTGGGTCTGTTCACCTACGCCAATTTCTATCTGGCAAAGCCCCCCTTCTCGTTATCGACATCGGCACTGGGATTGATATTCCTTGTCTACGCGCTTGGTATGATAGTAACACCCGTCGCCGGCAGGATGATCGATCGAATCGGCTACAGATCTGGAGCGGTAATCGCAATCTGTTTCATAACATCGGGGTTGCTTCTTACAGTTTTCAACTCGCTCCCCGTTTTCATTTTCGGACTTGCTGTGGCGTCGACAGGGATATTCATAATTCAGTCATCATCGGCAAGCCATGCGGGACATGCCGCATCAGGGGCCCGCTCCGCCGCAACCGGACTTTATGTTGCCTTTTACTACCTCGGCGGTTCAGCCGGAGCAACGGCCCTCTCGATTCCATGGTCTTCAGGCGGATGGAGGGCCATTATCGCTGTAATGGTTATTATACAAAGTATCTCTCTTTTTTTTGTCCTCAAATATTTTGACAGCAGAAGCATCTTACTTCCCGAATCTCAAGGATGAGAACAGATAATAATTGCAAAACAGAATCTCTTTTTTTATTGACTAAAACATAATTCAATTTTCAGTTTTACTGATCGGACACAATCCGTAAAACCGGCAAGTTAATACAATAACGGAGAAAAAACTGCCGCCATGATCACAGAGTTTCTGACAATTTTTGTATCATCGTTTGTGATAGCGCTTTCGGGGGCAATGATGCCAGGACCGCTGCTGACCGCGACTATCAGCGAAAGTTCACAGCGCGGTTTTATCGCCGGGCCGCTTATGATATCAGGCCATGCCATCCTTGAACTCAGCCTTGTGATTGCGATTATGCTCGGTCTCGCTCCGTTTTTCCTTCTGCCTTCAGTTTTTGTTGCCAGTGCTCTTATCGGTTCTGTAATTCTTCTCTGGATGGCTTTCGGGATGTTCCGTTCTCTCCCTTCACTTCATATATCATGGGATGCCGATTCCGGTGAAAGAAACAACCCTGTTATAAGCGGTTTCCTGATGAGTCTCGCGAATCCCTACTGGATTATCTGGTGGACGACTATCGGCATGGGCTATATTCTCTATTCCAGACAGTTCGGCATGACAGGGGTGGCTTTCTTCTTCAGCGGACATATACTCGCTGATCTCGCATGGTACTCATTTATATCAGCCGCAGTTTCCGGAGGGAGGCATTTTCTTACAGACCGTCTCTATCGGGGTGTGATTACCACCTGCGCATTTTTTCTTGTGATATTCGCCGTATATTTCGCATGGTCCGGTATTGGAAAGCTCACTTCAATTATTTAATATAGTATTTTAATCAGCAGGAGTTTGTTATGAACACACCGTCGGCCAGAAACAGGGGAATAATATTCTACATATCAATGATCGGTTTTCTGGCGATATTCACTTCTACGATATCGAAAAATCCCGTACTCCCTTTCCTGGTTAAATCTCTCGGCGCCGATGATCAATTGCTGGGACTGATATCCTCGATCTCTCCTGTGGCGGGAATTCTCTTTTCATTCCCTGTAGGTTTCCTTGCAGATAAAATCGGAAAAAAGAAAATGCTTATCGTCTCATCACTGATATTTATGAGCGCGCCCCTTCTCTATCTTCTTGTGTTCAATCCATTCTGGCTTATACCTGTCAGGTTCTTTCACGGAATGGCAACAGCGATTCTTGGACCTCTTGCATCCACAATTATCGCTGAATCTTATGACACAGACAGGGGTGAAAAACTCGGCATCTATTCATCCGCCACTCTAATCGGCAGGACACTCGCTCCGCTTGCGGGCGGTGCAATTATAGCATTTTTTGCTTACAGGGGTGAACTTGCGAGCTGCCGTGCGGTATACGTATCAGCGTTCATCATGAGCATACCTGTTGTTACAGGGGCCCTTTTAATCAGAACAGGAGAATCTCCAGTCAAGAAAGGTGTTTCTGTGAAAGATTTTTTTGCAAGCGTAAAGTATATCGCCCGGAACAGGCTTATACTGGCGACCGCTCTTGTTGATCTTTCAACTTATTTCTCATTCGGAATATTCGAAACCTTCACACCCGGTTATTTAAAAAGATCAGGTTACGGGCCTGAAATAGTAGGATTGATATTTTCACTTCAGATCTTGTCCATAGCTCTTACCAAACCTGCATTCGGACGTCTTGCGGACAGGATTGACAAGAGAATCCAGATTGCTGCCGGCCTTTTCGTTCTCGGCCTTTCAGTCGCTGTTATTCCGTTTGTAACATCGTTCATCCCTGTTCTGGCAGTGAGCATGACCTTCGGTCTTGCGATGTCATTCTCAACGGTTGCAACCAGCGCCTACGTTGCCGATATAGCAAAGAGAGACCAGCTCGGAGCGTCAATGGGAGCTCTGTCATCAATCATGGACGTCGGCCATTCATCCGGGCCTCTTATAGCAGGAACAGTTATAACCCTGTACTCTGACAAAGCCGGATTTTTGTCAGGGTTTATGCTAGCGCTGATTATAGTGATAATGTTTGTCAGCTTTGCATATGGTAAAACTGATTGACATTGTTTTATTTTATTGATATTTTCGCACAATTAAAGTATTACACGAATTAATTAGCTTTTTTAAAATCAGGTTTTGACTCCGATCATTTCGACTGACTCTTTGCAGACAACCGTCGTTTACAATATTCCCCGGGCGGACTGTGCTGAACGCCGTCGAAGAAAGCCGAAGGACAAAACATACTGATCAATTCGTTAATAGTTATTAATTCCGCACTTATTTACGGAGGATATTATGATCATTAAATCAAAACGTTTCAGGATGGTTTTATCAGCTTCTATTATTTTTCTGACCCTCTGCGGCGGAAAGCCCCACGATCAGAAATCAACCGTCGTTTTTGAAAGAAGAGCCGAACCGAGAGAAAGGGCCTTTACACTCCTTGTTCCAAAAGGTTGGCTCCTGGAGGGGGGAGCAATCCGGATTCTTGACGAACGTTTCGGAGGCGCGATGAATATGGTTGAATGCAAATTTGATCTCTCCGTAAAAAGTGATAAAGCAGGTACGGTTATGATACGCTGGCTGCCTGAAATGATGTGTATCGACACCTCCCAGGCATGGGGCAATCCGGAGGGAGCGATCTTCAATAACGCGCTGGTACGCGCCAAACGCAACCCGCAGCGTTTCGTTACGGAGGTTGTGGTCCCCTATGCTCATCCCGGGGCGCGTAATGTGAGGGTAACGGATGTGAAAAACCTCCCTGCCCTGGCATCGATTTTCCAGTCAACGGTACCTAAAGAGATGAACTACTTCACCAACATGTCCTACTACGCAGCTCTTGTTTCACTCAGCTACGAGGAGAAAGGTAAACGCTACTCAGAGCGCGTAATCACAATCCTTGAGGATTTCGGCGCGGGTGGCGGCGGCCTCTGGAAGAACAGGACAACGCTGCTGGCACGGGTTCCTGAGGGAGAGTTCCCGAAGTGGGAAAGCACCCTTTCGGTTATACAGAACTCCGGCGACTGGAACATGAAATGGGTAGCAGGCGAAATACGCGGACAGATGCAGAGGAACAAAACTATATCGATGACACAGCAGGACATTCAGCGTATTGACAGGGAGATTTCCGAGGGTAGACGGAAAACCCAGGAGGCGATCCAGCGCGACATGTACCTGACCCTTACTGATCAGAACGACTATAAAAATCCGTTCACCGGCAAAGTTGAACGCGACACGGCATCGTGGAAGAACAGGTGGGTCAATGAGAGCGGAAATATAATATACTCCGACGACGACAATTATAATCCGAACGATGATCCGTCGGTTAAAATCAAGGGATATAAACTCACAAAGGGGAGATAGCTAAATCCCCCGTCTCTAAAACAAAACAACTGCTTACAGCTGCAGCAATAAAATTTTTTCATCATGATTGCCCGGTTTTTATCCGGCAATCATGATGAAAGCTCTCCCATTTATAACATAAATTTGACTGATGAGCCTTTAAAGTGTTAATTATTATGAAGATATAACTAAAAATCCTGTCTCCGGCGGTGGAAACATGTTCAAATTGCTGAATGCGCTAATAAATCCCCTTTACTATATTTTTTTTAAGATCAATCTGATGATTGCAGCCATCTCCGCCCGTCTTGGATGGGATAAATTTACCGGGATGTTCATGCGGCTGAATGCCCGATTCGTGCTTCTGATCAGAAAAGCGGAATATAAATCTGAAATCAGCGAGATCGGAAATGAATGGAGACGGATGTTCCCATATCAGAATATGCAGGAGGTTTTATCCGTAACCGGAAATACATTTTACGCCAAGACCCGTACATGGTGCCCTCTGCGAGGTACTGGCGACGTGCGTGCATGCTACAAGGTTATGGAGTTCGACCGGACCATGGTACAAAAGATCGGGGGTCAGTTTATAGTTCTCAGTTCACAGGCACAGCCCGGTGAAACCACATGCAGAATAGCTATCCGCAAACCTGGTGAGTCCGTTGACGATCTTATCCCGGCACATCATCATATACTATAACAATTAAATAATCTGTATAGGACTGAAATCACCGTTCAGGTCTCTGCTTTCGAATCTCCATCCAGTTTTCTGGCATACCGAGCGGTTTGAAACCTGATTTACTGTAAACTTTGTGGGCATCTCCAGTTATCAGCAACCACTGGTAAACATCCTTCAGATCGTCATGACCAAGTATACTGTTAATCATCAGCTGTCCCACCCCTTTCTTTCTGAATTCTTCATCTACGTAAACATCAAGGATGTAGGCAAACCGCGTTTTGTCTGAAATCACGCGCGAATAGGCAATCTGTGTTTCATTAAAAAAAACGCCGACTGTCAGAGCTGAATTCAAAGCGCCTTTTTTTACTTCATCAATTTTTATATCCCTGCTCCAGAAAGCATCAGCAAGCATCCCGGTTACTTTCAGAAAATCCATATTCTCAAAACCGTATTTAATTATACAATCTCCCGCATAAAACTTCATAACAGTTCTTTCTCCATCCAGACTACATCAAAATATTTTCCAAATTTCCTCCCGGCATTTTTAAACACACCGCATCTGACAAAACCGTTTTTCTGATGGAAGTTAATGCTGTGCTGATTTTCTGAAGAGATATCCGCGAGAAGTCTTTTTATACCGATATTTTGTGCCGATTCTTCAAGTTTTTTCAATGCAACTGATCCTATCCCCTTACCGGTAAACTCCTGTTTAATAAAATAGCTTACCTCTGCTGTCTCCCTGAACACAGGAAAAGGATTATAAGGCCTCAACAGGCAGAAGCCCGCAATGATGCCGTCACTTTTAATAACAAAAGCGGGATATGTTTTTCCAATCTCGAGAAAACGGGCAAAAAACTGGTCAGGCATTTTTTTCTCCGGATAAGCGTAAAAACTGTTTTCAATATAATAATTAAAGATACTCATCACATCATTTTCATGCCCGTCAGACATCGGTTCAAATACAATAGTCATAGTCATCCCCCGGATATAATCTTTCTTTTTTCAAAAATTTAAAACCGGAACCAGTCATTCAAAATCGGTGTGAGACAATGGTAATTTTTTAGTTCCAGGCTTAAGTCTATAAAGTTTAAGGATATCCGGTTTTACAATAAAAAAACAGATAAAACAATATGTTTTATCTGTTTTTCAAATCATGTTTTCAGTTAAAATTTACAGTGATATCTTTAAATACAGGATTTTCCAGCGGTCCCGATACAGGGAGGAAATAAGCTTTCAGTTCTCCTGTTGCAGGTACATAAAATACCTGTTGAATACTGCACAGATCGGTATTCCATATACTGGCAGCTTCATATTCCGGCCCGCGGTAAATTGAAGCATCAGCATCGGATAAATCATGATATGACATTACTGATCTCAAAGCATCCGGAGTGATCTTCCCGCCTGCTACTGCACCGGTAAGCTGAGAGGTGAAAGAGGCCCACCTTTTTGAGTTTGTATTACCCGAATGATTATCGAAATTTCCATCGAGTACGAATGAATTTACCACACATATTGCCTCGGTAAAATTCCAGCTGACACCGCTCCTCAATTGAGAGGTAGAGTTTCTCAAAGCCCTGTTATGCAGCAGATCATTCTCCACGACCTGCGTATCTGTCTTGTCGGCAAGAAGGATATTATGATTGAAGACATAGTTCCTGCTGTTATCTGTCATATAACCGGCAACATCTTCAAGAGATGTATAACCCGCCAGTTCAACTGCATATCTGAGGTCCATCACATAAGACCTCGGGCTGTTGTTAAAATTGCCCGTGTTTGAAACAAGTTCCGGTGAATCAAGAATTCCCGCAAAGACCCCTGCTTTATTAAAGACCGTGACGGCGCAGAACTGCCCCAGAAATCCCACAAGACATATCGATGAATCATTGTTCTTTATCGTCGTTACCGCATTGCATTGAGCAAATTGTCTTTTACTGCCGCTGTAAAAATCGAGCGTACGCCCTACCATATTATTACCGGTGGAGGACAGGCTCCCCCAGACTCCAACACCGTTGCATTGACACGCACGGATTACATCAGGTAATATGCTCAATATATACACCTCGTCCACTGAAAGTTTATTATCTGAGACAGTATCCGTTGTTCCTCCTGACATTGCTGAAGCAAGGCCTTCGATCTCATCCCTGTATTCCACGGGAATCTGCGGTTTGATCTTTGCGACGTTTGCAATCATTGCCGCATAGTTATTATCCTGAGGAGTAATGAGCTGGGAATACTGCTGTTCAAGATTTCCGATATTGTTAAAATCTGCAAGACAGCTATCAACAACAGTTTCAAAATCCGGTAAAATCTGTTTGATCAGCTCACCGTACTCCTTCCCCACCTCTGATCTTGTTGCTCCGGTGGTGTAGTCAATAACAACATTGTAATGCGTATCCGTCTTTTCAATTGATACATATTTCCCTGTAACCTTACCGGGAACCTTTTCCGGATCCTGAGAAGACGAGCACCCGGTTAATATCAATGTGAGAATCAGGCATAGAGTTAAATATATCCTTTTCATAAAGCCTCCTGTTTATTAAAAAACTTGCCATATGATAAACAGGCATTTTCAGTTAATCTACCCAGTATATATATTGAGAAACTTTTTTATTATTTTATTTCTATATCCTGTGATTCATTCGAGCCTGTTCGATAAATTATGAAATACAGAAAAGCCGTTTAAAGATTTTGTCCCAGATGGTGTTATAAATTGAGTGGCATCTCCCGGTGCATTATCAGAAAAGGGAATTAATGAAGAGGTACATAATTCTCTTAGTGAAAAAATTATTTCGCTATGGATTGAGTCATATCATGAAATTATTGAGAGTGAAATAACGGCAACATACCGAGATAGATATAAATATATTAATAACAGGAAATTTATCCGTTGGAGTTCAAAAGAAACATCGTTAATACTTGGTGGCCAGAAAATCCCTGTACGTCCACTGCATTTCACTCCACACTCTGGTAACTGAAGTAATTTAAAGTCTTTGCTATCCAGGAATCTTCAATAACAAACAGAGAGTTTAGACCCAATAATCTGTTGTTAAAGTATCATAATGAAAATTATCGGTAGAACAATACAGTATTCCTCCTTGATAAAAAACATTCAATACGACCTGTTTAAAATAAATTTTTTCCCGAAAGAGAAGATCATCACCTTCTCCGGCGCAGACATCGCAGTACCCGGCTACTACCTTAGTATTATCAAGAACCTCGACACGGCCTACGAGATGCAAAAGCCCATCCGCCGCGACGACCCGCCAATGGCGGTGAAGACACTACTGTAGCCGGTTGAAGAGGATCTGACATCACATGTCCTGACAAATTCTCTCTGACTCCTTTTCACTCATCATATTCCGATTTAGATACCTCCGGCTTACTGCAGCCCCGTGCAGGTAACAGTCCAGTATCTGGCAGAGTTGAGCCAGGTATCCCAATACCCCTGGCAGTTCTCGTTTGCATATCTCTCCCGCAGCTTCTGTTCTGCATTTTCCCATGCCGAAGACCAGGTCGTTCCATTACATCCGACAACCAGGAGAACCTCGTCGTCCGCAATGGGTACGAGATCGAGGTAGTAACCGAACGAGCCTTGATTGTCCTTGTCAATGAGGTAGACGATCCCATTGCCGTAGCCACTGCCATAATCATCCCAGCCGCCGGGGCTTAGCAGGAAGGTGTGGCTCCCAATTCTCATAGAGGGGACGTTAAGGCCGTTCTGAATAGCATTTTCTGGCGGAATGTATGGGAAGCCGTGATCGTCGAGGGCAATTTCATAGGTTGCAGCTCCCGGTATCTTCTTCAGGATAAAGTACCCGATATTAAACAGGCAGATGTCTCCGTCATTGACCAGGTCATATGCAAGCACCTGTTCCCGGTATAAGAGTTGAAATCCGGTCGTCTTGCTAATCGTTATGACTATCTGGTCAGATCCTATCAGCTGTAAGACAACACCCGACTCGGTGATCTGTTTGCGGTATACATCCACAGAAAGGGTATCTCTGGCTCCCTCTTCGGCAGAGGACAACGCCTGATAGACTATGGACGCTTCACTGGTGGTCTGGGTCATGGAAAGAACAGAACCATCTGACTTCCGGAGGCTCCCAGCCTGCCCGGTAATTGACCAGTGATACTCGAACGTGTCACCCGTCACTGTTCCCTTGATGGCGGTGAAGGTTCTTTCGCTGCCCGCAGTTATTGTTGCCGTACCCGGCTCAATGTGAACAACGGGCTTCACTGCGATGACGTCGAAGCATTCGTACCCGTCTGACATGGCGATATCCTTGCTGACGGCGCCGAGGTCGATGCCGAGGAGCACTTTGTCGCATGACTTGATGGCTTCGGCCAGGAACTTGGCCGTGGTGCCGACGTCCTTCACGGCCTGCTCCGTCATCACGGCGCCCAGGAGCCACGTGCCCACGTACTCGCAGACCCCGTTCCGGATCGAGCCCTCAGACAGCACGGCCTTGAGTATCGTCCAGCAGATGTCGCTGTATTTCTCGTCCACGGCGTTGAGCGTCACATTGACGCCGCCCTTGACAAGGATGCCGATCATGCCGGCGGCAAAGTCGCCGAGCTGCTTGCCGTTGAATCCATTGAGCTTGCCCACCGGGATGAAGGCGAAGAGCGTGGGCACGAGGTAGTCCTTCACTATGGTGATCTGGCCCATGAGGTTCTGCATCTTGATGTATTCAGCGCTGTTGACGTTCTCGGTAACCCATGCCGGGGGCAGGTAGTTAATAAAGGTCGTGCCGCCCACGAGCACCACCTTGTAGTAGGCCTTCTGCGCGTCGGCGGGCATGGTGTCCAGGGTTATGGGTCCCACCTTGACCGGGATGTATGGGATCTTGCCCCAGGCAAAGTCGATGGAGGTGCCGACTACGCCGCCCAGAGCGTTGGTGGACTTGAGGTAGCCGTTGTCCTTGAGCTCCCACAGGGCGGTCGAGAGCAGGTGGTCCGTGCCGGACTTGTCCTGGTAACCCGTGTAGTAGACCCAGTACCAGCAGTGCCGGCGGTAGCTGTTGGTCAGGAATATAGCGTCGCTGTTCGGGCTCGCGCTCACCTGCACGCCGGACAGATTCGAGTCCGGTATCATGATTTCGACAGGTGTTGTGGCTCCGTCCTTGCTCGATGCTGCCTTGGACACGGCGACCGTAAACTCTGAATCAGTTGCCTTTGAAAGAACGGCCTTCGATGTGGCAGCTTCATCGGTTCCGCTGCCACCGGCGTTGCCCGAAGCGTTGAGTGCTGCGCAGGCCGCTGTAACGGCATCCATGATGGCCTGGTCGCTGTTCTGGAGAGCAGCGCTGTCAACAGCAAGTCGCTGCTCTATGATTGCCGCCAGGTCCTTTACCTTCTGCTCGGCCTCGATGAGGGCCAGCGTTTCTTTCCAGTTCTCGGCAGGCAAGGTGTATCCGCCGATACCGAAGAACATGAGGACCGTTGCCGTGCTCAGCGGGCTGATCCTGCCCATCTGTGGGTCTGCCGCATCCACATAGCCCATGAGCATCGTATTACCGGAAGGATCGTTGAGCGTCACCAGAGCCAGGCCTGTGGAAGGTTCCTGCACGGTGAATGTCCCGTCCGCCTGGACAGAACTCTCCCCCAGGATGCCGTGGACTTTCACATCATTCATGGTAAACGATGATCCTGCGGGCAGGTTCACCGTGCCCGTTGCCGTGACGGTCGTAGTTTCCTCTTTCACAGCGGACGGATTTTCCCCGCTGCAGCCGTCAAGGCCGCATCCGGCGAACGAGAACAGACACAATATAATCGTAACGACGAACAATCTCTTCATAATGCCTCCGTTGTCTCTTCCATAAGTTATGCACCTGGGCCGGGATTGTTGTCTTTCCAGGAAACCAACATGACGGCGTAACCGTCGCAAACTACCATCAAAAATTTCTCGAGTTTCCTTAGATTTTGCCCCAAATGGTGTTGTCAATTGAGCGGCATCTCCCGGTGCATTATTTCATAATGCACCGGGAGATGCCGCTATGAAAGTTAAAAAAGAGGGAAAAAAAAAGCAAGAAGGAATTACAGCATTATCAGAAAAAGAGATTAATGATGAGGTCCATAAATCCCTTATTGAAAAAGTTATTTCGCTATGAATAGATATCATGAAATTATTGAGAGTAAAATAACAACAATATGCAGAGAAAGATATAAACATATTGATAACAGGAAATTTATCCGTGGAGTTCAAAAGAAACATCGGTAATACTTGGTGGCCAGAAAATCCCTGTAAGTCATTCAAGTATTAGAAATATTAAGGACAGTAAAGAGAAGGAAACAGAATCAACAACCTGCTATAATTATTATAAAGACTCAAGAACAACTTGAAACTTGAATTCAGAACGATTAAAGAATCGTATCACTTTATTATGATAGACGGGATAGTCTATGCAAAAACGACAGTACCTGTAGTTCTTGGCATAGATAAAAAAAGGCAATAAAACGGCACTTGGAGTATGAGAAGGCTCAGCACCACTAATCCAATTGTGAGCCTGAATGGCGGTATACGAAATATTACCAGAAGGGTAAAGGAATTGTATAATTCCAATATGGCTATTCGATGGGCATGTACTGGAATTTTTGAAAGTGAAAAAAACTTCCGAAAACTAAACGGTCATGATCACATAGACTCACTATTAATAAATATTGAAAGCTTTGGTAAATAAGTGTTTGAAGAAAATAGACAGGCTGCTTAATAAAAAATGAGAATAATTCAATTGCAAAGCGGAATGGGACAAAAGCCGGTTAAAGACAAAAAAGTATTGTTTGACTTTTTAGTATTGATATTTTAGTTTTTTAAAAATTCAGTATTGGTAAACAAATGATTTGTTGATGAAAAACCGATACACCGGTTAGCATATTAAATTAGATCTACTGGTATATAATGACTGATTGTATCCAACACTCTTTCAATCTATTGACATCTCTGCTTGCATTAGTGCTTGCCATGGGCCAGCTGGCGATCAGAAATAAAAATAAATCAAACTACTACTATGCCTTCTCATTTATCTCGATATTCATATGGTCTTTCTGCGATACCGCAGATTACTTTTTTCCCATACTGAACTCTCCGGTTTTATCAAGAGCACTGGATATTGTTTTTAAAACCGCATATTCACTAACAGCGGTTTTATTATACTTTCTGATGAAGAGCATTTTCCATAAAGATTTTGTACTGAGAGGGAGGATACTGTTATTATTTATACCGGGCCTGATTACGATGCTGGTTTTAAATGTCACAAATCTTCTGTCTGCTCAAAAGTATTACTCTGTCAGTAAAATTGTTTCATTTACTTTATATACTTTTTCAATAATTTTATATGTTTTCATTATTCACAATTTCAACTTTTTAAGAAAATTTTCGACTAATGATAAAAACAGAACCACTATTCTGAAAATTATGATTTTTTTATCAGTGTTCGCAATAATCAGCATCTTTCAGGCATTTTCACCTGCCAGCGTTAATGATAATTATCTTTTAATGATTATGATTATACTTTTTTATATTATTACAATGCGATACCCCGAGGTATTTATCCTGCTGCGGGAAGAGGCTGAAAAGGCTCAATACGCAAAATCAAAAATACACAAACTGAACATTGAAAAGGTCCGGATGGATATTGAGTCGAAATTAATAGGAGAAAAATTATTCCTCCAGAGCGATTTAACCCTGAAAGACCTTGCGACCCATGTAGGCATAACTCCTCATCAGCTTTCTGAAATCCTTAACGTTTATTATAAAAAAAACTTTTATGATTTTATAAATTTTTACAGGATAGAGGAGGCAAAAAAAATATTTTCAATTGATAAAACTGCAACTGCTCTGGGCATCTGTTTCCAGGTCGGTTTTAATTCGAATTCATCTTTCTACAGGGCTTTTAAAAAAGAGACAGACATTTCGCCTGTAAAATACAGGAACAACCTTGCGGATTAATTTTCTTCAATCCATGTAATATTCACTTCACGCTCCGGTATGCTGTGCAGCTTTACAGAGGGATACCCGAGCGTGATCGCGGCATAGCATTTATGGCCTTTCGGTATTTTGAGGAATTTTTTCAGTTTGGAAAAATTCCTCATATGCTCACCAGCCGCGGCCATCTGTATCAGGCCGTTCCAGCATGTTCCCAGCCCCTGCGAATATGCATAAAGCTGAATGTATGAAACAGCGGCGTCACAGTCAGTCTGAGGCATCGACGAATTCTGAGGGGCGTAAGCAAAGACCGCCACAGGCGCATTATAGACAATCGCATCCCTCCCCTGTTTATATTCATCCAGTCTCATCTCTATATCGGGAAGGACTGTATATGCTGCCTCAAGCGAACCATCAAACGGTGCAAACATCCGTACAAGGGGATTTTTTATCAGCTTTCGCATCTTTTTCAGATAGTCCGCTGTCATATCCTGTACGATCTTCATGTTTTCATGACCGTAAACGACACTGAAATTCCTGACCCAGCCGATCCTGTGGTGAGGGCTTCCCGGCGCATAACCGGCAATCTCTATAAGTTTTTCAATCTGTTCACGGGGCGGAGTATTCTCCCTGTAATTTCTCACCGACCGGCGCTGTGAAAGGAGGTTGAAAGTATTTTCGGTATAGATAGGAACATGAGAGACTTTTCTGAAATGCGAATGATTAAATCCGCTGTGAGAAACAGCCCTCTTCGTACACCCCGCGACGCACTGGCCGCACAGACAGCACTCTTCACGGCTGCGGACTACTTCGGCCTTTTTGTTCGTGACTTTAAATATACGAACAGGACAGACCTTTTCACACATGCCGCATCCGGTGCAGTGGCTCTTCTTTATGGAAATGTCAGGTGTTTTCAGGTAAGAACCGTCTGCATTCATTTTTTATCCCTCTAACAGTTTATCGTATATGTATATCTTCGGTTTTAACGCAGTGATATTCCATTAACAGACCGTCTGTTGTTCTGCTTTTTTCAATTTTAAATCCGGCTTTGTTTATCATACCGTCCAGTATCCAGCGGAAAGTGCTGTGCTCATCCCTTATATGAGTTTCAACTTCCTCTTTAAATTTTATACCGGCCTTCTGTTCAAAGTCCGATACCCATGCATCGATTTTTGTTATGTATTCTGCCGGATCAAAATCAAACACGACATCAAAGATGTATAATATACCGCCGGTTCTCAGCATACTGTTCATCTTCAGCAGTGCAACCTGTTTCCAGAAGTCGGGGAGATGGTGAAACGCCGCCCTTGTTATTATCAGGTCGGCCGGCTCACTCTGATGACAGTAGGTTAAAAATCCGGCCTGGATAAACTCTATGTTTGAAAGACCCTCTTTTTCGGCCTTTATCTTTGCCTGGTTTATCATAACGTCAGATACGTCGACACCGGACACCTTTTTAAACTTTTTCGCGGCATAGACCGCCGTCGCACCGGTCCCGCAGCCGAGATCGATCATCGACATACTTTCACTGTTATCCGGCGCCAGGAACTCAATCATCGCATCGAATTCTTTTTCATAATTCCTGAACTTCCGGTGCTGATTATCGTACTCTTCAGCCTGTTTCAGATCTGAATAGTCGACACCGCAATATTTGTACTCGTCGTAAACCCAGCCTGCCATATTTTTTTCTGCCTTCTATTTTGTAAACATACTCCAACAGTTCAAAACTGCAGGGGAAATGCTCTATTTCAGTATAGAGGTATTGTAGATTAACAGGTTTGATTATTGCAAGAAAAATACAGTATTGACAACTGAAGTTATATAGAAATAAAAAAAACCTGTCAGAGAGATAAAGTCATCTGCATGACAGGTTTTTTCAGTTATATAAATCTTTTATTTTTTACATGTATCAATAAGGATACCAGGTCGGCGTCGTGGTAACTCCGCTGCCGGTAAACATATTACTCATATAGGTAGTACTGCTGCTGATATGATCTCCCCAGGACAGCAGATCCTGCACAAACGCAGCTGCGTTTTCAAACATACTGCTCATCTCCGTGACCTTGCTTACGTTCCATGAACTTATATCCTGATTGAATGCAGAAGCGCCTTTAAACATACACCCCATATCACCGACATTGCTCACATCCCACAATCCGATATTCTGGTTAAACGCTGCAGCTCCAAGAAACATGCTGTTCATCATTGTTACACTGCTTACATTCCAGGAACTGATGTCTCCGTCGAAATCAGTCGCGTTAGAAAACATAAATCTCATATCAGTTACACTGCTGACACTATTGCCCCAGTTGAGTGCCTGGTTGAATGACGATGCATAGGAAAACATATAACTCATTGTTGTCACACTGCTTACGACCCATGATCCTATATTGCCGTTGAATGCCTCTGCCAGGGTAAACATTGAACTCATATCTTTAACCTTGCTTACATCCCATGAATGCAGATCCTGATTGAATACAGTCGCACTGTAGAACATACTGTTCATATCCGTTACACTGCTCACATTCCATGATCCTATATTCTGATTGAATGCTGAAGCGCCGTTAAACATACTGTTCATATTCGTAACACCACTTACATTCCATAAACCTATGTCCTGGTTGAATGCAGATGCGTTTTTAAACATCGAATTCATATCCTTAACTTTGCTTACCCTGTTTCCCCACTCGAGTTTCTGATTGAATGATGCATTTTCAAACATGCTGCTCATATTTGTCACATTAGAGACATCCCATGAGCTTAGATCCCTGCTAAACGCCGATGTATAAGCAAACATACCGTTCATGTTTGTTACATTAGCGACATTCCATGAACTGATATCCTGATCGAATGCAGATGCCATACCGAACATGTAACTCATATCAGTTACGCTGCCTACATTCCATAAGGATATATTCCCGTTGAAAGCAATGGCATTGGCGAACATATAACTCATATCCGTAACCTTGCTTACATTCCATGATCCTGTAACACTGTTATAATTGATATCCTGGTTAAACACAGATGCTCCGTAAAACATTGTATTCATATTTGTTACACTGCTTACATTCCATGATGATATGTTCTGGTTGAAAGCCTGTGCATCTTCAAACATTGAGCTCATATCAGTTACTTTGGCGACATTCCATCCGCTTATATCCCCGTTGAAAGACGAAGCCCCTTTAAACATACTGCGCATATTTGCAACATTGCCCACATCCCACGATCCGATCTGCTGATTAAACGATAACGCATTGTCGAACATCGAACTCATATCTGTAACCTTATTCACTATCCATCCGCTGATATCCTGATTAAATGAAGATGCATATGCAAACATCGAATTCATATCTGTAACATTCCCTACATTCCATGCCCCGATATCCTGATTGAACGCAAATGCATTTTCAAACATTCCGTTCATATCGGTTACGTTACTGACATCCCACGAACTTATATCCTGATTGAACAGTTCCGCATTCTCAAACATACCGCTCATGTTGGTGATATTGCTCAGGTCTAATTCATCTGCGGCGCTGAATCCGGTTAAGTTGGCCGCTCCGGCAAACTGATGCCCGTTGTTATGCAGTTTGACATTATTCCAGTTTTTGACATCTGTCAGTTTAATATTGTCCCCGGAGCTTGCAGATATAAACCCGAATCCCTCTATTGTCCCGTCTATCGATACATTGTATATCCCTCCGGTTGTATATGTATGAGTGATCTCGGTCTGGGCGAATGAAGTTATATGATCTGTTTTTCCATCCCCCCATTTAACGTAAAAATCATATGTTCCGGAAGCATCAAGGGGCAGCTTTAGCTGGTTGGATAACGTTGTTCCTGTTCCGGTCAATGTTGTATCCCATACTGTTATAAAGGGCTGGCTACTTACCTTTTTCTTGCTGTCGCCTCCGCATGCTGTTATGGCAACCGCCGCGGCTAATAACACCACCTGTATTACTGTTTTTAATTTCATAATATACCCGGTTTCATTTTTATTTTATAATCTGATCTATCACTGGTGCAGATTTATTAACAGCCTCTCTTATTCAGGAAAACTTTAAAATCAGGACTATCTTATCCAAAGTTTAATAGTATTCTTGTACAAATAAGAATTGCTGTCAACTATTAATACACCTCTATTTTAACGGATTTGTCATAACAGCCGCCGGAGAGATATGTAAAATCAAATATAGACGTCTACACCTGATTTAATACTATACCATGTTTCGGCTCCGTGGTCAGTGAGCGCAGTCAAACTGCACTTTTCGACAGGTTTAATGCAGGCAGCCAGCATTAAACACCATTCGTGATACTGGACTGCAAAAAGATTTTTTGCTATTGACAGTTTTCCGTACTCCGGTCCAACTATCAGCTGCACCGTTACCGGTCTGCATAACTGATCTATGAGGAGAGATATACGAACACCGATAAAATGATAAACCGCTGCCGTCCCGGGTACGGCGCCTCCTGTTCATTCTGCTGCGGAAGCCATAACTATACAGTTTCTCCGGAACAGATAGAGGATATATTTATCGGCAGGGGGAATGAATCAAATTCACGCCGCAAACTGAAACATCCGGAGCAATCCAGTGAACCTAAACTCGTAAAAGAGGGGATGCAGTGCGGAAACGTCGGAATAACTGATGATGAGCCGGGGATTGTCTGCTGTCTCACATATAATGACGACCATACGGGATGCGGATTCGAATCTTTCTTCACCGGCACCTGCAAACATTTTCTCTGCGTCGCATGGAACGAACTAACTGACCGGCAGGTCCTGTTCGCAGCAGAGCTGATGAGAGACTGGTACTACTACAGTCTGCTGATCAACTCCCTTGAAATACTTATGGATCTTTGTGCGGAATATGACCGCCCGGACGATATCCCGGATGATGTTCTTGACGATATTAAAAGCGAACTTGTGAAAAATCTTCTGGAAGATGACCTTATCTGATATTGAGCAATATCCTGAAAAAGTCCATCCGTGGCGCGTTTAAAAGCGGTTTCGTGAAGTAAATCCACGAATCCTCACATTTTCGAGGTTTTTTTAAAGCTGATTTACCTCGAAAATGGTGAGACGTCTGACGGACAGGACGTCCTGATGCAGGATGCCCTTAGTTCTCCCCACTATCAATATATTGTATCCTGAAATCTATATCTCTATATTTAGTTTAACATATAATGGATGTCCGTGATCGATGTATCACATCAGCAGTTTCCTGTTTTTATGAAAACTGCTATGCAGTACCAGGCTTGTTCTGAAATCCTTTGCGGACCATTTTACCCCACCCCTGTACATTTCTCAGCGCATTTATATATCCGCCGAGTCTGAGCAGGCTGAAATACTGCCTTATTCCGAAATTTTCGATAAACGCATATAAAATCAGGACCGATATATCCTTGTTGGAAAAATAGTTGTTTCCCCTCTCCATAATATAAAAAGAGGTTATCGATACAGCTATCCCCATAAAAATAGTACCGATGAAAAACAGCAATACAATATGTGTAGTCAGCAGTCCCATCGCAAGTGCAGTAATGAACATAAAAAGTCCCTGTGCCTCGATCCACGGACCTATCACTTCAAAAATTATGAAATACGGAAACGCAATCAGCCCCACTTCTCTGTATAGCGGATTGAACAGCATACCGATATGAAACGTCATTATATCAAGCAGTCCCCTCTGCCAGCGGTCACGCTGCTTCCGTAGAATAGTGTAGCTCTCCGGGACCTCTGTCCAGCAGTTTGCATTGAATACATAATTCACATTTCCGTTCTCACCCCTCCTTTTTGAATCCTTTATCAGCCGGACGACAAGCTCCATATCCTCCCCGACAGTGTCTTTGCCGAATTTCTCTTTACCTGTCATGTATCCGCCGCTCGCAATCACCGAGGATTTTCTGAACAGCCCGAATGCCCCGGAAATTATAAGCAGACACCGTATAGTGGCCCAGCCTATCCTGCCCGATATGAACGATCTTATGTACTCCATTGTCTGCAGCCTTGAAAGAAAATTTCCCGGTATCTGTATCCTGGTAAGGTAGCCCTTATCCACCGTACAGCCGTTGACCGGCACGATGTTTCCCCCGGTAGCTATCACCTCCCTGTCCGAATCGAGAAATGGCGATGCCATTTTAAGCAGCGAATCCCTCTCCAGCAGTGAATCCGCGTCAATTCCGCAGAAATACTCTTTTGTTGCGATATTTATCCCCGCATTCAGAGAATCGGCCTTACCTCCGTTTACCTTGTCCACCACTGTAAGGTTTGGTATATATCTGTTCCTGTAAAGACCGCGCAGTGAACCTGTTTTAAGTTTTTCAGCGACATCCATGTCCACCCGTTTTAAATTAAAGTTATCTATCAGGGTCCGCAGCGTATTGTCGGTTGAACCGTCATTGACGACTATTACCTCATAGTCGGGATAACTGAGGTTCAGCAGGGAGCTGACGCTCTCGATAATCGTCGCCTCTTCTCCGTACGCCGGAGCAATAATCGATATCGACGGGAGGATCCCCTGCTTAAACAGAAACCTTGTGTCCTTCATGTTCCAGCACCGCAGTTCCATTCTTGAACCGATAAAAGAGAAGACCAGCAGCAGCAGATATATTGAGTTCAGCGTAATCCCGTAAAAAGCGAAAAAATAGTTAAACAGGTAAAACAGATTTTTCAGTGTTCCGTAAAATCCGGCGTGGACAAAAGTCCCCCAGTAGTTTATTATAAATGCAGCCGGAAAAGACAGTACCGCTATCCCGAGAAACACTCTCAGCAGATCTATACGCACGACCTCCGCTCTCGGATCGCCCTTCTGTGGTTCAAGCTTCGCAAGCTTCATCTTTTCAAGAACACGTTCGTTGAGATACAGCCTGAATTCACGGACAATGTCATCCCTCGTTTGGAGAAGAGGTTCAACAGCTTCACAGATTCTCCCTTCAAGTTTCTGGTCGCTGTTTTCATTCAGAAAAGCGATTGTGCTGCTTAAGTTGCCCTGAGAAATTATATCAACAATCAGTTTTTTCAGCTTTTCGGAATTGTCAAATCTGAGCTTCGTAAGAATATATTCAATCCGGTTGGAAAGCACCTCCGCCAGCCCCTTTTTAATAACAGGGTCGGTTTCCGTAGTAAACCGCGACTCAACTACCTGTAAAAGCTGGCTGTTACTGATTATGATTCCCGATATGGCCGAAACACACATATCAAAGATTTCACCGTCGCGCATTGCGCCTGCAAGCGTCTCGATAGACTCTGCTGTTGCAAGAAGCCCTGTGGCGGCAACCGCATTCCGTTTTATATACGGCTTCGCGGACTTGATATATTTCCCGGAACGCAGCTGCTCAGGATAGAATTTAAGACACGCGTCTGATGCAGGATTCGCGATATCCGGGTCATCGGATTTAATAAATTCCAGCAGCAGAGCCTTCAGATCGGGTGAAAAATAGTATTTGGCAAAGGAAACTATTACCATCTTCAGATCTTTCAGGTCAATGGAGCTCAGATTTATAAGGAAACTATGCAGCTTGTCACTGAACTGCCACATTATGCTGCATATTTTTTCCTTATACCACTGAGGTGACCCTATCAGGGTCTGGAGTATATACGGAATGGCGTCAGAATCATCAATCTCGATAAGTGAA
This sequence comes from uncultured Leptospirales bacterium, assembly GCA_964439325.1. GTDB lineage: Bacteria > Spirochaetota > UBA4802 > UBA4802 > UBA5550 > WRGT01. The sequence continues at coordinate 65,982 of CAYTNW010000002.1, read as the reverse complement.
TTAACGATGAAGACTTTGATATGATAATGCTTCTCATTCTCCATCGCCGATTCAAGGGTTCTGCGGCTTCTGTTGCATGGCAGAAAGGCAAGGTTCAGTGCTGCCTCCGAGCGTTTGATCCTGCTGAGCGATTTAATACGAAGGCAGTATTTTTTTACAATGCCTGTTTCGTTAAAAAAATCTATAAATTTCCGCTTTACCGTCTCTGATAATTCTATGGAAACCGTAATGCTTTTAAAAATTGAAAAGAGCATCCCCGGATCGATTTTTAAACCGGGGAGGTCGATATCGTCACCAAAACCGGCCAGTGCGTCTATCACGCGTTTTTCCAGTCTTGAATACTTTTCAGCCCGTCTGCGCCTCCTGCCTTTTGAATAAAAAAGAAGTATCGCGCATAAAATATCCGCAAGAAGCAATACACATACGATTATTATTAATGTAATATTACTGAGCATGATCTTCAATTCTGCTTTTTATATGTTTAACCAGCCCTATCAGCTCGACAATAGAATAAGGTTTTTTAAAATAGTGGTATATTCCGAGAGACTGGGCCCTTATTATAGATTTATCATCCTTTATAGACGATGTCATTATGAAGGGTATATCTTTAAGCGCGGACTCCTCTAGAAGTTTTGCTCTCAGGGTAAATCCGTCCATCTTCGGGAGCATCATTCCGCTGATGATCACAGCCGGTTTCATTATATCAATTTTCTCAAGGGCTTCATCACCCATCGCGCAGGTAAACACCTTAAAACCTGCGCTTGAGAGATGAGTTTCAAGCATATACCTCAGACTTATGTCGGGATCTATAACCATTACATAATCCTCACTCTCGGGTCCGGATTGCGGTGCTGAATCGCTGCAGACCGAGTCACTCCCCTTATGCTTTGCAAGCCTCAGCCTGGAGTTCGCGATTTTAACAATATTCCCGGCAATTTCAGAATCATCACAGGTATTTGTTTCTGTCAGGTCGGAGGAATGGATTACTCCGATAGAAACCGTGATTCCTGTTATAAAAATTTTTGAATCCCGGAACTCCTTCCTCACATCTTCGGCAATTGAAGCGATCTCGTCCTTTGTAACGTCATTGCAGTAATAGGTAAACCTCGGCCCGTTCATTCTGAAGATAAGATGATGCGCATAGGATTTGTTCGCCTTTTTAAAATTTTTAAGTAAATATGAGCTGTTAGCAAGCAGCTCATCTCCCACCTCTCTTCCGTACCTGTTATTAAGCTGAATAAGGTTGTCTATTTCAATAATGAAAAAAGCGAATTCTATCCCCAGATCTCTCCATACCGCGATGTCAGAGGTAAGATTTTCAATAAACATATCCTCCTTGTACACCTGGGCGAGAGGATCCTTGAACAGCTGGTTCTCCTTTATCTGGTACTCTTTTTCAATAGCATGCAGGGTCTCTACGAGCGAGGTCCTCTCGTTCTCAAGTTTTTTATATTTCTCCTCCATCTCATGCAGCGATGATCTATATATAATATCAGGATATTTCATTTTATTTTCAAGGACAGCTCTGTGCAGTTCAACCTCTATTATGTTGATCCACTCAAGTCCTTTGCGGATGACTATTATCTCAAAAAAACGGTTCCACAGATCATCAACACCAAAGTCAAATCCTGTAATAAGGCCTGTTTTTTCATCGAGCCGGATACCGCTCCCCTTGAAAACCTCCATCACCTCATCTCTGGTAAAAGCCGAGTAATACACTTTAAGAAAACCGTTGCAGATACCAGCCGTCCCGCCGGTAAGAGGGAGAGCGATCTTTGTATTATTGAAAAACGCCCCGCTTTTCACATCCATCAGAGCTGTGATGCATTTCCTTATATCTTTAGTAATCACCGATCCGTATTGAGGAGCAATGATCGAGATCTCTTTTTTAACCAGGATTTCGAGATAATACCGTAAAAATTCGCTCTCGGGAACATACTCCTCATGATACTTTATCATCTCTTCAAGGTAGGTATCGTCAGCATAAAGGCTCCAACGCTTCTGAAATGCCCCGAACAGGTCCCCGGAAAAAAGTATTCCCGACCGGCTGTCATACGAAATGAATGATCCGGCTGATTTAAGATACGGGGTGTTAAGAAAACTTATTACACGTCCCGATCCCAGGACAAGCCTGTTGGCGTTAAGATTGGTATAAAAGAAAAAAGATGAGATGCCGTAATGCTTGATAAAATACGCGCTTCTCATATGTGTAACTATCTTTCCGGAAAAACCGTTCTGTTCTAACAGCGGTAAAGACGCGCAGACCGAAGGGTCCTGGCTGTGCAGAATGACATACCGTAATTTTTCAACAGGTATTATTTTTAAAATATTTTCGTACGTCTTGTCAAAATCAACAGCAGAACCGGGTCCAAAGAGAATACCCTCGTCTCCATCAACCATCAGGTATGAATTAATATGCAGATCATTGACCTGCAGATTGGCCCCTACCCGGAAAATGTTATCATGAATCTCTACAGGTTTCTCATCCAAAGCAGTATCCCGGTCCCTTTACATTTTTACAGAAATTATTACCGGCAAGAGTGGTCACCATTTGTATATTACGTTCAATCCGCCATGGAAGTTGTTGTAACTGTTGACCCTCGTTGTGAGGCCTGTGGCACACTCTATTCCCCAGTCCGGAGTAAAAAAATGCGTATATGTAAACGAAACGCTGTAAGTGGTTACCTTCTGCAGAACACTGGTATCAGAAAACGTCAGGTAGGTTCTACCCTGGCTGAGGAAAACAAAAAACTGGAATATGTTTTCCGGATTTAAACCGAGATGCTGATGTATCAATACAGAATAATACACATCCTTGAAATCGGATTCAACGTAGAACTGCAGCCTGTTATAAATCTCCGGACTGTAGTAAAAAATCAGTCCCGGTGAAACAAGATTGTATTTTTTACTTTTTACAGTCTGGTTTGTGTCAAGCCTGTCGTATGTAAACTTGTAAAGACCCACAACGTCGATATTCGGAGTAAGCTTTCTGCTAAGCGTCATCTCGGAGCTGAAATCGGGAAAGATCTTCGCGTTGTAGGTGTAATCCGCCGCAAATGAAACGAAGGTCAGTGAATTTACACGATATATCCCTCCACCCCTGACGTTCGTATCATAATTCCATTTTGATGCCTTTTCCGGATCATCGGTCTCTATGGAGTTCTGAACAACATTGGTCACGTATGAGAATACTCTCAGCGGAATTGAATACTGCCAGTTAAGACCGAGCATCGAGTTATGTACATTAATATTGTCACCCTCGGTATTTTTCGAGGTATAATATGTATAATCGTATCCCGCTGTAACCGAGAAGGTTTTTATCTGATCAAGAACCCTTTTCCTTTCGGCCGAGTCATGGTCCTTCCCGTCAAGGGTTAAAACTTTATCGGTGTACTCCCTGGACTTCTGGTAATCTCCTGCCCAGAGGTGTATCTTTGCAATCCGGTTCAGAATCATAATATTGTCAGGATACTGGGCCAGCATACTGTTGAACTGTTCCAGTGCATTATCATTTTCCATCTTCCAGGAGTAAATGTCCCCTATCGCGAGGTTCACATCAATGCTGAAATTTTTCGGGATCTTCTTATATGAGCCGATAATGCTCCGGTACAGCTCCAGCGCCTCATCATATTTCTTCTGCCATGAAGTAACCTGCGCGATGCCGAACTTCCCCTCCCAGTATACCTGTTCCTCCGGTTTTGATGAAGCTGTCACCTCTTTATACAGGGATACCGCCTTATCCCACTGGTTGTTCCAGCTGTAGCCTTTTGCCAGCAGCAGTTTTATGTAGGGTGAATTTTTATCCATAGAGTAGGCTTCTTCCAGCAGTCTGATACCCTCATCTATTCTGCCGCTGTATAGGTTCATCCTCCCCTCATTCATCGCCTCAACTGCTGTTCTCGAATAAGCGGAACCTGCACCTAAACAGAAAAGTATAACTATTATAAATTTTACTATATTTTTCATATTTCTCCCCAGAAATTTGAATCGTCTTTTATCCGGTATAAATCGATAAATTCCGTTTGGGCAACCGGTAATATGCTTTAATATCAATATAATACTAAATTCGGAAATAAACTATCATTTGTTGATATATAATTCGTCACGGAAAGCAGCAGAATTAAATTTGTGAAAGAGGATACAAAAAAAAAAGGAACCATCCCCTTCAATAGTGGATGATCCCTTTAATTAACAGTATAAATCAGTTTTATTTAGTAAGGAGCAGATATACGCAGACTCCCCCTTCTCCGGCAGCCACAAGAAGTACCTGGTTTCTGTATGCCGAATCATTTGCAGAATACTCGACTCCGCCGTATGTAAGGCCCTGCATATTGTGATATCCAACAATCTGAAAATTCGGATTAGTAATTTTATTACTGCCGTTATTACTGTTTTTAAAAACCCTGAAACCGTAATTTCCGTTTGCACTGAAAATAAAATCGCTGTCATAGGAGGCGCTGTTGGTATTCGCAAGGTATCCTTCAGCTATAGACGCCGCGCTTAATGCCGGATTGGATATTGATGCAATTTGAGTCAGCGCGCCGTCTGAATCCGCCATCGACATAACCTTTAATCCGTTTGCCGACAACCCCAGGAATATGAGTCCATTTTCATTTTTTGAAGGATCTTTATAAAGATCAATAGTCGCCTTGTAACCGGCCGGGCCAAAATCTGAAATTGAGTAAGGAGTCCAGGAAGACCCGTTGTTTAAAAGGACATTACCGTTTGCAGCCGCTGTATTTCCATCCCCGAGGTCAGTTCCCTGCAGAGCATAGAGATTTGTATTGAAAGAGGTCATGCTCCTTACATCACTGTATTGTGTAAATACAGCATTGGCTATATCAAGCTTGTTGTTCACAAGTGTTTTGCTCACTTTCAGTATACCACCCGGATACGCCCCGACAGATATAAAATAGGAACTGTTTGTCCCGGTAATACTGGTCACAGCATAACTCCCTCTTGGTGAGAGCGCAGCCAGATCGTCATTCAGATTTAATCTTACCATATTCGCCTTAACTGTCGCAAGGCTTTCCGGATTGCTGATGCTGATATGCCCGACAAATGTCATAGCAAAATCAGAATTATTATCAGGATTCTGCGACGCGCCGAAGAAAAGCGTATCCCCATCGAGATATATGGAGTTTATATCCATGTCGGAAAACTTATACTCTGTCGTGATCCCCAGCAGCAGACTCAAAGCATCAACGTTTACAATCTGAATAGCCCCGCGGAATGTATCACCTGCTGTATTATAAGCGATAAATGCCTTCTTTCCGTTCGTTGAAAGGAGCACCATGTTTGACTGAACATAGTTACCATCTACCTTTGGAGGGAGTATTCTTGCAAGGTAATAAAGATAATTTGTACCGAGAGTCGCTGTAGTCGCCTTCTCCGCTGCAGCAGATTTCTGTTCTATGGAAGAAGAGGCTTTTAAATTTTCTGATGCTTTTACCGCATCGCAGTTTGTAACATTACCATCTTCGGTAATGAGACACGCATCCACATTGTGATACTCTATCCCGTCTGATGAGACAATGTTATTACTGTCATCATCCTTGCACCCTGTAAAGGTTATCATAATTCCGGAAACTAAAATTATTACTGCAAGAATACTTCTGTTAAAATTCATATCGATACCTCTGTTTATTCATACTTTTTTATATTATCGATTCATAACCATTAAATATTTTAAATAATAAATGTCAATAAATAAAAAGCCCATTTAGGCTTTTTATTTATTTTTCATCTTTTTTTTAGAAAAAATCATATCTCTATTTAAATAATATCTATTATGGGCTATAAAGACCCGCAGGTTTTACACTATAGCGGTTTACGATTGAATTAATACTCTTGATGTCATCCTCGCGAAGGCGGGCGACCGGAGGAAGAGCCCTGGCTGATCTAATCCTTTTAAAAAAAGTGGATCCCGGCTCTTCGCTGTCGCTACGGCTGGAATGACAATGTTCTAATCATTTCGTAATGTGCTATAATTTAAGAAAAAAGTATGTAAACGAAGTATTAAATATCGGATAATGCATCTGGAGATATATAAATTCTGTTGAAAAGTTGTTAAATGGAAAGATTATATGTGTCCGGCTACAGAAAACTGTTACATCTCCTGCAGCCGGCGGTAATTTTATTTGTCCTTCTTCAGATACACTTTTGTACCATGATCTGTATAATAATACTGTCCCCCTCTTGGTCCTTCATAGATCTGGCGTCCTTTTTCATCCACCCTCAGTTCTTTCTCATCAGCGGTTTTTGTGTGTTTTGCTGCTTTAGCTTCTTTTTTATCATCTTTTTTCTTGTCTTCTTTCTTTGAAGCTTTATCGTCTTCTTTATCTTTTTTATCCTTTTTGTCTTTCTTTGAGTCTTTATCGTCTTCCTTGTCTTTTTTGTCCTTTTTATCCTTTTTGTCTTTTTTTGAGTCTTTGTCGTCTTCTTTATCTTTTTTGTCTTTTTTGTCTTTTTTGTCTTTCTTATCCTTTTTCTTGTCCGCTTTCTTGTCATCGGCTACAGTTTTTTTACTGTCTTTGGAACTGTCTTTTGCCATTGCACTGAATGAAAGTCCAGACATAACCATAGCAAGTGAGACAAACAACACCACAATATACTTTTTCATTTACTTAACTCCTTATTATTTTATATTATTCTGTATTAACGAAAGGCCAATCCTGTTACACAATCCGCTAATGTTATGATTATGTCGAATGCGGTAAAAAAATCAATTAAATTCCTGATATTCTTGTCAAAATCTGCCCGCTTCTCTACACTCTGCCGGTGATTTAATAGTACAGCTGCCAACTATTTAAATCATTTCGTGAAATGCTATAATTACCCCGATGTTTTAAAAGAAAAATTTGACTCCGGCAACAAAAACATTTATATTAATAGTTTCAATTACAGGACAGATCAAAAAAATTTTATAACGGTTTTTTGTTAAAAAATTTCCATCTGTTAACCGTACTATGAATATGAAGAAAATACAGGTAATTTAAAAAACTTGAAAAAGGTGAATTTATGAAAGTTGGGATTATCGGAGCGGGAGCCCTCGGCTCTCTGTATGCTCACTATTTTCACGACCATCTGATAGACTTCGTAATATACGAAAAGAACGGCGATGCAGTCTCGGAAATCAATAAAAACGGTCTTACCCTGATAAAGGGTGAGTCATCAAGGAGTATCAAGCCCGAGATCAGTACATCCCCCGAAATTCTGGGGGACGCAGAAATAGTATTTATCTTTGTTAAAAGCTACTCGACCGCCGAAGCCCTTGATGACGTTTCATTTTTTTTAAATAAAAGTTCGATCATAGTTTCTCTGCAGAACGGTCTCGGTAATGTCGAGGAGATCAGAAAGATTATTGAACCGGAGAGAATCGTATACGGTACCACCACCTTCGGAGCGTCAAAATCCTCTTACTCCACAGTGGTTGCGGGGGGGGCCGGAGTAGTAAACATCGGCGGAGCGGAAGCGGGCCATGTCCTGAAAGTACACCATCTTCTTAACAGCGTAGACCTGAACTCATACACCGTTGATGATCCGGATCTGTTTCTCTGGAACAAGGCCGTAATTAATGCCGGAATTAATCCGGTGGCGGCTATTCTCGGAATTACTAACGGGGAGATACTCTCTAACAGCTTCGCCGCTTTGCTGATGGAAAATATTCTGCGGGAAGCCGTAAACGCGGCATCCGCAAACTGTATAAATATGGAGTTTCCGGCAATGCTGAAAGCCACCCGCGAGGTCTGTGAAAAGACATCAACGAACAGGTGCTCTATGCTTCAGGATATAACAAACGGAAGGAAAACCGAAATAGAGAGTATTAATGGAACAATTATCGAAGCAGGAAAAAATAAAGGCCTCGACATGCCCTGTAACAGCACCATTTTTCTGCTGATTAAATCACTTGAAACAATCAGGTGAGGAGGATAATACCGGCGAGAGATGCAAGCAACGCCATTAAAACGGATCTATCTCATAATACTATCATTAAATCATTTATGAAAAGCATCCCGCCTCCGGACGATGTGCCGGGCCTGTCGAAGATGTTGCAGGTCCGGCCTGCTTTCAGAGTTCAATAAACTCGGCGAGGTGGCCGGTAACATCCAGCACAAAACCTAGCGCCATGTCTCTCCCCTTCTCTTTTGCCCGGTAAAGCGCTTTATCCGATCTCTCCTTCAGTTCATCGGCAGTTGACGCATCATCAGGATAAGTCGCAAATCCCATGCTGCATGACAGCCTGAGTTCCGGATGTTCCGGAAACCTGAGGTCACGGATTGCCCGGCATAAAGAATCGCATTTCTCCTGCGCCTTCTCATGCCCGGCGTTTGGAAAAATAAAAATGAACTCATCTCCGCCGTATCTTACCAGAATATCATCTTCGGTAAAAACATCGCGGAAGGCCCTTGCCGAAGTAACAATCAGCCCGTCACAGAACTCCTGCCCGTATTTTGTATTAAGTGATCCGAACCTGTCCATGTCAAACATAACAAAACTCAGCTTCGTACCGCCGGTATTGGCCCTGCTGACAAGCCCCTCAAGGGATTCCTCGAGGTAGCGCCTGTTAAAAAGGCCTGTCGCGGGATCGGTAATCGCGCGTTTTCTCGATTCCGCCCCCCACTGGACCATCTGCGTTACGAATGCGCCGACGTTCATCAGGCGCTTTACGGTTATACCGAGCATCTTGTTCATTATCTTTACGGCGCATTCCGGCATAGTGTGTATAATCCGTATAAAGTCGTCAGCGTGCATTACCAGAAAAACGCTGTCTTCAATAACGCGGCAGTTGGCCGACCTCGGAGCCTGTTCAACAATAGACATCTCTCCGAAAAAATTTCCAGTCATAATTTCAGAGAGGACCACCTCCTTGTTCTCCTTATCTGTGATAAAGACCGATACTCCGCCGCTGACAACAACGAAGAGTTCATCGCCCGGATCACCCTCGCTGAAAAGTAGCTCTCCGGCCTTACCCTCTTTTCTCTTCATTTCAGATGCGATTTTATTCAGATCGTCATCGCTTATATCAGAAAAGATCGATATATGCTTCAATATGCTTCCGTTGGTAGTGTTACGCATCAGGCTTTAATCTCCTCCGGAAAAAGAATCATATTTCCGCCCCTGGCCCTGCCGATCAGAGGGAGTTCATGAGCCAGCGATATCAACTCGTCCGATATATCGGCATCCCCTGGAAAAACGGCTATCCCGATGCTCATCGACAATCTGACGTCATCTGATCCGGTTGCTTCGGATATATCAAGCATGTTGAACATCCTGAGAATAAGCCCGGCCTCCCTGAAACATTCATTCCGCCCGAAACGCGGAAGTATCACCCCCAGCTCATTCCCCATATAACGAAGAACGGTCCCCTTATCACCAACAAAATGGCTCAGCGCCGCAGCCATTACCTTCAGAGTTTCATCACCGGCTTCATGACCGAAATTGTCGTTTATATATTTAAAATTATCAGGTTTCATCAGCAGAAGCCCCACCGGTTCGGAGCGGCTGGTCATAAAACCGGGAAGAGTCTCTTCAAGATATGTCTTGTTATAAAGACCGGTGAGCTTGTCGCCGTATACCTGGCGCTTCAGCTCCTGCATCAGCGCGGAGTTTTCTATAACCATAGAGTTCGCGCTCCTGATCCGGCCTGATATCACCTTTAAAAATTCGTAAAAGATCAGCGCAGAAACGCGGGGATTTTTTTCGAGCACATCGCGGAAGCTGTCCCCCTCGCCGGGAATTCTAAGCAGTGTCGTTTCACCCGACGTTACCCCCAGAGCATTGAAAGGGGATTCCATGAAAAATTCCAGTTCTCCGATTATATCTCCCGGAACCAGTTCCGCAATAATTGACACCCCTTCGTACAGGTCATATTTCAGTATCTGTACCGAGCCGGAAACAACTATGTACAGCACGCCGGCGCTGCTCCCCTCTTTGAATATTTCAGTACCCGGGCCGAGTGTTACAAACCCGGAATAACCGGATATCAGTTCCAGACCGGTATTATCCAGCGACGCGAAAATTTCAGCCTTCTTCAGCCACTCTTTTTTAAGCATAATATTCGATATATTCCTCAAATCGACAGTTACATAATGAAACCGATACCCGGTTTTCAGCCTACTGAAGAGTTTAATTTTTGTAAAGTAATATACAGCCTGATTTTCTCTTTGAGGGTAAAACTCTCCATTTTGCTCCTCTCCTGCCCGGAAAAAAGATCCTAAGTTTAAAAAAAGTATAAAAAAATAAAAAATCCCCACTCAAATTTTAATTATTTTTTAACAAACAAATCATTACAGCATCAGAAAAAAATATCTTATCGGTTTCCTGCATAACAGGAAACTGATTAGCGATACAGTGTCGCTCACGGACTTCCATGTCCTTCGCGACATTAGGACGTCCTGTTCGTCAGATGTATCGCAATTTTCAAGACTGATCAAAATGCAGGAAGCCTTGAAAATATGAGGTTTTGCGAATTTACTACGCGAAACCGGTACTGAAAAAGACCACTGATGGGACTTTTTCAGACGAATGTAAAATATGAACAAAGAGGTTTTTAAAATGAAGCAGAAGCGGATACTTCTCATCAGTGTTACTACTATTTTTACATTGACCCTGACATCTGCGCTATTCCTGTCGGGTGTTCTATGCAAAAGCCAGGACTCATCATTCGGGTTACAGGACAAATCCCCTCTGAGAGCTGACAGCTCTGTTTCCGATGCGGTAAAAGCACAGGAGGCATTTAAAAAGGTCTATGAACTGAATAAAAACAGCGTTGTGTTCATCAGTACGGAACAGACAGTAAAAATGCAGCAGAATCCCTTTTTAAACGATCCGTTTTTCCGCGACTTTTTCGGTCCGGAGATGAAACAGCCGAAAACACAGAAACGCACCGGTCTCGGTACCGGTTTCATTATCTCTGACGACGGATATATCTGCACCAACTATCACGTCGTTGCAGGCGTTGAAAAAGTCAAGGTAAAGGTCGATAAAACAAGTTATGACGCGACAGTTATAGGTTATGACGAGAGGACAGACCTTGCGCTGATAAAGATTAATGCCAGGGACAAGCTGACGCCGGTCTATTTCGGAAATTCTGATACAGTGAATGTGGGAGACTGGGCAATAGCTATAGGGAATCCTTTCGGACTCGACCGGACATTTACCGTTGGAATCATAAGCGCGGTCGCCAGACGTGACCTCGACCTTATGGGAGGCTCACAGACGCAGATACAGACCGACGCATCCATCAATCCCGGAAACAGCGGCGGGCCCCTGCTGAACATCTTTGGTGAAGTCATAGGGGTAAACAGGATGATATACTCCCAGACCGGAGGTAATATCGGCATAGGATTCGCAATCCCGATAAACACCGCGAAGAACGTTCTTGAACAGCTGAAAAAGCATAAAAAAATAAAACGTGGATTTATAGGAGTACAGATTGTCCCTCTGACAGAGGAATATGCAGCAGAGCTCGGGATGAAGGACAATTCCGGCGCACTGGTAGGCCAGGTTACGGATGGGGGGCCTGCTGATAAGGGTGGTGTAACTCAGGGAGATGTAATACTGTCAGTAAACGGAAATGCGATAAAAAATTTTAGCGATCTGATAAACGAGGTTGAAAACACACCTATAGGGAAAACGCTGAAAATAGAGGTCTGGCGGAATAAAACAAAGGTCGCACTTTTTATTACGGTCGGCGAACGGCCCTGATATATCCCCCCTGATCCCATTCCAGTATCGGGAGCAATCGAATGGAATCCGGGAGAAGGCTGGCGGCAAAACTTGCAGAGTTCAGCAAAAAAAGTAAAGCATCATGGAAACCCTCCCCCTCTACCTATAAACAAAAGGGGGAGGGAGAGGGCTTTAAGTAACAGATAATTTATTCCCCATCATTCCAATACTTCCATTAAAGTATATTTTCCCGTAAAAAATGGTTTTTTACAGACAGGTTAAACCGATAATTAATCTATTGGGACAGATAACAGAATTTATAACATGGATTCGAAATGAAACAGGAAAAAAAATTTATCTATAGCGCATTATCACTTCTCTGCATGTTGACCCTGACATTATCCGCATATCCCCAGAGTGAAACAGGGATCAGCAACAAACAGAAAAACAGTACGGCAGTTTCGAAAACCGCGCTCCCTGCCGATGACAAAACCAAATCCGCATCAAACGATACTCAAAAGAAAGACTCGCCGGTGAAAAAGGATTCCGCCTCCGCTGTTAATGACAAAACAACGGGTAAAGACAGCAAAAAAACAGATGCCAGCAACTCGGCGAAGGGAACCGGTACAAAAAAGGAAGATAAAAAAGCCGAGACCTGGGACGATACAAAGAAGGGTGAAAAAATTTCTTCGACGCTTGACTACGGGATGCAGAAAGACCGTAAAACGGCTATTATAATGATCAACGATATAAAGGATGAACAGGTCAAAAACAGACTGGTGCAGAAACTTGTCTTTATTGTTGAGAACGATTCAGACATCGAGGTAAAAAAAGCGGCAGTAACCGAGATCGGAGATCTCAAGGCTGATTCGGCGGTACCGGCCCTGATCAAGGCCCTCGACGATCCGTCGGAAGAGATCAAAATCGCAGCATGCTACGCACTCAGCCGGATGAAGGCTGAAAGCGCAAAACCGAAGCTTGTCGAGTTATTCAGGAAACAGGACCTCAAGCTGGATTCAAACCTCACCGACGCGGTCATTACGACCCTCTACGACATCAAGGCGCCGGATATACTCGATACAGCGATAACCGCAGGGAAAGACAGCTCAACCTCAAAAATGATCCGTGAAAAACTTATCATGTATATAGGGTACACCGGATCGGCCGCACAGAAAGATTTCCTTCTTGAAATTTTCAAAAATGATGATGAGGATATCGCATTACGTTCACTCGCAGTAAAATCCATTTCAGTTTTAAAGCTGAAAGAGACGGCTGGTGATATAAAAAATCTCCTGAAAGAGATAGATTCATATTCGTTCAATAAAAAGAAAAAATACTACGACCTCTACATACAGTCTGTCGCAACCCTTGTTGCTATGGGGGATACCGATTCCGTCGAGCTGCTTATGGGTTCTCTGAGAAGCGATAACGCAGCGGTAAGGCTTAAAGCCGTTAACCTCATAAAAGAGTTCAGTGACCAAAGAACTATTGACATATTAAAATATAAAATGGACAATGATCCAAGCGGTAAAGTGCGTAAAGCAGCGAGAAAGGCTCTCCAGGATAAAGGGATTGTCGAAAAAGGTAAAGAGGATGAAGATTCCAAAAATGATAACATTAAAGAAGAAAAAGATGAATGACGGAAAAAACAGTTTTGAAAACGGCACTCTGAAGGGTAAAATGAAAGAACTATCCTCGATTTCTTTCTTTACGCTGATAGCCCTGATACTGGCACTGGTTCTGGCAGACCTGATATTCTTTCCGCTCACATACTATTCAATACGTAATGTCGACATCTTTAATATTGTCTTTAAATATACCGCTGTATTTTTTATGGTTTCAATACTTACGGTTTTATTATATCTGAAAGTACGTACGCGGCACAGAGACGGAGAGAGCGTATTATCCATTATCAAATATGTTCTTCTGAGGCCTTTCCAGTATTCCGGTTTTTTTATCTTTGTTCTCCTGCTCATATCTTTAATGCTCATTATCATTTATTTTCTTTTCAGCTCAAACTACTATCATCTGCATAGAATAGCAGGCGGTGCATAAATATGGCGATAAAAGCATTCGATAAATATTTCTGGAATTTGCCTAAACTGACACGGGAACCGGATTTTGATAAATTCTGGGATAAATCAATTTCAGATATTAAAAAGGTTTCCATTGAACCGGAAATCACGGATAATCATAAGAAGTATACTTCAAAATTCAAGGCATATAATATATCATACAACGGATTCCTGAAAGCGAGAATCCGCGGCGTTCTCTATGTGCCTAAAAAGCAGGAGAAGAGCCGTGTAATCATTCACCTGCATGATTATAACAGGTATCCCGACAAAAATATCGTCAAAGTCCTCTCCGATAAAACCGCTCATCTCTTTCTGGTGCTCAGAGGCCACGATATCATCGAAAACAGAACCGAAGAGGAAATGGCTCTGAATAAACCTCTCGGTTTTATCGTTGAAAATATAATCGACATGGAAACCTATTATGCCCGTTCGGTGTTTCTCGATGTTTACAGGTCGATAGACTTTCTCCGTCTTGTAAACTTCATAGACTGCAGCAAAATAGGTATCTACGGCAAGGGCTTCGGCGCCGCGGCAGGTTTCTTCACCGCTGTCTTTTCGTCAAGAGTCGGAGCTATCGTAATGGACTCACCGCTATTCTGCGATCTGCCCCTGTCACAGAACATTTCACAGAGCGACACGTCGCGTGAGATCAACGATATAATAATGGTGCAGAAGGCGAAAAAGTCCCAGATTAAAAAGAACCTCACGTATTTCGATATAATAAATTTCTCTCACAGTATCACATGCCCGGTGCTGTTCGTATCGGGACTGAAAGACACGATATCTCCTCCGGAATGCGTAATGGGCCTTTTTAATAATGTGCAGAGCGAGAAAACAATTGAGGTTTATCCTGACGGCGCAAATGAAGCAGGCGGTGAAGCGCAATTAATCAAATCGATAAACTGGATCACCGATTTGATACTGCAGGACTGACGCGTCTGAACATTTAATCCTCAGACAATATTCTCGTTCATTATATACGGGACGAATGTAGCCCTTCCGATAATCTCCTCAAAAAAATCGGTCTCGCTTTTTTTAACGAACCTTTTTATCTGGTGATTAGTTCCGCTTTCATCTACCGGTATAACGAGAATGCCGCCGTTATTCAGCTTGGCAAGAAGATCCGCGGGAAAAATTCTCACACCGGCAGATACTATGATTCTGTCAAAAACACTGTCTATGTCATTAAAATTGTCGCCGTTGATGATCTTTACATTATATCCGAGACCGGACAGTACCATCCTCGACCGCTCGGCAAGTTCCCGTATACGCTCCATCGCGGTGACCTCACCTGCCAGTTCCGCCAGGACCGCAGCCTGGTATCCAGAACCTGAACCTATCTCAAGAACCTTCTCGTCTCCGGTAAGTCTGAGTGACTGGACCATCGAAGCGACTATCGAAGGAGTGGAGATGGTCTGACCGAATCCTATCGGCAGAGACGTGTCGTCATAAGCCCTGTAGCAGAGCGCTTCAGATATAAACTGGTCTCTCGGGACCCTCATCATTGCGTCAAGAACCGATCCGGAGGATATCCCCTTCTCCGCCAGTTTTATCACCATGTTCTTTCGTGCATTAAACATTCTGTCGCTGTTATGGTACAAAATATCCACCCCACTCGTTACCGGTCTGACCTTTATATTTAACCTCTAGTTTTACATCGACCCACCATCCCTTGAAAGATGGTAGCTTGTAGGTATTATAGACAAGCACATACCTGTACTCTTCCGAAGTTTTTACGCTGGCGTAAATCTTTCTCAGGCTCTCTATCTCGGAGGGTCTTATCACTTTTCCGCCGGTTTCGGCAGCGATTCTTCCCAGCTCCGGGTCGGCATTTTTCAGCGATATTATGTAGACCGGAATATAATGTTCATTCGCGTAGCTTATTATAGTATCTGGGGAATACTGTTTAAACGAATCATCGTTCAGACTGCCGTCGGTAATCAGCACAACACCCCTTCTGTCCGGTCTCGGAATGAGGTCCGAGATCGCCTGGTACAACGCAGCTCCGGTCTGTCTGCCGTTACCGTACTCCATCTTGTCAAGTGCGGCAAGGGTCCTTCTCCTGCTCCAGTCAAAATTGTTGCCGGGCCATACCTGTTCGTTAAAATTCAGGAGTTCAACGCTGTCATTTTTTTTCATTACACGGAGTATGAACTCAGCAAGCCACGGAAGATCTTTATGGGAGCCGCTCATCCCCTGGGAGCGGTCCACAGCGAGAACAAAAGAGGCAGTAGTTGCCCTGCTTTTCAGATAATCAGTCTGAAAGCTCGCTATCTCAGAGTTGTCCTCGGTGATGCTGAAGTTTTCGGGACGCAGCCCGTAAACTGCTCTCCCGTCCCTCCCCTTCACATTGACATAAAATGCCACAACCGGAAAACTTGCCGCGTCAACGGATGTGATTTCCAGCTCAAGGTTGGTATACTGCTTCTCCGCCGGCGAATAGCAGTATATGCAGTTAGGTTTCGATTCCAGCACGTAGAAAAAACCGTCCTGATCGAAAATTGACGAGAGGGGTCTGTTCAGTCTCCTGTCATTATCCCATGAATTAAAAACTTTCTTTGCGCCGGTTACGGTATCGTAAAAAACAATGCCCGATTTCTCGTCCGAGATAACAAGATTATTCCCCTTAACCGATATCCCCCGCGGAGACAGTATCTCATCGATGAAAATCTCTTTTATATAATTACCGTACTGATCGAATACCACAATCTTTTTGTTGGCAGTATCGGTTACATAAACATTTTCACCGAGTACCGCAATGTCTGTCGGATTGGAGAGTTCGCTCTCATAATCCCCCATTTTTCCGAAACTCAGTATAAAACGGCCAGAAGTATCAAACTTCTGCACCCTGTAATTCCCGCCGTCGACAACATAAAGAAATCCCTTACCGTCAAAGCAGACACCCTTCGGGCCGTGAAACATACCCTCGCCGTTGCCTGTGCCGCCGAATTTTTTCAGAATCTTACCTTTATCGGAACAGATGTAGATCATATCCCCTTTAAAATCTGAAATAACCAGCGTTTTGTTGAAAAAATCTATACCGTAAAGGCCGCCTCCGAAACCGGGCCTTATGATCTCCTCCCCCTTTCCGTTCGGATCTATCCTGACTACTTTCGATGACGAGAAGGATGTTATGTAAAGATTTCTCTCCCCGTCAACGGCCATGTCGGCAGCATCTGGGAAAGTGAAATTACCCATCTCCGGCGACCTGTATTCGCTCTGAAGGAGATAATTCAGGTTCTGATCTTTGCCGCTGTATGCGTTCCGGAAGTGCAGGCTCTCAATCCTGTTCTTTATCGCGATATTGTCCGGATATATCTCAAGGGTTTTTTTAAGTTCGGACAGGGCGTTCTCTTTAAAGCCGGAAAGTTTATATGAACGGGCAAGATAATCTCTGGCCGTATAATAGTCGGGGTATTCCTGAACTGCCTTTCTGAAGAAATCCGCAGCCGCCAGGTACTGCATATTGTTAAAATAAACCACTCCCTTTCTGAAATAGTCTTTCGCGGTTTCAAACTTTGCCGGATTTACAGCGGGATACAGAGAAACCAGCGGCGTCAATGTGAACAGAAGGACATAGAAAAGAAGAAAGATCTTTTTAACTCTCATCACCCTTATACCAGCTCATTTAGTTTTATATCTTAATTATCGGCATATTTACAGAAAGAATCATGCTAATATGACATAATATTATCTCTGCTGTCAATAATATTTGACAATAAATGCTCTTCCGGGATTATTAAAATCATGAATATAAAGGTTTTATTCTATCCTGTACCGTTTTTTTGTTCAGTTTCTTCTGATAAAACTGATAAATGCAGGGTCAGAGCATTATAAAGTAGCGTAAAATGATAACAACGGCAGCGGTAATATTTATAATAACTTATATCGGGATTATTTTTACAAGCCTTCCCGGTATTAACATCGACAGGCCCTCGGCGTCATTTTTCGGCTCTGTGGCAATGATAGTTTTCGGCGTCCTCACGTTTGATGAAGCTATAAGTGCTATAGATTTCAACACTATCAGCCTGCTCATAGGAATGATGGTGATTATTACTGTTCTTGAACTGGACGGTTTTTTTTCGTTTATCGCCAACAAAACCATAACCCTGGCAAAAAACGAAAGAAGGCTTCTTCTGATAATTATATTCACCACAGGCATTTCAAGCGCCTTCCTTGTGAATGACGCAGTAGTATTATTATACACTCCGGTGGTAATATCAATCTGCCGCGATTCGAAGATAAATCCGGTACCATACCTGATCGCGGAGATCCTCGCTTCTAATACAGGAAGCGCCATGACGATAACAGGAAATCCGCAGAATATGCTGATAGGGATCAATTCGGGTATATCGTACTACAAGTTCATGCTTCACATTATGCCGGTATCGATAATCGGGATGATAATAATTTACTTTATTCTGAAATTTCTTTATCCCGCCAACTTCGGAAAGATTAATCCCGTCGATCCCCATTCAGGATCATATCAGTACAACTACCTTTCGATGGAATTCTCCGCCCCCATTTTCGTACTTGTAATCGTCATGTTCTTCATAAACGGAAAACTGGGCCTGTCAATACCGGTCATCTCGCTGATAGGAGCTTCGCTGATCCTTATCTTCGGGAAGATCAAGCCCTCTGAAATTATTAAGAATATCGACTGGGTTCTGATCCTCTTTTTCTCAACGCTTTTCATCGTGGTACGTGGCATTGAAAAAACCGGCATTATCCAGCATATAATCAACGCGTACAGCATAACACCGGATCTTCACGGAATCGGAGTGATCCACGGTATAAGCCTGGTACTGTCACAGATAGTCAGCAACGTGCCTTACACTATACTTATGATACCTATACTGAAAAATACTGGCAGCGATATCATATGGCTGTCGCTGGCTTCGGCATCAACGATCGCCGGTAACGCAACGATTTTCGGCGCGATGGCGAATATTATCGTAATTGAATCTGCTAAGAAACAGGACGTGCATATATCCTTTTTCGAATTCCTTAAAGCGGGCCTAACCGTTACAATTCTCACACTGCTGCTTTCAGTTTTTGTCCTGTATATACAAATTTCCGTAATCTGATTGGTGATTCAATTTAACTATAGAGCTTTAAGAAAGGATTAGCATGTCATTGCGAACCCTTCGACAGGCTCAGGATAAACTCCGTGAAACAATCTGTTTTATAACACAATCGGTTCCATCTAATAAAACCGGCATTTAACAAAACAGACTGCGAGCGAAAACGATGTTCGCCTGCCGGCACACGACCATCGGAAGAGCCCTGGCTAAACAGGATATTTTGAAAAAGCCGGCCACGGCATTACATGCCTCTCAGTTACACTTTGCTTTAATTCAATCCTAAAATGCTATAGCTCTCATTAAAAGATGCCATCTATAAATTTTTTCCAAAACTTATTTGACATACAGATATGGAGTTTAAGATGGTACACAATTTTTAATACTTCCCGGAGGCATATAAATTGTTTAAACCAAAGTTTTTTGTCCTTATGGAGAAGAAGACCTACACTCGTGAACAGATTATGAAAGATATCACAGCAGGGATTGTGGTTGCGATTATCGCTCTACCGCTGTCAATTGCCCTTGCTATCGCTTCAGGTGCATCTCCTGAAAAAGGTCTTCACACCGCGATTATCGCAGGTTTTTTCATCTCATTTCTCGGGGGGAGCCGTGTTCAGATCGGCGGTCCTACCGGAGCTTTCGTTATTATTGTACTCGGCATCATTCAGAAATACGGATTCGACGGATTGATAATTTCGACTATTATGGCCGGATTTTTTCTCATTCTGTTCGGCCTTCTAAAGATGGGTACATTCATACGATTAATCCCGTATCCTATAACAACAGGATTCACAAGCGGTATTGCTGTAGTAATATTTACAACCCAGATCAAGGATTTTTTCGGTCTCGCTATTCCCGGATCACCTTCCGGTTTTGTACAGATGTGGGAGGCATTCATAACAAACGCTGGCTCCTTCAACATGTGGGCGACAGCAATCGCGTTAATTTCATTTATACTGATACGTTTCTGGACGAAGATTACAGGTAAAATTCCAGGTTCTCTGGTTGCAGTTATCCTCGCTTCAGCAGCTGTTTACTTTTTTCATATACCGGTTGAAACAATCGGCACAAAATTCGGCAATATATCATCCTCTCTCCCGGTATTGTCTTTTCCCGATATTTCAGTGGAAAAAATTCATCTCCTTCTAATGCCTTCTCTGACCATAGCCATGCTTGCAGCGATAGAATCTCTTTTATCTGCAGTTGTTGCTGATGGTATGATCGGCGGTTCCCACAAGCCGAACGCCGAGCTTCTGGCTCAAGGTGTCGCAAACATCGCATCCGGTATTTTCGGCGGACTTCCGGCAACAGGCGCGATTGCTCGTACCGCTGCCAATGTCAACAATGGGGGAAGGACTCCGATAGCCGGTATGACTCATGCTGTTGTTCTCTTTATAATGCTGGTGGCTTTTATGCCGCTCGCAAAATATATTCCGATGTGCGCACTTGCAGCGATTCTTGTTAATGTTGCCTACAACATGAGCGAATGGCACAGTTTCCGAGCCCTTCTTAAAGCCCCGAAGAGCGACATCACCGTTCTTCTTACAACCTTCTTTTTAACGGTATTTCTTGATCTGGTTGTCGCAATAGAGATAGGGATGGTTTTTGCAGCCCTGCTGTTTATGAAGAGGATGTCTGATGTTACAAACGAAGGATTTAAATTTACACACGACAGGATAGATGATGATGACCTCGAGCTGAAATTCTTCCTTGAAAGAGAAAACATCCACCTGCCGAAGGGGATCGGAATTTACGAAATCAACGGACCGTTCTTTTTCGGGGCCGCTGACCAGTTTCTTGAAAACGCACTGAAGTACCGTCGCCCGGTACCTGTACTTATTATAAGAATGAGATACGTCCCGGCTATGGACGCCACCGGACTCCATGCGCTGACAAGACTGTTTACAAAATGCCAGGAGGTCGGAACAGCCATGATTCTCTCAGGTGTGAACGAACAGCCGCTTAAAACAATGACAAAAGCCGGTTTTGTAGACAGAATCGGAGCAGAGAATGTCTGCCTTACATTCGGAGAGGCCGTTAAGAGGGCGACTGCGGTCAGGGAGAGTCAGCTGAAAAAATAAGATTCCGGCTTAAAAAAGAGACCCTTTTACAATCAGTGATAAAAAAATTCCCGGATAAATTTCCGGGAATTTTTTTTTACATTACCTGTATATCTTCCTTTACAGCCTGTTATTGTTTCTTAAAGCAAAAACAACCATTTTTCTCATTATCCGTTCTTTTACAGATGCCGGATTTGTCAGCTGCATCCGGTCAATATGTTTTTGAGCCGATGCAGGTATCGGTTTGAACAGTTCCAGAAGAAGACCTTTTATCAGTTTCCCGGGATATCCTGCCGCAGTCGCCTTCAGCACCTTCAGCGACCCTCCAAGCGCGATATCATCAGGTGTCAGATCAGTTCCAAACGGGAACGGCTGAAAGTAATGGCCCTGGTCCTTGTACGGATTCAGAAGTTTTGCGATTTTTTCAGGAGTGTTATGAGTATACTCCTCCGGGATCTCGTAATCCTGGCGTATCTTTTTCGCCTTTTTTGCCTGCTCAAGGAGCTGCTTCTGGAATCTTGAATCGGCGACTTTCAGCATCTCCATGATCACCTCTTCATCAGGTTTACCCCTTACATCAGCTATTCCGTATTCCGTAACTATAATATCCCTTAAGTGTCTCGGTATTGAGCAGCTGCCGTAACTCCATACGATATTCGACTTCAGCGCTTTACCTATACCCTTTGTGCTTTTAATCATCATTATGAGTCTTGCGTCATCGAGAGCATGAGCCATAGAAACAAAGTTATACTGGCCGCCGATTCCGCTCACGACCCTTCCATCCTGCAGCTGGTCCGATGCTATGGCTCCGAACAGGTTCGCAACCATACCGGTATTGACAAATCTTCCGTCCTTCCTCTGGAGCCTTCTAAGCTCCTCTGCTCCGTAAAGCTGGTTTACATTTTCAACACCTGACATTCCGAACTGCTGTCTCTCCTCCTCGCTCATATCGTTCAGTGCTTTGTAAAAAGACTGCGGGCCTACAAAGAACGCTCCCAGTATGACCTTACCTCCAAGAAGCTCCTTACCCAGAATTTTTTTAATTTTAGTCCTGTTAGCGGCATTATTCATATCGCAGGGATAGCTCTGCTTGCCGTCCTTTATCGTACCCTTGACATACTTCAGGCCCTTCTTCAGTATTCCGAACTCAGTAAGAAACTTAAAATCCTCTTCGCTGATTTTTGATTGAATAGCCTTCATTTTGATGAGCTTGTCGATGATATTCGCAGGAATCTTATCCGCCGAGAGCTCGCCGTTATTAATCAGCTTCATGATTGGAACACTGTCGAAAACCTTGCGCTTCAATATTTTTTCTTTATACAACTGCATAAAAGCATCTACAAACATTTCCGATGAACCGTATAGACCCTGCTTGAATGTCCCGATATCACCCCATTTTTTTATCAGGTTCTGATACCTGTTTAATATCCCTGCTTTTTCAAGGACTTCGCAATATGTCTTGTTATGACGGTTACGCATATCGAGACCGGCAACTATCGCGTCACCGAGAGCGCCAATTCCTACCTGTAGAGTTCCGCCATCTTTAACAAGTGTGCTGACATGTATGCCTATCATATGGTCCGACAGGGAAACCGGGTCCTTTGGAGCGCCGAAAAGTTTATAATTGAATTTTTCACCCTGAAGTATTATATCATACTCATCAGCTTTGACCACTGCGTCCCCGTACATATACGGCATATTTTCATTGGCCTCAGCTATGACCGAAACCTTCTCACCGCGGGATCTATGTACCTTGATGCTGTTAAGTGACTCTATGCAGATATCTGTATTGCACCCCATTGAATATGCAGTTTTGCCGTTTATTTTTTTTACAGATATAAGCTGGGCAAAAACATTGCATCCATAGTCTATCGCATCGCGGCTGCAATGAGTATAATTTGACGACATATAATGCATCTGCTCATGAGGTTCATTAAGGTTGGCGCCGGCTTTCATGAAGAATTCATAAATTGAAACGTTATCCGGCAGTTTACCGTCTCTCAGGTCGAGCATGAAATTAAAATCGAGTACTCCTTCAAACAGTCTCTCGGCAATCGGTTTTAAAAATCTCTTCTCCAGATCGGTATGTCCCCGCGGCTTTTCTAGCGGCAGCGCCGTAATTATTGTGAGTTTCATCTCCGGGTCCTCCTTTGCCCGTCTGTAAAACTCATTTGCTATTATTATAGGCTTGCCTAGTGCAAGGGTCATGCCGAGTTTAATATCTTTCCCGACATGTTTTATCACCTGATCTACACATTTTTTTACATCATCTGAAATCACACCCATTTTTCCATTCATCTAATTACCTGCCCTCTTTTAAAAATTTTTTATTTCTGTAAGAATTCAAAATTTACTTAACAATTCAAAACTAAATATTCATAATATTTTAATTTAACTATTCCTGTTAAACTAAAATCTTAATGATATATAATTTTGTTTAAAATAATAAATTTCTGGAGCATTGTCAAAAATTGTTGGTTTTTTTTAGCAGTTCCATGAAAAACAGTAAAAGCCGTAGTGAAAAATGAGTTTTGTTAAAACATACCGGATGAAACAGCACCACCCGGATAACAGATCTTAAGTCCAGAGGTTTGTACGAGGATAATTATCTCCTGTTTTTAAGCATCCTTGCGAGGAATTGCCCCGTGTATGAGTTTGCGACACGGCTCAGTTCTTCCGGAGTGCCTTTACCGAGCACAGTACCGCCGGCATCGCCGCCCTCCGGCCCAAGATCAATCACATGATCCGCGGTTTTTATTACATCAAGGTTATGTTCTATTACAATTACAGTGTTCCCTTTATCGACCAGTGAATTCAGAACTCCGATAAGTTTACTGATATCGTCGAAGTGCAGACCGGTGGTCGGTTCATCGAGTATATATACCGTTTTTCCTGTCGCCCGCTTTGAAAGTTCGGTTGCAAGCTTGATCCGCTGGGCCTCACCGCCGGAAAGTGTTGTCGCAGGCTGGCCGAGTTTTATATAACCGAGCCCCACCCTCTGAAGTGTTTCGAGTTTTGTATTTATTGCCGGGAAACTGTCAAAATACGGTAGCGCCTCATCAACAGTCATATCAAGAATTTCAAAAATATTCTTTCCCTTAAATCTCACTTCGAGCGTTTCGTGATTGTATCTCTTGCCCTTGCATACATCGCATGTAATGTATACATCCGGGAGAAAATTCATCTCTATCTTTTTTACGCCGTCCCCTTCACACGATTCACACCGTCCCCCGGAAACGTTGAACGAAAATCTTCCCGATTTATAACCGCGGATTTTCGATTCCGGAAGCTTGGCGAAGAGCTCGCGTATCGGAGTAAAAAGCCCTGTATAGGTGGCCGGATTTGATCTCGGAGTCCTCCCTATTGCCGACTGATCGATATCAATGACCTTATCTATGTTTTCCAGCCCGTATATTTCGTCAAAAGCTCCCGGATACTCCTTCGATTTCATCTTCAGGGCAGAGAGGGCCTTATACAGAATTTCAATTACCAGTGAAGATTTTCCCGATCCTGACACTCCGGTTACAGCGGTGAAAACTCCAAGTGGAAAATCGACATCGATCTTTTTCAGATTGTTTTCACGCGCCCCTTTTATGCTTATAAACTTATCGTATTTTCTCCTCACCGCCGGTACAGGTATCGACTTAACGCCTGACAGATAGTTTCCGGTAAGAGATTTGGAACATGCCTTAATCTCGGCAGGTGTTCCAGCCGCGACAACATATCCCCCTTCAACCCCTGCACCCGGCCCCATGTCTACTACGTAATCCGCTTCCAGTATCGTGTCTTCATCATGTTCAACGACAAGAACCGTATTTCCGATATCCCTCAGGTGTTTCAGGGTCTTCATCAGCATTTCGTTATCTCTCTGATGAAGCCCGATACTCGGTTCATCGAGAACATAGAGTACGCCGGTAAGAGCCGACCCTATCTGAGTTGCCAGCCTTATCCGCTGCGATTCACCGCCCGACAGTGTACCGGCCGGCCTCTCCAGCGTAAGATAATCTATTCCTACATCATTCAGAAACTTGAGCCTTGTTTTGATCTCTTTCAGAATCTGTTCCGCGATTTTCTGTTCGGTGGGGTCAAGCCTGATAGTGTTGAAAAATCTGTACGAATCTTTTATCGACATCGAAGAGATTTCATTTATGCCGCGCTCAGCCACCTTCACAGAAAGGCTTTCAGGACGGAGCCTTTTACCGTTACAGGCCGTACATGTATTATTCGACATGTACTTCTCCATCCATATCTGCATGTCTTCAGAACTGGTCTCTTTATATCTCCGTTCGAGGTTCGGGATCACTCCCTCGAAAGATCTTGAAAATTTAAATTCAGATTCATCACGTTTGATATTATAATTGACCTTGTCCCTTCCCGATCCGTACAGTATGATGTTTTTCACTTTTTGCGGGAGTTCTTTCCACGGCGTATCAGGATTGAAGTTCAGGCTTTTTGCAAGCGACTGCACCGTCTCAA
The DNA here is from genome assembly GCA_964439325.1 of uncultured Leptospirales bacterium. Lineage (GTDB taxonomy): Bacteria > Spirochaetota > UBA4802 > UBA4802 > UBA5550 > WRGT01. Next base: position 40,617 of record CAYTNW010000002.1, on the reverse strand, counting down.
GGTACCAGTAGCCGGTGGTCTTGCCCCACACATCCATTACCCCCTCAAGCAGGGATTTGTCCGGGTCCGAGATTATCCTTTCCGGATCAAACTGCATAATGTATCCGAGTCCGTCGCATTGCGGACAAGCACCGTACGGACTGTTGAATGAGAACATTCTTGGTGAAAGCTCCGGTACCGAGATTCCGCATTCGGGACATGACAGCTGCGCCGAGTATAGAAGCTCCTTCTCGTCAGTGAGTACAGTAATCAATCCGCTGCCCAGCTCCATTGCAGTCTCAACCGACTCCGCGAGCCTCGGCCTGATGCCGTCTTTGATCACGATTCTATCTACAACAATTTCTATTGTGTGCTTTTTCTGTTTTTCGAGAATTATATCCTCTTCAACCGTACGGAACTCACCATCAACCCTGAGTCGTACAAATCCTTTTTTACGCGCCTGTTCAATGAAATCAGCGTGTTCACCCTTTTTCCCTCTCACAAGAGGAGCAAGTATCTGGCATTTTGAATTTTTTTTAAGAGTAAGAATAGATTCGACGATCTGGTCAACCGACTGCGATGATATTTTCTTTCCGCAGTTGTGGCAGTACGGTATGCCAATCCTTGCATAGAGGAGCCTGTAGTAATCGTAAATTTCCGTTACAGTCCCGACTGTTGATCTCGGATTTCTGTGCGTGGTTTTCTGTTCAATGGATATTGCAGGAGATAAACCGTCGATAAAATCCACGTCCGGTTTCTCCATAAGGCCGAGGAACTGTCTTGCGTAAGCGGAGAGCGATTCGACATATCTCCTCTGCCCCTCCGCATAAATCGTATCAAAAGCGAGCGATGATTTACCCGATCCTGAAAGCCCGGTTATCACAACCAGCTGGTCTCTTGGAATCTCAAGTGAAATGTTTTTTAGATTATGCTCCCGTGCTCCCTTTATAATAATTTTTCTGTCTTTCATATCAGGGTAATACTGATCGATCCGCACATCGGGCAGACAACATCTCTCTCCATATCCTCATCAATATCATGCTTCTTTCTGACAAGTACATCATCCCATCTGTAATCACAGTCTTCGCAGGCATAACTTATATGGACTTTACGGTCTCCACCTTCACTGAAATCGTCATCATCATCTAAAAAGTCATCGGAGTCTCTTAACTCCTCTTCGTTATAATTTTCCTCATAATAGTCGTCTTCATATACTTGATCATCCAAATCTTTTTCTATATAATCGTCACCCATTGTTATACCCATCCTTTTAATGATGATTTTGTATTTTCTGACGCCCGCAAAATGCACATTATGCGGGCACGCTCCGAATAGCAAAAAAAAAGGAACTTTTTTTGTCAAAAGATTTTACAGCTTATTTAAAAATTTTTAGTTCAATCTCCTTGATTTTTTCTGTAGAATCCGCCGGTATTATCTCTATTTCATTTAACTTTTTTGAACTTATAATAATATCCCAGATCCCCCAGTTTCCGGTTTTCTCCGAATATTCATTCAGAATAATATCAAACTTACCCGGATATGACAAATCAAAAGGGACAGAAACTTCAAATATTTTTTTCTCTTTCATTTTCCTAGAATCAGCTGTTCCGATCAGCCTTTTATTACCGTAAATGTCTCTTACATAAATTTTAAGAATTGTATTGAACGGCAGGTCTTTTTCGCTGAATTTGAAAAAATCGAAATAAATACTGTACAAAAGGTCCTTCTTATAACCGCTGACCGGGATGACCGTCTGGTACTGGGTCAGCAAAAAGGCCCTGCTGTCGACGGCCGGAGGCGAATCCGGCAAAAGAACAAGATGCATGCTGTGTGCCCATCTGGAGGCATATTCAAAATCAACACTCTCGGCGGCGATATCACCTTTCTCACCCCTTATGTTGATGCTGTTTATTACCATTGTGTCGGCTTCAGAATTATTCTGCGGGAATACAAACACCGGTGAAATGATAATAAAGGTGTAAATGAAAAAAAAATATATAAATCTTCTAAACATATAAACCGGTGCCTGCACCTTTATTATCTGATTTTAAAATCCGGATCTAAACAGAAAACAGCTATTTTACAAGTCTCATCACCTTGTCAGCATCAAGCCTTGAAATATGATCAAGCCCTCCCGGCGCTTTCTTAAGCGTATCGCTTACACCGGCCATCAGGTTTTCAACTTTTTTTGTACCGGTAATGTCGGAGGCAATAAAGTTGTCCATCTCAACCTGTATCTTCGTAAGAGCGTTAATATCATTTGAAATGAGAGTTTTCAGTTCATTTTTCTTTGTCTCCACTGTCTGGGGAGTATAATCCGCCCCGATAAAATCTTTTAAGATTTTTTTATCATTGAAAGTGGTTTCATTCAATATTTTTTCAGCATCGCTGCCGGATGAAGCATTTACCAGCTTGTCAATTCCGTCGCGTAATATCTGATTTTTTGTAAGAGAGATCTGGATCTCTTTTACCTCTTTCCCAAGAGCTTCAATTCTCGAATTAATGACTTTACTGATTTCAACGGAATCAGATTTTATGCTTTTTGTATTCTGCTTCAGTTCTGATTCATCTGTTTTTTTCTTATTGTTAATCTTCTGGGCGGAACCGAGTATTCCATCAACTGTTACTTTCATTTTACACCTTCCATTGTGTCTATATATATTTTTTTTTGAATATATTACTCCTGTTACAAAGTTAAATAAAAGAAAGTAATTTGTCAATTAATTATACTGGAAATTCCCTTAAAATTCGCCAAAAAAAGCCCATATATGCCTTTTTTCATCATTATTGAAGATACTAACTGTAATGAAGTGATATTTTGATCTGATTTTTGAAATGCTAATATGCGGAGCATTAATTATACATAACTTTGCGGGATAAAATCTGAAGAGGCTGCATCCCGGCATAATGCCATAGATACAGTCTCTCTACATCTCTATCCTGTCCATTTTTATCGAGACGAGTTTCGAAACACCCGGATCTTCCATTGTTACACCGTAGATAGACTCGCTGATATTCATCGTCTTTTTATTATGGGTCACAATAATAAACTGTGTACTCTTGGAAAACTCCCTCAACATCTTGATAAACCTCTGTATGTTCTGTTCGTCAAGAGGCGCATCTATCTCATCAAGAAAACAGAATGGCGAGGGTTTTACCATATAAGTCGCGAATAAAAGGGCAATTGCGGTCAGAGCCCTCTCCCCGCCTGACAGGAGATTGATATTTTTAAATTTCTTTCCGGGAGGCCTGACCATTATATCAATTCCGCTGTCGAGAACATTGTCAAGATCAACCATCTCAAGAAAAGCCTCGCCCCCTTCGAAGAGTCTTTTAAACATATCTGAAAAATTCTTCTGTATATCGTTAAACGTGCTCATGAAAAGGTCTACAGAGGTTTTATTAATCTCCTCAATTACCGAGAGAATATCCTGCCTCGCCTTTTCAATATCGCTTCTCTGATCGAGATAGTATTCGAATCTCTTTTTTAAATCACGGAACTCCTGGATCGCCAGATTGTTTATCGGCCCGAGGTCCTGTATCTTTTTCTTCAGCTCCTGGATCTCATTCTGAAAATCGTTTGCCATCGTCTCGTTGAGTTTGAGCTCGCTTAGTTCAGTAACCTTTTTTTCATATTCGGTCCAGAGATAATCCTGTATACTGTCCCTCTTGAATGAAAGCTCAACGCCGTTTCTCTCCATAACATTGATTTTTTCGAGGGCTTTTGCCAGTTCCTCTTCATCCTTCCTCGATTCGGTTTTTCGCTTTATAATATTGTTCTCTATTTCACTTCTGCGGGTGATAAGCTCATTGACGCTTGCCTTCAGCGCTTCGCTCTTTTCATTAAACTGTATAAGCCGGTCTTCAGACTCCTTGATCTCCCTGTTCAGCTCATCGATCATCTTGTCTGTTCGGGCATTCTCTTCGTTGAAGTTCTCAATCTGCTTCTTCACATCATCGATCTGGTGGATAAGCGACTGGAGGTTCTTTTCAATCCAGTTGCTGTCATTTTCATATCTTGCGAGGTCTCTCTCGATCCTGGTGATCATCGCATTGATGTTTTCAAGTTCCTTCTGCTCGTTCTGTATGAACTCATCAAGCATTCCGTTATCGGCCCTGAGCTCGTCCACTTCAAGTACAAGTTCCCTGATCCTCTTATCGAGGTTCTCCTTCTCGGCATGAATACCGGTCTTGTCGAACAATATCGATCTGAAACCGTCTTCATAACTTTCAAACTTGTAAATATTGCTCTTGAGGCTGTTCACGTTTATCTTTTCAAGAAACATCCACGCCCTGTCGAATGACCTCAACTTAAGTTCATCAATCGCATTATTGAGGTCCATCTCGATCTGGCTGAGTTCACTTTCAATAAGACGTTTTACATCCTCTCTTTCACGCTCTGAATCTTCGAGTTCAATCTTTCTCTTCTCTATTGCGTCAACGAGTTTTCTGATTACAACTTCAAGCGCTTCGCGGAGCTTTTTCAGAGTCGCTTCATTATTCCTGATTTTACCGTTATTTTCGTCAATTTTATCTCTTGAGGCATGTATCGAATCGATCTTCTTTTTTCTGTTTTCAAAAGACTCCCCGAGTCTCTTTTTATCCTCGGTAATCTTCTCTTTCAGGTCAACTGCGGTCTCCTCATTTTTCTTTTTCTCAGCAAGAAGACGTTCAAGGCTCTCACCCCTCTCCTCAAGTTTTTTGATTATGTTCTTTTTTCTTCCCTGGTGTTCTTCAACCAGTCTTCTGTTTTTTTCGGTGGTCTGGTCAATGGTCTCTTTCCGCAGCCTGTATGCGTCCAGTTTTTTCTCTATCTCAAACAGCTGAAACTGAAGGTCATTTTTTTTCTCTTCATCCTTTTCGTTTTCAGCGGAAGTGGCACTCACCCTGCCGACGATCTCTTCTCTGTCTTTCTGCAGTTTATCGATATCGGCCTGGTTTTTTTCAAACTTCTTTACGATCTCTCTGTATTTGATGATGTTCAGTTTTATATCCAGGTCGGAGAGTTTACCCTTCAGGTTGAGAAACTCTTTTGTTTTCTCAGCCTGTTTCGATTTCAGCTCTTTCTCCCTGTCTATCTCTTTTATGATATCGTTCAGCCTGTTAAGGTTTTCACCTGTATCCTGGAGTTTCTTAAGAGATTCCTTCTTCTGCATTTTAAATCTTGATATCCCCGCAGCCTCTTCGAACAGGTATCTTCTGTCTTCAGCTTTGGTTGAGAGTATCAGGTCCATCTTCCCCTGTTCCAGAACCGAATATGCCGACTTTCCAATTCCTGTATCCATGAAAAGCTTATCAATATCTTTCAGCCTGACGGGAGATTTGTTGATCAGATATTCCGATTCGCCGTCACGGAATATACGTCTGCTTACTGTAACAGCATCGGAATCAAAATCGAGGATTCTGTTTGTATTATCAATGGTCAGAGCCACCTCCGCCAGCGACAGCGGTTTCCTCTGGTCGGTACCGGAAAAGATAATATCCTCCATCGTCTGACCGCGGATATTCTTCGCCTGTTTTTCACCGAGAACCCATTTTACAGCATCTACAACGTTCGATTTACCGCACCCGTTAGGCCCCACTATTGCTGTAATTCCGGACTCAAACTCCACGTGAGTTTTATCAGCAAAAGATTTGAAACCGAACATATCCATTGACTTAAGAAACATATATATCCACTTCTTCTATTTTTTTCTTAATAATTGATAACTTTTTTAAGGAAGAGATCAGGCATTTCCGGCATTTTTTACCGGATACTACTCAGAGTATTCGTTATTATTTCACCAGGTTTCAGGGATAAAATCCCCCTCAATCAACCACTGGATTCATTAGACTCGCAGTTTTCTGAAAAACGGGAGACTGTTTGAATAAATGAATTAATACGTTTTTATGAAAAATTCAGATAAATGAATATCAGAAAATAACAATGTTACTTAAAAATAATTACAGCACTTTAAGCAAGTAGATTTTTTTGGCATATTTAAAAAATTGTCCCGATATCAATTGCTGAATTTTTTAGTTTTATTCTATTTCTGCCTTATAATGCTTGAATTTTGACAGATTAAATAAAATGTATATTACAAATAACATATTGACTGAATACGATAAAGATTCGATAGTACCTTTTATTGAAATATATTTCAAATTGATAAAAAGTTTTCTTGCAATTACAGCATAGATATAACAGTTTCTATCTTAACAGTCTACTGAAAAAGTCCATCTGTGGCTTTTTCAAGTATTTACATCGATAATAGCAGTACAACTGGTTATCAGGGCTATCCTATATCGTTAAGGACCTGCCCGTGAGAGGACTGTATCAGATTTACAGTTATATCTTCAGCAGTTTCTTTGAAACTGCCATAAATTGTTTTTAAAAAAATTATCCCGGAGTCAATTTTGGTATCACTTGATAATGTAATAAGTTTTTACTCCTCATCAGGGTATTTATCGGTATTCGGTATGCTCATTTTGTGCGGTTTCGGAGTTCCAATTCCGGAAGACATCTCAATAATTGCCGGAGGTATCATTGCAGGGCTTGGATATGGGAATGTACATGTGATGTGCCTGGTATCATTTTTAGGAGTTTTAATCGGAGACCTGACGGTGTACAGCATCGGAAGGTTTTTCGGAAAAAGAATATTCAGTAAAAAAATCGGTCAAAAAGTCCTCAATAAGGGATGGTTCGATACAATACTTAAAAGTTTCAATGAGAACGGTAAAATTGTTCTTTTTTCAGCTAGATTTATGCCTGGTCTCCGTACACCGATCTTTCTTACAGCAGGGATAACAAAAGTTGCAGGATTTCCAACTTTTATACTAATTGACGGTTTTGCTGCACTTATAAGCGTTCCGATATGGAACTATCTCGGTTATTACGGATCGAAAAACAGGGAACTTTTACTGCACTGGATGCATGAAACAAAAATCGCCATTGTCATTCTTATTGCAGCTATTGTTGCCCTTTATATTACAATAAAATGGATAAAAAGCAAACTTATAAAAATTAACTACGATTAAACGGTTAGAGGCTCTCTCATTTAGTTTGCATAATATATCCGGCCTTACTGTCCCTTCTCTTCCAGAGCTATTTCAGCCCAGAAATCGGGCCTAGATCCGCATGAGACTTTTTTACCTGAACGAACTACCGGCGTTTTAATCAGCAGGGGATGTTCAAGCAGCTTCTCCTCAATATCGAATTTCATATATTTCAGATTCAATTTCTGGAATTCTCTGCTGTCGGGATCTAACAGGTCGGGAAGCGAAACCGATTTTGATATATTCTGCAGTTCTCCTTTACTGATCCCTTTATCAGCAAGATCTACAAAATGGACCCTTATATTTCTTTCTTTAAAAAACCTCAGAGCCTTTGCGGTTTCTTTACATTTTTTTGTACCAAAAATCTGAATCATAATACTCTCCGGTATTTCACTGAAAGATCAGCGTAGAATTTGTTATATAATATTCAATAAAAATTTTATTCATATTCAGCAAGGAGTCCGCGTTTAGTGTAACAAAACAGGTTTGCAAACTTCAGATCTACATCGGTTTAGAACCGGTTTCAGGAATTTGCTACTGACACTATTAAAGGGTATCCGGTAATACTTATTGCTTGACAACTTATCCGAAAATAGTAAGTTTTCAAAATTCACTTTTTTTAATTTTCAGATTTTTTAAAAAGTATTACTTTATTCATGACAGTATCCTGAAAAAGTACATGAGTGGCTTTTCAGAACCGGTTTCAAGCAGTTTCCTGTTCTTCATCAAACTGTTAATAAATATTAAAACTCCGGGCAATCCAATAAGATGAAAAAGAAATTGTTATATTTACTGATACCTGTACTGCTGCTGATTTCTTGCTCCGGCAATATTAAGAAAACAGTTATAAACAATACAGTTCCTGAAATGACTCTACAGACAGTCGCTGTTTATAAAAGTGCCGAGCAGATATATGAAAATGAATGGAAACTGGTCTTCAGAAAACTTGATGACTCTCTATATATTGAACTTTATGCGGATATCAGTAAAATTCAGGAAGCAGGAAAAAATCTGATTACACTTACGGACAATGAATACGTAACTAATCCTGATTTTGTAAATCTTCGTTTTTTTATCAACTATTCTGAAGAAACAGTTCCGGACCCGGAAACAGGGGGGAATGTAATAATAAACAGATTAATCGATATCAGCAGATCACATAGCGACAGGTTTGCTTCAGCCGGTTTCGAGGATGATAAACCGGCTGATGATTTTATACTGGATTTAAAAAATTATGTAAAAACCAATTCCGTTGAAAAGATTTCTGGTATGGTTTCTTATCCCTTGAATGTTGTAATAAATAAAAAGAAGGTAAAAATAAGCGAACCTGGTTCTTTTATAAAGGAGTATGATACCATCTTCAACAATAAGGTTAAAAACTCTGTAATCAGCCAGCCGCTGGCCGATGTTCAGGCAAGTTCAAAGGGGCTGATGATCGGTACAGGTGAGATATGGATAAAATCCGTCGAAGGTAATATCAGAATTATTTCAATAAATCCAAAGTAGTATCAATCCCCTGTCACTGTTTATTATCGTCTGACGTAAATCTTCATAAAGCTTTTTTATCACAACTATCCTCCGCAACAATTCCCCTCTCTACCAGAAAATTTAAGAGCAGAACGGCGCTTTCTGTAATAATATAGTTACATCTCTCAGCCTGACCCGGAGTACCGAATTCATCCTTCACCAGCACCCGGCAGCAAGTTGCACCGAATTTTTTTCTGAAGATATCATGAAATTCATTTGCAGGTTCATAAGATATTTTCCTCGGGATGTCAGGAGACACTCTCCCCTTAGCTGCGCCGATAATCATCATAGATCCGCTCAGGGTGCCGCAGACACAACCGGAACGTCCCATACCACCGCCAAAAGGGGTTGCAAGCCTGACCATTTCTTCACTTAACTCCGGCGAAACATATTTTCTGAATGTAAGAAAGATCGTCTCCGCGCAGTTAAACCCGCTTTTGTGATATCCAGACGCGTCATCCGCAATATTTTTCAGTAACTGTTCCTTCATATCATATCTCCATTAAAACACTTTTTCAGCGGTCATGTTTTTTTTCAACAATTTTCACCGGAAATATATATTAAAAAACTTTCTGATTTTCAAAATAGCACCTCACCGTTTATTAACCCCAGCCATAAATATTTCTGATTTAAAACATTGAAAATAATGATAATTATCTTGACTGAAAAAGGTATCTTCAATTAAAAATTCTAAATAAGGAGAATTACCTTTGAGTATATATCTTGATAACTCTGCCACATCATGGCCCAAGCCTGATTCCGTGATAGCAGCAATGAACCGTTTTAATGAGCAGATAGGGAGCAACCCCGGCAGATCCGGACACCATCTCTCTGTTGAAGCCGGTCGGATTCTTTACAATACGAGGGAAATTCTGGCCCGGTTATTCGGAGTTCCAGATCCTCTCAGGATAGTTTTTACCTCAAGCATCACTCATTCACTGAACATCATACTGCAGGGGCTGTTAAAAACCGGCGACCATGTAGTCACAACATCTATAGAACATAATTCCGTTATGCGCCCCTTAAGAGAGCTGGAAACCCGCGGAGTTGAATTAACTGTAATTCAGTGTGACGGATCCGGAATGTTGGACCCACAAAAAATCAAGGAGAGTATAAAAAAGAATACTGCTCTCATTATAACTACTCATGCGTCAAATGTAACTGGCACAATTGTCCCTGTTGCCGAAATCGGAAAAATCGCTTCCGAATACGGGATCCCCTTCTGTGTTGATTCCGCTCAAACGGCGGGGACATTGAACATAGATGCAGCTGCGTCGCAAATTGATATACTCTGTTTCACAGGCCACAAAGGGCTTTACGGACCGATGGGAACCGGCGGATTTTACATAAGAGACAACCTTGAAAAACGGGTCCCCCCTCTGATGTTCGGCGGTACCGGAAGCGGATCAGAGTTAGAGATTCAGCCCGACTTCATGCCGGACAAATACGAGCCGGGAACATTAAATACAATCGGAATTGCAGGTCTGTATGCAGGTGTAAAGTTTATAACTGATACCGGGCTGGATAAGATTCATTCACAGGAGAGCATGCTGTTAAAAAGATTCATTGACGGCATCGCTGACAACAGCGCGGTTAAGATTTACGGACCGGTCAATATGAAAGACAGAGTCGCGGTCTTATCTCTGAATATCGATGGCATGTCTTCATCGGAAACGTCATTTATGCTCGATGAAAATTTTGATATTCTCACAAGACCAGGGCTTCACTGCGCACCGTCAGCACACAAAACAATCGGCACGTTCCCTTCCGGTACAGCAAGGATAAGTTTCGGATATTTTAATACTGTTGAGGAAGTCGATGCAGTGGTTAATGCAATAAATGAACTGAGCATAAAAACAATCAGCGGGAGAAAACTATGAGAGGAACAATTGATGCGCGGGGACTTTCATGCCCCGAACCGGTAGTTTTAACAAGAAACAGAATGAAGGAATGCGATGAAATTGAAATCATTGTTGACAATGAAACAGCTGTTGAAAATCTCAAACGGCTTGCATCAAGCTCCGGGTGGTCATTTCAATATGCCGGATCTGGTAATAATTTTACAATTATTATAAAAAACAGCACCTCAGGCGTTTCCGCATCTGTAATGGAAACAAGAACGTCAGGAGGCACGGGTGGAACGGTTGTTGTATTCTCATCAGACAAAATGGGGAGAGGTGACGACGAACTCGGAGCCGTTTTAATGAAAGCGTTTATGCACACTCTTGCGACAAGCGATACGGTTCCTGATAAAGTTATTTTTTATAATTCAGGCGTACTCCTTACTGCCGAAGGCTCCGGCGTGACGGACGATATAGAACTGTTACAGCAGAAAAACGCTACAATACTGATCTGCGGAACATGCGTTAACTATTTTGATATCGGAAAAAGAATAAAAACCGGAACGATCTCCAACATGTTTGAGATCCTCAACACTATGAACAATGCCGTGAGAATAATCAATCCATGAGCAGTGTACTTGTTTATTACGTTGTGCTCCTCCCCTCGGTCAGTCATGTGATGAAAGCCGAGAAACTGCTTCTAGCGGAGAATGTCGCGTGTAAAATTATTCCCGTGCCCAGGTCGCTGAGTTCCGACTGCGGCGTCTGCATAAGAATCGAAGAGAATCTGGTTCAAAAAACACGGGATATCCTTGAAAGCATTTTTGAAAAAATGCAGATTGTAAAATTATAGAACTGAGTAGTACAGATCTGTTAAAAATGAGGTATAAAAAAAGGGTCTGAATTTTTCATTTTCCAGACCCTTCTTATGCTTAACCTTGCGGTTGTATACATTTTTTGGTGTTTCAGCTTTTGGCGGTTTCTTTATTTCCAGTCTCAGCCCGCTCCTCAGCTCTTTCAGCTTTTTATTCATTATAATACCTCCTCACCGGTATATTAACACTTTAATTAAAACCCGGATTATTGTCAATACTATTGAATAATATATTACAGCCTTTTGCTCATCTCGTCATAAAGAAGTTTTGCCATTCCGAAGTTATAATTCTTTGACATATTAAGAGAGTATTCGTCATAGAGCATATCTTCAAATATATCTTCTGCCTGTCCTCCATGGAGCCATTCGTTTTTCGGAACAGTCTTTTTCATCTCCTTCAGCATCTTGCCGACAAACAGAGATTCGGTTTCAACGCATGTATCCCACAGCTTTCTGTGAATTTTATCCATTTTTGACGGATCATTCTGCCTAACCGCTGAATGAAGTTCAGCTTCAAAACTACTTTTAGACTCTGCCTTATTCATGAAGTTCAGGTTCTTTTCCGCCGGGGTGATCCGGCCTGAAACAGCATTGTTTACAATATTTTCAATTCCGTTCATCTAAAACCTCACTTTATGATCAATTCCGCGTGTAATGCGCCGGAGTCTTTCAGCGCTTTGAGTATCGAAATAATGTCTTCTGTTGTAGCTCCCACTGCATTGAGGTTGTCTACAAGATCCTTAACGGTAGCCGAATCCTTGATAATCGATGCGCTTAACTTCTTGTCAGACTTTTCGATCTGTACAATCATGCCGCGCCTGCTTACCATCGCCTCGGAAATAGTAACAGTCCCGCCTGTGACAATCGTTCCGTCCTTTTCATTTATAACTACAGTCGCGCTGATCTCCGGAACAACCTCAATGTTTTCAATATTGGAGATGAATTCCGACATGGGAAGTGAGGAATCGATTGTTATACTTATCTTGCCGTTCTCGGCGAGATTGATATCGCTGTTTTTCAATTTCTTTTTCAGGGCCTTGATTAATTTATCCGCTGTGGAATAGTCCCATTTGTTCAGCACCAGATAAAGAGAGTCTTTATTGTCAGCCGTTTTAAAAACAAACTCCGGCTTAATCTCCTTCTCAACAACACCCCCTCCGACGACAACCCCGGCTGTCTTCACTGAACTCCTCATATTCTCCGAGGACGGGAAAGATATCTTACCCTGAGCGACAACATATATCACCCCGTCTGCACCCTTTAACGGAGACTGAACAAGCATACCGCCGGCAATGGATTTCGCATCACCCACTGAAGATACATTGACGTCAATCTTCTCCCCTATTCTCAGGTTCGGCGGGAGGGTAGCAGAGATAATTACCTCCGCAATATTTTTTGTTACAGGATCTGTTTCCTGAAGTCCCATTGACGCGAAAAGATTCTTTAACGAGCTTTTAGTCAGATTAGATTTTGAATCACCGGTACCCTGCAGACCAACGACAAGTCCGTAGCCGTATGCCTGGTTGGTTTTATACCCGTCAATGAAACAGATGTTCTTTACCTTGACCGGAATCTCTGCATAGAGGGCCGTTCCGGCAAAGAGAATAATTATAATAAATAGTGCTTTAAAATTTCTCATATTACCTTGTCAATTCCCTGATAATCTTTTCCAGGTAATCAATAATAATCTGCTGCTTCTCCGGCTCGGTAAGGTTCACCCCTGCCTGTTCTGTCCCAGTGACCTGCCCCTTCCTGATTGTAAGGCCCTCTTTCCGCCCGATGATCTGTATACGGAAATCCGCAACATGATCGGAATCTATCGAACCCGCATTTAAAAGTTTCGGATCAACTATACCGGCGACCTGTATTGTATTGGTTACTCCGTTAAATGTATAGATCCTCGCCCCGTTTATCACTGAAAAGCCGTTATTCTGTCTTTCAGTGACTCTGGCTGCTATTGCAATTTCTATCCTTGAATTGCCGTTAAAATTCGTTGATTCATTGTTCTTCACATTTTTGTTAGATGCAATCTTTGGAAGAAAACCTGTGATAGTCATGTCCGGATTGGACGCTATATCTGACGAGGTATTGTTCCTGAGGGCTATATCAAATTTCATCTTCGACAGGTCCCTGACGTATACAATAATAACATCCCCTACCTGAAGGTTTTTATCCGTTGAGTATATCTCTTTATCCTTCCATATTGTCGCGGCCTGTATACCTGCCGAACAGAAAAACAGCAATATGATAACTTTTAAACTTCTGATCATAGATTTATATCCGTTTTTATACGCCGGTTATTTTTACGGCCATGATTCTAATATTCTGAAAACAGTTTACTTTTATTATAACGCCTGTGCAAAACACTCCCTCTCCTTATCAATAGAGCCTGAGAGCTTATTGAACAGAAAACCATCATCATGATATATCTTAAACCCCTGTTCATAGAACTATATCTGCTTTCTTTACCGAGATAACTTTCCCTTTAACTACCTTACCTGTTGATAACCTGAAATTGATCTCATCCTTTTCGAAACCTCTGCTTAATGCTCTCCCCTTCATCTCTATTGTTATTCCGTTTCTGCTGATTGCAAGCTCAACCATGTCGCCCCTCTCCACAAGCACACTTCTTTCAGTTTCACCCTCAATAGCCACCGGTCTGACAGTAATTTTTTTTATCTTTACCCCTGTTCCGAAAATAAAAAGTTTTTTATCGCTTCTTGTACTGAGAAAATCATACAATTCTTTGTTATCAATAATACTGTCTTTATAAAGTTCGGGAGAGAGAATAATGCCGGAAATACGCCCTGCATCATCCCCCTCCATTTTACATATATCCGAGAGTATTAGATTTTCTTTATTCGTTTCAGCCTCTGACACAAGATAAATCCTGGTATAGCTTAAACCATTTACCTGGAAATATAATAAAAAAAATACCAATAAAAACAGATTACGAAACATCATTACCGCTTCAGACCTATAGCGGTACTCAGCATCGAATCTGATGTCTGTATCGCCTTGGAATTAACCTCGTAAGCCCTCTGGGCTACTATCATGTTCACCATCTCTTCAACAACCTTCACGTTTGACATCTCGAGAAAACCCTGGTGAACTTTTGCCATCCCCTCAATTGCAGGCTGTCCCGGTATTTCATCACCGGATGCAGGAGTTGTTTTAAAGAGGTTCCCCCCGATACTGCTCAGTCCGGCAGGATTTACAAACCTGTAAATCTCCATCTGTCCTACCTCAACCGGATCATCCTCACCGACAACCTTTGTTGTTATTTTTCCATCCTGGCTGATGGAAAGAGTATTCATTATGAAATTTTCCGGCAGAACTACCGGCGGTTCCAGCAGATAGCCGCTTGATGTAACAATCTGTCTGTTTGAATCTACCTTGAATGAACCGTCACGGGTGTAGGCACTGGAACCGTCATAAAGCTGAATTTTATAAAATCCCTCCCCTTCAAGTGCGAGATCAAGTTTGTTTTCAGTCGACTGAAGGCTCCCCTGTTCAAACATTTTCTGTGTCGCCGCAACCTTGACTCCATGGCCAACCTGGATGCCGGTCGGGACTTCAGTTACCTCGGTTGCAGGTGTACCAGCTGTCAAAACTGTCTGGTAAAGAAGATCTTCAAACTCCGCCCTCTGTTTTTTAAATCCGGTTGTATTCACGTTTGAAAGATTGTTTGAAATTGTATCGATATTAAACTGCTGTCCCACCATACCGGATGCTGCAGTCCAGAGTGATCTCATCATAGTATTATACCTCACACGTTATTTTTTTTATCTTAAAAAATCGTTTTAAAAAATATTTGACTATATAACTTTAACACATGTAAATGTCTAAAAAATTATATTCTTATGCTTTATTATCGGCATAAAGCATATAAAAACCAGACAATTTCTTAGAAGACATAACACTTTTCTGAATTAAATAACAAAAAGGTATAATCGATGAACAAGAAAATAATTATCATCATTATGATACTGTTGGTAAACTGTGCTCTGTTCTCCACCACAAACGATGAGTCTTCTGATAATGACAAAATTGACGTAACCGCAATAACCGCAGATGAGCTTCAGAACGATCAAATAACTGTACAGAACGGATATTTTATCATTTATTACTCAGCCGATAAAATTAAAGCCGAAGGTAATGTAAAAAATTCACAAAAAGATGGCGAATGGAAAATATATTATGATTCTTCAGAGAAAAAAAGTCTTTCAGCAAAAGGCTCATACATTTCGAATCTGAAAAACGGGCTCTGGACTACCTATTATCCCGACGGTAAGATCAAAATGAAGATAAACTTTAAAAATGGTGAATTACACGGGGTGATAAACGAATATTCGACGGAAGGTGTTCCTCTGTCGGAAATACTGTATAAAAATAACATGAGAGACGGTGTTTATAAAAAATATTATCCTGCCGGAAATCCGAAAGAAATTTCAATTTATGTAAAAGATAAAAAACAGGGAATACAGAATCTGTACTATCCCAATGGTAAACGATGCTCAGTAGGCCAGTATAAAAATGACCTGAAAGAGGGCCTCTGGCGCTACTACTACGAAAAGGGAGCCAGGAAGGCTGAAGGTAATTTCAAAAATAATGAAAAAACCGGCAAGTGGAAGATTTTCGATGAAGATGAAAAAGTTATCACTACAGAAAACTATTGATCGGTGATCAGCTTGGCTTCCAAAAATAAAAAAGTTTCAGAGGCAGAAACTGACAACTCCGAAATCAGAAGCAAGGTAAAATCCTCAGGAACAGGGAGGAAAAAAAATACAATTCAGGCTGATACACCTGCAACAAAAGAAGTGTCCCTTCCGAAGAAAAATCTAACGAAAAAAAGTTCCGGGAAAACCGCCTCCCCTGTTAAAAAGGAAACTGACAAACAGGAAACCGCAGAAGAAGAACTGGTGGATCAGGAGGCACTGGCGCGGGGCGATGTTCCGATGACAATAGTCGAACACCTTGAAGAACTCAGGTCCAGAATAATCAATATACTTTTATCATTTTTTTTCTTTACCTGTACCGCATTCTATTTTTCTGATTATCTTGTTTATTTTGTCAATAAACCATTCCAGGAAACCGGAAATAAAGTAAACGTTTTTACCCTTACAGGCGGTTTTATGTTTAAAATGAAATTATCCGCCGCAATAGCTGTTCTTATAATTATACCCTTGATTATTTTTCATATATGGAGATTTGTTGTCCCGGCAATCGAAAAGCCTGAACGTTTTTCGCCCAGATTTACAATCACTTCTGCAATCTTACTTTTCTATGCCGGAGTGGCATTCGTTTTTATGATACTTCCATCTATGATCAAAGTTTTACTCGGCTTCGTAAATAAATCCATGATGATAACCAACGGCGCTGACGATTATCTCCATTTTATCTTTTTCATGTCCTGTGTAATGGGATTTATCTGTGAACTTCCGATAATAATATTTATATTAACAAAACTCGGTCTTGTAACTCCGCAGTTTTTAACCAGAAAGAGAAAATACGCAATAATAATTATCTGGATCACTGCGGCGGTTATTACACCCGGTGCCGATTTTTTATCACAAAGCCTTGTGGGAATTCCGCTTATGTTTCTTTATGAAGTTTCAATTGTTATCTCCAGGCTTGTGATGATTAGAAAAAAAAGAAAAGAACTGAAAATGCAAAATAGTTAACAGGAGTTTTTACATTATGACTATTAAATATATCGATCAGATCGATTTAAAAAGTAAACGGGTGATGATCCGTGTCGATTATAATGTGCCGTATGATAAAGAGATGGCCATTACTGATGATACCAGGATCAGGGCAACCATACCAACGATTGAATACTGTCTTAAAAACAGCTGCAGGATAATACTGATTTCACATCTCGGCAGACCGAAGGGTCAGGTCAAACCGAATCTTTCACTCAGACCGGTATCCGGTTGTTTAAGCAGCATATTGAACAAACCGGTAAAATTCATCGATACCCCACTTGGGGATGAAACAATTAAACTGACCAGAGATCTCCAGGAAGGGGAAATAGTTCTTTTTGAGAATATTCGTTTTTATCCGGGAGAGGAGAAAAACGACAGGTCTCTCGGCGAGCTTCTGGCAAAACACGCTGATGTTTTTATCAATGATGCATTTGCCGCTGCACACAGGGGGCATGCATCCAACTTCGCAATAACCGAGTTTATGAACGTTACCGCCGCAGGATTTCTGTTAAAGGATGAAATTGAATACAGCCAGAAAACTATTCAATCTGCCGAAAGTCCTTTCGGTGCCATAATCGGCGGCGCCAAGGTCTCTTCAAAAATTGATGTTCTTTCAAACATCATCACCAAGGTCGATTTTTTAATCATAGGCGGCGGAATGGCTTTTACATTTTTAAAATCAAAAGGTTATTCTATAGGAAACTCGCTTCTTGAGGATGAACTTCTCGACACAGCGAGAGAAATCAGCCGCAAGGCCAAGGAAAACAATGTGGAAATTCTACTCCCGGTTGATATTGTCGGAGCCGAAGAGTTCGATAACGATTCACCAAGATCCGTTTACTCAATTGATCAGATACCGGATAATATTATCGGTCTTGATATAGGCCCGCAATCCATTAAGCTTTTCTCTGCAAAGATCAGGGAGGCAAAAACAATCATCTGGAACGGACCGATGGGAGCGTTTGAAATGTCGAATTTTGCAAACGGCACCAACGAAATCGCAAACACTCTCGCTGATTCAGACTGTTTAAGCATTGTCGGAGGAGGAGACAGCGTTACGGCCATAAACCAGGCGGGGGTAACTGATAAAATAAGCTATATATCAACCGGCGGCGGCGCATTTCTCGAACTTCTGGAGGGAAAAGTACTGCCCGGTATCGCGGCTCTCGATAAATAATCTGACAGAAATATACAGATAAAAAAAGCGGCTTTCTGCCGCTTTTTTTATCTGTATATTCATAAATACCTATTTATTCAGGTTATACTGTGCAATCCCGAGTTTTGAAAGCGGAATAGCAAATGGAGAACATGATACGTAATTCAGACCGGCTTCAATACAGAAAGCTATATTGTCAGGGTTTGCGCCATGTTCACCGCACAGACCCATCTTTATATCAGGCCTTGTAAGCCTCCCCCTTATCGCGGCGATGCTTATCAGTTCCTTCACCGGATCTCCCAGTACTTTAAAAGGATTGTTTTTCATTAAATCGAAAAGCGAGTAGTCCGGGAAAAATGAGTTGGAATCGTCCCTTGACAGACCATAGGTTGTCTGTGTTAAATCGTTTGTACCGAAGCTGAAGAACTCTGCATATTCAGCAATTGAACCTGCTGACAGTGCGGCTGCCGGGAGCTCGATCATTGTACCAACGCTGTAATGGAGATCGTCTACGCCATACTCCTGCAAAACCTCATCCTTGATATCACGTATTCCCTTGACAACAATACCTTCAATTCGTTTTCCGTTTTTGATAAACTTTATCTCCTGTTCGCTCATTACTATAGGTATCATTATCTCCGGTGATACTTCAAGCCCCTCTTTCTTCAGCATACAGGCAGCTTCAAAAATCGCCCTGCACTGCATTTCGTATATTTCCGGATATGTAACAGCAACCCTGCAGCCCCTGTGGCCGAGCATCGGATTCATCTCCTCAAGCTCCTCGCATCTTGCTTCAATATCTGCAGCCTTGAGGTCTTTTCTTCTCTGCTGCATATATGTAACAAATTCTTTCATACTGTCAGCTGATCTCGGTAAAAATTCATGCAGTGGGGCATCCAGCAGCCTGATGGTTACAGGTTTACCATCCATAGTTTTAAAAAGATCATAGAAGTCCGATCTCTGCATAGGCCTCAGCGCATCAAGAACCTTTATCCTCTCTTTAGAACCATCCGCAATAATCATCTCTCTGAATTTCATAATTCTCTTTTCGTTGAAAAACATATGCTCGGTTCTGCAGAGTCCAATACCGTCAGCTCTGAACTCCTTCGCGATTAGGGCATCTCTGCCCTGGTCTGCGTTGGCCCTTACATTGAATGCCCCGATATATTTCTCCACAATTTTAAGAAAATCCAGCAGACCGTTATTTTTAAAATCCGGTTCTATAAGACCTATTTTACCCAGATAAAGAGTCGGTTCTTCATAATATGGAACATTAATCGAAATATAATCGCCCTCTTTTACGGTTTTACCATCCATTGTAAAAGTATTACCTTTTATCTTCATCTCGGGCTGGACCATAGCCACCTTACCAAGGCTTCTCGCAACAACCGGCGCATGAGATGAGAATCCCCCCTCACAGGTAACAACTGCCTGTGCGACCTCTATCGCCTTGACGTCCTCTGCAAAAGATGATGTTAATATCAAGATCATATTTGTGTCGGCCCCATGCATTATGGCCTTTTTGTACTCCTCAAGAAGCTTTGGTGTTGAAAAATATACTCTTCCGATAGCAGCACCGGTCGATCCGGCTATACCACCCTTGATGGTTTTGATGCTCTTTATAGTCCTGGGATCGATTACCGGATGCAGAAGCTCATTCAGCTGTCCCGGTTTAATATTCTTAATCAGGTATTCATCCGAAATAATTTTCATGTTGTTCAGATCAAGAAGCGTTTTAATCTGTGACTGTGTTGACTTCTCATCAACCTCTCTCTGCTCAACCAGCCAGAAATCACCCTCTTCAATAGTAAACTTTATGTTCCTGATCTCTTTAAAATTTTCTTCTACTTTACGGCCGATCTGTGTGAATTTATCAAAATATTTTTTATCAATCTTTTTGATCTCGGTGGCCTTTCCGCCGGTGAAATCAAACTCATTTTTCAGAAAATCGCCCTGAATTTCAGGATCTCCAGTAATAATATTTCTTGTGAAATAATTTCCGGCATAGGAGTTCTCGCCGAAATTACCATAAACCATCGCCTGTATCATAATCGAGAGAGTATTATCGACATCGATTTCCGAATCACAATATGTTTCAGCTGCTTTCTTCATTATCAGGATAAGCTGGTCAATCGCATCTTCGGAGAAATTTTTATCAAACTCCTTTTTATAGGCATTGATCGCGTTCTTTACCTGCTCGATAGACGGCTTCTTTGGAATGGCACCTTCAATTTTTTTCCTGTTTTCTTCCGGAATGTTAAAAATCTTACTCGCGAGATTACGCATAAGGAAAAGATATTCTCCATAGGCAAAATCCTGGCCTGTAAATTTACCGAATGCTTCAACTGTTTCACTGTTCATTCCGATGTTATGGACCGACGGGAAAAACGGGATATTGAGGTCAGAGCTTAATACCATTTTCAGAAAAAGCGGTTTTTTATTATCACCGAATTTCTTCTTGGTCTCTTTTTCAACCTGTGATATATAATTTAATATCTGGTCCTTGATGGTAGTCTGCGGCAGTTTTAATGTCAGTTCAGAATCGATAATAAATCCCGGAACAATCGGCAATCCCATGCTTGCAAGTTCAACAGCCCTTCTTCCACGGATACCGAGTTTTGATAAAACCTTTTCGTTATCCAGCTTCAATTCTTTATTAAAATATATAATATTACTCATTGTTTCCTCCTCGATAAAGTGGTTTAAAATATATTAAGAACACGGCCGACGCCAAGCTTAAGGAATTGTTCATAACGCTGGCTTGCGCCCTCATACAGATATTTCTGCAGTTTGGAGACACCTAAAATGTTTTCGCCTGAAACCTGGAAATAAATTGAATCTCCATGTTTAACCTTGCCCCATTTAAAAAGCGCATTTATATCATTTATTACCTCACCGCCGAACATGACATGAACAGTCAGTTCCGGATACTTAACCTGGTAGCTTTCCAGTATCTTTTTCCATGCTTCGACATTTCCATTATGAAATAATTCATTTGATACAACCACTCCATATTTTGGAGTTATGCTTATTTTCTTGGCCTTGGACGGCGCTGCAGGAGCAGCGGCGGCAGCCGGGGTCCCCGGTTTTGCAGCAGCCTTGGGGGGAGCCTGTACTGGTGCAGGTCTGCTTACGATAGACTGATCTATGAAACTTTTATTAATAAAAACATCTTTACCGTTAAACAACTCAATAAAAGTTTTTGCCGCCTCTTCTTCTATCTTTGCATTTTTTTCTTTCAGAAATTTTGAATAAATAACCAGCAGCTGGTCTTTATGTATCTCCCTGCATCTCTCCCAGCTCTCGATGTTTTTTGGATTGATTACAAACCTTTTACCGTCCGGTGCAAAATATAGAATTATCATATCCAGAGTATTCCATTTCACCAGTTCACTCTGAATTTTTTCAAATTCGGTTATAGTATTAGAAACACTGTAGGAGTTATAGCTATATTCAAACTTATCTCTGACAACAGCCCCGATAATCGGAAGAACCTGATCAGGATGAATTCCTTCTTCATCCAGCAAATCATTTATGTAGTCTGCCAGGTTAGTTCTTGATTCAATTTCATCAACCGCATCATTTACTGCATAAAAATGTTTCAAAGCTTTATTAAAAGAGGATTTAGAAGCCAGTGAATAATAAGTAGTTTCCATATTAGTCTCTCCTGATATAATTGAGCACAATAAATTCCCCGCATCAAGCTGTCAATATCTGCACATTGGTCGCTCTCTGGGACATCGTCGGGGTATTTTTTACTAAGCCATAACCGCTTCGCAGGCAATCCAGTGCCGCTTTCAGCAGCACGGCTTACATCCCCGATTTGAGCACCGAGGTATTAGGCCTTGTATTAAAATATATCGAAATAAAATGATTAATTTCAAGTATTAAATTAAATATTCACCATAAAATAAAAACTTTTTTAAAACAAAAAAAGGGATGATAATCATCCCTTTTTTTGTTCTCATCTATGGTTTTTATTATAATTCTTTCAAACCTGAACTTTTCTTGCCGGACTTCTGGCTAGGAGTAAGATTAACCGATCCGGTTATCTCGGGCAGCTCAATTCCTGCAGCATCTGTATTCTGCTTGTATGCAGTTTCAAAAAGGTCTTCTCCGACAGCTTCCTCTTCAAAAGACTGGTCAATATCAGCTCTAACAGTAGATCTTCTTCTTGAATATGTAGCGAATGCAGAGTCCGCAAAACCTTTAGAAATACTGTACAGGAATTCATTCAGGCAGTTAGCCATGCTCTTCAATATAAATCTTTTCCTCTTGATAGTAGTTACATCTATATCGAGAACAAGACCCGGCTGAATGTGGTGAGGATTAACGAGATGTGCAAACTCGTTAAATCTTTTTTCCATAAAATTGATTCTTTCATCAAGGATTACACGCTCAACAGGATTCTGGAATCCATGCATTTTTTTAAGAACGCCCTTGAGATAGGTAATTTTATTTTTAAGATTTTTGATCCTGTCTTCATATGTTCTGTTGTTTTTTTCTACGAATGAATTCTCATTATACATCTCGCCGATTTCATTCCACATAACGCCATCGGGATCAGTTTCATAAGCCTTCTTCTGTTTCTTCCACTCTTTGTTCATTAATCTTGCACTGAGATCATCAAAATCTATCAGTGACCTGAATCTCTTTTTTGATTCATAGTGAGCATGAGTAACGTCCCAGAGCATTCCGATTTCAGCTGTAAAAGCGGAGATCTGTTTGTCGTACTCTTTTTTTGCTTCTTTCAGCTGGTTCTGATCATAGTAAGCCATTCTGATTGTGTATCTTTCATCCGGAAGCAGAACGCGGTCAGTTTCTTCATATTCGCTGATTCGGCATACTCGGGCATTCTTCATATTGTCACAAACCTGATAGCCGAGCTTACTTGTATCAAGTATTGAAGTAATAGAGTTAACGCAGGTATTGTATCCCCTGTTCCTGATGTTCTCTTCGTCAATGATGAATTTGATATTCTCCCTTACATTGAGGGGATCCATCTCTTCAACATCGATCTCAGCCCTTAAGCCTTCGATCTTATCAAGAAACTTCTTGGCGAGGATTGTATATCTCTTTGATTTCTCATCTTCTTTATCATCATCTGTGAAGTTTTCGATTCTTTTCACTTTCTCAAACATCTTCTCGCTTGAAGAAAGTTCGTTTTTGCCTTTATCAACGAGATCATCATTAAACTGCTGAACCTGTTTTTCTATAAGATCCTGAATATGTTTCTGAATTGTATCCTTCATGATCGATTCAACAGTAACCTGATAGTGATACATCGGGCTTATCAATTCGCTTTCAAGAACGTTGATCGAAAGCTTAACGTCATCAACATACTTGGGACGGAGTTCATTGTCTTTAAAAACGCACTTCAGAATCGCATATGCGTTTTCACCTCTTACAAACGCACCTACGTCAGTTTTCTGACGGAGAATTGAGTTCGTTTCAGTTTCAAGATCGTTTACTCCCCTCTGGATATGACCCTGAAGGTGTCCATACATATTTACTACAGATTTTTCAATCTCACCGGTATGGAACTTGTCAGCGCCGCCGATTTTATCGAGAATCTCGACGATTTCTTTCGGAGTATATCTTGCGAGACCTTTTGACTCTTCCTTATCAACAAATTCACGAACTTTTTTCATGAATTCATCTTCCATTGTTACAGTATACCTGTTGAACATATTTACATATGTCTGGTTGATATAGTTGTACAATTTCTCTTTCAAACCGCCCATGACATCGAGTTCTTTCAGAACTTCTTCCGGCAATTTTGTCTGTATATGATTCAGAACCTTATCATAGGTTTCTTCGAGTATAATTTTTCCTTCTTCAACTTTATCCCTTCCCTCCTGAGCAATCGACTCTCTCGATCCAACTGCACTTGGAGTAGTAGGATGAACCTTATTTGGACTTTTCGGAAATTGACTTAATGACATTATTTATTCCTCCTTAAATATATAACAGAGCACTAACTACTATTATCTTATACTTCCAGCATTTGAAAAAAGTTAAACATGTGTTTTTATAATATTATTTAACTTTTTATAATTAAAGGTTAAGATATCAAGAATATGTTCAGTGTCAAGATTTATTTCAAATAATGGATAAAAGTTTCATTATTTATAAAAAACCCCGCCATACTCTTATATCGGCATTTTCCTTAAAAAAATCAGCTATTTATTCAGCCGTATATCTGAAACTAACGTTTGACGCGCTAAAAATATCTCCATTAGCCAGATAGCCGTTTGCCTCCTTATTTTTGAAGCCTATATCAAGACCCTCTTCACTGTTGATAGTCAGAAGAACCTCCCCTTTCTTTCTTACTGCTTTTATCCAGAAAGAATAACGCGATTCATAATCTCTGACCCTGACCGTAACAGAAGGCGTTTTACCGAAAGAGATCTCTTTCTTATCAAGACTGGTGAGTGATACAGTTATAACATCAGGTCTCAACAGTTCATGGCACCAGTATTCAATAGTCCCGGTCACCTTAACAGATCTCAGTTTTACAACTATCCATACCAGAAGCAATACAAGAATCAGTATACCGGAAACAACCGCAAGAAGTTTATAAAACTGCTCTTTCTCCTTACGTTCAATATCTTTACTGAGGGCATCATTTATAGCCTGTTCAGGATTGGTACCATCAAGCATCTGAGTGTTATTGCTTACTTTACCCAGTTCTTTTAATAAATTCGCCTGAGCGGCGGAGATCGCCTTTGATTTCTGAAGTTCATCAAGATTGACCAGATAGATCCACCAGTCATTACCGCTGTACTGAGCCGCGACTTTTTTCAGATCAAACTTGTCTTTATCACGTCCGGGGGGCGGATCATCAAGACCGTCACTCATTATAACTATTACAACATTACGTTTCAATTCCGCTTTTTTCTGTGCAGACTCCTTTGTCAGCTGATCAGCCAGAGCAAAAACAGTCTTCAGCATTTGCAAAGTATATGTCCATTTCCCTTTGGCCTGGGTAACAGAAATATATTTCTTCACTATGTCTCTGTCATTCCGGTCATCTATTATAACCTGGGGATATACTTTAACATCTTCATCAAATGTAACAAACGTTACTCTGTCGCCATCCTGAAGATTATCAAGATACGTGTTTACGCTCCCCTTAACCGATTCGAGAATATTCTTCCCGTGATCCCCGATCATGCTTAATGATGTATCAAGGACAAGGATTACATCTTTATTAGCTACGGCGGCTGCTTTAAGGGATTCAGGTTGTAGTATTAGAACGGATCCGAAGATTAACAGTAACAACAGTTTACATGTACTTTTTCTAACTTGTAGCACTATAATTCCCTCGACATTTTTTTTTAACCTAATATTTTTATTGAAAAAAGTCAAGAATAATTAAAAATAACATACAAATTAAAACCCGTATGGCGTCTAAAAAGCCTGATAACGAACCGGTCTCCGCTCAGTACGGAGACAAGCCGTTTCAATTTGATTCAAGAGTATTAATTAAAATTCATTATAGGTTTTTTCCGACCTGATATATTTCCTGATATCAAAATCATCCTCCCTTTCAACATCAAGATACTCATTGATCAGAATAAAAAACCACATCATTGTATCCTCACCAGTCTCCAGTCCTATGTAACGGTGGCTACCCTTATGCCAGTCCTTGATCAAAAGCCCGCAGTTATGTACCATCATTATCTCAAATTCTGAATCTGAAGGTGTATTTTTTGACATGTAGTAGTTCATTATATCATTTTTCAGCTCATGAAGTGAATAAGAAGAATTACTGTTTGCTATTATGAAGGACGGAATGGAAAAACTCCCCGCCTCTTCCGTGAAATGATTTATCTTTTTTACTGACGCGACACGCCCGAATACATCGGCCAGCGAACTTTTACTGAGTTCATTAACCATGAAAAACGCGCCATGGATCAGTTCAAAAGGAACATATCCATTCATAATCTTCGTGATATCCCTGCAATACTCGTTATAGGCAATCAGATCAGCTCCATCGGGAGAAAAACCGGAACTGTCTACAGGTTTCAGCACATCTACTTTCAGTTTTTTCGGAATTATACCGTCCAGCATCGCGGTAAATGCCTTGAAATCAATAATATCCGCCGCTTTTCCGGAAGTCCCTTTTTTTGCAGTACCCTTTTTCGGTTCCCCTTTTTTGGATGCCCCCTTATCTGCAGAGGCTTTCGCTGCCGGAGCCTTTTTGGTTACCTTTTTATTGAAATCAATAAAGTAATTTTTTAACATTATCATTCCCTTTTTTCTATTTATTATCGCAGAGCGAATTTGCCGCACTGATACAGATTCAGGTTTTGCTGATTAATCGTCAGTTTTTTCAGATATCCGCATCTACTCTGCGTACGCTATCGGGATTTTCACATTATTTTAATTATTGTCAATAATTAAAAAATTGTTGCCTAAAATACACTGTATTTTTAGCTTCAATTACGCCTGTGATGCCCGTGATTAGTCATGCAATGTTTTGAACCTAAAAAAAATTCGGGATCTCAATATTTGTGGTTAAGGGTCAAGCTCTCCTGAAGAGAAGATCTGATGTCATATGCGGGAACCCACCTGGTTTCCAGGTTTAAAAACTTTGACTACACGGCATCTACGGGTATCTTAAAAACGATTACTACAGTTATTTAAATACAAAAAGGGGCTGTCAGATTGACAGCCCCTTTTGCGTTATATTTTCAGCAGTTTATTAATTACTTTCTGAAAGTTTCAGATATCTGTTAAATCTCCACTTCGCGTTGCTCTCGGCAGCGGTGAACAGTTCATCGGCTTTATCCGGGAACTCTTTCTTAAGAGAAGTATATCTTACCTCTCCTGACAGGAAATTCTGGAACTTGCTGAAATCAGGCTCTTTAGAATCAAGGATGAAAGGATTCTTTCCTTCTTCTTCAAGAAGAGGATTGTACCTGAACAGGCTCCAGTAACCGCACTCAACGGCAAGTTTTGCCTCAAGCTGCGATTTTCCCATTCCAGCGCGCAGACCGTGGTTTATACACGGCGAGTATGCGATGACCAGTGACGGTCCCGGATAGGCTTCAGCTTCCATAATGGCTTTGAGATACTGCGACTGATTTGCACCCATAGAAACCTGTGCAACATATACATATCCGTAAGACATAGCCATCATGCCGAGGTCTTTCTTTCTTATCTTCTTACCGGATGCAGCGAATTTCGCAACAGCTGCGGTAGGAGTAGCCTTTGAAGACTGTCCGCCGGTATTTGAATAAACTTCGGTATCCATTACAAGGATATTTACATCCTCTCCTGAAGCTACAACATGATCAAGACCGCCATATCCGATATCATATGCCCAGCCGTCTCCTCCGAAAATCCAGATCGATTTTTTGACCAGATACTGTTTCAGCTTCAATATCTCCACTGCAGATGCAGCTTTATCCTTTTCAAGAAGGGGTACTATTTTATCCCTGAGCTCCTTTGTCTTATCGGAATTGT
The DNA here is from genome assembly GCA_964439325.1 of uncultured Leptospirales bacterium. GTDB lineage: Bacteria > Spirochaetota > UBA4802 > UBA4802 > UBA5550 > WRGT01. The sequence goes on along the minus strand of CAYTNW010000002.1, from coordinate 13,023 downwards.
TTTTATTTGCAGACCACTCTTTAAGAAGAGTCTTCAACTCTTCGGATGATCCCTCATTTATATAAACCTGTGCCAGTTCAGCTATTCTTGTTCTCTGATGTTCAACACCGAGATTCATACCAAAACCGTATTCTGCATTGTCCTCAAAGAGTGAATTTGCCCATGCCGGGCCTTCCCCTTTTGAATTCTTGCAGTAAGGTGAAGCCGGGAATGAACCGCCGTAAATAGATGAACATCCTGTTGCGTTGGCAACCATCATCCTTTCACCATAAAGCTGTGTTATAAGCTTGATATAGGGAGTTTCACCGCATCCCGCACATGCACCGGAGAATTCGAAAAGCGGACGTGAGAACTGGCTTCCCTTTATTGTATTTTTCGGCATCAGCGTATCTTTGTATCCGACCTTTTCTGTCATGTATTCCCACTGAACCGTTTCTGAAAGCTGCGATTCGAGAGATTCCATAACAAGCGCCTTGTCTTTCGCAGGACATACCTGGGCGCAGTTGCCGCAGCCTGTACAATCCAGCGGACTGATCTGTATTCTGAACTTAAGCCCCTCGAGCCCTTTACCTTTAGCATCAATTAGCTTAGTACCGGCCGGAACTGATGCCGCCTCCTTCTCATCAAGAAGGAACGGTCTTATAACTGCGTGCGGACATACGTATGCGCACTGGTTACACTGTATACAATTCTCAGGCTTCCATAGAGGTACATGTACAGCTATCCCCCTTTTTTCGTACTGAGCAGTACCTGACGGCAGAGTACCGTCTGCCCTGTCTACAAAAGCGCTTACAGGAAGCAGATCACCTTCAAGTCTGTTCACCGGCTCGGCAACCTTCGAAATAAATTCCGGAACATTACCGCTTTTTGAATCAGAGGATAGAGAAATATTTTTCCACTCTGCCGGGATCTCTACTTTTACGAGAGACTCCGCACCTCTGTCAATAGCAGCATTGTTCATATTAACAACATCATCGCCTTTCTTCCCGTATGATTTCTTTATCGCGGCTTTCATCTCGCCAATTGCCTTGTCATAAGGAATAACATTAGAGAGTTTGAAAAAGGCTGACTGCATAATTGTATTCGTTCTTGTACCAAGTCCAAGTTCTTCAGCAATTTTTGTCGCATTCATTATATAGAACTTTATGTCATTCTTCGCCAGATAATATTTATATTTATCAGGCAGTTTGGCCAGAGTTTCCTCCGGAGTCCATGAACTGTTAAGAAGGAAAGTTCCCCCTTTTTTCAATCCCCTGAGTACATTATATTTAAAAATATACGAAGGCACGTGACATGCAACAAAGTCAGGCTGAGAAATGAGATATGTTGACTTTATTGCTTTTGCCCCAAACCTGAGATGCGAAACAGTAATACCGCCTGATTTCTTGGAATCATACGCAAAATATGCCTGAGAATAAAGCTCCGTAGTATCTCCAATGATCTTTATCGAGTTTTTATTAGCTCCAACAGTACCATCAGAGCCGAGACCGAAAAATTTCGCTTCTATAGTACCGGCCGGGACAACACTTACATCATCTCCCACAGGAAGTGATTTAAAAGTTACGTCATCAACAATTCCCACTGTGAAACCGTTTTTCGGCTCGGCAAGTTTGAGGTTTTCATAAACAGCTATCATCTGCGCAGGAGTTGTGTCCTTGGAACTCAGACCGAATCTTCCCCCTACTATCATAGGAGCATTGGCCTTGCCGTAGAACAGAGACCTTACATCAAGATACAGAGGTTCGCCATTCGCACCGGGCTCCTTGGTTTTATCAAGGACCGCGATTCTCTTTACGCTCTTCGGGAAAACTTTCATAAAATATTTTTCAGAGAAAGGCCTGTACAGATGACAGGTGATGAGTCCGACTTTCTCGCCTTTAGAAGCAAGGTAATCAATAACTTCAATAATCGTTTCTGTAACAGATCCCATAGCGACAATTATATTTTCCGCATCCGGCGCACCGTAGTATGTGAAGGGATGATACTCTCTTCCGGTTATCTTTGTTATCTCCTGCATGTATCCTTCGACAACATCGTCGATCGCTTCATAATACCTGTTTGAAGCTTCACGGGCCTGGAAGAAATGATCAGGATTCTGTGCAGTACCCCTGGTACAGGGATTTTCAGGATTCAGGGCATTTTTCCTGAACCTGTCTATTGCATCGTAATCGATGAGCTTTGCCAGGTCCTCGTATTCCATAACCTCAATTTTCTGGATTTCATGTGAAGTCCTGAATCCGTCAAAAAAGTGAAGGAACGGAACTCTGCATTTTATTGCTGAAAGATGAGCGATACCGGCAAGATCCATTACCTGCTGAACGCTGCCTGAAGCGAGCATCGCGAAACCGGTCTGCCTTACAGAATAAATGTCAGACTGGTCTCCGAATATGGACAGCGCCTGTGTTGCAACCGTTCGTGCTGTAACATGAAAAACCGCTGGAAGCAGTTCACCGGCCATCTTGTACATATTTGGAATCATCAGCAGAAGACCCTGTGATGCAGTAAACGTCGTAGAGAGAGCGCCACTCTGAAGGGCACCATGCAGTGCCCCTGCAGCTCCTGCTTCTGACTGCATCTCCGCGACTTTTACTATATTACCAAAAATATTTTTCCTCCCATAAGCTGCCCATTCATCCACCTGTTCCGCCATTGTTGTAGATGGAGTGATAGGATAAATAGCCGCAACTTCAGTAAAAGCATAAGCCACATGGGCTGCTGCCATGTTACCGTCCATTGACTTCATTTGCTTTTTATTCATTTTGACTCTCCTTTAATATAAATAATTGCATATTTACTGATTTACTCTTTTATTAACATCTGATGCTGCAATACTAATTTTGTGAATTATTCAATGCTCAAAACCAATAAAGAAGGGATGATAAAAATGCTCATCCTTTATTAAAAAAAAAGTTTCGACAACCTAAAAAACCGGTAATTCAAAGTCAAACGTTTTATTAAAAATGTGTATAATATTCAATATTTTCTATGATAGTAATATATAGCAATATTTTTTTTCAAAAATATTATAAATAAAAAATAACAATAATGTACCATTATTATAACGGTAAAAACCGTTAAGAAAGAAATTTTAACGTTGATAGTACTATGAGAAATTGAGCGAGAGCATAGAACAGCCAGGTAAAGACAGTACTGTTTGGAATTTTTTTAACGAAAGCATTAATGGACAGTATGAAGTCCGAAATCATAAAAAACACGGCGCCCGCAGCAGAATAGATCCTCGGAGTTGATGCTCCATTGTTTAATGACGTTACAGCGAAATACACCATCAGATCAAGAATTACTATATAGACAATCACAGGAACAAGCATTTTCCCCGCTGTTTTTTTCAGCACAGAGATATAGATCAGACTCAGAACCACTATAACTGACGCGGGCACAAGGTTCCATAATCTGAACGAGGCCCCTATTGAGAAAGCCCCCATGTAAAAGAGGTGCGACATGATGAAAAAAACCATCCCGTTTTTTAAAAGATCGACCTCCTCTATCATCAGCAGAGTGTCCGCGGCAAGGGCCGTGACCAGAGACAGAAGTATCATAATCCTGTATCTGTCTGCTCCATTTATTGTAACGGACAGGATCATAATCATTATGAGAAGTATTGTCAGGGATGGAGTAAAAAAATATTTCAGCCGGAGATATCTCTTATATGCGATATATTCCCTTATCAGAAAAAAAAGGATAAATACTGAGGAAAGAATATAAAGCATATTCATGCTGAACATTATTTTTTATCCTTTTTAAACAGATCGGAAAGATCTCTCAGTGTGTTCGGATCAAAATCGGAGCTTATCGCCGCGATATTCTCCTGCTTGATCTCCTGGTATATCTCCTTTCTGTGAACGGTTACTTTCCGCGGAGCCTTTATCCCGAGTTTTACCTGGTCACCCTTGATATCTATTACAACAATTTCGATATCATCACCGATCATAATACTTTCGTTTAACCTTCTGGCAAGAACAAGCATGATATCATCCTCCTGCCTTTGTATGTTTTTTCATCTCATCGAGAATATTATGACGAACGGTATACCGGTCACTTAATGAAATAGCCTGTTTCCCTATTCTCCTGACGGGATTTATAATTATCGGGCCCTGCAGATTCGCCGTCATATTGCGCGGATTTTCAGGTATTGTGACAATGGCGAACGTAAGGACATCATCAATGCTGTCGGCTTTTATAATGTCCAGATCATTCTGGGGAATAGCGAGCTCATACTCCCCCATAAAATCAAGAGGCCTGATGATCACAAAAGCCAGGTCCTTCTCGTCAAAGGCCTGCATCCATTTAAAAGGGGAATCCTCCTCTTCGGCATCCATGATTATAAATTTTTTTATAAAATCGAATCCAAGTATACCTTCCGGAAAATCGATTATCTGTAACTCGCTTACTTCAATCTCTCCAAAAGGTTTTGTGTTAACTTTTATACTCAAGCAATGACCTCTCAATTATTTTCTTTCACCTGTGTCCGCACCAGGCGTCCGCATATCTCCCTAAAACCGGCAGCTACCTCAGAAAATCCATAAGCGTTGACTTAATCATCTTTGCACCGACTGAAAGTGCGTATTCATGAACGCTTTCAAGCCATTTAAAATTCATTATAGTTTCAGGATAATCTATACCCTCGTTTTTGGCCAGAATTTCTGTTACATTTGATTTTTCATATTCAGCCTTTTTAGCGAGCTCCTCCACCCTGTTAACCTTTGCGCCCGTTGATGCGAGGTGTTTGAGAACATTGTCAAGGGCCAGGTCGATCAATCCGAGGTCCCTTCCGCCGACAAGCTCCTGGTCGCCGCGTACAAGGTCATCTCTTATCTGTATTATCATCTCAAAGATTGACATCCCGCCGATTGTTACAGTTGAATCGATATTGTTAGGCGGCTGCGGGTAGTTTTTATTTACCAGGCCGAGGTCCTGCAGAACAGTGCCGCTCCCCTTGTCCTCAAGCCATATCTGGTGCGGAGCCGTCGTTGCCAGGATAAGGTTGTTTATACCCCCCTTCGATGCCGTGATACTCAATCCCGCGTTATTTATCTTGTCGACTACAATGTCTATATTATCACCGGCTGAAATTGTAATCTCCTTACCGTCGATTTTTATCACCTGGTTTGATGCCGCAGTGTAATTTGTAGCATCCTGGCTGGATGTAAGCATCTGGTCGGTAGCCCAGAAGACCTTATTTCCGGGAATATTTATATCCATATAATCATTTTTACCGACTTCCCTCGTCTGTCCGCCGATATTGCCGCGGTATTCAACACCAACCATCGCGTCACCCTGCCTTCCGGCGGTCAGAGTCATGTAGATCGGCACAAAGGGATTCGGCTGGTCTTCTGTTCCGGTTTTGTATCCGCCGAAGATCGCCTTTCCGCTGGCGCTTCTTGTATTGGCTATGCTCACGACCTCCTCAAGGAGCTGGTTTATCTCGGAGGCTGCCGCCTCTTTTCTTTCAAAGTTGGAGTAGATCCCGTTCGCGCCCTGCACCGAGAGTTCCCTTATTCTCTGGAAGATACGCAGAGTCGACTGCAGCGCGGTATCAACCTCGTTGAGACGGGACTGTGCCTCGTTGATGTTCGAAATGTACTGGTCTATCTCGGTAAGCCGTGTACGGTACATCATCTGGTTTGTCGCGGCAACGGGATTATCCCGCGGCACCTGTACGGATTTCCCGGTACCGAGCTGGTTCTGCAGCGTATCCATATCGGTCTGATGCCTCTGCAGATTGTAGGTCATCGTGTTGTTGATCATCGAGTTAGTTATTCTGTTCATATGTTACGCTCCCCCTGCTCCAAGCCTGATTACTGTTTCGAGCATTTTGTCCATAGTGGATATGACCCTGGCTGAAGCGTTGTAGCCGTGCTGGAACGCCACCATGCTTGCCATCTCCTCATCAAGATTTATCCCCGAAACCGACTGACGCATATTTTCAAGGTTCTTTAGCAAAGTTGTCTGATTCTCTAGCCTGTCCTTCGCTTCCTCACCCTGCGAACCGATTCTCCCCACAAGAGCGGTGTAGAATTCGCTGAATGTGCTCTTTGTGTCCACCATCGAGGTCTTCTGCCTCAGTGACGCGATCGCTAAAGCGTTTGTACCGTCCCCGATCCCGTTTGAAGTGTTATAGTCCCCTGTCCCGCCGACATCGTTCCCTTTCGCGGCAGCGATCTTGTCCACATCCTCGACGATCTCCCGTGCAACCGACATGTTTGCCGCCGGATTGAATTTCGGTGTAATTGTAATATGCTCCTTCTGCGCGAGGAACTTCACTATATCATTGACCCGGCGGTAATCGAAAGAGCCCTGCTGGCCGCTCTGTTTCAGCACACCGGTGAGTCCCACAAGGAACTGCCCGGAATCCTCGAGGTGTCTTATCATGAAGTTCTTTTTGTCTACATCCCCTGCGACAGTGGCCTTTACCGCAAAGCTTCCATTGTGGTCTATATACGCAACGACACCGAGCTTCGCGTCGTTTATTTTCTTCATCACGGAATTAACAGTATCCGCCGCGTTGTAATCTATCTCGGAGATCGAGTTCAACTGGTCGTTTTTCGCGAAGGTCAGCGTTCCGCTTATTCCTATCGCAGCCGATGCGTCTACCTTATTGCCCCCTGCGACCTTGAAAATCGCCGTGGTATCATTCACTCCGTCGCTGTTGTAATCGAAGTTGCCCTCACTGTCGTCGCTTATGTTCAGGTGCGAGAAGAAGTTGTTGTTAGTCTCACCCCTCCGTCCGAAACCGTCACGGTGAACCTCGTTTGTCATATCGGTGAGGTTAACCGCCAGTGCGTTGACGTCGTTGAGGTTCTGTCTCATGATAACGTCACGAACTTCCATCAGCCCGTAAAGCTCTCCCCCCTTGACCGATACCGGTGTTTCGGTGGTTTTCCATACAACATCGAACATCCCGTTATTTTCCGGGTTTTTTACCACTTTCAGTGTTCTGAGAACCGGTCCCTGTACCAGGTTTTCGCCGTTTATATACACTATTGTTTCATCTTTATCGCTTCTTCCAACAGTGACGTTCACTATGGTAGAGAGCTTTTCAATAAGAGCATCTCTTCTGTCCTTCAGATCGTTCGGGTTGTCGCCGAGGGCTTCAGACTTCTGAATCCTTTCGTTCAGGTCGCGGATATCGGAGGCATAAATGTTGATTTCGTTGACCTTCTGTTCAACCTGCCTGTTTGCGTTCTCTCTTAGATCATACAGCTGTCTGAAAACTCCGTTGATCTCAGATGCGAGATGAACCCCCTTCTCCTTGACGACCTCTCTTGTGGCCCGCTCCTCCGGGTACTTCGAAAGCTCCTGCCATGCAGTCCACATCGCGTCCATCCTGCTGCGGAGCGACTGGTCCGAAGGCTCGTTATATATGGACTCTACCTGGTAGATGAATTCATCCTTTGTCTTCCAGTATCCCTTCGCATTTTTTTCAGCGACCATTCTGTCATCGATGAAGGAATCTCTGATCCTCTCCACCGAAGCGACGGTACTCCCCTGTCCAAGCTGGCCCGCCTGCTCACCCCTGTTCAGCGCGGGGACATAGATCGGGTCCGCCGATGTTATTACGACCTTCTGCCGCGAATACTCCTTGTTCTCGGCATTGGATATATTATGACCCGTCACCTGGAGAGCCTGCTGATGCGCCTGAAGGCCTCTTTTCCCGATTTCCAGACCCATGAATGTAGAATTCATATCTCTCTCCTTTACGCTTTGATATTGAACAGAACAGGGTTAAAAACTCTCCCCTTCTCCTTGCCGTCACTGCCGTAACCGGACCTGAGGGTAGACCTGTTTTTTAAACCTGTTATCAGGATTTCATAAAATTCCATGTTATCTTTCAGAAGGCGTGTATTCAGGTCCTGCACCTTTTTAACTTTAAGCAGCACCTTTTTAAGCTCTGACCCCGCTTTTTTCAGACCGGAGGCTGATTGTTCACCTGTGGAGGCTATGATATCCTGTAATGTGATATCATTTCCGTTTGAACGGAGATGGAGGTGTTTTTTATAACCCTCCATAAGTTTCAATCTCTCTTTTTCAAGAGCATCAATTCTTCCAAGGAGCTTTTCCTGCCTGATCGACAGCTCCTCGATAGCCTTCCCCTCTTTCTGCAGAATAGATTCGCTTTTTTCTTCTTCTATATGAAAAATTTCCTGGTATATGTCCCTTTCGAGATTAAGTATATTTTCAAGTTTAAGAACCGCCTGAGGCATCTGACCCTCCATGATCAATAGATGAATGTTCATTTTAGTATCGGTTATATTCAATTTTTAGATAAGAAGTTTTTTACGGGGGGAGAAGGGGGAGAAAAAGGGTGTTTTAGAGGTATTTTTCCACTATTCTGTATATCACAGAATCTGTATAAAAAAGCCCTTTATACGACAGACGATACCTGCCGTTTTCTGTGACGATCAATCCTTCATTTTTCAGCGTATTTAGAGCAGAGATAATATCATCGGGCAGAGGGATTGACGTAACAGAGGTAAACTCATCCGCGCTGAATCCTTTGATTCGTCTCAGTGAAGTCATTACAAATTCTACTATTACATTATCAGTTGTCGGCGTCTCAACATCGTAAAGAAATTCTCCGCGATTTATATAATCTTCAACCTTCAGCCTGTTTGTAATCCTACTGCCGTCAATAAATGAATGGGCTCCGGAACCGAATCCGTAATAAGGGGTAAAGTCCCAGTACTTTGAGTTGTGCCTCGATTCGTAACCGGGGAGAGCGTAGTTTGATATCTCGTAATGTATATAGCCTTTTTTCTGAAGAAAGCCGATTGCCGCCCCCCAGAGATCGGCCTGAAGATTTTCAAACTTTTCATCAGGGATAAAACGTTTTCCAAGGGGCGTATCCTCATCCACCGAAAGCAGATAGAGCGAGATATGTTCCGGGAGGTAACCGGTTATAACTTCAAGATCAGTAAGGAGCTGATCCTCCTCCTGACCGGGAAGCCCCGCAATTATGTCAATACATCTGGTGTAGCCGCCAGTGGAAAAGAAGAGGTCGAGCAGCTCCCTGGTAACTGTTTTTCCACCGCGCCCTATAGCGTTTCTCAGATCGTTATCCAGAGTCTGTACACCAAGAACTATCCTGTTCACGCCGGCACCGGTAAAACCGGCCAGTTTCTCCGGCGTAAGGTCATCGGGATTCATCTCGATGGTGATTTCTGCTCCCGGATCAAGATCAAATTTTTCAGAGATCCGCGAGATAATTCTGTCAACCTGACCGGGGATAAGGATAGATGGAGTTCCACCTCCGAAGTAGACTGTATCGGCATAAACTCTTCCATATAGTCCGGAAATATGATTTATCTCCACGAGAAGAGTTTTCACGTAGTTTTCTACAATTTCGTAACTATTTACCGGGATTGAGTAAAAACCGCAGTAATCGCATTTTTTTCTGCAGAATGGAATATGCAGATAAATACCGTTCTTTTTTCCGATTCCGATCATTTTCTATATCTTATCAAGATTTGCAACTGATCAGGATATATCATTACTGATTCTGTTTGTATCTGAAACCTGACAGTTTAATTACCATTTTTTTCAAAGCGGTATTATATTTGTATAATTTCAAGCATTTATAGCCGTTAATATAAAAAACAACCGCTATAAATGATAAAAAATAATAAATTATTTGATTTTTTCCGGTTATTTTTCAATTTGTTAAAATATTTTTGATTAAAGTAATAGTATGATAAAACAAAAAGAGATCGGATTCCTGGATAGTTACACAGCGAACACATCAATTGTTCCTGAAGTAATCGACAGATTAATGATTGATCTGGTAAAGATGCGCTATCCGCAGGACGAGATTGACGAAATAATCCTTTCAATGGACGAATCTATAACCAATGCTGTACAGGTTACAATGAACAGCAATGATACTTCATCAGTAGTCCCGGAAAAAAGAAATATTACAATACGATATACTGTTACCAAGAATGAATTTGACGCCACAATAATTGACCACGGCACAGGCCTCGATTTTATTAAAATACTGAGTACCACCCCCGATATACACTCAAACAATTATCATGACCAGATTATAAGTTATGCGACTGAATCTGAAAAATCGAAATTATCGATAAAGATCAACGGAGAATCGGTGCCTCTGAGAGGGATCGGCGCCGGGCTTAAAATTATTTTAAGTTTCATGGACTCGGTATCGATTGAGTATATCGATAAAAAAACCATAATTGCCTCGAACGTTACAGACACAACCGATGGAACAATATTTAATATAAAACGGAAAAGGCGGTATTCCAAAAATGGACAAACCTCTAAAGGCATATAAAGATCCTGAATTCATAAACTCCAGAGAAGGACGTATTATCAGGATAATGAGCGAGTATATTCACCCTGAATCGGAATTCAAAAAGAACGGCATCTATCATACCGTTGTTTTTTTCGGTTCCGCAAGGATCCATCCTGATAATGATGAGTTCGGTACAGCGGAATACTATAACATTGCAAGAAAATTCTCCTTCGAACTGGCGAAATACAGCGAAGAGCTTAAAAAAGAGACCGGAGATACTTTTTACATCTGTACAGGCGGCGGCCCCGGAGTTATGGAAGCGGCCAATCGGGGAGCGAAAGACGCCGGATGCAACACCCTCGGTCTAAATATTTCACTCCCCTTTGAACAGCACCCGAATCCGTATATCACGGAAGGTCTGGATTTTGAATTTCACTATTTTTTCATGAGAAAACTCTGGCTTCTCTACCACGCGAAGGCCATTATTGTTTTTCCCGGCGGTTTTGGAACCTTTGACGAGCTGTTCGAAACACTGACTCTGATACAGACAAAAAAGATGGCCAAACAGATTCCGGTACTGCTGTACGACAGCAACTACTGGAATGACCTTATAAACTTCCAGAAACTCGTGGATACAGGGATGATTAATTCTGAAGACCTGAAACTGTTCTATTTCTTCAACGATATAAACGAAGGGCTGGAGTACGTAAAACCGAAATTAAAAGATCTGATCGCAACTGTGGACCACTTTATATAAATCGAAATTGAATTTATGAATGTTTTCTACAAAAAATCCTCAGTTTTCTGATCTTTCTCTTTTTCAGCATCTTTTTCAGCATTTTCTGCATCATTTACCGGAGACTGTTCACTATTATCTGCACCTTCTTCGGGAGCAGATTCATCTTTATTCTGCTGAACCTCATCCCTGGCCCCGTCCTGTGCAGTGTTCTCCTTCGGGCTCTCAGGTTCAGGTCTTGACTGTATAAACTCTTCATAGTTTGCCCTGCTTGTTTCGTCCATGCTGAAAATTTCACATCCGGTTTTTATTATCCTGTTTTCAAGATATGTGATATTTTTTATTATCGCTCCCATGATCACTTTTTTCTGCGTCGGAAGAAGTATATCAAAACTGATCTTGCTACCCTGTTCAAAATACCTGAGAAATTTTTTCTCCTTAAAAACAAAACTTATACCGCTTCTTGATATATCCGCAACAAGAAACCTCTCTTCCATGGGGAAAAAAAGCTGATGCTTGACCATCAGCTGGTTGATCGCAATGCTCATTCTTTTAACGACTTCAAACATGCCGTCCGAACTCGGCTGCGAACTGTTTACCTGCAGGTAGCCGTATACTATTATGCTGTTATACATTACTGGTACTGTTATCTCGGATATATACCTGTTTCTTGAAGTGAGAGAGATATCGCTTTTATATATCTGGTTTATGTAGAAATTATAATCATCCTCTTTCCCCGGTTCGGGATCGATGTTGAGATTGGGCATATATAAATGTTTTGAGGTACCGATAACATGTTTAAGCCTGTTATCCCCCTTGCTCTCATTTATAAAAACAATTTTCACAAGATCGAATTTCTTTTTCAGTTCGAATTCAGCAAACTCTTTGATCTTATCAATTTTTTTATCTGCCCCGGCAAGTCCCCGTTCAATAATATAGTCCGAGATCAGGTTATTCAGATACATTATGCTCTTGCCGCCCTCAATACCGACGAGTTTACGGTCCTCTTTTCTTGATTCGGAGATTATCTGGAACTTGACCGGTATGAAGACGAAGGTATCTTCACTCCGCTCGATGAACTTAAGCGTTAAATAGATCGTGTTTGTCCTGTGCCGGGTAAAGACAACAACTACATCCGGTGAACTCTTTACAAAGGGGATCCGGAACGCGACATTCCCTTCGGAATATCCGAGAAACTGAAGCGCGATATTGCCGCTGCTTGTTTTTATATATGAATTGGTCCCTTTGAAAAAGTTATCAAACAGAAACTGGAACTGGGTTTTGTCAGTAACCGTTTTTATCAAATCAGGCATTTTAACATACCCCGTGTGTAATTAATGGACTTCATTATCAACTATGACACCGTCAAGCATCGAAATTTTACGAGCAGTCATTCCGGCGATTTTCATGTCATGAGTAACTATAACTATCGTACTACCCTTTTCTTTACAGAGTGCAAGCAGTATTTCAAGGAGTATCATGGAATTTTTTGAATCGAGGCTCCCGGTAGGTTCATCAGCCAGTATCAGATCAGGTTCGCCGACTATCGCTCTTGCGACCGCGACGCGCTGGCATTCCCCCCCCGACATCTCCCCCGGCTTGTGCCCGGCCCTCTCTTCAATATTGAATTTTTTCAGGAGCTCGTAAGACATTTCACGCGCCCTTCCTGACGGCGTCCGCCGTATCAGCAGCGGTATCATGACGTTTTCAAGGGCGGTAAACTCCGGCAGCAGGTTATGCAGCTGAAAAATAAAACCAATATGCCTGTTTCTGAACGAGGAGAGTTCATCAACCGATAATGATGAAACATCGTGACCTGACAGACGGAGGCTCCCTTTGTCAAAATTATCGAGGCATCCCATCATATTCAGCAGGGTTGACTTGCCGGTTCCGCTGGGGCCCGTTATTGAAACCGCGTCGCCCCTGGCTATATCGAGATCAATACCTCTCAGGACCTGCAGCCTGTTCCGGCCGGTCCCGTATGATTTTTCGAGACCGTTTATTTCAATTATTTTAT
>CAYTNW010000001.1:108894-370163 GCA_964439325.1 uncultured Leptospirales bacterium | reverse complement strand
CTCTCCCACCGCAAGCGCAAAGTCTGTATTTAAGTGATCCACCGTAAAAAGAGCTCCATTCGTCCCATCGGATGTGATATCCGTTATTGTAACCGCTGCTGTACCGGTATTCTTTATCGTAAATGTCCTTACCGTACTAGATGAACCCGCAATAACTGACCCGAATTCATAATATGGGCCGGCCGAAGTCGTATTGCCGTCATCCGGATAACCGGTTACCGTCAGGGTACGCACTCCAGTCGCTGTCGCGCTTATCGCTATCGTATAGATCTCTTCCGTATCCCCGTCCGTCGAGTTATCATCGCTTAACACCGTCAGCACCGCATTCTTCGCTCCTTCCGATGTCGGATTGAATACAACATCAAACGTGGTGGGTGTCGCACTCGTCACCGTCGAGTCCATCGATGACAGATTCAGTGAAAACTGGTCCGCATTCGTTCCGGATATGTTAACTCCGGCAATATTCAGCGTCGTAGACGCATCAGAATTCTGCACATTAAACGTATATGTCGTCGGCGTGCCTATTGTAGTATTTGTTACAGCCTGCGATCCTCCGTCCGCGACATCGGCTGATGCCGCATTCTGTATGTTTATATCAGGTGCAACGCATGTTCCTCGCAAATCAAAGGTATATGGCGTACCCGCATCGTCACTGGCAATATTTATATACGCTACATGCGGTGATCCAGTAATAGTCCCCGGCGTATAGGTAACTGTAAAAGACGACTCCTGACCGGCAACAAGCGTCAGATCCGTATTCGCTGTACTTACGGCAAACATCCCGCTGTTCGTACCCTGAGATATAATCGAACCAATCGTCAACAGTGACGTTCCGGTATTCTTTATTGTAAATGTCCTTACAGTACTCGATGAACCCGCAATAACAGATCCGAATTCATAATACGGACCGGCCGATGCTGTATTGCCGTCATCCGGATAACCGGTTACCGTCAGCGCAGGCACTCCAGTCGCTGTCGCGCTTATCGCTATTGTGTATACCTCTTCAGAATCTCCATCAGTCGAATCATCATCGCTTAACACCGTCAGCACCGCATTCTTCGCACCCGCCGATGTCGGATTAAATACAACACCAAACGTGGTCGGTGTCGCACTCGTCACCGTTGAATCCATCGATGACAGATTCAGTGAAAACTGGTCCGCATTCGTTCCGGATATATTCACTCCGGTAATATTCAATGTCGTTGACGCATCTGTATTCTGTACATTAAACGTATATGTCGTCGGCGTGCCTATTGTAGTATTTGTAACCGCCTGCGTGCCTCCGTCAGCAACATCGGCTGATGCCGCATTCTGTATGTTTATTTCAGGAGCAACACCGTTTCCCTGTATTGTAAAAGTATACGGGTTTTCTCCACCTGTTGCGTCGTTATTAGCTATAGAGACAGTAGTAGACCGTAATCCGGAAGCGGATGGAGTAAATGTAACAGCATAAGTAGTGCTTGAACCGGCTCCGATAGAAAACAGAGAGGGCTGAGCAACTATAGTAAAGTCAGATGCATTACCGCCGCTTACAGTAACATAATCCGGCGAGGTTCCGGTGAGCGAAAGTGTATCGTTACCGGTATTTTCAACGGTAAAAATAACAGTTGAACCTGTAGAACCGAGTTTCACATCACTGAAATTAAATGTCGCGCCCACCGCTATATCCGCAGCGCCCTGTTTAACATTAATTTCAGGCGCGCCGGAACCTGTGGCAGTAATATTAATCCCGTAGCTCTCCTCGCTATCTCCATCAAGGGGATCATCATCGTTAACTATTGTCAACCTCGCATTTTTAGCACCCACAGATGAAGGCTTAAACGTCATTGTAAAGGTTGTGGTCCCGCCAGCCCCGGCTGGCACTGTCATAAGTGTCGAACTCAGATCAAGAGTGAATTCCCCGGCATTGGCCCCCGATAGAGAAATTCCGCCGATTTTCAGCGGTGCAGAACCTGCCGTATTAGATATTGTTATAGTCTGGGTATTATTCGATCCCACAGCGACCGAGTTTCCGGCTGTCCAGTATGAATAGGTGCCTCCATCAGCTGCAGCAGAAACAGCTATCTCCGGAGATATGCCGGTACCCTGTACGGTAAAAGTATAAGATGGAATATCCGGGTCACTGCTTGCAATTGTTACAGTCCCTGTCCTGGCTCCAACTACTGTAGGAGTGAAAATCACAGCAAAACCTGTACTACCTCCGGAAAGCACCGAAGATGAACCCGGCTGTGTAACAACCGCAAAATCCCCGCCGCTCACAGTAACAGGCGGTGTAAGGGTCAAAGTATCGGTTCCGGTGTTCTGTATCGTAAAAAATATGGCGCTCCCGGACTGGCCTGCCACTGTATTACCGAAAGTATATGTGCCTGTTCCGCTGGGGAGAGCAGTGCTTCCCTGCAGAACATTAATATTCTGCTCAATACCGGTTCCTTTTACGTTAAAGATAAATGTTCCTTCATCTCCATCGCCGTTAGGAACTGTTATAGTGATACCGCTGTATATTGTTTCCGCTGAAGGATTAAAGCTGACAGTAAAATCTGTATAACCGTTCGCCGCGACAGAACCGGAAGTTCCAGATGTATCTACATGAAAAATCACATCATTAGACGATACTATACCTCCTGTATTTACAGTAAGTGCCGAGCTGCCGACATTCTGTATCCTGAAGGTCTTTACAAGCGGGGCGGACCCGGTATTTAAACTTCCAAAATCAACGTTTCCGCTGCCGTTTGGGAGGTTCATGTCAGTGCTCACTTCTTTAATGTTAATCTCCGGTGCCGGAATTGCCACACCTATACCTTTTACAGTGAAGATATAAGACCCTTCATCGGCATCATCAGATGCAACTGTGATTATTGAGTTTTTAGCTCCTGCCGAACCGGGTGTAAATGTAACAGTAAAAGTTGCAGATCCTCCCGCAGCTATAGACCCTGTCCCGCCCGCCACTGCAAATTCGCCTGAATTTGACGATGCTACAGATGATACCGTCAGAGCGGCCGTACCAAGGTTCTGAATTGTGAAGGTTTTTGCCGCCGCCGGAGTACCGACAAGCGAATTTCCGAAATCCCTTGTCCCGCTGCCGGAAAGAAGGTTTTCGTTTAAATCATCCTGAATATTTATCTCTGGAGACGATGATGTACCGACTCCGGTCAGAGTAAACAGAAACGGGTTTTCTGTGTCTGTATTGTCATTATGCACAATATTTACAGTAGCATCATTAAAAGTACCAGCTGCCGACGGGTCAAATGTTATAGTAAAATCGACAGAATCCCCGGAGGTTATCGTTACCGGTGTTGTTATCCCGGCAATCGTGTAGGATGTCGCGTGCAGTCCGGTAATACTTATTGAATCCACAACAAGGTCTTCACTGCCGGTGTTTTCAATCGAAAAGCTCACTGTAGAACTGCCTGAGGAGATATCTACAGATCCGAATGAATACGGTCCGCTTCCGGATGTAATCGCATTAGTGATCCTTTTCACCACAATTTCGGGTCCGCCGGTAATGACGGATTGTGTTACTGAAGTCGATGATGGAGTCGATCCGCCGCCGCATGATATCGAAAAAACTGTAAATAAAATCATTATAGCGAGTATTTTTTTCATAAATTACACCCTTGGTGTGAAAGTAGTAGTATTTAAAAAGATATCTAAAATCAGAAAATGTTTCATAAAAATTAACACAATTGTGCTTTTTTGCACATATTTAGTGTCTCATTACAACCTTTTTATACGTATCCAGGATGATCTTTCCGCTTGATACGCTCTTGGCACTGACATGAATATAATAGAGACCTATCCCCAGCTTCTGCCCCGATTTATTAGAACCGGTCCAGCCCTCCTCTTTAATATTCTGCCCCCCTCTCCGTAAAGCGCTTTCCAGTAAAACTGCAACAGGCCTCCCCTTTACATCATAAACTCTTATTGTAACATAACCATCCTCACTGAGGTAATATGACGGATATGCCCTGGGATTGCTGTCTGTGATTACATTATTGAGAATTCTGACCGGCCATGGCGTCACTTTTACAGGCGTCCCTATGGCATAGGTCCACTCGGCGTCATTCGCGGATGTTCCTGAGTCTTTATCAACAAATGTTGAGATCCCCCTGTTTTTCAATTCAACGATAAATCTTACGCTGTTGCCGTTTGCGACAATTTTATTTTTTCCATTGGAAGGGAGTGTTGGAATATAAGCAGTCCAGACGTTGGGACCCGTTCTGTTCGCTTTTACTGAACTAAGGTTCGCACCATTTGAAAAAGCTGTTGTACCCGGCGTATATGGTTCCACATTAGGCTTCAGTAACGGGGTTATAATATCATCTATATCTGCTGACGGAGCGTTTGTCGTAGTGAACCAGATATAACACTCATCGGGCTGTGTTACAGCGGAAACTGTATATATGTCAACACGGGTATTCGCCTCCCTCAGCGTCCGGAGAGACGGATCAGACAGGTTTGAAAAATCGGTGTATTTTGTTATGCCGTCGGATATTTCAGCTTCAATCTGCAGTGGGGAGGTCCTGACCAGGCGGGAGCCCGCTGCGGGACCGGCATCAGTTACCGATATTTCATTGCCGAACACATCGACCGCAGTGATATAGTATTCATAACCTGTAAAAAGTTTAAGGTTCGGAATCGTCGTGTATTTCCATCCATTGCCGTTAAAATGCCTGGCCGGATCACTTACCGGCGTGGTCGAAGGATTGTTGCCCAGCCCCCCCAGTGTTGAGTCATTGGAGCTGTTCCACTGTTTGAAAGTTGATGTATCCTCTTCCCTGTAATAAATACGGTACTCGTAAAAATCCTGGTCCATTCCCGTTGGAACAGTGCTGTACGGTGTCCAGTATATGGTAAATGATGTCGCTGTAATCACGAGCTGGTTAACTGTTATGGCAGGAGTTCCCGGAGCGTAAGGGGGATCGTTTCTGTCCCAGTTTATAACCTGTGAAGCGCTGGATACTATACTTGCAGGGAGTCCCGAATTCGCAACATAATCCCCCGTTGCGGATGTCGCTCTATAGGTCCAGGCTGCGGTTGTGCCGGAAGCAAGCCAGGCTGTACTAAAGTTATATGGAATTTCTGTTGTCGCAGTAAAAGATCCGGATTGAATATTTGCTGTAAAAGTTCCGGTATTTGTGCCGTCAGTATATGAAATTGTAAACATCACATCGCCATACATGGGAGCGCCCCAGCTTCCGTTATTCATGTCAGCTGTGATCTCGATCAGAGTACCGGGAAGGCCATATCCCCTGTAGTATGCAGCAATAAAATCCCCTCCGCTGCTTGTCGGCCCGCGCCCTATTCCGTTAAGAAAACGGATATTTGTTACCCTGACAGGATAAACAGGCGCAGCTTTGAGATATTCTATGGCAACTGTAAAGGTTAGCAGTAATGTAAATAAAATCGCTGTTCTGTTTAGACTTTTTTTATTATTAAAAACGTTAACTTTCATTCAATAACCGGTATATTCCCGCAGTTTTTATTTTATACGCGCATATTATCCCATTAAACAAATAACTCTATTATCTGACAACAGGGATATAAATAATACAATATTTTTTTTATTTTTTTACGGTTTTTTAGCGTATTAAAACAACATCTTTTACCGGTGTTTTCAACCTATAAATCTGAACTTCGTTCACTTTTAACGGCAATAATCCTTTTCTGTCTGTTCATTTCCGACTGTTCGGTAATGTGAACTCCCCCCGCCTCTTTTCTCAGAGCTTTTAAAAACTTCTTATAGTGGTCATAATCGAGATCGCCGTTTTCAAGCGCATCAAGAATCGCGCAGCCCGGTTCATTTACATGGCTGCAGTCATTGAATCTGCACGAGCCGGCTATCTCAAGAATATCGCCGAAATCATCACCTTCACCGTTTCCGTTATGGTCATCCGGACCGTTATTAAAACCTATATCTCCCGGAAGAGGGGGGCTTAAAAGCAGTGCGGAGCTGGAAAGCCTGTACAGAACTGAACCGGTTTCAGGAGCACCATCTTCAGTACTGCTGATTTTTCCGTCAGTCAAAAAGTCCAGAACAAACGAAACATCCACGTCGCTCACGCCTGTTACAGAGTATGTTTTGCGCGGGACAAGAACTTTGTCAAGCTGAGCGAGTCCGTGTCTGTCCAGATCATCGACAAACACTACCTCCGCCCCGCCTGCTGCCGCCGTAATCTGTTTTTTTTCTGCATCGTCAGTCCTGCCGTAATACAGGAAAAGCGGCTCGGCGCCCCAGTCATGGCTGACATCACTGATGATTTCTATAAAGGCAGGAGCGTTTCCGTCTCCGGCCCGTACTACAGCCAGTATATAGTCGACGTTCGCAGCGACAGGAATCTGTTCGTCAGGAGTTTCCTGGCCGGCTATGACCAGAAAAGAACGCCTGGGGAGGATATCATAAATAGAATATCCGGTATCACTGTCATCCGGAATAATCAGTACCCAGTCTCCGGCAATAGGGAGTTCGCTGTCTGAGGATGTTGAATAAAAAAGCCTCTGTGATACCTCCGCTTCAATCTCTCCGTCCCCGCATATAATTTTGTAGATCTCTGAACTGCCGGTAATTCTTCCGACCTTCAGCTGCATATTTAAAGATTTGTACTGAGCGTCAAACCAGGAATCCCAGCCGTAATCTTCGAGAACCATATAAATATCTCCTATAGAATCATAAGAATTATTTTATTTAAAGTCTCCTGAAAGGCCCTGTCTATGGCTTTTCAGGGGCGGTTTAGTGAAGTGAATTCACGAAACCCGTTTATCCTCTTCAATCTTTTTTATCATTCCGGGAATATCCACGAAATGATGTACGATATATTTTTCACCCTCTATCTCTTCAGCTCCGGCATGCCCGAAAGCACATCCTATGAACGGAACTCCGTTTTCTTTTGCTGCCGCGAGATCGGTATACCTGTCACCGATCATTATAATTCTGCCGCCGGGGACCACTCCGAGATACCTTTTTACAATATCTGTTTTATTTTTTATAGCTCCTTCGGCATAGATAAACGGTTCAGAAAACAATTTTTTTAAATCGTACGTTTCAAGTATCGCTTCGACATAGTCCCTGGCTCCGTTTGAAGCCACAAGCATTTCATAGCCTGTCGAGTGCAGTTCTTTTACAGTTTCCGCCACTCCGTCAATCAGGCTCCCTTTCTTCTCCCTGATCATCTTTACAAGGTTCCCGGTCCAGAGAACCGAGAGTTCTCTTCTGGTATGCCCGTCCATTGACGGATAGATCATTAAAAAGATCTCGTTAAGCGGATAACCGAGAGTGGCAGTGATCTCCTCCTTTGTTGGAATACGGAGGGAATCGGCCAGCCCCTGTTTTAAACTGCTTTCAATTGTGCGCCTGAAAGACTCTTCAAGTATATTACCTGCATCATAGATTGTGCCGTCAACGTCAAACGCGAGAAAAATCCCGTTACTCATATACCAGTCTCCTGAAAAAGTCCATCCTTGGCTTTTTCCGCAATTCTCTTTTACACGCAGCCTGCGGCCCGTAAAAGCGGCATACTGAACCAGGAAAATGAAAAATTACAGATATTTTTTTCTTCAAAAAAGAATAGAAATCAATCCGGTTTCAATGTGTCAAATAAAAAATTTAGCGGAATTATTTATAAAACGCCCTGATAATTTAATTGACTCCATCTGCGCATTATTATTTCTAAAATAAAAAAAATTGAGGAGACCCCAGTTGAATACCGGTATAAAAATAGGAAATTTGACCCTGAAAAATCCTGTCACAGTCGCATCGGGAACCGCCGGTTACGGCGAAGAGCTGTCGGAATACATGGATATATCAAAAATCGGCGCAATCTTTACCAAGGGGCTCTCCCTGGAGCCGAGAAGAGGAAATCCCGGAAACAGGATAATCGAAACACCTTCCGGTGTGCTGAACTCCATTGGCCTTGAAAATGTGGGGCTGAAGGAGTTTATCGATGAAAAGCTCCCGTACCTTGTGAAAAACAGAATTACGGCAATTCCCAATATTGCCGGTCATTCAGTCGAGGAGAATATAGAACTCTGCCGTGTACTATCGGAAACCGAAGGTATCGGCGCGGTGGAACTTAACGTATCGTGTCCAAATGTCAAACAGGGGGGGATGGCCTTCGGAACAAACCTCGAAGTATTCACAGACCTGGTTGAAAAGGCAAGGGCCGTGACAAAATGCGCCCTGATTGTAAAGCTCTCGCCCAATGTAACAGACATCACGCAGTTTGCTGTAAGGGCGGAGGATATCGGCGCGGACGCGGTCTCGGCGGTCAATACCCTGCTGGGGATGAAAATCGACATAAAGAAAAGAAAACCGCACTTTCACAACAAGGTCGCAGGCCTGAGCGGTCCCGCTATCAGACCGGTAGCGGTAAGGATCATATACCAGATATACAGCAAAGTTAACATCCCGATCATAGGGATGGGGGGAATAAGTAATATTGAAGACGTAATAGAGTTCATGATGGCCGGAGCTACTGCCGTATCGATAGGGACGGCGAACATGGTAGAGCCGTCAATTTCGGAAAAACTCGTCTCTGATCTTGAAAAATACCTTGCAGAAGAATCGTTCTCGTCGATCTATGACCTGATAGGCGCGGCTCACTGAATAAAATAACCCGGGGACAAAATGAAATACTGGAACAAAACACTAAAGAGCATGGATGAATATATCCCGGGCGAACAGCCTGCGGACCTTGATGAATATATCAAGCTCAACACAAACGAAAACCCCTTTCCACCGTTTGAAAGCGTTATGCGCGCGATATCCCAGAACCTTAACGGAAGTCTGAAGAGATACCCCGATTCGAAGGCAACTGCCGTAAGAGAGCTGTTCGCTGAACAGAACGGGCTCAGGCCTGAAAATGTTTTTGTCGGCAACGGTTCCGATGAGATATTCACGCTGATCTTCCGGGGATTGATCGACAGCAGCGGAACGGCCGCTTTTCCATACCCGTCATACTCGCTGTACGACACGCTGGCGCAGGCTAACGGAATAAAATACGAGAAGATCAATCTCGGAGCGGACCTTACGCCTGATCTCGATAAATTTCTTGTTAAAAATTACGACATGGTGATTATCGCCAATCCGAACAATCCCACAGGCACATATACAGAAAAAAGCAGAATCAGGGAGTTCATAAAAAAGTATAAGGGGCTCCTTGTGGTAGACGAGGCCTATATTGATTTTTACGGCGGGTCGTCAATCGACCTCGTAAAAGAGTTTGATAACGTAATTATCACCAGATCGTTTTCAAAATCATACTCCCTGGCAGGGCTCCGTGTGGGACTTGCAGCGGCGAATCCGGATATAATCAACGGCCTGTTCAAGCTTAAAGACTCATATAACGTCAATTCACTTGCCCTTGCAGGAGCGGCAGCCGCGCTTGCCGACACCAAGAGTTTCAGCTACAATCTCCAGATGCTGAGGAACAACAAGGAATATTTTGAAGAGCGTCTGGCCGAGTCAGGTTTTGAAATTGTTCCGTCGAGGGCGAATTTTATTTTTACGCGCCATCCCGATATTTCACCTTCGGACCTGTACCAGAAACTGAAAGAGCGCAAAATTCTTGTGAGATATTTCCGCGGACCGATCCAATCCGATTACGTAAGGATCAGCATAGGTACTATGATGGAAATTAAAAAAATTATTACCGAGATAGAATCTATATTGGCAGAAGTATGATTTTTCCGTTTGTATTGGTAATTGTGCTTCTCTGATACATCTCATTCAGGGTGATCTTTCCTTCATAAAAAGGCTGAAGGTCGTCTTTTCTGATCCAGATGTTCACCTGCTGGGGATTTCCGCTCTCTATCCATTTGAACCCTATCACCAGGCCTACTACTTCGTTCTCGGTGAGTATTACCTTATATTTATACATCAGATCGACAAGACCGCTGACATTCTCCTTTATCAGTTTAACAGAAAACCTGCCGTAATCGAGAGGCCCCTCCTTCACGGTATTGATATCGACACCGAAAAACAGCCTGTCTCTTCTTTCAGATTTTTTATCGTAATAGAACCCTATGCTCCCTTTTGAAACGTCAAGGTCCTGACCTTCGACAATTTCTCCGGCAAGCGAAAGCAGAAGCTTTTCATATTTGGTCTGGTAAAGACCGCCGTTAGTGGAGTAGCTTTTTAAATCCACAAGCAGGTCGTTGTATTTTTTTGAATCGCCGGAACTTATAATTGAGCCGCTGTTGTCTTTAAACAACACCTTATTTCCGTCGGTCTGTCCCGACGCACAGGCCGCAGCGTTGATCATAAGCAGGAAAACAGAAAAAGTGAATACTTTACGGCTTACTCTTCCATGTAAAATCATAACCTTATCCTTAGATTCAAATATACTCTTACACCCCGCCATTGACTGCCGGGAGGTATTGAAACCGCCTGAGTCAAAACTACATCTTTAAAAAATCAAAAAAAGTCTGTATCTCCTTAGGATATGTACCGTTTTCGTCCTGGTATTTTTTAAACTTCCTTTCATATGCGGCGAATTCCCTGTTATGGATATTCTTGAACCTGTTCGTAAACTTGTTGAACGCCGGCATATTCTCCAGGTTGTCCCTGACCTCTTTCCTGAACGGAATATGCTTGAAGAACATCTCCCTTACGACGGTGTTCAGTTTCATTATCCCCTCGCGCTCGTACTCGACCCACATTGAATAATCATCGGCAAAGCGGTCGCGGTTTGTCCTTAAACTTTTAAACCTCATCGCGATCTTCTCTTTCATGTCCGGAGAGAGTTTTGAATTCTTTTTAAAGTTATTCACGTAATCAAAGTATTCGCCCGTTATGCCACCCTCGATAGGATCGGCCCACATGGCGCCCTTGATGTTCTTTGTAAGCTCCCACCTGAAACAGGCGAATGAATGCATGAGGCTTTTTTCGAGATCGCCGTTGTAAAGTATCGGCACCATAAATCTTCCCATCGACCTCTTGTTATTGCCCGAAATCTCCTGCCAGAGAAGGGTCTTCTTTCCGATGATCGGAACAAGAACAAAATACGGCAGGATCTCCTCCTGTATAATCTCTCTCGATGAGTCGAGTTTTAAAACAGTCTCCCGGTAGAAGAGGGAGAAATCTATATCGATAAGTTTTTTCACAATGGAGTCGAGCCTGCTTTTAGACACATACATGCTTTTAAGGCTCCCCCTCGCAGTCTCCGAGGTAAGGATCGGAAACGCCGTTACGGTAGACCCCGAACATACGGCCGCGGTAGTCTTCAGCCTCTGGGATATCTCATGCAGCGTCTTCTGGACATTCATGTCGTTGGAATCAGCCCTTGAGGACAGCTCATCCTTCCCCTTTCTGCTGGTTTTTTCCATCTCGCGGAGGTAGGCATCGTAAGTCAGACCCATCTCTGTGATACTCGGCTCCTCCTGTCCGGAATAGATCTTTGACAAAAATTCATACTCAAGGACCACCGGTATATCGGTCTCTCTCTCCCTTATTCTTGCAAGATCATTCAGCTCGACAATGTGCTCCGGTATAAGAAGCTGGTCATCAAGAAATCCGAATGTAAGCATCAGCTTCGCTGCTTTCGGAATAGAAGATTCGGTTTTGGACCTGGTAAAGACCTGTTTATATAAATCCCAGTACAGCTGCGTTATATGCCTGCGAAGTTTTCTCGCTTCATTTTCAGCGCTCAAGGCCCCGCTCATGGTCTTATAATCGTTGAGCAGCTTCAGCATCCTGTTCTGGAAATCCTTCTCAATCATTGAGAATTCAAAGATCTGGAAGATCGACTTCTGGAGCCCGGTACTTATCAGCGCCGGGGCGGAGACATCAACAGACTTCTGCGCAGCCTCCTCTTTCACTGCCTCGGCCCTGTTTTCAGCGCGTGCTCCGGTGGAGTTTACAGCATTGATAAATTCGTTATAACCGGGGAGCCCCGCAAGACGTTTTCCGGTTATTTCGGAATACATGGAGTCAAGCTTTGCGTTGATCTTTATCATGTTGCTGAAAAAATCGGGGGAAACATGACCCGATGCGTTCCAGTCTCTTATCCCGTTCATCCTGGTAAAATATCCGGCCCAGCTCTCCGGGCCTCCGAAAAGGGCCTTTACCTTCTGGTTGATCCTGTCTGTCACCTCATGCACATTGTCAAGGACACCGTTAACCGCCGAAGAGACCGAAGAAAAAATTGCCACAGGGATCTCCGGATCACTTTTGTTTATCCCTGCGATAATCTGCGGATCGAGTTTAAGGATCTTTTTTATCAGCTCGATATAATCGCCGCCGATTACCTCTTTGATCATTTTGTCGGAGTAGTTTTTTTTCAGAAACTGGCTTTTATCCTCCAGCAGAAAATCCGCCGCGACATTGTCCGGAATCCTCCCTTTACTGAAATTGTATATCGAACCGAGATCATCACCCCTTTTGTTGAAAATCCCGGGACCGTTGCCGCTGGAAAGATGGTTGTATAAAAGAAGAAGGTTATCCTCTATCTGGGCAAGGCGGACATAAAGGCTCAGCGCCTTTTTTAACTGGGTCTGTGAAAGAGTAAAGATATTGAAAACCTGCCGGAGCATATTAATTGAGCCGTTGATATCATTCCGGGCAACACCGCCGAATCCCCCCTGCATTAATGGATACTCTATTATTTCTGAATCGACAACTGCCCGCGCCGATTTGCCGTAGGTAGAAATAAGCAGTCCGGAAAAACCGACCAGCATCGCCCGTCCCTTGATACTGCATACCCTTATTGATTTATCTATAACTATATCGGAATCGAGTTCGATGAATTCGGCAGGAGTCGAAAGGATCTCGATTTCGCCGTCCTGGAGCATATACAGTTTTACAGGGTTTTCACCCTGAAGGAAAAGCACTTCACCTTTCTTTAAAGTTCTGTTATCAGGCATTCTGTTCTCCCGGCATATTATAAAAACGAATCATCTTATACGGCTACAGAGGCTCTGACCCCTCTCTAATCCCCGATTTCAAGGCATTTCAAAGGCTGAAAACATCCAACATTTAAACATAATTATCAGAAAATTCAGTTTTCAGCGGACAGTATTAAAAAAAACACCTTATTATATAATCGGTTCAGATGCTTTTACAATTAAAAAATAAATTTTTACTGATTTTTTATTCTATTCATATACTCTTCCCATTCAGTGGGGAGCATATACTTCTTTTTATTGTTGCACTCTTTGCAGGCAGGGACGATATTCATCTTTTCCGAAGATCCCCCCCTTGAAAGAGGGATCTTATGGTCCATAGTCAATTCGGAGGGCTTAAAGGTCTGTCCGCAGTAATAGCATCTACCGGCAGCTATCCTGGCTTTCCACCAGGAGGATTCCCTGAGGTCTCTCGCCCTGCTCTTTTCACGGCCGAGATGAACGTCAGTATCGGAAGAGATCATCGATTGTCTGCGGCTGTCCCGTCTCTCTCTCTTCCTGTTTATATCTCTGTCTTTGTAACCTGTTTTATTACTCAAAAAACTCTTCCTCTGCAAGTCTGTACCCGTTTATGAATGCAAGGCCTTCCATTCTCTTCTTGTTCTCCGGCTGGATTTCAAGTATCTCGATAATACCGTTACCTGTTCCGGCCAGAAGATGTTTTTTATTATACCTGATCACCCTTCCCGGATTCAGCTTCAGATTTTCATCACTGAAAGGGGCCGTTTTCCAAATCTTGATATTCATCCCCCTGAAAGTAGTCCATGCCGCTGGTTTAGGATTCAGTCCCCTTACAAGATTATGAATCTCGGATGCGGTTCTGTTCCATTTGATCTGCGCCAGTTCCCTGTCGATCTTGCCGCAGTATGTCGCCTTTTCGTGGTCCTGTTGAACCAGCGGGTCTTTCCCTTTTGAAAGAAGTTCTATCGACCTCAGTACAAGCTCCTCGCCGAGAGGCATTACAAGTTCATACAGCTCGCCTGATGTAATTGTGTCATCAAGCAGCAGTTTCTCCTGAAGCACTATATCTCCGGCATCGAGTTTCTCGTTGATCATCTGCACCGTAACACCGGTCTCGCTCTCGCCGTTGATAATGGCCCACTCGACCGGAGCGGCTCCCCTGTACTTCGGAAGTAGCGACGGATGAAGGTTAATGGTGCCGAGTTCGGGCAGAGAGAATATTGAACGCGGAATAAGTTTTCCATATGCTACGACGACAAAGATGTCGGCATTGTAACTCTTCAGCTCTTCGAGAAATTCAGGCGCTTTAAGGGTCGCCGGCTGCAGCACGGTTATATCCTCGCACTCGGCAATCTCTTTCGAAGCGCAGCACTGCACGCGAAGATTTCTTCCGCACCTTTTGTCCTCAGGCGCCACGAGAAACACCACTTCGTGTTCCCTGCACAGGCGCTGAAGCACATGAGACGCAATGTCCGGTGTTCCGAAAAAACCTATTCTCATATTACCACTTTTACTTTTTATTCAGCTTCTTGATCTTTTTCAGTTCGGTCCTCAGTTCATCCTTCAGATACTTTTCTATTCTGTCTATGAAGAGTATTCCGTTGAGATGGTCCACCTCATGCTGAAGCACCCTGGCGAAGAAACCCCCGGCGTTTAGCTTGACCTCCTCCCCCTTTGTGTTTATACCCTTTACCGTAACTTCAACAGGTCTTATGACGTCCTGCCATATTCTGGGGAGAGAGAGACACCCCTCTTCATACGGCTCAACCTTATCGGAAAACGCCGTGATCTCAGGATTGATCAGCGCGATCTTCGTACTGTTCCTCTCCTCGCCGGTATCTATTACGATTATCCTCCTGCCGAGGTTTATCTGAGGGGCCGCGAGCCCTACACCCTTCTCTTTATACATTATATCAAACATTTCGTTTATGACCGATATAATGCTGTCATCAATATTTTCAACTCTCTCCGCCACCGACGAGAGGGTCTGATTTCCATAAAAAACAAGATTATGAGACATTCCGAACCTCAATTAATTAAAATTTGAGTCATGCTCAAGGCCCTTCTCCGCCCTGAGGAGATCCTCTTCTGTATCGACCTCGTACCAGCCGAAACCGGACAGGTCGCAGATCTTCGGGGCGTTGAGCCTGTCGTCCGCCATCAGCTGCAGAACGTTTTCAACCACAGCCTTCTCTCCGACCTTTTCAATAGTCTTTGCCACAGACATCCTATAGTATGCTTCGCTCTTTTTATCGACGTATGTCATGCCGATATATCCGCAGTCAAACACCTCAAGCTGCTTGCTTATCGAGGATATCTTGCGTCCGACCTCTTCAAGCTTCACCTTCATGTCATCGGCGCCGAGGCTCCTGTCGAAGTCGCACATGGCAGTAATGCCGGACATCGATTCCTTCATTTTTTTAAACATCACAGGGGGATAGATATGGTCCACATTTGTTATAAGAAACGAATCGTCCCTGAACTCCTTCAGCGCCGTCACAAGAGTGAATATATTCCCCTTAAGATACTCCTTATTTTCAATGACCCGGACATTCTTATAGTTCAGGGTCATGATGTGGTTACGAAGGTCCTCATAGCAGAACCCCCCGACGACGATAATCTCGTCGAAAAAATCTTTTTCAAGAAACTCCAGCAGATAGTCTATAAGCTTTTTCCCCTTTACCGGAACCATACCCTTGGTCCTGGCCTTGGTTATTTCGCCGAGTCTGCTCCCTGTTCCTGCCGCAAGTACAATAGCTCTCATAAGTTTAACAGTTCCTTTATATTTTCAATTGTTACAATATCTTCGCGTATTTTAAGAAAATCCGCTCTTCTGAATGTACCGCATATTCCGACAAATTTCAACCCGTAGGCGAAGGCTTTCTCCGCGTCTTTCAGAGAATCACCGACAAAGGTGATCTCCTCTTTTTGAAGGTTGAATTTTTCTCTTACATAATCAAAATGAGCCTTCCCCTTTTCGAAACCGTTTCTGAAACCGAGGACTATATCAAAATCAAGTTTTTCGCCGGCTACAAACCTGTCAATAAGTTCCTGAAAATTATTCGACGCGATCCCGGCAATATGTCCCCTTGCCCGCAGCTCGTTTATCGTATCCCTGACCTCCGATGTAAACCTGGAGTTAAAAAATCCCTCGATCTTTGTCTCTTCAAAAATCCTCGCTTTTTCACTGTTTGCGGGGTCCCCCGGAGTAATTATCTCCAGCTGCTGAAAAAAAGGATTCCCTGATGTTTCAAGATATCTTGCCCTTGCCTTTTCCAGCGGAATTTCAGGATTAAACCGGTTTATTAC
This sequence comes from uncultured Leptospirales bacterium, assembly GCA_964439325.1. Lineage (GTDB taxonomy): Bacteria > Spirochaetota > UBA4802 > UBA4802 > UBA5550 > WRGT01. The sequence continues at coordinate 353,999 of CAYTNW010000001.1, read as the reverse complement.
TCTGGCCGCGATATCGGCAAAACCGGACATCGTATCCACGAGGGTCCCGTCAAAATCGAAAAGGTATGCCTTTGTTAATGCCATAATTATTATTGATGCCTCTGATTGAATTCTTTTACCAATCAGCATAGAAAAACAAAAAATCCCGTCAAGTAGAAACTAATTTTGAACTCCGGTACGGAAAAAACAGTACATTGAGAACTCTGCACAACCTCATCTGTCATGTTTTGATTAACTGTTTCCTGTAAACAGGAAACAGTTAAAGTGATACACGGATGTATCACCATTTTCAAGGCAAATCAGTTTTAAAAAAGCCTTGAAAATGTAAGGTTTCGTGAATTCACTTCACGAAACCGGCCCTGAAAAAGCCAGGGATGGACTTTTTCAGGAGACTATAGAAAAGAACCTTTTTTTAACGAAAATTGTTGAAGTTAATTGTCAGGTTTGAGAATATTATTATAAGAAAGCGTTCTTTAATTTCAGGAGTTAAAAATGAAAAAGTATATATTCGCGATGATATTGATTATGTTTTCCCCCTCTCTCTACTCCTACGAAGTGGATATAGATGAAATTAAGAGTAAAAAAATAGATTTTATCAATTTCACCGGCAGGGAGAGTAAAAGCGAGAGCGTCAGCGAAATCAAATCTATCGGTTACAGACTTTCATATATTGTAAAAAATGTCAAACCTGACAGTTTATCCCGTTTCAACATGAAATATTCCGTGTTACGGGCTATTTCAAAAGAGGAAAAAGAGAAGTTTTCCGCAGATATCATCTTTATCGATAAAGAAGCCAGGGTAGACCATATACGCAATATCAGACGCATCATCTCCGCATATCTCGAAGGGCTGTATGGATACACACAGAAAGAAGCCGACACCATCGCGTTATACACATCTTACTACAACGCGATATACAGGGGGAATACCGGCTATTTCTCCTCAAAATACTGCAGCACCGTTATGAAACATATCACGAAGGAGAATGCCGGTCTCTCGACACTGTGGAGCGACTGGCCCGGTAAAACCGCGATTATTATCCCTCTGACAGAGCAGAATAAGCGCGGAGAGATAGGGGGCATAGACCCCTTTGTGATCTCAGATGACAGAGTAAAAAAAGAGGTGAGGAGGGAGAAGGATGACAAAACCATCAGAAACGAGATGGTGAACATAAAAGAGAAGGACATTGACAGGTCGAAAAAGAACCTTGATGAAGATAAAAAGAAACTGGTTGAGAAGAAGAAGGAGACTGAAACCGCGAAAAAGAAGGTAGAGGAGAAAGAAGTAAAGATTGAGAAGAAAAAAGAGGAGATCAAAAAAGAGAAAGAGGATACCTCAAAGATAAAAGAACCTGAAAAGAGAAAAGCAAAAGAGGATGAGATAAAGAAAAAAGAGGAAGAGGTAAAGAAAGAGGAGAAAAAGATTACCGAAGAGAAAAAGAGAGTCGCTGAAAACGAAAACCGGAACAAAAAAGATGAGAAGGAGATTGTAAAGAAAGAAGAGGATATAAAGAAGAAAGAGGATGATGTAAAGAAAGAGAAAACAGATAAAGATACGCCGAAAGAGACCGCTGATAAAGAAAAAACAACCGGTGAAACAAAAGATGCCGGAAAAGAGAAACCGGTTGAAAAAGCCGCGCAGGACGAAGCCCTGAAGAAAAAAGAGGAAGCCCTGAAAGAGAAGGAGAAGGAGCTCGATAAACGGGAAGACAGACTGAAGTCGGGAGATACCGGCAGGGAGGTTTTCGGTCTTAAAGTCTACTACCTTGAGGTGAAAGAGTACCTCGAAGGGGGACATTACAACAACGTGATGTACATGATAAATACTTCTACGAAAAAAATCGAGTTCCAGTCACCGGTGACGACAATATGCGGCCGCAGATATGATGTCTTCTCCGGCGGGATTGCGGTGATCACGCATGCAGGAACGCACCAGGCCGGTCACAGGCTTACTCTTCTTGACAGGGAGACGCTGAAGGCGACAAAGACCGGTGTCGACAATATCTTCTGGAGAAGTTTTATAGAGATAAAGGATAATTTTATCTACGCGATCGTCAAGGAGAATGACGGTTTCTACCTCGGTAAGTTTGATACAAGCCTGAAGCTTGTGTCAAAATCATCGGAAAAATTAAACGAAAACACCTTTATCACATTCTTTGAAAAGAGCATCTATATCAACAGAGAGGATAAAACTATTATTGTACTTAACTCTGATGACCTGAAGCTGACTGATGTTATAAAGCCGTAGAATTTTTTTGTAAAAAAAGTACCTCTGTCAGACCGGAGGTACGACGTAAAAAATTATTAACGATTAAATTATTTACCAGCATTTACCGGCACAGTCTTCATAACCATCATCACAGTTATCGAGACAATTATTATAAGAAGCTGTACCGGAAGTATAATTAGTTTCACAGGTTTTCCGGCAGACAGAATATACATTCCTGCATTCGTTTTTACAGTTCTGTGAATCCTGTTCATTGCAGCCGATTAAGAAAAAGGAGAAAAAAACAGAAATATAAAACGCTTTTAATTTCATTACAAATCCTTCATTTCCCAAGCATCCAGCTCCATGTATACGGGCTGGACCAGACCGGGCTGCTGTCATGTCCTATACCGGGCATCGCGGTTAAACGGTGCTCCCCGCTCCCGCCGGCGCTTATAATCTTCTGATGGAAACTTGCCGTCGGCGCGCCATATGAATCGTTCTCTCCGTAGAACAGCCATGTGTTTATACCCCCGAGTCCGGTATAACCTATCCAGTCATTGATCCCGACAGCGACTACCGCCTTGAACTGATACTGATCGCTTCCGTCGCTGTTGGCGATCATAAGCACAACTCCTCCCCCGGCGCTGAAACCGAAAGCGTAGAGCCTGTTTTTATCTATCCTGTAAGCTGGATTTTCAATTATCGATTTTACAAGCTGACGCAGGTTTTCTGTCTCGTTCATGTACTGTGTATAATTGCTCCAGCTGATATCGATGTTCAGCGTTATGCATGGAAAATTGTTATCACTTGAAGTCATATTAGGCCCCTTGACCGAGAGCAGTAACGGCCACAGGACAGAAGCGTCCCTGTCATACCCCGACGGATAGTTTATGTTATAGGTTATTGTTCCCGTTCCATACCCGTTTGTTATGGTTCCTGTCTGCTGAACAGACCCGGTATTCTTCTGTGTCGTCTCGACAAGCATTTCAACCGATGATGTTGTTTTATCAAGGATGTAGACATTGTATTCGGTACCGCTCGAAAGCGATGATATCCTGACATAATCATTATATAAAAGGTCATCTGCCGTGATGGTGACATCTGTTTTTGCCGCTGTGCTGGCATTGAAATCTTTTTCCGTTGTTATTCCAAGAGAGGTCCGGGATACGATATAGCTTATATCACCGCTGAAATTTTTATCATAGAGAATATAAAGGCTGTTTACAGAGTAGAGGTTTGACAGGCTGAAATCAGCGTCAATTTTCGACGGCCCTCCGCATGAAGAAAATAAAAAAACAAAAGTAAGATATAAAACAGCCCTTAATATTTTTTTCATTATCATATAATTAATTCCGTTTTTTAAAAAAATATAGTTCGATTCAGCAACAGACCAAAGATTTTATTCAAGTGTCGGATCATCTATTAATTTTACGGTAGTGAATACTTCCATATCGTCATCTTTTCAGTAACGTCAAACTGACCATGATTATAGCCGGCAAGAAATAGATTACCTTTTGAATCAAACAAAATACGAAAACATCCGCTATATGCAAAATATTCATCTCCCGGATTGTCATATGTAAGAAATCCAGATCCATTTAAAGAAGTATCTAGAAGCCCACTCGCTGTATAGCACCATATAGCGGCACTTCCGCCATTTTGACCACCTATCACTATTCTTCCATTGTTATCAAGAATAATTGAATATCCAATACTCCGACCTTCTTTAAAATCGGCAACACCCCAATTATATGGACCAAATGATTTATCCGGGCTTCCATTTTTATCATATTTCAGTATAATCATTTTATATCCATTAGAACCATCATAATCTGTCCCGGTAATTAATATATTATCCAGATTATCAAGAGTTAAATCTATTCCACAGCCTCTTGTATAAAAGGACACAACACCGGAATTGTTAAAAGTCAAATCCGGGATACCGGAAGGTGAGTATTTCCATACAGCTACATACCCGTCATTACCACCGGTAATTACTAAATTACCTGCACTATCGAATTTGATTCTCTTCCCCAAACAGGAGTATTTCGATGGATCTCCATAGTTTACAATACCATTATTCCCGAAAGTTGTATCAATAATCCCGGATAATGAGTATTTCCATATAGTCATAGTGGAATTACTGCCCGGCTGCCGATAGCCTGCAATGTACAGATCCCCGCTCAAATCAGCTGCAATATCTAAGCCATCTGAGTTTATACCCTCCTCTTCATGTACCGCAGTCCCCGATACCCCGAAGGAAGTATCGGGTTTACCATTTGGAAAAAACTTCCATATTGTCATCTGTATTTCAGGATTACATGAATAACCGGCGATAATAATATTACCATCTTTATCAAGAGTACTAGCATTACCACAACCGTCGATTACTACAATTCCGTTATCACCAAAGGTTGAATCCGGTTTTCCATCGGGTAGATACTTATTAAGATACATTTTCAACCCATTGGAGTTCCCAACCGCATAAATGTTCCCGCTGCTATCCAGAACCATATCGCTAAATTTAAATTCGCTGTACAAGTTGTTTGAATAACCAGTCAGCCCATTGACACCGAAACCCTTCACAAGATAGGGATTTTCAGGTTCAGTAGAGTTCACTGTTTTATCGGATTTATCATTGTTTAAGCATGAAAAAAGTATAAAAGGCAATAGAAGGAGGATAATAGATCTGAATCTGTATATCATAATAATCACCTTCGCTAATTGAATATACAACTGCTACATCAACACAATATTAGCGTCAAGCAATTTTCAACCGCACTTATTTATAGATCATGACAAAACAAAAATGCCATCCGCTTCCGCAGCAGATGGCATTAACAATGACCAGACTTTTATTCACAGTAATTTAATTCAGCTTTATAATTATCTCGACCCGGCGGTTTTTCTGTCTCCCCTCGGCTGTTGCGTTGTCCGCCATGGGTTTCTCCTGCCCGTAGCCCTTATACGAGAACTTGTCATGTCCGCTCTTCGATTTCAGATACTCGGACACCTTCATCGCCCGTTTTTCGGACAGCGACTGGTTGTACGATTTCTCACCCTTGCTGTCCGTATGCCCCTCGACGATTATCTCACGGTCGGGATATTTTTTTCTTATCGCCTCCGCAATCTGGTCGAGTTTATCCTTTGTATCATTTCTCAGGTTATATGAATCAAAATCGAAAAGGAGGTCGTTCATTCTTACTACGAGCCCGCGTTTATCTATGTCAGCATCAACTCCCGGAGGCAGTTCCTTCTGAAGCTCCTCCTTCGCCGCTGCTTTCTCTTTCGGTGTAAAATTCTGATACAGGCTGTTCTCGGTATTTATGTTCATGTGAAATTCAGCCGACGACAGGGCTCCCGCTCCGTCTGTGAAAATGAAAGCTATCTGGTATGCATCCTTCATATCTTTCGGCTTGTTTTTTGTGATGTCCCAGTTCAGTACCCCCTTGTTCTCACCGGCGATTTTTATCGGAAAATCTGCGGGATAGCCGGGGGCGGTGAGATCCACATTAATCGAGTAGTAGTAGTTTATTACCGCTATGTCCTTCTCGTTGTCTTTTATAACTTTTATAAACGTATATTTAACAGGAAATGTTATCTTGAAAGGTTTTGAAAAATTATCAAATACAATCTCTCCGTCGGAGGTCCACTCATCATTCTCCTTCACATCCTTATCGGGGAAAGAGGGAATGTGGCGGAGGTTCGGCATATAGTCCTCTTTCCTGACTATGAATTTTCCAGACGGCTCTATCAGAAAGTCCACCATAAACTGATTGAGAAGCTTAAAGACCTTCCCGCCGTACTCCTTCTCATGCACAGAAAAGACCCCATGCACCCTGTTCAGTCTGTCTGATTTTTCGCTGCATGTAATGTCGATCACGTCGCGTTCATCATATATCCTGCTCAGTTTCGCGTTTACATAGTATTTAACACCGGCGGTTTTTACCATTTCGATTCTTTCATCTTTTTCGAGGTTCCATGAAAGTTTATAAGCGTAGGCATTGAACGAAAACGCGAGAATTGCGGTTATAATAAAAAATATTTTTTTCATTGGGCCGATCTCCGGGCGGAGTAGTTCCGCTCTCTATATTTCGGCAGATTATGTCATCTTCATTAGCATTTTTTATCTGCTGTTTCTTTTTCTGAACTCTTCAATCAGATGATAGACAATAATACCGTAGGCGACTGAAACGTTTAAGGACTGCTTTATCCCGTACATCGGAATTTCCACGGCTGCGTCGGAGAGAGAGACAGCCTCCTCCGACAGGCCTTCAACCTCGTTACCCAGCATAATGCAGAGAGGAAATTTATATTCAGCTTCAAGATAATTAACGCTGGAATCGGTATGCTCAAGCGAAACAATTGTATATCCTTCCGACTTAAGTTTATTTATGACGGACACGGTATCGGTGTTGTGTTCCCACGGAACGGTCTCAACGCTGCCGAGGGCGGTTTTGTCTATCTCTTTCCTCGGGGGAAATCCGGTATAACCGCAGAGCCAGAGCTTTTCTATCAGCGCACCGTCTGATGTCCTGAACATCGATCCGACATTATACAGGCTCCTTACATTCTCCGCGATCACGGTTACCGGGAAGCGTTCGGTTTTTCCCAGTTCTTCAACTCCCGGCCGCTTACCCTTTATCACTTCATTTGCAAGTTTTTTCAAGATATTACCCCTCAGCAAAAACCATCTGTTTACAGATCTATTTTTATTAACCCCCTCAGAAATATAAAGTAATTTTTAAAAAAGTCTGCAGAGTTCCGTAAACTGAACCGGTTTCCCGGAAAATTATTATTGACTTTAAAAGTTTCAGCTTTAAATACTTTAAGTATTATTCGATTGAATTAAAGAAAAAACTCACTGCGAGGCATGTAATGCCGCGGCAGTCCGTATTGTTAAATACCGTTATTATCATATGGAACCAATATTTCTAAAAACAGATTGCTTCATTTTATTCGCAATGACATGGTACTAATCCATTCATAAAGTGTTAGAACAGCCGGATTAAATTATAATCGGGTTTATTACATTCAAAACAGGGATTATTGATGAGTTATTTAGGGAGACATTTTCTCGCGGAATTCTACGGGTGCAGCACCGAAACTCTAAACGATCAAGACAGGATCGCCGGCATCATGACGCGCTCTCTGGAGATCTCAAACGCGACGATAATCAAACCCTTTTTTCATAAATTCTCCCCGCACGGAATCAGCGGAATAATTGTAATAGCGGAATCACACCTGGCTATCCATACCTGGCCGGAATTCAGATTCGCATCTGTCGACCTTTTCAGCTGCGGTGATTTCGACTTTACCGGTTCGCTTAAATTCATAAGGGACGGTCTCGGTTCTGAAAAATACTCGATCATCAGCATCAACAGGGGAACAGGAGCGGAACATAAAACGGAAGATCTGCCGGCGGACTGTTTTGAATCACGGATAATAATTCTATAACAGATCCCGGTATCAGCCGGCGGCGTGCATTTTTACAACTACAGATACTGCCTGTCCGCTTAGGGACATCGTTTATCTGATACTACCAGCAAGAGAGTATATGGCGGAGAAACTACCATTTCTGATAATCATCCCGCACGGCGGCCTCGACATACCCGAGGAGCTGTACGGCTACGAGAATATTAGCCCCCTGAATATTTTTTTTGAATCAGATGCAGGAGCCAACAGGATCTTCTCACTTGACGATTCAGTTTTTAAAACAGTATCTACCCCGATATCAAGAATTTTCGTTGATATGGACAGGGAGTATAAACATCTTGCGCCCGTCACCGGGGACGGCGTTATAAAATCGAGAACTTCGATGAACAGGGATGTTTTTATAAAGGACTGCTATCCCGATGAAATCGCCATATCAAATATCCTGAACAGGTACTACTTCCCGTTTCACGAGACGATAAGAAACTCAATCAGGGACATGAAATTCAAGGCGATAATAGAATGTCATACGCACATGCCGGTGGGCCCTGCCAATTCGCCTGACCGCGGAATGCCGAGACCGCTAGTTATTACAGGATATACCGTGGATACAGGCTCGGAGATTAAACAGACCGCTGCGCCGGAGATAGCCCTTGAGCTTGCGTCGTCTATGGCAAAAAACCTGTCGAGAGAGGGTGATACTGTAACTGATATTTTCAAGGTGCAGGATTATGACAACAGGGGTTTCATAATGAAGAATTACAGCATCGCAGGAATACCAGTGCTGAACCTCTCCATTTCGAGATCATTCTTTTTAAACGAAGACTATTTTGATCTCGAAAAGATGACTATAGATGACAGCCGTCTGAAAAGAATAAGCGCCCTTGTAAAAAACGGATTTGAAAAATTCTACAGAAAAAGCTTTTAATAGAACCACGGACTTTTTCAGGAGATTCTTAATCTGTCATTAGAAGAATTTTACATTCTCCAGCTTTCTGTTAAGCTCCCTAAATGCATCCTGAACCTTTTTATCCCTTATGAGAATCTTGATCTTTTCCCCGTAGAAAACTTTACGAAATTTAATTTCAGTATCGTTTAACCTGTCAAAGTCCTGCTTTAATTCGTCAGGCGGTTCTCCGACCCATTTCTCAATTTCCGGATACCTGCTTTTCAGCTCCATGCTTTTCTCAGAAAGCCGTACGAGTTCAGTCCCGAACGTATCGACCGCCGAGACTATCTCTTCTGTTTTTATCGATTTGTCGATTTTCGACAGAAACGTATCCTGCGTCGTCACAACTTCATTTATAAATTCTTTAATCTCTTTGTATTTTTTCCCGCTATTACATGCAGCAGCGGAAGCAATTATCAAAACCAGTATAAGACCTGCCGCTCTTTTCACTTCACTCCCCCTTTTACTACGCGCAATAAGCGCTGTTCAGATATTCATAGGCGCTCAGCGCGGCAGTGGCTCCGTCGGCAGCAGCCATAACGATCTGCCTCTTTGAGCCGCTTCTGATATCACCAGCCGCGAACAATCCATCTACCGGCGTCTTCATATTCATATCAACAATAATCTCATTCTGATCGTTAAGCAGTTCAGGATCAACAAACGACGTGTTTGGATCATATCCTATAAAAATGAATACTCCGTCGGTCTGTAGCGTACTCTTTTCACCTGTGACCGCATTTTTTAGCGATACGGATTTCACTCCGGCTTCACCGTTAATAGATTCTATATTTGTATAGAGCACCGGAACGATTTTTTCGCTGCCGAGAACCCTCTTCTGAAGAATATCGGCCCCGCGGAACTGATCCCTTCTGTGGACAAGATAGACCTTACTCGCGAATCTCGTGAGAAAAAACGCCTCTTCGAGCGCGACATCCCCCCCTCCGGCAACAACTGTGATCCTGTCTTTATAGAAAGCCCCGTCGCATGTGGCGCAGTACGAAACTCCGCGTCCGAGGAACTCTTTTTCACCAGGGACATCCAGTTTCCTGTTTGATGCTCCCGCCGCTATGATCACGCTCCTTGCCTGCACCGTTCCGTCTGAAAGCGTAACCGTAAACAGATCGGCGTCCTTTTTAACAGAGAGAACCTCTGCTGAAATTATCTCCGCGCCCAGCCGCCTGGTCTGCTCCTCCATGTCGGCCATCAGTTTCCACCCCTCGACAGGTTCGGGGAAACCGGGATAGTTCTCAATTTCGTAGGAGTTCACTACCTGGCCGCCCGGTGAAAACTTCTCGATCAATACCAGATCGAGTCCGGCCCTGATACCGTAGATCGCCGCGGTAAGGCCGGCGGGCCCTCCACCAATTATCACAAGATCTTTCATATATTATTCCATTTATTCTTTTTTAATTGCCGCTGACGAGAAAAACCGAATCCTCGACCTTATCCGTATCGGCAAGCCGTACCTTCACCTGGTCGTCATGAACGGTATTGATTTTGAAACCGCAGTAATCCGGCTGAATCGGAAGTTCTCTGCCGCCGCGGTCTACAAGAACAAACAGCTTTATAGTAAAGGGCCTTCCGAACGTCGTGAGTGTTTCAAGGGCGGCCTTCGTCGTTCTTCCGGAATAAAGCACGTCGTCAACCAGCAGTATATTTTTCTTATTGATATTGAATTCAATCATAGTCTCTTTCAGGACAGGGAGCTTGCCCCGTGTCGTAAGGTCGTCGCGGTAAAAGGATATGTCAAGCGTCCCGTGTTTTATCTCTCTGCCGGAAAGTTTCTCAATCTCTTTCCTGATTCTGTCGGCAAGCTCAACTCCGCGGGTGTGAATACCGATAATCGCAAAATTGTCGGGATCATCAATATCCCTGTAGATCGCAGCCGATGTTTCGCTTATTATTTTATTAATCGCGGTCTTATCGAGAATTTTCTTTTCAGCAGACATCTATTTCACCTCTTTATAGTATTCCTGTATAGGCTTAACCGAGAGTTCATGATTCTTTCTGACATAAAGAAGCCCGTTGATAGCCGCCTTTGCCGCTGACATTGTAGTCACGGTTGGCACATGGTATCTTGTTGCAGCCTGACGTATCGAATAGGCATCATCCCTTGTTACTTTACCGAGAGGGGTGTTTATTATAAAATCTATATCAAGGTCTTTGATCCTGTCAACGACATTCGGTCTCCCCTCGTTGACCTTGTAGACCATCTCGCACGGAATATCATGGTCATTGTAGAACTTCGCTGTTCCGCGTGTTGCCAGGAGCTTAAATCCCTGGTTATGCAGCGCACGCACCTCTTCAAGGAGCTGTGCCTTGTGGATGTCGTTGATGCTCAGGAAGACAGTCCCCTTCACCGGCAGCCTGTCACCCGCTGCAAGTTCGGCTTTGAAGTACGATTCCCCGAAATTATAGGAGATGCCCATTACCTCTCCGGTCGATTTCATCTCCGGCGACAGGAGTATGTCTACACCGGGGAATTTATTGAACGGGAGCACCGCCTCCTTTACGCTTACGAACGGGAACTTCTTCATCTCGTTGAGGCCGAGGTCCTTCAGCTTTTTACCGAGCATGACCTTTACGGCCATTTTCGCCAGAGAGATACCGGTGGTCTTCGAAACAAACGGCACGGTCCTCGACGCGCGGGGATTGACCTCTATTATATAGAGCTCGTTGTCCTTGATCGCATACTGTATATTCAGCAGGCCTATTACATCAAGTTCAAGAGCGAGTTTTTTTGTCGCTTCGATTATCTGGTTCTGCAGATCCTCAGATATAGTTATCGGCGGTATTATACAGGCCGAGTCTCCGGAATGTATACCTGCCTCCTCGACGTGTTCCATGATTGCGCCTATATACACATCCTTTCCGTCGCAGATTGCGTCAACATCGACCTCGACGGCATCCTCGAGAAAACGGTCAACGAGTATCGGATGTTCGGGTGAAAGCTCAACCGCTGTATTTATGTAATTATGCAGGCTCGCCTCATCGAATATTATCGCCATCGCCCTTCCGCCGAGAACATATGACGGCCTTACAAGCACGGGATATCCGATATGCATGGCGATCTTTACCGCGTCCTTTTCGTTAAACGCTATGCCGTTCTCCGGCTGTCTAAGTTTCAGTTTGTTTACAACATTGGAGAAACGCTCCCTGTCTTCGGCCCTGTCTATAGAGTCCGGGGATGTGCCGATGATCTTTACGCCGTTCTCCTCAAGCGCCTTGGCAAGACGGAGAGGCGTCTGTCCGCCGAACTGCACGATAACGCCGTCAGGTTTTTCCATGTCGTATATGTGAAGGATATCCTCAAGCGTCAGAGGTTCAAAATAGAGCCTGTCCGAAGTATCATAATCGGTTGATACGGTTTCAGGGTTGGAGTTTACCATTATCGATTCGATACCTTCGTCTTTCAGCGCAAACGACGCGTGGCAGCAGCAGTAATCAAACTCGATCCCCTGCCCGATCCTGTTGGGTCCGCCGCCCAGTATCATTATCTTTTTACGGCTTGTCCTGATTGACTCGTTATCTCCGTCATATGATGAATAGTAGTACGGGGTATACGCTTCAAACTCCCCGCCGCAGGTGTCGACCACACGGAATCCGGGGAAGATGTTATGTTCCTTTCTTAAATGCCTTATCTCTGTTTCTGCACGTCTCAGCGTCATAGAATACTTTTTCTGAAACAGCGGCCCCTTGCTGTAGAGATCCTCAATAACGGATCTGTTGGCTATAAAACCGAGCTGTCTGTCTGAAAAACCGAGCCCCTTCATCTTTCTTATCGTCTCGGGATTTACGCCGGAGCTTCTGCATTCATCCTCGTATATATTCTCTTCATCTACAATCTCTTTAAGCTGGTTAATAAACCAGGGATCGATACCGGAGAGCTTGCATATCCACTCGACGCTCTTTCCGCATTTTAGCGCCTCCTTCAGATAGAAGACGCGGTTTTCCTTTGGTGAAACAAATTCCTTTTCAAACACTATATCGCGCTCTTCGGGACTCAGCGAATAAAGGTATGACGACATTTTAAGATTTCCGTCGGAACCGAAACCGGCCCTGTCTATCTCAAGAGACCTGAGCGCCTTCTGAAACGATTCCTTGAATGTGCGCCCTATCGCCATAGACTCGCCGACAGACTTCATCTGGACTCCAAGCCTCTGGTCGGCCCCTTCAAATTTTTCAAAAGCCCATCTCGGGGCTTTGACTACTACATAATCGATAGTAGGCTCAAATGAAGCGGGTGTCTCTCTTGTTATGTCATTGGATATTTCATCGAGGGTCAGGCCCACGGCGAGTTTCGCTGCGATCTTCGCGATCGGGAATCCGGTGGCCTTCGAAGCAAGGGCTGAACTTCTGCTGACCCTGGGGTTCATCTCAATCACGATGACCCTTCCGTTTGACGGGTTTATCGCGAACTGGATGTTCGATCCGCCGGTATCAACACCGATCTCTCTTATAATCTTAATCCCCATATTGCGGAGATTCTGATATTCCATGTCTGTCAGGGTCTGCTGCGGAGCAACAGTTATCGAGTCCCCAGTGTGCACACCCATCGGATCAAAATTCTCAATCGAGCAGACTATGACAACATTGTCATGCTTGTCTCTCATCACCTCAAGCTCGAACTCTTTCCATCCTATTACGGATTCCTCGAGCAGAACCTGGTTAATCGGAGATTCATCAAGACCTTTTTTTACAAGCCCGACAAACTCCTCCTTATTGTAAACTATGTTGCCCCCGGTTCCACCAAGTGTGAAAGCTGGTCTTATTATTATCGGAAGCTTTATCCTGTTGAGAACTTCCAGTGCCTCTTCGACATTCGATACAAGCCCCGATTCGGGAACATCAAGACCGATTTTCAGCATTGCCTTCTTAAAGAGGTCCCTGTCTTCTGCCTTCTTTATAGATTCTATATTCGCGCCGATCAGTTCAACATTAAATTTGTTTAAGACCCCCATCTCCGCAAGCTTCATCGTAATATTCAGTGCCGTCTGTCCGCCGACTGTGGGAAGGATTGCGTCTGGCCTTTCTGTTTCTATAATCTTTGCCACAACTACAGGATCAATAGGTTCAATATAGGTTTTATCCGCCAGTTCAGGGTCGGTCATGATAGTCGCCGGATTTGAATTTACAAGAACAACCTCGTATCCCTCCTCCTTCAGCGATTTACACGCCTGGGAACCTGAATAATCAAACTCACACGCCTGTCCTATAACGATAGGGCCTGAGCCTATGATAAGTATCTTTTTAATATCTTCTCTTTTCGGCACTGATTATCCATCCTTCTTTTATTGTAATCCTGAAGGTTTTTAAAATCGTTCTTTTTGTCAATAAAAATAGATAATAATTTTTCTGTTTATCGGCCAACGATTGTAAAAATAAACTGCTCAGAACATGGCTGAAAAACGGGGCATTTACGGCATCAGGAGTATGATCGTATATAATTACTTGAGTTAGGCGAAATTTTTGCATTTAGCTCCCTCTCCCTTGATGGGGGAGGGCCGGGGTGGGGGTGATAAAGTTAAGGTTATCGAAATTTTATTATTTCCACCCTCCCCTAACCCCTCCCGTCAAGGGAGGGGAAATAATAAAAACGCCTATCTTAAATAATTAATGAATCTTTAAATATTGGGAATTTAACAGAAATGGCCGGATGTGAAACTGACAGATAGAAAATGTCTATACAGGAGAGGGGAAAACTCCATTATTACCATACCGCTTTCAGAAAAATGTGAACAGTGCTCTGATAAAACTGGTAACAGGCGCCTGCTCCCTCGAATCCTCAAGAGTATCCCTTGCCTGTTTCATCGTATCCCTAGCATCTTTAATCAGGTTATCGGCATCTTTATGTACGGTATCCTCATTGACAAGCTTGGAAATGGTGCCGTCGCCGTTATTTATCTTTTCAGAAAAATCGGTTATGTTTTTCACGGCGATACGGATATCCTCACGGTTTTCATCTATTACTTCAGAAATCTTGGTCAGAGGGTCGCCGATCGACTCACCCATCAGGTTTTCATAATTGCTGACAATATCATATGATCTGCCCTTAAACCTTGCTTTCCCCGGAGCTATCATAATAATCTTTCCGCCAAGGGCTGACTGGTTTGTTATAACAATTCTGTAATTCGAGTAGAGGTTGAATATCCTGTACATCCTCAGTGTTACTTTTATTTTACCGTTTATCTGAAGATCTATCGCGGACACAAGCCCCGCTTCCACTCCGTTTACAAAAACCTTGTTTCCTATCGCAAGCCCTTCAACATCTTCAAAAACTACAGTGAAGTAATAATACTTTCGATTGTCAAACAGGTCGCTCCTGATTATTGTGTAATAACCGAGGATGCCCATAGCGCAGAAAAAAACTATACCGACAATAACTTCATTTATTTTTTTCATAATATTAATATACTCAATTTCTGCATTATTGTCAACCTTCTATTGGACCGGTGATTTTTCCATTAATAAACTGCTGCACAATAGGGTCGGAACTTGACCTTATCTGATCAGGAGTTCCGCACTCAATAATCCTTCCTTCATACAGCATCGCTATTGTATCAGCTATATGATAGGCGCTCGACATATCATGCGTAACGACTACAGATGTAACCCCGAGCTTATCCTGCATCCGCAGAATCAGCTCATTGATTCGTGCCGACATAACAGGGTCAAGGCCTGATGTGGGTTCATCATACAGTATTATATCAGGGTCGCGTACAATAGCCCTTGCCAGGCCCGCTCTTTTTTTCATCCCCCCGCTTATGTCAGAGGGCATCTTGTCGCCGTCATCTCCAAGCTGAAGCAGTTTCAGTTTTTCATCTACTATGAGATTTATCTCCTCCTCTGTTCCAAGCCTGTGCTCCACAAGCGGAAGAGCAACATTCTCCCTCACTGAAAGCCAGTTGATCAGAGCGCCGGACTGGAACAGAAACCCCATCTTTCTCCGCAGCTTCCTTACCGTAGAGGATTTAGCCCCGTTCATTTTGATGTTATCTATCAGCACATCCCCGCTGTCTGGTTCTACAAATCCGGCAATATGCCTTAAAATCGTCGTTTTCCCCGCTCCGGAGAGTCCGATTATCACAAAGGTTTCCCCCTTCTTAATTGAAAAAGAGACATCGTCCAGAACAACTTTTGTACCGAATTTTTTGGATACCCCCTTAAACTCTATCATATAAATCCGCCGAAGAACATGGATGTAATGAAATAACCGATTATAAGAATCAGCAGGTAGGAGGATACTACAGAGACCCTGGTCGCCTGCCCTACCCCCAGAGCCCCCCCTTCGGCCTTAAGCCCGTTGGCGCAGCTGATCGATGAAATTATCAGCCCGAACACGAGGCTCTTCAGCAGACCGACATAGACATCCTTGAGCCAGATAGACCGGAGGACCCTGTAGTAATATGTTTCCGGAGTGATCCCCAGCTGAAAGTATGACACTATCGCCCCTCCGGCTACGCCGAGCACGATTGTGAATATAGACAGCGTCGGGAGAATTATCAGCATCGAAACCATCCGCGGCATCACAAGATAGGCCACTGGATCGATAGACATCATCTCCAGTGCATCGATCTCCTCCGACACCTTCATTGTCCCGAGCTCTGCAGCCATAGCGGCGCCGGAAAAGGCGGTAATTATAATGCCGGTAAGAAAAGACCCCATCTCCTTGTCCATTATATTTATCATCATCGTCGGGACCATCTCCTGCTGGCCGTAAGAGCGAATTTCGAGGCCGCTCTGAAGAGCGAAGACCATTCCGCCGAACAGTGCAACCACGGAACAGACCGGTATGCTCTTTACGCCGGAGATATACATATGCTTTACGATCTCCCCCCTTTTCCTGAAAGCAAATCTCAGCGCAATAAAAGTCTTGAATATCAGTATTATTGTAAAACCGGTGAAGTCCAGTATATACAGGACCCTGGCTCCAGCCTCGGACAGCAGTTCGTAAATTTTTCCCGTTTCTATCTTTTTCATTGCATTCTACCGCGCTATAACCGTTTTAAAATAAAACTTGTCCTCAAAATCTCTGTCCGTAAAATTTCCATGGTTCGGATTATAACCATAGAGTTCTTCGCCGGTGAACATTTCAGCAATATCAGCATCATCCGAACCACCGGATAAAAGCGGATCTCCTTCACCGATCCTTACCGGAAACCACAGAAGCTTCAGCCAGGTACCATCCCTGTCCTTCCTGTATCCGAATGACCTCAGCAGAACCGTACACTCACTTATAATATCGCCACGGCTTTCATAATTTACAATAAAAGGGATCTTCATCCTGAAAAAATCACCGCTCCATACCTGGTAATATGTCCTCAGCAGAAAGCCGAGATGTTTTTCACCGTCCGGTTTCTTTCTGTATTCAAACAGCGTCCATAAAGGCTGATAAAGTTTCTCGTAGCCATCCGCGTCCCTGAACGGCAGAAGTGAAAGAACATTGATGCCGTATAGACCGCAGTCGTTCCACTCCAGCTGAAAAAGCGGCCAAAGCTTGAAGTATCTCCACGACCTGCCGTAATATTCATGACTATAGGAATAGTCCCTTTTAAGATACCATGCGATTATGCACGATATGTGATATTCGGATTTATAATACTCCTTCCCGGTTTGTATACGGAAGTAGAGAGGAGTTACAAACATGCTTTGATAATTCGGAGTACGGTGCGTTCCGTAAAACGGCCAGAAGATACGGGTCTTTGTAGCGGGACTATCGGAGTCCCCTATCTGGACGATAGGCCAGGGAAGGTTATAGATCCTTTCGTTTTTTTCAAGATCATAGCCCCAGGAGAAAAACGGCCACAATACTGTATAGGACTTCATCTTTCCGCTTTTACTCCATTTTTTTCCGTAAAAAGGAAAGAATACAAAAGTATACTTCACGTCATCGGAAAGATAGAGCTCCCTGTAATTAATCAGGAACAGATACGAATAGTTGTCATACCATCCGGTTTTGCTGTTGTGTCCGTAAAACGGAATAATTCTGAAATCCTTTCTCTTTTCACTCTTTCCCCATGCAATAAAAGGCCAGAAAAGCGCAGTGCCGGTATAATCCCTGTCCTGAAATTCCGTATAGACAGGAATTACCGATGCCAGCGCAAGAAATGTGGTGTGCCATGTAAAAAGAGCGGTCGGCGGAAATAAAAACCAGAGCGCAACTCCGGGGAAAACATATGGAGAGATCCTGTCATAGGCCAGTTTTCCGCGCAGATCGCCGCCGAAGGGATAGATAAAAAGATATTTATCCGCATCTCTCCCCCCTTTGCCGTACATAAACAGCGGGAGGCAGCCTGTATCATAGTCGCGCTTATTGTCAGAATGCATATAATCTGTTGACTCATAAAGTCCCAGAAGACCCTTTGTAAAATCGCTATGATCGTTTTTGTAACGCCAGAAGACCACAGGCATCAATGAGGCCTGGAAAAGATTTCCTTTATCAGACCTTTCCATATAAAACGGCCTGTATATATATGATACTCTATTCTGTTCAGTATCATGTTCGTAGAAAAACCAGAACCACTCCATTGAACCTATTTTCTGTTTGTACAGCTCTGCGGACAACAGGGGGGAGAAAAAAGCATTACAGACCAGTATAAAAACAACATTAAAAAATAATTTTCTTTTAAACCGTCTTTTAACTGATTCTGCTGTGATTGAAAGACCCGGACCTGAGACATTCAATAATTTCATTGAGTCTTAACCTGTCTTCATTAGAAATAACTTTAAAACTGACGCCTGCGCTGTATATTTTTCCATTTTCAGAATTCTTTATATAACTCCACTTTTTTTCAACTTCAGTATTGATGCTTACCCCTCCGAGGTTCAGCCGTATAAAAAAAAATTTCCCCGGTTCGGAACTATAATCGCGGTCATTTTCAACTATAAAGGATAAACCGCCGGCGCTTAAATCTGTTATAGTTCCGGTAAAACAAACATCACCCTCAATCTCGACGGTTGCCGGAACCCGGCCCCCTGCATCAATATGATATCTCGTGTACTCCCTTGACTCTTCCATTCCTCTAATTTTATACTCTGTTTTTGCTGTCTCCGATGTATGAAGATACGGAAAGTTTTTATTTCCGGACAATTAATCACCGGCCGTAATAAGATAGCGCTTTAACAAGAAAAAAGCAACAAAATTTTATATGAATTTTTAAACCTGTCCGGTTTTACCATGTAATGATATACCACAATTTCTCTTTATTAAAATTAAAAAATAAGCTCACTTCAGAAGAATTTATTGACATTGACAAACATCCAATTTATAATATAAAAGTGTTAATTATGGAGGA
Organism: uncultured Leptospirales bacterium; assembly: GCA_964439325.1. Lineage (GTDB taxonomy): Bacteria > Spirochaetota > UBA4802 > UBA4802 > UBA5550 > WRGT01. The sequence goes on along the minus strand of CAYTNW010000001.1, from coordinate 335,114 downwards.
TAATGCATGAAAAAAATATTTACAGGTTTCATATTACTGCTTTTTTTAGTGCCGGCGATTTCCCAGGATAAAAAAGAACCGGCAAAAGAGCCTGAAAAAAAAGCTGGTGAGGTTGAGCAGGTCACACAGAATATCTACTCTGAAATCACTCTGGAGGATTTTGAAACAAATCAGTACACAAACAGCAATATTAAATTCACTCAATCCAAAGAGCAGCAGGGATCTGTTGCAGTCAGGGACCAGTATCCCGCCGAATATAATAATTCAAAAAAATATCTCGGGGTGAAGGTGTACGCGAAGAAGGGCGATACCTTCCAGATCTTCCCGGCCAAGCCGCTTGAGATCAAGCAGTACTGCAAATCGATATCGATGTGGGTTTACGGAAAGAAATTCGCCGGAGAGCTTTCGATTATGTTACAGGACGTCAATGGCGACAATTACAGAATATCTTTCGGAACAGCCACCTTTCTCGGATGGAAAAAAATTACTGTTGCGCTTGATTCGAGAATAAAGCAGCAGGATGAGTATCTGGAAAAAGAGAAATACATGAGATTACTGCATATCCAGTACAGGGCAACAAACGATACACTGCATCCTGAATGGCAGTATTTCTACATTGATGATATTACAGCCACTGTAAGAGAGAAATACAAAGACAGACAGAATGACGACTGGTAAAATTTAAACCGATGATCCCGTAACCGGATAAACCGCAGGGTGCCCTGTTACGGGATTTTTTCCGCAGTAGAATTTTGATTCATATAAACCCGACAGCGAATCTTCAGTTATAACCTCATCAGGGACTCCGTCAAAATAGATATTACCGTTTTTAACAGCGATTATCCTTGAACTGTAACAGGCGATATTCACGTCATGCAGCGCGCAGATAATAGTTGAACCGGACCTGTGGAGCCCGGTCAGTATATCGATAACCTGGACCATATGTCTGTAATCGAGGTTTGAAACCGGCTCGTCGAGCAGCAGCACGTTTCTGTTCTGGACAAGAGCCCTCGCCATCTGAACGAGCTGAAACTCCCCGGCTGAAAGTTCTTTAATCGACCGAAGAAGAAGATGTTCTATACCGCAGCGGAATGCCATATCGTTAATGATTGAATCACCGGTCTCATCGGAAGAGAACGGGCTGCTGAAAGGAAATCTGCCGAAAGACAAAAACAGCTCCACGGTGAAATCGGGGATATCTCCTGTGACGGGACTTACCGCCGACATGCACTCCGCCATCTTTTTTCTGCTATAATGCCTGATATCCCGTCCAAGAAAGGAGACTCCTCCCGAATGTACCGGTATCAGACCTGAAATAGTTTTAATCAGCGTGCTCTTACCAGCACCGTTAGGCCCGATCAGTGTAACGAACTCCCCGCTCTCTATTTCAAAGGAAATGTTGTTCAGTATAATTTTGTCGCGGTATCCTGCACATAGTGATTCGACTGAAAAAACAGGTTCTTTCATGCTAATACACCTGCCTGTTCCGTATTACGAAAAACAGAAAGAAGACTCCGCCGGCAAAACCGGTTATAACACCCACGGGGATCTCGTACGGAAAGACCAGCGACCGGCTCAGGGCGTCAGAGAGCACTAGAAACGACGCGCCCCAGAGGGCCGACAGAGGGATAAGATGCCTGTTATCGTGGCCGTTAATAATTCTCACAAGATGCGGCATCATCAGACCGACAAAGGGAATTATTCCGCCCAGCACTACAGAGAGCGACGCAAGGAGTGAAGCGAGGACCAGTATGATTCTCAGCTCAGTATCGGACACCCCTGAACTGTTTGAGAAAGACCTCCCCAGCGAAATAATATTTATATGCCTGTGATAAAACCAGAGCAGCAGGGCTATGATAAAGATCAGCGCGGAGACCAGACCCTGACCGGCATCACCCGAAGATGAGAGGTCACCCATCATCCAGATAATGGCCTTATGGACACTGCGCGATTCAGCGATGGAGAACAGAAGCATCACAGAGGAGGAAAAAATGAAACTCATAGCGACGCCTGCAAGGATGAAAACTCCCCCTCCGAAGCCCCTGGCGTAAGACAGCAGATAAAGGACGGCAATGGCGAGAATGCTCCCGGCAAATGAAAAAAACATCACAGAGACAGTCCCCAGTGAAAAGATGACCGCAGCCGATATCCCGAGGGACGCCCCCCCCGACACTCCCGTTATAAAGGGATCTGCAAGAGGATTTCTGAAAACAGACTGAAACACCGCTCCGCTGACCGAAAGCGCCGCACCGGTAAAAACCGCGGCCATTACCCTCGGGAACCTTATTTTCAACAGGATCTCCATTTTCAGGCCCTGGTCGCCATTTACAATATTTTTAATAACAGCAAACGGATTGATAAACTCCGCGCCGCAGCACAGCCCCACAGCAACAGAAACAGCTATCAGGGAACCGGAGATGATAAAAATATATTTTTTCTTCATTTATTTGCGCGGCCCAGTATTTCAGAAATTTTTTCAACTGAAAGGACATACTCTTTCGGTGAATAATAAGGAATGTACTGGTCCCCTGCAACAAATATATTATTTCTGTTTATAAAGTTTATATTTCTGAATCCCTTCAGCCTGCTGCGGAGATAAATATCATCGCCGCTGTTCATTATTATCACCACATCGGGGTTCTTTACAAGGAGTGATTCCAGCGTCAATATGGGATACGGGCCTTTCAGGGAGCTGAATACATTGACCGCTCCGGCATCCTCAATTATCCCGGAAATATGCGACCGGCCTGAAACTGTAATAAGCGGTTTTACAGAGACAAGAAATGCCGCGCTGTATTTCGGACCGCTCCTTTTTAAAATTTCCAGTCTCTCTTTGTAATATTCGATTTTTTTTGCAGCCTCTTCTCTCCGCCCGATCATTGACCCAAGCAGGAGATAATTACCGCATATGGATTTGAAATCGGAATTCCTGCCGAACCGGTGATATCTCAACCCGAACTTATTGAAAAACAGTGTCCCCTGTATATCGCCGTCATCTTCGGAGATAAAAATAATGTCCGGTTTTAGCGTGATAATTTTTTCTATTGAAGGGGAGATATATGTGCCCACAAGCGGAATCTCCTTCTTTAACGGCGGATGGTAGAGGGTTACCCCTGCGAGACTGGCCTCGGCCCCGAGATCTATAATCTGGCCTGTTATCGATGGTGAAAGTGAAATTATTCTTTTTAAAGGAATATCCGCAGATTGAGGAGTCTTTTTATTACAGCCCGGATATACTATCAGCAACATAATTGTAAAGAGGACAGAAGTATATAACGGAGTCACAAAACGGAATGGCATTTACAATACCCTGGCTCTATAAAAAAGATGGCGGTAAAAAATGGCAGCAGTATCAGACAAGAGTAATTATCTGGTCTTCCCGCGCACATGGGATACAATACCTGGCACCCTCTTTCCTGGCTTTAATCGGAATGTAAAAGTGATTCAATCTATTGATATCTTTGCCGCATTTTGAGCATTTCATCGGATCATTCCTCTTGAAAATTTTTTATAAATATACTCTCTTTTAAAACAGAGAGCACTCAAAAACAGTTCCTGTTATTTCATAAGTTCGGTTTAAAAGAGATATCCCATTATTCTTTTTTAAAAGTACCGGTTAAAAAATAAAAAATTGTGTTTACAGCATATTCTTGTGCACTAACATCGGCTCCATCTTACGATCCAGGGGGTTTTTATGCCGGCAAAGGCGAAAAGCACTGTAAAAAAAGTCAGGAAAAACGTGAAAAAGACAAATCTTACAAAACTATATAATCATATGCACAAAATGGCTGTAGACGCGGTGGACAGTGAAGTTATAAAAAGATTCAAAGTGCTGATCGATGCCTGCGAGGAGGATCTCCCTAAAGCCGTAATTGACGCATTAATCAGTGAACCGAAATCGTCCGATACATCCGTATTCCCCGAGGGACTTCAGCCCTACGTTAAACACTACGTATTTATGATAAAAAGAGAAAAGGGACAGAAAAAAGCATAGTTATGAGAATTAAATTAAAAGTATTTGCATCTGTTAAAGACATCTGCGGATTCAATGAAAAAGAGCTTATTGTTTCCGATGCTATAAAACTACATGAAGTCATCGACCTCCTTATTAAAAACAACCAGGAGCTCTCCGGCAAAAAAGACTCGCTGCTGATAGCTGTAAACGAGGAATACTGTAAAATGGACAGGACCCTGGAAGAGGGCGATACGCTGGCGATATTCCCCCCGGTAAGCGGCGGCTGACATGAAACTGATACTCACCCAGAAAGAAAAAATAGACCTCAATGCGGTTTTAGAAAACGGCGCATCGAACAGTGACGGCTCTGACCTGATATTTATCGGGAAGGTGCGGGATGTTTCGCGCGGCAAGAATGTCACCCATATCGATTATGAAATATATAACGAAATGGCCCTGAAGGAACTTAACAGGATCGCTGATGAAGCAGCGGAAAGGTACCAGATCAGCAGGATAGTAGTCGTACACAGATTCGGCAGGGTTCTGCTGGGTGAGAGCTCAATCGTAATTGCGGTTTCGTCTCCGCACAGGGATGCATCGTACCAGGCTTCGCGTTACATAATAGATGAAATAAAGAAACGCGTACCTATATGGAAAAAGGAGTTTTACGAAGACGGCTCGGAATGGATCAGCGACCGCAACTGATTAATCGACGTAAACCTCTCCGTCTCTCCTGATTATAATCACGCCGTTCTCGTTCAGATCACGCATAATATCGACGATGTAATCCCTGCACTCCTCAACGTCTTTCAGCCTTACAGCGCCCATCGCGCTCATCTCGTTCAGTATATCCTCTGCCCTGTTCTGGCTCATGTTTCTGAGGATCTTGAACTTGACATCGTCCTCCGCGCCTTTAAGAGACTTGGCGATCACATAATCGTTATTAATCTCGTCGATCAATATACGGATCTCCCTGTTCGAAAGGTTAACAATGCTTTCAAAGGAAAAGATCATCTCGACAATATTCTTCGAGAGTTCCGGTATCGCAATGTCCATATTCTTTAAAAGGGCTCTCTCCTGTTCACTGCTCATATAGCTCATTATGCTTGCCAGCGATTCCAGACCGCCCGGGGCGCTCTGCTCATCGGCGATTTTCTGTATATCCCGGCTTCTCTTCTTGAACGCGCGTGCCACGGAAACTGCGGCTTCAAGGGACGGATTATTCATCTTCGCCAGTTTTACAGCGGTCTCTTTCGATTTTTCAGGGGGGAGGTTCTTTAACACAATTCCGGCTTTCTGCGGAGCGAGAAATTTTAGAACAAGCGCTATTACCTGCGGCGGTTCGTTTTTCAGAAGGCCCACAAGCTGCGAGTCCTCCAGTTCATTCAGAAATTTGAAGTTCGATTCCGTATCGCGGCTTTCAATTTTTTTTACAAGCTCGTCGGCCCTCTCTTCTCCGAAGGCATCGACAATCATCTTCCTTGCGGTATTAATTCCGCCGGTTTTGTTCCTGGAACTTTTTTTCAGCTCTATTATAAATTCACCGATAAGGTCCTCCTTCTCCTCCTCCGGGAGAGACTGCATCCTCACCATACCGGCCGACAGTTTTTCTATGCTGTCCTCATCGAGATGACGCAGAATGTCCGACGCGATTTCAGGCCCCAGAAGAAACAGCAGGGCTGCCGCTTTTTCAGTCCCCGTCATGTTAAAGATTGATTTCATCGATTCTCTCCATAATAGAATTCGCCGTTTAAAATACGAAACTGCATAAAACAGGCCATTTTGTACAATTATAGCAGTTAACAAACTGATTAGAACATTTTGCCCTTCGACTTACTTCGACAACGCTCAGCACAGGCCGCTCAGGATCGCAGATTACGCTGGTTGAGCGGAGTCGAAACCTGAGTTTAGTTCAATGTCATTCGTAAATCGCCATATAACTCCGCCGCTCCACCATTTCAGGATACAGGGGGGAGTTCAGCCGGTAATTACCCAAAATCAGCTATAAAAATATTTTTTCACAAGGGACTGCGTATCACTGCTTATATATTACTGATACAGTAATATTTTATACTTGAAAAAAATCAATAAATATATAACTCTAACATGTGCCGGCAGGGGTTGTCAGTAAACAAATTATTAAAAGATGAGGCCTTTTTTAAAGTGCAGATAGATAATCTGATCAGCGAGCAGTATCAGAACGAAATAATAACTGCTGTTAAAAACGAGGATGATATTGTATTCATCACATACTCTGTGCTCGAAAGGACAGAAGAGAAGATCAAGTTTGCACTGGCGAAAATCCTTGAAAAATACAACCGCTTTGACCTTTTCACCCCTGTTTACTCCTGCATAAAGGAGCTGATATCTAACGCCACAAAGGCCAATGCAAAGAAGATACTGGTTCTGGAAGGGGATATAAAAGATCTAAACGATTCGGAGGAGATTGTAAAAAAAGTACGCGAAATACTGAACGAAAAGTCTCTGCTCGAATACGGTCTGAAAACAAAAAAATACGGTCTCTCAACGCGTGTCTACCTGAAGGTTTACAAGAAGCACCTTTCCATAGAGATAATCAACAATATTGCTCTCACAAAGAAAGAGATGGATAAAATCAACGAACGTATAAAAAAATCATCCAAATACGACAATATCGCCGCATTCTTCATGGAGAATCCCGACCCAGAGGCTGAGGGTATGGGGCTTGGTCTTTCGATGGTTGTGGTGCTTCTGAAGAATATCAACATCACGCATAAAAACTTCGCAGTAACAACAAACGGTATTGATAAAACCTACGCCAAGGTTCTCATTCCGCTGAGCTGATTACTCGATCAGATTTTTTATTATTTGAATCAGTTTACACAACTAATTTGTCATACCCGCGCAGGCTGGTATCCATTTACTTCTGACAGGTTTTGTATATATAATCAAATCCGGATTTAGAGCTGCGGCTATCAATTGATCCCCGTCTTCACTCGGATGACAGGCGATTTTAGTGACTATATCAAAAACCTGTTATTGTATCTTGTGCGCCCTTCTCTTCATCAGAGGATAAACAACTGTGGTTGAGTCTATCTCCTTCAGAATATCAGGCCTGTCAGGCTCGGCGTACGAAATAAACGTATCAGCCTCCTTTACGGTAAACATCTCCGCATACCTGATCGTCTCGTTATTGAGCCTCGAATTGCTGTCCCTGTATACGACGAGAGAAGCTCCCTCTTTTATCCCGTCAAACAGTCCCAGATTAAGGAGTATGCCGTCGTCCTTCACCTTCAGCACCTTGCCGCTGTAGGGTATTATATTATAGATCTTCTCCGCAGTGAGTATAGACAGCAGGTTAAGATTCTCTCTCCCCTTTTTCGATTCAGTAAGCTCGTAGATTATATACCCCCTGTACAGGTCCATTATCTTCAGGGTTATGCTGATATAGTCATCAACCTCGGAGATCTCGCCGAATATAAGATATTCAAATTTACGGTCATCCTTCTCAGTTGCATCCTTTATCTTCTTTATCGTATCAAACAGGTTTTCGCCGTTTGTCTTCAGATTTCCGGCCAGAGCCTCCCTCTCACCCGGCCCGGGTGTCTTCATTCTGCCGAACTGCTGGATCGCGAACGACAGGCTTCTGGCGAAAATCTTTCCCGAATCGGGATGATCGGTAATCTTTCCGGCCGAATTAAAGTTGAGCACAAGGACTGACGGCACGTCTCTCGGAGTTTCGTCTCCGGTATATCCCTCCCGGGCATAGAGCCTGTCTCTTCTTTTAATAATCGCGAGGTTCAGCATATCCTGGTATTTAAACTCCGGATACTGCATCATCACATTTTTCATCTCATCGATCATCAGTTTGTTATAATCCAGTATGGAGTAGTAGTTTATCAGCTGTTCACGGACATCCCTGTTCAGCGGATTAAGCAGCAGGGCCCTTCTGAGATAATACATCACATTGGTATGCAGGCTCTCCCTTCGGTTCAGCTTCGCGAGCTCTATATTTTCGTTGGACATCATTATCCTCGCAGGGTGTGCGCTTTTGTACTCATTGAGCACAAGAAAATCTTCAATCTTGCCCTTCAGTATCGCGTCCGAAGGGAACTTCTTGTATGCAGAGAGCATCTGGTCCAGCGCACCGGTCCTGTCGCCCGACATATCATATGCCAGAGAGAGGCTGTATAAAACCGACCTGCTCTTATTGACCGCAGCCGCCTTCTGTATATATGATACAGCCGCATCCCTTCTGCTCTTCAATATATCAGGGCTCCCCCCGGAAGAGAGAGCCCTGCTGAAGTTATAATCATCTATCTCCATCAGCGATATAAGACCCATGTCCATATTGGCCCTGAAGTTCGCCGGGTTTATGGAGAGCGCCCTGCCGTACGATTCACGGGCCTCCTCGAGGGAACCGGAATCGCCCGTGATCAGATAGTTTTTAAGCAGAATACTTCCATATTTAATGTGCCCGTCCGGAGATTCCCCCGCAGCGTCGATAGCCTTCTCGACATATCCCCTGGCCTCTTTAAGTCTTCCTTCGTCTGTCTTTATATCCGCCATAAGAAGCAGCGACTGAAAATGGTACGGATTGCTTTTGAATATATTTTCAAGCTTCCTTTTCGCCCAGAGCCTTTTATCCATTTTATAATATACATAGGCGATACCGTACTCCGAATCGATGGAATCGCCGGAGATTTTGAACGCCTTCTCGAAATAACCTATCGCGTCGGTAAACCTCCCGGTCTCGGTTAGCACCATACCTGTACCGTTAAGAGCTTCAACAGAGTTGCCGTCCAGCTTAAGCGCATCTGAAAACATCTCAAGGGCCCTGTCGTAGACACCGAGGGCATAATATGATTTTCCGGCTCCTATCATGGAATCGGAATATTTACTGTTTAATCTCAGGGAATTGACAAAACTGAACAGAGCCCTGTCGTATTCCGTTTTCTTGAAACTTACCCAGCCGTCCCTGTTAAGGGATATCGCGTTCTGTGCATCCGAAACCAGCGCGGAAGTCAATGTAATGATAAGCGCCAGCAGCGACAGATATATTGTTTTACCGATCCTGTTCTTGTTCAACTTTAAGCCTCCGGGGAATCATCAAACCGATTATCAAATGATACAGCAGAATACAGTCAAGTCAACTAATATTCAAAAATGGACACGATTTACAGGATTACAGGACAACAGGATTCCAGGATTAAAGAATTATAGGATTAAAGGATTTAAGGATTTAAGGCTAAAAGATTTAACGCTAAAGGATTAAACCGGCAGAGACTTCAGCCTCTTTCTGGAAATTCAGTTTTTATAGAATCTTTCTAATGAATAACAGGCAGTTATTACAAAATCTGTTTGACCTTCATGAAGGCATTCCGTACTCTACAAACCGATACAGGGATACCGCATCCCGGGCCTTACAGATGTCAGGTAAAGGGTGCCACTTGCAAATCCGTAAGATAAAACATGGAGAATAACAGGTATTGAGTAAAAGAATAATCATTTCAGGTAAAGAGAGAATCCTGAATCCGCTCAAGGCATTCTTAATGTCAATTCTGATAACCGGGATGGGTGAAGTATACTCAGGCTCAACCCAGAGGGGTATAATCCTTGCGCTGCTCAGGGCAGCGTCGCCTCTTGCCGTGCTCTTTTACTCTTTAAACAATATGAAGACTTCATACCTGACAGAAATTTTCTTTTCTATTCTGTTTTTTTTAATGATAACATTTTTTTCACCTGTTAATTCCCTTGTTACGAGCCTGAACAAAAAAAAGATTATACTGTCAAAAACCAATTCAGCCGGCTTTCTGGCCCTTTTTGCCGGATGCAGCATCATAATAACACTCGGCTCTGTTGCCGTTTTCTTCTCCGCATTTTCATTTACTCTTATGAAAAACAGCTCCCCTCCGCTTATCGAGAATGGAGACATCGCTGTTATAAAGAAAATAACAGACAGTCGCTACAGCAGGGGGGAGATGATAGTCCTGAAAAATGAAAACTTCAGCATAACAAGAATTATCGGTCTGCCCGGAGAAAAAGTTTCATACGTAAAAGGACATTTTTCAGTTGAGGACTCAGCGCTGCAGCAGTCGATTTTCACCGAGAGTGAGCTTAAAAAATTTTCACTGACAGATTACGACGTGATCTCAGAAACCGGAGGGAGCTTAAAATATCCTGTCATACAGAGCAGTGAAGGCTACAGCGCTGATATAACTCTAAAAAACGAAGAATACTACGCGGCTCCGGACAACCGCGCGCAATTGTCAGAATTTGCCGTTGTAAAAGCGGACAATATTTACGGCCGTGCCGAAGGAGTGCTTCTCTGTACAAAAAGGGTAAAATTTCTAGTAAAGCCGTACCTGCCTTCCGATTAACCGTTCTGTGTCACCCTCTGCTCACCTCTTCCGCATTGACGCACTCAGCCTGATGAAAAAATTTTTTATATTAAAAAAACTTACAGATAAATAGTGTCTTGACTTTAAGATTAATATATATTCATTGATAATACATAAAGTATTATTACTGATTTTTTTGGAGGATGCTTATGATACTCGTCACCGGTTCAAACTCCCTGCTGGGTAATGCTCTGGTTGAAAAATTCATCCGGAACGGTGAAAAAATAAGATGCTATGATCAGTACAAACCTAAAACAATCCCTGACGGAGTCGAATTCATTCAGGGGGATCTTTTTACAATGAAAAAACTCAACCTGGCGTGTAAAGGGGTTGATACAGTAATACATCTTATGGACAAAAACAGGGCCCAGAAAACCGGCCGCAGAAAAATGAAAAAAATCAACATTAATGGAACAAAAAACCTGCTGACCTCTGTAAAAAAGTTCAAGATTAAAAGGTTAATATTCCTTTCCACTTACGCAGTCTACGGTAAAAACGATGCCTTCCCGTTAAAGGAAGATGACAGAAAAAGACCTTACACCGCCTATGGAAAAGACAAGCTGAAGGCAGAAATTCTCTGTGAGGATTTCGCTAAAAAACATGAGATAAATCTTTCAGTAATACGACCCTCTGTTATCGCGGGTCCCGAGGTAAAAAATTCCTCAATACTGATTACGCTTTACATGGCAATGGGTCTCGGCAACGACAACGTGATGTTTATATCCGGTGACGGCGATTCAAGGTTCCAGCTTTTATCTCCGGAAGACGCAGCGGAGGCGTTCTATAAAGTATACAAGGCAGGAGAAAAGGCCTACGGTTTCTCTTTCAATGTCGGCTCGGACAATGTGCCCACACAGATGGAGCAGATCCTGAAACTTAAGGAAAAGAAAAAGCTCGACTTCGCAATAAAACATGTTACAAAACTGAAGGCGTTTTACTATGCCATTCTGTCAAAATTCTCAGATGTCAATTACTTCACAAAAGAACACTTTCTCTTCATTTTCCATACAGTGTATCTCGACAGCCACAGGCTGAAAACGATCACAGGCTGGTCGCCGAAAAAGGACAATATCGACATCCTTTCCGATACCGTTGACTGGTACAAAGGGAAGGTCGGGTAAAAAAACAGAAAGGCTGACATAAAATGTCAGCCTTTTTTTATTGCATCCGGCCTGAAGCCATCGGCGGAATTACGAAGATTATTTATCTCTTTTTATCCTTCTTTACTTTCTTCTTTTTTCTGTTTTTATTTTTATCAATTTTAATATTTTCTATATCATCGCTCGGAGCGACTATCGTCATTTTTTTATCATCTTCATCTTTTTCTTTTCTTTTAAACGGGAAAGTAGCGATCCCGGCAATCAGCTGCCACAGTTTTATCAGCAGGAAAAGAAAAAGTTTTCCGGATTCACCCTTGCCAGGTTCAAAGCTGAAAGTAAGCTGCGCCTTTTTCATGTCTTTGATAGTGATCTTTTTATCCATCTGAGACATCTGCTTCATCAGCTTGCGCGCCTCTTTCTTGTCGAGCCTCAGCTTCTTCTTGTCGTCATGGTATTTCCCCGCTTTTACAATAAACAGGAAGAGTTCCGTATCCTCCATCAGTTTGCTCTTTATCTTTGCGATACGGTCGATAAAGTTCTTCAGCTCAGCCTTGTTTTTCGAGCACTGGTCATGCAGCATTTTTATGTACTGCCCGAGAAAATAGGCCTGCTTGTAAACGCGTTCCTTCTCCTCGAGGTTCATGTATTTCAGATCCACAGATTCGATTTTTTTTACCCAGTGGAAGAGGTTCTCAAGGTTTTCGTAGGATACATCATAAAGCTTGTCGGTTTTGATATCGCCGACTTCTATATAGTTTTTCGAGATTTTTTTCAGGTCTTTGAGGATATTGTTCGAGTTTTCAAGCATCAGCCGGTGAATCCTCTGCTCAACCAGCGTCAGCGGGGCATCATCCTCATGGCGGTTCTGGATACGGTTTTTGATGTCTCTCATATTTATCGACGACGGATCAAATTCTATTTTCTGGTTCGACAGCTCCGACTTCATATCATAGAAATCGGGTTCCGGAAGGTCATCGCCGATTTTTAAGATGTGAAGTTTTACCTTCCCGAGCTTGTCTACCATATCATGCACATCGATCTTGCTGATACCGTCGGTGACTACCAGTATCTCCGCATTCACCATGTCCTTTGTGTAGTTTATATCGTCAACAGCCTGGTATACCGCTTTCTGTAAATTTGTGCTTACTCCGCCTGTTGTTGAGAAGAGTACCTTTTCAATCAGGTAGGGATAGTCCTCTTTTTTTTCGATTTTATAGAGATCGCCGACATTCGTATCAAAGGTTCTGAAGAAGAGTTTCGCATTTGTCCCCAGCTTGCGTCTCAGGAACTCAGACACGATACACTTCGCATAGAAACCCCTCATGTGAACATCCATCGACCGCGAGGTATCCAGAAGGATATAGAAAAGCTGGTCGAACTTATTTGCCTCTCTCCCCTTCTCGTTTTTCATTGTCGATATCGGCTTGAAGTTATCGCTGTCGGATTCGTAGTATTTCTGGACCATCAGCGTCTTGGTAAACAGCTTGGCGTTGAAAACATCGTCATCCATCGCGAGTTCGCGCGGCAGAGTGCGCTTGAGGTCAATTATGTTTTTATAATTCTCAATCTCCATCCTGTCGCTGAGCGGAGACTGGCGCTCGATCCTGTTTACCGAGATGCTCTCGGTCCTGTCGGGGATATGTATTATCTCCTCGGTAGAGATGTTTTCTATCGCGTTCAGCGCATCGGCGGAACTCTTGTCGGTAAAAAGAGTACGCGCTATTTCAAACAGCAGCATAAATTGAGGAGGAAGAATCACCTGAATATTGTCAAAAAATCCGAGCGAATCCCAATATCCGAAAAAATCGTCCCCTTTCTTCTGAGAGATCATTCCAAATATCCTATGTAAGTTCTCTGTATTCCTTCAGAATACCGTTCTTCAGCTCATTTACCTCTTCAACCGAAGAGCTTACATCGAAGACGCTTTTCTTCAGCGAATCGAGAGTAACTTCATCATCCTCGTTACGTTTACCTGTAAACACAAGCCTGAAAAGATTCTTCAGGTTGTCAAGCAGGGTGCTTTTCTTCAGAATCATGTCTCTCTTTTCGGGATCATTTTTTATCTCCTCGAAAACAGATCTTACTCCCAGAAGAAACTCTATCTGTGCAAGCGCGCCTGTCGCTTTAAAATGGTTCATTGTTTTCTGGTAAACATCGAGATACAGATCCTTCTCGGACTTATCAAGATTTTTTATCGAAGTATAACTGTTCAGCGTACATAGCGCGAAGTGCATGTCCCTGAGGTCATCCATGTTTACAGTAAAGCGGTTATTGACAACAGCGGATGCGCGGAGAAAATCGCCCAGCTTCGCCTGCTTCCTGGGGCTGATGAAGAAGTTCTGGTCGTTCTTCCTCATCTCGCTTACAAACTTGGTGACAAAAACGTTCTTCATGAAATAAATGAATTCCGGAACAGTGACCTTTATGTCGCGGTGCTTGTTCGTGATTACGTCATTCAGGAAAAGTATCTGGTTGAAAAAAATCTTTTTGTCAGGCTCCGAGGCTTTACCCCTGCTTAACGTGTAGGTCTGGTCTATAAGAAGCTGATTATATATATTGTTGTCTTCGGGTATTATCGCTTTATATGTAAACCTGTCGAGTACAGCCTCGGTAACCTCGTTCATCCTCATATAGTTGGCAGTGGCGACGGCGGTGTGTACAGCGGCGTCGATCTGCTCGGAACCGTTGATGAACTTCCTTTCATTCAATACTGAAAGCAGCGAACGGAGAACCACGTCGCTGGCATCAAAAAACTCATCAAGGAAGATAAGGTTGGCTTCAATGATCGAACCTTTTATATTATGCCTGATTCTCCCCTTTCTGAACTCATCGATATTATACGGTCCGAAATAGTTGTCCGGCGTCTGGTCCTTGCTCGCCTGGGACGAGAAGATCCTTGCCCCCTCAAAGATATTGAATATGGATTGAGCGAGATAGGATTTAGCCATACCGGTCCTGCTTAAAAGCAGCATATGCTCGCCGGTTAAAACAGCATAGATCGCCTGACGGATAATATCCCCCCTCCCTATAACGATCTCACCGACATTATTCATGTGCCAGTTCAGGTATTCGACTATAGTGGGAATATCATACTCCCCCTCGGGGATCATTTTCAGTACCGGGGATACCTCCGACGGAACGTTTTTCCTTATATTCTCCTTATACTCCAGAGACTGGCTCAACATGTCGTTTTTCAGCATTACTAAATCATTTTTATCACCAGACTCAGGCTTCAGCTCCACTCTCTTTTCAGGAGCTATAATATCGTAACCACCGCTCTGAAAAATCTTTATAACATCAACTCGATTACTTATCATTGTCTTATGCTCCCTGTTTAATTAACCTGCGGCAGAACTACTTTTATAGAAGTCCCTTCGCCCGGATTAGTTTTAACACCTATCGATCCGCCGATATTGTTTATTATATTTGTCGCTATCATAAGGCCAAGGCCGGTCCCCTTTTTACCTTTGGTTGTAAAAAACGGCTGAAAGATTTTATTGATATTCTCTTTCGGTATACCAACCCCGGTATCGGTCAGCGTGATAACGGCATACTGGTTGTTCTCCTCTGTTTTGACCGTTTCAACCTTAAGTGTAATCTTACCTCCGTCCATCAACGCATCCTCGGCGTTCTCAAGAAACTGGATAAGAAGCTGCTGTATCTGGTTATTTGTTGCAAGCACCTCGGGACTTGTTTCGGGGAGTATCACGTCAACCTCGTGGCCGTCATTTCTGATCTTGTTTATAAAGACATCCACAGGATGGTTCGTAATCACTTTGTTTATTTCGCATTTTTCTTTGTCTCTCTCATCAATGATCGCAAGGCTCAGCAGCTGTTCCGAGATGTTCTTTATCCTTTCCAGCTCCTTTTTCATCGCATCGACATACTCAATCGCCGGACTGTATTCATCGAGGTTGGTGTCAACGAAGTTCAGGTCCATAACCATTTTATTGATACCGCTCTTCAGCTCCGAAGCAACACCGGATGCGAGCAGTCCCAGAGCGCTCATCTTTTCAGATCTGGCAACCTTGTTCCTGGTCTCTACCGATTCGGTGACGTCCTCTATCATTATCAGAACCCGCTCCACAGCACCGGAACGGTTTATTATCGGGTCAAAGGTTATGTTTACAATAATGTCCCTGATCCCGGAAATCGGAGTGTATTTTTTCTCGCTAGCCCTGATCGTCTTCTTCGACTGCAGAGCCTGGTTGAAAAAACCGGTAAATCCGGAATCAACAAATCCCTTATACTTTATTACATTTACTCCCACAAGGCTGTTCGGCTCCCTGGCCATTATCTGGCTCAGCATCGGATTCTCGTTGATTACAATCCCCGACGGGTCCACCATGAACATCCCTATCGGCGCGTGGTTTATGATATCCTCATTAAGGTCACGAAGGCTTTTCAATTCCTCAGCCTGCTTGATCTGCTCCTGGACCTTCTGTTCAAGAATGATTGTGTTCTCTTTCAGCTTTTTCTGTATCTGGTACTGTTCTGTATAATTTCTCATTATACCTATCAGAGCCACAATCTCCCCTTTTTCATCCTTTATCGGGGAGAAGTTGGTAACAAAATAGTAAGGCTGGCCGTTCTCAAATATTTTAAGAAGCTCGTTTCTGAAGACCTGTCCTTTATTAAGCACGGAATCAACGACGTAACTCCCCCTTTCAAGTTCAACCTCATGCAGGTAATCCCTGTAGTTTCTTCCCGGTGTCGCGTCTCGTGACGGGAACGCTTCGATCCATGCTTTATTCATGTACTGGATACGGAGTTCTTTATCAATAACGAATATAATATCGTATGCTGATTCAATTATGGAACTGAAGGCAGGCAGTTTGAATTTTGAACCGTCAAATTCTGATTCATATTTAGTGCTGCTTTTTTCAATTATCTGAATCAACTCCTCTTTGCTTAACTTCTGAAGACTTTCTTTATCCATAGATAATACCTGTTGTAGTTATTTTAAAAACGATCAGCTGTTAGCTTTATTCAGAGAGGCGTAAAACCATATTTCTATCACTGCACTTAACGATAATGATATGAAGAATGAAGCGGCAAAAAAAGTTCTGCTGAAATTATACAGATAGTAAACGCCGGCGATGAAGATAAGGAAAACAAGAAATTTCAGAAAAAAGGCTTTAAAGGTTACTTTAAGGAGTTTTATCGCATGAGACCCGAAAGCCTTTCTTACCTGCATCAGCCACATTACTGAAAGTATAATGCCGAGAATAGTGCCTGTTAAATATCCTGAAAACTGAAACATCGAGAAATTCATAAAGACATATACGGAACCCGCAATATTTACCAGAGCAGGGATAAAACTTGCAGCAACAGCTACCTTATATTTATTTTCCATTATATCAACACCTTTTTTGTATTATTCAGCCTATTATACAAATGTATATCTTTATTTTATCAAAGTCAATTAAAATACATAATTAGCCGGCATGGATCATGCATTAATATCCCGCATTTTATAACCTTACCATAATAAAAGAGAAGCCCGCTTCAGGCGGGCTTCTCTTTTATTATAAAACACATTTATGTTTAAATTCAAACCAGCTGTTTTTTAAGTATATCGCTGACCTCGGATACACCGGGGGTACCGTCAAGTTTTATGAATTTCGTTCCATCTGTCTCTTCCGAAACCTTTTTAAAAAACTCCACTGCGGCTTCCGTACCGTTTACACCATCATAGTATATCTCATGTCTTTTGTTAATGGCATTTTCGTCCTGATCATCAGCCCGTGTAGAGAGAGCTCCTCCGCAGACCCGGCATACAAATCCGCCGTTCTGTTCCTTCGGTTTTATCGCATCTATAAATATGTTATTCGGATGGTTGTTGTCATTCTCGCAGAGCCTTCTCCCCATGATCCTCTTTTTTGCACTCTCTCTGTCCAGAGATATCTCTATCACGTAATCAATTCTGATAGATTCAGCGTCGAGCGACTTTTTCAGTGCGGCAGCCTGTTCGGGATTTCTCGGAAAGCCGTCCAGCAGCCAGCCGCTTTTACAGTCATCCCTCTTCAGCCTGTCGAGTATCATCGGAATAGTTATGCTGTCAGGAACGAGGTCCCCTCTGTCTATAAATTCTTTAGCTTTCTTTCCTAATTCGGTTCCGCCTTTAATATTATCCCTGAACAGTCCTCCCGACTCTACATGAGTAACACTGAACATCTTCTGAACAATTGCCCCCTGAGTCCCCTTACCGCTCCCGTTGGGGCCGAAAATTAAAATATTCATCCTATCCTCCAGGATTTTTTAAACATTATCGAAAACGGCCATTTTGTTGTAAAGTAAATTTTCATATATAAAGATACCGGAAGAAGAGCGACGTGTTCCATCCATTTTAAATCCCCCTTCCGCTGCCGGGGCTTCACCCGATGTACAGGTCAGTACCAGACAAACTTTATTTCGACATTCTGTCGAATGTTTGCAGGCAATAATCCTGATTGCTCTGACGGCGGCGCAAGCAACCTTCGGAAGTCCCCTTGTGGGAGATGCGCATGAGCCGACCTTTGATAAAGTGGGCTATCGTGTTAACAGGTTTTCATTTTAATCTTAAAAAATAGCAGTGCCTCATTTACTGAAGGAGGCGGCCAAATGCCGGATGATTTCAGACTCCAGTTTCTTCATTCTCAAATATTTTCATCTGTGAAATAAAGATCCGTATTATTTTTTAATGACATCCGAAAAATGCACTGAGAATAAAGTTATTATTGACATCCTGATTTTATAATGATCTACAAGTAATGCAGGAAACCGCATCTGAAAAAGCGGAAGCAATACAAAAAGGGGGAGAGGCTATGCCGCACCAGGTGTCTGTCTTTGCGGAAAACAAACCGGGCAAAATAACCCGTATTACCGAGATACTGGACAGAAACAACATCACGATAAGAGCTATTACAATATCAAGCTCCGGCGATTACGGCATCATAAAGCTGCTACTTGACAAACCCGCAGAGGGGAACGAACACCTGAAAAAAGAGGGGATAGCCTCGACATTGAAAGATATCGTTGCCGTAACGATAGAGGACACCCCGTCCGGTTTTCATAAAGCGGCATCTGCCCTTTCCGGAAAAAATATCAACATAGAAGATGCCTACGGTTTTACGATGTATGAAAAAAACCTCACCCTTTTTGTATTCCAGGTGGATAACATTCCTATGACAGAAAAGATCCTGAAAGAAGCCGGTTTTTCCATCATCACCGACAGGGAACTGTACTTTCTATAGATGCCGTACTTCAGCGTAATAATTCCGTCATACAACAGAAAAGAGAAGCTGAAAAATGCTGTCGATTCCGTACTTGCGCAGGACGACAGAGACTTCGAGATTATCGTCGTTGATGACGGCTCCGTCGACGGCACATCCGAACTCGCCTGCCTTTATAAAGACAGAATAAGATACATTTACCAGCAGAACTCCGGCGTAAGCGCGGCGCGAAACAGCGGTATCCTGTCATCAACGGCGCCATACATCACCCTGCTCGATTCCGACGACACATGGGACAGAAGAAAACTGCGTATGCACCGTGAATTCATAGAAAAAAATCCCGGCATACTGATCCACCAGACTGAAGATATCTGGATCAGAAACGGCAGAAGAGTGAACCCCGGACAGAAGCACCTGAAACCGGAGGGGAAAATTTTCATCCCTTCGCTCGAGCTGTGCCTTATAAGCCCGTCGTCGGTCTGTATCTCGAGGACAGTTTTTGAACAGTACGGGCTCTTTGACCGGAAGCTTCCGGCCTGCGAAGACTATGACCTGTGGCTCAGGATAACACCATTCCAAGGGATCGGACTTATCAGGGAAAAACTTATAACAAGGTACGCCGGACACAGCGACCAGCTCTCCGCATCATTCCCGGCGATGGACAGGTTCAGGCTGTATTCGATTCTAAAGCTGCTTGCAGACTCAGGCGAAAGACTGAGTGACGAATACAGAAACGCCGCGATAGACTCGGCAATCAGAAAGGGGAAGATACTGATGAACGGACTGGAAAAGAGAGGGAAACAGAGAGAGGCCCGAACTCTTTCGAATATAATCAGTGCGACAGAATCCGGATTTTATAGGCAAACAGATTATCCGATCCTCTTAGAAATATAAGGCTCTCCCTGATGCTGCCTGCAAGATACGCTTCCCCCGGGAAATCCTTCGAGTAGAAGACCTCGCCGCTGTCACGGAAAACCACCATCTGCGACCCGCCGCTCTCTTTTGTGTAACCGAGTATATAAATACCCTTTTCCAGCGACAGAGTCGAATAGCCCGGCTTTTTCTTCGGAACATTCAGCTTGAATTTCAGATCGCAGTCGTCATCGTACACAAGGACCTTGTCTATATCAAAAACCGCACCGTCGCCGTCGTCGGATATATTCATAGCCGTTTTTACAACATGCGGGTTACCGATCGCTGAATCGTGAAATTTGTTCTTAACCAGATTGACAATCCTGACACCGTCTTTTGCAGTATTGCCGTAATGTATAAAACCGAACCTGCCGTTGCTGCTGACCCTTGTCCCCTTCACCGCATTACCGGCTGGAACACGGCCGCTGTTTATAACGATGCCGTCCTGGTTTACGAAATGGTATGTCCCGTCAACAAATCCGCAGACGCCGAAATCGTTTTTTTCAGAAAACTCAACCGACGTGCACAGCCTACCGGCGATCTGCGCGGAACCGACGGAGTTGCCGTTTGTGTCAAAGATGCGTATGCCGCTGTGGTCTCCATTAAGCAGAAAAATCAGTCTGCCGTTATAGGACAGAAACGGTTTCTCCCTTGAGTCCTTCTGCCAGTATCTCTCTCCGTTAATACCGTAAAGTTCGATCTTTGTGCTCACCTTTCCGTACATGATATAATAGTTCCCGTTTCCGCTGAACTCCACCATCGAATCGCTATACTCGACTTTTTTTACTGCGTTTCCGCCCGAATCGACAAGAAAGGTTTTACCCTCCATCGGGACAATGAATGAATCGGGGATGCTTCTGATGCCCGTATTGGCCGCAATATCAATATTGGAAAGGGGGCTGTAGAATTCGGGGACGATCTCGGAAGCCTGGATACCGGTAAACAAAAACATGCCCGCAAGCGCCCCTGCGATAATTCCGGCAAAAAGATATCTCATTTTTTTAATCCTGCATAAAACTTTTTAATTTGCTGCTTCTTGAAGGATGGCGGAGTAACCTGATGGCTTTTTTTTCTATCTGCCTGATACGCTCTTTGGACAGATTGAATTTATCACCTATCTGCTGAAGCGACATCGGAGCGTAACCGTTGAGCCCGTACCTCATGCAGAGGATCTCTTTTTCAGATTCAGTGAGAGTCGCAAGTACCTCGTTAAGTGAATTAATCAGCGACTCTTCAAAAACATGTTCGTCGGGAGAATCAGCCTTCGGGTCTACTATCATATCCAGTATAGTCGTGTCTTCCGAATCACCAAGCGTAGAATCGAGCGAAACAAAATCCTGCGTAATGTTGCGAAGATGGTTTATCTCCTCATTGTCCATATCGAGCTCTTCGGCTATTTCACTGGCCGAGGGCTCGCGGCCGAACTTGTTTTCCAGTTTTTTATGGACACGTTCGATCTTCTGAAGATCGGCGGTCCTGTTAAGAGGCAGCCTTATAAGAGAGGCCTTCTGCGAAATGGCAAGCATTATCGACTGCCTGATCCACCACACAGCGTATGATATAAAATGAAAACCCCTGTCAGGGTCGAACTTTTCAGCGGCTTTTATCAGACCGAGGTTCCCTTCATTGATAAGGTCGAGAAGAGAGATACCGCTGGTCTGATATTTTTTTGCGATCGATACAACAAAACGGAGATTGGAACGTATCAGCTCGTCTTTCGCTTTTTCGCTGCCGTCTCTCGACAGCCTGGCCAGAGTATCCTCCTGCACCCTTGTCAGCAGCGGAATTCTGTTAATCTGGTCCAGATACCATGAAATTGATGAATCGGTAAAGTCCTTGCCGGAATTTTTTACATTATCATCATTTTTCAGGTCTGAATCAAACTGCAGATCATCAAGCACATCGTCAGCAGAGCGCGAACGTGACGGATCTGGATTTCTGTCGTCTTCCGCATCCATGAATTCAGTGTTGTTATATCTCTGGCTCATAATCCTTCAGTTATTCGTTAATCTTTTATTCTTTATTACTTCTTTACTTTAGGTATTTTCAATACCCAGCCCGGCTGAATCAGGTCCGGATTGTTTATCAGATTGTCATTGGCTCTCTGTATTCTCTTCCATGCCTTTGCATTTTTATAATATTTCTCGGCTATACGGGAGAGACACTCCTCATATTTCTCCCATGTTTTTACCTTATAGTAGAAATAGTTCTCATCCTCTTCAACAAAGCCTTTCTTGGTCTTAACTGCGGTTTTGTCTTTATCTTTATCTTTGTCTTTATCCTTGTCTTTATCTTTGTCGGCGTCATTCTGCTGTTTCACAAGGGCAGCCGCGATAGCTGCTTTTTTACCCTCTTCGATGACATTGTTTCCAAGCCTTATAGCTTCGTTGGAATAGGTGATAGATTCGTCAAAGTTTCCGTTATTCTTCTGGAGCCTGGCGTTATTCAGCGCTTCCTTGGCAGCGGCAAGGTCCTCAACTGCAACCGCTGCGCCGTTTGATTTATCGGCTTCATCTACTACAGCTTCGGCTTCTGCAAGTTTCTTCGCAGTAACACCGTTCATAGTCAGCTTGTACGCCTCGTCGGCATTTATTCTGGCAGTTTCAACTGCATCAAATCCGTCTTTCAGGGCATCGTTGCTGTATGCCTTCTCGGCATCGGCTGTTTTGCTTTTAGCTATATTATATTTTTCACGTGCATATGATTCGTAGTCAAACTGTTCAATTTTTGAAAGAACGGCATGGACTTCATCAATCTTGACCTGAAGCTGGTACTTATTGTCAACAGACTCATCTTTTGCCTTTACAGCCTTCTGGTATGATTCTTCTGAAAGTGCCTGGGATGCAACATACTCCTTGCTCTCAAACTTGCTGTTAGCGGCGGCATAGAGTTCACGGGCTTTCGCGAAATTATCCGGAGAGAGTTTCTCGGCGAAAACGATATCGGCAGCCGCTATCGCTTCATCAGCCTTTTTGAGACCATCGGCAGCATAGAGCACAGCGGACTTGTTATAGGCCTCCATCGCCTTCAAATATGACTGCTCGGAGTTCTTTACTGAATCCTCAAGCTTTTCATCCTTGATCAGAACCTGATGAGCTTTAATCAGCTGGTCGTTGGCCTCTTTAAATTCAACGGGACTGTACTGGTCAGCCTTGACCGATTTTGCAAGGTCAATAGCCTCTTTGGCCTTTGTGAACTCCTTGATTGGAATTTTATCTTCACAGGCAACAAATAGCAATGTTAAAAATAAAACGATTCCGAGTACTGATCTTTGTTTCATAGGAATACTCCTGCATTAATTAAATAAATATCGTGTTTAAAATTATTGCTGAAAAGCCTTAACAGAATCATCTTCGTTGTCATAAATATCAAAAAATGATGTCAATTTGGTCAGCTCAAAAACCTTGCGAACAGAGGCAAAAACATTTATAATTTTCAATCCGCCCTGGTACTTCTTTAGATTTGACAAGCTTGAAATAAGAGCCCCTATACCTGAAGAATCAATATAAGTTACGTCTTTAAGATTGATTACAACGTTATATCTTTTTTGTTCAATCAACTTATTTATTATATCCTTAATCTCCGGAGCATTGTAAAGATCAATTTCACCGGAAATATCAAGTATGACGACCTCTCCTTTAGTTCTGGAACTTATGTCCATAGAGATCATTCCTCCTTAAAACCCATCTATAGAGTTACACTATAATCTCATGATAAAAAGCTTGTCAAGCTTTATAAACTCATTATTTATGTAGATTTATATAGTTTATTTAAAAAACGGGATATTTTTTAACATAATCGATCACAGAAATAACACCACAAAAACACCCGGTCAGGCTGTTTATTGCTCCCCGGTGAATTACTGTAACATATCTGTTTTTTTCAATATAACTACTACTTCGGGGAAATCAACATTTTACGATATTTTAATATAATTAATTTTTAATAAAATTTAACTGAACACAGCTAGCCATTTTGCCTCTATTTCAGTGAAACTCCCGTCGATAATCGACCGGCGTATCTCGTCCATGAAATTCTTCATAAAATGAAGGTTATGGTATGTATTATAGGTCAGAGCCGCTATCTCCCCCTCTCTGAACAGGTGCCTGAGATATGCCCTGGAGAAGTTTTTACATACATAACAGCCGCATTTTTCATCCAGAGGCCCGAAATCGTTCTCATACTGCGCGGCTTTAATATTCACCCTTCCCGCTGAAGTGTACAGGGTGCCGTTCCTGGCAATACGGGTCGGCATTACGCAGTCGAACATGTCGACACCGTGGCGTATCCCGAAAAGCATCTCAAGCGGGCTCCCTACCCCCATCATATACCTAGGTTTGTCTCCAGGGAGGTGCGGGGTCAGAATTTCAGTTATCTCCCTGTAGAGCTCTTTCGGCTCACCCACCGAGAGCCCGCCTATGGCGTATCCCGGAAAATCGAGATCGACAAGCCTCTTCGCGCACTCCACCCTTAAATCGGGGAAAACGCTCCCCTGAACTATGGCAAAGCAGGCCTGCAGCTCCCTGTCGAAGGTTTCATCATAGTATTTTTTTGACCTCTCCGCCCATGAAATCGTACGCTCCATCGCAGCGGCAGCCTTCTCCCTCTCTATGGGGTAACTGGTGCACTGGTCCAGTACCATCATTATGTCGGAGCCTATTACCCTCTGTATATCGAGCACCTTTTCCGGCGTAAAGAAATGCCGCGAGCCGTCATGGTGAGAACTGAACTCGACGCCGTCCTCCTTCACCCTGCACAGGTCGCTGAGAGAGAAGACCTGGAAGCCGCCGGAATCGGTCAGCAGAGATTTTTTGTAATTCATGAATTTGTGCAGCCCCCCGGCGGCCTCTAATATGCCGGTCCCGGGACGGAGGTATATATGGTACGTGTTTGACAGCATTATATCAAAACCGAGGTTTTCAATGTCGTCTTTTGTCAGTGCGCGTATTGCCCCGCGCGTGGCCACAGGCATGAAAACAGGGGTCTTTATTGTGCTTCTGGTTGTCTCAATTTCGCATGCCCTTGCTGAGGTTTTACTGTCTTTTGCTGTTATTGTCAGTTTCATAAAACAATGAATATAACGGGGTATTCTGATGTCAACAGATTATATTTTTACCTGTCCCGGCCTGCCGGGGGGAGATAAAAACGGTATAGATTCCCGCACTTGTTTTGAGTCCTGTCGAAATGAGCGCGACCCGCCCCTGCCGGCTTTTCTATTCCCCTGCAGAACCGTTGTGATGAAACTTTCTGATACCGGATATGCAGGTATTAAACTTCTTGATGTAATCCTCATACTGCTCGCGGAGATAAAGCTGCACCTCCATGCTTAAGTGAGAATATTTTCTTTCCATTTTTTTTCTGTAATTTATAAGGATTCTGATGTATTCTGCCGCAGCATGAATTTGCATCCCGGGTATTGCGGCAAGAAAATCAGATGTATTTTCGAGAAGTTTTTTCTCCTGATTCATCTGGATAGAGAGATCATCGGCTTTTATAGTTTCCCGGGTTATAATAAAGAAATGATAGCCTTTTATTGCGAGTTCAACGGCCCGCGGAAAACGCCTCGTGTTGTGAATTAATACTCTCCACAGAAACCGGAAATAATGAATTGAATATGATGAAAATCCCTGTTTTAAAAGAGAAAGAAATAACGCTCTGATATTCATCAGCGAAACCCCCCTCTGTGTTTTCATCTTTACATCAGGGAGCTTCTCAAGAAAAGTATAACAGCGTTCAAAATATCTTTCAGGGCTGTAAATTTCTGAAATTACTTTTTTATATCCCCTTACCAGTTTTGTTTCAGGCATCACAGGTATAAAATTCATCTGTAAGTTGTGGGTATTATTGCCTGAAAAATCGTCGCCCGTTTTAAGCCTCCCCTCCCTATTCAGCCGCCTGTACAGCTGAGTGCCGGGAAGTGCGCCCAGCAGCCCCACCATAGCCATTGAAATTCCCGCTTTTTGTATAAACTCCACCTGCCTGTCAAATATGTCTTCGGTGTCATTGTCAAAACCGACAATAAAACCGCCTGTGACCTCAATACCCGCTCTCTGTATCTTATCAATACTCAGGTACAGATCGATATTGAGGTTCTGGTTTTTATTGCACGATTTCAGTGATTCGGTGTCAGGAGTTTCTATGCCCATAAAAACCATATCAAACCCCGCTTCTGTCATCAGTTTCAGCAGCTCATCATCCGCTGCAAGATTAAGGCTTGCTTCGGTAAACAGTGAAAAAGGATAATTGTTCGCCTTCTGCCAGTCGATTATATGATGCAGCAGCTCCCTGACCTTTTTTTTATTACCGATAAAATTGTCATCAACCACGAACAGCGACCCCCTGAAGCCGTGTTTGTAGACAAGGTCCATTTCGCGAACGAACTGTTCCGGATCTTTGAACCTCGGCACCCTGCCGAACAGTTCTATGATATCACAGAACTCGCAATTGAACGGGCACCCTCTTGAATTCTGAAGTGCTATGTTATTGTATTTTTTAAAATCTATAAGATCAAACCGCGGAGGAGGAGTCTTTGTGATATCCGGTTTCTCACTGTTTGAGTATACTTTCTGCAGCGACCCGTTTTCGTAGTCATGTATAAATGACGGCAGCGTATTTTCAGCCTCATTCAGAACAAAGTGATCCACCCCTGTTATTTTATTATATGATGAGGTCGGATACGGCCCCCCGGCTACTACCGGCACCTTCAGCCTGTTGCAGAGGGCGACGACTTCATCAAATGACTGTTTCTGCACAATCATTGAAGAGATAAAAACCATATCAGCATTCCTGATATCATTTTCGTTAAGTTTTTCAACGTTCATATCTGTCAGCTTAACGTCATAATCTTCAGGAAGCAGTGACGCTACTGTTAAAAGACCAAGCGGGATTGTTGCCGCTTTTTTACCTACAAACCGGAGTGCGTATTTGAGACTCCAATAGGTCGTGGGGAACTCCGGGTAAATCATTAAAATTTTTGTTTTCATGGCATCCTCCATGCGTACGGAATTATAACAGGCTGAAAATTGCGTAATAGAATTGAATATCGGATAAGCCGGTGTGTTTTCAGGGAGTTATATTAATATAAACAGTATCTATATCTTTTATGGTGCAAAAATAATTGAACTGGAAAAGTTTTGTAAATCCAATCTCAAACAGTGGATAGGCCGTGGACAACGCGAACGGAGTCGTTTGCATCGAACGCAGTCAGACGAAATTATACCTCCGATAACTGAAGCCGCGCCGGGTGCTCCGGGGGAGATACAGCGCAGATATACCGTACCGGCTGCGGCACAGGTCTCTGCATCGGTGTCTGAAGTAACAACAACGGGAGTATAGTTGTAGAGGGAGCAAACAGGACGTTTGCGACGGGGCGTGCGAGGCACGAAGCCTCATCACGCCCTTATATAAGTTCTGTTTTACACACCAAGTAGATACGACGATCATAAACCAAAGATATAAAGAGAATAGTTTCTACAAAAGCCCCGCGGCAACTGAGCGGTGACGTTCATGGAAGAACTAATGCAGCGAAGCCGGTTTTGTGAGCTGCCAAGCCCCATGCGGCGTCTGAGCATGCCGCCGGGTTACGCATAAGGGGGGTGCGGGAACCCCCCTTGCACAATTAAGTATAATAAAAGAACAGATCAGCCAGGGCTCTTCCTACGGTCGTCCACAGGGGACTTCCTACGGTCGTCCACAGGGGACTTCCTACGGTCGCCCTCACTACGCGGGGATGACAAAGAAATTCGACCGGGGTCTTTTCTAAAAAATATTTAAATATAACTTTGTCCTTTACCATATATTATATTAATCTATCATTACATCCTTTCAGGATATTGAATACTAATTAACGGGTAACTGCAATGGACCAGACAAATAACAACCGCCTGTACCTGATAATCAGGCTCAGCATGACAGCACTGATAATAAGCACTCTCTATATCTCAGGAACGGCTTTCTATTCCGCCATATTTAAAAGAGAGCCGGTATTCTATTCATCGATTATTTACGCTGTTTTTGCGGGGATACTTCTTATTTCCGCTGTACTGCTGGCGATTTCAATGCGTATCGCTTCTGCTTTATTAAAAGAGGCCGAACTGCATGCAGAGAAACTATCAGTAACGGACGATCTTACGTCACTGGTCAAGCGGCACCATTTTCTTCAGAAGGTGAAGGAGGAGGTGGAGAGGGCTAAAAGATACAAGTATTCTCTTTCACTGATAATTGCCGATGTCGATTCATTCAACGTCTATAACAAAAAATTCGGACTTATTGCCGGAGACACGGTGCTGAAAAATATAGCCTACATACTGAAGCCGTCATGCCGCGTGAATGATACAGTAGCCCGGTACGGGGACAGAAAGTTCTCGATACTCCTTCCGCATACCGATGACAAGGGGTCTATAACGCTGGCGGAAAAGCTGAGGAACAGGGTCGAAGAATACAAGTATTCCGAAAGCGGCATGCCTGTTACAATAACTCTGGGGATTTCATCAATAGACGATGGATCAGGTTTATCTTTCGATCAATTAATAGAGTACGCGGAAGAAGCGCTGAGGAAGGCGAAGGAGTTCGGTAATAATAACGCGATGCATTTTAAACATATTGATTGATGTGTAGAGACAGGTCGCGACCTGCATCTACGGGCGGCCTGCTCCTATACAGCATTGGTCGCCAGCTCAAAGTCCCCGAACGAGAGAAAAAGCTCGGCCTTCTGGTCAAGGTCAGTCGATGCGACAATCGCCCCGTAATGCCTTCCGGTAATAATCTTCTTTCTCGATTCTGGGAACAGGTTTACAATTCGCACAAGCTCCTCAATGTCCCTGTCCTGCATCTCCTCGACGCTTCTTATGTCGAAAATACAGACTTTGTCATGTACCTGCTTCATGAAGAAACTGTTGAAAACTGTTTTAACGTCGTTCTGGAATCCCTTCTCCGTCAGGCTCCCCCTCATCATAATAAGGATCATATCGACTTTTCTGCTGACCTCTATAAAGACACCGGTATTCTGGTGCTTCTTCATCCCCCCGTAAACCAGTGCAGCCCTTATTTTCAGATTGAGCTTGTCGGGATTATACGGCTTCACAATGTAATCCACCACCCCGTGTCTCATTGCCTCTATGACCGTATCTTTCTCCTTGTTTGCCGTCAGCATGATGATAGGGATATCATGGGTTTTTTTATCCCTGCGTAATGCCCCCAGTACTTCAAAGCCGTCCATGACCGGCATAAAGAGATCAAGCAGTATCACGTCGGGATTAAATTCTTTTGCAATCTCAAGCCCCCTGACTGCGGCCTTTTCCGTAAATACCCTGTAACCCAGTCCGCCCAGCTGCGATTCAAGCAGACCCAGTGTTGTGGGATCATCATCAATGGCAAGTACGGTATCCATCCTTAACACCTGCTCAAAAGTATCTTTTAATATATTCTATCTCATTAATAATATTATCAATAACTGCAGAATAATCAAAATTTGCGTCATAAGATGAAGATTTTTCCTCCAGTTCCTGAAAACTGTGCGATATTTTTATCAGCCTTAAATTGGCCGAAGCCCCCCTCATTTTGTGAGATAAGAGGCTTACCTCCTTATACAAAGAGAGCTTCACCGCTATTTTTATTTCATCGATGACCTTCAGCGCGTCATCAAAGAATTCAAGCCCGATAACCCGCAGAACTTTTTCCGGGACCTGCAGCTCTTCGGCGATTTTTTTCACGCTGTAATAAACGGAGTCATCTTTGTCATCGGAACTCTCCGGCGCATCATTTTCCGGAACTTTATTTTTTATATTACTGTTTTCAACAGCGTCAGACATCACAGTCGGAAGATATTCAATCAGCACAGCCTCTAGTTTGTCCATCTCTACAGGTTTAGTCAGAAAACCGTTCATACCGTTTCTGATAACGGACTCCCTGTCCTCTTTCAGGGCCTTCGCCGTAAGGGCAAATATCGGCACAGCAAGGGAATTCGTCTCCCTTTCATAATCCCGTATCATAAGTGCCGTTTCAAGGCCGTCGGCTACGGGCATATTTATATCCATCAGTACAAGATCGTACCTGTTTCTTTTGAATTTTTCAAAGACCGTAAGTCCGTTCCCCGCGATATCGGCACTTATACCGTAATTTTCAAGCAGGAGTCTCATCAGTTTCTGGTTTATAAGATTGTCCTCCCCCACCAGAACGTTACCGGAAAATCTTAGATTTCCCATCTCCCGCACCTCTTTCGCAAAACTGTGCTGGGTTTTGTTCAGACCGGCAGCCCCTGTCAGTATTTTGAACAGGGTGCTGTGAGTCAGCGGATGGGTCAGCACATCAAAGAAGGCCGGCTTCAGATCGGCGGAGTAATCATTATACTCAGAACTCTCTGAAATCACGGTCACCGGGCAGTCCGTTTTTTCAATATCCATTTCAGCCAGGTCTTCCGGCCGGAAAGTAGGTTTAACGATGAAGATCAGGTCCGGACCGGCAGCGCAGGCCGCATCAAAATCCGCGCATAGATCGATTTTACAGGAGCATGCCTCAAGGTATGATTGGAGGTTTTTCAGAGAGTACTGGTCATCTTTATCCGCCACTATATACGTCCTGATACCCCTGTCCTTAATAAGGTCCGCCGGAGATGAAAGGCTGTCAACTTCGAACTCAAGATTAAAATGGAACCTGCTCCCTACCCCCATTACGCTTTCAAGAACAATCTCGCTCCCGAGAAGCTGTACCAGGCTTGCGCTTATATTAAGACCGAGCCCTGTTCCGCCGAACCGCCGGGTTATCGAACTGTCGGCCTGGGTAAATGCGTCAAAGATCTGTTTCTGTTTGTGCTCCGGGATTCCGATACCGGTATCCGAAACTGAAAAATTTATCAGGCAGCGGCCTGCCCCGGCTTCAAGCAGCCTGATCTCTATCATCACAAGCCCCTCGTCCGGCGTGAACTTGATCGCGTTGCTCAACAGGTTCGAAATAACCTGCCTGATCCTCAGCGGGTCTGATATAACGCTCTGCGGTATCCGCGGGTCCATGAATGAAAACAGCCTCATCCGCTTTTCCCTGGCCTTTATGCTGAAAAGCCTTACTACCGATTCAAACTCGGAAAAGGGATCGAATTCTATATTACTCAGTTCAAGCTTGTTGCTCTCTATTTTTGAAACATCGAGGATATCGTTTATAATTTCAAGAAGATTCGATGCGCTGTTTTTAATTATCCCGAGATACTCCTTCTGGTCGGCATCGAGCTGCCCCCTCATCAGCAGTTCTATAAAACCGGTGATGCTGTTAAGCGGTGTCCGTATCTCATGGCTCATGTTCGCGAGAAATTCACTCTTCGACCTGTTGGCAAGCTCGGCCTCCCTGCGGGAATCCTCTATCTGCATCATCGCGTTATGTTTCTCAGTCACATTTCTGAGAATTATAAGGACTTCGTCATTTTCAATTGCAATGAACCTGGACTCATAGTATTCATTTCTGCCGGAGGTGGTTACCGGATATTCAAATATCTGTATCTCTTTCGATTTAATCGCTGCGGATATGTACTTTACGGCATCAACAGCGATGCTTTCCGGAAAGACCTCGTTTATCTTGTTTCCCAGCATTTTATCGAGGTATACACCCCTGTTGTTTACCCGGAACATTATATCTGGAACGGCCTCTATCAGCGCCCTGTTTCTCGCCTCGCTCTCCCTGAGGGCTATCTCTGCCTTCTTCCTGATTGTGTGGTTACCGGCCAGTATAACGAAACCTATAGGTCCTCCCCCGCCGGTCATAAGGGCGATCTGCAGTTCGACGTAGAGTTTGTCGCCGTTGACGACCTCATAGTTCCCCACCTCGCTGTAGCCGTTCTTTTCAGCCTGTTCGAAGAGCGACTTAATCAGCTCTATGGCATTTTTTTCCGCGACTTCATAAATATTCCTACCAACTACATCTCCCCGTTTTTTAAATCCGTGTATATTCAGAAATGCCTGGTTCACCTGTATTACCGAACCGGAAAGGTCTGTAACGACAATCCCCTCCGGGAGTGTTTCAAACAGTACCCGGAATTTCTCCTGAGACTGTTTAAGCTCCTCCTCAATTCTCTTTAAATAGGTTATGTCCTCCTGTACCGAAATAAAGTTTGTAATCTCGTTGTTCTTGTCGTAGATCGGCGAGATGGTGGCGATCACCCAGCAGGTGCTGCCGTCCTTCGATATGCTCCGGAGCTCCCCCCTCCACTTCTCTCCGTCTTTCATAACTTTTAAAATATCTCTCCTGAACTCCTTCTCTCTGAAGTCGGGCTGAAACATCCCTATATTCGCGCCTATCAGCTCCTCATAACTGTAACCGGTAAGGTGCTGAAAATTATTGCTTATGAACTTTATGATACCGTTCGTATCTGTTATCAGCACAGACGCGGGGCTGTTCTCCACCATTGTGCTGAATTTGTCCATGCTGTTAAGCAGCTCGGAATATATTGTGACGTCTTTGACTGTACAGACGTACAGTCTCTTTCCCTCGTTTTCCAGCAGGGCGACATCCAGGTCGGCCTCTTTAGCGACCCCGTTTACCAGCGCGTCTATATAAAAAAAATAGAAGGTTTCACCGTCTTTAAGCGACAGGAGCCTGCTGTTCCCCCTGAAAACTACCGAAGGGAAAAACTCAGTTATCTCCGTTTCCTTTGAAAAATCGGTGCGGAAAAACATTACCGCGGATCTGTTTGCCGTTATTATTCTGCCGGCTTCATCAGTAACAAGCACCGGTATGTTCACTGAATCGATGATACGAAGCATCTGTTTATCAATCAATCTGTTGCCGCCGTCATATCATAGTTTTTTAACAGAAACATATGCTCAAACATACAGCTGTTTTCATGATATATAGAATTATTATCCTTTTCAAATAATTTTAAAACAGAAAAAATCATTGCCAGAATCAGGATTGCTTCTATTTTAAGAATCATAAGAGACCTCACCCGGCCTCTGGCCACCGCTCAATCGAACGCTTTTCAGGCATCCTGCCTGCGTTCGATATTAGCGCCTCCATGCGCGTCATCCGCCAGGAGAGGGTTTAGTGTAAGTATTTTTTAATTAATGAAACCGGTTGTATAAAACGGTTTTCTTTATCACTATTTTAAAATGGATCCCCGCACCTGTACTGAGCTTGTCGAAGTATTCGCGAGGATGACATTTTTACGACTCCTTTACGATAAGGAAGTATAATATGACAGAAACAGCTTCTCTCTACATCATTGCGGCACCTATCGGCAACCCCGATGATATCACTCTCAGGGCGCTCCGGATTCTTAAAGATGACGTGGAGATAATATACTGCGAAGATACACGCCAGACGGCAAGGGTCCTGTCATACCACGGAATCAGCAAGCCGCTGAGGTCCCTGCACATGCACTCCGACGACAGTAAAATACTCTCTCTGATAAACGAAATTAAAAACGGCGCAAACATCGGCTACATGACCGATTCCGGCACTCCGGGACTTTCCGATCCGGGAAGTAAAATCGTATCGATGGCCAGGAGCGAGGGGATAAACGTTATACCTGTACCGGGCGTATCAGCTCTGACCACTCTTGTATCGGTATCTGGATTTCCGGAAAAAACGGTCCTGTTCGGCGGCTTCCTCAGCAAAAAACCGGGGAAGAGGGTCAACGAGCTCAACAGGCTTAAAACCCACGAGGGGATCATTATTATCTATGAATCTCCCCACAGGATAAAAAAGACGCTTAAAGATATAGGTGAGGTCTTCCCGGGAAAAGAGATTATCATAGGAAGAGAGATGACGAAAAAATTCGAGGAATATATCAGTTTCAACTCCCACAGCATGATCTCTGTAATCGACAAACTGACGGAAAAGGGGGAGTTCGCCATAGGGATACTCAATAAGGACCTCAAGTCTGACAGAAACAGGTATGACCGGTACGATGATGAAGAAGATGATCAGGATTAGAAAAAATAATGCATTAACAGGCATTAATATATGTGAAATTTGCCCCATTTTTATTTTAATAATTGACAGCAAATCCCCGTTTTAATCATTACATTATTATCAAAAATGTATTTTTTAAGGACTCCCGCATGCCTTAAGCGAGCAGGAGTTTTAAGTGTTTCCGGCAGTCTCCCTTTTTACAGGACGCTGCAGAAATGTATAGTAAAAAGGTGTACGCCTTGTTCTTCTTTTAATTTTTTCAATGGAGTAAAACAGTGGGTTCGTCAAAACTAACAAAAATCATCAACGATGATAAGGAGTTTCTGTTTCAGAACTACTCGAAACAGGCCGTGTCATTCGTGAAGGGGGACGGCTCGTACCTGTATGATCAGGACAATAAAAAATATGTCGATTTTGTATCAGGTATTGCGGTCTCGTCACTCGGTTATTCACACCAGGCATACCAGAAAGCCCTTCACAGCCAGATTGACAAAATCATCCATACTTCAAACCTGTACTATAACCAGGAACAGATTGAAGCCGCAAAACTTATTTCGGAGACTTCTTTTCCGGGAAAGTCCCTGTTTGTCAACAGCGGCGCGGAGGCCAATGAGGCGGCGATAAAACTTGCAAGGCGTTACGGGCTCAGCATAAATAAAAGGAAATATAAAATTGTCACCTTCACCGGGTCGTTCCACGGAAGGACCTTCGGATCGATGTCGGCCACGGCCCAGGAAAAGATACACGGGGGGTTCGGACCTATTGTGCCCGGTTTCATATACGCCCCCTTTAATGATAAAAAAGCGATAAAGAAAATATTAAAGCGCGACGGACGTATAGCGGCAGTGATGCTGGAACTAATACAGGGTGAAAGCGGAATCAACGTCGCCGACGCCGACTTTGTAAAAGAGATATTTGAAACATGCAACCAGAAAGGTATTCTTACGATTATCGACGAGGTACAGACCGGTATAGGAAGAACAGGGATGACGTACGCCCATCAGCACTATAACGTCACGCCGGACATCCTGACACTGGCGAAGGGGCTCGCCGGCGGCGTACCGATCGGCGCGATTCACGCCAAGAATTTTCTCTCCGAGCACTTCCCTGCCGGTGCGCACGGATCGACTTTCGGCGGCAACCATCTCGCGTGCGCGGGCGCGGCTGCGGTACTGAACGAGATAAAGAAGAAACAGTTCATGTCGGCGGTCAACGCATCGTCGCTCTACATGTTCGACAGGCTTAAAAAGATGAAACAGAAGACCCCCTACATAAAGAGCCTCAGGGGCCTGGGTCTGCACATAGGCGTCGAGATTGCCGGTGACGGCAAACAGTTTGTGAAAGACGCCCTTAACGAGAAGCTTGTCCTTAACTGTGTGGCCAATAACGTTATACGCGTGATACCACCTCTTAACATCAGCATTAAAACGCTGGAAGAGGGTATGGATATTTTTGAAAAATTAATTCTAAAAAACGGTGAATCGAATGAAAATACCCAGAATAAGCACTGAGGATTTCCTCACACTTGCGGACCTTTCCAGGGACGATATATTCAGGCTCTTTGAATGCTCCTCCGCACTGAAGAAAGAGGTAAAAAAAGGAAAATTCAGGAAAGTCCTTGAAAACAGGACCCTTGCGATGATCTTTGAGAAAAACTCCACCCGCACCAGGGTCTCATTTGAAACCGGGATGCTCCAGCTTGGCGGACACGCGCTGTTTCTCAGCAGCAACGAGATCCAGCTCGGCCGCGGAGAGACCATTGCCGACACAGCAAGGGTCCTCTCAAGATACAACGACGGTATCATGATAAGGACATTCGCCCATCAGAAGGTTGAAGAGCTTGCGAAGTATGCGGATATACCGGTAATAAACGGTCTGACCGACTCCTACCATCCGTGTCAGGCACTCGCTGACTACTTTACGATCTTTGAAAGAGAGAAGGACATAGCGAAGGTCAAGCTCACATATATAGGGGACGGAAACAATGTTGCGAACTCACTGCTGATCGGAGCGGCGATACTCGGCACTGATATCACCATTGCGTGTCCTAAAAAATTTGAACCTGATAACCAGGTTGTGGAAAAGGCCTACAAACTCGCTGCAAATTCTTATGCAAAAATCGTGATCACCAACGACATCGACAAGGCCGTTGAAGGGGCCGATTATCTGTACACAGACGTCTGGGTAAGCATGGGGCAGGAGAAGGAGGCGCTGAAAAAGAAAAAGGTTTTTGAGAAATACAGGATCGACGCGGATCTGATCAGGAAAACAGGCAAAGACACAAGGGTGCTCCACTGCCTCCCGGCCCACAGGGGGGAGGAGATAACAGACGAGGTGATGGACGGGCGCCATTCCATAGTATTTGACCAGGCGGAGAACAGGATGCACTGCCAGAAGGCCGTGCTCTGCGCTCTTATGGCAGGAAAATAGTATACTCAAAGAATGTCATTCCCGCGAAGGCGGGAATCTGAAATATCCGGATAAATATGTTTTTAAAATGGATTCCGGTCTTTGCAAAAATTGATGATGCAAAACCGGAATGACATATGATATTCCATCAGACTAAAACTAAACTCAAACAGACGGGGAATTAATAATGAAGAAGATAAAGAAAGTCGTGCTTGCCTATTCCGGCGGCCTTGATACATCTATAATACTCAAATGGCTCAGAGAGACCTATGACTGCGAGGTAATCGCATACTCGGCTAATATCGGGCAGGAGGAGGAGCTTGACGGCCTTAAGGAGAAAGCCCAAAAGACAGGTGCGAGCAAATGCTACATCGAGGACCTTACAGAGGAGTTTGTAACTGACTACATATTCCAGGCGATCAAGGCTAATGCGATCTACGAGGACAGATACCTGCTGGGAACGTCCCTTGCGCGTCCGGTAATAGCGAAACGCCAGGTGGAGATTGCAAGAAAAGAGAAGGCCGACGCTGTATGCCACGGCGCGACCGGTAAAGGGAACGACCAGGTGAGGTTCGAGATGGCGTTCAAATCCCTGGCGCCGGATCTCCAGATAATAGCCCCGTGGAGAGAGTGGGAACTCGATTCAAGATCAAAGCTTTTCGACTACGCCGAGAAACACAGCATTCCGCTTCCGGTGACAAAGGACAAGCCCTACAGCATGGACAGAAACATACTCCACATATCATACGAGGGGGGCATACTTGAAAACCCGTACCGCGAGCCGGACGAAAGCATGTTCCTGCTGACAAAGTCTCCGGAGAAGGCACCGGACAAACCTCTATATATAGAGATCGAGTTCAGCAAGGGTGTTCCGGTGGCGATAGACGGCAAAAAGATGAAACCTGTGGAGCTGATGAAAAAGCTTAACAAGATAGCCGGCGAAAACGGAATCGGCCGCGTCGACATAGTTGAGAACAGGCTCGTAGGCATCAAATCGCGCGGAGTCTACGAGACCCCGGCGGGAACAGTATTGATGATCGCCCACAGAGACCTTGAATCCATAACCCTCGACAGGGACACGCAGCATTTCAAGGATGACCTGGCGAATGAGTATTCACGCCTTGTATATAACGGCCTCTGGTTCAGCAGAAAACGCGAGGCTCTCGACGCGCTGATCAACAAAACCCAGGAGTATGTCAACGGAGTTGTAAGGCTCAAACTGTACAAAGGGAACTGCACACTCGTCGGAAGAAAATCCGATGATACGCTTTACGAACCGGATATCGCGACATTTGATGCAAGTAAACTCTACGACCAGAAGGACGCTACAGGTTTTCTCAACATATACGGCCTTCCGCTTAAAGTTGAGTCGCTGCTGAGAAATAAAAAAAAGGCTCCGGCTGCAAAGAAAAAATAACCTCTCCTCCCCCTCTGATTATTATTAGAGGGGGAAATAAACTCCTGGTATTCTAATATCTGCAATTTCAAACTTCAAAGAGGGATCGTTATGACCGAACTGCTGGCGCTTATAAAAACCGGTTTTCTCCAGAGAACCTCCGATTTAAACGAACAGAAAAAAATATGGGTAAGGCTATCGGAACAGTTCAGGCCCGACCTGGCGCTTTACAGGGCCGGCAGGCCGTCAACGATTATAGCCCGTGAAACAGGGGACCTGGGACTTGCTGTTTTATGGATTGTCCAGGCTGTCCTCACAAGGCCGATTTTAAACGAGATCGCGCTGAAGTCCGCTCTCAATAAAGACCTCTCGTCAATGCTTATGAAATTGAACCATAATTCGCTCTGCGCGCTTGCCCATTCAGAAAATCCGGCCGCTCCGGTGATACTTGCTGAATCTGGCGGCGATTTTGCTCTGACGGGAGAGAAAAAATTCCTTACCGCGGGGAAAAACGCCGACATGATTTTTGTCACCTGCCGGAAGCCGGGGGAGGAGAAGATCAGTCATGTGGCGGTAGTACCCCCCTCCTCTCTTCCTGAAAATTCGCTCCCGGAGCTTGACCTTAAAATAATGAAAAGCGTATGCCATACCAGACTTGTGATGAATAATACCGGGATAAAACATTTCCAGGTAGCGGATATCCCCCCCGATGATGTACGGAGGATGATGAAGAAATGGGGAATACTGGAACGCTCACTGATAATGGAGACCTTTCTCTCTTTTCTGCTCTATGCCGAAAAGATACTGGCCGCAACCGGAGCAAAGATCTCCGAATACGAGGAGATATATCCGCTGATGCAGCAGCAGTCGGAGTCTGTCACAAAACAGATTGATGAAGCGGTGTACAACGGACGGATAGAGACAGAAAACATCCCGCTTCAGACAATACTACCAGTTATAGCGATATTTAAAAAAGCGTACGCCGCCGCTGAAGAGAACCTTCATGAAGCGGACAGGATAAAGCTCAAAGACCTGTTCATGTTCGACAATCTGAAAGGTTAGAATCCCTATTCATAATGCCCGATATAATAGAATTTAAAAGCCCATCTGTCAGGAATCTGAAGCAGCGGGTCATCTGATACTACATTTTTACTCAGAGTAATTTTCCAGTCAGCATCAAAATCAGCTCCACTCTCCCGCCTCATCCATTCGGCGACATCAATACCGGCCTCAAACCCCTTCCCCTCCGCCTCGCTTTTATGATAAGCGGCATATATCGGGGCAATGACCGGCAGGGTCACGCCGATAATATAATCAGTCTGAGACTCGTCAGTAAATGCCTTATCCCAGACCGTTGATGAAATTCCCAGAAGACCTCTCCCGGAGGCCCGTTCAACGACACGGTTATGAACTTCGGCATGCAGCGTATCAAAGAGGTCCAGTTTAAGACCGGTCCGCAGCGCCTGGGGAGTGACCTCTATCAGCTTACTGTTGACAGTATCGACGACTGTTTCTTTAAGCGATGCATTCCTGGTTTCAAGAAGCGGACCAAAGGCCAGAACCGTCTTTCGTATATTATGGAGTTTAGCCTCACCGAGTTTGGCCTGTATCAGGGCGGAAAAATCATCCAGACCGTCCTTTTTGTCATAGTCGGTCATTAATTTAGATTTGAGCATAGAGGCATCAAGATTGTAAAGGAAAAAGAACCTGCCTTTCAGCTTCTTTTTCGGGACAGATTCATAGGAACTCAGATTTTCATTTTCCGCAAGCAGTTCCGGAAATTTATCCGGATTGTCCATTTTATAATACATTACATGACCGCCGAACTGGGCAACAAAAAAATCGAAAGGGCGGTAGCTCAGAGCCATCGAACCGCGGTAACCCGTATAGGCCACTTCGGAATCAGTTCCAAAGAAACTCGGCTCCAGCTTGTGCTTCAGCCATGACGCACCGTATATAAGATTGGGGATAAAGAGTCTGTCCGTTTTTCTGCCGAGTTCAATTTCCATCATTGCAAAGAAATTATTGTAGTCTTCCGTATTGAGAAAAACTCCGCCAAAACCGGGATTGTTACCAAGAAAGGCTTTTGAATAATAACGCATAAAAATCGCTTCCTCATCCCGGTAGCAGTTGAATGAAGTTTCAGGTGCAGCTTTCACGCCGGCAGAATATACAGGGATACCCGCCGCCATCACGATACCGGCAAAAGCCGCCATTATACAACGCCTCATGCTGTGAAGAACATTACTGGTCATATTCCTTCTCCTTTCAAAATATTTTCATCTTCTACGGAGGACCTTCATCTGATTAAAAACGCAGCCGGGCATAAATCACTGTGATTTTGCCCGGCACGGTCTGTATTACTTGATTACATTTTCCCATGGAGTTCCCTTGAACTCATTTTTAAGTTTTTCTATAACCTTTGGCTTACGATCGGGATCGGGCAGGGATTTGAATGTTATTGGAAATGATGCCGTATCCGCGGTTTTTAAACCAGTACCTGCCGATGTATCAAATTCACCAGCCCATATAAATCCACCCTTGCAATCCCCCTGTATAATTTCAGTAGAACCGCCATTCTCCAGGTCATACCATGTCCCCTCATTCGCGCGGACTTTCTTTCCGGCAAACTGACGGGTGATGCCCATCATCGGGGCGCCATCAGTAATCACCATTGAGCTTAGTTTAAACGGTCCTAAAGGAACGTTGGGGAAAGCAAACAGTCTTACGTTACCTTTTATCGGAATTTTACCCCCGGATGTTTCAAGCTCCATGTCTGAAAGCATTGTGCCGCTGAAAGTATTGATAAAACCCGCGACAAGACATACCTTGGACGGATCATCCATCACAGTACCCTGTTTAATCAGCGGCCCTGATGATGCACAGGAATATACAAGTAACCCGAAAATAGACGCTGCTCCGATAATTTTTATCAGTTTCATATTTACTCCTTTTTTTTATTTTATTTAAAATAAAGAATAGCTTATACTACGACTAACCATCTATATTATTTTAATCGCTTTTTCCACCCGAGTCAACCTCAATGTATACTAAACACAATTTTAAATTACTAAACAGAAAAAATTTAACAATTTCACATCCATAAAATATCTGCCAGTATTAAACCGAATCTGAAAACAGATCGTACTCAACAAAATATCTTTAATAAATTTCAATATCTGTATATATTTCAGATGAAGTTTTACGGTTTTAACCGGACTCAGGACTCAAAAAGAGGTGCTTAAAAAGAAACTCCCTCTCTGTAAAGTCCATGATAATGAAATTTTCAGTTAATTTAACATTGATGTAACAGTAGCCGGTTTAATACACCATTTTCATGTTTTTTTTAAATTCAGGAGATATAGAATTGAATCATTAATAGTAAAGAGGTATCGGATGCATTCAATAAAGGAAGTGAGCAGCGGACTTTCCGGTTTTGATAAAATAATAAACAATCTGAACATCGGCGATAACGTCGTCTGGCAGGTCGACAACATTTCGATATATATGGAATTCGTGAAACGGTTCGTAGACCAGGCCTGCAGTGACGGCCGTGATATCCACTATATGAGGTTCGCCTCTCATGCTCCGGTCATTGAACAGGGAGACGGGAGGGTAACAGTCCACAAACTCAACGCCTATTCCGGTTTTGAGTCCTTTGCGATGAAGGTGCATGAAATAATCGCCGAGGCCGGAAAAGAGGCTTTCTATGTATTCGATTCCCTCTCCGATTTATTGTCGGCCTGGGCGACAGATCTTATGATAGGCAACTTTTTTGTGATAACGTGTCCCTATCTCTTTGAGCTGGAGACTGTGGCATACTTCGCCATTATACGGAACAGCCATAACTACAAAACAATAGCGCGCATAAGGGAGACGACCCAGCTCCTGGTGGACGTGTACAGCTTTGAAGACCATACTTACGTCCATCCGCTGAAGGTATGGAAAAGGTATTCCCCTACGATGTTCTTCCCTCATAAGAAGACAGAGGATTCCCTTGAACCGATAGTCAACAGCGCCGACGTGGCTGACTTCATCGGATATCTGCAGAAAAAAACGTCTGAGATGACAAAACGAAACCTCGACTTCTGGGACAGACTGTTTATCGAAGTGGAAGAACTGGACAAACGCCCCGATTATAATGAAGAGAAGAGGATTATGGTACGCAGACTGTGCGGACTGATAATAGGGCGTGATGAAAGGATAATAGATCTCGCAATGAGAAATTTCACTCTTTCAGATTTTCTGATGCTGAACTCGCGTCTAACCGGAAGCGGTTTTATCGGCGGCAAGGCCGCAGGCATGCTTATCGCGCGGAAAATTCTTCAGAACGACCCGTCAGGGGAGTGGGAGCGGATACTTGAACCGCACGATTCGTTCTATATAGGGTCCGACGTGTTTTACACATACATAGTGCAGAACGGTTTATGGAAGATATTTCTGGAACATAAAACCGGGGACGGGTACTACACAAAAGCCCCCGAGCTGCAGCAGAGTATGCTTACAGGCGTCTTCCCCGACGAGATAAACGAACAGTTCCTGCAGATAATCGAGTACTTCGGGCAGTCCCCGTTTATTGTGCGTTCGAGCAGCCTTCTTGAAGACACTTACGGACACGCCTTTGCCGGCAAATACGAAAGCCATTTCTGCGTAAACCAGGGTAGCCCGCAGGAGAGGTTCGCCTCGTTCACCGAAGCGGTAAGAAAGGTCTACGCGAGCACGATGAATGAAGACGCGCTTGCATACAGGGAACAGCGGGGCCTGAACAAACTGGACGAACAGATGGCCCTGATTGTAATGCGCGTTTCCGGAACACACCGCGGCAGATATTTCTTTCCGGACATAGCGGGAGTGGGCCTGTCGTACAACACATACGTCTGGAAAAGGGAGATGGACCCCGAGGCGGGAATGGTACGGCTTGTATTCGGTCTCGGCACTCGCGCGGTAGACAGGGTTGACGGAGACTATCCGCGTATCGCCGCGCTCGACAATCCCGCGCTGCGCTCACACAGCGGGATACAGGATTTAAAGAGGTTTTCACAGCACAACGCCGATGTACTGGACATGGAAACAAACTCCATTGAAACGGTCCCGATCCACCGGCTGCTTAAAGACCTCCCCGGTCTCGACTTTACGCAGATAGGTACATTCGACCCGGAAACCGCACAGATGATCAGCAGCATGCGCCTGGAGGAGGCGACACCATGGATAGTCAGCTTCGATAAATTTCTGTCCGAAACCGGCTTTCCCGGCAACATGAAATCGATACTTGGCAGACTTAAATCAGTATATGAATATCCGGTTGATATCGAGTTCACAGTAAATTTCACATCGGCAGGGAGCTACAGGATAAACCTTCTGCAGTGCAGGCCCTACCAGGCGAAGGGTGTCGATACCGGCATGGCAATACCTGAAAATATCACCCCTGACCGGGTTTTCATGAAAACAGAGGGAAATTTTCTCGGCGGAAGCATGCGGCAGATAATAAACCGTGTGCTGATTGTAGACCCGGATGAATATACGGCACTCGGACAGTCGGGAAAATATGAAGTAGCCAGGATCGCGGGGAGGATCAACAGGCTGCAGCCCGGACTTGCGATGATGTTCATAGGTCCCGGCAGATGGGGCACTACGACTCCGTCGCTAGGTGTACCGGTCCGTTTTTCCGAGATAAACAACGTCAAAGTCCTGGTCGAAGTCGCAGCGATGGTCAACAATGTGATGCCTGAACTCTCCTACGGGTCCCACTTTTTCAATGACCTCGTCGAGACAGGGATCTTCTATTCCGCCGTTTTCCCCGACATCGACGGCACCGTTTTCAACGCCGGGCTGTTCAGAGAGAGAAAAAATATGCTCACAGAACTTCTTCCTGAAGCGGAAAAATTTTCCGGCGTGATCAGCGTATGGGATTTCGCCGCCGATGAACTTGTACTTATGTCCGATATCACAACACAGAAACTGGTATGTTTTAAAAAATAATAACAGCTGCAACTTTAATTTGCGCAGATGCTGCTGTTACAAAAAAAATCATCAACAGCAGCATCTGCATTTATCAAAACAAAAACCTCAGACTGTTTACAAAAAATATCAACATTATTATTTATCTGGCCAGTTACTGTCCTTAAATCATACACTCTAAATGTTCGATTATTAATTTTAAAAATACCTTGACATGGAGTTTTTTTAATGCATTTTATGGGAAAATAATAATAAACGAGGTTTTATATGAAAAAGACTTTGATTCACTTAGCTGTTGCAGGATTGCTTCTTGCTGCTGTTGGATGTACATCTTATCATCCGATTTCTGCCACATCAAATCCGGTCGGCAGTAAAACAGGAGAATCCAACAGGCTTTATATTTTTGGTTTCATTCCGACAGGGGGAGAGAATACCATTTCTGCAGCCGCAAAACAGGGAAATATCTCAAAAATATCTACAGTTGATTTTAAATGGACCTGGTATGTTTTTGCAATAGAGCATACAACAATCGTTACCGGAGAATAATTTTAAGGGGGGGTGTATCCGCCCCCCCTTTGATTAACAATTATACAACTTAAAGATTTGACGTTCACGTATTATAGATAAACAGTTGTCGAATATAGTAAAAGTTTGAAAGATACTGAATATTAAACAATAATAATTAACCATGTTTATTAAGGCATCTTTACAGTTCGGTTTTAAAAAAAGAGTAATAAGTATGATAAACATTTTTTCAGGTTTTTTCCTGATGGAACAGATAAAAATTATAAGTTATTATCCAAATGATTAAAAAAACATTAATGATCATCATTATACCTGTTTTTCTCATCAGCGGATGTTCTAAAGGTGAAGAAAAAGAGAACTATATAAGGGCAGGAGTATTTTCTTTTTTAAAACCTGATGCCAGTATTTGGAACACTGATACTCAGGAATCTACTTCCAAATACTATCCGAAATACAAAGAAAACGGACTTACAGTAATACCCCTGATTACTTTTTCTTCAGCTGAAAACAAAGGAGTCATCGTCATATCAAAGGTTCAATCAGAAGAATTGTTATCTTCAACACTGGAAAAATCTCAGAATACATTTAAAAACAAAAACAGATCCGGTGCGAACATACTTGAGGATTCATATACAATCAACGGACTTACTTATAAGCATTACCTTGTTGATACTAAAATTACTTTTTCAAGAATTTATATTACAAATAACGCTAAAAGTCCCACAGATGCTCTAATCATTGATTTTATATGTCCGCCGGAACGATATAAGATTTTATCTCCAGCTTTTCAGAACTTTATCCTTTCATTTAAATAAAATGTGCATTGTTTTATATCCTCATAATGTTTTTTTATTACGGCAGATCCGGCGTGATTTTCATTAAAGTTATCAAAAAGGAGTTTATTGTACCTATGACGATTTATTTCTTGAAAAAAAAGATAAAG
Organism: uncultured Leptospirales bacterium; assembly: GCA_964439325.1. GTDB lineage: Bacteria > Spirochaetota > UBA4802 > UBA4802 > UBA5550 > WRGT01. The sequence continues at coordinate 290,426 of CAYTNW010000001.1, read as the reverse complement.
AATATTGTCTTGAGACAAATTTCTAAATAGAATGGTGCAGTTATGTTTACAAGTGTTGAAGAAGCCGTAAAAAAACTCGAAGAAGTGAAATATATCGCCTCGAAGGAGATCGCCACAACCGTATATCTCGCTCTGAAACTTGAAAAACCGGTTCTCGTCGAGGGACCTGCAGGAGTTGGAAAGACAGAACTCGCCAAATGTATAGCCTCCGCCCTTGGCATAGACCTTATCAGGATGCAGTGCTACGAGGGACTGGACGAGTCAAAGGCGCTTTATGAATGGGAATATGCAAAGCAGCTGCTCTATACACAGATTTTAAAAGACAAGCTTTCTGAAATTATGGGTTCTGAAGAGACTTTAAAGGGAGCGATAAGCAAGCTCACCTCGACAGAAGACGTATTTTTTTCAGAAAATTTCCTTATACCGAGGCCTATCCTGAAATCGATAACAAACAACAGGAGATCCGTACTGCTGATCGATGAGATTGATAAATCAGACTCCGAATTCGAAGCCTTTCTGCTGGAGGTACTATCCGATTTCCAGGTAACAATTCCCGAACTGGGAACATTTAAAACCGATATAAAACCTTTCGTGTTTCTCACGTCAAACAGCCAGAGAGAGATGTCAGACGCGCTGAAGCGAAGGTGTCTGCACCTTTACATAGATTATCCCACAATCGAGCTTGAGGAAAAAATTGTATCGCTGAAGGTCCCGGAAAGCAGCACGAAGCTTATCAGGCAGGTAGTCGAGACAGTCCAGAGAATAAGAAAACTGCAGCTGAAAAAGGAGCCCAGTATCAGCGAGACGCTCGACTGGGCCAAGGCCCTTGTACTTCTCGGCTATCAGGACCTCGATCCGGCGATAGCGATGGAGACCCTTAACTTTATACTCAAATACGAAAAGGATATACAGCTGGCGATACAGAAATCAAAAGAGATATTCCTTAACTGAAATTGGTACTGAAAAAACATGACTAAAGGTAAAAACAACATCAGCCATATCTCGGGCAAACTCTTCGAATTTATCGAAGTGTTACGGGACGCTAATATCACGATATCGGCCGATGAAGTCATAGCCCTTTTCAGCGCGGTAACGGAGATTGACCTCGAAGATAAAAACATATTCAGACAGACACTGAAGACCACGCTGGTCAAGGACTACACCGACATTCCCGTGTTTGACAAATGTTTTGCCGAATACTTCAGCAGCCGTGAGCGGTTCTTCGACGGCGTGACCAGCGATGACCTCCAGGATTTTACAAACAGAATCTCCAACGACAGAATTAATGAGATAGACAACCAGCTTGAAAAATTTCTCGATTCGCTCGATCCGTCGATACTTGTGGAAAAATCCGCTGATCAGATCATGCAGATGTTTCTTGACGACCTTCCTGAATCTGAAGCATCGGGCGGGGGTGAAGGACTCGGTATATTCAAGTCACGCGGGGGGGAGATAGGCTCATACTACTCAAAGAGCGACGACGCAGAGGCCGAAAGAAGAAACCGGGAGGAGCTGCTCGAGCTTATTAAAAGCCTGATAAATATAAAGGTTAAAAGAAGAAACGCCGGTATAGCCCTGAAGAACAGGGAGGATTTTCTCCTGAATAAAGTCATCTATCAGCTGACGCCGCAGGAGATAAAAGAGATGAGGGAGATTGTAAACCGCTTCGGGCAGAAGCTTAAAAGCAGAATCTCTCTGAGAAAAAAAAGGGTCAAACACGGCGGGATTGATATAAAAAGGACGTTCCGGACAAACATGCAGTACGGCGGCGTCCCCTTCAGGCTCTTTTATAAAACAAACAAGATAGACCGCCCGCAGCTTGTGGTCATGGTCGATGTATCAAGATCGGTAAACCAGTATTCACGGTTTATGCTTCTCCTTACATACAGCCTTCAGAGCCTTTTTTCCAAAGTCAGGACCTTTGCATTTATAAGCAATATGGTTGAAATAACCGATCTGTTCAGGGAAATGGACCCGGAGAGGGCCATAAATTCGATGTTCACAGACATCAATTTCACTTACGGATGGGGGAGCAACTACGGCAGATGTTTCGACCAGTTTGTCGAAAACCACAGCGATGCCCTTACAAGAAAAACATCAATTCTCATACTCGGCGATGCAAGAAATAATGATAACGATCCCGGACTGGCTTCATTTCAGAAATTTCATGAAAAAACAAAAAACATATTCTGGCTGAATCCGGATAAAAAGCATCTATGGGACTGGAATGACAGTATTGCTTCACTGTACGGTTATTACTGCAAAGAAATGAAGGAAGTTAATAATTTCCTTGATCTTTCCGGTTTTATTGATAAATTATTTATTGACACTAAGTAAAAAAGAATATATTTTCATCTTAATTGTTCATAAAATATGAATATGAATAGTTTTAATTTATTTTAAAAATATACTTTACAAATATAACCTGTTATTAAACACTACTATGATTAATTAAATTCGGAGGAATTTGTGAACATCGAATTTAGAGAGTTTGGCGAACATAAAATAATCGACGTCAGCGGAGAGGTCGATCTATACAATGTCAGCGAACTGAAAAAAGCCCTGTTCAGTATAACAGACGGTCAGCATAACAGTGTTATAGTGGATATGAAAAAAGTCAACTATATGGATTCATCCGGTATAGGTGCTCTTGTTGCGGGGATGAAAAAGATGAAAGCTCATTCAGGCAAATTTGCGCTTATGAATATACATGATGATGTACTGAATATTTTAAAACTTGCGACTCTCGACAAGTTTTTTACAATATATGAATCGGAAGATGACCTTTTGTAATAGCTGCCTTTATCGATAACAGAAAACCGGTTTTATTAACCGGTTTTTTTTATTAATTCGGATTATCCCCTAATCACAGATTACTTCAGCTTTCCCGTTTAAAAACCATAGCAGTTGTATCGTCATGGGGAGGAGTATCCCCTCTGAAATTTTCAACATCGCTTATCAGCAGGTCAAGAAATTCCGAGGCATTTAAATGATGGTTTTTCATAAGCAGATTATACACTCTCTGGAGACCATACTCCTCCTTCTCGGCATTTCTCATCTCGGTAATGCCGTCGGTGTAAAGCACCACGATATCGCCCGGATTGAACTTTACCTTGGCCTGTTTATATTCTATGTCTTCCATTATACCAATAGGTACACCGTCAAGCGCGGTTCTTGTGCATACATTCTGCGCGGCCCTGTAGCAGAAAAGAGGTCCGTGGCCTGCGTTTGAAAAAGAGAGCTCTCCCGTGGCCCTGTTGTATATCATGAAAAACAGCGTAGCGAATTTATCGATTGCGAAGTCGGCTCCGAGCGAATCATTGATGGCCTTTACCACGCTGGCGCAGTCTATATCCTTCCTTGAAATATATGACGTAAAAACGGTCCTGATCATTACCATTACGAGCGAAGCAGGTACACCCTTTCCGGACACGTCGCTGATAAGTGCGCAGACGCGGTCTTCGTCAATGTCTATATAATCGAAATAATCGCCACCTACCCCCTTCGCGGCCTTCGTATTACCCTTGATCTGTATCCCCTTTTTGTTGTAATAACCCATCGGATTAAGCCCCTCCTGGATATCGCGGGCTATCTCCAGCTGCTCGTTCATGATTCGGGCTTCGATCTCTTTCTCTTTTGACTCCTGTATCATTTCGGTCATCTGGTTGAATTCAGCAGCAAGTCTCCCCAGCTCGTCCGAGCTGTTTACTTCGATCCTGTACGAGAAGTCCCCTTTTCCGATCACAGTGGCACCGTAAGAGATCTTCTTAATAGGCCTGATGATTATCATCGAGAGTATCACAGCTCCCAGAATCGAGATAAACATATAGCAGAGAAAAAAGAACATAATAAGTCTTTTAATATTCGCTATCTCGGTACGTATAACCTCATCTGACATTCCGATGATTACAGTACCGGCCTTTATTTTATTCCCGGCCCTGCTGTAGACTATTTTTGAAATATCGTAAATAGTACCTTTAGACGCAGGGTCCCGGTAGTCCTTCACATATATAAATTCAGGATCGTTCTCCTTCTCAAAAGCACGCTCAACAGAGTCATTAAGAAGCTTTCTCTCCTCGTGCTTTACATCCCCCTCCTCACCCCTCCTGTCGAAGTAGTAGAGTACCTCGTTGTTTTTTCCAAGGACAAAAACATATTTATAATACCCGATTTTTTTCAATTCGTTTACGGCATCCGAAAGCGTAAGCTCCTCGTACCCTATTGTCTGCTGGGCGGTGTTGGCAAGATGGACAAGCTCCCTCTTTGTAAAATTGAAGACCTGGTCTTTCAGAAGGCCGCTCTCCCTGTAAATGATAAAAACCGCTATGGTCAATACGATAATAGATACCAGGGCTATAACGGCAAGAGAGAACTTCAGACTTATACCGAACCTGATCTTTTTCTGTAACGGGTTATCCTTTGCAGGTTTCGTCTTTACAGGTTTCGTCTTTGAAGGATCATCTTTCATATTTATAATACCTTTTGTATGGTGGATCTGTTTATTTACATGCACCTGCGGATATATCCACAGGTGCATACTGCATAACAACTTTTAAATTTCTGTCAATCCATCTTTCAGCATTTTCAACCCCTTCGTGGGCCAGGGGGCTTCAACAGAGAATTCCGGTAATCCGGAATTAGCACATTATTTTATAAATTACTGACCCAGCAGCACCAGACATTTCCTGATATTATTTTTCGCTCTCGTATGGTTCGGATCAATTGCTATGACTTTTCTCCATTCAGCAATCGCTCTTTTAAAATCGTTGTTTGAATAATAATTGATACCGCTGTAGTAGTATTTTCTTACCAGAGCCTCCTGTTCAGGCGTAAGCTTTGATCCCTCTTTCTGTACGGTTTCAGCGCCCGCCCTTGTCTGCGATTCGATTTTATTCACCGCGACAACAGCCTTGATATTGTTCGGGTCTTTTGAAGCGACCCATCTCAGTTCAACGAGGGCCTTTTTCAGATTGTCTTCTCCACCCTTCTGATAATAAGACATACCGAGATTGTACCGTCTGTCGAGATCATTTTTCTCATCCTGGGTAAGGGTAACTGTAGCGGTATAAGTCTGCTCCCTCTCGGCTTTTTTAAGCAGAGCCGTCAGTCCGGGATATTCCGGGTTGATCGATTTTACAAGTTCAAACTTTCTGTATGCGCTCCTGTACTCCTTCTGCTTCAGAAAATCCTCACCCTCAGCTATGATCTTTTTTATTACAGCTTCACCCGCAACGGGGTTAAGCCTCAACTCGCATTTAAAAATATATTCGTTAGCAAGCCTGTTCGACGGGAAAAGCTCGAGGATCTGGTTCCATCTCTTCTTGGATTCCTCAAATTTTCCGGCTTCAAAAAGTTTTTTCCCCGATACCGCAAGCGAATTAACAAGGCTGTAATATGATGAGTTCTCATCAACGATCTCATCCTCAACAAGTTTTTGCGCGTCTTTAGCCCTTATGATATAAGCCGCCGCCAGTTTGTTTCCCGGATCGAGTTTCAGCGTTTTTTCAAAAGCCGATATTGCGTCCTGGTATTTTGAATCCGCCAGAGCGATCAGCCCGCTCTGGAACTCTTCATTGATCTGTCTCAGTTTACGGTCTTTTTCTCTCCTTTCAAAATCCAGTCTCAGTTTCGGGATGCTCGCCAGTTTTTCCTTTGCGTCCTTATAATTCGCGAACAGTGAAATTGTATTTTCAAAATCATCCCTGGCTTCATCGAACTTGTTGTCTCTGAGGTTTTTTATACCCGATATGTAAAAATTTTCAGCTTCCCTGATACGCTGTTCGAATTTTTTCTTGCTGTTAAGGATCTCGTCGATCCTCTCAATATAGTCCTGAGCGAGGTTATTCTCCGGATCAAGCTGCAGAACATTCATGAAATCCTGACGGGCCGATTTAAAATCCTTAAGTTCATAAAAGCTTTTACCGCTGGCTGTAAATTTCTTAATGCTCTCAAATCTTATTATATTATCAATCGCGATCTCGGCCTGCCTCTTCCCCTCGATGGCGTCTACATTCTCGGGCATGAACGACAGAATCTCCTTCCAGTTATCAAGCGCGTCTTTGTATCTCGCCTCATCCATCGCCTTGTTGGCCAGCAGTGTCAGAGCCCTGGCCCTCTCCCTCTGCTCTTTTGAAAGAGCGAGCCTTTTGTCCTCTGACGCAAGAAGCTTCTCAAGCTTCTGCATGTCCTCCCTGATCGCCTGCATATCGGTGTCTTTCGGATCGATCCTGTATGCTATTATGAAACTGTCAAAGGCGATCCTGGCTTTTTCTTTCGAAAGGCTGAGATTGGCTTCGGATGATTCAAAAGATGCGCCGGGAGCAAAATTTTTTATTATCTCCTTCTTTGCGATCTTGTAGTTCATTTTAGACTTTTCCAGTTCAATATCCTTTTTCTGTTTTATCTCATACAGAAACTCTACCTTTTTCTGAACCTCCATATTATTCGGTTCTACGTCAAGGATATTGAGCCAGAGGGCTATGGCTTTCTGATACTCCTTGTTATCATAATACTCCTGCGCCTGCCTGTCCATCTCCCTTATGCTCTGGGTAAAAACAGGTACCGGGGGTAAAAAAATCGCAAGTATCAGCAGCAGCGGCAGTATTTTATATGTATTCTTCACAGTTTTCATCGCACTTTCATATATTATCGTAATGTCTGTAAATATGCAATAATATTTAAACTATCTCCTTAACTATAAGAAATAATTATCAGATAATTGTTAACGGTGAAAAGCTGATTAATTCAAGGTTTTTGTCATCCTGTACAGCGGCAGACAGCGCGAAAAAGTAGAGATCGGCAGCTACTGTTCTTTCTGAACAGAAATTAATTATACCTGAATAATGTTCAGAATCAGATATATTATTCAATCTGATCACTGACTCGCAGGGCTTATGCGTTTTATTTGAATTTTTTAACGTATTTTTCAAAAACTTTTTTTACTCCGGGATTTTTTTCCCGGTCATATAACCTTTCAAAAGTCCCCTGAAGCCATCCGGTGGAATCGGCAAGATTGTCATACAGCTCCCTGTATGTACTTGAACCGAGCTGAAACCCTACAGCAGCAAAGGAATCGACCATCCGCTCCTTAAAATTAAGTCTGCCTGAAGAAGTCGGCATATTCCATGCCTTCCATGCCATGAAAAAACCTGATTTCAGGGCATTCAGATATGACCCCACCTGAACAATGGTATCATAGAGCGTATAAAAGGCGACAAGGGGACTATTCAGAAGTGCATCGGGTATCACCCTGTTGCTCTCGGTAAGATCGGCAATCGAAAGTGAACAGAAGTAATCCATTGAACCGGGATTGCCGTAAATCAGTTCCCCGCGATCGATTCCATTTAAAAAATCGAGCGATCCGGGCAGATTGCTAAGGCATGTCGGCTGAAGTCCGATCCTGTTCTTTATGCAGAATTCGGCGACTTTTCTCCCTGAATGGTCTGTTAACGAATTAAAGTAGTCGTACGGCATACCGAACATGAAAGCTCCATGGACCGAGATGCCGTAATCCTGTATTTTTCTTATCCGCGATGAATAATACTCCTCAACCGTAGTCTTTTCCTTTCTGATCCTTGAAACTATATTCTTCCCAACAAATTCCAGGTTCCTTATATCCAGGGACTCAAGCCCGAGAAAGAAATGTGAAGCGCCCGACAGCCTGAGCTTATCAAGCAGCCTTTCATTATCGGCAATATCGATGCTGATCTGCGCCGCATAGTTTACCGGCAGAGGCCCGCTGATCATTTTATCAAGCAGATCTTCAAGTTTTTTACCCCCCACCAGCAGATTGTCGGGTGATATAAAATAGAACCTGTTTTTAAAGCTGACGCCGGTCTTCTGTTTTTCGCCGAGCTCACCGGTAAAATCCTCCGGCGAGCGGGATGTGAATTTTCTCCTGTCCCTCGGGAAAGATGATATTGAACAGAAACTGCATGAATACGGGCATCCGAGAAACGGTGTCGAAACATTTGTTTCTATCATTCTGGAAAGTATCGGGCCTGCGACCGGCAGTTTGTCAATAAAACGCGGCCTCATTTTTTCAAGCTCGCTTACACGGCTGCTCCCCCATATTCCGTCCTCTATCGGTATCATTCCGCTGTACTCGCTCTTCAGTCCCGATCTTATTCCTGAAACGACATCCCGTACTGTTGCCGAGTCGCCGGCTCCGATCACCTGCGTGATAAGTTCCGGGTACTCCGTATACCTCCTCAGATAGATATCGATGTCGCCGGGGCTCGTTGAGACATGAATTCCCCCTATTACAACCGGGATTCTGACCCTGTTCAGCACAAGGGATGCCGCACAGGCCGACTGAAAACTGGAACTCATCGCAGTGATAAAAACCGCCTCCGGCTTCCGGCCCTCGCCGGAAATTATCTGACCCACTGTTCTGCGGTTGTCATCGGCCATTATTACCCGTGCATCCGCATCGGCGTTCGATATCTGATTTGCAATATAATACTGGCTGTACGATTCTATAGCCATCTGTTCGAGCATACCCTTTCTGAAAAGGTTTCTGTTAAAAGTAAGAAAAGCGGTGTAGTTATTTTCGTTACATGTCTCAAGTTTTTTCCCGGTAAGGTATTCAACAACATCGGGTAAAGTAAAAGTATTATCGCCGATTTTCCCCATCAGGTTGGCCGTTGAAGGTGCATACATAATATAGTATCTGCTGATACTGTCATGAGTACCGGCTGCATTGCCGGAGTTTCCATCTGTCATAATGATTTTCCCTATAAAGTGTTATATAAACTGGCAGCGCATTACATATCCAGAATCAGGCCAGGCAATACGAAAATAGTGATACCGGATCGATTAACACAAATCAATATATTTTTTTTTGCAACCTCAAAATAACATATAATGTTAGAACTGTTTAGGGATTACCGAATAATCAGGGTGGAGTTATTTGAATGAAAATCTTGGATGATGAAAAAATCTCAGCCTATACTCATGGAGCTCTGATTCCGGTAATGGCATCTGGAACAGTACTGCTTTCCATTCTTGCCGGAAAGAATATCTATCTTCAGATAGCCCTTCTGATTTACGGTTTCTCCGCAGTAGCGCTTTTTACGGCAAGTTTTGTTTTTCATGCCACAATAAAAGATGACAATATTATGACATTCTGGAGAAAGGTCGACCGTTCGGCAATTTTTCTTCTTATAGCAGGCTCATATACACCGATGTGTTTTATATATCTGCATGGCCCGATGCTGAGGGGGATTCTTGCGGCCCAGTGGCTACTGTTTTTTTCAGGTATCTTTTTCAGCTTTTTTACCAATGCTCCGCGAAAAATAAGCACCGTAATCTATTTATTGATGGGATGGCTTGTAATTATCCCTTTTAAAACCATTTTTTTAGCTATGCCTTTAAATCTATTCTCCCTACTGGTTGCAGGGGGGGTATTCTATACAATCGGCGCGCTGGTATATGCGTTCAAGAAACCTCAAATTCAGTCGCTTAATATGGGTTTTCATGAAGTATTTCACCTTTTTATTAATGCCGGAGCTGTAACACATATGCTGACAATTATCGGAAGCGTTATCATTTTCAAACAGACAATGTAACTAATCCCGCCGATACGGTCAGAAATCCCCGGCATCAGCGATAGATCACCTGTTCGTACCGTATATTAATTGTCTCATTAAAAAATTGAGCATTGCCGTTTTTTATCCGTTCCGGCAGAGCACGTTTTATTGCCGGGATAATTCTCTTTTCCTGCTGTTTAACCCTTTTTTTCCGCCGGAACAAGTCCGTCAATTATGTTCTGTAACGCTTTGTCCATCCGGTTGTCATGGTTAAGTGCTCTGGGCACGGCAAGGCTGAGAGTAACCTCTCCGGGACGTGTAGCCAGACCTATCAGATACGGGCATGTTTCCAGACTGGGTGGTATCCCCCAGATCAGCCTTGTATTAAATCCCCCGCCGGAATATACCTCAACAGGGGGTCTCCCCATATTGCTGATAAGTCCGGATGAACTGAACTTACCGGTTTTATAGAATTTTTTTATTCTCGCATTTCCTCTGTTCACCAGGAACTTCAGCGGCAGGTACCGCAGGTACATGTCGGATCTGTCAATCATGCAGTCACGCTTTTCTATAACCTGTTTCTGTATATCAGCGGCAACGGATTCGGGAGTCGAATCCTTCTTGACTTCAACATAAATAGCTATCGCGAAATTCGCTGTCGTGCGGAGCCCCTTCTGTCTGAAACGTATATCAACCGGAATGGCAAAACGGACAGGACCTTCCTGGTATTTCCAGGCCTCACGCGCGGAAAGCACCACGACCTGTCCAAGAATATTTTTATAGGAACCGGGAATGATAATGCGTTTCCATACCACGCCTCTCTGATCTCCGACAGGTTTTCCCGTTGGCACAATGTTATCTTTCGGAAAAGGCTTGCGGAACTCTTTCTGAACCGAACGCACAAGCTCGGTATCTGTAAGAGGTGATGCTGAACCTATTGGAGCCTCTCCCCTCAGGACACGGAAAATATCCTCCATCCATGTAAGAAGTCCCATCCCGTCCATTGCGGCATGATGCGTTCTGAAGAGGATACGGAGCGGATTGCCCCGTATTATCATAACCTCGGAGGTCGGCCCATTCCACAGATCAAGCTGATTATCAAGAAAAGGTGCGCCTTCAGGTCCAAGGCCGTCCCAGCCGCTGCCGTCAATCTCAACCACTGACGGGTTAATTCCGGAATCGACCCACTTTGTAAAACCGAGATGTCCTTTAAGTATAATTCTGCTGCCCGGATTTGCCTCGGACGCAATGTTTACAGCCTCACGCCACTTCTTAATGTCAACTGTCCCCTCCCCTTCACATACGAACTGGTTCAGTCCCGGCGGACATATCTCTGCAGCGGCAACAAACAAACGGTCGTTATATGACATCTTCCTTGTGTAACCTGTTTTCGGCATATTCTTACCCTTATTTTTTTATCACTGAACCTGACGGTTCAGCCAGTCCACAACAGCTGAATTTTGTTACTGTTTACGTTAAGACATCAGATATTCTAATTTTTTTTGAAAGGGCCAGTTTCGTTATCTGTTTCAGATAAAAACTGATATTGACAATCACCTGCGACAGCATCAATGCTGATACCCATCGCGCAACAAAGTCAAGAGCTTTTACAATTTTGAAATTTAAAAAATTCAAAAACAGACACAGAACTGTTAGTCATTGCGAATATTTTTTAGACTCAAGTGTCAATTGACCGGCTTCGTAAAACTATACTACATATAAACATCCGTCCGATGGATTACCGAATCAAAATACAGGAATCGAGGGTATCCCGTCAGGCACTGACACATAATGTAATAATATTTACTGCTCAACTCTCGAAGTAAGGCATGAACAGACCTGACACTCTGATGCTATTCGCTCTAAAATCCCGTGAGGCAAAATTAAATCTTCGGTTTTCTGCGCGGTACCATTTTCCATGAAAGTGAATTTACAACAGACTAAAGAGATGAAATAAAAAATTCTGACCAGGCCGCCCCTCCATAGCAATATTTTATTTTGAATAAAATAGTACGATGTATTATCTCTTATATATCAAAATTCGTTTATCCGTAAAATATTCTGTTGACAATTATCAGTACTGAAATACACTCATTCAAAGTGGAACAGAGTGTTCCCTGTTGCGGGTGTAATTCAGTGGTAGAATGTCAGCTTCCCAAGCTGAACGTCGCGGGTTCGACTCCCGTCGCCCGCTGATAAATAACTAAATATCCACCTGATGAAAGGCATGAAAGGTGTGGATTTTCAGACAGCAGAGCCCTTTTATCTGACACCCCTCCGCGATCATAATTAAAACCTGGACCGGTTTTTAGCGCGGGTGTGACATTATACACCAGACCGAGTGATATCTCCCATGTCTGTTTCAAATCATAGCCTTGTTCCGCACTGCCGAGGTTTGTATCTGAATTAAAATAATACAGATACTGTGTCTGAAGAGTATACAGTTCATTAAATACTTATTAAGAACCTGTCGCGACAACAGACTGCAGATCGTACCTCACTTTCTTTTCATCTTTGTCAACCGTCGCAAGCACTCCGGTCAGTACAGGATCAGATGCTCCATTGATACTGGCGGTTCTCTCTTTCATAGAATACTTAAAGTTCAGCTTCGTTTCAGTTTCGTAACGCAGCCCCATTGTCAGGCCGTTCACCGGTCTAATATCTATGCCGGGCATCAACCTGTATCCGGCAGCATCATAATTGTAAGCGCTCCGTATATCGACAGCCGTCTCCGTATCCGCCGGATTTGTGTCTCCATCCAGATTAAAATTCAGATTTGTCCTGGCGCTTCTCTTTGCGGTTATTATAGATCCGGCCAGCCCGACAGAGATTGCATTGCTTATTTTGTAACCTGCTCCCGCCATATAATCCATGTAGCAGCTTTTACTTTTTATACTCTGGTTATTAATTATGTAATTCTCCGTACCGGTACTTTTTTTAAAAAACGCAACCATATCTACATAATTTACAGTAGTCACATCTCCATCTTTCCAGTCAACTGAACCTCCGCCTGCTACGATATGAAAACCGCAGAAGATAGCCCGGCTCTGATGTCTATATAACAGATCTAAATTCGGCACAGTTGAATATGTCTGCTGATCATATTCTTTGCCGGATGAAACCTACTGACTGTAATCTTTGACGATAAACTGGCCACCAATACTCAATTTTTTATACAGTTCTGGTAGCACGATATACGGATAAAAATCGTCCTGAATCGTGATTTTATATTACAGCAGTGTTCCATATTCATGATTAAGAAAGCTTTTACCGCTTATTTTTATCTTATTGCATGGATTTTGTATATGTAATCTTCTTATAGATATGGCAGATTCTCTGTCAAAACAGATCAATCTGAGAGTATTATACAGGGCTCTGACCCTCTTTTTTCCTTTATAAGAGGCTCTGACCCCATTAATAATTGATCCCTTTAACTTATTGACAAAAACCCTTGAAATGTGCATATTAAAAGTGTCTGATATCATTTTTTTATTGAGACAACAATTTGTTGTTATTCTGAATGAAAACTGAGGCATGCATTGGCAAACAGAAACAGAAGTCTATATATGAGGGTGGATAAGTTCAGGAAACCATCCATAAGAAATTCAAAGAAAAAACGCAGTATGACACTCCCCGCAAAGGTCAGAATTCTGCTGATGTCCAGACGGTTTCATACCGGGCTCTTATTCATGCTGCTTGTGGTAATTAACTTCAAAGCATGCATGCCGGACATTAACAAAAAATGTATCCCGTATATGACGGGCGGCAAAGGATCAACCCGCGGAACGATAACCAGAGTGGAGACCGTATCGTACGGTCCCAAAGGATACAATGACTACCTGATCTACTACACATATACTGTTAACAATATATTATACAGCGGTATTGCCGGAGATAGAGGCAAGGGTCTTGGATACCTGGAAAACCATCAGGTTAATGTAAACTATTCGCTGAAAGACCACTCCTGTTCATGCGCAGAGGATATGGAATGCTTAACCGAAAAAGGGCTTTTTACCATAATAACCGGTTCCATTCTTTTATTTATCAGCCTGATTTATATGTATCTTGGAAGCCGCGGAATATCAGCGGCTATCGAAGTTCTTGAATATGGTGATATCACAAACGCCACAGTGACAGGTTTTTCAACCGAGCGAAGACTGAATCCGTTAAATTTAAACGGATTGAAGTCATGGCACAGATATGTAACATATCTCACCGCCCTGTTCAGCCATACAACATTTGACGGTCATAAAAAAAAGTGCATCAGTTATATCAGAAAACGGGATGTATTAAAATCCGGGGACACTCTTTCAATAATATACGATCCCGACGCACCCGGAAATGCACTGGTGATTGAAGCTCTGCCTCCCCTTATAAAAACAGAACCTGAATTATGAACATATCCTTATTAGCTCTGTAGAACACTTTTAAAGCTATTGCAGCTATGCCCGTGATGCTCTGACCCCATATCTGCATAGCCCTGTTTTTATTCTGAATGGCTTAATAATCTGATGTTGTCAAATTCTGTGGATAGTATTATACTGCAGTGTTTTTAACAGCCTTGGAAAATAAAAAAACCGGCCGTCTCATAATCTTTCTTTTAAGGCGATTCTGAGAGTTGCCGGTTTACCGGTAAGTCTGAATGTCCTGATTTAATCAGGTAGTGTATCGGGGTTGACGGGACTCGAACCCGCGGCACCCTGCGTGACAGGCAGGTACTCTAACCAACTGAGCTACAACCCCAGAGACCTGATTCACTCAGGCCGGAATCAATAGATAATTTATGATACTTTATGTCAATAAAAAACTTTGATTAAAAAATAAAAATTTTAAAGAAATGCTTCTATACGTTGAATCTAAAATTGATAATGTCCCCATCCTCAACTATGTAATCTTTTCCCATCACGTAGAATTTACCCGCTTTTTTAAGTTCATCCTCAGAACCGAACTCAACGAGTTCTTTGTATTTCATTACCTCGGCGCGTATAAATCCCCTCTGGATGTCCGAGTGTATCTCCCCTGCTGCGACAGGAGCGCTTGAACCTTTACGAATCTGCCACTGCCTTACCTCATCCTTCCCTACGGTGAAAAAAGACATCAGTCCCAGCGTCCTCATTGCAAGTGCCGAGAGCTGGTTCAGGGCCGGCTCTTTTATCCCCGCATCTGCCATAAACTCGGCTTTCTCCTCCTCGCTGTCAAGTGCCGATATCTCCGCCTCCAGCTTGGCCGACACCTGCATCACATCCATAGAAAGCGGCGCAAGCTTCTCCCTTATCTTTCCCATCAGCGACGTGTCGCCGATTTTGTTATCACTGACGTTCAGCACTATCAGTATCTCTTTTGCTGTAATGAACGGATAACCGGAGATCAGCTTCTCCTCCTCTTCAGTGATTTTAAACGTACGAAGATGAAGGTCTTTTTCAAGATGGATCTTCATTCTTCCGAGAAGCTCCTCTTCAAGGTCAAGTTTCGCCTCCGCTTTTTTCTTTCTGCTGATCTCTATACGTTCAAACCGTTTTTCGATAAAGATCAGATCATGGAGTATCAGTTCGGAGTTTACCATGTCGATATCGCGCACTGCATCGACCGACCCGCTTGCATGATACACCGAGTCATCGGTAAAGGCTCGCACCACGTGGCAGAGGGCGTCCATCTTTGATATGTCTGTGAATATTTTTCCTTCACGGATTGAATCACTCTCAATTTTCGGAAGGAGCTGAAGATTTATCCTTGCAGGAACCTCTTTTTTCGGCTGATATTTTTTCACGAGCAGATCAAATCTCTCATCTCTGATATCCGCCACTCCGGCGCTGTTTTTATCTCCTGTCTCTGACGGTTTTGCACCTGTCAGTAGCTGAAAGAGACTCTTTTTCCCGGTCTGGGGTAGTCCGATAATACCAAGTTCCATATAAGCTCCTGCCTGTTTATAAAATATTCAGTTAAAGAAAAACTGCTGTCAGATACTGCCGGTCGGGGTCAGAGACAGATCCGTAAAACTCCGCGCCGGACTGTCCTGAAATATACAATAATACCGAATCCCGGTATGTTCTACATATATTGATCAATTTTTAACGGGATTATTTTTTAGTCAATATTTAAAATTTATCGGATTACGGCCATTTAAAATCTATTCGTTTAACCCCAGGATCAATCGCAGGCCATAGATATATGCCTTGAGAGATATCTGCCGAATAACAAAACATTTTTGTAATTTACGATCCCGCAGCAGCACGATAAACTTTCTCAATACGTTATTTTCACCCCCACCCTGATTTTATTTGTTGACACTGACCGCTGGGATCATAAGAGATTACAAGCTGAAATTTTATTTATTCATGGTGATACAGATGTTAACGAAAACGCTCCCTTTCAATAAAAAACAGATCGAAGATATTATTGCGGAATACCCCACCCCTTTTCACATATATGACGAGAGAGGGATCAGGGAAAACGCGAGAAAGCTTATAAAGTCTTTTTCATGGGTCCCCGGATTCAGGGAATATTTTGCGGTAAAAGCCAATCCCAATCCATACCTTGTCAAAATTCTAAAGGAGGAGGGTTTTGGAGCTGACTGCAGTTCTCTGCCGGAACTTATAATAGCAGAGAAGACAGGTATTACCGGTGAAAACATAATGCTGACATCAAACAACACACCGGCACAGGAATTTATATACGCAAAAAAACTCGGTGCAATACTGAACCTCGACGATATCACCCACATAGATTATGTCGAAAAGAACGCCGGTGGGCTCCCGGAGATAATATCTTTCAGATACAATCCCGGTCCTCTGAAAGGGGGCAATGCCATCATCGGGATCCCGGAAGAGGCAAAATACGGCCTCACAAGAGAACAGCTCTTTGAGGCATACAAAACAGTTAAGGAGAGAGGTGTTAAACGTTTCGGTCTTCATACAATGATCGCTTCCAACGAACTCCACGCTGATTACTTTGTCGATACGGCGGAGATACTTTTTGAACTGATAGCAGAACTTAGCGAGGCAATAAAGATAGATTTCGAATTTGTGAACCTCGGCGGCGGCTTCGGTATACCGTACAGGCCGGGTGACAAACCGCTGGACCTTGATTATATTTCATCATCCATACATGCGCTTTATGATAAAATTATTCTCGGACGGGGACTTAAACCGCTTAGAATCTGTATGGAGAGCGGAAGAATGATAACAGGTCCGTTCGGCTTCCTGGTAACGAAAGCTATACACAAGAAGGAGATCTACAAAGACTATATCGGAGTAGACGCATGCATGGCCGATCTGATGAGACCGGCCCTCTACGGAGCATACCATCACATAACGATACTCGGCAAAGAGAATGAAAAACCTGTGAAGAAGTACGACATCACCGGTTCGTTATGCGAGAATAACGACAAGTTCGCTATAGACAGGATGCTCCCCGAAATAAAAACCGGCGACATTATTGTAATACACGACACCGGCGCCCACGGGTACGCGATGGGCTTCAACTACAACGGTAAACTCAGATCTACTGAACTCCTTTTAAAAGAGGACGGTTCCGTAAAAAAAATCAGAAGGGCGGAAACAGTAGACGACTATTTCTCAACTATTGATTTCAGCGGGCTATAAGGGGAATTATTTCCCCTCAAGCTTCTTCTGCATAATGTCCCGGATCACGGCGCCGTCGCACTTCCCCTTGAGTACCTTGGACGCCGCCCCCATCAGTTTGCCGAAATCCTTTTGTGTAACATCACCCGCGGCATGAATAATATTATCTACCGCCTTTTCAATCTCTTCAAGGCTCATCTGCTGGGGCAGGAACTCCTCTATAATGCCGAGCTCTACAGCCTCCTGGTCAGCGAGGTCTTTTCTTCCGCCGGCCTCATACTCCCTGATCGATTCTTTTCTTCTTTTAGCCGCTCGTCTGACCACTTCATCCATCTGTTCTTCAGTAAGCTCCTGACCGGTTCTGGCTTTTTCATACATCATGTCGGACTTCAGCATTTTAAGGGTTCCCGACCTGTCCTTGTCGCCCGACTTTAAGGATTCTTTCATACCAGCTTCAATTTTTTCCAATAGATTCACGTTACGCTCCTTGCGGGGCTTTTTAATTCATAAAGAGGGAGCTCCTCTATAACCCCTTGAATTAATAATTCCCGCCGTTCACAAACACGGGGGAATAAAATATGAAAATTTATGTTGCGGAATATACAAATTACTGTAAGCAATCTATCTCAGAACAATAGCCGAGGCAAGAATATTTTCTGCAAATTTTATAACAGGTTTAAGAAAAGGACTTATCCCCTCTTTACCCCATTTGTTCTGTTCAACCTGGACCAGTCCCCAGAATGAACCCCAGAAAAAATCTGTTGATTCGAGTACATTTATTTCTTTAAAAAGGCCCTGTTTTATTGAAAGCGATACAATATCATTCCCCTCTTTAAAACATTTGGCGCCCCAGAGCTTCATTGTATTTATCGACTCCCGGTTCAGTTTATACAGAACACCAAGCTGAAGGAATATATTAAACAGCTTATACAGATCGGGATTTTCTTCAAAAGTGCTGAGATATAAACCAATAACATCCTTTATTACATCACGACCGCTGCTGTATTTACCATCCTCAAGCTCCTTACGCAGTTCTTCGAGTTTCAAAGCAAGCGACTGCACCAGAGGTTCAATGAGCTGCATGAAAAGATCATCTTTCGTCTTAAAATACTGATAAATAGTCGGTTTTGTAAGACCAGCTTCAGATGCGATGTCATCCATTGTAGCGCCTTCATAGCCTTTCAGCAGCATAACCTTCTGCGCTGCTGTCAGTATCTCCCCGGTTCTACGGAGTTTCTCTCTTTTTATTCTGTTTTCTGCAGGGGGTTTATGGAGCATAAAATCTCACTTATAAAAAACTGGTCTGAATTCCTTAAAAAACAATACCGTCATGACCGTCCGGCGGATAAAAAACTGTCCCCTCCTTAACGGAGGGAACATAAAGTATTGATACAAACTATCGTTTATTCGTTCTGGTCCATATTTTATTCTCTTCTGCCGCCTTGACAAGTTCATCCTGGAAATCAGGGTGTGCAATAGAGATCAGTTTTTCAGCCCTCATCCATAACGGGCATAGTTTAAGACTGACAGCACCATATTCAGTTGCTATAAACTGTACAGACTGTCTCGGGATAGTAACAGCAGTTCCCGGCTTAAAGAATGGAACTATTCTCGACTTGACTTTTCCATCTTTAGATGTATGAGTAGACGGCAGGCATATAAAGCTCTTGCCCCCCTTTGACCAGAATGATCCGCTAACGAAATCAAGCATACCGCCATTCCCTGTTATCTGGTTGAATCCGTCGCTCTCGGCATTGACCTGCCCCATGATGTCTACTTCAATGGCGGAGTTAATGGATACGAAGTTGTCTATTGCTTTGATAGTATCAAAGTGGTTGCAGTAACCGACATTATAGGATGCCAGACCGGGATTCATGTGAATCCAGTCATAAAGTTTCCTGCCGCCAAGTGCGAAGGTGTAGGCTGTTTTCCAGCGGTCTACTTCCTTCTTCGAGTTGTTCATCCTTCCTGAAAGAGTCATCTCCATG
Source organism: uncultured Leptospirales bacterium (assembly GCA_964439325.1). GTDB lineage: Bacteria > Spirochaetota > UBA4802 > UBA4802 > UBA5550 > WRGT01. The sequence continues at coordinate 271,328 of CAYTNW010000001.1, read as the reverse complement.
TAGGCATCAACGAGCATCTCGGTATGGCCGCCGAGGTCTTTCAGGTCGCTTTTTGCAATCATATTTCCAAGAGTGTTAGGCATACCCCCTATACCAAGCTGGATACAGCATCCGTCTGAAAGATATTTGAAAACATGTTCGGCAATTTTTCTGTCCACATCAGTAACTTCAACATTTCCCAGTTCAAACAGCGGTTCGTTAGCTCCCTCAACAATAAAATCAACATTCGAAATATGTATAGATTCACGCGCTCCACCCAGTGCTATGGGCACATTTTTATTAACTTCAACAATTACAGTGTCAGCTTTGCACCATCCAAGCATACAGGCATTACTTATTCCGAAGTTGAAGTTTCCATTCGCGTCCATTGGCGCTGTACGCAGGATATGTACATCCTGTCTGTGTATTCCTGCTTTAAAAGGGTCATTATTTAAATATTTGGTGATATCAACCTTTCCTTTCCAGTCCGGCCTGTCTATTAACTTAAACACATCGTCATGCTGACTGAGGAGGTGCTCACATTCCCAGTCTGTCTCAACAAAATTAAGCGGACAGTATGACATCCTGTCGGGAAACAGAAACTTCATCATTCGTGAAAGCGGTGAAAAATGAAAGTCAGCATATTGAAAAGATTCTCCCTTGGGATCTTTGGCAAGAACCTCGGGGAGCGGCGGTATTGTAACCGCACCGGCAACCAGTACATCTTTCAGTTCACCAACCCTGCGAGCCAGGGCGGTATCGCACGCAACCGGTTTTCCGTTAAAAAAGGCATAGGTTACCCAGTCACCAGACTGTACACATTTTACTGCTTCATCAGCAGAAACGAGTTTGTCCTTATATTGCTGCTGAATATCCTTGTGTGAGTTGTAATCCATTTTGTAAGCCATTCTTTCCTCCCTCTTTATCTTTAATGAATATAAAATGTTACATTTCCAAGCCAGGGGTCAGAGCCCCCTCTCTTTACAGTAAGGGGCTCTGACCCCAACCGTTTCACTACATGAAAGGAATTAAAAAATCAGGGCATTTTTTATAATCCGACGCCCGATTTTACCCTTTATTCTTTTTTTATGTTCGATTTTGAACCCGATATGATATGTCCGGTTAAAAATTACTCCTTAATATCAATACTAAATAAGATTAGTCAACAATTATTTAACTCTTGGTTAAATAATTATACTATTAGTTAATTTTTTCCGGAATTTTGCGGGCTATTGAAGCTATAAGGTTTTTTATCTGGTTTTAACTGCAATCAGCAGATTTCACGTGATAATGTATTAATGATATCTATCAATTGGCTGCAGGAATAACAGCCGGTTTGCCAAAATGATATCCCTGGCAATACTGAATATCATAACTCATTGCTATATTGTGAAGGTATTCATTTTCAATATATTCAGCGACTATCAGCTTATCCGATTTATGACAGAAAGAAGTAATGCTTTCGATCATATTGAGGGCATTTTTATCAGACTGGACAGATTTCATCAAAGCGCCGTCGATCTTCACGATATCTACCGGGAGATTGAGTATTGTACAGAAATTTGAGTACCCTGAGCCAAAATCGTCTATCGCTATGCGGCATCCCAGATCATGAACGGTTTTAATAAAATCACGGCATAGATCTATCTCTACCAGTTCCTCACTCTCCAGGATCTCAAGGATAAGGTTGCTCTTTCTTCCCCGTATCGTTTCGCACATATTGATAACCTCCTCCATGAAACCGGGATGGGTTATATCGCTTAGAGTTATATTAATAGAAACATCTATATCGCTGGTAAGAAGCATTCTGAAAACATCTCTCAGCATAAACCTTGTCAGTTCATTATAAAGGCCGGTATTTCTGGCAAGGGGGAGATAATGATATATCGACTCCAGTGTGCCGTCCTCAAGCATCACGCGCATCAGGGCCTCGTACCAGCAGATTTTTCCGGTCCTGGTATTGACCACCGGCTGATAGACAATTTTCAGATGCCCTTCATTTATATTATCAAGAAGAATCGAATACATCCGGCTCGATTTCTCCATCCGGACCTTATCATCGGAAAGTGCGTTGTATATATAAACGGTATGCTGCAGCTTATCGGCCATGTTAAGAGCGATATCCGCCATCGACAGGGCCTTGTTTCTGTGCATAGGTTCGATTATCGAGGCCCCGATTCTGTATGACGGACAGAACTCTTTTTCCCTGTCGATAAACTTGATAGACTGCAGCTCGAACCAGAGCGCATTCAATATTATTGTCGCCTTCTTCGCCGAGATTTCGGCATCAGTCACCGGGATAATCAGCCCGTATTCATGTCCCAGCAGTTTGAAACACCCGAAACCGTCCCTTTCCGATATTCTGGAAATTGTACCTGCCGTGAAGATCAGTATTTTCTCGGCGATCTCGTATCCGAACAGAGATGAAAGTTCGCTGAAGTTGTTAATACGGACTATCGCCAGGATGAATATTTTGTCACCGGGAAAACTGTGTATCATAGTTTCTTTATTAGGAAGACCGGTGGTGTCATCAAATGTCAGATGTCTTATGACATCCCCGAGAAGATTCTCCCGCTGTACCTGCCCTGTGTAAAGTATCACAAGCATTATGATTACACTGATCGCGATCATCAGGACCTGATACTCCGCGAAACGTATATTCCATGCAGGGAGAACCCCTGCTACGGTAAGCAGGTAAACCGAAAGCGTGGTTGAAAGAAATGCAGCGGACCAGTATATCCCCGCCCTGGAACCGGTCAGGTGAAATACAAAAGGAATAAAAACAAGAAGTATAACAAGGCTGACCTGCCTGCTATGAGGGAGATACGCAGCAATGAAAAAACCGGCAAAGGCTGTTAGGATCGGGGCAGAAATCAGGTACCTGACCTTTCCGACTTTGCAGAACGCGAAGAAGATCAGACATATGCATATAACCGGAACCATATAATTGAAAAAAGCCCCGGTATAACCTTCTATCAGATCCAGTACAAGAAGTATGGCCGGGATTACCGATGCAAATATAAGAGACATAATCACCAGAGATCTCTTGTACGCGACCTCTCCGGACCTTATTTTAATATTCCATTCAGTCTTCCTGAAATTATATTCAACCGGAAATTTTGCCCTGATCTCTTTATCAAACATAATCATTATACCATGAAATAATTTCTTTAAGCAAAAATAAAAAAAGAGCCGGGCATTATACCCCCCTTTTTTCTATCCGGAAACAGATTAATCCTGAATAGATGGTTTTAATTTCAGAAAATTCCATTTTATTCTAACAGGAGGTTTTACAGGAATTCCCCGCCGCATATGATATCCAAAATCAGTGAACCGTTATGTATATCGGATATAAAAATAAATAGTATAACAATTATATTCAAAAAAAGTGAGGTTTAATCCGGAATTGAATTTAACAGTTGACAATTAGTACATTTGTTCTAACTATGATTTTATAATTAGAACAAATGTACTAAATAAATATCAGGGCTACCGGTTTGACAACAGATACAAAAAAAAATATACTGGAAACAGCTTTAAAACTGTTTAACGACCACGGATCATATGCCGTTACAACACGTCATATCGCAGCCGACATGAAAATCAGCCCCGGAAATCTCTACTATCATTTCAGGAACAAAGAAGAGATAATACGGGACCTGCTTGATAATATGGTTTTAGAATTTAATGTTTTTATACGGCCTTCCGCGTACAACGCCGATATAGCATCACAGTTTATCAATGCATCATGTAAAATAATGTACGACTACAGGTTTTTTTACATGGAGTTATATACTCTGCTTGAAAAAGACCCGATTTTAAAAAAAACTTATATGAAGATAAAGCATGACCGCCATGCCGATTTCAGATCAATATTTCAAGTCCTTGAACAGTCAGGACTGTTTGAAGAACCGGTTACAGAGGAAGAGTTTTCCATAATTCTGGAGAACTCGTGGACCCTTTCAGAATTTCTTCTTCAATCGATGTACATAAACAGAATTAAAATAACGCCAGAAAATATAATTAAAAAATTTTCCCATGTGATGTATATGGTCAGACCGTACTTAAAGAAAGAATTCAGGGGACTTATCCAATGAATAAAATTCCTGTATCAACGAAAAATAATCAAATTCATTTCTTTAACAATCTTCGGGTTTTCATCATAACACTGGTAATAGCTTTCCATGCTACCCTGAGTTTTATACCTGGTTATGAGTGGTGGGCAAACGACACCTCAAAGACTGAAATATTCGGCGTCGTAATAAGTATACTGGATGTTTTTATGATGCCGGTACTATTCTTCCTTTCAGGATATTTTGTAATTCAGTCATATATCAGCAAGGGACTCGGCGGGTTTATTAAATCGAAACTTAAACTGCTTGCTGTTCCATATTCAATTTTTGCAGTTATTTCATGCCCTGTAGTTTCATACATAGGATTACAGAATTTTGCCGTTAATCCGGATCTTTTATCGAAAAACTTTTTTAGCTTTTACATCCATTACATAAAGAGTGTCTTTTCTTTACGAAGCGGAGTTGCCAGCCTAAGTTTAACTGCAACTGAAGGTATATTTAATATACATCATCTCTGGTTTGTTTTACTGCTTCTTGTCATTTTTATTATTACCGCTCTGATATTTTATGTTATTAAACTGGAAGATATGTATCTGCATAAGCAACGGATCAAAACAGATGATTTACTTATCAAAAAATACAGTATGAATATTCTGCTATTAATTATTTCATTTTCCATGTTCTATTCCGTAAATATTATCCTTCCGGAAAATTCATTATTTGGAGACGCTCCCTGGTACAACGCAACTCCACTCTTTTTTTTCCAGCCTTCACGTCTGGTTCTTTATGTTACCTTTTATATTGCAGGAATATATTCTTTTTATAACGGATTATTTCAAGCTGATTTGAATTCAGAAAAAATACCTGTCTGGATTGCTTTATCTGTTTTATCTTTTACGGTTCTAATAAAAACCATGTCAGACTATTACATCAGAAGAATTCCAGGGAACGAACTAATGCTTTCATATTCCCTTGCACATGTTCTATTTGCAGTATCTATTTTAGGACTCCTGATAACTCTGTTTTCCCGGTACTGTAATAAAACCTCTTCTTTAAAAACAAGCTTTTCCGACAACTCATATAACATCTATCTTCTTCATTTTCCTATAGTGATAATTATGCAGCAGATCCTGGCGAAGTATAGTTATCTTAGCTGCTTTTTTGACTTTACGATAGTTTTTATTATATCAGTAACCTGCAGCTATTTAACCAGTAATTATATTTTGAGACCCGACAGGTTCAAGGGCTGATATATTAAATGAAAATTTTATTACATCAAATTAAATATATTTTGAACTTTTCGGTCTACAGTCATGACAGAGAGAAAAGCTTTCTGTTCATATATTAAAAAAATCACACTGGAGAAATAAAATGCCTCTCTACCTGAACAAACTCGAAAAACTGGTTTTTAAGAACTTTAACCTTGCTCCCGGTCCAATGCTTGATGTCATGGGAGGTTTCGCTTTTCACGCAATTTCAGCCGCGATAAAGCTGAATGTATTCGAAACATTAAAAAACGGAGGGATGAATCTTGAAGATCTCGCCGCAGGTATTAATGCCGATCCTCGCGGACTTTTCATTCTTCTCGAATGCCTTGACTCGCTGGGCTACGTTAAGAAAAAAAGAGGCTGCTATCATATAACTGGGATGACAAGGAAATGGGCTCTTGATTCATCAGAGGCAAATTTCAAACTGCCGTTCGAGTATTATCTCCCCACAATGATTGAATTATGGCCGTATCTCGGCGATTCAATTAAGGCCGGGAAAGAACATATAAATTTTTATCAATGGCTAGGGGATAAACCCGCAGTAGCTGAAACTTATCAGAGGTTCATGATGTCACTCGCAGTTCTTAACATTCCCGAACTATTGAAAAACATCCCATTAAAAAAAGAAAAAGTCCTCGATATAGGGGGGAGCCACGGATTGTACAGCATTTCTCTCTGTAGAAAATACAGCGGAATAGACGTTACAATAATTGACTCCGACTACAGCATGCCGCTTCTTCAAAAAAACATTGCAGAAGCAGAACTTACTGAGCGTATACATACTATTACAGCAGATTTCACGACTCATACTTTAACAGAAAAATATGATGTTATTCTTTTCTTTAATGTACTCCATGAGCATAAACCGGAGGATAATCTGCCGATTATTGAAAAAATCTACAGCTGCCTCAATCCCGGAGGACGTGTTATCATACTCGAATCGTTGAGGGAGAAAAAAATGCTGCCTGCGGCAACCTACGGGTTGAGAATATATGACATGATTTTTTTTCATTTTCTCGGCGGACAGAATTATACCTACGATAATATTAAAAGCTGGCTAAACGGAACCGGTTTTAAAAAGATCAAAAGGAAAAATCTTATTAAATCCGGCTTCAGCATCATTGAAGGATGGAAATAGCGTTTAGAAAAAACTTTAGTCACCTTTTTCCTTTAACGAGGCTGTAAGCTCGTCTGTCATTTTTTTCAACACGTATCTCCTGTATGCATCAAGAGAGTCGAATCCCCTCTGTTCAGGATCGTACCAGCCGCCGCCGTACCGGTTTTTAATTGTAAGAACAACTCTCCCGTCTGACGCATCCGCAAGCTTTACTATAATCCGGAACCTTAAACTGATCAGAGGGGGCATATCTTCTGTTCTGTGAGATCTCAAACCACCGAACCTGTGTGCATGATGGAATGCCCGGTTATACTGAAACTGGTCACATAATGTAATCTCACCGAAAAGAACGGCATCTGCTCCCAGCCGCTTACCAGTATCTTTAACATCATCTGCTTTAATATCATCTATAGAAAATTCTTTAAACTTCTGCATTATCTCCGGATTGTCAGTTTCTACAATTTTGTAATTCAGACCTGATAATGCAGATCGGAATTTTTCTTCTGATTCGATCAGCGCCTCTTCTTTTACACTTACAGCTGATCTGAAAGGAACTATGGCCACAGACTTCACATTTTTTACCGCGTCTCTGTCTTTTATTATCTCCGCAGTAGAGCAGCCGAGCAGAAACACCGGAACTATCAGCAATAATGATCTCATTCTATCCCCTCCAGACAAACCGGATTTAAAAATAAAAAAAATTGCATGCCACTCCGTGTGATGTGAAGGCACATTTAAAAGATATTAATTTATTAGTAATAATGCCGGAAAATGTTATCTTTTTTATTATTAATAAATTCTGATTTCAGCAGATGACAGGATTGACAATTCGGGCCTTATTTATCATACATCCCTACATCCTCAGAAAACAGAGATTAATACTTAATCATATTACAGGTATATTATGATAAAAAAAGTGAATCAGCCGGAGCCAGTACATAGCCCATGGACAGTATTCAGTGTTGTCGCCATATGTACATTCATGGCGACTCTGGACTCAAGTATTGTAAATGTGGCACTACCGGTAATTACAAGGGTACTCGGGACTGAACTGCACCTGGCGCAGTGGATAGTCACAGGCTATCTTTTAACAATATCCAGTCTTCTTCCGATCTTCGGGCGCGCCGGAGACATGTACGGTCAGAGAAAAATATTATCTATCGGCATAATAATCTTTACAGCCAGTTCAGCAGCATGCGGTTTTTCTTCATCAATCTCGATGCTGATAGCTTCGCGGGTTCTTCAGGCAACGGGCGCGTCAATGATGATGTCAAACGGACCGGCGATCATCGCCACAACATTCCCTCCAAATGAGCGGGGAAGAGCCCTGGGCACTATCGGTACTGTCGTTGCCCTCGGCTCGGTTGCGGGTCCGGCTCTGGGCGGAGTTCTTGTGGGAAACCTCGGCTGGCAGTCCATATTCTTTGTAAATATACCGATAGGAATCGCCGCGTTTACAATGGGGCGCATACTGCTGAAAAAGGGGATTCACAAGGATGAAACATTCGATTTCACAGGATCTCTGTTGTTTACTCTGGCAATAAGCAGCCTGCTTCTTGTACTAAGTCACGGCGGCGTATGGGGGTGGAGATCGATAGAGGTATATACCGGCATCGCAATCGGAGCAACCTCGCTTCTGCTGTTCGTCCACACTGAAAACAAAGTCAGACACCCGATGCTCGATCTTTCTCTTTTCAAAAACAGACCATTTCTTGCTGGAAACCTCGCGGGGCTGCTGTCATTCGTAGCGATGTTCAGCAATGCGATTCTGCTACCGTTTTTTCTCACTCATATAGGAGGCCTGGCTCCTGCAAGGATCGGTCTTATAATAACGCCCTTTCCTCTTGTGATGGGAATTACGGCACCGGTAAGCGGATATCTCTCTGAAAGAATAAAACCTGTATATCTCACCACGGCCGGACTGAGTATAACAACCATCGGCCTGCTGACGATGAGCGGCATCGATTCAGCAACGCCAGTCATGCATATAGCGATGATCCAGGCCCTGCTAGGTTTCGGAAACGGTCTGTTTCAGTCACCAAACAATAACAGCGTTATAAGTTCGGTACCGCGGGAAAAGATGGGGATTGCCGGAGGGATGAACGCTCTGATGAGAAATATCGGCATGGTTACAGGAACAGCCGTTGCAGTATCAATTTTCGAGAACCACAGGCTCGGATTTTTGAAGGGGATTTCAGATCCGACAACTCTGCAGAGAACGGATGCGTTTCTTCACGGATATCACCTGGCAATACTCACCGGAGCAGCTGTTGCGGCGGCAGCGGTGTTAATCTCTCTTAGCCGGAAAGGATATTCATACTCAGCTGACGAACAATCGAGATGAAAAATATCTGTGATGCCGGAATTTACAGGCATCACGGGTTAAACACCCCATAAAATTTAAGCAAATATAATAAACGACTGCTGAATACTTTCAGCCGGCAAACCGCACACCCATTTCATACGCTTTTTTGCAGTCTTCCGGGAATACATCCCTTCTTCTTGCGGCCTTCTTCTCCGGATCAAAACGGTCTGAAACGTATTTCGAATAATCACTGAACTGCAGCGTATCGTAACAGTACAGAGTCTCCACATGACCGAAAATATTCTGAAAGCTCAACTCGTTCCTTGCAAGATGCTGACCGATTGGAGTTTCGGGCAGCTGCTGATCAGTTATATTCATAGTGTAGATTAATCCTGCCTTGATCTTTTTCGGGAAGAGAGACTGGTACTGCTCCCGGTATTCGACATAGGGAAACAGCAGTCTCTCCATGAAAGACCTCATCTCCCCCGAAGCTGCCCCGAAATAAATAGGCGTGCCGAGAAATACAGCATCGGCCCCTTCCACTTTTTTCAGAAACGGAGTAAGCTCATCCCTCATTGCGCATCTTCCGTAGCTCTCGCCCCCCTTCATCTTGCATGAAAAACAGCTAGTGCATCCCTTGTAATCGAGGTCATAAAGATGAACCAGCTCGGTCTCGGCACCGGCTGATGCGGCGCCCTGAAGCGCTTTCCCCAGCAGCGTTGCCGTGTTCCAGTTCCTCCTCGGGCTTCCGTTAAATGCAATCACTTTCATAGACTCTCCTGTGCAGACTCCAGCATAAGATTAAAAATATTTATCAACAGAGCTCCTGTTTATTTTAATCCGCTCTTAACTTATTTTTTGATAATTTTTGTAATCTGCCCGATGTACATTCTATGATAATCATTGTTATACATACCATTAATTGACGGATCAAGAAAGTTTGCAGGATCGATATCCTGATAATACATCTTGCTGCATTCGACAACCAGTTTGGCCTCCGCGAAATACACAATACCGTTTTCTGATACTACCGGGGTCAGAGCCGCCTCCCTGACCTTGTCGATATCACGGCCAGATTTCGAACCGCAGAGGGTCAGAGCCTTCCTGTATTTCTCATCAAAAAACGAAAGGGAATAGCTTTTTTCTCTCTCTAGAAACTCATATGTATAGCGCTGCGGCCTGACAAATATATAGGTAACAGGTTTGTTCCAGAGAACACCCATACCGCCCCAGGATGCCGTCATTGTATTAAACGAATCCTTTGTTCCGGCTGTTATCAGCATCCAGTCGGTTCCTATCAGCTTAAAGACGTTTTCATCGATTTTATTCAGATCGGTTTCAAAAAATTTGATCATTTTTCCCCCTTAAATTGTAATCTAATTTATTACTGTTTTGAATGTATTATTTTTGTAAAAGATATCGGGCTCTGACCCCTAATCTAGTTTTTCCGGCTCTGAACCTGCCTGTAACATACAAGTGCTCTGACCCCAACAATTACAACATACCAAGAACATTATTCAATGTATACTTTTCCAGATACTCCTGAAATTTATCATCTGCCCCCGTAAGTATCTGATCCAGGACATTTTCTATATTTGAACCGATTTTACATGAAACACAGCAATCATGGCATTTCGGCTTGTGCAGATCATCCTGATTGAGCAGATATAACTCCTTTAATGAGACTTTTGATATATCGCAGGAGATTGAAAATCCTCCATTGATCCCCTCTTTTGATGTTATAAGACCTTTATTTTTCATTTTTAACAGCACTTTACGTATCCGAACCGGATGCACTTTAAGAAGTTCCGAAAGCCTGCTGCTGGTCAGAAGCTCCCCCTGATATGCTGAAAGAAGCAGAATTGTATGTACACTTAATGCAAAGTCGCTGTTTATCATGAAATGTAATAAAATATATTACAGTTTAAATGTCAATAAAAAAGGGGTCAGAGCCCCTCCGGGGTCAGAGCCTCCGCTTAAGATAATTTTGTTCAAAAATGGACTGTTTTATCCGATACTTTTATGAGGAGTTTTATCAGACTTCTTGATTTATGGTAAATAATCATTTTCACAATACTATAAATATCAGTATTATTAGAACATAAATGTTGACAGGGCAGCAAGCCGGGGTAATAAATATTCAGTGATGGAAGAATAAGCCTGGCTATATAACTTTTTTAAGGAGTATATTGTGAAATCAGGTAAATTGAAAGCGTTCATTACATATTGTTTTTTACTGATCATTCCGTTATCAATAACTGGATGTTCTCACAAACTGGTCGAGTATTCATCAATTGCGAACCATGATATAAAAGTTTCATCTCTACGGACCGAAATGACCATTATCAGAAGCGATGATGTCAAAACCAGAAGAGATTTTTTTGTGGTTTCCGCGGTTGACTTTTTACAGGATGGCAAAAGAACATACTACCTGATGATAGTACCAAGTGAATCTTCCACAATACAACCGCTTATGGATGATCTCGTATTCCGTTATGACTACCCATATATAATCCAGGCCCAGAATATAAAAGACTTCATCGCCAATCTTGAAAAATGCTATAAAGAATGGGAGAGTAAAGAGACAGGCTTTTCAGGTTCCGTATTTAATTTTATTGCTTTTTCCAATCAGGACGCACGTCTATGGTTCGACGTAGATAAGCCGTATGAAACTACTCCATATGTCAAATTTAATTATAGTAAAACTCCCCGTGCTGTAATAGCAAAGCTTGCACTGGGAGATCGGACTGAAGAAGTAATCTATACCGTTGTTGATGGTAAAACAGTTAAGAATAAAATATTTTATGAGGATATTGAGAAATCATGGCTTCTTGAGGATGCAGAGCAGATAAAGGAATTTCACAATCTCCTGACCAAAGGTTACCTTGATCTTAAAGAAAAAGGGATGAAAGATTCAGCTTCAAAATACGATGACCGAACCGAAATCATACCTCAGGAAGTGAAGAAAGAGGAGATTACCCAGGAAGTGAAGAAAGAAGTTACCGAGCAGGAGATAAAAAAAGATGCTTCTCCGGTGCAGGTTGATAAAAAGAAATCAAAAAGTAAAAGGAAGAAAAAACGATAGCAGTTTTTTGAATTTCTCAGTCGTTATTTTAACAATATTATAAGGGAATAATTATGGGATCGACATTTGACGAGAGAAAACAGATTCTTGCGAAAAATAAGGAGATCGCAAAGAGTATAATGAAAGAGTTGAAAAATGAGAATCAGAAAACACAACTCAATGGGATCTACATGTTAAAACAGTGCCCTGACCTGTCGAGCGATGATGAATTGAAAGAAATGCAGGATTATAAAGAAGTAAAAGAGATTATGAAACAGGTCTACATCGAATCGGCAAAGACTATAATGAAGATACTCGATTCCTCAGTCGCATACAGCAGTGATCATAAAACTTCTTTCAATTATATGGAACCGGTGGATCAGATGCTTGCCGCTGAATACATCAAAATTCTGCCGAATGCCTACATCGGGGGCCCGATGAAATCAGCCGTAAACCATCCGCATCCGAAGGTTGTACGTATTGCCGTTGATTACTATGACTGTCTCCCTGCTGATCTGAAATACTCAGACGTTATGCCGAGAGGATTTAAAGAGATCATAAGAAAAAAAAAGGCGGAACTGAAAATTTAATCGCGGCATTTTATACTCACAATAATTATCTATTACTGTTAGCAGAACAAAAGCCTGCCGGTTGAGATAGCACCATCAATCATATAACCGGTCAATATTCCCGGTTTGTTAAAGTTATACATCAAAGATAGCCGGCTGATTCATGGATAAAAGGATAGATCAATGAAAAGATATGCCAAAACCTCAGCTTTTTTAGTTTTTGTTATCATACTCTCCTGTACTCCTAAATACATTATTGATCATAACAGACCTGTTAAACCTATGGAGTTGCCGAAAGATGAAGCTGCACATTACAATTCACAGATGGAATGGTGGTATTATACAGGTCATCTAAAGGCTGAGGATGGATCCCCTTACGGATTTGAGGTGTCCTTTTTTAAACGTCTGTTAAACGAGGACCGGTCACCCGGATGTCTCTTCTTTATACCCGCCTACTGGTTTCTTGATGTTGGAATGCTCGCCCATTTTGCCGTTTCTGATCTGGAAAATAAAAAATTCGCATCCGATCAGCTCGATAATGTCTTCAGAGAATGGGAAGCCTCCCCCGACAAACTTTCAGTGGGGATCAGCGGCTGGACTGCAACCTCAACAAACGGATTACATATCCTTAAAGCGGATATGAGCGACTATTCCATAGATCTGGTACTTAGCCCGGTAAAAAGTCCGGTTTTTAACGGACCAGGAGGTATCGTCGCGAAGAGCGCAGACTATTCTAATTACTACTATTCGTACACAAATCTTAACGTTACAGGAACCCTTACAGCAAAGGGTAAGGTAAAAAAAGTCACCGGAAAGGCGTGGATGGATCATGAATACGGTACGATGAAACTTAACAAATCACAGGTTGGATGGGACTGGTTCAGCATCCAGCTTGATAACAACACTGAACTGATGCTCTATAACATTCTGAAAGATAATCATGTCATGGCAGAATCTGGCGGAACATATGTTGATGCCGAAGGTAAAATCCGCTGGCTAAAACTAAGCGACTTTAATATCAAAACGCTCAATACCTGGACCAGTAAAAAATCAGGTGCAAAATATCCTGCTCACTGGGAAATAGAGATAAAACCACTTAATATAACGCTTGAGGTGAAACCGCTCATGGAAAACCAGGAACTCGCACTCGATCCGGTAACGTACTGGGAAGGGGCGGTTAAAGCAAGAGGCACATCCTCAGGAAAACCGGTTTTGGGTAATGGATATGTCGAGCTTGTGGGATATGCTCCCGGCGCCTCTTTCATAGATCTTGACATGAGTTTAAAATAATCCATTTTATGGCAGGCATTATTAGTACAGGGCTCTGACCCTTCAAAGGGGCTCTGACCCTCCCAAGAGGCTCTGACCCTCCCAAGAGGCTCTGACCCTCCCAAGAGGCTCTGACCCCCTGAACAAAATTATTCATTGACTTTGCATCAAATCATTACAGTATTATTTCATAAATAAATATATCAAATATTGAGGCATGTAATGCATTGTAGAAATCATTTCCGTTTAAAAACTTATTCCGTTACAGTTTTAATACTTTTTTGTTTTTCAGCTCTTTACGCTCAGGAAACTTCAACCGGATCAATAATCGGTAAATATATAAATATCTACCTTTACCCGGCATCTACACTCGGTTCGATACTTGTTGCGTGCGTCAATGGAGACCAATCAGAGGAGCAGAATCAAAGTGAAAAGGATGAACTGCATAAAGAGGGTAAGATATACTTCACCAATTTATATGCAACTGTTGAGTTCCTGGTATCAGATCCTTTTACTATGACAGTCACACCCTCTTATCAGGGGTGGAATTTTCGCGGCAAAGGTTATGATAATGAAGGTCGTCTTAATCATGACAGGACCGGCAGCGATTTCGGTTTCAGATACTATACCGGCGGCAACCCTGATGGTTTTTTTGTACAGGGGACAGGAGGCATGTACTATTTCAGCAGAGATATAAAATATCTTAATGATCCGGTACCTCTGGCCAGATACCGAGCAACTCTTTATCAGGTGATGGGTTATATAGGTTACGTCAACAACATCGGTTTGTGTGTATCTCTGGGGGCAGGATACAATTATTACAAAGACAGATCTCTGTCATATCGCTATAATGATGAGAAAAAAGACCTAACAAAATATCTGGCTCAGAGAGAATTTGTCTTTGATTTCTCAATCTCCGGCAGATTGGGACCTGTTGTCAGGGTGCAATAAAACTTGAAACCACACGGAAACAATTCTTCAAGCACCGGTCCATAAATACGGAAATCCTGTTACCTTAAAACCGTTATTTCCACAGGTTCAGCACCGGTTTCACTCCTCACCCAGACCTCATCGTGATCTATGGTCACCTGAAGCTTCATATTCCTCTCCGCCATCAGGGAGACAGCCTTGCTTGAAACCGAACTGATGCTGTAAATTTCAACATTTTTCGCTTTTGCTATCTTCGATTCGATTGATTCAAACCACTGCACCGGTTTTGTACCATAAGTGTATATTTTTACCAGAGCAGATTTCCCGCACGCTCTGAGAATTCTTCTTTCGTCAGGCTGCCCCACCTCAATCCAGAGCGATATTGCGCCGGTAAGGTCTTTCAGCCAGAGATCCGGTTCATCGGCATCAGACATACCCGCAGCAGGGATAAGCCGTTCATCTGCGTTCAGAGCAAAAGCGATAATACGCATCATCATCCTTTCGGTCGTTTCTGACGGATGACATGCAAGAGTGAGCTGATGATCTCCGTAGTAATCCCTCTCTATATCAGATATTGATAAATCGGCTTTGTATATTGTTGAATTTTTCGCCATAAATTTCCTTTCCCTATATTCACATGAGGGGGTCAGAGCCTCCCTGTTTAATCCATTTTTCTCATCAAGGGGTCAGAGCCCCCTTCTGCAACGATCTAAAATAATTAGATTTTTATCATCAACAAAATATTTTAAAATTACACTAAACATTTGTTGACATTAAATTTCCATTGTGTAAAAATATACTTTAAACGTTGAGAAAACTGTAAAAATGGATTAAATAATGCTTAAAATAGACCGGATTACACGAAAAGACCTTCCGGAACTCGCAGTTTTATTTAAAGAGTTATCCGGAAATGATCAGAATATCGATAAAATGGAAAGCAGCTTCATGCTTATGGATAAAAACGAAAACTATATAATACTCGCTGCCAGGAGCGACGACAGGCTTGCCGGTTCGCTAATGGGAATAGTCTGTCACGATCTTGTCGATGACTGCCGTCCTTTTATGCTGATTGAGAACGTCATCGTATCGGAAAATTTCCGCGGAAAGGGCATAGGAAGAGAATTGATGAGGACTATAGAAAAAATCTGTATCGAGCGAAACTGCTATTACACAATATTTGTCTCGGGAAATCAAAGAAAAGAGGCTCATAAATTTTACGAGTCCATCGGCTACAGGCTTGACGCGGCGCAGGGTTTCAAGAAATTTTTTATCTGAAATGGTCTGTAATAAGATTATACATTTAGATATGGACGCGTTCTACGCGTCTATCGAGCAGAGAGATAATCCGTCTCTCAGGGGAAAGCCTGTAATTGTCGGCGGAGATCCCGACAGACGGGGTGTTGTCTCCACATGCTCCTACGAAGCAAGAAAATACGGAGTACACTCCGCGATGGCCTCCAGAACCGCTATGAGACTATGCCCCCACGCGGTCTTACTCTATCCGAGATTTGACGCATACGAGGAGGCATCGCACCGTTTTCTCTGTATCTGCGCCGACTACACCGATCTTATCGAACCACTCTCTCTTGACGAGGCCTTTCTCGACGTTACTTATAATAAAAAATATATGACATCCGCAACAATTATCGCCCAGGAGATAAGAAAAAGAATATTCGCAGAAACCGGACTCACCGCGTCAGCAGGAGTTTCGTATAACAAATTCCTCGCCAAGACCGCATCCGAAATCAACAAACCGAACGGAATCGCAGTGATCAAACCTGACGATGCGGTAAAATTTCTGGAAACTCTGCCGATAGGAAAATTTTTCGGAGTCGGCAAGGTAAGTGAAAAAAAAATGATCGCACTAGGTATAAAGAACGGACTGGATCTTAAAAATACAGATCTGGAAAAGCTGACAAAACATTTCGGTAAAACCGGAAAATTCTACTACGATATCGTTCGAGGTATTGACAACAGGCCGGTGTCTCCATACAGGGAGAGAAAATCGTACGGCAGAGAGATTACTCTTGATGAGGACATCCTCGACATGGACCAGATACATTCGATACTGACCAATATTGCGCTGGAGCTTGAATCTGCGTTCAAGGAAAAAAATCTGAAAGGTAAAACTATATCACTTAAGGTGAAATACTTCGATTTTCAGCTTTCAACAAGAAGCATAACTGTCAGCACACCGGTCGATTCATCAGACGTTATCATGGAGGAGGTTCAAAAACTTCTGAAACATACCGAAGCGGGGAGAAAAAAGATCCGGCTCCTCGGCATTTCTCTGTCGAACTTCAGCAATGACGAGGAGGTCTCTTCCGACAGTCAGCTTCTGCTTCAATTCTGATTCTTTTCCTTATAAAAACGCGAGGTCTTCTCTGCAAATTCACCTGCGCTGTTTTTTAACAAATCCGGATTCTTTATACTTTTTTTAAGGGTGAACAAGATTTTCCCTGTCGAAATATCGAGAAGATTCAGTTCAATAACATATGACTCTCCAGTAACCTTTGCCGCGATATACTGATCCTCGCCGGTACTTCCCAGGGTCTTCATGCCGGATTTTTCTTTTTTTATAATTGTCCCGAACACTACAAAATCCGCTCCTGAAATTTTACCTTCATTGTTTCCGCAGGAGAGATCACCGCAAACTTTAGATGACGCTACAACTCTGTCTGAGGAAAAATCCCCGTTTTTAGCTCCGATCGAATTCAGAAGAATTTTCTGAACATCTGCGCCCCTTGATTTTTCAAAACCGGTGATTTTCATCGCGGTAACAAGCGTAACAATACCGGTTTTTTTCTTATCCGGTACACTCTGATCATTAATGCTTTCCGTTTTTTTCACATTCAATTTAAGTTTTATATTATCGGAAACCAGATCAGTATCGCCGCTAAACTTGATTGTTTTAGAAAACTGCTCATATCCCTCGGCTGAAACTGTAATTGTATAGTTCACGTTCCGCCGCAGTACCGTCCCGGTAAATCCGTCGGAGTAAACATCTCTGCTATTACTGTATCCGCTCTCCGGTGTTCTGTATAATACCGCCGCGCCCTTTACCGGGAGTCCGGTGGAATCTTCTGTAACGACTGCCGTATAGAAGAAAACAGGCACAGGTTTGACCACAATGTCGCTGCAGTTATAGACATCACGGGTCCTGCCTGCAGAAAAATTAAAATATCCCCGGCCTCCGGAGGGTGCAACAAACAGAGGATACCTTTCATTTCTGAAAGTGTTGACCGCGCTGATGTTCGTGATACCGGCCGATTCATACGAATCCCCCTTCTTTATCAAACGGGCCCCGTAAATATCAAATCCCCCCATACCTTCATACCCGTTGGAACAGAAATAGACGGTCTCGCCGTCGGGATGAACCCAGACCGAGATTTCATCAAGGGGTGTATTTATTCCCGGAAGCTTTACGGCCTTCATCCACTTTCCGTTTAAATCTCTCCGCGATATGTATATATCGTAGTCCGATTCATCGGTGGATTCAGTCGATGAAAACAGGACCGTATCTCTGTCGATAAAATTCGGATAGTGGTTCCATTTCCCGGGATTAAGATTTTCCGGTTTTTCCCACCCTGACCATAGTTTTTTTCGCGGGATAAACCTTCGTATTAAGATTTCCGATCTGTCTTCATTCCTGAGACTGACTATCACCTCTCTTCCGTCATCAGACAGGGAAACAAAGTTCAGACGGTATAACGGTAAATCCGAGATATATACAGGTACATCTTCCCAGGTGTCTGACGAATCATTTTTAATTTTATAAATCGTATGCTCGCGCATTACGTAATTATATCCGGCGAACAGCCCCTCTCTCTGGACAACACCCTTGACAATGGAATTTGCCCCCCAGGACGTTATCACTGCACCAGAGGGATAGGCTCTGACCTCATCAGATTTTCTGTATATGTTCTCCCTGTATTTCAGAAGAAACAGATCTCTGCTGTTCAGTTCGCTCTTATACTCTCCAATGAATGGAGCAATCTGGTCGGCGGCTGTTTTAAATTTTCCAAGAGATGCCGCGGCGAGTATTTTTATGTATGCGACATCGCTCTTTTTTTTCAAAGAGAGATATCTTTCACAATATTTTTCAGTTTTGTCAAAATATTCCATCGTGAAAGTAACATCTATAAGACGCCTGAGTGTCTTCAGATCTTCAGGGTGCCTTGCCATGATCGATTCCAGTACCGCAATATCGGTCCCGGCGTCATTCTGCTGATACCAGGGAGTTGTAATCATCGCCCCCTCAGTCAGAAGCGGAAAAAGAAGCAGCATCAGTGCTGCGGCAAACCTCAGTAACATATTTCCATCCCCAGCCAGAGGAAAGCCCCCGGCATATCTCTCTGGTTCTTCACAGATCCGTTCTGATATACCGGATATATATATGGATTGTTCAGATTAAATTCTTTATCATCCCGGTTGTATCCTTTAATATAATAAACATTCCGTATTTCGGCGTAATAGCGGAAATTCCGATAAGTGTATGTCAGTTTGAAATCGAGTTTATGATACGGCCCGTATCTTTTTGAATTATGAGTTCCGTAATCCGCAGATCTGCCATCAGCATTTTCAGTAATCGGGGTGTATGGCGCGGAGGTGGAGTAGCTCCACACGATTGACGGTGTCCATCCGTCTTTACGGGTCAGCAGAGCAATTCTAAATATATGAGTCCGGTCATAGTCGGAGCAATACTCTGTCTCTCCGTCACTCATCCGCGACCTTGACAGTGAATAACTTGTCCATCCGTAGAGAATCCCGAAGCTTCCGCGGAGAAAAAACTCTGCTCCGGACGCCGAGCCTTCCTTGTCTTTCGAATACGGATTGATCTGTGCAAGCTTCTGAAGCATCGGGCTTGTTTCAGATGCAGTATAAAACGTGAAGAGGTCACGGTATCCCGCGTAATAAGTTTCAATCTGTCCTGTAATTCCGCTCGTTAGATTTTTCTCCAGTCCCAGTATCAGGTTATAAGACCTGCTCTCCCCCATGCGGTATACATTGTTCCCGAGATAGTAATACATATCAGGCTGTGCATGGTATTCACCCCCTCCGCCGTATATTTTCAATCCACGGCTATGAACGGTATATGAAGCCATACCCCGGTACGAAACAGAATCACTTGAAAGTGGTCCGTGATGCTTATACCTCACTCCCAAATTAAGATGAAGCGGATAAAGGTCTACACCGGTTTCGTTGAACAGCGAAAAGGTTTTACCCTCGATCGGGTAGGAGATACAGGCACCGCTGCCAGACAGTTCTGAAATATCGTAATCGGCAATTTTAGAAAGGTCTGCATTTCCCGAAACTCCATCCCGATGAACTGTAACCTCATAGCCGTTTTTAAAAGCGAAAGCATGCAGACAGTTAGTCAGAGTCTGTTTAAGAGTGTAAGTCAGAGGATAATATTTTATCTGAACCGGGCTCTCTCCGGAGGCTGTTTTTTTATCTGTGAAACTCTGTTCTATCCTGTTTCGCAACAATGATGTTTCGAGAAAAAAATCTCTGCTGATCAGATAATCCCATTTAAATTCTTCTATATGATATTCCGTCCTGGCGTTATATTTTGAAACTGAAACGTAATCATCCGAACCTAACAGTGTTGCATGGAACCTGTGATCCGTTGTGAAGTTATATCTCATCTTCAGAAAATAATCCTGAAAATAGAATTTATCAGAGTTTTCCACCTGTACAATTTTGTAAGCAGTATCAACATATGTCCTGCGTCCCGCAAAAAGGAGAGTAAAATCAGCTGTAGGCGCAGCCTCGCAGTAAAAGGTCGGAAACAGGGGGAGCACAGGATCGAGTATAATCTTTCCATGAACGCCGGGATTCTCCACATCTTTCGTTTTCACATGGATAATGCTCCCGATGCTGTCGTCAAATGTCAGCGGATAAACACCCTTATACAATGCAACGTTATCGATAACGGTCCCGTTTATCGAAGATATCAGAGGTACGACCGGCGGCAAATAGTGATAAGGATAATCCACAGGTATATCATCAACGTAGGTTTTATCATAGACAGGGTTCAATCCCCTTATAACCGGTACACCGCTTAAAGAAAATGAACTGCTTACTCCGGGAAGAGCCTGCAGCAGATGAAGCGAATCACCCCCTCCGCTCATCGGCATGTACTTAATATCATCCGTTGTGATCGACTGTGTCCCGCTTCGGACTTCATTTTTTTTGTACGAATCCGAAACAGGTTTAATGCTGTATTCAATACGTGAAAGTCCTATATCGATTCTAAAATTTCTCTTAACGCGGATCGAAACAGTTTTGTTGCCATATTCCGTATGTGCGGTATAGACCGTATAATATCCGGCCGGTATATTCTGAAAGCTGAATGTTCCGTCTTGCGATGTCACCTGAACGGCTTTGATTTCATCAACCGCCACGGAAACCCCCGGAATTCCAAGACCGGTTCCTCTGTCGGTAATCTTTCCGGATAAGGTGAAAGCGTACAGGCAGTTACAGATCGAAACTAACAGCAATGTAAGAATGATTTTTTTCACTGAATCCGGTCCGCCCTGAATTTTATATTGATATACGCAGCGGAACCGCCCGCCTTTCCGGCAAGAAATGACGGCTCCACCTTTACCTGTCTGAATATTTCATCAGCTATTTGATCAAGTCCCAGTCCGCCGGAGAGTACTTTTTTCGATGACAGGATTTTCCCCTTATCACTGAGTTCGACACGGTATACTACATCACCCTCTATCGGCGCGATGCTGTATATTTTATCAATATCTTTCAGTGGTGGCACACTTATTACATAGGGCTCTTCGATTTCTATATAAATTCTTATATGTGAGTCTAAAACAGAATAATCGTAATTTCTCACTCTGTTTTCATAATTAAGCAGCATTGTAGTTGAGTCCCCCCCTATTCTGTCCGGGATATTATTTCTCTCAAAAGAGGAGTATACACAGCCGTACAAAAAAAGGACACTGAACAAAACTATTCCCAATGCTTTATACATCTCCCACCCCGATTATTATACCTTATATCAGCGAAAACTCATTCCGGCTTAGTTCTCTATTCAATTGTATTGTTTCTGTAATCCGGTATCGTTAATACCGCTTCTAGACCGATCACAGCTCCTTCAAGGGCTGTCCTGGTCTCGGCGCTTCCCCCTTTATAGACGCCGTGATATTTTTTATCAGTTATAAAAGACGATACCTTCAGGATAATGGCAAAATCCCATGGTTCATATTGTACGCCGACACCGGCAGAGAGACCAAGGTCCACAGCGTATCTGCGGTCTACCGCAATACTTACATCTGTAGACAGATGGTTCTGATCGCGCCGGCATGTTCCGGCGTAAACGTCATATGTTAAGACAACCTCAAAAGGGCTGTAGAAACCGGCGCTGAAGAATCCGTATAGACCGGCAAGGAATCCGATAGAATCAACCTCTGTATTTTTGTATGGAATTTCCATGCTCGCTTTTCTTATCCCGAAATAGAACCACCTGTACGACGTATCTCCCGGATCATTAAACCGGTATCCGCTCCTGATATCAAAATTGCGGAGCGTAACGTTGGAGTAATACTCTTCTCCCGGGAATGACTCTTTTACTACATACCGGCTCACAGTATTGATCCCCATATAGCTGACATCACACTGAAACCAGTCATAAAAATATCCGAGTGAGACAGCATATCCCTTCAGTGAATTAAATCTGTCGGATTTAATGCCGGATGAATCCGAGGTCAAACCGTTAGAACTGCCGGTTGTGCTGTTTTCGTACGGGACAGTATATAATCCGGCTCCGCAGGGAGCAAAAAACATTTTTATCACAGGACCGTGATTCGGACTGGCGAAAAGACCGGAGGTTACCAGTAGCTGCAGGATAATTATAAGATGCAGTTTTTTTTCCATTTTTTCAGATCTTTATTAATTGAATAAGATTTTTGTATTATAATTAACAAGTGATTTTTAAACAGCGATCGGTACAAAAAATTTCAGCTTAAACAGTAAACAGCGAAGAACAGGGATTATATTCCCTCTATGTACAACCGGTAATATATTTTCAGGGCAATTACTTTTTTGCAAGGCTTTTTGCTTGACTTAATGCTTTTTTACATATTTTGTATTTTATAAAGAATATATCCGGAGTGACTAAATGAAAAGAAAGAGACTGATCGACAGGAAAATGCAGTTAAGGACATCTTATTCAATAATACGCTTCTACTTCATAGCGTTTTTCATAATACTGATTCTCCTGCTCATTCATACCGCTCTTACCGATAAAAAAATTAATGGGACAATACAGAATCTTCAAGGTGCAATCAGTACTGAGCAGAATATAGTAAACGCATTTATCAAATACTCCGACATGACTGCAAACTCCGAGCTGCAGCTTAAATCAAAAAAAATCTCCGACGATCATGATAAGAGCATTAAAATTATCGACACTCATATACAGGTGCTGACTGGTCTGCTGAAATCGAATTTTATAATAATATTAATCATTGCCGGTTTCACTCTGATAATGGGCATTGTTCTTTTCTTCTATCTGATAAGGCTGACCCATACCATTTCAGGACCCATTTATGTTATATCCCAACATATACAGGAGATAATGGACGGGAAAACTCCTTCGTTCAGAGCCCTCCGTGAAGATGATCAGCTTAAGGATTTCTATAAGCAGTTTGCGGAAATGGTAAAAAAAATTCAGACAAAATAAAAAATAGATACGGATCTAAGTGTATTGATGCTGCCACCTCCAAAATGATATACACTCCGACCGGCCGTGATACACCACACTTCAGACGCCCGGTTCCGTTACCGGGCCAGTGAAGAAGAATCAGTTAAAATAAAATTCACTTCATAGCAACCTGGTTTCATCAATCGAAAAGTAATTTTCACAAAATGAATGGAGTTCCATTAATCGGCGATGTCCGTATATAATGTTTTTAGAGCAATTCGCAAAAAAAAATATTCAGAATTGGAAAGCTTTAGCTCAGATCATACAGCAGGAACACCGGGTCGTCTCATTAGATTCTTATTCGATAAAAAATTTTTATTCACCACCGGCGGTTGGTCCGGAAAAGTATATATATTTTGCGCATTATGCTCACAAATAAAACCGATAACCGGCACCTGAACTAATACATATATTCATTTTTGTCAAAAATTCATCCCCATTAGAATTTTTATTATTTTCCGGTGTTTAAAAAAAGAATTATGCTTGATTATCTAACATATTCTTAAATGATAGACTGTATATCTTAGCAACGCTAATAGTTATGGGGGAGATTATGGCATTAAATCCAATTATTGATTCAAGAGATGTACGTTTTATTCTTTTCGAAATGCTCAAGGTTGACCAGCTCAACAAATACGAAGCATTCGCAGATTTTGACAGAGACACTTTTGAAGAAGTTCTCACACTTGCAGAAAAAATAGCTGTAACCAAAGTTTATCCAGTTAACCAGGAAGCTGACAAGCAGCACGCTCAGTACATACCTGCAACAAAAGAAGTCCTGATACCGGAAGGCTTCATACAGGGTCTGGATGCGTACTACGAAGCAGGATTCATCGGCATAGCAACCGAAGCAGAAGAGGGCGGAAGCGGAATGCCGGAAGCTATCTACTATGCGGCAACAGACTTTTTCTCATGCGCAGGTGTAGCTTTCACAATGTATCCTATGCTTTCAGTCGGTTCGATGAACATCATGAAAAATTTCATGCCTAAAGGAAAAGTAAGAGATGTAATTATCGAAAAGATGATCTCCGGCGAATGGGGCGGCACAATGTGTCTCACAGAATCTGATGCTGGATCTGACGTAGGAGCGCTGAAAACCAAAGCAGTAAAAAATTCAGACGGAACATACACAATCACCGGACAGAAAATATTCATCTCCTCCGGAGACAATAACTACTATAAGAATATGATACACCCTGTACTTGCAAGAATCGAGGGAGATCCGGCAGGAACAAAAGGTATATCTATATTCATGGTTCCTAAATTCTGGATTAAAGAAGACGGTTCACTCGGAGAATTCAATGACGTTAACTGTTCAGGTATAGAGCATAAAATGGGTATCACAGCATCAGCAACATGTACAATGAACTTCGGCGACGAAGGAAAATGCCGCGGTATACTGCTCGGACAGGAACGCCAGGGTATGAAGATCATGTTCCAGATGATGAACGAAGCAAGGCTCTATGTAGGAAGCCAGGGCGGTTCAGTATCAAGCGCCGGCTACATGCACGCAGTTACATATACAAGAAACAGGATACAGGGCGCGGATGTTAAGCAGATGCTCAATCCTGAAGCCAAGGGTACACAGATCATCAACCATCCGGACGTTAAAAGGATGCTCCTCTCTATGAAATCAAGAGTTGAAGGAATGAGATCCCTTACATACTACCTCGCATACCAGCACGACGTTGCACATGTTGAGACAGGCGAACTTGCAGAAGAGGCAAAAGCTCTCGTCGATTTCCTTATTCCGATCAATAAAGCGGGCAACACCGACAGTGCATGGGAAGTTACTGCCGACGCTATCCAGTCTTACGGCGGATACGGATTCTGCAGCGACTATCCGGTAGAGCAGTATGCAAGAGATGCGAAAATCCTTTCAATCTATGAAGGAACAAACGGTATCCAGTCGATGGACCTTACCATGAGAAAACTTCTCATGAACAAAGACCAGACAAACTATAATGTTTATAAAAAGAGAATTGCGGCAGCACTGTCAGCAGCTAAAGGCATAGTTGACGACAAATATATCGTAACAATGGAAAAAGCCGTTGCTAAAATGGACGAAATCGTCAACATGCTCAAAGCTGACATGGCCGGCGGCAAGTTCCTCAATATATTTGCAGTAGCAACTCCGCTTCAGCAGGCATTCGCAAAACTTACATACGCATGGATGCATGTGCTTGGACTCACAATCGCATCAGTTAAAATGAAAGAGCTCGTTGGAGATAAAAAAGGTGAAGAGCGCGATAAGTTCCTTGCAGAGAATCTCGAAGCTGCTTTCTATACCGGAAGAGTTCTTTCCGGACAGTTCTATCTTGGTGCAGAATTCCAGAAGTTTTTCGGTCTTGCGGAATACCTTCTCGCACAGGAAAGCTCAGTTAACAAAGCTACAAGTGCTATATTTACAGGCGCCCTGGAAGAATAGTATTACCAGAATTATAGATAAAAAAAGAGGCTTCGGCCTCTTTTTTTATGACTACATTTTGTGTTAGGGGTCAGAGCATGGTGTCCAATGTAGGGGGTCAGAGCTTATCTTGGAATCTGCATCGCACTTAAAGTATCATTAAGCTCATTATATCGCCTATTAAGACGTTTTCTTTTTTCAAAAGTATCAGGAGAGTATTTACACGGGGATGGAAGGAGCGTTATAAGCCGTAAAACCTGATCCTCAGAAGCCTGATATAAAGGAATGCCGTAGTAGTAATAAGAAGCGCTCTGTATACCGTATACTCCCCGTCCCCATTCAACATAATTAAAATAAAGTTCAAGAATCCTTCTCTTAGGCATAACCGCATCAATAGTAATTGCTGCCACCGTTTCAAAATACTTTCTTATATATAATTTATCCGGGAAAAGGAATAGTGTTCTGGTGAGCTGTTGCGTAATAGTACTTGCACCAGAAAGCTTTTTTCCGTATTTAAAATTAACATGTATGGCGCTGATAACCGCTTCAGGATCAATACCGTTATGCCTGTAAAAATTCGGATCTTCTGTATACACAAGAAGTTTCTGATATTTTCGTGATATCGAACTGAGCGGTATATTATAATGCCTTTTTGAACTATAACCGTTAAAAACAGACCTGTAAGCTTGCAACGTGGTAAAAGGTGGATCAACAAAAATATAAATAAAGGCTGCAACAGCTATAAACACAATGAAAATCAGATGAAAAAATAAAGCAAATCTGCCGGCTTTTCTGAAAAATTTTTTATAATCGAAATCTTTTAATGTATCTAAGCCTTTCATAATTAACGTTTTTTTAATTATTGCAGTTTTGTCAATATAAAATGTGATAAAATTATCAGAATCTAGTATCAAGCTCTGACCCTCATAACGTTACAAATCACAAATCAGGCTCTGACCCCAAATCTTCGTTTAGTAACTAATTCTTATAATGAAGTTTGCTTCAATATATACATTTTCATTTGCCCGGTTATTATTGAAACTAGAACAAAATGAAAACAGATATATGCTGGTATTAATGGAGTTTATAGAATCGCCTTTTTAAACCTCTCTTAATACACTCAGGCCATTTATCCATATTTATTGGATAATATTTACCTGATTTTTAATATGTTGAATAGATTTAGTTACCTATGAACTGATTAAATAAAAAAATAATAATCAATTTTTTCATAGGCCCAAAAAGCATTATCCTTAGATGAAGCATTCACATAACTTGTTTTCGCAAAAAATCGCATTACCTAAATTTCAAAATTGCATTTATATCAATGCATCAGAAAAATTTTACATTTTTTTTTGGCTCTAAATTAAAAACAATTTAAAAGTAAACAGCTAATCTTTTTAAATATACTTCTTCATACCAAAGGAACCTCTTTACACACTCTTCAAATGTATTGCCCAGATCTTTAAAAAAATTATGAAGTGTAATTTTAATTGTTAATTCATAATCCTGCTCAAGATAACAGTTTATAAAACCTATGTGATTTTGCCGGGGATTCCTGGAGAGTCCTTTCCTAACAGGATTATATCCTATATACCATAAAAGCCACAGTAGATATTGTTCAGGATCTTCAGCTTTCTCGATAATAGCCGATCCAAAACGCTCATTCCAGAAAGCACCGGTTTCACCGGTTGATCTGTTATATTTTTCAGCTATCCTGGCTTTTATATACTGCATTATACTCGATATTGTTTCACCATCTTCCATAGTTTTAATTATTAAATGAATATGGTTACCTACTGTTTCTGCAGCAATCAGTTCAAATTCATATTTACTCTGACACATAACTATTGCATCTATGAAATATTTTCTCACATAGCTGCTGAAGAAGAGATTTTTTTTACCATGACATCTTGTATAACAATGATAGGTTACACCCTGCAGTATTTCTCTTAGCGGTTTTGACATATCCTCTCCTTTGTATGTTTAATATGTATACGTCTGGAGAGTATTACAGAAAAAAATTTTTAGGCTCAGAGCCCTGTTTTTTTAAAACAGGGCTCTGAGCCCCTACACTACTTAATCAAGCCTCTTCCAAGATGAAAAGCCTTGAGATTCTGTTCAACAAACTTTTCGCTTACAAGGGATTTAATTGCATCCTCCCAGTCTGATACTTCAAATTCCAGAAATTTAGAGAGACAACCTATCATAACTATGTTCAGAGCCTTCCTGGTTCCCGCCTCCTTAAGAGCTTCTGCAGTGTCAACGATGATAGTCGACGGGAAATTGCTTTTCAGCCACGATTCTATATCCGCCGGATACTGCATTGCGCCGGTTTCAACCGGGGCCGGATTTATCTGTTCCCTGTTGACAATGAGCTTTGAATCCTTATTCAGATATTCAAGCTTTCTCATAGACTCAAGGAGTTCCAGGCTTATAACATAATCAGCTCCGCCTTTCGGGATAAGCGGAGAAAACACCTCTTTCCCGTAACGGATATGGCAGTCCACGCTCCCACCCCTCTGGGCCATACCGTGAACTTCAGATTCTTTTATATCATAACCTTTTCTCTTTGCTACTTCCATTATTACTTTACTTGCAAGGATAACTCCCTGACCGCCGACACCTGCGAATATTACATTTTTCATATTACCCTCGCTTAATCAGAATACAGTTACGTTTTGTTATAATTACGGAAGGTTCCTTCGCAGCTACCTCTTCCACTATTGTCTTTTCAAGAAGTTCAACGTCGCGCGGATCAACAACAACTACGCGTTTCACTCCGCATGCCCTCGCCACCATTTCAAGGTCAAGTTCATTTGTCGCTTCACCCATCAGAGTAAATCCTGTAGCGGGGTTCTCCTGATGACCGGTCATCGCAGTGATCCTGTTGTCGAGAATTATGACCGTACCCGTCCCCTTGTTGTAGACAAGGTCCATCAGTCCGGTGATACCTGAATGCATAAACGTTGAATCACCGATAACAGCAACGGAATTTCTCGTGATCTCATCTCCCCGTGCTTTTTCAAAACCGAGATGCATACCTATACTCGCTCCCATGCAGCCCTGCGTATGCATAGCGGTATACGGCGGTAGCGTGCCGAGAGTATAGCAGCCGATATCCCCATTGACAAGATAATCGAGCTTCTTCAGCGTATTAAAAACAAAAGCGTGAGGGCACCCCTTGCACAATCCGGGAGGACGGCCCGGGAGATCGCCTGTATATTTCGGCACTGCTTTTACAGGCTCTTTTTTATTAAGAGCACGATCAACGATGTCCGGTGAGAGCTCATCACAGATCGGAATTATATCTTTACCGGTAACTTTTATTCCAAGCGCCTTTACATAATCTTCGATGAAGGGATCAAGTTCCTCAACAACATAAAGTTCATCAACGCCTTCGGCAAACTCTTTGATAAGTCTGTCGGGGAGAGGCCACACCATCCCTATTTTAAGCACCGAGTCATCAGGACAGGTCTCTCTCACATACTGATACGCGACTCCGTTTGTAATTATTCCGCGTTTTGTACTTCTCCATTCTATTCGGTTAAGACCGGAATCACTTGAATATTCTTTAAGCTTAAGATGCTGTTCTTCTATAAACACGTGTCTCGGTCTTGCATGAGCCGGAAGCATTACGTATTTTTTAGGATTCCTTACAAAATCCTTCAGCGGCACATTATCTCTCTCTCCCAGTTCAACAAGCGCCTGCGAGTGAGCAATTCGTGTTGTTATCCTCACTATAACGGGTCTGTCATATTTTTCCGATATTTCGAAAGCGAGTTTCGTGAACTCCTTCGCTTCGGCCGGACCCGCAGGTTCAAGCATCGGAAGTTTCGCCGCCCGCGCAAGATGCCTGTTATCCTGTTCGTTCTGAGAACTCCATGCGCCCGGGTCATCGGCATTGATTATCACCATACCGCCGTTAACACCCGTATATGAAAACGTGAAGAGAGGATCGGCAGCCACGTTAAGGCCCACATGCTTCATCGTGGCAAGCGACCTGGCTCCGGCAATCGCGGCGCCGGCAACAACTTCAAGCGCAACCTTTTCGTTCGGAGACCACTGGGCCTTGATTTCTCTGTAGTCCCTCGCTATAGTCTCAAGAATCTCGGTACTTGGCGTACCCGGATAAGCGGCAGCAACCCTGCATCCCGCTTCCCATGCGCCGCGGGCAATCGCCTCATTCCCCAATAATACTTTCTGAGTCATTTCTTTTCTCCAATTATATCTATCTTTCTTACAATATTATATCCTTTATCTGTAAGGGCCTTTTTCGCCGCCTCGATATCCTCAAACCTGAATATCATTACGGCCTTGTCTTCACGTTTCTCTGTGAAAGCGTACATATACTCGATGTTAAGATTCATCTGAGCGAAAACCTCCAGGGCTTTGTACAGAGAACCGGGAGTATCATCAAGCTCCAGTGCCAGCACGTCCGTTATTGAAGCCGTTATGTGGTTATCTTTCAGGACTTTGTAGCCCTTATCTGGATCGGTGACAATCATTCTGAGTATACCGAAGTCCGAACTCTCGGCTATAGTCAGCGTAATAATATTAATGTTTTCGTCTGCAAGAACTTTGAGCACCTTCTGAAGATGCCCCGGTTTATTTGCTACAAAAGCTGAAAGCTGAGTTACATTCATACCGGTTCTCCTTTAAATTTTTCTCTTATCAACAACTCTGACCGCTTTCCCCTCGCTTCTGGGAATTGTCTGCGGTTCAACCAGCGTAATCTTCGCATTTATCCCGAGCGCGCTTCTGAAATGATCAGAAATGTTTTTAGACAGACTGTGCATTATCTTGATTTCATCAGAGAACAGCTTCTCATTGACCTCAACCATCACCTCGATGTCATCCATAGAACCCTTTCTGTCCACAACAATCTGGTAGTGGGGTTCAACCCCCTCGAATCCCATAAGAACAGATTCAATCTGGCTCGGGAAGACATTGACTCCCCGGATAATAAGCATATCATCAGACCTGCCCGATACCTTATCCATTTTAACAAGGGTTCTTCCGCATTTGCAGCTGTCATGATAGAGCCTAGTAATATCGCGCGACCTGTACCTGATGCCGGGAAATGCCTCTTTTGTAAGAGATGTATACACGATCTCACCCTTTTCCCCTTCAGGGAGAACTTCACCGGTTTCAGGATTAATTATCTCAACATAAAAATGGTCTTCGAAAACGTGGAGTCCTTTCTTCTCGGAACACTCAGCTGACACTCCAGGCCCTATGACCTCACTGAGTCCATATATATCAAACGCGCTGATGTTGAGTCTCCTTTCGATTTCGCCCCTCATCTCCTCTGTCCACGGCTCAGCTCCGAAGACCCCGATCTTGAGCTTTAACGATTTCATATCGAATCCGGGCATTTTGTTCTCTATATAATCCGCAACGTTAAGAGCATAAGACGGAGTTGAACCGAGCACAGTGCTTCCGAAATCCTTCATCAGCATGACCTGACGCGGAGTGTTTCCTCCAGACATCGGAACTGTGAGCGCGCCGAGTTTCTCGGAACCGTAATGAAGACCAAGTCCTCCGGTAAAAAGCCCGTAACCATACGCCACCTGAATAATATCATTTTCAGTTACACCGTAAGAAACCAGACTCCTTGCTACGACCTCGGCAAAAACATTTACATCATTCTTTGTGTATCCGACGACAGTGGAATTACCGGTGGTCCCTGAAGAGGCATGAACACGGACAACCTTGCTCAGAGGAACTGCAAATAATCCAAATGGATAGTTGTCCCTCATATCCTGTTTAGTCAGAAACGGAACTCTTCTCATATCGTCCAGGGATTTAAACTGGTCGGGATGAAAACCGGCTGCTTCGAATTTTTTCCTGTAAAACGGAACATTATCATATGCATGCCTGATAGACCACTTCAGTCTCTCAAGCTGAAGCTCCTTCATTTTGCCAACAGGCATAGACTCTATTTCTCTATTGAACATCTCCTTACCCTCATTTTCTAAAATGCTTTAATTCTATCTTTAATTCTTAAGGATAATTAATCAAATATTATTTTATTTTTGTTCAGGGATTTTTATAGATTGGATTTTTAAGACTTGTTCCGCAGGCCCTTACAAAAGGAAATCAGCATTGACACTATTTTAATACTATATTCTGTATTAAAACTGATGCCTGCACAGTAATTATAGTTCTTAAATTTTTAGAAGAGCAAAATCTGAATCAGAGATTAATTTTTCAGTTATTCAGTGAAGGTATTTTTTAAAAGTTGTGAGCATTTATTATAGACATAAATACGGCAGTATTTACCCTGCTACAGAAGACAGGCCACGGTCTTCGGATAACTCAGGCAGTTATAAATTTAAAGACAGCATTGAATCAGAAACTGTTAAGTCAAAACCGGCCTGTTTTAATAAAATATCAGGAGAAACAAGATGGCACATTTTACCATAGACAGCTCTAAATGCAAAAAAGACAGACTCTGCGTTATAGAATGCCCGATGAAAATAATTTCAATGAAGAAAGAAGATGATGTTCCGGTACTTGTTGAGGGCGCTGAAAGCTTCTGCATAAACTGCGGACACTGCGTCGCTATATGCCCCACCGGTGCTTTCAGCCTGAAAACCATGCCCGCTGATCAATGTGAAGAGATTAAAGCTAACTGGAACCCGGGACAGGAGGTTATTGAAAACTACATGAAAGCGCGACGTTCTGTAAGAAAATTTACAAAAGATCCAGTGGAAAAGGATAAACTGCAGCGCCTTGTAGAGCTTGCCGCATATGCCCCATCGGGACACAATTCCCGCCCCGTCAACTGGACAGTGGTCAGCGAAAGAGAAAATGTAAAAGAGATCGCCTCAATCGTTATAGACTGGATGAAGAACATGCTCAATGAAAATCCTGCACAGGGTAAAATGTTTCATTTTGACATGATAACAAAAGCATGGGATATGGGTGTAGATACCGTAACGCATAATGCACCGGTACTTGTACTGGCTCACGGGAAAAAAGCCAATCAGATGGCTCCCCAGGCCTGCTCCATCGCCCTTGCCCACCTGGAACTCGCGGCTCCGGCGTTCGGACTCGGCTGCTGCTGGGGCGGCTTTGTAACCTGGTGCGCTATGATGTGGAAACCTCTGAGAGAAAAACTTGACCTGCCGGAAGGGGAAATTCTTATCGGCACAATGATTACAGGATATCCGATGTTTAAATACTACAGGGTGCCGAAGAGAGAGGCTGTAATAAGCTGGAAATAAACTAAAAGTTCTTTGCCCTCTCGCCTTGCGGATCAGCCGCACGACATAGCTGAGTCATGTGATGACAGTATGTCATACGAACACCTGACTGCAGGGCCGGGGTGAGGTACAATTAATTTCATCTGCTCAATTCGCTGTATTTTTTAAAAATCGATACAGCAAGGTAGTTTTTCCACGAAAATTTTACTTTCCCCAGCATCTTAAGATTCATGTTATTTTTAAACTCATCGTAATTAGAAATATAAAACGAAGAAACCGGAGGGAGTATTTTGTTATTGCTTACCGGATATATAGTTTCATACGTGTAGTCCCTCGATGGAATTTCCATAGTGAAAAATCCATCTACATCAATCAGAAGAATACTTTTCTTAAAGAAAAGATATCTATATATAACAGTTTTATCATCAATAGTGACCGATTTTAAATTCACCAGAGGTGCAACCATGGCATATATTACAAAAACTATGTAGATCGGTACTGCGACGTAAAAAATATATCTGTCAGATTGCGACTCTGCGCCTCTAACTACTGGAGCCATCTGCCAGTACATAGCTATAGCCACTCCTATAAGAAAGAGG
The DNA here is from genome assembly GCA_964439325.1 of uncultured Leptospirales bacterium. Classification (GTDB taxonomy): domain Bacteria; phylum Spirochaetota; class UBA4802; order UBA4802; family UBA5550; genus WRGT01. The sequence goes on along the minus strand of CAYTNW010000001.1, from coordinate 237,815 downwards.
TGAAGTATGACTGCTGATATTGAAACTTTGCCCTTTATCATATCAGACAACTATTCAGGAATTTTTCCGACTTTCTTTTCATTGTCCCAGAACGGGGATATATTCAGCAGCGAATCAACCACACCGGGGAGTACTTTCAGCGTGTAGTCTATTTCATCTTCAGTTGTATACCTGCTGAGACTGAATCTTATTGATCCATGTATTTTAGAGAACGGAAGATTCATCCCCCTCAGTACATGTGAAGGCTCGAGAGAACCGCTTGAGCAGGCGGATCCGGTCGAGATATATACACCTTCTCTATCGAGATAGAGCAGAATAGATTCACCTTCGATAAACTCAAATGATACGTTTAGTGTATTTGGTGTCCTGGGAGCATTTAATCCGTTTACTGTTGAAGTCTTTATCGTTTTAAGGATGTTTTCCTGCAGCTTGTCTCTAAGTCTGGCGACACCGGCCATATCTTTGAGATGATCAAGAGCCATCTCCGCCGCTTTTCCCATCCCTACAATACCGGCAATATTTTCTGTTCCAGGCCGTCTACCCTTCTCCTGGTGTCCGCCGAAAATCATCGGCCTCATCCTTGATCCCTTTCTTACATACAGAGCGCCGATACCCTTCGGACCGTGAAATTTGTGAGCGGATATCGAATATAGATCGCAGTTTAATTTTTTTACATCGACAGGGATCTTGCCCACCGCCTGGACTCCGTCAATATGAAAGATAATACCCTTCTCTTTCAGGAATGCGCCTATCTCCTCCACCGGCATAATCACACCGGTTTCGTTGTTCGCATGCATAATGGATACAAGAGCGGTTTCCTCCGTTACAGAATCTTTAAGATACTGGAGATCGACGACACCCTCCCTGTTGACCGGGACATAGGTAACCTTATAACCCTCCTTCTCAAGCTGTTTGCATGTGTTCAGCACCGCGGGATGTTCAACGGTTGATGTGATCACATGTTTTTTATCACGATAGTACGATGTAATCCCGCGTATAGCCAGGTTGTCGCTTTCCGTCGCGCTTCCGGTGAAAGTTATCTCAAAATCATTCTCCGCACCAAGCAGCATCGCCACCTGGTGTCTCGCATTTTCCATATCCTTTGCGACAAGACCGCCGAAGGAATGCATACTAGAAGCATTTCCATAACGGTTTTTATAAAAAGGGAGCATTGCCTCAAGGACTTCAGGCGCTACCATTGTTGTGGCATTGTTATCGAGATAGACATCTCTTCCCATATATACCGCCTATACGTGTTTGATAATTATATTTTTTGAAACAGATTTACGGAGTTCTTCCTGTACAAAATTTTCCAATGTCATGGACGCAGTCATGCAGTGAGAACATGCTCCGGCAAGCCGCACTGACACCACATCTCCATTGATATCGACCAGTTCGATATCTCCGCCGTCACGCTTCAGCCCCGGCCTGATCACATTATTTATAACCTCTTCGATCTTTTTCATCTTCTGTATATTGGTAAGAGGTTCGTCGCAGCAACGGTCACTCTTTGTACTGCAGCGCCCCATCTCCTCTTCGATGATATCTTCGATTTTCGGGATGCAGGTTCCGCATACGGTTCCCGCACCGGTCAGCTCCATCATATCCTCGATGTTCCTGATCCCCTTTGTATGGACCGCTTCCCGGATATCTATATCGGTAATATTCATACACTGACAGATTATCTCGCCAGACGGTTCATCTTCCACCGGAGGCTTCTCCCCCCTGTAATCCGCTATCGCATTGGTCAGAGCCTCAGAGCCCATTACAGAGCAGTGAATCTTCTGGTCGGGAAGACCTCCGAGAAAATCAACTATATCCCTGTTGGTAATCTTCTCTGCCTCTTCGATTGTTTTACCCTTAACCATCTCGGTAAGAGCTGATGAAGACGCTATAGCGCTGCCGCAGCCGAATGTCTCAAATTTGGCATCCGTGATAATTCCATCTTTTACTTTTATGTAGAGGGTCAGAGCATCGCCGCAGACAACACTTCCCACATGACCGACCCCGTCTGCATCATCAATTTTTCCGACATTTATCGGATTTGTATATAAATCTTTAACTTTTTGCGTATATTCCCACATATAGTTCCTCTGACAATTTTGATATCAGCACCATTGTATATTATCAATGGGTTACTGTTAAGAATTTCCTCAAATACTCAAATATTCCTCAATGGAATTAAGTCAACAAATTTCTTTCAAAGTTACAGTTAAAAACGGCTGTATTATTAGGGTGTTTGAGGCTCTGACCCCTCTTTTCCGGAAAAGAGGCTCTGACCCCTTTTAATCACCTTTTTTTCAGATAACCCAGAATCAAGTCTACAGTCTGATCAATACCGGTTTTCCCTGTATTGATCGAAATGTCATAATTCCTCGCATCAGCCCACTCCTTGCCAGTAAAAGTTTTACAGTAAAGAGATCTCTCTCTGTCGCTCTTTGCGATCATTTTCCCGGCTTCCTTGTCCGAAACATTGTACAGCTCCTGTATACGCCCGTTCCTGAACTCTTTATCTCCATGCAGGAATATACTGATATGTCCCGGAAAATCACGAAGCAGATAAAAACCGCATCTCCCTATGATGACAGCTGAACGCTCATTGGCAATTCGTTCGATTATTTCCGCTTCAGTCTCAAATAACTGGCGGTCCGACGGAACCATTGGTTTTGGAGGAATATATATGTCTGTTGAAGAGGCGCTGAACTGTATAAACGACTCCCAGAAAGAAAGAATCTTCTCATCGCGGGATTCCAGCTCCTTCACCAGTACAGAAAGCTGTTTTGCAGCCTTACGGATAATATCCCGGTCAGCATAAAAAATATTCAGCTTTTTGGCCAGCTGCTGCCCGATATATGATCCTCCGGTACCGAGCTGACGGCTGATTGTAATTGAAAATGGTCTATTTTTTTTCATTTTCAGGCCTCCTGTATCAAGATACATCTCCCCGATATAATAAAAACAGAAAAACAACGATGCCGTGGCAAAATTTCACGATCACGGATCAATTTTAGAATAAACCGCCAGATCTTTCTGATTATCTTCACAGAGAAAAAATCTCAACAATAAGGGTAGAATCCCAAAACAGCAGGGTCAGAGCCTCATCTGTGATAATTACGTATGAAATTGTGAAAAAACCTTAGCCTGCTATTTCATAAATGCGAAGTTCAGATTTCTCCCCGCATCTCCATATCTGTGAGAAAAAAAATCGGAATGATTTGTCCTGTTGCAGATTCTTGTATTATGTATATTATCTCTGCTGATCCCCGCATCTTTCAACGAGCTCTCTACAGCGCCCCAGAGATCTACAAATATCTTTCCATCGGCGGTTATGGTATTGTCGGGGAAGTGACATGCCACATCATTATTAACTTCATATGCATCAGGCCCGATCGACGGCAGGATAAAGGCCCTTATGTTACCGGGGTCAGAGCCGTACAGATAAACCATCTCTTTTACGCATCCGCCTGATATATTGAGCATCGTTCCTTTCCATCCGGAGTGGATGGCCGCTAAAACGTTCTTTTCAGGGTCATACAGGATTACGGGTACACAATCGGCCGATCGTATTACAAGAACAATCCCCTTTATGGCCGTAATAAGGGCATCAGCCTCTCCTACCGCAGGGAGGTCGTGTGACGGTTCGTTTACAACATGAATGATCATTTTACCATGGACCTGATCGAGCATAACGATGCTCTTCTCCTTAATTCCGGTTATAGAGTTAAGTATGCGTTTTTCCCCGGACCTGATATCTTCGTACGAATCATCGTAATAAACGGAATTAATCTCTCTGCCGGCAACTCCTGCAGAAAGTCCGCTAAATCCGGTATAAATTCTAAAATATCCCTTATAGTATTTCAACAGTTCATTCATATTTTCAGATGATATAAAAAGATATTTTTAGCAAGAAATTTTTTACAGCGGATTATCTTAAAAACGCATCATTTATGTTCTTAATCCCGGCCGAAGTAAATTACTTTTTTGAAAGACCGATTTTATTCAGAATTCTGCCTGTGACAAGCCTGCTCTCTTCAATATTGAATTTATAGGTTAATAAAAAAAACAAAATTCCGTAAACAGAAAGTACAATCAAAGCGCTGAGTATCGTATGGCTGCTGTTTAAAAAGAAAGCATACTTTACAGAAAATCCCGCTGCAGCTGCGGCGAGAGCACAGGTCCATACAATCAGCTGGTACGAAACGTCCAGTCCTGTTACTCCTATCCTTTTATTCAATCCGCGACGCAGCAGATAAAATTCACACCATCCGGCGATCCCGGCGGAAACGGTAAGCCCTGCCGTTCCCCATTTCGGATCTATCCCTATAATACCGGGGAGTATGAATGCAAAGATATAACCAAGTACCGTAGTGAGAACAACTCTTATTATCGCAAATTTCAGCGGAGTACGTGTATCTTTGAGAGAATAAAACGCCGATGAATACAGCCTGCCGAGAGTCGTTGCCAGCAGACCGGTTGTAGAACCGGCAAGTATCCCCCATACAAAAATTGTCGTATTTCGGTCAAATTTGCCTGTCTGAAATATCGCTCCCACTATCAGATCCCCGAGAAACAGAAAACCCGCAACTGAAGGAATAATAAAAAAAGCGATCTGTCTGAGTCCGCCATTGAGCCTTCTCTTCATATATTCCGCAATCTCAGATTCACTCCCCCTTGCCTCGCTCATTGCCGGAAGCTCAGAAACAGAAACGCTCATTCCGAAAAGACTGACAGGGAGAAGATACAGAGTCTGAGCATACGCAAGAGATGATACCGCTCCTGCAGGTAAAAGGGAAGCGAGCAGATTATCAATGTATGCGCTCACCTGGACAACACCCCTTGAAATTACAACAGGGAAAAAATTACGTATTACTGTCTTTACATTCTTATCAGGTTTTACAACCGACGGTTTGAAACTGTGAAGCAGTTTCAGCGCTGACGGGAGCTGTATAAAAAACTGCAGGAAACTCCCGGCCACAAGACCCCAGGCCGTAATCTCGGCTAGATTATACTGACTGTTCCTCCCTCCGAACATCAGCAGAGTTGCAATAATGGCGAAGTTCCATAAAACAGGAGCTGCATACGAAAGAAAGAATTTTCTGTGGCTGTTCAGAATTCCAAGGCACCATGCGGACATAACGAGGATACCGGTGCCCGGGAAAAATATCTGAACAAGTTTTATCGTGAGAGTTCTTTTTTCACCGGAGAAACCCGGAGCAATTAAATCTATAAGAAGCGGCGTCGCAAACACTCCGCCGAGGACAAGCAGGGAAGTTGTCAGGCAGAGAAGTACGGCAATTGTTGATGCGAGCCGCGAAGCCTCGTCTTTTTTACCCTCAGAATTCAGTCTGGCATAAACAGGTATAAGCGAGGCGGAGAGAACCCCCTCTCCAAAAAGATTCTGCAGAAAATTCGGGATCTTCAGAGCCGCTTTAAAGGCATCTCCAGCGTCGGAGTTGCCGAAATAAAAAGCGAAGGCCCTCTCTCTAACAAGTCCAGCGATGCGGCTTAAAAAAATTCCCAGCGCGACAACATACGCGCCGTTTCCTGCCGGAGATGTTTTCTTTTTTGTCTTAATCTCCGGCATCGCAGGTCCGTAATGAGTTGTTTAATTTCACCTGTACGTTATTCTCTTTAAATTGCTCTTTGCGACTATTTTTGAAATGATTATAGAGACCTCATATATAATCATCAGCGGAACTCCCACCATCGCCTGTGAAAACGGATCAGGCTGCGGAGTGATTATAGCCGCGATGATCCAGATTATGACCACCGCATATTTTCTTTTGCTTGTGAGCATCGACGGAGATATTATTCCCATGCGGGTCAGAACCAGAATTATTACCGGCACCTCGAAAAGTACCCCCATTGAGAGACAGAAAAAAAGTATAAAGGTAAGATAGTTCTCAGCGCCGATAGTACTCAGCATATCCTTCCCGACAAAGCTCAGCATCACCTTTATCGCCGCGGGGAGGAGCAGAAAAAACACGAAGGCTGCACCCGCATAAAAAAGAATCACTGCAGCTATAATTGTAAGCCGCGAAAACATCCTGTTGCTTTTATTCAGCGAAGGAACAATCAGGCTCCATATCTGGTAGATTATCAGCGGAATCAGCACAAAAATTGCAGCTGCAGCCGAGACTTTAAATCTCAGCATAAATCCGCCCATCAGCGTAAATATGTTGAGTTTGTTTCCCGATTCAATAAAGGGTTTATTTATGTAATAGAGCAATATATCTGAATAATAAAAAGCAACGGGAATCAGGATCAGCAGAAGTGCCAGTATGACCAGCAGTTTTGATCTGAAACTGTCCAGTACACCGATCAGCGCTACTGAATCATCCTCATCGTCCTTACCTGAAAAAATTTTTTTTATAAGCCCCGGTTTTTCTTCTTTTCCGGTGTTTTCTTCAGCAACGACTGCCTCTTCAGGTGTATCTTTCACTTCAACGATGTCTTTGACTTCAGGCAACTCCGATATTGATGTTTTTTTTTCTGCCTGTTTCTTCACTTTGACAGGCGCCTTGACGGCAGATTTTTTTACCGCAGACGTTTTTTTTGCCGCTGTTTTGGTTTTAACTTCAGATCCTTTTTTTCCGGCAGTTCCGGTTTTCTTTTCTTTCTTTTCCAATCAGGTCACCTGTAACGGTTTATATTTTATATAAAGCAATCGGATTTTTTCGAATTTTTACACAGCTCCGACTAGTGAGTCGATGCAGTAATTATACAAACTTTTTCCTGTTATTAAAATTCGGGCTATTCTGAATTTCGGGAGTTAAAAAAAGCAAGAATATTTCAGTTTTTATCTTTATTCAGCATCCTGATAAACAGGCGGGCAAGGCGCTTCATATGAGCAACCCCCTCCTCTCTGGTCCTGCCGGGATACTTACCGAACGTGAAAACGATTCCGTTTAAAACAGAAAAAATAAGATGTGTCAGCATCCTTAAATCTTCCGCTCCTGTCTCCTTCTCCAGGACCTGATCGAAAGTGGTAAACAGAACCCGGGAAATCTCTTTCAACTGATCTATAGATTCCCTGGTCTTAAACTTTCCATCCATTACGCAGTGCTGGACTATTCGCATATAGTCGTAATTATCAATCATCTCTTCCATATAACGTTCAGCAACCTTATCGAGAGAGTAATCCCCTGAATCTATCATCTCTTTCATAATCGTTATGGCCCGCTGATATCCGCGTAGAGATACCTCCACATACAGTGTTTCCTTGTCTGGAAAATAGGTATAGATAGATCCGGGCGAAATTCCCACCTCTTTTGCCAGATCCCGCATATTAACATCGTCAAAGGGTTTTGCGGAAAAAATCTTCTCCGCTACATCAAGAATAAGATTCTTTCTCTGTTCTTTTTCATGCTCTTTAAGATCAGTGAATTTTTTTGATTCAATCATATAGGTCCTTGTTAAAATTTTCAACGGCTGTCTTATACTTTATCTTTTATTGTTATAAGTATACAGGGTGGGCTCTGACCCCTGCCGGGGGTCAGAGCCCACCCTGTATACTTAAACCTTTTACAGAAAAATTATGCAAGAGAAATTTTAAACAATAAATCAGATTTATTTTTTTAAATAATATTTGACTTTTTAAACCATATTTATTACACTAAACACTGTTCAATGTCAGATACACCGTTTATTGGAGCAGAATATGAAAATCCACACGATAAAAGGATATATAAACAATCTCTTTCTTGCTGAATACGATCACGGTATACTCCTTCTTGACGGCGCTTCACCCGCCGATCTCCCTGTTATTGAAAAATTCTGTATCGAGAGCTTAAAACGCCCTGTTTCAGATATAAAACTTGCTATTGTTACGCATATGCATCCCGACCACTCAGGAGCTGCTCCTCTTTTAAGAAAAAAATATGGTACGCGGATAGCAGCGTACAGATATATAGACCGCTGGTACAAAGGTCCCTCCGGTTGGCTTCAGCATATTCTGGACTGCCTGATGGCCCAGCTTGTAGCTACCAGGCAGGGTACTAAAATTAATAAGGTTTTCAGCCGCAGAATAACCAAACCCGATTTCCTTTTAAACGGCGGCGATTATCTCCCGGTTTTTCCGGAATGGCAGGCTATTTTTACACCGGGGCATACCGCTCACGATATCGCCCTTTTTCATTCAGGGAAAAAAATTCTGTATTGCGGAGACAGCATTATCGTAGTTAAGGAAAGATTTTACCTGCCGCTGCCGGTTATATTCAAGAACAAGATGAGGCGGTCATATAAGGAGCTCGCCTCGCTCGGTGCGACGACAATACTTGTACCGCACGGTACTACTATTAAGATTGATGACAGCCGGAGAATTTTTAAAGAGATGATATCCCTGCTGGAGGAACCTCCGAACAAACTGAGACGCAGGATACACTACTTCTCGGTCTGGTCGCCTGATATATGGAAACCGACTATAAGAAAGCTGCTTTTCGGATAGAATTTTTAAAGAGGTATGTCGTGCCGCTTCCTGCCGGTAAAACCGGAAATCTTCCTGTAGCCGGCTTTTTTCATCTTTTCTCTGGCCAGAGGATACCCGCTGCATACATCATCAGGGCTGTGGGAATCGGACCCCATAGTAACAGGGACATTCTCCTGAAAAAAGATATTTATTATATCATCCGATGGATAAATCTCGTCGACCGGTTTGCGAAGTCCCGATGTGTTAATCTCACCGACAATACCCTTCGCTGCCATCTTCCTGGCTATTCTCCGGATAACAGGAGTCATGTCGGATTTCGGCCTATGACCAAACTTCTTTATAAGATCAAAATGCCCTACGATATCACAGAAATCCGCATCGACCAGCCCCTCAATCAGTGAATAATAGTCCCGGTATATATCATCGATATCTCTTTCATTAAACCGCGACATCTCTGAAGGGTTATCAAATCCCCAGTCACCAATGTAATGAGTTGAACCGATTATGTAATCGATCCTCGGATCTGTCAGATAGCTTTTATCAAAAGAATCAAAAAGAGGAAAATCTATTTCAAAACCGGTTTTAATCTGTATCCTGTCCCTGAACTCATTTTTTTCTTCAAGTATACTGCTGATATAGTCTTCGGCGTCTTCCGGAGACATCGAAATTCCCTGACGCAGATGAAGAGGCACCGGGGCGTGATCGGAGAAACCGAATTCGGTGATACCGTTTTCAATCGCTTTCAGTATGTATTCGTCTAGCTCGCCTATAGCATGACCGCAGAGAATTGTATGATTATGATAATTTACCATCCGTTCAATAACCGTGCCTCTGATAAAAATAGGAGATATCATTCAGTGCTGTGTACGCTTTTGAATCTGCCCTATCCATCCTTATAAAAAATCTCTCCATCTCGCCATCCCCCTCCGGACTTATAACTGTAAGAATGTTCCACAGATAAGGCACCTTGCTACCCGGCTTACCGCTGCGGTCGATAGAATCCTCTATTACCTTTGTATCCATTATATTTTCAAGGTTTACAGATACAAATCTTCCATTATCATCCGAACTCTCCGCAGCCCCTGCCGGATGTGTCAGATACAGAACCAGGACCCGTTTTTTTCTGAGATAAATAGCAGCAAGTTCAACATTACCAGCCTCAAAGTATCTTGGCCTTATCACAACCTTGCTGACTTTGGAAAAATCACCCTTGTACGGGTAAAAAGAGAGCAGAAACCGCAGCCTGTCCGGCGTAAGCAGCAGAGACTGGTTCCCCGGATAGCCTGTTCCGGGATAAATTATTTCTATTATTGAATCATTGTTCTTATATCTGTCGCAGAGGTACAGACTGCCGACCCTGTCAGACAGCAGGGTATCGATATCAGAGACGATCTCATCATCAATTCCGTGAATACTGTAATCGATCCCGTGGCCGTTACCGGCGCTGTTATAATACTCCCTGATATCGAACATAACTTACTCCCGATTTACTGCTTTAAACCTAAAAGCTCACTGATCAGAGTCCAGGCCTTTTCGCGTTTGGAATCATACGCTGTTAAAGCGGATTCTTTCCCTGTATTGACATATTCAATTAAAAACTTTCCTTCATCTGTGAGGAGAGTGTAACAATCAATCATTCTTTTAAGGAATGCGGCATCAGCATCAGAGACCTCTTTCGATTTTATCAGTTTGTCCAGATAATCCTTCTGGACTTTTGCCTGTCCTATCACCGCATTTACAAAGCTGACTGTCTGTTCCTTATTATAAACCCCTTTGGTATGAGAATCAGCGATAACTCCTATCGACATATAGGTCAGATAAAGGTTTGAACCGCCCGCAGCCCCTATAGTTTCAAGCTGTAAGTCTGATGCGAAAACCGTAGAAGTGATGAAAACCGCCGCTGCCAGAACAAGAATTATTCTTTTCATATGACTGTTCTCCTTTTTTATATGTTTATGCCTTGCCGGCCGAACCAAGCACATTGATGTTTTTATGCATATAGAGCTCTTTCAGGGCATCCCTTGCCGGGCCGAGATATTTTCTCGGATCAAACTCGCCGGGATTCTCTTTCAATACCTTTCTTATCGCCGCGGTCATTGCAAGCCGTCCGTCAGAATCGATGTTAATTTTGCAAACCGCCGATTTGGCTGCCTCGCGGAGCTGGCTCTCCGGTATCCCTATCGCGTCCTCCATCTTCCCTCCGTTGGCATTAATCTGTTCAACAAGGGAATGAGGAACAGATGATGATCCGTGAAGCACTATAGGGAAACCTGGTATACGTTTTTCTATCTCATGAAGAATATCGAGCCTTATCTGGGGATTTGTGCCCGGTTTAAATTTGTACGCGCCATGAGATGTCCCTATCGCTATTGCCAGGGAATCAACACCGGTTTTTGAAACGAAGTCCTGGACTTCTTCAGGCTGAGTGAATACGTGTTCCGCAGCATGGACATCATCCTCAACGCCGGCCAGCACACCGAGCTCACCTTCGACAGTTACGTCATGTTTATGAGCGTATGCCACGACTTTTTTTGTCAGTTTTATATTCTCCGCGTATGTAAGGTGAGATCCGTCGATCATTACCGATGAAAAACCGGTATCAATGCAGCTCTTGCAGAGTTCATATGAATCGCCGTGATCAAGATGCAGAACAATCGGAATCTTTTTTCCCAGATCTTTTGAGTATTGAACCGCTCCCTCGGCCATATACCTCAGCAGGGTCTGGTTGGCGTATTTTCTCGCTCCGGCAGACACCTGCAGGATAACAGGTGAGCTTGTTTCAACGCATGCCATGATTATAGACTGAAGCTGTTCCATGTTGTTAAAATTGTAGGCGGGTATCGCGTATCCCCCTTTAACAGCTTTTTTAAAAAGATTCCTTGTATTGACCAGGCCCAACTCTTTGTAACTTACCATAAATTCACCCCGATTTATTTAAAATAGCAGATTATAATTCCCCGGCTCTGCGCCGATGTCAATGAAAATTTTAATACCGGAATTAAGTCCCTGTTATTTCTATGATATGAAATGCTGTATAAAAAGTAAAATTAATAATTCAAATCCAGACCCGCTTCCGGCCTGCAGCACCGTGATATAAAAATTTTACCTCTTCAAAAAAACCTTGCCTTTCACAACAGCAATTATAACGATAAACAATCCGGAACGCATATCAATGACTAATCTTAAAAAATATCTCGAAGCTGAAATAGCGCTGCTTACCGCCATGATAATCTGGTCGACATCATTTGTCGCCCTGAAAATCACGTTCAGATCATATGATCCGATGTTCGTTATCTGGTGCAGGCAGGCAATCGCCTCCTTGATATTCCTCTTCGTTATAAAAAAATTATGGAACATGTGCACTTATCGCAAAGGGGACTATAAACTTCTGCTGACAATGGCAATATTTGAACCCTGTCTCTATTTTGTTTTTGAAGCGATGGCGATCACCAATACAACCGCCTCACAGGCGGGGATACTGACATCGGCGCTTCCGATCCTTGTCGCGATCGCGGCGTTCTTTACTCTTAAGGAGAGAACAAGCCCGGCTGCATGGATCGGCTTCATCCTCGCAGTCGCCGGGGCGGTAATTCTTTCGGCATTCAGCGAAGTCACGGAGAGCGCCCCGAATCCGGTTCTCGGAAATTTCCTAGAATTCTGCGCGATGATATGCGCAACAGGATATACTATTTCGCTGAAGAGGCTGAGCAGCAGATACAATCCCTTTTTTCTTACTGCGTTTCAATGCTTCATCGGATCGGTTTTCTTTTTTCCGCTCATTTTTTTACAGGGCAGAGGATTTCCCGCCATGTTTTTTCTTTATCCCGCGGCAGGGATAGTTTATCTCGGAGTTTTCGTCACAATCGGCGCCTACGGACTCTACAGCGTCGGGATCGGAAAAGTGAAGGCCGGTACCGCGGCGGCGTTTGTCAATCTAATACCTGTATTCACGATGTTTTTCAGCTGGATTTTTCTCGATGAAAAAATGAACCTGTTTCAATATTGCGGCTGCGGTCTGATTTTTACCGGAGTCTATCTCAGTCAGAGACGAAGAGATTAATTTTAATTTGTTAAATTAAAAATGCCGTTTTGATTACAATAATTCACTGCAGATCAGATACGCATCGGAATTTTTAAACTCCTCCGGAATAACCGAACCGCTTAAAACGAGGTATGGAAGCACCTCATCTGTTAAACTCACAGGAAGTGTTTTATTTTTTACAAGCCTTTCTGTTTCCCTGAGAAGACCGGTCAGTGTCGTGTAATATCTGCTCTCTTCAAAAATAAAATCTCCGGCACTGTTATATATCTCCATGTCCCTTGAAAGTATAACATTTATACCGCCGCACTTTACATAAACATGAATCGAATTGCCGTAACCGTCAGCATCAACAATCTCCATGATCTGGACTCTCCCTTCATCGATCCCTGCATTTTTAACAATAAACTCCTTCTCCCTGCCTGCCATCTCCATATTCATCTTTGCCATGAATATACGCACCCCCTCGATTCCGCAGTCACAGGATGATAAAATATTATCACACTTCACAGGCTCGGCCGGATATATCCTCGATACAGCGGAACCTCCGCCGGAACCGTAAAAACCGAACCGTTTCAGGTTAAGACTGGCGTAATGCCCGGTTTTTTCGAGAAAAGAAAACAGCGTCTCTTTAAGAAAGGTTGTAGGGTATGACAGGTGGCTGTGGGTAACGCCGGTATAGTTTATTACTGAACGGAACTCCCCGTACAGCAGCGAGGGGAGCAGAAAGAGTTCTATATCTGAAATAGAAGAGAATTTATCAGTTTCAAAACTGTAGGTCCCGCAGGGGATCCCCTCCGGATAAAATACGATGTCGCCGTCTGAATCATTAAGCATCCCGAAGCCATTATCAAATGTTACCTTCTTCAGACTGTCGTATAACGGAACAAGATCGTAATTTCCGTTTATAAAATCGTGTCCGCCCTTTATACAGAGAGGTTCTCTCTTCAGAAGGGAAAGCGACAATGCCATACGTATATATCGCCATGACGGAGATTTAAGTTCGATAGGTTTCATCGTATTAAAAATCTTTACATGTACTTTTTCAGTACTTCCGGAATTTCAAATCCTCCGTCTGCGGTCTGGTAGTTTTCAATAATTGCCGCCATTGTTCTTCCTGCCGCGAGACCTGAACCGTTTAGAGTATGAAGGTACGCAGGTTTATCACCCTTGTTCTTGTACCTTATCAACGCCCTGCGTGCCTGATAGTCTAGAAAATTCGAGCATGACGATATCTCCATGTACCTGTTAAGTCCCGGCATCCAGACTTCTATATCGTATGTTTTTGTCGACGACGCCGATGTATCCCCTCCGCACAGAAGCACCGTTCTGTAATGCAGGTTGAGCCTCTTCAGCACCTCTTCGGCGTTCAGGGTCAGTTTCTCCAGTTCGTCAAATGAGGTTGCGGGGTCGACGAACTTGACAAGCTCTACCTTCTGAAACTGATGCACACGCACCAGACCGCGCGTATCTCTCCCCGCCGCTCCGGCCTCGCGTCTGAAACATGAAGACTGCATCGTAAGATAAATCGGCAGATTCGCGGAATCAATAATTTCGTCCCTGTAAATATTCGTAAGAGTAACTTCCGCTGTCGGTATCAGAGAGAGCCCGTCTCTCTCCATTTTATAGTACTCATCCTTGAACTTCGGGTACTGGCCGGTACCGGTCATGCTCTCGTCGTTAACGATAAAGGGACCGAATGTCTCCTCATAGCCATGCTCCTTTGTATGTAGATCAAGCATGAAGTTAATTATCGCTCTCTCGAGCCTTGCAGCGAGACCGTGGTATATATAGAACCTCGCCCCGGCGAGTTTCACACCCCTTTCGAAATCGAGTATACCCATTTTAGTTCCTATTTCAAAATGAGGCTGCGGTTCAAAACTGAATTCAGGTTTTCTGCCCCACTCCCTGACAACGACATTGTCTTTTTCATCTTTTCCTTCAGGAACTGAAGCATCAAGCAGATTCGGTATTGAAAGGTGGAGGTCTTTGAATTTTGCGGTGAGATCGGCGAGCCTGTCATCATAGGCTTTCATATCATCCGAGATTGACTGCACCTCTTTCATCAGCTGATCAGCGTCCTTCCCCTGGGATTTAAGCTGGCCGATAGTTTTGGAGAGTTTGTTCCTTTTCTCCTTAAGTTCGTCGGATTTCAGGGAGCACTCCCTCCTCTGTTCATCAATACTTTTCAGCTGATCGATGTCGACCGCTCCCTGCATATTCCTTTTTACAAGAAGTGCCCTTATAGATTCTATATCATCTCTGATTATCTTTGGATCTATCATAAAATACCCCGGAAATTATCATTATCACAGATGATTAATTTCCGTAATGGATTACTTTTTGTCAAGATGTAAAACCGTAATTATGTTTTAGAGCGCATCCTGGCACCGGGATGCGCTCCTGCTGTAAGAATTAAAAAATAATATTCTTGGTTTTTTCGGGAGTCATATTATATTTCATATATGAAACATTATAGCCTGAAGGCCTCGCTATGAATCTGCAAGCAATACCAGCCCTGATGATGTCTGCCGTCTGCCTTTATGTATCATTTTACTATTTTATAATGTACTCTCTGCGAAAACATGAAAAAGAATACCTGATTTTTTCAATTTTATGCTTCGCAGTTTTTATCTACGATATAACCTGTACAGGTCTCTACAACGCGAAAAACATAGAAACAGGCGTTTTCTGGCAAAGGGGTAATTTTGCAAGCGCATCCCTTATTTCCATCTCTCTGCTCTGGTTCATTTTCAGCTTAACAATGACCCCATTCGGCAAAAAAGGGATTATACTCTCTTTGTATTACCTTATAATGACACCTGTTTTCATATTTACAGACAGCATCTATACTCTTACAATACTCAATCCGTCGATTAAACATATCAATCCGGGATTCCGGTTTGATATAATCTATTTTGAATCCAGACCCGGTATTTTATGTTCAGTTTTTCTGCTGATTACAATAATCACATACCTGTACCTGATTGTTATCCTGGTCCGGCATCACCGCAGTTACAAAAACCGTAAAACTATGAAAATAATAGTTTCATTCTGCCTGTTTTTCATCGGCGTTATCAATGATTCCTTTGTATCAACAGGTTTTTACAGCTTTATCTATATTTCAGAATATATCTTCATGTATATAATACTCACGATGGGTTATACTCTTCAGATTAACTTCGTAAGAATTCAGGAGGAGGTTGAAAACCTTAATATCAACCTCGAGCAGATGGTAGCGGACAGAACCATTGAACTCATAGAAAAACAGAAGAAGATCGAAGAAGAGAATGAAATTATGAACGAATGGCGCAAAACAATGGATCTGGAACTGAATATGGCAAGGAGGATTCAGCAGCAGATCATACCGGAAAACAACCCGGCGGATTTCATATCGGCAATGTTCATACCGATGGAACCGATCGGAGGGGATTTTTATGATTTTATCAGGTTTCGTGAAAAAGATCTGACCGGAATTTTCATCAGCGACGTTTCCGGACACGGTCTGCCGGCTGCCCTGATAACAACTATGATCAAAAGCCTTATCTCCGGGGCAGGAGGTAACAAACTCGACCCGGCCCGTCTTTTTACAGATCTCAATGAGATACTTGTGGAGCAGACGGATGAAAATTTTGTAACGGCATTCTATGGTATTTATAACAAAACCGACCGTACCATTACCTACTCCTGCGCGGGACACAACCCTCCGCTGCTCCTGCACAATAATACGGTTACAAAACTGGACAAGGCAAGAAACGTACCTCTTGGAATCTATACCAACAGCAAAATCAGAGAATTTAATAAAGGATTCATCAACATAACTGAAACACTGCCGGTAAACAGCAAACTGATTTTCTATACCGATGGACTCACTGAAACACGGAGTCTGGATAATGCCGAGTATTTTTTCGAGGATGTACTGGAGGAAAAACTTGTAACAATCGCGGACTTTAACTGCAGAGATTTTGTGAGCGGTTTATACAGGGAACTTGTTGATTTCCGGGGTAATGAGAGCTTCGGTGATGATGTATGCATCATCTGCGTCGATATTGAATGAATTGCATTGCTGACAATAAAATGCCGCAAAAAAATACCGGTGAGTCCACCGGTATTTCTTTTAGCTGGAAGGTAGTAAAATTACTTAGCAGCTGCTTCTTTTTTCTCAGCTTTTTTCTCAGCTTTTTTCTCTTTCTTAGCTTTTTTCTCTTTTTTTGGCTCAGCTTTTTTGTCATCTTTTGCAGCGTCTTTCTTTACTTCTGTTTTTGCTGCTTTGTCTGCTGCAACAGCTTTGTCAGCTGCGAAAGCCATTGGGCCAGAAACGAGTGCAAGTACTAATACTGCAAGAACGAGTTTAGCAAGTCTTTTCATGAAAAATCTCCTTTTTTATAATTACCGGTAGAACCGGAATTTGCATTTTTTGACAGACCGGATTCAGTCATCCAGTCTACTTTTTTTTACTTTTCGCTCTCTTTGTGACCGGGGCATCCGGTTTGACCGCCTGTTTATCGGTACTCCCTTTCTTCTCAGAAAGCGTCATCTCCAGAATCTGAAGTGACTTATTATTTGAAATTGTATATGTTATGTCAACTTCAAAATTAATCTTACTTTTAAACTGCTCACATAAAACAGAATTAGATTTGAATTTGACAATTCTCGAATTCTCTTTTACATAAACAGTCTGTGTTTTCAAATCAACTCTTACTAACGTGCCGGTAACCTTTTTGTTCACTGTTTCCTCATCACCTGATGAAAAAACGGGAGAGCCAGAGAAGATCATTATAAAAATCATTATATTAAATATATAAGAAAATCTATTCAAACCGACTCTCCTCAGAACTTTTGAACTTTTACAAAACAGAACAATTGTAGAAGTTCTAATGCCTATCTTCACAGGTACGACAATAAGTATCAATTAAGGATCTGAACTATTGCTTTTGAAATAACTCTTACGTAATATTCACGCTTCCTTATAATTATATATGCACATTACGTGCCAAATTTTTTAATCAGTTTTTTACCAAAAAATGAGGGATTTTCAGCGGAATAAATCCGTTTCATGAACAAAATGAACAATTTTGTCATGGTAAAATGATATTTCAATATGGTAAATAAACCATTTTTTCTCTATTTTTTATAATCTTCCGGATTTATATTATACTTCTGTACCATTAACCAGAAATTTTTTCTATCTATCTCCGCCTCCCTGGCCGCAGCTGCAATATTTCCTTTATTTTTTTCAAGCATTACGGTGAGATATTTTTTTTCAAATTCTTCTATTGCTCGCGATTTTGAATCCCTGAAATTCATATCTGTTTCACTGAATGAGTCAACCGGCTTACTGAGGGTTGAGGAGATATCCTCTTTTCTTATTATATTATTTTCGCAAAGAGCGGATGCGCTCTCGATACAGTTTTTAAGCTCTCTGACATTTCCGGGCCAGTCGTATTTCATCAGGTAATTTACGGTATCATTTTCAATCTCGACAGGTTTATTTCTGGTCTTATTGATCTCGGCAAGAAAGCTGCCCAGAAGGAAAGGGATATCCTCCTTTCTTTCGCGGAGCGGAGGGATATGTATCGTCAGCACCTTAAGCCTGAAATAGAGATCGTCCCGGAACTCCTTCTTCTTTATCAGTTCCTCAAGATTTTTATTTGTCGCGGAGATCATCCTGACATTGAGCACCATGGACTTAGAATCGCCGATTCTTCTGATTTCACGGTCCTGTAAAAACCGGAGCAGCTTGCCCTGGATCTCTATCCCTATATCGCCAATCTCATCAAGAAAAATTATTCCGTTATCAGCCTGCTCAAAGAGCCCCGCCCTGCTGTCTCCGGCGCCTGTGAAAGATCCCTTTTTAAAACCGAACAGTTCGCTCTCAAGCAGATTTACCGGCAGAAGGCTGCACTGAACAGGGACAAAGGGTTTGTCCTTTCTGTCGCTTATACTGTGAATGTATTTCGCGATGACCTCTTTCCCGGTACCGCTCTCGCCGGTTATAAGAATGCTTAACTGTGAATCAGCTACCTTCCGGCAGAAAGCGAGGATCTCCTGCATCCTTCTGCTTATAACATTCAGGGTACCGGGATTCTGCAGCAGCTCGATCTCCTTTTTAAGACGGATATTCTCATCAACGAGTTCTATATGGTCCTGAACCTGCCGCACTGAAATACGGATCTCCTCGCCCTGAAACGGTTTTGTAATATAATCAAAGGCTCCGAATTTCATTGCGTCTACAGCGTTTTCAATACTGCCGTATGCCGTGATCATAATGAAGTATAACCCGGGCCTGATTTCCAGCGAGCGTTTCAGAAACTCAAGCCCGTTCATCTCCGGCATATTTATGTCTACAATTACAAGGCTGAAGATTTCGTTCCTCACCATATCAAGGGCTTTAAGCGGAGATGTAGTCGTCCTTACATCATACTCCGCGGCAGATAAAATGCTTTTCAGAAGTTTGCACATTCCCTCTTCGTCATCGACGATCAGTATATGAACATCGCTATTCTTCATCTCTTTCCCTCGGAATCTCTATAATAAATTCAGCGCCAAGGCCAGGTTCTCCGCCGATTTTTATGGATCCGTTATGCTTTTCAATAATATCACGACAAATCGCAAGTCCAAGCCCTACCCCCTTGCTCTTGGTCGTATAGAACGGTGTAAATATCTTTGACCTTTCATCCTCTTTTATACCGGGACCGTTATCGGAGATTCTTACCACTGCCGACCCGGCCGAATATGAGAGAAGAATATCAATTTTCCCTTCGTATTCCATCGCCTCGCAGGAATTGATCATGATATTCAACAAAACCTGTTTGATCTGTACGGCATCTATTTCGATCTCGGGGTCCTCTTCCCCGGGCTGGAAGTTGAACTTAACATTTTTATATTTGTCCTGGTACATTAGCAGCTTTACAATTTCCTGTATCAAACTCCTCAGGTTATTGCGTATATAACATGGAGCGGGGGTCCTCGCAAAGTCCAGCAGGTCGCCGAGGAGCTTTTTACACCTTACGGCCTCTCCATAGATATCCTCTATATATTCCATGTCGCCGTCATTCAGGGTTTTTTTCTGGAGCAGGAACTCCGCAAATCCGCATATGATTCCGACCGGATTATTCAATTCATGCGAGATCCCCGCTGTTATCTCCCCTACCGCGGCCCTTCTCTCGGAAACTATCATCTTCTGCTGGTTTGCTGTAAGGGTATCAATCATCAACTGGAATCTTTCACGGAGGCTCTCCATCTCTACCTTGTTGGTATTGACAGGCAAAAGACTGTCGCTTGCCATTTCAATCTCCTTTATCGGATCGACTATACTCTTTGTTATGATGATAACAAGAAGCACACCGAGTATGATGAAGAATATAATTATCACATAGGCGAGATATGTGCTGTTGTTGATATATCTTTTAAGATACCTTTCAGATTCCGTTATTACGTTTCTGTTGTTTGTTATCAGCTGTTCGCATCCGTTATAAATGGCATTGTAATGGTTCATAGATTTTATCAGCAGCAGTCTTATTGCCTGGTCTTTCTTCCCGGTATCAGCAAGATAGATTATATCCTGGTGTGCCTTCATATAACTTGAGAATTCAAGAGAGATTATTGAAAGCAGGTCGCGCTCATCTTCGCTGTTTGCCACCTGAAATGCCTTGTTATACCAGAAGTTGAAAAGCTCCACCTTTTCATCAAACTCCCTGAGCCACTTTCTGTCACCGTCAAGGATATAATTTGTCTTCAGCTCTTTCAGGTTTAAAAGCGCGTTTTCAACATTATAGGCCGCAGTTATGCTTGTCAGATTTTTTAAAAGTATCCCTCCATGAAGGTCCTGCATCTTATGGGTGATAACCAGAAGAACGATAAATATTGTGATCGCCGGAATCATCATAAACTGAAAAATTATCAGCAGTTTAAAAGAGATTTTAAGGTTCCGGAAGCTGTAGATTTTCATATAATGGCCTCAGATTATATCTTGCAGATAAGTCCAGAATGTCAAGATTTTCATCATTTACAAATCCCGCCTTAAGATGAGAAAGATAATACAGCAGATTTCAGGGAGAAGGGCTTACCGGATCTCCGGACAGATCAACATACAATAGAAGATATATCAGGGTGTGAATATTTACCATAACCCCCTATTTGTAATAACGGCTTCAACCGTTCCTGATCCCCTGCACAAACCTGTTTACAGGGTTGAAAAAAAAAGGTGCCGTGACAGATCCTGTTATATTAGCAACGAAGTCGGCAATATCCGCGCTCCGGTGCAGCCCCGGAATAAGCTGAATCAGTTCCATGCATCCCCCGAAAACCGAAGCGGTCAAAGCCGCCATGATATAAACCGGCATGGATGAATCCCCGGCTGACCCGCTCTTTTTCAGATCATAAATTACCAGATATGAAAAAACCAGGTATAGTATGAAATGTACGAACTTGTCGAAATGCGGAATTTTCGAAAAAAGACCGGAATCCGCACCGCCCGTGTCTATAACTGAAAGCGTTAATACCACGAATGCCCACACTACAGACTCCCATGATGATTTTAAAAAATTCATATTCACCCCTTAACCTGGTTCTGTTTTGTTAATCATCAGTTTTTTTGACCCGTCTCTTTCTTCTATGTTTGGTCTTTGTTTTTGTTTTTTTAGGTTTTTCGCTTGAATCGGTTATACTGGAAACTCTTTTATCACTGCTGTCAGAATTAACGGCATTCTGATCATTTTCCTTTGCCTTTTCTTTTACATTTTCTTTTTCCTTAAACTCTTCTTTTACAGCCGGTCTTTTATACTCCGGGGATTTTTTCAACGGCACCTTTTCCTTGACAATATCCCCGGCACGTGAATCATCACTGAACCTTTTCTCAATTCCCATTACGATTTTCCACCCGGGATCATATGCTGGTTTAATATCCTTATCCTGTGTCGTTTTTACAGGGTATATGACTCCGACCTGCCCCGTCATGTCGTCGAAAAACCGGTACCTGAGAAAGGGAACAACATTTATCTGTTTAATCGAATCGTTCCCGTCAATCCAGCTGCCCGCCGCTGCCGTGGTTGTTTTGATTTTATATCTTCTCTCTTTGAGATTTATATAATTGGCCTTACACTCAATATCAAATCTTTTTGCCAGAGAGATATCTATCCCCCCCATTGCGGACCACAAATAGTTTTTATCGTAATTATATTCAGTGACTGCATCTATATCCATTGAACTTTTAAAGTAGTATACACCCAGACCGCTGAAAAACAGCCTGAAACTTATTAAATCCGTGCCAAATGCGCCTATGGAAAAACTCTCCTGAGCTGATGCCGTATAGCCGCCGTTCCCCATAGGTATATAGCTGCCGTTCATCTGAGCATTGACATTGCCAGTGGGTAATGTTACCCTCGCGGTTGTACTGCTCGAAAAATAGCGGTATGGTCCCAGTGCACCTGTAACACCGAGCATAATATCTCCAAATCCCATTATTGTATTATGGTCATTATTGTATACAGAAGTTTTTGTCTGGTCGGGAATCGAAAATAAAAGATAAAAATTATCAGTCAATGCATATTCGAATGGGATGTATACCGTTGACAGAGAAGGGGAATGAAACATGGTCAGCCCCATGGCCAGTTCACCTCCATTCAAATAATTACTGTCATCATCAATAGCTGTGGCGCTCATTATTACAGTATCACTTTTATATAGAGATGTATCAACTCCACCCTTTAAAGATAAAGGTGAAGACTGTGAAAATGCCGCCTGAGATACAAACAGTATTAAAATTACAGCTGCTGTCAAAATATTACTTTTACTGGACACAGATTGTTTCAACATTTTGTACCACCTGTTTAAAAATGACCATCTGCTGTTATATTTATGATTTAGTGACTTTTTTTATTCACAACCGGACCGGAACTTTTAAAAAACATCTCCACTATACAGGACGCGGCAAATATTTACTGAAAAGGATTTAAAAACTGCAGACACTCCTGTCTGAAATGATCCACAGCCTCACAGTGATGACATTAGAAAAGAGCTATTTTAAAATCAAGAATAATTGTCTCAGATATGTAAATTTAATTATGCTAAAGAGCTCATCCGGGCTGATAAAACTCCGGTTTTTACCAGACCCGCAATGAAAGAGGTTCTTCAAAAAAGATTCGTAATTGCCAAACTGTTAACATCTTATAGACTGGTTTCATGAAAAATTTCAATATCCTTGTCATCTGCGGTCCCACTGCCTGCGGAAAAACAGCGCTGGCGGTACAGCTAGCCCTGAAGTTCGGGGGAGAGATAATATCCGGTGATTCGCGCCAGGTCTTCCGCGGTATGGATATAGGCACCGGTAAAGACCTGGAGGAATACAATACTCCATCCGGCAATGTAAAATATCATCTTATTGATATTGCCGATCCGATGGAGGATTACAATCTCTATAGATATATAGCCGACTTTCGCGATTCATATAAAAAAATAACAGAACATGGCAGGCTTCCGATTCTTGCCGGAGGCTCCGGCCTGTACATTGAGGCTGCTGTGAAGGATTATGAACTGTTACCGGCACCGGAAGATCCTGATCTGCGCAATTTGCTCAGAGATAAAACCAGAGAGGAACTGATCCGGATTCTCGAATCTGAATCTGAACAGATCCTGAAAAAAACAGATATCACAAGCTCCAGGCGGATAATCAGGGGGATCGAAATCGCGCGGTATCTCAGGAACAATCCTTCAGACATAGAGAAAAGGAATATAAACGGATTAAAGCCGCTGATCATTGGAATCACTCTGCCGAGAGATCAGCTGTTAATGAAAATAGATTCCAGACTTGAAGCACGGCTTAAAAACGGGCTGATTGACGAGGTCAGGCATCTTCTCGATAACGGCGTAACACCTGAAAGACTTATCAAACTTGGCCTGGAGTACCGTTACTGTACAATGTTTCTCCTGAATAAAATTCCATATCCTGAAATGGAAGAAAGACTAAAAATTGAAATACATAAATTTTCCAAACGGCAGATGACGTGGCTCCGCGGAATGGAGCGCAGGGGCCTTCAGATTCACTGGATAAACGGGAATAATCTGCGCGACGCTGAAAGTGCAATTAATAGAGCAGATCTGGATGTTTTTTCACCCACGGCAGAGTTATAATCTTAAAAAACCGTTGAACCTGATTCAAAGGTTTTTTATTACAAGACCTGAGGCGGTACTGGAAAGGGTGCAAAACAGACATGTTTTTTATTCTGACAATGCACCGGCATTGACAGATTACTGCGGATTATTTCATTTTTTTTTGTCTGAGAATTTTTTTTATACAAATTCGTTTTCATTAAGGGAAGATTTTGTTATTATTACCACATGGAGATCAACAGCACACAGGTAAAAATAGGGATCATCGGCGGGGGAAAAGGCGGTTGTGAGATACTGGATATTTTGAAGGATATCCATCTGATCAAAATTGAATACCTTTCTGACATAAATTCATCAGCACCGGGAATTGCGGCTGCAAAAAATCTGAATATTCAGACTACTACAGATCCGGTAAAGACTGCCGGACGGATTAGCACAGATATAATCATTGAAGCTACCGGTTCCGCTGAATTGCTGGAGCTCATCAAGCAGAAGATTCCGGACACAACAACTATCCTCAGCGGAAATATCGCCCTTTTTATGTTCAAGGTTGTACAGGAAAGCAAACAGAATATCAACCTGAAGGTAAAAAATGAAATAGAAGTTATCAGGGATGCTATTGCCACCGACATAGAAAAAGTTAACGAATTCCTGCAGCAGATCAATGAGGTCACTGTGGGGATGAAAATTCTTGCGATGAATGCGGCTATTGAAGCAGCCAGATCAGGTGCGGCGGGAGCAGGATTTGCAATAGTAGCCGGCGAGATTAAAAATATTTCCGACAAAACAAAATCTATGGCGGCAAATATTAAAGAGATAACGGATTCTATAATGGAACTGTCTTCGAAGATAGATCATGCAATTGAGGACCTGAAATAGTCATTTTTTTTTAAACTTCTATTGACATGCCGTTTTTGAGATAAAAAATCGCCGGATGAGAATTAAAATAGTATCTCTCGGATGCAGGCTTAACCAGTCTGAAATTGAAAGCGTATCGACAACACTGCAGAATTCGGGCCACGAAATAACCGTCAGTGACAGCGCGGACATATTTATAATTAATTCATGCGCTGTTACGGGCAGGAGCGAAAGAAAAACAAGACAGCTTATATATCAGGCCCTTGCAAACACAGGATATTCCGGAAAGGAGAGAATAATAGTAACAGGTTGTGCTCCGGAAGATATCTCGTCCGATCCACGGATAACATACCTGTCGAACGACCACAAGTATATGATACCGGAAATCATTGACGGACTTGTAATCGAAAGTTCGGCGATGAAACCGGCGCGTTTTAAATTTGACACCCCGGTAAAGAGCTCGACCAACAGGGTAAATCTCAAGATTCAGGATGGATGCGATAACTACTGCTCATACTGCATCATTCCTCACACAAGGGGGCTGCCGGTCAGCAAACCTTTTGATGCGGTGTTGAATGAGTTCCGTGAACTCCTTGATAACGGATTTAAAGAGATAATTCTGACAGGTGTGAATATCGGGAAGTACAATGACGGTGGAAAGAACCTGGCCGATCTTGCCGGGAGCATACTTTCCCTGGACGGCGAATTCAGGCTCCACCTGACATCACTTGATCCCGACAGCGCATCAAAAAGGCTTCTGGATCTGTTTGGAGAAAACCGGATGGTTAAGCACCTCCACCTGTCACTCCAGAGCGGAAGCGATACGGTTCTTAAAAGAATGAACAGGCCCTATACCAGAGATGATTACATTACCGTCGCTGATATTCTAAAAAAAACAGATAGAGATTTCAACTTCACCACTGATCTGATCGTCGGATTTCCCGGCGAGACTGAAAATGAATTTGAGGAAACCGTTTCCCTCGTTAAAGAGGTCGGCTTCTCGCACATACACACATTCCGCTACTCCCCCCGGACCGGTACAAAAGCGGCGGATATGAAAAATCCGGTCGCCGAGATTGTCAAAACCGAGAGGAGCCGTTTTATTATAGAACTCTTTAGCAGACAGAAAAGGGAGTATTACAAAAAATTTTCCGGACGGAGCGGAGTATTTCTCAGCGAAAAATTCAAGAGAGATGTTACAACTGGATTTAATGAACACTACATACCGGTTGAAATTCATCAGAAACTGCCGAAAAACAGTTTCTTCAAAATAAGCACTGTATATGATCAGGATAAAAATCTGCTTGCAGGTATCGTAACGGATTGACAGCTTATTTTACATCTGCTATAAGATCAGAATAGAAGGAGCATACAAATGAAATTAACGATAATAGTAATCAGCGCTTTTATTATATGGTTTTTTGCAGTCTGGACATCAGTTGTGGCTTTGATCTCCATAATCGGAGGATGGAAAACCCTCAGCGTACTTTATCCCGCTGATCGTGAATTAAAAAATGATAGTGAAAAAAAATTTTCATTTTGCAGCATACGGCTTGGTATGGTTGGATACAGATCTTGCATAAACATATATTTCTTTAATGACGGAATAATGTTTGAGGTAATGAAAATCTTCCGTGTAATGCACAAGCCGGTATTCATTCCATATAACAGAATAACAGGTATAAAAAAAGGAAAATTTATTACTTCTTATATAGAATTCAGCGTGGATCAGAAAAAAGTAATCATTTACGGAAAAGCCGGCGCTGAACTCTTCTCAAGACTGGATTCTGCTGAAAAATAAACAGATAATGAAACTGTTAAAAACTGCGTTAATATTAGCTTTAAAGTTTTTCATAATGCAGGGCCTGTCTGATTCAGCAGAAAACGCAGATGAACCAAATGAGGAAAATAACCAATATGACCGGGAACTGCTGGTCGGGACAAGGGACAGGTTTATCAGCGAATATGGAGATCTTTCCATACGGCGAATTACAGTAAAGGGACTTGTCAATACAAAAGAGAGCATCATTATCAGTGAATCGGGGGTATCTCCCGGAAACAGGCTATCATCTTTTGATCCCCACCGGTTTATGAATATCCGTTCTGCAGATTCAGCCGGGGGCTGTAACCTTCCTATGTTTCTGGGAGCAGGGAATTTACAACAAAGACCGATCCGGATATACAAATTACTGCGGTCCTGGCGGCGGAATACTGTTCTATCTCAAACGTGTGGCCTTTCCGGCATTCGGATTCAACTACGCGCAGAATCTGAGAACAGGAAACCGGGAATTCAGTGTCAATATAGGGTTCGTCTGGTGAAGCACCGCTATATTATTTTTTTACTCTTAAATTCTACGATCTCTTGCTCAGTATAACCCGCATCAGATAGCACCCTTTCAGAATCACTTCCTGTTTCAGGGAAACTGAGTACAACCTCGCATGGACTTTCCGACAGCTTTACCGGATTACCCGCCACGAAGAGATCTGTTCCGCTGCCGTTAAAATTCATTATTTTATAAAGCATCTCCCTCGCACGGACCTGTTCATGGGCCGAGACCTCTTCAAGTTCGAGTACAGGGGTGAAGCATATGTCCGTATCGGCAAAAAACTCCGTCCATTGATCCCGTGTTTTTGTCAGCATCAAATCCCCAATCTCCCGGATCATCTCCTCCTGTTTCGGGATATCAAACTGGCTGTTTATCAGATCTTCACGTCCGATCTTTCTGCAGAACCCGCTCCAGAATTTTCCCTCAATTGCCCCCAGACCGACATACCTTCCGTCGCTGCATCTATAGGTATTATACATTGCGAAACCGCCGGTTAAAAATCCCCTGCCGGTTTCAGGCTGTATCCCGCTGCCGCTCCACTCCCCCAGCGTATATGAGAGAAGGGTCAACGCGCCGTCCATCATAGATATATCGCATAGCTGTCCACGGCCGCTCCTGCTCCTGTGAAACAGCGCCAGCAGTATCGCTATGACTGCATAGAGGCTCCCGCCGGCAATATCGGCCATCTGCACTGCCGGGAGCACCGGAACGCCATCCCTCCCCGCAGTCAGCGTGGAGACACCGGCTGTATTAAGATAGTTTATATCATGCCCGGCACGATACGCCCAGGGGCCGCTGAGACCATAGCCGGTGAGCGAACAGTATATCAGCCCTTCATTAACATTTTTCAATGTATCATATCCGAGACCCATTCTGCCCATGACCCCCGGCCTGAACTGTTCAATTATAATATCAGCCCCGGAAGCGAGTTTTCTGAAGATATCTCTACCCGTTTCACTCTTTAAATCGAGAATTATACTTTTTTTATTTCTGTTAACCGAACAGAATCTTGTACCAAGTTTTCCGGCAAAAGGGGGGAGGTAACGTCCAAGTTCACCCCCGGGTTCCTCTATTTTAATGATTTCGGCGCCTGCATCAGCCATAATCTGGGTCGCAAAGGGACCGGGGAGGTATCTTGTCAGATCGAGTACCTTTATCCCTTCAAGAGGTTTCTTCATCGATTTACCATCCAGTTTAAAATAAAATAGATTATGTTGTAATAAATGGTTTTATTTTTCAATAAGTATTTGGCTCTGACCCCCGAAACAGGGCTCTGACCCTCGAAACAGGGCTCTGACCCCCGAAACAGGCTCTGACCCTCGAAACAGGCTCTGACCCCAGAAAACAGGCTCTGACCCCTCAAACGCTATATGAACATTTATCTAAAAATGAATTGACATTAATTGGCAGTATTTTACAATTTCTATAAATACTTAAACTCTGCAATTCAAGGGACAGTAATAATGTTATTTTCAGAATGCCAGATAGACACAGCGACAGAAATATTAAAATCAATTGCACACCCGATCAGACTGAAAATTCTCTGTTTTCTGCTCGATGGAGAAAAAAATGTAGGTGAAATCGAACAGAAATTCGGCTCGACAATATCAAACATATCTCAGCATCTCACAGTACTCAGAAAAGCCGACATAATCCTCCGCAGAAAAGATGCCAATTTCATGTACTATTCTCTTAAAGACAACAACATCATAACTCTGATGACCACGATTAAAAATCTCTTTTGTGAATAATGTCATTTCAAAAAAGGTTTTTTTTATTAATACTGATACTGCTGTTCACCTCCCCGCTGCTTTCGCAGCATAAAAATAAACTTACAATCAAAGGTCTCCGGCTGTTCACTGATCAGGAGCTCTATTCAGAACTTCATCTGGACAGATACGAACAGGGTAAGATAAACCTTAGCAGAGTTATCTCCTCCATTGAGAATTTTTACAGGAGCAAAAACTATACTCTTGTTAAAGTTTATAAAACCGAATCATCTGCAGGGGACGAATCGGTTCTTTTTGTAGATGAAGGCCGAATCGGAAAGATTATTGTTCATAATCTCAATAACTACTACTCGCTGAAATTCAAACAGCAGATAAAAATTCCAGGAAGAATCTATAACAGTGCGGTCATGGATAAAACGATGGAAAAACTGTCGGTTAAATTTCCCGGGGCCGCAATAAGGACTGAGCTTCAGAAACCGCCCGACTATGAAGGAAACCTGATCCAGCTTGACAGGGAACTCCAGAGACTGAAGCTAGGGGAGATTGTCGACATAACATTCTTTGAACGGTATGTACCTCTGCATGACCTCCATTTCTTTGTGGAAAACTACAAGGGGACCGGCTTCTCTTCCGGAAAAACTGCCGGACTGGGATATAACATCGATTATAAATTTTCTTCACTGTTCATACCTCAGATCTATTACTACGATGAGAATATTCTCGCTGCAAAGGATTACTTTGAAGGTGATATTTCAGCAGGAGTCGACCCCGGATTTAACGGACTGTTCAGCCTGCCTCCGTCGAACACGCTGCTGTTCCCTCCCGAGCTGAGGTTTGAAGAACTCACCGGCGAATACAAGATAAGTCCGATGCAGAATGAATTTATCGGTCCTCTGCTCAGGGGAAATCTTTTCCACAGCGACTCATCAAGACCGGACCTCGGTATTACGAAATACAGGTATTTAAAGAGCAGCGGCACCCTCGCGCCGGAAATTACCATCCTGAAAAATCTTAATGTCTACGCCGGTTTCGGAGTGGCGAATATTCTGATATATGACAGCAAAATAGACTACCAGACAGCCAGGTATCTGATCCCCGACGACAATTCATACATTAACTACTTCGGTGAGGCCCGTATTAAATTTGATCCGATACCGCTGAGGATAGGGAACAGAATAGACAAATTCATCATTCTGACATACACTGATTATTTCACCGGAAACGGTTCAAACAGACTCGATATACAGGGGGTATACGACACAGAATTCGACAATCTCAGCATACTTTCGTTTAAAGCAAAAGCAGTTCTGCTGTACAGGCATCCTCCGTTTTATATGAGTGAAAATGTCAACAATGAGTATTTCAAGGGATTCCCCGGAAAAAGCTACTATACAAACAGGAAATTTTCAGCCTCTCTTGAATACAGGTTCTCTCTTTATCAGGACTTTATTTACGCGGGGGGATTTGCCGACTGGGTCATATTCAGGCCGGAGGGTTATATCCTCTCAGGTACAAAACAGGGGATAAACTTCGGACCAACGGGGAGGATTCTTATATATGACCAGTTTGAATGCATCGTGTACTTCGGTTTTGACAGGCTTCTTCCGGACAACATAAGAGGTACGAACCTCAAGATAAAATTTACAAAAAAATGGTAGTTACTCGATCTCCATTATGCGGCTTGTCATAAAACACCTTTCATCGTCGCGCAGATAACAGTGGGCACGGATATAATTGTTTTTACCGTAAGTCAGCAGCTCTTTTGGTAAAATGTTTCTTCTCGTGATATTCCCGTCGGAATCTATATACTTAATGGTAACCTCCTCGCCTATGAAGATCTTTCTCCAGATCTCCTTGCCCATCGATGATTCCGAGACAATACCGGGATTGACGAATTCTCCATGGACCTTAACAAGGTCGGAAAATTTGGATTCTCCGGTCAGTCCGAAACCTTTCAGGGTCTCGCAGAATACCGCCATACACGCGATGGCGTCATCAAGAGCGCGATGGCTCACAAGTTCCAGCCCGAGGTGTGATGACAATGTCGAAAGCTTATGATTCGGGAGTTCTGTAAAATATTTCTTTGCCAGCTTAACCGTATCAACAGCGTTCAATTCCGGCATCGCGGTTGCACTCATCCTGAAGGCGCGATCGATAAAAGAAAGGTCAAAGCGGGGATTCTGTATTACAAGGACCGTACCCTCGATGAACGAAAAAAATTCTCCCCTGACATCCTCAAGCGCCGGCGAGTCCGCAACCATATCATCGGTGATGCCGTGTATGCGTATCACGTTGGACGGGATAGGAATTCCGGGGTTGACCAGCGTCTGATAGCACACATAACTTCCGTCAAGCCTGAACTTCACGGCGCCGATCTCCACAATCCTGTCGAATGCAGGATTAACTCCGGTGGTTTCAAGATCCACCGAGCAGAAATCTATGGATGCGAGCCTGTCAGAATTCTTTGCCATCAGAACTCCCCCATCATTTTAATCTCGGTTTCAAGCACAACTCCGGACATTTTGTGAACGGTTTCCCGGACATGATTTATCAGCCTGTAGATATCCTCCGAAGTAGCATTACCGGTATTTATAATGAAATTCGTGTGCTTCTCGGAAACCATCGCTCCGCCGATACGGAAGCCCTTAAGTCCGCTGTCATTGACGAGTTTCCATGAAGAGTATCCCTCGGGATTTTTAAAGACAGAACCGGCCGAGGGATACTCCATCGGATGTTTTGTCCATCTGTCGGCGATGATATCTTCAACGCGCCCTTTTATCTCTTTCGGGTCATCTGCTTCCGGCAGCGAAAAAACTCCCCCCGTAATAACCGTATTTTCAGGAAGATCCATTTTTCTATAGCCGCAGATATCGCCCGAGGTATCGACTTCGATTAAGGACCCGTCGCAGCCTACTCCTCTGATGCTTTTAAGAATATCTGAAAATGAACCCATAAATGTTCCGGCATTCATGAAGATCCCGCCCCCTATTGAACCGGGAATTCCTGCCATAAACTCTATTCCGCCGAAACCGGCCGCTATCGCTTCACTTATAAACCTCTCCTTGCTGAGAGCGGCTCCGGCGTAGACAGATCCGTCTGTTACTCTGAAACTATCCTCCAGCCCGGAGATTCGCACTGTGGCTCCGCGAAGGCCCCTGTCGCTAATCAGCAGATTGGAACCCCCGCCGATTATATGCAGAGGAATATCCTGCCGGGTCAGAGCCGGTAAAATCGATGAGAGGAGATCTTCGCTGAATGGCTCAATCAGCAGGTCTGCTTTACCGCCTGTTTTGAATGTTGTACAGGAGGCAAGGGGGATATTGAAACTCACTTTTCCAAATTCTGAAAGCTCTTTCGCGGCTTTTTCTGAAATTATATTATTTTTGTACATATTTTCCTGCTTTTTACATTAACAGCTGCGGTTCTATTCCCGGTTAACCTGTTAACTTATATAGTGTATCTTTTTAAGAGGGAGTGCTGTGTCAATAAAATTCATTGTCATAGATCCAAATTTTAAATTTATGTAATTTTATTAAGTAATATGCAGAAAAAAGGATCCCCCTGGACTCCAGGGGGAGATAAAG
Organism: uncultured Leptospirales bacterium; assembly: GCA_964439325.1. Lineage (GTDB taxonomy): Bacteria > Spirochaetota > UBA4802 > UBA4802 > UBA5550 > WRGT01. Next base: position 205,740 of record CAYTNW010000001.1, on the reverse strand, counting down.
AGGAAGCAAAAATGTTAACTCAAAATACTAAGCCGGTTCTATGAAATAAAACCGTCAAAACTTTTCGCTATTATTCACGCATTTTTATATTATGTTGTCAAATATTTTTTCTATTATATCTTACTATTATTCAATTTTTTACCATTTTTTTTTACAACCCATAAGGATTGAATAAGATAAAAACAATTATTCATAAGTATAAAAACAAAAAAATTGCAGGCATTTGTGAATTTTCATATAATTTCTGTGAAACATTAATGTTTTTACGTAATTATCCCGTGAATTTCACTGTCAATAAGAAACTGAATCCAGTGTAGTGTAAAACTCTACATTTCTGAAACAATATATCTAAAAACAGGTATCAATCTGTAAAAAAGCCGGCCTGTAAAACTTTTTTAATTATTTTTCGCGAAATTTCATATCTAATCTTATATTCCAAACAGGCCGATACTGGTTACAGGAGAATGTATTCCGGCCTTATGAAAAAAAGTGAAAAAAAAGTGATAATCCCCGATCTCAGGGAGTTTACCGATGATAGCGGTAAAAAATGGGTACAGACATCGACGGATGATCTCTTCTCAATAAAAGAACTGAATGAAATGATCACCTCAATCGAGAAGGAGAGGGCGAAGGATGAGGTAATATTCGCACGGATCGATTTTCAGAAAGTTGATAAGGAATTTTACGATACGGCGCTTGAACTGCAGGAGAGGCTCAAGAAACAGGGTAAACTTTTACAGCACTATGCTGCCGAAACAAAAAAAGTCATAGATAGAAAAAACCAGAAGCTGAAAGAGCTTATAGAGTATATTAAAAAACTCCACCAGTTCATAGCATATATAAATGCGAATCCGGAAGACGCGGAAAACCTTGATCTCAATATCCAGATCCGTCCCCAGGGGGAACAGACTCCTGTTATAGAATCGGTTTTTGAGGAAGTTGAAGAAATAGTAATGTCAGAGAGCGATAAAGAGTAACACCTCTGAAAAATGTTTGACATAAAAACCTGCCGAAGAAGTTATTTTTGATTATAGTGGTTAACAGTTTAATTAGTATACTTAATGTCACTGCGAGGCATTAAATGCCGCGGCAGTCTGTTTTGTAAATATACCATTTTTTTATTATAAAATTATTGTTTTTGAAAACAGATTGCTTCACGGCGTTTACCCTGAGCCTGTCGAAGGGTTCGCAAAGACAGAGATCTAATCATTTCGTGAACTGCTATAAGCTATAAACAGTACCGATTCAGTTATCTCTGAAAGGCTGCGTTTTTGCAGAAATTATCTCAATGCCCGTTCCGGAGGATCCCATGTCTCTTAGAATATACAATACCCTTACAAGAACTATTGATGAAATTATTCCAGGCGGAATAAAGAAAGAAAAAATCGGGGATTATCCGGCAATAACAATCTACTCCTGCGGACCAACCGTATACAGCTACGCTCACATAGGGAACTTCAGGACATTTATCTCAAACGATTTTCTCAGACGCTATTTAAAGTTCAGGGGCTTCAGGGTAAACCATGCAATGAACATTACAGACGTCGATGACAAGACTATTAAAGGCTCTCTGCAGGATGGAGTTACACTTACAGAGTATACTGAAAAGTATACAAGGATATTCTATGAAGACCTGAAAACACTGAACATCGAACCTGTGGAGCATAATCCGAAGGCCACTGAATCGATCGACGAGATGATAAACATACTGAAAAAAATAGATGCGAACGGAATTCTATATGAGAAGGAGGGATCGCTGTACTTCAACATAGCGAAGTTCCCCGATTACGGAAAGCTCTCCCTTCTCGACAGGAGAGAGATAAAAACCGGAGTTAGCTTCGACGCCGATGAGTATGAGAAAGAGGATGTCCGCGATTTTGCGCTCTGGAAGGCCCCTAAAGAAAACGAGCCGTTCTGGGACACCCCATACGGACCAGGCAGACCTGGATGGCACATAGAGTGCTCAGCGATGATTAGAAAAATATTCGGAAACACTATAGATATACATACAGGCGGCGTCGACCTTATCTTCCCTCATCACGAGAACGAAATAGCGCAGAGCGAGGCCGCATACGGCGAAACATTTGTCCGCCACTGGATTCACACGGAGCACCTGCTCGTGGACGGAGCCAAGATGTCAAAATCGGCGGGAAACTTCTACACGCTGAGAGATCTGCTGGGAAAAGGCTACTCCCCACGTTCGATAAGATACCTGCTGATGTCGGCACACTACAGAAAGCAGCTGAACTTCACCCTTGAAGGGATTACCCAGGCAGACCAGGCGCTGGAGAGAATAGACAACTTCATTGTAAGATTAAAAGACAGAAAGGGGATCGCCGGGGAGAATCCCGAAATAGAAAAGATCGCTTCCGGACTGATAAACGACTTCACAGAAACTGTTGACAACGACCTTAATGTCTCAGGTGGACTCGGCGTATTTTTTGAATTCATCCACAAGGTGAATACAATGATATCAGAGGACCGCATCTCCGAGAGCGATTCGGTAAAGATCCTCGATGTGATCGGGCGGCTAGACCAGGTTTTCGGATTTATATTCTCCGGCAATGAAGACGAGGACCCGGACAGGGAACGGATAGACCTTCTTGTAAACGAGAGAATTCAGGCCAAGAAAGACAGACAGTTCGCAAGGGCCGACGAGATACGCGAACTTCTTAAAAACGAAGGGATTATCCTTGAAGACACGAAAGACGGCACAAGATGGAAAAGAAAAAAATAATCACGGGAAGAAATCCCGTCATAGAATATCTCAACAGCATTGAAGACGGAAGCGGGATGGAACTGCATCTCTCCTCGACTGCGCATGGTAAAATAATCAGCGAGATACAGGGGATCTGCAGAAGAAAAAAAGTAAAAATCATAACAGAGGACAAGACCTTTTTTAAAGACCTGAGTTCTTCAGCGACGCACCAGGGTGTGGCACTGCATATCAACGCAGGTAAAAGCGAAAGCGATCCGTCGGAGATACTTAAAAATATTGCCGCTGCCGGAGGATCCATTGTTCTCCTGGACCAGATTACCGATCCGCACAACCTTGGTTCAATAATACGCTCGGCCGAGGCGCTGGGATGCGGCGCAGTGGTTATTCCGAAGAATAATTCAGCCGCGGTAAATGAAACTGTAATAAAGACCGCCTCTGGAGCGACGGCATATATAGAGATAATCACCATTGTCAATGTAGCGCAGTTTATTGATGAACTGAAAACGTCCGGTTTCTGGATTGTAGGTACAAGCGATCATGGAACAACGCCTATAACAAAACTTGGCGATGTTCATCCCGCCTGCATAGTTATTGGAAGCGAAGGCAAAGGGATGAGAAAACTCACCGAAGAGAAGTGCGATTATATTGTTTCTATTCCGCTTAAAGGAAAAGTCTCATCGCTTAACGCCTCCGTCGCCGCGGCGATTGTAATCTACGAGGTGCTTAAAAACCGGTAAATTAAGGTTCGGAATCCTCAAACAATCTCACAAATTTTTACCCCTTCAGTCTGACATAATATATTTTTTTAATTATTTTTTTTATCCCGAATACTCCGATAAAACAAAATATTGTATATTATAAATATGATACAGTATTTACCGGTTATTTTTAATAAATTCTGACCAGGACATCTTCAGATGAAAAGAAAACTGATTTATATATGCGCAATATGGTCATGTCTGACAGCTGCGTTGTTTATATGGAATTATAAAAGCGCCGTCAACGAACAGTATAATCTTTCCATTCAGACTGCGAGAAGCTTCTTTCAGCAGATTCTGCTGTTCCGTTCATGGAATGCCGGCCACGGAGGTGTATATGTACCGGTGACAGCCGATACACAGCCGAATCCGTATCTCGAAGATCCTGCCAGGGATATAAAAGTAAACAAAAACCTGACCCTTACAAAAATCAATCCCGCCTTCATGACCAGGCAGGTATCTGAACTTGCAATGAAAAAGGATGGAGTGAGGTTTCACATAACAAGCCTTAAACCGATACGTCCCGGGAACAGACCGACACCGGCTGAAGAGACTGTCCTGAAAGAGTTTGAATCCGGTATCACTGAAAAAGGAGTGGTGACAGCAGGCAGCGCCGGGGATTCGTTCTTTTATATGGGAGCTCTAACAACCGAGAAAAGGTGTCTCAACTGTCATGCGAAACAGGGATATAAAGAGGGCGAGATAAGGGGGGGGATAAGCATTACAATTCCATTCATTCAGAAAGTCCCGGTTTTCAGGCTTGTAATGCTGCACATGTTTTTACTGATCGGCGGGCTTTCAGGTTTAATATTCTCAGGTATAAAACTTTCAAAGGCATATAACACGATTAAAAGACAGGCTGTGTTTGACGCTCTGACCGGTATACCGAACCGGCACAGTTTCTCCGAGAGAATCCTTACCGAGTTCAACAGAAGCCTTCGTGATAAATTTCCGCTGTCAGTGATTATGGGCGATATCGACCACTTCAAACTTTATAACGACACATACGGCCATGCAGAAGGGGACGAGTGTCTGAAAAACGTGGCCAGGGCCATAGAGAAAACCCTGAAGCGGCCCGGAGATTTCTGCGCAAGATACGGGGGAGAGGAGTTCATTATCATTCTCCCGTCAACAAACCAGGATGGCGCCGCCAAAATCGCGGAAGACATAAGAGTAAACGTACTCTCGCTCAAGATCCCTCACAGGGAAAACCATCCGGCGGAATTTGTTACAATAAGCCTCGGAACAGCGACAAAAGAGCCTGGTAAAATTCCGACTTATGAGGAACTGCTGAAGATGGCGGACGAAGCGCTGTATATCGCCAAAAAGAGGGGGCGCAACCGGGTGGAAACATTTTCATGAAAACATTTTCTCACATATCCGGAGATCAGTGAGTGACTGTAAAAGGCATTTATAGAATAGAATATCCTTCAGGGATATTCTATTTCAAATGACCCAGCGCATTGCTTACCTGTTCTGCAAGACCTCCCAGACTGAACGGTTTCTGGATAAAGTGGACACCATCTTCAAGAACCCCGTGGTGGGCGATCACATCCGCGGTATATCCCGACATAAACAGCCTGTTCAGTCCCGGAATTATTTCAAGTATCATTGAAGAGAGATCACGCCCGTTAATTCCCGGCATTATAACATCGGTGATGAGCAGCCTTATTCTCTCCTTCTCTCTCCTGGCAATATTCACTGCTTCGTCAGGTTTTGATGTCGCAATAACGGAATATCCGAGCGCCTCAAGCATTGAAGATGTCATATCCAGCAGCATCGGTTCGTCTTCAACCAGCAGAATCGTTTCGCTCCCCTTTTCACCTATTTTACCTGTACGGTCACCTGGAACATCACTCACTTCAGATTTGCTTCGCGGAAAATAGATCATAAAGCATGCCCCCTCCCCCTCTTTGCTGTTTACATCAATGTACCCCTGGTTCTGTTTGACAATACCATAAACCATCGCCAGCCCCAGCCCTGTCCCCTTCCCTGTCTCTTTTGTAGTAAAGAAGGGTTCAAATATATGTTCAAGCATTTCGGCAGCGAAACCCGTTCCGGTATCCTTTACCGTCAGTTTTACATACTCTCCGGGGATCGCACCGCTCCCTGTACCGGACCAGTTTTCCCCCATCTCAACATTTTCCGTCTGAATAGTAATCCTGCCGTTACCGATAATCGCGTCACGTGAATTTACGCAAAGGTTGGCCAGTATCTGGTCTATCTGGGTCGGATCGACCATTACATTCCAGACAGATGCGCCGGGAAGCCACTCAAGTTCAATGTTCTCCCCTATCAGCCTGCGCAGCATAGAAAACATTCCGTTAATAGTTTCATTGAGATCTATCACCCTCGGCGTAACCGCCTGCTTGCGGGCAAATGCGAGCATCTGACTGGTAAGCTCGGCCGACCTTTTCGCGGCTTTATCAATCTCCCTGAGGCTGGTGTACACATCTCCGGATTTTTCACTTTTCATCAGTGCAAGTTCGGTCTGGCCGATAATCACACCCAGCATGTTGTTGAAGTCATGGGCTATTCCGCCGGCAAGCCTACCCACCGATTCCATTTTCTGCGACTGGGCGAGCTGTTCCTGCAGCTTAAGCCTCTCCTGTTCAGCCTGTCTTCTCTCGGTTATATCCTGACCGAAACCGCATATATACTCATTATCATTCAATTCTATAAAAACGGATCGCATCTCCTTTATAAGGCGTCTGCCGTTCTTTGCTATATGCAGAGTCTCAAAAGGCTGCAGGTCATGTCTCTTCAACTCTTCAAAATGATCCCTGAAACAGGGCCCGAACTTCGGATCGAATCCCATCACACCCATTTCAAGCATCTCTTCAATTGTGTAACCCAGACTTTCCGCTGCAGCCCTGTTGACATACGCCAGACTGCCGTCCGGATTGACAAGATATACCTCCTGCCTGGCATTTTCGACCATAAATTTAAAGCGGGTAAGTTCATTTTCCGCGTTTTTCAGTTCAGTAATATCCTTTACGGCACCGTAAATTTCAAGTCCGCCGTCCGGTTTTTTTTCAGGATAAGCAACGACCTTGATCCAGTGAATATTTTTATCATCCCTCAAAGATCGGCATTCATAAGAACCGGGTTCTCCGCCATTAATTATCTTCTGCGTAAACTCAAGGAATCCTTTATACTCATCACCGGGAAAAAATGTTTTCCACTTATCAATGTTTTCAATATCACCGAACGACCTTCCGGTGATGCTCACAGCATTCTCCGACATCGACCTGATCTTCAGTCTTCCATCAGTCAAAACATCTACTATAAACGCGTAGTCGGTGGTAAGACCGCTTATTATCCTGTTCAGTTTTTCGCTCTCCCGGAGCGCCTCTTCCGCCTTTACCCTGTCTGTTATGTCCTGGTTAATCCCGAAGACTGCTACAGGACGTCCAGAGGCGTCGGCCTCGACTTCGGCGCTTGACTGTATGTAACGGACTTCACCGTTATCCTTCCGCCTCATTTTTAAAACCATATTATAAAATCCGCCGGTCATCAGGGAATGCTTCAGGCTTTCTTTTATTTCAGTATTATCATCTTCCCATAACAGAGATGAATATTCATCGGATGACACCGGGCGGTCGTGCGGTAAACCGATCATATCGAAGACCACATCAGAACCGGAATAGATCATAGTGGAAAGATCAATCCTCCAGTGACCTATTTTACCCATCTCCTGGCTTTTTTTAAGATAATTGAGCGTCTGCTTCAGATCAGCTTCAACCATCCGCCTCTCGGTGATGTCCTTGCCGATGCAGATTACATACTCTACTTCTCCATCTGTATCCTTCACCGGGGTCAAAGTCGTCAGAAAATAGCGTATTGTGCCATTAAAGGGGACTCTCATCTCCATTACTTTCTCAATACCGGTGAGGAGCATTTCTTCTATAACCGCGGCCCGTTCCTCGGGCTTTTCGTCCGGGAGCATATTCCAGATATTTTTGCCTTCGAAAAATTCCAGGCTTTTCCCGGTAAGAGTTATGAACGCCCTGTTGACGTACAGCACCGAGCCGTCTTTCCCCACTGAAAAAACAGTGTCAGAGCATTCATCGAGCAGTTTGCGCAGCCTCTCTTTTTTCTGAAGGATTTCCGCGATCTTTCCGGCCGTATTGTCATAAAGTATATTCCACCTGTATGAAAGGTAGGCAATTACCGCTGCGACTAAAAAAAAATTTAATATATGAATTACCAGATCAAGCCGGGTTTCATAACCGGGGTTGAATACGATCATTAAAACGCCGTAGAAAAATATAAGAAGAGTTGAAATAACAAGTCCCCTCTTAACGTAAAAAAAGGTAGTCAGCACTACCGGCAGATAAAAAATATGATGAAAGACCTGGACATAACCGTATTTCAGCGAAATTATACCGGAGATTACAGCGATCAGTAAAGAGCCGGTCACAAGAAAAAACGGAAGATGTCTGTTTCTGGCAATCTCCGCGCTTGTCAGCCCCCTGAGGAATAAAGGATCAGCTTTACCCGCTGCTGATTGATCTGACATAATATCCTGCATGATACTCCTTTATCTTCAAGATATATATCTTTTAAACCATTGTCAACAGGCCATCCCTTATATTGTTTTGAACTTTTTAAAAACCGCAGCGGGTCATGTGCCGAGCCTGTGATTTATTATCACATGTATTTAAAGTGCCGGTTTTACGGCATTATGAAAAAAAATAAATTTTATTGACTTTTCAATAATTGAAAATATGGATATAACAGTTCCGGCAGATCTGAAATGCAGAAAGTAATGGCAGGATTTACCCGATAAATACTGTTCATTGCCGGGTCCCCGGTGCAACGCTTTATTATGTGCCAGTTTATATTACACGAGGGAGAAAGATGTATAACAAAACAAAAACTATTATATCAGCATCAATCATTTTACTGTTTCTGGCCTCCTGCAGTTCGGTTGAATCATATATCGAAAAAGGGGATTACGCAAATGCCGAAAAATACTGTTCAGAGCAGAAAGGGGAGGATCAGACTAAATGTACGCGTACCCTTGCCGATTCATATTTCTATAAACAGAAAGACTACAACAAAGCAGCCCTCTCTTACAAAAAACTGGGAGATAACGCGATGTATCAGAAGAGCATCTCTGAAAACGCAATGGAGTTTGTTAATAAAAAAGATTACGATACAGCCGGCCAGATGTTCTGTTCAATAAAAAAATTTGACTGGTTCAGGAACATAAATGACACAGAGAATGAAGGCATAATCCAGCTGAACGAGATAGACAAAAAAATGACCCAGTACAACAAACTGCAGTCTGTTAAAAGCGGCAAAAAATACTTCGCGATATACAGTGAACTGGATGCGTTAAAAAAAGATTTTTCCCTGCAGGTAAACAGGGCGGCCTCTGCCGGACTGGACATGTCGATTCTTAACGATGTTAATGCCAGAATGGCAGCTTCAAATAAAAGACTGAAAGAGCTGAAGGCGGAACTGGACAAACTCCCGAAGCAGGAGAAAAAAGACGGGGAGAAAATCCAGAAAGAAGAGAACACGATAACCGGTGAAATAAAAAAAATATACGACAAGAAACTTCCGAAGATCAAAGGTATAACCGACACAGCTGACGGTTATATAGGACAGAGCATACCGGATTTTGAAAAAAAATAGAGAGTACTGACTGCATATTTAGCACCCTGTACCAGATACTGTCTGCTGCAGGGTGTCGAAAACTTATTTATACACAAGCTTCAGTTCATCCGGATTTTCCGCGGCGTATTCATCAAACAGTTTAAAAATTTCCGGAGCATCTTTTATCTTTTCCGCCAGCGCCTTCCCCGTGATTATAAACTCTGCCGGCGTCTCAATGTCACCGGAGAGACAGTCCCATAACGCATCGAGATTTGCACCGTAATGCTCAGGAAAGCCGCATACCCTTGCAATCACCTGATGCATACCGGCAGCTGTTTTTATTTCTGAAAAATCAAGTTTATACTTTTTCATTATCGCAAACTCTGAAATGAACGGTAGTGGTCGGACGATTTATAGATCAGTCCGTCGCTGGAATAGAGTATACGGTATTTACCGCGTTTCCCGCCGCGGTACCCCACATCGGCCTCATACCAGATACGCCCCTTCTTATATGGAAGCAGTCTTTCACGGTTGGAGAATACGTCCCCTCCGATACTTTTTCCAGGCGCCACACTCCAGAGGTTTCCCCTGCCGGGATTCCAGCCGAGCTTCTTCGCCTCTCTCTTCGTAATATAGTTGTCCGGAAGACAGTGATGCCGGTTTATGTAGTTTGAGACTTTTAAGAATTCATCATCAATGCTGTTTTTTTTGCCCGCGTTTTCAGCATAAAGCGACGCGCAGATAAAGACCGGAAGAAAAAAATAAACAAACCGTTTCAAAGAGTTCTCCTTCTATCGAATAATTATTCAGCGTGAGTAAATCCTATCCATGTACCGTCCCAGTAGGCGTCAGGTACAGGATATGTCAATGAATAATCGGGGGAGCGGTACCAGCTAGAGTTTAAAAACCCGGCTAATGAGACGCTCTGAAGCACCGGATCATCGTCATTTTTGTTCGGATCAATAAAATAAACCCTGCCCGACGCGCTGTCATACCCGGCAAGAACCATAAAATGCCCGGCAAGGGGTATTCCAAAAATATCCGGCCTTGAGACATGAATAATTACAGCTTTCTGTTTCTGCAAAAATGAACTGTTGATTGTTTCAAACTGTTCAGCGTTATCGGCACCGTCAGATGTATTGCTGATTACTGTATAATAAGGAGCGGCCTTATCGGCAGTGAGATTTCTGATCTTTTTGTCGAGGTTAACCACTGTTATGCCGGAGTTTGCTACACCGAGCCATGAGCTTACAAGGGAATCTTTCGTCACAGTTGAAAGCTCCTCCTTCAGCGAATATTCTGTAGAGCAGAGAGGCAGATCCCAGAATCCGGTATCGATTTTATTATCGCCGTAGAATTTGAAAATCATATAAAATGAAGCAGGCCCGCACTGCCCCGATCCCTGTTTGACAAAGCACGATTCAAGAGCAGCAGAGGGGATTTCCGGTACAACCGGATCTTCGGGTGTAACCTCCGGATTTTCATAAACATATCCTGTCGAAGATCCCTGATCTGAACATCCGTTCAGAACAACCGCCAGTATTACCAAAAATATAAGAAATAACGGCCTGTGTTTAAGCATAATGTACTGTTATACTCTCCTGCAATCTCCCACCCCTGAAAATCCATGCAAATGTAGAGACGATAAATTTAAAATGTTTTATTCTTGAATGCCATGGATTCAGTTGCAGTATTTTCCCCTGAAAGCTTTCTAAAACTATAGTCAACAGGGATAAAAAATACTTGCCAATAACGGGCAATAATTATTGCTTTCTCATTATAAGAATGGTTAAACTGTAATATCCCGGAAAAAAATTACAATAATCAAGAAAAATTAATAAAAAATACAGTATTCTGCAGGTAAAAGATGGATTTAGCTCACATAAGAAATTTTTCAATTATTGCCCATATCGATCATGGTAAATCTACCCTTGCCGACAGGCTTATTGAAAAATGCAGCCTGGTCAACGACAGGAACAGAAAAGACCAGATGCTCGACACAATGGATATCGAGCGCGAAAGAGGGATCACTATAAAGTCCAACGCCATTACGCTCAATTACGTCGCGAAAAACGGCATCGAGTATACGTTCAACCTTATTGACACCCCGGGCCATGTTGATTTCACATACGAGGTATCGCGCGCCCTATCCTCATGCGACGGAGTTATACTTATTATTGACGCCTCTCAGGGAGTTGAGGCCCAGACCATTGCGAACTTCTACCTGGCGCTGGAGAACGATCTTGAAATACTCCCGGTAATAAATAAAATCGACATGCCGAGCGCCGACATTCCATCTACAAAAAACCAGATTGAAAAGATCCTCGGGCTCGACACCGATCATGCGGTCCTTACATCGGCAAAACAGGGGATCGGTATCGACGAACTTCTTGAAAAACTGATCGATTATATTCCGGCCCCGAAAGGAAACGAAAAAGCTCCGCTGAAAGCGCTGATATTCGATTCGTTCTACGACCAGTATCTCGGTGCGGTAATAAAGGTCAGAATCTTTGACGGCACGATAAAGAAGGATGACGTTATCAGGCTCTTCTCCACAGGGAAGGAGTTCACAGTGGTGGAGGTCGGGGTCTTCAGGCTTGATCTGGAAAAGAGGAGCAGCCTTGGACCAGGCGAGGTAGGGTATATAGTAGCCGGAATTAAAAGCGTCAGCGATACAAAGATCGGAGATACTGTTACGCTGGCTAAAAATCCTACACCTGAACCGCTGAAGGGATTTAAAAATGTCAAGTCTATGGTCTTCTCGGGGCTCTATCCGATGTACGGCGATGAATATGAATCACTTCGCGAAGCCCTGTTCAAACTCCAGCTTAATGACGCTTCGCTCCTTTTTGAACCGGACAATTCATACGCGCTCGGTTTCGGCTTCAGGTGCGGATATCTCGGTCTTCTCCATATGGAGATTGTACAGGAGAGGCTTGAGAGGGAGTTCGACATATCCCTTATCACGACAGCACCGAGCGTTGAGTATAAAATATATCTTCAGAACGGCTCAACGATTACGATAGACAATCCGGTCAACATGCCCGATCCGGGTACCATTGAAAAGATCGAGGAACCTTACGTTAACGCTTCGATCGTCACTCCAACCGCTTACGTCGGAAATATAATGCAGCTCGTTACCGACAGCAGGGGCATTCACAAAAACATGGAGTACATAACTACTGACAGGGTCCAGCTTACATACGAGCTTCCGCTGTCTGAAATTGTTTTCAACTTTTACGACAAGTTAAAATCGATATCAAGAGGATACGCTTCGTTCGACTATGATCCGATAGACTTCCGCCCCTCCGACATGGTGAGGGTTGACATTCTGGTCAACGGTGAGCCGGTGGACGCGCTCTCGTTTATTGTTCACAGGGACAAGTCGAGAATCAGGGGGAAAGAGATAATAGAAAAACTGAAGGACATTATTCCGAGGCACCAGTTTAAAATTCCGCTGCAGGCCGCTATTGGAGCCAATATTATCGCCAGGGAAAACATATCGGCCGTCAGAAAGGACGTAACGGCAAAATGCTACGGCGGCGACATTTCGAGGAAGAGGAAACTCCTCGACAAGCAGAAAGAGGGTAAAAAGAGAATGAAACTTGTCGGTTCAGTAGAGATACCGCAGGAGGCGTTTTTAACGATACTTAAAATCGACTGAGCCGTACCGGAACAGCAGATTATTAACGCAAAAAAAAGGGCCGGAATACGGACCCTTGTAAATAAAAGGTATCCCCGCCAAAGGATACCTTTTATATTTAGAGAGAATAAAATGCCGTTATTTAAATCCCCTGAAGCATTTGTTAAGATGATCTTCAGATGGAGGATTTGTCAGAAAGCTCACGACCAGAGTGACGATTATCGAAAGCGGAAGAGCTATAACGATAGGATCGACAAACTGCAGCTTTGATGTCGCACCGGCCAGGGTCGGAACTCCGAACAGCAGCTTGCACAGACCAAGCGGCGCGGACTCCTTCAGGTGTATGAAAAATATCCAGAATGCGGCGGTTATAAGTCCTGAGAAAAATCCTGCCACAGCACCTGCCTTTGTTATCCTTTTAGTGAAAAGTCCTCCGAAATAAAGGGGCAGAAAGGTCGCCGCACAGAGCCCCATGAAAATGGCGGTACCGATCGCCACTATGGCGGAACCCTGTTCAAAGAACCTCGGAAGAGAGTACGCCAGCAGTGTGCTCAGTATAATACCTGCACCCATGGAAAATTTTATCGTCTTCACAGTATCTTTTGTTTTTACCTTCAGCCCCTGTTCAAGAAAATCCCTTCCGAAAGCTGAACCGAGAGTATGAAACAGAGCACTCAGCGTTGACATTGCCGCAGCAAGCAGCGTTACCATAAAAATAGCCGTAAACCACTGAGGGAGGGCCGCGTTTATGAAGAGCGGAATTATATTATCAACCCTCTTCTGTGCCGCAACAATCGAAATTTTTCCGAATGCAGGGTTATTGAAAAAATATACATTGGTTAAAGCGCCTACCACAAAGGCAACACCCGTCATCATAAGTATAAAAACACCGCCTGCAAGAACTCCCCTGTTGAGTTCCCTGTCGCTTTTAACCGTCATAAACCTGACAGCAAGCTGAGGCTGGGCAAGAACGCCGATACCGACACCGAGGACTATTGTTGAAAGAAGCTGCCACCAGAACACGGAACCGTTCGCCGGCATTGCCGTCCACCCCTGATGTCCCTGTGCCCCCCAGACCTTCACCGCTTCGGGGGCCAGATTACTGAGCGCTCTGTGTGCGTCTATTACGCCGCCGAGTTTCCAGTATGTCATAATAAGAAGTATGGACATCCCCAGAAACATGACTCCACCCTGGAAAGCATCTGTATACAGAACTCCTTTTAATCCACCCATTATCACATAGACGGCAACTATGGCAACAAAGAAGAAGAGGGCCGTTTCATATGTTATTGACAGAGTCTGTGCAATAAACTGCGCACCGCCGATTATTACTGAACCTGCATAGAGCGGCATCGCGATAAATATCATCAATCCCGCTGCGGACTGAAGTACAGGACTGTTGAACCTCTTTCCGATAAGTTCGGGAAAAGTATGCGCGTCAAGATTATGCCCCATTCTCCGTGTTCTTTTACCGAATATGACAAATGCTATAAATATTCCTATTGCAATATTGAGAAAGGTAAGCCACAGCACACCCATTCCGTAAACAGCTGCCGCTCCGCCGAAGCCTATGATGGCCGAAGTGCTTATAAATGTTGAACCGTAGGATATCGCCATTATTATTGGATGAGTCTCTCTCCCCGCAAGGAGAAAGTCTGTCGTGTTCTTTGTATGTCTGTAGCCGAGATAACCGAAAAAAGCCGTTATCATCAGATAGATCAGCGTTACAATTGTTATCAGCAGGACATTCATATTTTACCTCCCCTCATCTTCGGGATCTGACTGTTCCCACTTGATTTCTTCATCAATCTCTTTTTTTACGTCCTCATCGCTCGGTATATTCCAGTTCTTTACCCCGTAAACCACACACAGAAGCATGGCACCGATGGATAACAGATACGCGAGAAGAACTCCCACACCTTCAAATCCTAACATCAGTTTCTCCTTTTATATTTATACTGATTATCCGTCAGGTTTATGCGGCAGACCGGCAGCAGGCCGGAATCAGCCGGACACCATCCGCTAGATTTGCGCCATAATAACGCATTTTCGAACCGGGAACAATACCGCAATTACCGACTATACAGTCGCTGACCATGCAGTCGGTATTGGTATTTGTCAATAAAAAAACAGATTGCCGCAGTTATGCTCTTGAAAAACCATGCCTGGGATTTTTCAGATCTGAAGGGATGCAGAAAGTCTGCATTTCAGAAATATAATTATAGCGTGAATTTTATTACAAATGTAGTGCCGCCGCTTCTGAAAACATCAACAGTTCCGTGCATCTGTTCTGTTAACATATATACAAGGTTGACTCCGAACCCCCTGGATTCTCCTGCCAGAACAGAATCGGGCATACCTGCACCGTTATCTTTGACTCTTATCTCGAAAGATCCATTCCCCACATTCAGAAACTGAACCTCAATCAGACCTTCCTTTCTTCCGGGAAAGGCGTATTTGTATGAGTTTGTAAGAAGTTCATTGATGATTATTCCCACCGGTATGATAACATTCGAGTCCAGCATATAATCATCAATCCTGGTTTCAACCCTGATATGTCCTACATCAGGAAAGGAGGAGATTATCCCGGTGATAAGATCGGGGAGATAACTTCCGGAGGAGACATTGTCAAAATCGTCCGAACGGAACAGTTTGTCATAGATCAGCATCATGCTTATAACGCGGCTCTGAGCGTCTTTCAGGGCGGAGACGGCCGCGTAATTATCGATCGATTCCGACTGAAGAAACAGCAGTCCCGCAATCATGTTCATGTTGTTTTTTATACGGTGATGTACCTCGTGCAGCAGGATCTCCTTTTCTTTAAGGAGTTTTTTTACTTCGAGCTCGGCAAGACGCCGTTCCGTAATATCGTTTCCTATCGACAGAATCCCGGAATAGTTTCCGCTTTCGTCTATGATACCCCTGTTTGACCACAGGATCCAGACGGTGGAACCGTCCTTGCGGATATTCTCGTTTTCATTTCTCTGGTACAATTCAGGATTTTTGAATATATCGATAATCATAGCTTCAAGGTTACGCCCCGATCTGTCTACCGGAGGAACAATTGTGCCAATGATACTCTTCATCATCAGTTCCTCCCTTGAGTAGCCGAAAAAACTAACAGCAAAATCGTTTGCATAGGTAATCCTTCCGGCTACATCCATCCGCAGTATAATGCTGTTTGAAGACTCCACAAGGAACCTGTATTTCTCCTCACTTTCCCGGAGAGCGGACTCCGCAAGTTTACGTTCGCTGACTTCAATCTTGAGATTATCTATTAAATTCTTCAGCTGTTCGCTCATATAAAAAAATGATTCCTTTAATTCATCAATCTCGGTCACACGGCTCTGCTCCGGCTTTTCGGGCCATACCCCGGCACTTATCGCCCTTGTAGTTTCATTCAGCCTTGATACCGGATCGGATATCCACAGAGATGTAAAATATCCGATAACGATAGATAAAAAAATACTTATGAGTATCAGCAGAACGGTCACTCTGTTATTTGTATTGATCTCCCCCATAAAATCGGATTCTGAAATAATCGAAACTATAAACCATTCGAGTCCGGTCTGATTTATAAATGATGTAACCTTTAAAAATTTTTTCTCGCCATCGACTTTAAAAACGAGCTCGGTGTCAGATTTTATCCTGTCATAACCTGCGAATTTTCCGATGATCACCTCAGAAGCCGTTCTTATGATTTTGGATCCGCTCTCCGATGCCGATAACCTACCCGGCCCTTTTCCGGCCGAAGCGGGTATAAAAATTATTTCGGGAGTCGATGAGGCGATAAGCATCCCCTTTTTATCGATTATAAAAGCTGAGCCTGTTTTCCCGATATCCAGATCCGAGAGATAACTGCTTATCCTCGAAAGATTCAGATCCGCCGACACGACTCCAAGAAGACGGCGTGAATTGTCATAAACCGCTTTACTTACTGAGACTGTCATGTCCTGCCCTGTAAAAAGGATATAAATATCGCTCCAGACAATATCATCATTTGACACCGCCGCTTTGTACCATGGCCTTGTTCTTGAATCAAACTCCGGAATCGACAGCAGCTGTCTGTCGCGCCTCCCGCCGATTGTTGTGGAATACTTTCTCAGGATTCCGCTTTTTAACCCGTCCGTAGCCAGTATAAAAGATGTTCCCGTAATGGCTTCCCTTCCTGCGTCTGCAATCCCGCCATCTACACTGCCGAAATAAATGCTGCTTACAGATTTATATGCCTGAATCTGATCCCAGAAATAACGCTCCATCATTGACTGATCGCGGTAATTTAAAAGTCCGCCGGCGACGGCTGATGCGTTGTTCTGGACAATATGATAGGGTGCTTCGATAAAATTCCTGAGGTACTCATTAATCCTTGAATTGATTTCAGAATGAAGCCGGCCGGCGACTGAATCCACTGCTTTCTGACCGTTGCGGTAGGAGATATATCCCACAAGGCCGGACACAAGAGTTATCTGGAGAAGAAACGGCAAAAGAATCACAGAATGAAGCGGCAGCTTCATCTTTAAAAGATTTCTGACAGATCCGGGCCTCCATTCCATTTTCATTTCTCTATCTTAATCCCTGATATATTCCGTGATTATTATATTTCAAACTTCCGGATTGACACCTTCTAACCTGCACTCGCGGCCCGGATAAAGTGCAGCACTTCCGGAAAAACAGCATTTATCCCTGCCTGAACATACCCTGGGCCGGACACCATCATGAAAATAATATATAAAATAATGATTTTATCCCCGGAATCAAAATTTTTATCTCTCCTGACCGGAAAAATATCCGTTTTGGAAAGGAAATGAACTGTATATATCAGATTAATAAATGAAAAAAAAACTTATTGAAAATAACTCCCCTTTCCTGATGCTTTGATTTAAAGAAATAAAAAAAGAGACTCCAGATGATAAAAGTAATTAACCTCAGCAAATCGTTCGGAAAACAGATTATCTTTGACGATATCAGTTTCAATGTGAATCCCGGCGAGAGAATCGGTTTAACCGGCAGAAACGGACATGGTAAAACCACCCTTTTAAAAATAATCATCGGTGAAGAGCATGCTGATTCCGGCGAGATAGTAATCCCGAAAAACTACTCGATTGGACATGTGACACAGCATCTCAGTTTCACCGAGAATACAGTCATTGCCGAAGGCTGCCGCGGGCTGCCGGAGGACCATAAAGATGACAGATGGAAGGTCGAGAAAATTCTTACCGGCCTCGGTTTCTCTCCGAAAGATATGCTCCGCAGCCCGATGGAATTTTCCGGCGGATTCCAGGTAAGGCTAAACCTCACAAAGGTTCTTGTGTCGGAACCGGGGATGCTGCTGCTTGATGAACCGACAAACTATCTGGATATTATTTCGATCAGGTGGCTTGAATCCTTTCTAAGACAGTGGAAGGGGGAACTGATCCTGATCACCCACGACAGGTCTTTCATGGACAGCGTCACGACACATACGATAGGCATTCACAGGCAGAAGATCCGCAAGATCGAGGGATCGACCGACAAGCTATACGACCAGATACTCAAGGAGGAGGAGATCTACGAAAAGACGAGAATCAACGACGAGAAGAAGCGTAAAGAGGTTGAGCTCTTCGTCACAAGATTCAGGGCCAAGGCCCGTCTCGCCGGCATGGTGCAGTCGAGGATAAAGGCCCTGGAAAAGCAGCAGACACTGGACAAGCTTGAGAGAATTAAAGACCTTGAATTTTCGTTTAACTACAAACCGTTCAATGCCAAGACCTTAATGACGGCAGAGGATATCTCCTTCTCATATAACAGCGAGGCTCAGATCGTTAAAGACTTCAACCTGTCGGTGCGGAGCGACGACAGGATTTGCGTAATAGGAAAAAACGGACGCGGTAAAACCACGCTGCTGCGGCTCCTTTCAGGAAACCTCGAACCGCAAAACGGTAAAATAACGATGCACACCAACACGAAAACCGGATACTTCGCACAGACAAATATAATTAATTTAAATAACAACCTTACGGTTGAGGAGGAGATCGCCGCCAGCGGATGCGAAAAGCAGCTTGCGAGAAATATCTGCGGCGCGATGATGTTCGAAGGTGATGATGCTCTGAAGAAAATCGGGGTTCTGTCCGGCGGAGAGAAGAACCGAGTACTGCTTGGAAAAATTCTTGCGACTCCGGCAAACCTTATATTCCTTGACGAGCCGACAAACCATCTCGACATGGAATCGTGCGACGCCCTGCTGGCAGCTATAGATGCGTTCCCCGGCGCCGTCATCATGGTAACTCATAACGAGATGTTCCTCCACGCCCTTGCCAACAGATTTATCGTATTCCAGAGAAGCGGAATAGTTCATTACGAGGGGACGTACAGCGGTTTTCTTGAAAAGATCGGCTGGGAGGAGGAGAAAAACGAAGACGATATTCAGACAGCATCCAAAGCTGAAGGGCAGTACAACAGGAGAGACCTGCGCAAGCTCCGCTCCGATATTATAACCAGGCGCTCAAGAGAAATAAAACCCCTTGAGGATAAAATAGCAGCCACTGAAAGGATGATCTCGGAAAAGGAGGAACTGCTGAAAAACAGAAACATTGAAATCATTGAGGCGTCAGGAAGCGGTAAGAGCAGAGAAATAGAGACCCTTTCCAAAGAGATACACGCACTTCAGAAGGAGATCGATTCCCTCTTTGAAGAATATGAAAATCTTACTGTTGACCTTGATCAGAAAAAAGAATTCTTTGAATCTGAAATGAAAAAACTTGAGGAATAATTATCATCGCAGCCGGAACTGTCTGCGATGATTCTCAACAATATAAAAGTTGACTAAAACAATGTTTGAAATTTCCCTGTTATGGTTTTAATTTTAAAAGTTTCATTAAAAAGCAGGAAACTTTTAAAGTGATACACTAATATATCACTATTTTCAGGACAGTTCAGTTTAAAAAAAGCCTTGAAAATGTGGGGTTTAGATGAATTCACTTCACGTAACCGACACTGAAAAAGCCAGGGATGGACTTTTTCAGGAAACTGAGATATATTAATCCCGGAAAAATTTACACCATACAAGAGCTGATTAAATGAAAATACTCTATACAAAAGATGACTGGAAAGAGATAGTAAAAGCGATGGGGCTTGTATTCGGAGATATCGGAACAAGCCCAATTTACACACTCTCGGTTATAATACTCTTCATAAAACCAACTGAATCGAACATACTGGGGATTATCTCCCTGATCATCTGGACGCTGATAATTCTTGTTACAATTGAATATGCCTGGCTTGCGATGAGACTTGAGGACCACGGCGAGGGCGGCACCATCATATTGAAGAAAATTCTCGAGAAAAACATGAAGAAAGGGAGGGCTGCCGCCACTGTAACAGTACTCGCCTATGCCGGAGTCTCGCTTCTGCTCGGTGACGGAGTAATCACTCCGGCGATAAGTATACTTTCTGCAGTTGAGGGTCTTGCGCTGATTCCGGCGTTCGGCAACATTCACCAGTGGCAGATTCTCCTGATATCAATCATTATCACGCTGGGACTTTTTTTCTTTCAGCCCAGAGGCACCGACAGGGTTTCATCCATTTTCGGTCCTGTGATGGTTATCTGGTTTCTCGGCCTGGCAATAACAGGAACAGTTTCCCTGTTCCACTACCCGCAGATTGTCAAGGCAGTAAATCCGGTCTACTTTATAATGTTTTTTAAAAATAACGGTTTTGCCGGGTTCCTGATTCTGTCGGAGGTAATACTCTGCGCCACCGGAGCTGAGGCGCTCTATGCAGACATGGGCCACCTCGGTAAAAAACCGATCATCCGCGCATGGTACATTATATTTTTTGCCCTTCTGCTATGTTATCTCGGCCAGGGCGCTTTTATACTGAGCCATTCTCCCACCAGCAACGTACTGTTCTCGATGGTGCAGAGCGAATCGAAATATATTTACATCCCGTTCCTTATAATAGCGATCCTTGCAACAATAATAGCATCCCAGGCGCTGATCAGCGGAGTTTTCTCTGTCGTATACCAGGGCATAACGACGCGGATATTCCCGCGCGGTAAAGTCGACTTCACTTCGACAAAGATGAAGTCGCAGATCTATATAGGAGGGATCAACTGGATCCTTATGGTGGCGGTCATTTTCATAATGCTGCTGTTCCAGAAGTCAGAAAGACTTGCCGCGGCATACGGTCTTGCAGTAACAGGAACAATGTGCATTACAGCGATCATGATGATCCTGATTTACCACATCAGAAAGGACAGGATCAGCGCGGCGGTATCACTGATAATTTTCCTTATTGACTTTTCGTTTCTTCTGGCAAACTTCAGCAAATTCTCCCACGGCGGTTACTGGTCGATACTTCTTGCATCTGTGCCGTTCGGCATTATTATAATCTGGCGCAGGGGACACAAGAGGATGTACAAGCAGCTTATGCCTACCGACTTCGAGACTTTCCTCGTCAGCTATGAACAGATATACAGAAAAGGACGCACAATACCCGGTACATGCCTCTTCTTTGTAGGAAACTACCAGGTAGTCTCACCGTATGTCACTCACTGCATCATAAGCGCAAACATTATCTATGAAACAAACATTTTTATTATAGTCAATATTACCGACGACCCTGTGGGGATAGAGACCCGTTTTACACACAACATCGGTACCGGTCTTCATGCGTTTGAAATAAAGGCTGGCTACAAAGTTGAAGTCGACATCACGAGCGAAATCGCGAAAGCCGGCATAAAACCGAAGGTTATATTCTACGGCACGGAAGAGATTACTACAAAAAATGTGTTCTGGAAAATTTATGCACTGATCAAGAAACTGACTCCGCATTTTGTACAGTTTTACAGGCTCCCGGTAACAAAGCTTCATGGTATTATAACAAGAGTCGAAATGTAGAAACTTAAAATAATCTCTGACTGAAAAATTTATCTTTATCTGATTTTTCTTTAAATATAGCATTTCACGAATGAATTAAACCAAAGTGTCATCTCCGCGAAGGCGGAGATCCATTTTGAGGTTATATAAGTACTATAGAAAACATGGATTCCCGTCTGCACGGGAATGACAAACAGTTTCAAACAAAAAAACTGGTTTAATTTAATCGTTAGTTGCTATGGCTTTAATTTTTTTATATTTTAACAGAGTTATATTCATCTGTTGCCGCAAATACAAAGATGATATTTCGTTATGACAAGGGGGATTTTATGTCCGTAATTTCCTGGGCAGTATGGCTTGCGGCCGGGCTGATATTAATGGGGATCGAGATTGTAATGCCCGGTTTTGTCATTTTCTGGTTTGGTATCGGCGGAATCATCACCGCCCTTCTGACAAAACTAAGTCTGCTGAACAGTCCCGAAACGCAGTGGTTTGTATTCTTTGTCTCCTCTCTGGCGTTTCTTGCATCATGGTTTCTGTACTTCAAACGTTTCATAAAGAAAACGGATACGGAAGACGCAAGGGACCCTACTCTGCTTAACCTCAGGGGAAAGGTAATACAAAAAATAGCGCCGGGAGCGCCAGGTAGAGTTGAGCTCAATGATTCTTACCACGGCCTCAAGGAATGGAAGGCTGAATCTGATACCGATCTTGAAACCGGTGCAGAGATAAAAGTCATTGAATCAAGGGGGATAAATCTTGTCGTAAAAAAAATCTGAACTATTTAAAGGAGGACTTATGACACAAATACTGATCGTCGCAATTGCTTTCATAGCGGTAGTTCTTATTTTCAAAGGGGTACGGGTAGTACCGCAGGCTGAAAACCACATAGTGGAAAGGTTCGGCAAATTCTCCGGAGTATTGAATCCCGGCCTGAACTTCATCAATCCTGTTTTTACATCAGTAGCATATAAAATCGATATCAGAGAAGAGGTCCTTGACCTGCCTCAGCAGAGCATCATCACCAAGGACAACGCCACGGTGATTGTCGACGCGGTCGTATTCTACAAGGTCATGGATCCGTACAAGGCGTGTTACGGAATTCATGACCTCAGAAGGGCAATGAGCAATCTCGCGATGACCACACTCCGTTCACTGATGGGGCGTCTTTCGCTGGACGAGTCCTTCTCCAGCCGTGAAAAGATAAACCATGAGCTTCTGGTTATACTGGATGAGGCGACAGAGGCATGGGGCACAAAAATTACCCGTGTTGAGCTGAAAGACGTCATGCCGCAGGAGCAGCTGGCACAGGCGATGGCGCTGCAGAAGAAGGCGGAACAGGAAAAACGCGCGACGATATTAGCGGCTGAAGCGAAAAGGGAGGCCGCGATGACAGAGGCTGAAGGTCTTAAACGGGCCCAGATACTGCAGGCTGAAGGACGCAAAGAGGCGGCTTTCAGGGATGCTGAAGCGAGGGAAAGGCTTGCACAGGCTGAGGGTAACGCGATCAAATCCGTATCTGAAACCCTGAAAGAGAGCGCGGGAGATCCGATCACATATCTGCTCGGCCAGGAATATATAAAAACGCTTGTGAAACTCGGTGATTCGTCAAACTCCAAATTCGTTGTGATGCCCGCTGATATTATGGAAAGCGTTAAGAATCTTTTTGCAGGCAAAATTAAATAGTATCTTTAAATTTTTTTAATAATTCATTCTAATTGGATTATTCATATTAAATGTATGTCCCAAAATCAACTGCACCCTCCCTTGATGGCCGCGCATCTGCATCTCCCACAAGGGGACTTCCATAGATGGCGTGCAGTTGCGGCAGAGCAGTCATGATGACTGCCTGCAGACAATCGACATGATGTCGAAATAATGTCTGCTTAGTCCATCCGTGGCCGTCAGGAGGGGCCCGGGGAGGGTGAACCGCAATTACCGTATTTATTAATGGCTCATCCCCCCCCTCCTATCCTCAACCAATCGCTTATTGTACATCCTGTGCGCGATTGATACCGAGGCTTCCATACCGGGAGCCTCATCGCTGGAGAGAGATTATTGACATTTTAACATCCATTTTTATTGTCTGTATTGTCATTTGCCGGTAGAGAAAAATTATTGCGCTTGTCCGGCATGGAATTTATAAAGGAAAAATCTGACAGTAATTATTTGAAAGTAATTTTAAATCCGAGGAAAAGAATGAAACAGCTTTTTGAAAAAACATCTATTAACGGACTCGACCTTAAAAACAGGTTTATACGCTCAGCGACATGGGAGCGGAAGGCAGACGACAGTGGCCATCTCACCGACAGACTGCTGAAGGTATACGAGGATCTTGCCGATGGCGGGGCCGCCGCGATAATAACAGGTTACGCTTATGTGATAAAGGAGGAGCAGCCGAATCCCCGGATGATGGGAATATACGACGATTCCTTCATAGATGAATACAGAAAGCTTACTGAAACAGTCCATAAGAAAGGGAGTAAAATCATCCTTCAGCTGGTATACGGCGGGTCCTTTACCTGGTTTAAAACCTCTGAACGCGTCATATGGGGACCATCCGCTGTCCAGAACAAGCTCTCCAATGTAATACCGAAAGAGATGACAAAAGACGACATTCATACGCTTATTGAAGCATTCGGCGATGCTGCTGTCAGAGCGAAAAAAAGCGGATTCGACGGAGTCGAGATCCACGGCGCTCACAGTTATCTGCTGAACATGTTCCTTGCTCCATTCTTCAATATCAGGACTGATGAATACGGCGGGACAGCGGAGAACAGGGCAAGGATCATATACGAAATATATGACAGCATCAGGTCAAAGACCGGGAAAGAGTTTCCTGTACTGATCAAGCTGAACTGCTCGGACTTCATGGGCGACAGGGGATTTACTTTCTCAGAATGCAAAGAGCTCAGCGTTAAACTTGCAGCGAAAGGGATCGACGCTATCGAAATAAGCGGAGGGCCGGTATTCAGGGCGCCGAAACCGGACAAGGACCCTTCAAATTTTCCGGCGGAATCGATAGGTAAGGAATCGTACTTTGCTGCGTACGCAAAGGAGATAGCCGATGTTGTAGACGTACCGGTCCTTCTGGTCGGAGGGAACAGGTCTTTCGATGTAATGGAAAAAATTCTGCAGGATTCAAAAATTCAGTATTTTTCTCTGAGCCGTCCGCTGCTGAGCGAACCGGATCTTATCAGCAAATGGGAGAAAGACAGAAGCATTAAGCCGAGGTGTACCTCATGCAGTAAATGTTTTCATGACGACGGCAACATGTGCTATCTGGACAGAGATGAGAGCAGCGCCGGATAATTTTATCCGGCAACCATCCCTTCTGAAAGAATTCCAAGCTTGAGCGACAGATCGGTTATTACCTGTACCGACTGAAAAATCTCATCAGCGATACTGACGATATTCTGCGACCCGATTGAAATTGTCGTTGTTGTCTTATTCAGCTCCTCTGTCGACAGCTTCTGCTCAGATGTGGACATTTCAATCATCCTGCTTGTCTCGCGGATTCTTTCATTCAGTTTTCTGATTGTCTCGATCGTTAAATTTATATCAGACAAAAAATCTGAAATCTCAGAAAATTCAACCCTGATCTTCTCCACTGAACCGTTAAGCATCCCTATCATGCCGGAGGATTCACCTATTATCTTGTCGCTCTCTTCAATATGCTGCTTATTTTCTCTTATGATCCGTTCGATTTCGTTTGAGTTGGCAGATGTCGCATCTGCGAGCTTTGATATTTCATCGGCAACAACAGCAAATCCGCGTCCCGATTCTCCGGCCCTTGCCGCTTCGATGGCCGCGTTGAGCGACAGCAGGTTTACCTTATCAGCTATATCCCTGATGATCTGAACAAAATCGGACATTTCGTTGCTCTTTGATTTCAGTATAAGGAATTTATCTTTTGTCTGGTCTATCTTATCGGTTGAACTTTTTGAATAATCGGTTATTTCATTCAATGTACCGTTGATCTGAGCCGAACTGGTCTGAATCTTCTGGTTGACTGTCTTCAGATCAGAAATAGCTCCGACATTAATCTCCAGTTCGCCGTTCAGAGATTTTGCGACCTCGTTCAGAGAATCCGCATTGGCAGACAGCTCTTCAATAGCAGCAGCGACCTCTTCAAGAGAACTGGCCTCATCCTGTGATATGTTGCTGAGAGTTTTTGAAATCCCGGCCTGTCCTGATGTCTGCTCTTTCAATATATCGACCGAACCGTTGATTTCAACCGCGGTCTGCCTGAGTTTTTCGCTGTTCATGACCGCCTCGTCATTTTTCTGAATTGCAAGCTCGAGGACCTTCATTGTAGCATGAGCGCCTATTGCCGCGCTGACTCCGACCCATACATAGACGAGGTATTTGACGATTACCTGGCTTGCCGGGCCAACAGGTATAAGTTCCGGGCGCATAATAAAAAGCGCCGTCTGAGAGATCAGCACCAGAAAGAATGTGAAGATTGTATTTTTCCAGTTAAAATAAAATATGCTTAATGCGAGAGAGATATAATGACAGGCGGACAGCTCCTGCACCCCGTAAATAACATACTGAAAAATCCAGAGACAGAGGCTTATTCCGGTGATTGTTATATAACTCGATGCCTTTTTTCCTTTGAATTTTTTACTGGCAATAAACGTAACAGCAAGGATCAGAACAATAACCGCAAATTCAATCGCAATGCTTGTATAGCTGAGATAAGCTGAACCCTTGCCGGCAAACTTAATACCGACAGTGGCGATATTGGCGAGAAGAAAGATTGATAGTATTGCGAGTATGAGTCTTCTGTTGTTGTTTATCAACACCATCGAAAAGAGATCTTTTGTTTCATTTTTCATTGAAAGATTATCCATACTCATAGTTCGCTCTCTTCAAAATATTTCATTAGATATCACGGCATTACCCATTAAAATTCCGAAACAAGGTAAAAGTCAATTTATTTTTGCTCCCCGTTTGTATTGCAATAAATGAAAAAAGCTCAAACTGCCCCGACCATACGTGCGGGTTATCAGAGCTTTCGGAGTACTTTTTTTTCTATAATGAACGCCGGCTGAAAATAGTGTTTATGATACTCAGTAAACCTTCTGCCTTATATAATTCCCGGGAGGGGAATAACGGCACACGAAAAAATCATTACCGCCACCGCTTGACTTCGCGCAACCCACTTCAGTCGTATTACGCCAGATGATCTGGGTATAATGCCCCACATCTCTCCAGTTCCCGGTAGTACTGACATCCGGAAAGGTGCCGTTTTTATAGTATTTTTTCTCAGCTCCCCATCCGTCAACCATCTGTGTTAAAGAATAATATCCGGATGTACCCATCCAGAGGTTCTCCCCGTCACCGCTGCCGGAACTATGATACATCCTCCTCTCTCCCGCAAGACGGTCAGCCCATATCCTGGCGTCTTTCGCCAGCCTGTCGGACCATTTCAGCGGTAGAATGGAAAGAGGTGTACGGTATTTGTTATGCGCATTTAATATTTCAGTTATATCCGTCTCCCGATTGTCTATCCCGGGATTTTTCACCTCACTGAAAACATTGATAATCATCACTGCCGGAATTATTAAAACCGCGAAAAATATTTTTTTCATAAATCCTCTCAATGATAGTCATAAATTTCAGATATAAACAGAACTGACTGGCGACTTACGGGACAAGATTCGCTTTTATCTCCTCGCGATTGAGTTCAAATCCTATTTTTATAAACTCGGAATAAAAAACGACTTTCAGCGGATTTTTATCGGTCGAATATTTTTTAAGAACGGATAATATCATTGTAAGGCCGAGACCGGCCCCTTCAGTATTTTCATCATCATCATCAAAAAAATTATCACTGTCAAGAAGATCGGGGGCGAGTTTTTTTACAATCTGTTCCTTCTCGATCATTGTGCAGTTCTGAGTATTGGTGACCCAGATCTCTATAGAATCGAGTGACGACTGAAATGTAATCGAATAAAAACGGTTGTCATTTTTTGCCCACTCGAGGAGGTTGCTGTTACCGTTTTCCTCGATCTCCTCCCTGAACAGCTCAAGAAATTTTTTATAATGCACTTCAGACGTGATTCCTTTTTCCTCGGTGACATATTTCTGGAAAAGAATCTTATAGTTCGCCTTGCTCGCGTTTATGGCCAGTTCCTTGAAGCAGAAAAAAAGTTCTCCGACGAAGGCCTGCAGGTTCTGTCTCGAAAGGAGCAGGTCCATTATCTTCCTGATCAGTTCGCCGACCTTCGGTTCAAGATCAAACAGCCTGACGGTTATTCTCCACTCCAGATCCTGTATGCTCATTTTTTTACTGATTGCCGTAATCTCGCTTATCAGTTCTTTTATATCTATATCAGATCGCAGATCGATGACCTGCACTTTTTTTAAAAAATTTATTTCATGTTCGTAGAACGGATCTCGGAAAAACATTTTAAGGTCTCGGTCATATACCCACTTTTTAAGCTTCAACAAAACTCCGAAATCCTCCTTACCCCATATTACAAGCGGACGATTATAAAAACGTTCACCCTCATAGCGCAGAAGTATTGAAAAAAGACGGACCATGTCCTCTTCTTTGTCAAAGCGTGATGTCAGCACATCCGCAGCTGTCTGTCGCGGGATGGGGGTCGATTGACTGAATCCCGACTCACGATAAAGATCGAAATTGCTGTCATAAAGCGTTCCCAGATAATTTACCTGCTGGGTGCTGAGCGAATTAATTATTATGTTTTTAAACAGATTTTTCATCCGCCTGAGCATAAACAAACACCCCGATTCACCTTAATAATTGTTAAATGGAAACAACCTTCATATTACAAATTTAATCATATTTCAATATACTTTAAAAAAATAATAAAGTAGATCTAAAAAACAGGTCACAGAATGTTTTCCGTACATATTTAACTATCAAAATAATGAAAGTTTCAATGATTTTACACGGGCATAACGTTCTGCAAACCGGATATTTTATGATAAAATGACATAATAATTATCTATTGGTTCACAAATTGTTCCGTTCTCATTATATCGGATAAAAATATTCCATACTGAAAGATTAATGCAAACGTTTTTTATATTAAAAGAGCATATTATAAAAAAGATTTACCATTTTTAACTCGTACAGCCTACACTTACGGTTAAAATATGGTTATTATTGAGTAAAGTTCAATAGAAACAGGCAGGGTGTGGAACCGGGAAAATAGAGATGAAATCTGATTCATATCTGCTTTTGTTAGAAAATCTTGACATCCTGATGAGGTATTAAACAGTATATGCCGGAAGCAAAAATAAAAAAAATAGACCTCAAAATACTAAGGAGATTATACAGTGGGACTTACAACTCCTGATATTGCCAGGCTGAAAAAGGGTAATAAAACCGAGGAACTGGCAAAGTGTCTTGACCACCCCAAGGCCAGTGTCCGTTATAACGCGTTTGTCGCGCTTACGTCAAACGCCCGGCTCACCGATGAGATAAAAAGCAGAATGAAAAGGCTGATGTACGTTGATCCCGATCCGTGGGTGAAGACTATAGCCACATTAAGGTTTGCGAAGCTGGGTGATCCTGAAATTTCTGAGAACCTTATTCAGATTATCCAGGAGGGTTCCCAGAAAGACAAACTGATGCTTTTGAGGATCATCACCGATTATGGAATATCGGGTGACGTCACAGTATTGCAGATCATTAAAACCGGACTCGCTGACGAGGACGTGCTGGTCAGGCTTCAGGCGATTACCGCCGCGAACGCGTCTAAGAACATACAGCTGATGCCCGACCTGGGAAGGATGCTTACTGAAAAATATTCCAAGGTACGGCTCCTGGCAGCTAAAGCGCTATACAATCTCGGCAAGTACGAAAGCGCCGAGTACATTATCTCGCTTCTGACCGATAAAAACATCCAGGTGCACTCCGCGGCAAGAATATATATTTCAAGTATCATAAGTGATCGTGATTTTTACTCAAACAATTATGAACCGTCGGAACTCTATCCGGGATTCATACGCGACACTGAATTGTTCCCGGGAAACAAACCACGGAAAAAAGCCGATGATGTAATTAAAGAAGCCCTCGACATGCTGCATGAAGCTTGTAATGACAGGTTCAGACATGTGCGGGTTGAGGTTCTGAAGTCCATCGCTGTATTCAGAAACACCTCTTCAATTGACTTTGTCGAAAAACTTCTGCATGACAAGTTCCCCGAGGTCAGGCTCGAGGCTCTTAACACCCTCGAAAAGATAGGGGGAAAACGCTCCCTGGAGATCATAGAGAGCCTGCCTAGAGACAAGAAAAAAATAGTGAGAGAGGCAATCGACAGAGTCCTGACAAGAATGAGAAGAGCGCAGTAAAAAAACACCACTATAAAAGCAGCAGGTGAATGCTTACGCCCGGATGAAACCAGGTTGACATTCCGCCTGTGACATGCTTATATGGGACGATCCGTTCATCAGGGAGTAAGGTTTAATAAAGTGATAAAAAAAATTATTAAAAGTTCCCTTCAGAGATATGAATCCTCATCCTACTTCACACAGAACAGGGTGCGGTTTGTGTTATATTTAATTCTATCGACGCTTGTTCTGATCCCGGTACTGATAGCCTATTTTTCCATTATAGCGATAAACCCCGGAGCAGTTTACAGATTCCCCGTTTACACAATCGTGCCGATGTCGATTGCATTTATACTGTCACTTTTCACCCTTATCTTTCTGTCAAAAGGCCATTTTTCTCTGGCGGGCAATCTTTTTCTCATCATCTGGCAGACTTCACTATGGGCCATAATGTTTCTTGAGACGGATAACTCGGTAATACGTCTTGATACAACAATACTGATTGTAACCGCTGCGATCATGATGCCCGTGATCATTGTGAACCAGAAAAAGCTTTTTATTATCTATACAGCGGTAAACATAACGGTGCTCTATGCTTTCATGTTCTTTTTTAAAGATGCACTGATTATAACAGAAGCGGCTTTCAAGGACTTCCTCTCGGTCAATACAATAGCTTTCATCTTTACAGGAATTTTTTCTTATACCATATACTCTATCAATTTACGGTCTCTTGAAAAAGCCGAAAGCGAAATAGCTGAAAGAAAGAAGACCGAAGAGCAGAGAAACAAACTGCAGATGCAGCTTGTCCAGTCGCAGAAACTTGAATCGGTAGGTCTTCTTGCAGGGGGAGTAGCCCACGATTTCAACAATATACTCGCCGCTATACAGGGTTTTGCGGAACTGGCCATAGACAATACTGAAACCGGCAGAACTGCACAGGATGAGATTGGTGAAATAATCAAAGCGTCGAAAAAGGCGAGAGATCTCACGCAACAGCTTCTGGCATTTGCGCGAATTCAGCCCCTTGATCTGAAGAATGTCAACATCAATGACGTAATCCGGGATTTTACAGGGATGCTCGCACGGACGCTGCGCGAAAATATTATTATCAGCACCGAACTCTGTGACAATCCAGGTTCCATTGAAGGAGACCCTATACAGATAGAACAGGTTATACTGAACCTTGCGCTTAACTCACAGGACGCCATGCCGGACGGCGGTACGATACTGATTAAAACATCAAGGATCGAAATCGCCGAAGACTTTATAAAAAAATACGGTGAGCTCGCCCCCGGCTACTATATCCTGCTGACTATCAGCGACAGCGGATCGGGCATTGATGCCGGGATAAGGGATAATATTTTTGATCCATTTTTTACCACCAAGGATTTTGGTAAGGGAACAGGCCTTGGATTATCGACTGTTTACGGCATAGTCAGGCAGCATCGCGGGATGATTCAGTTCAACAGCGAAAAAAACTCCGGAACGGTCTTCAGCATATATCTTCCGGTTAAGAACAGAGCGTCCGGCACCGAGCCCGTTCCGGATGAAAAGCCGGTGAACACACAGGGAAACGAAACAATACTCGCTGTGGAGGATAATCCTGAAGTCAGAAATCTTCTTCAAACAATACTGAAAAAAACCGGTTACACAACATTGATCGCTGAAAACGCCGAGGAAGCGGTATCGATAGCATCATCGTGGGACGGGATTATTCATCTGCTGATTACCGATGTAATCATACCGGGTGTTAACGGAATGCAGCTCTATGGCGAGATCAGCCGTATGAGACCGGGGATCAAAGTAATATATATCTCAGGATATACGGCAAGCGCGATTGACTATAGCGGGGCTCTAGAAGAGATAAACTTCATACAGAAACCCTTTTCAATTTCCGACTTTTACAGAAAAGTCAGGACTGTGCTCGATTCCGGTACTGCCGGTTGAAAACTTATATAAATGAAAATTTTACGGATGGGAAAACATGACAAAATTTACTGATAGGATTTTTGCCAGGGGAGAGCACACTTGCCCGTGGTGGTTATGCTTTACGTTTGACAATCCGTTGAGAGCGCTGTTCCAGAATCCGTTTAAAATTTTAAACGGCTACATAAAAAAAGGAGATTCCATTCTCGACATCGGTCCCGGAATGGGATTTTTCACTTTTCCGATGGCGGAGATGACAGGTCGAAATGGTAAAGTAGTCGCTCTCGACATACAGCAGGGGATGCTGAAACGGCTCGGTGATAAAGTACTGAGAAACAGAACCTCAAACGTACAGATACAGCTTTACGACGGATCAAAATTCAATCTCGGCAAAAAATTTGATTTCGTTCTTCTGTTCTGGATGTATCACGAGGTAGCCAACAAACCGGAGTTCATCCGCGAAATCAGTTCGGCAACAAAAAGCGGCTCTGTAATCTTTATCGCTGAACCGAAAATTCACGTTGATAAAAAAAGATTTGAATACTCGGTGTCGCTGCTGACTACAGCTGGATTTGTAATAATTGAAACACCCGGTGTTTCGATGAGCCGTGCCGTAGTGCTCCGTAAAAAATAGAAAAAACTGCGATACGAATTTCATAAATATTTTTGAAAATCCCTTTCATTTCCATTATAATTATTACAGCAGTTTTTGAAAGACAGGGGACTGCATAAATAAAGTAAACGCTCATCAGGGATATCTTTATGAAAGTACTGCTGACAGGTTCCACCGGTTATATCGGAAGAAGGCTCAAGCAAAGCCTGCTCGCTTCCGGTGAAAAAATAGATCTCAGACTTCTTGTAACCGACAAACGGCAGGTAGGCGGAGAGACCGCTTCCAGGGTCGAGATCGTAGAGGGGAACACATTCAATTCCGCGGCCCTGAAGGAAGCGCTGCGCGGTATAGACACAGCATACTACCTTATACATTCGATGAGGGCAAAAAAAGGGGACTTCGAGGATCTTGACAGAACAAGCGCGCAGAATTTTATAGAGGAATGCGTCCGCGCCGGCGTCAGGAGAGTTATTTATCTCGGCGGCCTGGGTGAAAAAAATTCATCAAGCAAACATCTGCGCAGCAGGTATGAAACAGGAGAGATTCTTTCATCCCGTCCCGATAAGATCGAAACCATCTGGTTTCGCGCAGCGGTCATCATAGGCGCCGGGGGAGCAAGTTATGAGATTATTAAAAACCTCGTGCAGAGGCTGCCTGTAATGCCGGCACCTGCCTGGGTCAGAACCTCGACCCAGCCTATTGCTATTGATGACGTGATAACCTATCTAACCCGCGCGCTTACAACGGATTTCAACGGGAATACAATAATAGATATCGGCGGCGAAAAACTGTCTTTTCATGACATGCTGAAAAAAACATCTGAATTCTACTCCCTGAAGAGAATTATACTGCCATTTCCGTTCTTCACGCCGAAGATGTCGTCTTATCTTCTTATACTCTTTACGCCTGTTCCGTTCAAACTCGCGTCAGCTCTTGTAGCCGGACTTAAAGTTGAATCCGTTATCAGCAACAATAACGCTTCAATATTTTTCCCAGATATAAAACCGGTTTCATATAACGATGCGCTGAAGCTGGCGGCCTCGGAGGAGATCGATGAAGTGGTCAGTCACTGGAGCGACGGAAGCAGTGCATGGTTTCATACTGAAAAAAAAATAAAACAGCTGGAGTGCGCTACACACACATCCTCATATCAAAAGTCGATCGAGGGGTGCAGCCGTGAAAAAGTGTGGAAATCGGTAGTTTCAATCGGAGGCGACAACGGCTGGTTCAGTATGGATTTTCTCTGGAACCTCCGCGGGGTATTCGACAAGCTCACAGGCGGACCTGGTATAAACCGCGGCAGGAGGTTCAGTGAAAACCTCCGGATCGGGGACTCCCTCGATTTCTGGACTGTCGTGGACATCATTGACGAAAGACGACTGCTGCTGGCAGCGCAGATGAAGCTTCCGGGCAGGGCCTGGCTTGAATTTTTATTAAGTGATACGGAACTGGTCATTACCGCGTTTTTCATACCGAAAGGGATTTACGGCAGATTATACTGGTATTTTTTTCTGCCGTTTCATTCGTTGATTTTCAGAGAGATGCTCCGCAAAATAACAGGTGAAGCCAGATGAAACACCTTTATCACAACAGGACCAGTTATGGAAATAACTAAAACATTACCTGAAGATCTCGGTATGATGCGTTATATGTGGGAATCTGCAATCAGCTTTCAGAAAGACACCGGAAATCCTTTATGGCCCGATTTTCCAGAAGAACTTCTGGTAAAGGAGATCGAAGCGGGCCTGAACTATAAACTTACATCGGGTAATGAAATACTCTGCTACTTTTCAATAGCATTCACCGATCCGGAGATATGGGGGGATATGGAAAGGGGTGACGCGCTTTATCTGCATCGGGGAGTTACCAATCCGGCCTTCAGAGGCCTGGGGCTTACCCGTTTTATTTTTGAGTGGGCCCGGGTAATGGCCAGGCTGATAGACAGAAAATATATCCGTATAGACACATGGGGGAGCAACAGATCCCTGATAGATTACTATTCAAAATCGGGATTTAAACATATCGGATACAAACAGATGGGTGAGGCCCCGGGACTTCCGGCTCATTACAGAAATCTAAGGCTGGCAATATTTGAAACAACGGTGAATTAATAATATCCGGAGATTAACAATGAAAGAATGCGCAATAAACAGAATTATTACCGGCAGATATGTTATGGAGGGAGCCGGTGTAAAGCTGAAAAGAATTATCGGTTTCGATGATCCGGGATTGACTGATCCTTTTCTTCTTTTTGATCATTTCGGATCTGACAACCCGGACGATTATATCCGCGGCTTTCCATGGCATCCTCATCGCGGTATTGAAACCGTCACATACATGATCGGCGGAGAGGTGGAGCACCAGGACTCTCTCGGCAACAAAGGTGTTATCAGCAGAGGTGATGCGCAGTGGATGACCGCGGGGAGCGGGATAATTCACCAGGAGATGCCTCTCAGAACCAGCGGCAGACTTGACGGGTTCCAGTTATGGGTAAATCTTCCCGGAAAAGAAAAAATGTGCGAACCGCAATACAGAGACATTTTATCAGATAAAATTCCGCTGTTTACAGATAACGGAATTTCTGTGAAAATTTTGTCCGGAAAATTCAAAGGGATAACAGGAGCAGCTGATGATATATCAGGCAATCCCTTATATATAGATGTAACTATGGATAAAGACAAGGAGTTAACAATTGATCTTGACGCATCGATGAACATATTCCTGTATCTTTTCGCTGGAGGACCTGTCCGGATAACAGACTCCGTGATCAGTAACGGATCAATGATTATTTTCGGCAAAGGGGATATGTTGAAAATAAAGACAGATGAACAGGCACGATTCATCACTTTCGCAGGAATCCCGCTTAATGAACCTGTCGCATGGAGGGGGCCGATAGTTATGAATACAGAGGAAGAACTTGATAAGGCATTCAATGAACTGAAGGACGGGAGTTTTATAAAACACCGTTCTTAACGCGTTTATGCATACCGGCGTTTTTCAGTTTCAAAACCGGATTATTGATTTTTCTCCGCTCCAATCCTCCAGACGTAAAGCAAAATGCTTTGAGTCCGGAGAACGGAGAACCTGCCTTTCACAGGAATTCATGGAAAAGATTTCAGTTGCTGTAACTGAAAAAAAGTTCAGCCTTGCCGAGAATCTTCCCTTTCATGGCTGTCTCAAGATCAGCAAGAGTAAAACCGTTTTTCAGTCCTGTAGACCCGGAAAGGGCGTAAACAGTCAGCCGATAGATATGTATAATCGGTCTCTTAACCTTTTCAGGAAAATCTGAAGGCGGCATCGGACCGACATATCCCGTGCTCCCTCCGCTGTTTTTCCCCTGTATTAGGGAATGGTTTTCCAGGGATGCATTTTCAGCCAGTCCCCCTGCTGATGGATCTATATCTGCCGCAGTCCAGTGAAGGAAAGAGTCACCTTTTATGCCGTATGCCTGCATTACCGGTTTTGCATCGGGATCATCAAAAACCAGAGCCAGTACTTTAGTCCCTTTTGGCAGCTCCTTCCATTCAAAGGGAAACGACCTGGGATTCTGGGGGGCATTATCCTTTGCTGCATATGATGCATCAATTCTTCCGGCCGATTTCAATCCGGAGAAGAAGCCCGTTTCCGGTTTACCTTTAACAGCAGCTGACAGAAGATGAAAACCCGGTGATGCAGCACATGCAATTATAGATGCGGCAGTTATCAGCAGGATTATTCTGTGATATTTTTTCATGTTTTTACTCCGTAAATAATTTAATAACAAATATATTAAATCAGAAAACATTCTCAATGGAACAGATATTTTTGATTTAAATTTTTTGTTTACAACGGTTCATAGAATTTAATTTATTTAGCACCGGCATAGTGTTATCCAGTTATTTGCCGCAAGTCTCACTAAAATTTCAAGCCATTTTAAACCTATTTCCGCTAAAACATTTTGATCAACACTCCCCAATGAAAATTGCATTATAAATCACAAATTGATTGACAAAAAATCGAACGATCGTTCTAATGATCTGGTTTATTATGATAATATTAAACGGTATTCAGACAATTGCTCGACATGAGTTTTCCTGCTGTATAACGAATTGTATTATTAAAACACACTATAATTGAATGGCCCCGGAGAGAATCATCATGCATATCTCAGATATAATAAACAACACCCTATTCAGCCGTTACGAAGATTCAGATTCCTTTACCAGAAGCTTCGCGAAATTTCTGTTCTACATATCAGTTTTCTTTTTTTTAATAATGCTGTTTGTATTCTTTCTCATACTGAAAAGAATCGGATTCGCATACTCTTTCGCGCTGGCAGGCACATCCTGCCTCTCGTCCATCTTATGCATAGTACTTATCATTAAAGGGAGAGCAAGACCTGCAGCTGTAATATTTACAGCTATACAGGCAGCTGTTGCTGTCACCGGCATGATTATACGCCCCGCCGAAATAGCTTTTGTTTCAGTTGTATATTTCTCATTCCCGCTGATAATTCTCTCCACAGTTTTTTCATACAAATGGACACACAATTCAGTGGTGATACTGATGGTCGGTACAATTATTGCGGCCTATCTGAGATTTGATGTTTCAAAGGCTGTGACCACTCCGGAGATGATCGCCTACCAGGTCCGCCTTGGAGCCATTATGTCATCATCCATACTGATTCTCTGTTACGTTTTGTCCGTTGTCACTCTCCGCTCGATGAATGTTGCCCTTGAAATGAGCAGGGATGAGGCAAAAAAGAGTAATGAAAAGAACAAGTATATCATGGAACTTATCAATACCATACGCAATTCATATAATGAACTCACCGGATCAATGGGTGTAACAGAACAGGCCATATCAAACATTCTCGCGAATATGCAGACAGAAGCCGCTACTATTGAGGAACTGGTCGCTTCAATCGAGGAGATATCATCAAGCACGACAAGTATTGAACACGCAACCAGGGATCAGAACGATTCTGTAAATGAACTTGGAGAAAGCATCAGTTCGCTTTCAAAACTGATAGATTCACTCCAGCTTTTCGGCAACGATCTTCTGAATGAGTTTACTGCCATAGCAAAAATGTCAAATGAGGGACGCTCATCCTCCGGTGAACTCAACGAGGTTAATAAA
Source organism: uncultured Leptospirales bacterium (assembly GCA_964439325.1). Classification (GTDB taxonomy): domain Bacteria; phylum Spirochaetota; class UBA4802; order UBA4802; family UBA5550; genus WRGT01. The sequence continues at coordinate 168,191 of CAYTNW010000001.1, read as the reverse complement.
AAAACCCTGGCGAATTCAGAGAACATGCAGATGATTGCCGGTATAATTGACGATTTCTTTGAAAAGATAAATCTTCTTTCACTTAATGCCGCCATAGAAGCGGCACGTGCCGGGGAACATGGACGTGGATTCGCGGTTGTTGCTGATGAGATAGGTAAACTCGCAGACAACTCCTCAAGCGAACTTAAGAAAATAAAGGATCTGATCGAATCCGGCAGAAACGATGTTGTATTTTCAAACACAATAATTCAGAAAATTATTAACTTCATCGAATCACTCAGCAGCAGCCTTAACAGGGTTCAGAGTAAATCTGTTGAGACACTGAAGATAATTTCAAGCCAGAAGGGTATCCAGGGGGATATGATCCTCCGCAATAAAACGGTTCTTGAGAAATCCGAGTTCATTAAAGACGCCTCTTACGAACAGTCCATAGGAATTCAGGAGATCGCAAAATCTATTGAAAGCACAAACAGCCTAGTTCAGGAGAATACGAGAAACGCTGAATCACTCACATCAAGCTATGAAAGGATGAAGAATACAGCTGATGAGCTTAAACAGATTATGAACCAGAATTCGTAGTGATCGAGTATCCCAAATCCGTCAGGCAGCTGGACATCTCTGCGCTGCTGGAGAGCATTTTTTCCCATTGTACACAGATTACCGGATCACGGCGCAGAGGCTAGATTTTTTTGTCTGCCGCCGGACAGTCTTTTCACCTTCAAAAAGCCGCGGTACTAGGAAACCACGCAGGATTCCATTGCCGTTCAACAGCAACACTGTTCCTGTACTCATCAACAGGAAAAACAATTATAGAGATAACACGCTGGTCCGATCCCGAAATAACCGGGAATATGTACAAAAAATCACAAATTGTTTGACAAAATAAAAAACTTACATTTCCGTTATATATCTTTTTTTTTAAATATTTATCCTGTTATTCGTTTAAACGGCTATTAAGAGCTTTTCCTCCGGATGAAGGATCAAAAAAAGTAAATCGCGCTGTTATTGTAAAACGCAGGGAGAAACTATATGTCCATTTTAGAAGCATTAAATACCAGACTGTTTTACAGATATGAAGAAAAAGATTCTTTCACACGCTCATTCGCGAAATTTCTCTTCTTCATTGCCATTTTCTTCTGCATATCAATGATGGGTGTTTTTTTCATCGTCATAGGGAGAATAGGACTTATTGGGGCGCTGGCACTATGCGGGATGTCCTGTGTTTCTTCAACCATCTGCATGATCCTGATCATAAAAGGATACGCACGAAACGCGGGCGTAGTATTCTCACTGATACAGACGATCATTGTTATCGGTGGTGTCATGACTAGAGCAACCGAGCTCTCTCTTGTCACAATAGTCTACTTCTCTTTCCCGACCATCGTACTTGCTACTGTATTTACCCACACCTGGAATCATATACTCATCGCTGCTACGCTTGTAACGGCGTTTGTTATAAACTACCTCCGGTTTGATGTTACGAAGGTTGTTTTAGACCCGAACCTTGTTGCATACCAGGCGCGTATGGGAACTATTTTAGCCTCAATTACTTTTCTTCTGGTTTACGTTTTTTCGGTTGTTACGGTCCGTTCGATGAATGTCGCTCTGAAAATGAGCAGCGACGAGGCGAAAAAGAGCAATGATAAAACTGATTATATCATGGACCTGATCAACACGATACGCAATTCATACAAAGAACTTACAGGCGCTATGGGCATGACAGACCAGGCGATAAACAATATTCTTTCCAATATGCAGACAGAGGCTGCTACGATAGAGGAACTTGTTGCATCAATTGAAGAGATATCTTCAAGCACTACAAACGTCGAACTCGCCACCAGGGACCAGAACCAGTCCGTCAACGATCTCGGTGAAAGCATAAGTTCCCTTTCAAAACTTATTGACTCGCTGATGCTGTTCGGTACGGATCTGCAGAAAGAGTTTACTGTAATCGCGAAGATGTCAAACGAGGGACGTTTATCATCAGGCGAACTCAATGAGGTAAACAAAAAATCACTGGCGAACTCGGAGAACATGCAGATGATCGCCGGGATCATTGATGATTTTTTTGAAAAGATCAATCTTCTTTCCCTCAATGCGGCCATCGAAGCGGCCCGCGCCGGCGATCATGGACGTGGCTTCGCTGTGGTAGCGGATGAAATCGGCAAACTGGCAGATAACTCATCAAATGAGCTGAAGAAGATTAAAGACCTGATCGAATCGAGCAGAAGCGATGTGGTTTTTTCAAATACGATTATCCAGAAAATTATAAATTTTATCGAATTGCTGAGCAACAGTCTCAACACTGTACAAACGAAGGCCGCCGATACATTGAAGATAATCTCCAGCCAGAAGAACATACAGGGCGATATGATACTCCGTAATAAAAACGTGTTCGAAAAATCGGAGATTATCAAAAATGCAACTTCCGAACAGTCAATAGGGATGCAGGAGATATCCAAATCAATTGAAAATACCAATACGCTGGTGCAGGAAAACACAAAAAACGCCGAATCGCTGACAACCAGCTATGAGAAGATGAAAAAAATCGCCGACGAGCTTAAACTGATCATGAACCGCAACTCTGATTAAAATCGGCCATTATGACAGGCAGGCAGGATAATTTTCAACTCTGCCTGCCGGCAGTTTTCTGTTTCCACATCAGGTATATCGCAGGATATACGAGCAGCTCCATTATGAACGAAGTGAAAAGACCCCCGACCATCGGAGCGGCTATCCGTTTCATCACATCCGCTCCTGTACCAAGCGACCACATGATAGGCATAAGACCCATAGTTGCCGCCATAACGGTCATTATTTTGGGCCTTATCCTTTTTACTGCACCGTGTATAATCGCCTCCTTCAGCTCTGATACTGAATTCATTTTCCCTTTGCTCACGGCATCATTATATGAAAGATCGAGAAAAAGAAGCATGAATACGCCGGTTTCAGCGTCCAGGCCCATCAGAGCGATCATTCCAACCCACGACGCGATTGACACATGATACCCCAGTATATACATAAGCCATACGGCTCCTACGACAGAGAAAGGAACCGCCAGCATCACAACCGCAGCCTTGAAAGCCGATTTCGTATTCAGGTAGAGCAGTAAAAAAATGAGTATTATCGTCAGAGGCAGAACAAGCTTCAGCCTCTCCCTGACACGCTCCATGTTTTCGTATTGACCGCTCCATGTAATGGAGTAACCGGCAGGAAGTTTAACGTTATTCTTCACAGCCAGCTTGGCCTCGCTGACGTATGTTCCCACGTCCTGGTCAGCGATATCGACATAAACATATCCGGCAAGACGTCCGTTCTCGTCTCTGATCATTGAGGGTCCGTAGTTGAGTTTTATGTCCGCTACCTCCTTTATCGGAACCTGTACTCCCATACCGGTAGTCACAAGAACTCTCTCCATCTGATCCACGTCGGATCTCAACTCTCTCGGATATCTGACGTTAATCGAATAGCGCTCTCTCCCCTCCACCGTCGTCGAAACCGTGTCGCCGCCGATTGCACCCATAATCACCGACTGAAAATCATCAATGCTGAGACCATACCTCGCCAGCGCTTCGCGTTTCGGTATAAAGTCGACATAAAACCCGCCCCCGACCCTTTCAGAAAAGACGCTCCTGGTCCCTTTTACATTTTTAAGAGACCCCTCTATATCCGAACCGATCCTCTGGATCTCCATTAAATCTGACCCGAAAATCTTGATCCCCACCGGCGTCCTTACACCGGTCGTAAGCATGTCTATTCTCCCCTTTATCGGCATAGTCCAGGCGTTTGAGTTACCGGGAATCTGCATCGCCTGGTCCATCAACGCAATGAGTTCGTCATATGATATCCGGTCGGGCCAGATGCGCCGCAGAATCCATTTAAGAGGAGCCGGGGCCCATTTTGAATACCACCTCGGTTTCTCGCGCCACTGCTCAGCCGGCTTAAGCTGAATTGTCGTCTCCATCATCGAAAACGGGGCCGGGTCTGTCGATGTCTCCGCCCTGCCGGCCTTTCCGAAGACCGTTTCCACTTCGGGAAATGTTTTCAGAATTCTGTCCTGTATCAGCAGAAGGTTCCTTGCCTCGGTAACAGACAGCCCCGGCATTGTCGTCGGCATATATAGAACTGTACCTTCATTCAGCGGGGGCATGAACTCCGAGCCGAGTTTAAAGTATACCGGTATAGACAGTATCACTACTGCGGCCGCGGCGCCTATCACTCTTTTCGGATGTGCAAGCACCCATCGGCAAGGTACTTCGTAAAGGCGGAACAGCACTTTACTGACAGGGTGTTTCTCTTCCGGATAGTATTTTCCGACGAACAGTGCATTAGCCGCATTGCCGATAAAGTCCGGTTTTATATGAAACGGTTCAATGCGTGTGAAAAGCATCCTCACCGCAGGGTCAAGCGTTACCGCCAGACAGGCCGCAAGCGCAATTGTAAGGGTCTTTGTCCACGCCAGCGGAGTAAACAGACGCCCCTCCTGGTCTACCAGGGTAAAGACCGGAAGAAATGAAACAGCTATGACCAGAAGTGAAAAGAACACCGAGGGACCAACCTCCATCAGCGCTTCAAGCCGTACTTCATGGAAATCGCCATGTCGTCCGTTTTCTATCCACAGTTCAATTTTCTTGTACGCGTTCTCAACCTCTACAATGGCCCCGTCAACGAGCACACCGATCGAAATCGCAATACCGGAAAGGCTCATAATATTTGAGGATATGCCGAAGTAGTACATTGGTATAAACGCCATAGCAACCGAGACCGGTATCGTGATTATCGGCACCATCGCGGAAGGGAAATGCCACAGGAAGAGAAGTATCACAAGGCTTACAACAATCATTTCGATCAGCAGTTCCTCTTTCAGGTTGTCGATCGATTTTTTTATAAGCTCGGACCTGTCGTATACGGGGAGTATCTCCACTCCATCCGGCAGAGAGGATTTTACCTCTTCAAGTTTAGCTTTGACATTTCGAATTACATTAAGGGCGTTTTCCCCATGCCTCATAACAACAATACCGCCGACGATATCCCCTTCACCATTAAGCTCGGCAAGTCCCCTTCTTATCTGAGGGCCTGTGGTAATGGTTGCTACGTTCTCCAGCAGTACCGGTGTGCCGTTTAACGCCTTCAGGACGACTTTGGCCAGATCTCCGGTATTCTTCACATACCCCCTCGCGCGAACCATATACTCCTTACCGGACCACTCGATAAGCCTTCCGCCGGCCTCGTTGTTGTTTTTCTTTATTGCGTCAATCACATCCATCAGCGACAGGTTATAGCTTTGAAGCCTGTTTGGATCTACTATAACCTGGTACTGCTTTTCGAAACCTCCGATAGTCGCCACCTCGGAAACACCGGGGACTCCCTGCAGCACGTATTTCAGATTCCAGTCCTGGAATGCGCGCAGAGAACCGAGATCATGCTTTCCGCTTTTATCCACAAGAGTGTACTGGAAAATCCACCCCACACCGGTAGCATCGGGACCAAGTTCTGTTTTCACTCCGGCCGGGAGGCTCCCCTGTATTTTTGAAAGGTATTCAAGCACGCGGCTTCTCGCCCAGTATATGTCCGTTCCATCCTGAAAAATAACATAAACATATGAAAATCCGAAATCACTGAAGCCCCTGATCGCCTTGATCTTCGGCGCACCGAGAAGTGCCGATATGATCGGGTAAGTGACCTGGTCTTCAATCAGGTCCGGACTGCGGTCCCACTTCGTGTAAACTATTACCTGCGTGTCCGATAGATCGGGTATAGCGTCAAGCGGGATATTCTTCATTGTAAAAACCGCGTAACCAAGCGCCGCTGCAACAAGCATAATCACAAGCATCCGGTTATGTGCGGAAAAATGTATAATTTTTTTAATCATACAATCCCCTTACTTCTTAAGTTCAGAAGTTGCGGATTTAAAAGCCGCTTTAAGGGACGATTCAGAATCGACAAGGAAATTTGCCGATACAACCACCCTCTCCCCTTTTTTCAGGCCGGAGAGGACCTCATAATAACCGTCGCCCGAACGCATCCCGAGTTTAACCGAATACGGCACAATCAGATCATGATCTCCTTCTATGAAAACATAATCCCTTACGCCGGTACGCATCACAGCGCTCTCCGACACGGCAAGACGCTCTCCAATCGAGTACTTCAACTTCGCGTCGGCAAACATGTTCGGCTTTAACACGAGGTCGCTGTTTGGTATCTCAATTCTCGCCTTAAGGGTCCTGGTCTGAGGATCAAGTATCGGAGAAAGGAATGTGATCCTCCCCCTGAATATCTTTCCCGGCCAGTAGTTAAGGGTCAGCTCGGCCTGCATCCCTGTGCGTACAAAGGGGATATCGGTCTCGTAGATATCGGCCTCGCCCCATACCCTCGACAGGTCGACTATAGTCATCAGCGAATCGTTCTCCTGTATCTTCTGCCCCTTCAGAACTGTTTTTTCAGTCACATAGCCTGAAGCGGGGGAGTATAGCGTAATGTCCCGTTTTATGCTGCCGGAATTTTTTATGCTGTCAATCTGCGCATCGGTGATATCAAGCAGCTTAAGCCTCTCCCTCGCGGACCGGGCTATGTCGCCAATGCTACCGGACATGGACTGGTCCATGCCGGAAAGTTTACTCTGCGCATTAATCGCGGAAAGGTACTCCTGTTGTGCTGCAAGAAGCTCGGGGCTGTAGATTGACAGAAGAGGAGCCCCCTTCTTTACATACTGCCCCGTCTGGTTTACATAGAGGTTCTCGACATAACCCCCGACCTTTGTAGTCACCTTATACTGGCGCGTTTCATCCTGTACTATCTTTGTAGAGGTTCTTATCTCCCTTACCATAGTTCTGTACCTGATTGTCTCGAAGTCGAGCCCCATAATCACGCGTTTTTCTTTCGATATAGTCACAGGCGCAAGCCCCGTTATACCGCCGGAATCCGATCCGGAAACAGAATCCTCATCCTCAACGGTGTACGGCACCATCTCCATTCCCATTGAATCCTTACCGGGCCTGTCGTTTGTCTCTCCGGGATTCATCGTCGAACGGTATCTTGTCTTTTTCTCCTTTTCCTTTTCCTTCTCTTTTATCAGAGGTACAAGTTTCATGCCGCATATAGGGCAGTCACCCGGCTTATCCTGCACTATCTGAGGATGCATGGGGCAGGTATACAGAACTTTATCCTCAACTTTTCCGTCATGCCTGTGAGGGTAATAATTCAGCACCAGATAACCCCCCAGCGACAGGACCAGCAGAAGCGCGATTATGTATTTACCCTTGCTTTTGCTCATCTGATCACCTCCACACCCTTCAGCGAATTCAGTTCAGAGTACATCGTATAATATTCTTTCACTGCCATGCTCATCTCCTTCCGGTAACGAAGAAGCATCCGTATATTATCCACAACCGGCATGAATTCGACTGAACCGGTTTTATATCTGGCAAGATTTGTTTCAAGGGCCAGAGCTGTTTCAGGGATCAGCTTTTCGCTGTACAGCCTGTACAGCTCCTGCCATTTGATCATCAGGCTTATTATTACATCCGTTCTCGTTGAAAGATCATTTACCCTGTCCCTGTACAGGCTTTCGGAGACGCTGTTTTTCGATTTCATCTCTTCAATCATAGGTATATTTTTTTTCCAGAACCATACTGGAACATTTATTGATACCATCCCGGACACCATATCATCCCTCTTCATCCCGTTGCCGTTGTCCCTCTGCATGTATGATATACCGAATTCGATGTCCGGCACATAGTCCATCTGCTTCAGGTTCACCTCAGCCATGCTGATTTCGGAATCAAGCTTTATCATTTTGAGTTCGGGATTCGATGCGATAATCTCATTTTTGATTTCATCAGCGGAGAAAACACCGAACACCGGAGTTTCTTCATTTAAATCAATTTCTGTCTGCATTCCGGAGAGATAGTTTATCCTGCCGGAAAGCTCCTTCTCTCTCTGCACGAGATTTATCAGCTCCTCATCGGCCATGTTGTACTCGATATTAGTCTTGATAACGTTTGCGATTGTTCCGGCGCCCGTTTTACTTGCTGCCACCTCTCTCTCAATTACGATCTTCAGCTGTTTTTTTATCTCTTCTATTATTTTTATCGAAGATCTGGTATAAACAAGTTCATATACATTCATACGCAGTTCATGCAGCATCTCCACCTTTTCCTTTTTAAGCTTCAGAAGCGATTTTTCGTACTCCTTCTCAGCTATCTCTTTTTTTATTCCGAGTTTTCCAACGGGAACCATCTGTGATATTCCGATCTCTTTCGACGTCATGTCCTCTTTAGTAAAAGAGAACGATCCCGCCGGAAGATTATTAATGCCGAATTTGAGTTTCGGATCATCAAGCGATGCACTCCACTCGATACGGTTTTTCATCATCACCGTTTCCCGCTCCATCGCCTTGATCTTCGGATTATGCTCAAGCGCGGAGTTCTGCAGCAGAAGCATCCGGTCGTTCCCCTCGCTGAAGAGCGGGGCAGCCAGCAGCATTACAAGCAGTGCCGTTTTTTTCATAAAACCTCGTCGATCATCGTGAATATATTTCTGAAACAGGACTCCTGCCGTATCACGCAGAATATTTAATGCCGTAAAGATTTCCGGGGCTGTAACCCGCAGAATCCTTACGCACAACAAAAAATAATTATACAGACTGAGAGATCCTGATAAAGCAGTGTTATTTAGCCGGGGTCTTCTCCGGCACAACATTGTTATCTCTCAGCTTTTTCATATACTTCTCCGGATCCTTTTTAAAATCGTCCGGACACGCATTGCAGCAGAAATAGATCCTTGAGCCTTTGTAATCGATATAGATATTTTTATTTATCTCTCCACCCATGACTGGACAGATTGTCTGTGTTGAAGATTTCCCCTTTTCGGCAGCGCCGAGGCTGCTGTAATCCGAGTTAATAAACGCTGCCGCTAAAAGAAACATAAAGACGATAATCAGACCCTTTTTCATTTGATCCTCCTTTTATTATATACAAATATTAACGCAATAACAAAATATTAGTAAATTGGTAGTAATTCAATAATAAAGTTACACTTTTTTATAAAATACTTTATCAGCAGTATTCAATCGAAGCATCTTAACAGTCATAAAGGGGCATATCAGGTTTAACGTAATAATATCCGTTACCCGGATTCCAGCCCCTCTATATACTCGGTGTAATAAACCTCCCCCAGCGCCTCTATGTTTAGAATTTCACAGCCGATACGATACACATAGTTCTTAATCAGGGCTATGTTCTTTACCTCGCATAAAAGTGTTGCCTGTTTTTTTTCCGGTAAAAAAATCGTAAAGATAATCAGCGCGTTCTCTCTGAAATGTTTTATTAAAACCTTCTCCTTGAAAAAAATTCCAAGTCCGCCCGGCGAGAGATCTGTCACCGCGATTTTGTCATCATGGCTCATTATCAGGTGTTTGTCATTTGTACAGGCGGTGGAAGCCGACATCCCGAACTTTCTTACGGCTGAAAAATCTTCATCACTCAACTCATCGAGGCTTGTAATCTTCACATATCCGAAGGGCATCATCATTTTATAAAGCAGCGGTACACCTATCTCCGAGACAGCTCTGTTTATCCCTGCAGAGGAATCCTTCTGAAAAATGTAGGTTTTATAGTATTTAAGATCCTCATCACTGTTTACCTTTTCCGCATCATCAATATCTCTGATATTCTTAATGAAATACGGTTTTCTTTTTTTATTGAAAAAAAGCATCCGCGGATCTTTCGATTTATCGTTTAAAAAAATAATTTCTGAATTGTGATAGACTGCATGCATTTTTTTCAGAAGTTCATCCTTGATAAGCTCCGTCTTTTTTTTTGAGAGATTCAGGGATTCAATTATTGAAAAATCTGAAATGATATTCGAAATATATACTGGTGATGCATTTCCGCCAGATGGCACAACGCTCTTTCTCACCTCTTTTCTCGGCATCGGAAGGATCTGAACATCGAGCGGATTGTATATCAGCATCCCCTTTTCATCTCTGGATTTGAAAGCAGCATGAGAAAAAACAACATCGTCATTATCCCGGACATAAAATATCACCCTCTTCGACCTTTCGTCCACTTCAGGCACACCGACTATTACATCTCCGTTTTTAAAAGAAAATGATTCCACCTGTATATTCAGCTCATCGGTTTTGATGAATATTTTTCCATCAATGAAGCGGGTTTGAATAACTCCCTCCATCCTGCTTTTTTCCGTGATTTTTACAGGCTCACCGCTCATATGCACCCCATTTTGACGAGAAAGATGTTATAACTTTCATACTCTCTGATTCAGATATAAAAACTTAATATTCTCTTATTTTAATATATATCTATTCAAAAATAATTCAAATAATTGTGTGATTAAAACCGCAGATTAACGGGAGAGTATCCCGAAACCGGGATCTATTATTATAATGGAAGGGGTAGAGGGGAGGTTTTTACCCCCCCTCTGAATTCAGATTACCCAAAACAGCATCATTCGATCAGTGTTATATCGGCAGGGGGTAGCCCGGTAGATATAACAGAGGCGTATTTCAGCGAATCATCCGCCGTGTTAAAAATCCATATTCCTGGATTTGCTGCTGTTCTGTCCGCTGCAAGCAGCAGACCGGTTCCGTTCACTTTCACAAAGGGTATATTGTAACCCCCGGCTGCATGAAGTATTGACGATTTACCGGCATCATACGGCTGTACGGCAAAGAGATCACTGTCCCCCGATCCGGTTGCCGCGACATAGAATTTACCTCCGGCATAGTCGAAATCACTGATAGCCTCCTGTAAAAATCCCTCCGTTACAAGAAAACCGTTTTCACATTCAAGATCGGTCGTGTCTATAGCGACAATTCCTCCGTCGTGTTTATCCGAATATGTCGGAGCCCCGTTGTAGAAACCGCAGCATAGAAGAAACAGGTGATCGTGACCATCACCGTTATTCCAGCTCTCTTTTGAAGCGAAAACGAATTTTGAATAGGGATTCAGAGCGTTTGTTGTTGTACCGGATATTGTCCATTGCAGCTTGATCTCCTTTATCACGGTATCGCTCAACGTATCAATAACAATCACGCTGCTGTAATCAGCAGTAGAGGTACTCCCGGAATATGTGATCCTTCCGATCGATACATAAAGCCTGTGTGCCGATGCGTCGATCCAAAGCTGGTCCATAGACGGATTCGCCGCGCCTGAAGGATTATAGGCGGATAGGTCTATCTCCTTCTCCTTTGCAAGAGTAGATGGATTGATAATCCATAGCGATGATGATCCGCACAGGGAGAGATAACCTCTCCCCCCCGACACTGCCAGGTCGTGAGGATACGAATATGAACCGGTTGATATCTGCGCCAGGGTTTTGAAACCGTCCTCCGGATCAACAAGCTGAATATTCTGGTTCGTATTATTCAGAATGTATACAAGACCATCGTAGGCTCTGACCCTGATATCCGGATCGACGGAACCCTTCAGTATATCTTTCGAAGATGTCATCTTTTCCAGATCAATAGACGAAATAGAACCGGTGGAATAGTCAGTATTGCCTATGATTGCATTCCCCGGCAGAGAAGCCCCTTTACTCTTTTTTTCTTCGGGAAAGTTGCAGCCGCAGATTAAAAGCGCAGCGGCCAGAGCCGGCATCAGTTTATACAGGTGTTTCATCCTCATTTATGTTCCTCCTTTTATTTTCAGAATATATACTGGACGCTTCCGGTGAAGGATCTCCCCGGCAGGGGATATCCCGCAACATCCTGGGTTCTGTCATTTGCGATATTTTTTGATTCGAACGTGACAGTTAAATCAAAGCGCGGTGTATAGACAGCGGTCAACGTATGATAAACTCTCCGCTTGATATAGAGGGAAGGGGAGTTGGCCCTGTCCCTGTAGTTTCCCCCGGAATAATTGTACTGATACGTTAAAGACCCGTACCGGTTGAAAAATTTCACCGCCGCTCCACCCTCAAAAATCGGGCGGTGCGGAAGATAGTTCCCTTTATAATAGGCTATATCGCTTTGATCCCTAGCGTACTGGATTGTAGCATTGCAAGACAGATCAAGATGCTCCAGTATGGCAACAGCGGCTGCCAGTTCATGACCTTCGATTGATGCCTCGCTTATATTTTCAGCCTTCATCGTGTTCTGTGAATTCTGCATATATATTATAATATTCCTTATCCTGGAGCTGAAATAACTGTATTCAAGGGTGAAAGACTGAACGGCATCTGAAACGAAACCTGCTGCCGACAATCCGATTGTTGCATCGTATCCGCATGAGCTTTCATCCTTCAGATTCCGGTTTCCGGCGACAGAACCGGTATTGCCGAACATCTCGGAGAATCCCGGAGCACGGTGATTCGTGCCGTATGATCCCTTCAGATACAGCAGGTCCCTGATTATATTAAAGACGGCTCCTGCCTGTGGATCGAAGGAGTAAACGCTGCGGCTTGAACCTGTATCTCCGGTAAAACTGTCATTCCGTACCGCGTATCTGATCTGGGGTATTACTAATATCCTCTGACCAGCGAAAGATATTGTGTCCTGAACTCCCCCTTTCAAAGAGCGTCTTTTCTGCAGAGGATAACTCGTACTATCCGAAGCTGTTTCATTTTTCAGATAATATAATTCGTTCTGACACTGCAGCGATAGAGAGAGTTCCCGGAAAATGTTTCCCGATTCAAATGAAGTATAGGAACCGGCACCGTATGAAACATATGTGCCGGTGTTCTTTTCCCCGAGAAATCCAATCTCGCTATCAAGATCATCATAGGTATCACGCTTTACGTTTGCAAATACTGAAAGATGTTCAGTGAGATCGATCCCTCCGATTTTGTTAAAAGAGGCTCTCAGATTGTTAAGGCTTCTCACTGTTTCAAAAGACGCATCCGACGCTGTGTTGTTGTAGCTGGCCACACCCTGTTTTTTCACGAATAGATCACAGAGCGCGTCAAACGAACTGTTTTCAGTGCCGGATGTGCAGCGGGCCGTTACGCTGCCTGTTTTAAATCCGTTATTTTTACGTCTGTCATTAAAGTCATCGCCGGCATTGAATTCCGTTCCGTTTCCGTTTTTAAAAGGAAAATTCCCCTTCCCCGAGGAGCCGGAGGCCGTGACTAAAAAACTGCTCCTCTCCCCGCTCTGAGAACTGAACGCCGACAGCCGGTATGTTCCGAAAGATCCCGCCGACACAGTTATTCCCGTTTCCGGAAAATTCATTCTTTTTTTTGTAACGATATTTATCACGCCTCCGATTCCCGGCGTTCCGAAATACAGAGGCGCGAAACTTTTATATATCTCGATTCTGTCAATGCTGTCGAGCGGGATGTTCTCGAAGTTAACCTCTCCGGAAACAGAATCAGAAAGCGGGATACCGTCGATGTAGACTACGATCTGGTTCGCGTTAGTCCCCCTTACATAAATTGAACTGTACGAACCGGCAGTCCCGTAACGGGTAACCTGTACCCCCGCGCGCGCCTCAAGGACTTCACTCACTGTTTTTACCTGCCTGTCGGAATCGCTGACGGATATTATATCGACTGCTGAAGGTCCGGAATCCCTGTAACCGCTTATCACAACGCCGCGGTCCGATGCCGGCAGGGGTATCGAGTACAACAGAAGAATCACCGGAATAATGTATGAATAGATTTTTTTCATGTTCCTTCTTGTGAAACGGCACCAGAAGAGACAAAAAACGCCCTTTAGGGGGCGTATGGGGTTAGACACCTGTGCGGTGGTAAACCTATCCCATCCCTCGAGGATAACCGGTTAATCAGGAAGATCCGGCTCAGTGCACTGCACATCACGGTTGCGGGACAGCGCGGGATTTTCACCCGACTTCCTCCTTAATTTTCAATTATGATATTTTCTTCTATATGATATTTGTCAATATTTTTTCTTCACCCGCTCATAAAAGGCTTATACCGCCGGTAATGGTTATGCAGGTTCTCCTAAAAACGCCCCATGCTGAATATGTCCATAAATTGATTGACCTGTTATTATACTTAATTAATAATAAACAATACCTGATAAGGGCATACAATAAAACATATTGATAAAGGGCGGCCTGCAATGTATAAATCAATCCCTGGTATAATCATAATTTGCCATTTAATTGCCTGTATGTCAAATTCAGGAGACAGTGCATCATCAAATAATAACCGGTTTTCTTTACTGGTTCCCCCTCATATTGCTCTGGATTTTCGTAATACTTCAGATTCAACTCCGCCGCAGGGAAAACTGATTATAGAAGAAACCGGCGGCCTTGCTTCTTCCGGTGAAGTGTCCTATACCCTGTCAGGTCCGTACACATTAGGCGGATCAACAAGCCCGTTAAATGCTTTTGAAAAACGGGAACTGACAATCACATTTTCAGGTTCCTGTACGGAAGTCCGGCAGGATAGTGGAAGTCTGACAATAGGCACCGGTGATAATATTTCAACAGTTACCATTTCGAGTTTAATTGGAGATCCTTCGCTGCCATCAATAAGCTGGGTCAGTGATGATTACGGGACAGTCGCTACGGCAGATATGCCGCATGCTCCATTTCCAAATGCCGGGTCTGCCTGGAATGATTCGTCTGTATTCATAATGATTCCAAATGGTTTTATTGATGACGGACATGTTGCTGTTGTATGCCACTTCCATGGATTTAACACAACTCTTCCAAATACGATTGCAGCGCACTCTTATGATATCCAATTTGCAATGTCCGGTCGTAATGCCATCTTGATTATTCCACAGGGACCGGTTAATGCCGCATCAGGCAGTTTTGGAAAACTTGATTCGGCTGATGGCATGCTGAATTTATGCAATGATGTTCTTGCAGTACTATACCGTGATAAATTTTTAAGCAAACCTTTTCTTGAAACAACCGTGCTGACCAGTCATGCCGGAGGTTATCCGGCGATAGCAAATATCATTACACAGGGCGGAGTACCCGTTTCAACTGTTCATCTTTTTGACTCACTATATGGTTCTGTAAATGTATTTGCAGAATTCGGGAATGACGGGGGACTTATACGTTCGAATTATACCGCATCGGGAGGAACTGACAGCAATAATTCAACTCTCAGAAACTCATTAAATGGAACAGTGATTAGCAGCTTTGATGATGATTCTTTACTCCTTCGAAACCATATAATTGGATCAACCGCAATGACACAGAGTAACGCCGACAGGGGAGAGAACACATACGGGCGCTGGTTAAGATTCAGCGGCCTTAAACCTACATCAATAGATCCCCCGGTATTACGATATACCAGGTTTGACGGGAACAAGACTACTGTATCCTGGCTGCCTGATTCTTCCGATTCGTCATTGAATTATATTGTGGAGGGGAGCAATAACAACCAGACCTGGGAGACACTGGCTGTAACCGGATCAAACAGTGTCACAGTAGATACAAGACCGTATATCCGGGTCCGTCAAAACAAAAACAGCTCGCTACCCTCGGATACATATGGCGCCAGCGGAAATCATGTCCTGGTAGTTGATGGTTTTGATCGCTGTATTGGGGGCAGCTATAACAAATTTACCCATGATTTTGCCGCTTCGGTAGCTAACCGGATAAGCGGGGGATTATTCAGTATTGCTTCCAATGACTCAATAGCTGCTAATGAGATAAACATGTCATCATACAGTTATGTCATCTGGCTGACCGGTGATGAAAGCAGTATCGATATACCATTTTCGTCTCAGGAACAGTCTGCAATCTCCGCCTATCTGAATCAGGGTGGTAAAATTATTATATCCGGTTCAGAGATCGGATATGCCACATCCGGTACTTTTTTCAACACAGTACTTCATGCAGCATATATAGGGGACGATTCCGGTTCAACTACAGCCGGTGATTTCAATTTTGGAGTTGCTTATCCCGAGGATTATCCTGATGTAATATCAGGCTCAGATACAATCTGGAATTACTCAACCTCCGGTGCTGCGGCTGTTGGATATGAAAACCGGATTGTCGTGGTCGGTTTTCCTATTGAAACAATACAGCCTGATATGATGACCGGAGCATTGACAGAGTTGATAGCATATCTCGACGAATAATATTAAAATTAATAACATATTTCAGCAGACATTATCCGTTTCACCGGTCTCTCTCCCCTGAAAATTGAAAATCTTTAAAATGTATTCTTTCAGTTCATTCAGCATGATTCTTTCTTTCAGAAAAAAATTATTATCCATCTCTCTCTGAAACAGAATATTTATCGATGCAAGCGCCCTGTTCAGATTTTCAAGATCGAGTATGTTCTCTGAATCGATCGATTTTAGATCCTTAAAATTTTCAGGACAGAAATCAACTTTACCATCCACAAAGACCGGATATCCGTGAGTCCTGCAAATTACCGGCCTTGCGCTGTATACCGAACAGAGACCGTTATTCAGAAAAACGCATCTCCCGTCTGTCTGATCAAATATTAAAGATTCCGGATATATCGTGCCGGAAGCGACAGCGCTGTAAATTACAAACGCGTCTACTGGAAAAACAGTTTCAAGTATGCAGCAGGACGAGCACCCCTTTACGCACCTTATATGTTGATGGTATTTATTGAGAAGTTTCTCTTCATGAGCATCCAGTTTCTCAACAAGCGCCCTGTACAGCTGTAAAGACTTCATCTCACTCATAACTTTTTCCTTTATCAGTCTCCTGATCCGCAGCTTTTTCAGTATCGGTATCCTGTTTTTCAGTAAACTGTTATATTCAGAACAGGTATCGATCTGTTAATCATTTTTTACACGATCTGTCCCCTGTAAACGAAAAAAGTATAATTTTTTGATCCGGATCTCCGATTAAAAAATATGACAATGAAACGGGCTTCTATTCTATTACTAATACTATGTGTTTCCATCCCCGACGCCGGCGCGATATCCTATAAAAAACATAACGCTATACTGAGAAAAACCATAATCATGTACAACTCCCTCCCCTCTTCCGGAATCAGATGGGAGGTGCTGGGAAAATCATATCGCAATAAAAAAATTTATTATAAAGAGTTCGGTTCAGGAGAAAAACTTACAATGGTCATCGGCGGACTTCATGGGGACGAACCGGCGGGAGTTATCTCGGCAATAAAACTGGCCCGTTATTTAAAGAATAATCCCTCTTCAATAAAAAACCGTGTTATAATCATACCGTGCATAAATCCTGACGGACTGTTCAAAGGGGAGCGTACCAACTGGAACGATGTCGATCTGAACAGGAACTTCCCCTCCTCTACATGGTCTCCGTACTATCTGAAACCGTATAACAATCCGGGGAAACTCCCCGCATCGGAGCCTGAAACCGTTCTGCTGGCAAACGCAATCGATGAGTTCAGACCCGGGCTGATAATACAGCTGCACCAGCCCTTTAACGCGGTCTATCCCGACAGCGATGTGCCCGCCGGTCTTGCGGAAAAGATCTCAGAGATCTCGGGAATCCCTCTGCTGTATGATATAGGCTATGAAACACCCGGTTCGCTTGGAAGCCTGAAGCCTTTTCTGAATTTCAAAACCAGCTGCATTACATACGAATTATGCAGAATAGACCGCGAACCGGACTACAGCAGGATCACCGATTCTCTGGTTGCGGCAATTAATTACTGACGGAATCTCCCCGCTACATCTTCATCTTCTGAACATTAAGATGCTTTGAACTTTTTGTTTTTAACAGCAGATCCGCGACTTTATTCTTATCAAAACTTCCGACCGGCCTGTCATCATCATCATATATGCCGTACGGCGAGCTGTTGAGATCCATATTATTTTTATAAAGCACCTTGTACCCGTTACCCATAATCGCGTATCCGTTTCTTTTAAAGCTTACAAGAATTCCTAGAGACGAGATCGCGTAATCGAGATCGGCGTTATAGCTTACAAGAGATTTTCCCGTAGTGAAAAGGCTCCAGTCAGTGTTAAGTCCTATAAGGTCGAACACCGTGGGAATAAAATCCTGATGAGAGGTATACCTGTATTTTATGCTGTCCCTTCCGATTCCGGGATAATATATAAACGCAGCGGGCTGGATCTGTATATTATTCAGGCCCCAGGTGTGGCCGAAACTTCCATGCTCCCAGAACTCCTCTCCGTGATCGCCGGAGATAACGATTATTGTATTTTTAAGCCGCCCCATATTGTCCATCGCTGTCAGGAGCTGTTTAAGCAGCTGATCGGTGTAGCAGACCGCGTTCATGTAACGGTTCTTCAGCTCTACCCTGTCTTTTTTGAAACCCTGCTGCGGTCCGCTTATTATTGTGAAGTTCGAGTGATAGTCAGGAAGAAATTTTTTACAACCCTCCGGATAAAAGTAATTGAAATGAGTAACGTTCATCAGGTAGTAATCAAATCTCAGGTTCCCCTTATCGTTTTTTAGGTCATTGATAAACCTGTCTATGAGTATCTGCTCCCTCGGACCATAATCATCGTTCTTTGTTCCCGGCGCCCTGTTGAAACTGCTTTCGGTTTTTTCAATAATATCCCTGTGTATGTATTCATACTGATGCGGGGAGTTATAGTATATATTCTGTCTGTATCCCGCTTTTTTCAGCACATGGAGGGGCATATTCAGAAAATGGTTCCCCCTCAGAGGTTCAAAGTAATACGGTGCAAGCCCGGTAAGCATTCCAAAAAGGCTGCCCGGCGTATTGTTCCCCGTTGAGTAATGTTTTTTCAGAATGAATCCCCTCTCGCTTGCGAATTTATAAAGAAACGGCATGTTTACAGGATTGAGCATATCGTTTCTCAGACCTTCAATATTCATGAAAAGTACATTCATCGGTTTTTTTACGCTTATGTTCTGCGCAAGGATCTTCTCTTTTACGCTGTCAAGCCTCTTCAGCTGATCAAGCTCGGTCTTCTCATCAAGAAAATCGGGCTTCACAAACAGCGGCGGGATGATGCTGTTTTTTTTGCCGTCCTCATCGACCTTGACCAGATCAGAGGGAAAACCTGTTATCGACTGCCACGGAATTTTATTTTTCATAAGATTCATCTCTGAATCGTTATCAGCAAGGGCTACAAGACTGAAATGCAGGATAATTGTGACTATAGCAGTCATTGAAACTGATATAATCGAGTAATTGATATTCAGTGAACGGCCTGAAAAAATTTTATTAAGAAGATTATATAATCCGTAAAACAGTGCGGTATATATACTGATAAAGAAAAGGAGTTTTATAACGCTCATTGTAAAATTCCCCATCTCCCCCCCGACCCAGCCGCGGTAGGCCATAACCATACCCTCCGAACCGAGCTGTTTGCCGTATACAATCACAGCCATATTGTTGATGAAGAATACCATTGTTACTATGACATTCGAAATCAGGTATGACGCAGTCGGACCATACCTGAATGATGAAAAGATGAAGCGTAAAATGTAAAAAATCATGGCGTTCAGCACAATTATCGATGCGAACAGATATATATATGTCAGCAGGAGATCCCTTTCGATCCCTCCATTGTATTTGTCAGACAGCAGGTAAACCGTAAACACCGCAGACCAGAGAAAAAGATTAACAACTCCGGCAGTGTTGCTTTGAAAAAACTTTTTAAATCCGCTCCGCATATTCTACCCCTTCAAGCTGATTCCGCCAGTTCATAATTCTTTCTGTATTTTTCAAATATTTTTTAGCCTGAAACATAATATTTATCAGTAAGTTTTTGTTACCATAGTGCATCAACCGGGAACCATTTTAAGGAATAAGACAATTACGACCTCATCCCCCTTCGCCTCAATATGAAGGAGCATGACATCACCCGGCCGCAGGCCCCTTTCTCCCGAATGTGAGGATTTTAGTATTACAAAATTTATATCAACTGTACAAACAGGGGGGAAGTCAACGCGCAGCGGTTTTCCTTACCCCTCTTACTGTTAATACGGCAATATAGACCGACGCAGAACATAAAACGATTGATGCCCCGCAGGCGCTCCCTGAATAAAATGATATAATAAGGCCCGACACTCCGGAAAAAAGGCTTATCATCATCGACATAAAGTAATAGCGTCTCAGGGAACCTGAGATCAGTCGCGCTGATGCTGCAGGGAGTATGAAGAGCGAATTGATTATAAGCAGACCAACCCATTTTATCGAGAGTATTACCACAACAGCAACCAGCATGGAAAAAAGAGTTCTCACCGCAAATGGAGAGATCATTCTGTCATAGGCAAGGGACGGTTCGACACTTATCAGAGCAAGATAACTCCCGAAAAAGACCCAGAAAAGTATTACAACCATCAATAGTATTACGAGATAAAATATTTCAGTCCGTGTGACGGAGAGAACGTCACCGATCAGAAAAACGGAGTATTTATTGAACGAACCTCCCCTGCTGAGCAGCGCAACACCGAGGGCAACGGTAGATGCGGAGAATACGCCGATGACAGTATCGCTTGATGCCTGGGTCTTCTCGAGAATAATATTTATCGCAACGGAAAGAATCACGGCGAATATGATCATCACCGGACGGACATCGGTAAATCCCATTATCACTCCTATCGCGATCCCGGTCAGGGCTGAATGACCTATCACATCAGAAAAAAAAGCCATCCTGTTCCCCACCACCATTGTGCCGATCAGCCCGAAACATGGAGTGATTATTATCACCGAAATCAAGGCGTTTTTCATGAACTCATAGCTTACCCATGAAAAAGGGAGCAGGTCAATAATCCTGTAAGTCAGATCTATCATAGCCTTACTCCGAAGTGTTCATCTTTGCGTAAAACTGAAAACGAAGGATAAACTCCCCCCATCTGTTTTCTGAACTCGGGGTGTTTAAGCACATGCACCGGATCACCTATCGCGTATATTTTTTTATTCAGCAGTATCATCTTGTCCGCGTGCGGTGCTATCGCACCTATATCATGTGTAACGATCACTATCGACATGTGAAAGACTTTCCGGAGATTGCATATAATCTCGTAGAACGCCTCCATTCCCTTCGAATCCACGGCCGAAACCGGTTCGTCAAGAAGCAGCAGATCGGGGAGCGGATTCAGCGAACATGCAAGCAGTACCCTCTGAAGTTCACCACCCGAAAGACCGCCCACCTTCCTGTAGGCGAGATTTTCCGCGGATACGATTTTAAGAAGATCAAGCATCCCGTTCTTCCTTTTTCCGGAAGTATGAAACCATGCCGGGATGTATCCCCCGGACAACAGCATCAGATCGAGTACGGTTATCGGAGAATCGGGCTGTATCGAAACCTTCTGAGGGACATACCCTATCCGCGGCTTTTTCCCGTGATCCGATGTCGAGCAGAAACCGATGCTCCCCCGGTACTCCAGACTGCCCAGAATCGCTTTCAGTATTGAGCTCTTGCCGCCGCCGTTGGGGCCTATGATCGCGGTAAGCTCTCCGCATGAAAACCTGAAATCGATATTGTCAACCGCATTAATCCTTCCGTAGTCGATCGACAGCCCTTCTATATAGGTACAGCACCTGTCGCATCTCCCGTCAATGCTGCATTTATGTTTATGACCGTTTATCACCGAATGCACTCACCAGTACTGAAAGATTCTTTTTCATCATTTTTATATAAGCATCCTTATCGTCATCGCCTGAAACGGCCGGATCAAGGGTAAAGACCCTCGCACCGGTCTCTTTCGAGATTACATCGGCTGATGCAGACGGATACTGCGGCTCCGCGAAGATATATTTTATATTGATATTACGCACAAGACTTATAGTCGTGGAAAGTTCTTTCGCTGAAGGTTCGCTCCCCGGTTCGCGCTCCACAACTGCCGCTATTTCAAAACCGAACTCTTTCGCGAAATACGGAAATGCCTCATGGAATGTTACTATTTTTTCACCTTTAAACTTCCCGAGAGAGCCGGACATCTCCCTCTTTAAATCCCGAAGCCTGGCAACATATCTCAACGCGTTGTTTCTGTAGGCTGCCGCGTGTTTACTGTCTGAAACCGAGAGTATCCCGGCGCAGTTCATTGTCATCTTCGCCGCGTTTTCAACACTGACCCAGATATGGGGATTAACAGCTCCCCCGCTGCTGATCATTTCTATCCCGTCTGATAACCCCGCGGTTTTAAGCGAAGGATATTTCAACGCGATTTTGTCGATGAAGTTTTCCATCCCGGCGCCGTTTGTCAGAAAGATTGAGGCGTTCTCCAGTCTCTTCATATCAGCTGCTGTTACACTATAATCATGCAGGCAGCCTGTGTACGGCGGTGTCATATTGACTACCCTGGTCCCTTCAATGCCGTCGGCAACGTTCTTTGCGATTATATAAACCGGGTAGAACGAAGTGACTATCAGAAATCCTTCACCGTCAGATACATTCCTCTCTTTATTACATCCTGGAATAATCATCAATAAAACGAGTAATACGTTTACTATTCTGGCCGCTTTCAAATCCATCTCCTGTATGCAATAGATCGGTATTCTCTGCCGGAGCTTTACATCCTGCACGACGGACATATGCCGCTGTACTGTAAAACTGTTTCATGTATTAAAAAACTTTCATCCGGATTTATCCTCTTCGGCAGAGTATAGTTTATCTTCGATTTCATGCAGAATATTTTTTTACATGCATTACAATAGAAGTGGGGATGTGCCGGGTTTCCGTCGGACGAAAATTCAAAATACTGCCTCCCGCTCTTGTTCATCACCTCGCGGAGTATCCCCTCTTTATTCAGAAGAAGAAGGTTGCGGTATATAGTGACCAGGTCCATCTTCCCCTTCAGTTCGTCAAAGAGATCATTTGCGCAGAAAGAGGCGTCTTTCGAAATTATAAGATCAAGAACCGTAACGCGCTGTCTGGTAACCTTTAAATTTTTCTCATTCAGAATCGATTCAGATTTAGTATTCATCCCCTGCTGCTTACATCCCGTTAATTTGCAAACTATTTGCAATTGACAAAAAAATATGTCAAGATAAAAAACCGTTCCGTTTTTACAGACACCCTGACAGCGCCCGTTTTTTTGTTGCTTTTAGATCCATTCCCGTTAAACAGGATTTCACGCACAGTTGAAAATTTCATAAAGCATTGGGGGAGAAAAATGGTTATAGTACAGATCTATCTCACGGTAAAGAGAGACTCGGTTGAAGATTTTATAAAGTTTACAGATGACAATGTATTAAACAGCAACAAAGAGCCCGGGGTAAAACGGTTTGAGTTTTTCAGAGACCTCGATTCTGACAATAAATTTATCCTGTTCGAGATGTTCAACTCGGTGGAAGACCAGAATAAACACAGAGAGACCGCTCATTATAAAAGATGGAGAGAGAATACGGCTGACATGATGGAAGTCCCTTACACCAGAAGTTCTCTCGAATACGCGGACAGCGGCAGACATTAACAGATTGTCTGCTTTCACTTTTCAGGGCTCTGACAACCGGATACCGACAGCCTGTTAAGAGAATCCACCCGAAAAAAAAAGGCGGTTTTTATACCGCCCCAGGTTAGAATCTATGAACAGATACATAGAGTGGATAACTGATGACATAAATCTATATCTGGCCGCTTTTTACAAGGGCATATACTACAACATTCTTCAGCAGACGTTCCTTGATCGACGCCGGTGAATCCAGCTGGACACGTTTCAGATACGGCAGCGCTTTTTCAGGCTGAAACTTGACAGTCTGTTTTAAAATTCCGCCGATAGTTTTAATTTTATTTCTGTCCATTCCCGCCTTAAACTCCCGCAGAGCCCGTCCGAGGACGACCTCTTCCGGTGTAAAATCCGTACCGAAAGGAAATATCTCAAAGAGCCCCCTCTTTAGTTTTCTGTATGGTTCAAGCTGTTTCATCAGCTTATCGGGATAATTGTTTCTGAACGCCTCCGGAACCTTATAGTCTTTTGGAAGCTTGTTTGCCTTGATCGCCTGTTTGACAAGCTTATCCTGGAACCTTGAGTCAGCTATATTTATCAATGCAGCAATCACCTCACGGTCAACCTTTCCCCTGAGATCGGCAATACCGTACTCGGTTACAACTATGTCTTTGAGGTGGCGCGGTATCGTAGTATAACCGTAGTTAAAAACAACATTTGACACAGGTCCCTTTTTTGTCATGCGCACAGCTCTGATCATCATTATTACGCGGGCCCCTTCCAGTTCATGGCCCATGGCCACAAAATTATACTGGCCGCCGACGCCGCTTATTACTGTTCCGTTCTCAAGTGCATCGGAGCAGATATTGCCGAATATAGAAACGTTCATTCCGGCATTAACAAGACGGGCATCCTTCCTCTGCAGTGTACGGAGCTTTTCATCTCCATACAGCTGGTTTATTACATAAACGCCTGTCATCTCAAACTGTTTTCTCTCTTCATCACTCATATTTCTGAGATCGTCGTAAAATCGTGTTGGCCCGATAAAGAATCCGCCGTGTGCAATCACACCGTTTTTCAGCGATTTGCCGATGCAGTTATCAAGGATTTTTTCAACGTTTTCCGGTTCTCTCAGATCAGCCGAATACGAAGTGTTTCCGTCCTTTATGCAGTAATTTTCGTATTCCAGATCTTCCTTGAAAACACCGAATCTTTGTAAAACCAGGAAATCATCCTCTTTTAAAATCGGATTGAATTTTTCCTGCGCCAGCAGCACTCTTACCGAATCCTTTGACAGATTATCTTCGAGTACTTCATCATTGACCAGCTTCTGGATCTCTTCAGAATCGTAAACTTTTCTTCTAATTATTCCGGCCTTGTAAAGCTGCATGAATGCATCCACAAGCATTTCAGTAATACCATAAAGGCCCTTTTTGAACGGATCGGTACCTCCGACCTTGTTGATAAATTTTCCGTATTTTTCCATTATTCCGGATTTTTTAAGAACATCCTTATACATGTCATTATGCTTATCCCGCATAATCAGCGAAGCCGCAATCGCGTCGCCGAGAGAACCTATGCCGATCTGGAGCGAACCCCCATCCCTGATCAGCGTGCTTACATGAAGACCTATAAAATAATCGGGCGTTGTGACAGGAGCTTTGGGCGCACAGAAAAGCGGAAAATTAAACTCCTCCCCTTCAAGTATCATATCATATTCTGATTCATCGCATATCGCAGTTCCGTACATAAACGGGAGCGAGTTGTTTACATGGCCCACATGCAGAGTTTTTCTTCCTGTTGCAAGAACGCTCTCACGATACCGTTTTATATCCACACCCAGGTCTGCATTACAGCTGTCACTGTAGCACACTTTTCCATTAATCATTTTTTTTGCCACTGTATGACAATAGAGGATGTTATTGTCCTCCGCGCAGATGTCCCTTCCGATATGAGTATAGTTTGAGCTGTAATGATTCTGCTGCGCAATAGGATCATTTTTAACTGAACCGGCAAGGAAGTAGAACTCCTGCAGTTTCACGTTCGGAGGAAACTCACCTTTTCTCAGATCAATCATATACTGAAAATCGGGTATCCCCTTCCACAGTTTATCAAGAAGCGGTTCAATCATACGTCTTTCGAGATCGTTTGACCATCTCGGTTTTTCAAGAGAAAGCGCCGTCATTATCGTAAGATCAATTGTCGGGTCCTCCTTCGCCCTGCGATACATCTCGTTGGCGATATGGTTGGACTTACCCAGCGCTATCGGCATACCGAATGCAATTTTTTTATTAAACTTTGTTATTATGTCATCAACCAATGTTTCTACATCATTATAATACTTTGTTGTGTTAGCAGTCTTCATATTCATAAGCACACTCCATAAACTTCAAATATTTGATTTCTTATTATTAAACAGCCAAAGACCGGAAAATTTTTTAATGTATTTCCCTTTTATCTTTAACTCTTAAACCAGGCGCTTACAACATGCCATTTTTCCGGTCCTGCCGGTCTAAACAGCTTCATATTATCTTCAGTATCCCCGTTGCTGATGTTTTTATTTTCCGGATTTTTATATTTTATAATTTTTATTGTTTGATGTACTCGCCCTTTCAGCGTATACTTTCTTTCTAGATTGATTTTTTATTCCCATTCCCGTATCATAGGGATGTTTCACTGCCATTTTATTTATAAGCCACGCAGGGACCTTGCTTGAAAGATCCGCAAAAACTGTATAAACAACCTTTGTTTTTGAATTTCCCTCCTTTGTGACAACTATTGTACCGTCAATTTTCGGCATTCTCACCAGTCCGGAGTTTATCTGATAACTGCTCTCGATTGACCTTAAAGTGATCTTTATTACTCCCTTTTCAAAGTTGAAGTCATATTTCACATTTATCACTGCGTCGCGGTTTTTCAGGACAGGCATATCGAGTATAAAATACATGTTAATATCATTGTTTCCGTTTTTGTTCATGAACTTCAGAGATTTACACATCCCGTACCAGTTTTCATAGGTATTATAGTCCTTAACAACTTCAGCAACAACTTCAAAGGGAACATCATCGATCAATTCAATCATCATCTCTTTATTCTCATTGCCCGGCACCGCCCGCGTATATACCCTTGCGTTATCTGAATCTTTTTTCAGCTCCCAGTCAGCCCTGGACTGTGACGCCTGCAGTACAGAAAAAGCGGCGATAATACCGGCGACCAAAACCGGTTTTAAGTATTTTTTCATCCCAAACTCCTTGTTAATTATTTTATACCAAACACAAGACTGACATGTCAGTCTTGTGTTATCTGCATAATAATACAGCGATACCTTTTTACTTAAAAAATTATTTTGAATTTCTGTAAAAATAACCAGTACTTTCGTATGACATGAAAAGATTCAATATGACAATCTTTAATTAAATGAATATAAAATTAAAAAATCCGAACCGAATGCGATACACAGCATGAACTGACATGTCAGTCTATCGCATACCATAAAAAAGTCAATTTATTTTTAAATTATCACAATTATATTTAAAAATAGCAACATTTTTTTGTC
This sequence comes from uncultured Leptospirales bacterium, assembly GCA_964439325.1. Lineage (GTDB taxonomy): Bacteria > Spirochaetota > UBA4802 > UBA4802 > UBA5550 > WRGT01. Next base: position 141,395 of record CAYTNW010000001.1, on the reverse strand, counting down.
ACCGAATAACAGCGTGCACAACGATTATAGCATATCAGCACATTCAGGATAAAAATAAACATCTTTTCATCGAAGAGACATTAATTCACGATTCGAGAGATTGTGTTTATTTTTGCACATAATTCATTTATTTGATGCTTTTCGTATTAAAACCGTATTCATATTTATTTATATAATAAGGCGATACTGACAATATTTATTTATTTTTAAAATGTGTTGATAATATCTAATAACCTGAAACAAAATTTTAAAGTTGAACATTATTTATCAGTAAAATACTTTAATGATTGTTTCACTGATATCAGTGTCAATACAGAGGTGCTCCGGCATGTGACCAGTTTTTTTCATGCGATGTTTAACAGCCTGCAGGGACACCTGCAGGCTGTTAATGATTAAGGAGTAAACTACAATTAGCTCAGAGATTTGTCACTCTTCAAGCGCGCCGGTGAATATTTCATCAGTAGCCTTGATAACAGCGCCTTCTACATTTAAAAGCGAATCCATTCTCCCGAAAAATTTCGGGAACTCATATCCTATATAAAACTGTGCAGATAGAACACGGCCGGTATAATATGCCGCATCAGAATTATTCTTGATAAGGGCGTCTCTCTCCGGACCCTTTTTATCTCCAACCAGTGCATCAAGCTTCGGAGATGCAATTGTAAGGGCCCACAGATGCGCCCAGGCTATAGCAAGCATATGAAGGGCCTGCTGCAGCGGAGTCGCCTCCATAAAAAGCAGCATAAACTTGCTTGTCGCCATCTGCTGTTTGAGCATATCAATCACTTCATCAAGCTTTTTTACCCCCCTCTCCACCGGTTCGATATACTTTTCAGCCACTTTCCCCCTGGCTTCCTCGATAGTTGCCTGTATCTTCTTTCTGAATACCGAATAGTTATACTGCTCCGGATTCATAAGTATTTTTCTCATAGTCAGGTCCATAGACTGGATGCCGTTTGTTCCTTCATAGATACAGGTGATTTTTGAATCCCGCATCAGTTTTTCCACAGGATAATCCGCACAGTAACCGTACCCTCCGTAAACCTGCATCGCCTCTGACGTCACGAGTACTGACGTATCTGTGTTGCCGGCTTTGCATATCGGAATCATTATCTCGGCCAGCGCAACGGCCTCTTTCTGTTCATCTCCTTCGGCGATATGCTCGATATTCAGCATCAGTCCGAGAAAATATGAAAGAATTCTCATCCCTTCAACATGCGACTTCATCCACAGCAGCATACGTTTTACATCGGGGTGCTGGCTGATAGAGACGCTCTTCGCTTCCGGATTCAGCATCTGTGTTACATGGACACCCTGCATTCTGTTTTTCGCATACGTAACAGCATGCATATATGCAGAGGAGGATATTGCAAGCCCCTGCAATCCGACCCCCAGGCGCGCTTCATTCATCATCTGGAACATTATCTTCATACCCTGCCTCTCCTGCCCCAGAAGAAATCCGCAGCACCTCCCCTCATCACCGAAGGACACGGAACATGTCGCCGATCCCTTTATTCCCATTTTATGTTCAATACCGGTACATACTACATCGTTATATTCTCCGGCTGACCCGTCCGCTTTCGGTATATATTTCGGGACTAAAAAGATAGAGATCCCTTTTGTTCCTGACGGGTCTCCTTCAATTCTTGCAAGCACAGCATGAACCATATTCCCGTAAAAATCATTTTCCGCAGAGGAGATGAATATTTTCTGGCCTGTAATTTTATATGAACCATCAGCCTGTTTAACTGCTTTTGTTTTCAGCGCGCCGACGTCAGAACCAGCGTCCGGTTCGGTCAGACACATAGTCCCGCCCCATTCTCCGGACATCATTTTAGGAATATATACATCCTTCAATCCCTGATTGCCGTGTGTGTTAATAAGATTCATTGTTCCATGCGACAGTCCCGGATACATCTGCAGCGGTACGCATGCCGCTCCGAAATATTCATTGCAGCTTATAACAAGCGGAGCCGGCATACCCATCCCGCCGATCTCCGGAGAATCCACTACTCCCATAAAACCGGCCTCATAATATGCCTTAATCGGCGCTTTATAGGCATCCGGAATCTTTACCTTCTTTGTCGCGGGATCATACTGGCATCCCTGTTTATCCCCCTCTGCCGCAGCCGGGTATATCTGTTCTACAGCTATTCTCTCGGCAAGGCCGAGAATTTCTTCATAAGTGTCCCTGTCGAAATCCGTATACATGGGAAATTTTTTTCCCAGATCGTCAATCCCGAGCATTTCAAAAAGGACAAATCGCGCGTCTCTTGAATCGACCAGCATGTTTAACGCCATAACATAACTCCTGTTTTGTAATGTTTCCTTTATTCAGATAAAAGGTTTTAATAAGATCAGTTTTCCGGAGATTTTATGAAAATTTTTCCGGATAAGTCCCGTGACAAATAATTTACGCGCCTTAGTACGTCAAGCTAAAATAGACTGACATGTCAGTTTATTCAACATGTTTTTTATTGCAAACTGCACAAATCCATTTTTTTGTTAATCTAAAACGAAAAAGGCCTGAAGTATTTAATGCGGGAACCAGGCTGTTCCGGCTGAATGAGTTTTGTTTTCTCTTCAGCCGGATAAAATCAGTTATACTGCTTATTCGCCGGTGAACGCAGGGGGACGTTTCTGCATAAATGCTGTCATCCCTTCAGTCATATCCTTGGTGCTGAAAAGTTTCGCAAGCTCCTCGCGCTCCATTTTGAGATGCTGTTCCGGAGAAATGCTCGGACTTGCTGACATAATTTTTAAAATAGCCTTCATCGAAAGAGGAGGTCTTACTGCCAGCTCATTGGCGAAAGCCAGCGCATCATCCAGTGTTTTACCTGCTTCGCACAGCTGGTCTACAATACCAAGAGCGAGCGCTTCCTCATCCTCAAAGGGCTTTCCCAGAAGCATGCTTTTCAGTGCCTTCGAGCTGCCTATAATTCTCGGGAGACGGAGGGTTCCGCCGTACCCCGGCATAATTCCGAGGTTTGTTTCTGTAAGGCCTATGCGAGATCCTCTCTGCAAAAATCTGAAATGGCATGCAAGTGCAAGTTCACAGCCGCCGCCGAGAGCATGACCGTTAATCGCGGCAATCACAGGTTTCGGATAATCTTCAATTTTGTTCCAGACGTCCTGACCCCTCTTAAGAAAATCTACAGCGTTAAATTCGCCGAATCCTGACGAAAGGTCGGCACCGGCACAGAATATTTTATCACCTACGGCCGTCACTATCAGTGCTCGGATATTTTTATCACCCTCATTCGCATCAAGAAATTTCCTCATCTGTTCAAAAACTTCATGGCTCAACTGGTTTGCTTTAGGTTTGTTGATGGTAAGAATACCAACTCTATCTTTTTGATCAAATAATACAGCATCAGACATAAAATTCCTCCTGTAATAGTTTCATATATAATTGTACATTCATTCAATTTATGCAATAAAAAAAAGCGGCAAAAATACATGCTTTTTTTATTTTTGCCGCCTGGTTATATTAACAATATTCATGATTATCATTCTGTCTGTCTGGATAAAATGCTGAATTATTTCCCCAGAGTTTTAAATGAACCGTCCGCTATCTCAGGTTCCGGTTTCAGTATGCTCAAACCGAACCTGTTCACAAGGTAATTCAGCGAATCGCAGATCTGTGCAGCCGGCATACCGGACGCCATTGCAAAAGGTCCCGCAAATGCGTTCATGCCGAATTTAACAGCACTGTCGATATCATCTACAGACTGCGCCAGACCCTCTTTGAAGACCTTGACCGCCTCGTTTACCTGTATCGAAAGAAAATGTATCGGTGTAAGCTCCTTGCTCTCGCTTGAAGAATCTATCACTGCTTTACCGGAAGACCAGTCATAAATCCCCTTTCCGGTTTTCATACCAAGATTGTTCTCTTTAATTTTATCATGCAGAAATTTTCCAGGTTTGTATTCCGGCGACAGGGTTTTTTCATAATATTCCAGCGTATGAGAGAAAACATCAAGACCGACAAAATCTGCCGTTTCAAAAGGGGCCATCTTGACACCCATTCTTTTCATGATGCAGTCAATTTCATCAGGCTTTATTTTGCCTTCATCAAGAATGGCGCTCAGCAGTGCCTGGTTGGGAGCGCTGATCCTGTTTACAATAAAACCGGGTCTGTCTTTCAGAACTTTTACTGAGATCTTCCCGCACTTGGTATTGACATCTTTAATCAGTTCAACCGTGGCATCAGATGTTTTATCGCCATAGATTATCTCCACAAGCTTCATAATGGTTACCGGATTAAAAAAATGCATTCCGACAAAACGCTCCGGGTTTTTTACAACAGTGCCGATTTCGGAGATGCTCATCGTTGAGGTATTTGTCGCGAGAATAGCATCCGGTGCCGACAGATCAGAGAGGCGTGCAAAAACCTCTTTCTTGAGCGACATGATTTCAGGAACAGCCTCGATTACAATCTGCGCTCCCTTTACCGCCTCTGCCGTATCCAGAGTCGTTTTCAGATTTGTATTCAGAACAGTGTCCATATCCGCCTGACTCAATTTCCCCTTCGTGACCAGGAAAGCAAGACTATCCTTGATTTTTAACATTGCACTATCAAGAAATTCCTTTTTGATATCAGTCATATAGACCGAATATCCGGCCGTAGCGCAGATCTGTGCGATCCCGTTACCCATAGCTCCTGAACCTATAACAGCGATTTTTTTTACATCATTGATGTTCATATATTCCCTCGTTTAATTTTAAAATTTGCTTTTTTATTTTAAATCCTTGCTTGAATATCCGAGAATATTTCTCGCTATGATTAGATGCTGAATCTGGCCAGTTCCTTCGAAAATGTCCATTATCTTGCTGTCGCGCATCCATTTTTCCGCAAGAAATTCTTTTGAGAATCCGAGCGGCCCCAGGAGTTCACAGCATTTATGCGTAATCAGCGTACCCTGGCGTCCCGCTTTTGCCTTGGCCATCGATGCCTCGACATTATTAAACTGTTCATTATCCGCCATCCATGCGGCCCTCCAGACCAGGAGCCTCATCGCCTCAAGGTGGGCCTCCATCATATAAAACTCCTTCTCGATGCTCGAGACATTATTCAGATTTTTTTTGTAATCAATCTTGACTCCGCTCTCCTCAAGCTTCTCCCGGGTGAAATCTATTGCAGCACGCGCTATCCCGGTTGCCATCGACGCCACCATGGGACGCGTATTGTCAAAAGTCTTCATTACACCCTTGAAGCCTTCTGTATCGGTACTGACCTCCACAGAACCCAGAAGATTATTTTTCGGGATACGGCATTCATCAAGCACGAAGGTCCCTGTATCAGACGCCCTTATTCCGAGCTTATGCTCAAGGTGCTCCAGCTTGAAACCGGGCGTTCCCTTTTCAACGATAAACGGCTTTATCCCTGACTTTCCGGCCCCCTTATCTATGTTGGCCCAGATAACGACGACATCGCTTCTGTCAGCGCATGTAACAAATATTTTCTCGCCGTTCAGCACCCATTCGTCGCCGTCAAGTTTCGCAGTTGATGTTATTGAGCCGGAGTCCGAACCCGAACCAGGCTCGGTTATTGCCATTGCTGCCCACTTTGAACCGTAGCGTTCAAGCTGTTCGTCGCTCGCCACGGCCGCGATTGCCGCATTCCCAAGCCCGGCATTTGGAATTGAAAGCAGCAGACCGGCATCGCCCCAGCACAGCTCTTCAATTGTCGCAACGGTGGAAAGATTTATCCCCTTTTTTGGTTTCCCTTTATCAGCCGTAGCCTCGGTGGCCCCGGCCTCCGTTTTTTTCTTCTTCGGCCTTCCGAGGATTGACATCCCCCTGAAAATATCGAGCTCTTTCGGATATTCATGTTCGCACAGGTCATATTTTCGTGAAACCGGCCTCAAAACTCCGTTCGCAAGATTATTCATACTGCTTCTAAGATTGCTCAGATAATCCGGTGTCTCCAAGTTTATCATAATATCCTCACTTGTATAAATTGAGTACGCTGTTATGCAATCGCCATACCTTCAAGTATCGCGATTCCCCTGGCATTCCGGTAATACCGTTCAACCGGATGCTCCCTTATATAACCGTGTCCGCCGAGGACCTGCACACCGTAATCTGTGAGCTTCATTGCCATCTCTCCGGCGTATATCTTCGCAAGAAACGATTCTCTTGCTGCATCACGTCCTGCTTCAAGTGCCGACGCAGCCTTCCATGTCATAAGCCTCATCGCATCCGTTTCATACGCCATCTCTGCAAGCATAAACGCAACCGCCTGCCTGCTTGCAATCGGTTCACCGAACTGTGATCTCTCCTTTGCGTAATTCAGTGCATATTCATACGAAGCGCGTGCTATTCCTGTACCTATTGCCGCCATTGCAGTACGCGTCTTCTGCAGAATCCGGTCAAAGTCAACTCCGGTTTCTCCACCAAGCCTGTCTGCCCCAGGGACCTCGCAGTTTTCAATAGTTACGGTATTTGTCTTCAGTGTATTAAGACCTAGATTTTTCTCGACTTCACTTATTTTCAGACCCGGATTTTTACGATCAACGATAAAAATATTGTTCTTGCCGTCCAGCGCAGCCGCGACCATTATAAACTTCGCATTTTCCGCAAGCGGTACAAAACATTTTTTACCGTTCAATATGTATGATCCGTTTTTCTTCACAGCAGTTGTCGAAAGCTCGGCAGGATCAAATTTAAAACTCATCTCGCTTATCGCAAGCGGACAGGGTACTGAAATATCGCCCTCAGCAAAAGCAGGAAGGTACTTTTTCTTCTGTTCATCGGTACCCATTTCAACTATCGGGAGTAAAAACAAAGAAGCGAGACCTGTTGCAACCGCATAGCCCATATCGCCGAAAGCAAGTTCCTCAAGTATTATACAATTCATTACCGGCGAATTCCCCATCCCGTAGCCGCCGTACTCCTCCGGGATCATGGACACAACCGTTCCCAGGTCGTGGAATTTCGCTACAAATTCATCCGGGATAAAACCCTTCTCATCCATTTCATGCACATTGTCTTTTATGTTGTTCTGAACCAGTTTCGAGATCGTATCTTTCATCATGGCCTGTTCTTCTGACAACGAAAAGCATATCATGGCAACCTCCTGAACGATAATATTGAACTGACATGTCAGTCCAATATTTGCCTGCTTTAAAAAAGTCAATAGTTTTTTTACCGCAGGCCTTATCTTTTAAAAAATTTCAGGAAATTTCTTTGGGTTCTATTTTTTTAAAAACAGACCCGGGGAGTATAAATTCACGATTTTATCAGCGAGGAGATCTATGTCATGTGATTCTTTCTGCGTTTTATGCGTTACAAAGTAATAGTAGGCAACACGGAAAAGCGCTCCGGTAAAGATGTTCGCAACAAGCTGTGTATCTATATCCGGCGAGATATTACCGAACTGCTGTCCGATTTTGAGATCATTAGTGATTACGGTGAATATCTTTTTTTCCAGCTTTTTCTGAACACTGTCAAAGCTTTTGTTAATACCTACACCAATTCGAAGTACTATATTGCTCATTTCATAGTCGCCTTCAAAAAATGACAGTGAACTTTTCATTCTGGATTTCAGGTAACTCACCGGGCTTATGTTTTTCAGATCGACATTGCTGTCAGCTTCTGATATCATCCGTTCCCATTTTTTATAAAAATTTTCTAAAAGGGTCGCGAAGATCTCATCCTTGTTTTTGAAATACTGATATATGGTTCCACGGGCGATCCCCGCTTCATCGACTATATCGGATATCTGTGTTTCATAATAACCGTTTTTGGAAAAAAGTTTTTTCGCACACTGCAGTATCTGGAGTTTTCTCTCGTCAGGATTCATATAGTTTCACTCTATAATTTTATTTTTATATATTAATAACAACTCTTTGTTAAGTCTTTTCACGACTAAAATAATTATCTGGATAATTAAATGTCAATACAAATTAATTTTTAATTCATTTATATTTTTTTTCTTGACAAACGTTTTAAAATATTAGACTGACATGTCAGTTCATAAATTTATTTACAGGAGTGATAATTATGGCAGCACTACCAAAAATCCCGACCGATACTTCAGTTATCGATTTTCTATCAAAAGTGTATCCAAAGGTCTCTGCCGAAATGGCGGCAGTAAATCCTTCTGCGTCAGAACTTTCAGGCAGCACAATAACAATGGTTGTCGATGTTGACGGCGACGCCTACAGCTACACCATCAAGGACGGATCAAAAGTTGAATTCAAAGAAGGTGCGATTGACAAACCTATGCTCAAACTAAAAATGTCGAAAGCTGAACTCGACAAAATGATCAAAACAGATAATCTCGATCTGATACTCGGTATGCAGAACGGACTGAATAAGGCTAAATACAACGCGCTTAACAGCCTCAAGGGAAGTTTTCTTGCAGCAGTAACAACCGATGACGGCTATGTTTTCAACATTAACGCAACTCTTAACAACGCAGATACTCCGCATTCCGTATTCAGAATGACAGCGACAGATTCTGCCGCGCTGATGAGAAAAGACACAAACCCGGTAAATCTTTTTATGTCCGGCGCAATGAAAATCGAAGGAGACATGGCTTTCGCTATGGCGACTCAGCCGCTGTTCTCATAATAACTGAAATCATTCCGCCGCAGGGCGGTCAGAGTTCTCCGGCAGGAATTCCGAGGCGTTTCTGCCGGAGAGCCTTTCGAAATTTTAAATCCAATTTTCTTTTATTTTAAACCGTTTACTTTGCAAATGATACGTTCAAATTTCAACAGTCTGAAAATTTACAGGGTGTCATCAAATGGAACGCCTGTGTGGATCCGTTGAAATGCCGCTACTAAAAAATATCAAGAGGAAATAACCATGGAAGAATGCGTATTTATAGATGGCGTAAGAACCCCGAATGGCAGGGCACACAGAGAAAAAGGCGCTTTTAGAAATCTGAGACCTGACGAACTGCTGACCTGCGCTTATGAAGGATTGTTTAAAAGAAACCCGTCAGTCAAGCCCGAAGAAATTGACGCCGTTTTTGTCGGTTCCGCAAATCCGTCAGGGATGCAGGCCGATATAGGCCGTCTCGGATGGCTCGCTTCGGGGCTGCCGGTAAACGTACCGACCAACACTCTGACAAACCAGTGTCCTTCAGGAATGTCCGCCACGATGCACGGAGCACGCGCGATAATGACCGGTGAAGCAGATATAATTGTCTCGGCAGGAGTCGAGGACATGGAAAAAGTTCCGATGGGAGCGAATATAAACTTCCCTCCGAGATTACTAAAATTTTATAACGGAGCCGATCTACTCATGGGAGCTACCGCCGAGAAGGTCGCCGAACAGTGGAATATCTCGCGCGCCGATATGGAGAACATGGCTGTATGGTCAAACAAAAAAGCCGCCGCTGCAAAAAACGCCGGTAAATTCAAAAACGAGATCATTCCGGTTAAAGGACTGGATGACGACGGCAATGAAATTATCGTGGAGCATGATCAGTGGATACGCGATACCGTTGACGCCGCCAAGATGTCAACGATGAGTTCGCCTTTTAAGCCTAACGGCGTTGTCACTTCAGCCACGTCATCACCTCTGACACAGGGCGCATGCGCACTGCTTATGATGAGCCGTAAAAAAGCGGACAAGCTCGGCCTCCCGTATTCATATAAGTATTCGATGGGCGTTCTCGCCGGATGCGATCCGACAATCATGGGAATCGGTCCTATCCCTGCGATAAAAAAGCTTTTCGAGAAAAAAGGCCTGTCTCCGAAAGATATCGGCGCGATAGAACTGAATGAAGCCTTCGCAAGCCAGTCTCTTGCCTGCATAAGGGATCTGAAGCTTGATAACGAAAACGCTCCTTTTGACAGGGTCAACGTGTGGGGAGGAGCTATAGCTCTCGGCCATCCGCTTGGACAGTCCGGAGCAAGGGTCATTGTTACACTTCTAAATATAATGAAGACAGAGTTCCCCAATGAAAAATACGGGCTCGCTTCATTGTGCGGAGCTTTCGGCAACGCAGGAGCGCTCCTGATCGAAAAGGTAAACTAGGCGTATTAAAAACCTCCAATATAATATTAGTTGCTGAGGCGGCATATAACTGTTAAAGTTATATGCCGTTTTCTTTTTATCACTTTTCACTCCATTGCATATAAATGTTAATATTTTTTACACACAAAGACTCTTACTAAATTGACAAAATTATACTATTAAAGTACAAAGCTGTATCACAGATTATTTCCGGAAACAGAAACCGGAAATTTTATACATTCCAAACGAGGAAGAAATGAACAGAACAATTATAGCGGCTTTGTATCTGTGCTCAATTGTATTTTACTCTGGATGCAATGACGGCGCTTATGGTGACTGTACAGATATAAGCGATAATTATTGCAGCGGTGTATACAGATGTTCAGATCTTGATGGCAACAAGTATATAAAAGTTGCCTCTGAAAGATATTACTGCCCCAAAAGCCTGCAGTGGGAGAATACTTACGATTGCTCCGGCGGTTTGGCAGAGGCGGCGATATACTGCGAATCTCGCTCTGAACCTCCCGTCACAACATCTGTATGCCACAAACCGGGCAGTTCCGGTCAGGTTATCTGCTATCCTGCCTCTATAATAAGCCAGGATCAATGCACGTCTTGCGGCTGGTCATATTCCGCTGTGACATGTGATGAATATGCGGATTATCTGATAATTTCCGGCTCCAGTTGCCAGTAGAGGCAAGTTTTCCCCCTGAAAGGGGTACCTGATATCCTGAACTCCCTTTTTTATACATTTTATACAAATTTGGATTTAAACATCCATATCTCTGCCGATAAAAAAAGTGTTGAAAATAAACTCCTGCAACAAATACTGATTTCTGTCTTCACCAGATCAGAATTAGAGGTTTTATGAAAAGAATTTGCACCATATTTACAATAATAGTGCTGATATCATCTGCACTTTCAGCCGGTAAGAGCAGCTCACCAGCAATTAATCTCTCCGGCATAAAATACAAAATAGTTTACGAGTCATTCGACAATAACAGTTTTGATCTCTGCATAATCAACGCGGACGGAATAGGGAAAAAGAAGATCACCAATACCCCGGGAATTAACGAGATGTACCCCCACATTTCACCTGATGGAAAAAAAATCAGTTACCTCGAGGATACCGGAGAGGGGAGAGACAGGAAACGCGACCTGTATGTGATGAATATCGACGGTTCGGGCAGGCAGCTCATCTCGAAAGATTCGAGAGAGCAGTGCTGGTCACCTGACGGAAAGTTCATAGCCTTTGTCAAATCAGAATCGACCAGACGTTTTTCTATGGAAAGCTGGGCAACCAGGGGCCTCTATTTTTACAACATGGAAACCGGAGGTATACGCGAGCACGCGAACAAAACTCTCACACACCTGTATTCCCTCTGCTGGTCTCCCGACGGAAAATATGTAACGGCAACCGTACTCGGCGGAATGGGGTTCAGACACACCGATATAGGAATTGAAGTATACGGTTCGAAATATTTTGAACTTAACATAACAGGCTGCCGGCCGGAATTCTCTCCGGACGGAACAACGCTTGGATGGGGAAGGACAGACCGAGAATTTGATTTCGCAAAAATAAACATGAACAGGAGGGCCCCGGTCTCTGACTCTGATAAAGTACCCTTCATTCAGGTCGCCGAGGGCTACAAGGTTTATCACCTCGACTGGTCTCCCGATGGAAAGTATATAGCCTTTACCTACGGACCGGCTGACGGGGAACAGCACGTAGGGGGAACGGCAAAGGGATGGAACATCTGCGTCGCGGAGATAGCGACCGGAAAATGGACTTATGTAACAACAGATGGAAAACAGAACAAGGAACCTGACTGGGTTCCATGAGGAGATACAAAATGAAACAGATTATTACCGCTCTTACAATCGCTGCGATTTTACTGACTCTGTCGTGCGGTAAAAAAAGTTCCACAGCGATAAAAGATATAAAAACAAAATCAGGGATTGAGATGGTCTCACTGCCGGGAGGCGAATTTATTATGGGTGACGGCGCTGATGCACACAGGGTCAGACTCTCTCCTTTCATGATAGATAAATATGAAGTCACTCAGGAGATGTTCAAAAAGATCGAGCTTCCGAACCCTTCGCACTTCAAGAATGATAAAAATCCGGTGGAGATGGTAGCGTGGGTCAACGCGGCGGTATACTGTAACGAGAGGTCGCTTGAAGAGGGACTGACTCCCTGTTACAACGAGGACACATGGGAATGCAACTTCGACGCCAACGGCTACAGGCTCCCCACTGAGGCTGAGTGGGAATACGCAGCAAGGGCCGGCAGCATAGAAAAATATTTTTTCGGCAGCGAACAGAAAAATCTGAAAAACTACGCTATTTACGAAAAAAACTCGTCGGGCAAAACCGCGGAGACAGGCACCAGGAAACCGAATCCCTGGGGCCTATACGATATGTACGGCAACGTGGCTGAATGGTGCAATGATATTTTTTCCGCCGATTACTACAAGTCATCTCCGTCAGCTGATCCGCACGGCCCGTCTAATGGAAAAGGGCGCGTTGTGCGCGGAGGTTCATGGAACGATCCCGAAGAAACGTTCGGTTCGGCAGTAAGGGCGATGGATGTATCAATAAATGATGCCTGCATACTCCGTGATACGATAGGCTTCAGATGCGTTAAAAAAGCCGAGTAACGGAAGATGCTCTTTCACTCCTGGAGTTTTATTCTTTTTTTTACGGCAGTGTACGCCCTGTTTTCAGCGGCCGGTAATCCGCTGTGGAAACGGAATATCATACTTGCCGCTTCATTTGTATTTTACGGGTGGTGGAATCCGTTATACCCTCTGATAATTACCTGGGTTATACTTTTTGATTACACATCAGTGATGCTGATGGAAAAAACCGGTAAAAAAAAATTATTCCTGTCGCTCAGTGCTGCTGACGCGGTTATAATTCTCTGTTTCTTCAAGTATTCAGGATTTATTGTGAATAATCTAAATGCTGTCCTAAACAGCACCGGTATAGCCTATACAATACCTCATCCCGGAATACTCATGCCGGTTGGAATCTCTTTCTTTCTTTTTGTTTCTCTCGGCAATACCATAGACTGCTACTACGGCAGAAACACCCGGGAGAAAAGCATCATCCAGTATGCTTCGTTTGTCTCCTTCTTCCCGTCGCTGCTTGCCGGACCGATAGAACGCGGAAGACATCTCATGCCGATGCTCAGATCATGGCCTGAAGTTACAAAAGACGATATAGCTGAGGGTTTATACCTGTTCACACTTGGCATGTTTAAAAAGATGGCCCTTGCAGATTATTTTGCCCTCTATGCAAACAGGATATTCGGCAACCCGATGCAGTTCACATCAGGCGACCTGATAGCCGGCGCTCTCGCCTTCACATGGCAGATATATTTCGATTTCAGCGGTTACACCGATATGGCACGCGGAGTCGCAAGGATGCTGGGGATCACACTGATCGAAAACTTCAACCTCCCGTATATGGCAAAGAGCACCGGTGAATTCTGGGGACGATGGCATATAAGCCTCTCATCATGGTTCAGGGATTATCTGTATATCCCGCTCGGAGGAAACAGGAGGGGTGAGCTCAAAGAGACCAGTAATACCTTTGCAACGATGCTCCTGTCCGGCCTATGGCACGGAGCGTCATGGAATTTTGTTCTTTGGGGATTTGTCCATGCTGCGATTCACGCTGCCGGGAAACAGATAGGGAAGTTCAGGCTCACAGACAGAATACCTGTATTCATAAGACGTATCTTTATATTTATACTGATCATATTTACATGGATTTTCTTCCGCTCCGAGAATGCGGCTGACGCGTTCACGTTCATAGAACGGATCTTCACAACAGATTTTAGAACACCGCAGATCCCTCTGTATATGGGCATTTTAATAGCGGTCTGCTATATTTTACAATGGATCAAGGAGTATAAAAATCCTGAATTTACAGACAGGCCGGTTTTCAGGGGGGCAATAATATTTTTTATGCTCGCGTATATATTTATATTCGTTACATACAGCTCAACCGAGTTTATATATTTTCAATTTTAAAAGTCAGGAACAATGAAGAAGCTTAAGTATACAATAATCGCATTTTCAATACTGCTGCTCAGTGCGGCCGTGATACCGTTCCTGATGCCGGTGACCGATACTTCCGATTTTACCGGAAACTACAGAATACCTTACAGCATGGGGGATGATTACTTTCTATACAGCCGTTACTCAAAATACATTGAAACAGGGAACACGATCCCGTTTATCGGAGACTCGGTCATCTGGGGGCACTACACCGACGCCGAAAGCACTCTCCCCGCATACCTTAACCGGATCATTCGTAATCACAAATTCAGCAACATGGGGCTTGACGGAATTCACCCCGCCGCGATGAACGGACTGATTGATCTATACGCAGGAAATTTTAAAAACAGAAAAATTATACTGGGGATAAACCTGCTCTGGATGAGCTCGCCGAGGCATGACCTCTCCGGCCCGGCCAACAGGGAGATAAACCACAAGATTCTTCTGCCTCAGTTCTCACGGAATATCCCGTCATATCAACCCTCCTTCGAGGAGAGGCTCTCGGCTCTTATTACAAGATCGATACCGGTCTTCACATGGATCGACCATGTCCGGCTCTCAAAGTTTGCCGAAAAAAGTTTCTATTCATGGACAATGGATAATCCGGATAAGAATATTAATTATTATTTTTCACATAACTACGCGGAATTCAGAATACCGCAGGGCATAGAACCTGATAAAATGCGGGAACAGAATATCGACTGGATTACTACGGACAGATCGCTGCAGTGGAAGTTCATGATGGAAACCCTGCTCGATTTCAAAAAAAACGGCAACAGGGTAGCTGCAGTAATCACTCCGTTCAATACATACATGATGACCGAAGATGGAAGAAACACATATTTTTCTATCCTTTCAGAAATGGAGAGGATGCTGCGGGCTGGCGGCATAATTCCTGTAGTTCCGGTTCAGCTGGAGAAAAAGTTTTTTGCAGATTCAAGCCACCCGACTTCCGAAGGCTACAGAATAATGGCTGAAAACATAATAAAGAACGAGGAGTTTTTAAAATTTGTGAATGATAAAGAATAATTCCGGTTTCGACTCAGTGGTCAGTGAGCACGGTCGAACTGCTCATTCCGACATGCTCAATACCGGCAACCATCGTTAAAAAACATTCCCCGATAGGCCTGTGCCAAGCACCGTCTAATCAAGTCAAATGGCAGAATTTACTGATCATTTCTGTAACTGCTATATCAATAAAATTTCAACATGCATTTACTCCGGCAGTACAAGACGCAAACCGTTCATACCGGTTTTCCCGAAAGGTTCAACAGGCCATCTTTGATACGATTTAAAATCTTTCGGAGAATCGAGGATAGAGCCCCCTCTGACCACACGATATGTAAATTCATCTTCCGGACCTGCAGGATCCGTATTATCGCTGACCGAATAGTATCTGCTGCCGTACCTGTCAAAACACCACTCCGCGACGTTGCCGTTCATATCGTATAAACCGAACCTGTTAGGGGCCCTGGTCCCGGTCTTTCTGACCTTGTGATATTTAACCCACCAGAACTGCCCCGAATTGTACCTCTTGACCCCGGCATTGAACAGGTGCCATGAATACCTCCCCGCGACATCCCATTCCGGATTGTTACCCCAGTAAAAAATGCTCCTTGTGCCGGCACGGCAGCCGTATTCCCATTGCGCCTCGGTGGGGAGACGAAATCCGTTGGCATTTTTAATTATTTCAACTCTATACTTCATCTCATCGAACTGCGATACGTTATCGCCATCTCTACTGTCGCTGATATCATAATACTCTTCAAGGCCGCACAGTTTACTGAGCCTGTTGCAGAACTCTACTGCCTCGTACCAGCTTATGTTATAGACCGGGAGATCGTCCCCCTCGCCGTATTTGCTCCCGCTGCAGGGATTGGCGCCAGTGACGGTTCTGTACAGTTTCTGTGTAACCTCATATTTACTCATCCAGAAGCCTTTGCTGATTGTAACTCTGTGAGGAGGATGATAATCCTTGTCTGAAGCGTCATCCCCCATGATGAATGTACCGGAGGGTATATAAACCATATCCACGCCGCCGGCTTTCTTTTCTATAATCTCCTGTTTTGAATACAGAGCGGCGGCAGACAGAACCAGTAACATCAGAATAAATTTCTTGAACATAAAACTCAATTCCCCGGGAAACAAGATTTATTTTGCGGCGTGTATTTTTTTTCTTTCGTCCGAATAGTAGTCTGCGTATTTGTCGTCCTTTTCCGCAAGAACTCTGTCGATGACGGCCTCCCCGCTTTTTTTACCGAGGATTTCAGGCGAATATTTCACCTCCAGCGGATTTATGTTCACCGGAATTAGAGTATATGACTCCAGACCGGCTTCGCTTAGATGTACACGCACCAGCATACTTGTCCTGTGTGCCGCTGAATGTCTTCCGGCAAAAACAAAATCTCCGAGGCTGTAAAAAATTATGCCGTTTTTATATCTTTCTACCGGACCAAGTCCGTGAGACTGAGTCCCTATAATACAGGACGCACCTGCATCGATAAGTTTATGCCCCAGCTCAACCTGTTCTTTTTCAGGCGGATTTACCGGATAATCGGAGGTAACCTCCTGCCCCCAGTGGATACTGACGACTATCGCATCAACCTCTTCACGGACCTTTTTCACGGCCGAACAGAGCAGCTCGTCAGACCCTCCGGCAGCGCCGGATCTGCCCGAAGCGGCCCATACGCTCTTCGGAACTACATTGTCAAATGCGAAGATTGCCACTCGCGTCCCGCGGTGCCATATGTATACAGGTTTCAATGCTTCTTCTATATCCTTACCCACTCCGACCGGAGCAATATCAATTTTTTCAAGACGCTTATAAGTATCAAACATCCCCGCTTCACCGGCATCTTTGATGTGATTATTAGCCAGAGACGCCACATCAAAACCCGCGTATTTGAGTATATCCTCGCTTCCCCCCGGTGAACAGAAATAGAAGATCTCATCTTTATCATTGAATGCCTTAATACTGTTGTTTGAAATAGGCGCTTCAAGATTACAGAAGCCTATACCCTTTATCTCCCTTGCAACTTTAGAAAAGGGGTAACTCATAGCCTCTTTTCTTCCGTATTTTTTTATACGGCTGTCAAGTATCTCTTTCATTGTGGCAAAGTTCAGGGCTACATCTCCGACAGCTGTAAGGACTGCCGGTTCTTTCCTGGGCCAGATTTTTTTTATAGCCCTGCTGTTTTTATACCCGTAATCAAGCGTGTTCCTTGAATCCTCCGTAACGGGCTCATCACCCTTTATTATCTGTTCGCCGCTGTGCCTAACCATTGCGGGCGAACAGGCTATCAGCACAAACAGAGCAAACAGAAACAACGGTCTACGATGAGTTTTCACACTGGTCATTATATATATTCCTGCGGTTTTAATTACATTCATTATATTTAAAGGGATTCCCACTTTTCTTAAATGTCGATCTTTACATCAAGCGTTTTATGAAAGTTTTTTAAATGAATAATACTAAAAAATCAAGGAAATTTCATTATACTCCCAAAATAGAACCAGACTGTCATTACATACGCTTAAAAAAATGATTTGTGAAATCTGATGCTGGAAAATACTTATATCTTTTACCCTTTTTTATATAACGATATTTTCATTTTTAAAAATTTATATAATAATTCATTGACACTAAATTATCAATTTTATAGCCTCATGGAAGATATCTTTAATAATTACTGCATCAAACATCGAGTTTGTATTGCAATAATATTGTATTGGTATGTATAGAAGATATGCTTTAAAAAATCTGAAAACAATCCCGACTAAACACGGTTCAATTTTTTTTCAATTAAGACAGTTTTAATCAAGGCAGAAACAGATGATACCAAATCAGTTCCATTTCATATATTTTCTTGTTCCCGGTACCGGCGGAAAACAGTTCAGTATGGTGCATTATCTGGCCATGAAGAGCGCCATAGAGGTTAACAACCCTGACCGGGTTTTCTTTTACTACAACAACGAACCTGACACCGAATGGTTTAAAAAAATCAGACCATGTCTGACAATGGTCAAAATTGACCCTCCGTCATCAATTTACGGGAATCCGCTCTGTCATGTCGCTCATTGCGCTGACATAGTACGGCTTGTGGTACTGAAACTTTACGGAGGGATTTATCTGGACATTGACACAATCTGCAACCGTCCTTTTAAAGATCTCCTTGAAACAAGCTCTATGGTCATGGGACTCCAGAAATTCAGCGAAAATGAATTCGGGCTCTGCAATGCCGTGATGATGGCCGAGAAAAATGCGGAATTCATAAACCGATGGCTTGAAACCTATCAGCTGTTCAGAAGCCCGGGGAATTCCGGATTCTGGGATGAGCACAGTGTACGCATCCCCCGGCACCTTGCGGAATATCTCCCTTCACTTATTACGGTTGCGCCGTATGATGCATTCCACTACCCGACTTTCGTTGAAGCAGGTATCCGTGAAATGTTTGTGGAAAATCATCAGTTTAACCGCGCATATTGCCACCACCTGTGGGAAAATGCCTCATGGTCATATCTGAAAGATCTGTCTCCCGAAATTATAAAATCGAAGGATACCAGCTATCATCTGCTTGCAAGACGTTTCATCGATAATGATTGCAATTACACGCAGGACAAGTCCGATTCTGCTCTCATGGCTGATGAAATCCGGAAAGAATTGAAGAGACTGGAAGTAATGACGCCGCTTTCCTATCTAAACCAGAATTATTACCGGCAGGACCGCCTAAAACTTCTAGATTACGAAAGGATTCTGCCGGTATTTGATAAATTGCCCTTTATTTATTCATTTCTAACGGCGATTAAGAAACCTGTTTCAAAACTCAGGATCAGGAAATAGTTTATTTACGGACATTTGATAAATGCATCAAAATATCAGATAGATCCTGTAAAACTGGCCGATTATAATTAATAAGTCTATATACAACTCAACAGGAATAACAAGAACAAGTATGAAAAAGAAACTATTTAACGAAAAACATGATAATGGATTAACCGGAAAATTATTCCACAAACTGTATAATATAAAGCGGCCTGGTCTTGTGCGGAAGCTGATTTTTAAATTAATGTGGCGCTCATTCGGTCCGCACTACCAGTTTTATTCTACAACACTGAGAAAAATTTTTAAAGACTATCATAATGTCGAAATCGGCCTGTACACTCACGGGGAGTGTTTCATACCCGGGGCTTTTTCTCCGGAAACAAAAATCGGAAGATACTGTTCATTTGCGAAAGGCGTACATACTCACTGGGCCAACCATCCGATTAATACAAAATCAACTCACGCATTTTTCTTCAATCCGGGTCTGGGATATATAAAAGAAGAGATAATTCCATTTACAAAACTGCAAATAGGGGACGATGTCTGGATCGGACAGAACGCCCTGATATTGCCAGGCTGCAGTTTTATCGGTACCGGTTCAATCATCGGAGCAGGTTCTGTAGTAAATAAAGATATACCCCCCTATAGTATAGTAACAGGTAATCCCGCAAGAGTTGTAATGAAAAAATTTTCAGACGCAAAAACGGAAGAATTACTGGCATCAAAATGGTGGGAAAAATCTATTGAAGAACTTGCTGATGACATTGATTCATTCACAATCCCTGTTGAGGGTGAGTCAATAAGATAGCCTCAAATGCAGTAATTATACTCTTAATAAAATATTCCTAATATATCAATGTGTGAGTAATGAAAAATAAAAATAATTCCCGTTCCAGTTTAGTTATAAATGCTTTAAGCAACTGGCTCAGCTTTTTCGTCAATGCCCTTATCGGATTTTTTCTGACTCCGTTTATTATCAGGCATGTCGGCAAAACCGGTTACGGAATCTGGGTCCTGGTGGGGACAATCGTCGGTTATTATGGACTTTTAAATCTGGGCGTTTCTGCCGCTATTCATCGATACGTAGCAAGGTATACAGCAAGGGAAGATTACGAAATGCTGAACCGGGTTGTTAATACAGCTCTTGCAATGTTTTCATCAATAGCCCTTGTTATAGTAATAGCCACACTTGTATTTGCGGGTCAGATCACACATTTTTTCAATGTACCTCCGGAAAACCAGCAGAACTTCATATACCTTCTTTACATTCTTGGCTTCTCGGTCAGCATAACATTTCCGGCAGAAGTGTTCGGCGCTGTTGTAGTCGCAAGGGAAAATTATTTACCGTTTAATATTTTTACATCAATCAACAGGATCATTTATGCAATCGCAACAATTGCGATGCTCTCTGCGGGATGGGGTCTTCTTGGAATAGGCACAGCCCAGCTGCTATGGGCAGCCGTTTTATTTTCCGGGTACCTGTATCTTTTCAAACGACATGCTGGTGAAATAAAAATATCATTCAGATATGCGAACAAACAAACACTAAAAATCATAATCACTTTCGGAATTACATCAACAGTGATTATGATTTCGGATATCATACGCATAAATCTCGACAATATTGTGATCGCAAAAATCGTTAATATAGAATCGGTCGGGGTTTTCGGTATAGCGGCACTCCTGATAAGCTACACAACCCGTCTTATAACAGGCAGCATGAACGTGCTCAATCCGCGGTTTGCAAAGCTGGACGGCCTCGGGGAACAGGATAACCTGAAAAGACTTTTCCGCAATTCTCTTTACATATCCTCCTTTCTGTCTTTCGGAATCGCTATGTATATTATCATATTCGGCGGGAACTTCATCGTATTATGGGTCGGTACTAATTTCATAAATGCGATCCCGGTACTGGTTGTGCTGACTATTGCTACAGTTCTTGACCTCTGTCAAAATCCATCAATCGGACTGATGTATTCTTTAAACAAACACCGGTTTTATGCCTACGCATCGGTAATCGAAGCCATTTTAAATCTCATTTTCAGTATTTTTCTGGCATATAAATACGGAATGATCGGTGTTGCTCTCGGTACTTTATTTTCTGCAATGATAATAAGAATTATTGTGATGCCGGTTTACACATCCAGAATAATTAATCTCCCACTGGTACAATATGTAAAACCTCTGCTCCCTTCATTCATTTCGGCAGCACTAATATTGACTGGATGTTACTATTTTAATTTAATTGATCACGAGCTCAGATATCTGAATTTAATTATCAAGTTTCTGTCAGTGACTGTTATCTATCTGGTTCTTAATTACTTTTTAATCGATAAAGACTTCAAAGCAATAATACTAGCCAAATTTTTGAAGAAGGATACACCGGCATCTTAGATTATTCAAGCGGAAGATGCCGGTCGGACCATTTGTCACTATAGCAATGGAATCTGTTTTATAATACTTTTTAATAAATTGAAACCCGTGTTATCTTGAAATTAATTATATGAGATCATTATGAAAATACTTTTTTTCCACGGAACATACCCTAAGTACGGAGGGACGGAAAAGAATACTACGATTCTGTCAAATATGCTTGCAGAATCAGGTTACGAAGTATTCATTTCCTCACTGGAACAGCATGACATGGAACTGATCAGTGAACTGGACAACAGGGTCAAGCTGGTCTTTCTGCCTGACAAAACAGACCTCTCCTGTGATAAGAACATTCAATTCCTGTCCGGTTTCATAAGCGAAAAAAAGATTAGTATTATTATAAATCAGGGGGGATCCTATTGTATTGATTTTACATACAATCTGAAAACTCTTACAGGAGCCGGATTAATATCCGTTCTGCATTTTCAGCCTGACTTTACCCTGCTCAAAATAAGGGATCATCTTATATATACGTCACTATTCGGCAACGGGATCAAAACAACTGTTAAAAAAATGATATTGCCCCTTTACATGAAGTATCAGCATATAATACTAAAAAGGATCAACACCGAACTGTATTCAAAAAGCGACATACTGGTTTTATTATCGGGAAAATTCATCGAGTTATTCGGGAAGCTGACAGGAATCAGCGACCTGGGCAAATTGAGAGCTATTGCAAATCCAAATGTGTATAATTCAACAATGCTTCCCGAAGAGATCTTATTGAAGAAAAAACAGATTCTATATGTCGGACGGCTCAGCTGGTATGACAAACGAGTGGACAGGCTGTTGAACGTCTGGGAAAAATTATTCAGGTCTTTTCCCGACTGGAGTCTGCGGATTGTCGGAGACGGCCCTGAAAGAGAAAATCTAGAGCGAATGGCCTCCGAGAATAAACTGGAAAGAATACACTTTGAAGGGCAGCAGGATCCTCTTCCCTATTACAGAGAGAGCAGTATTCTGTGCCTTACATCAACCCATGAAGGTTTCGGCCTTGTTCTCACCGAAGCGCAGCAGATGGGAGTCGCTCCTATAAGTTTTCTTTATACCGCATTACCGGACATAATCGAAGACGGAATAAGCGGTGTTATAGTCAAACCCTTTGATGTCGATATATATGCTGAAAAACTGGCTCAGTTAATGGATAATGATCAATACCGCCATCAGATCGCTCAGCATGCAATGGAATCATCTAAAAAATTTTCAAAAGAAAAAATCTGCTCAGAATGGATTAAAATATTCGAATCATTAAATTGATGGTAAATTATATTCGATATTTTAAAAAATGCTTCTTTATGTTAAAATCAGAAAATACATCATATAAAGAGCTGCCTCCGTTGGTACCATACGAAGCGATACTGATGAAAAAGTCTGCCGCAATAAAAACAAAAAATATTTGACACTACTAAAAGAATAAGAGACCGTTCTTTATCATAAAATTTATACAGGAAACAGACATATGAAATTACTCGTAACCGGCGGCGCCGGGTTTATAGGAAGCCATCTCTGCGACGCACTGGCGCAAAACGACCATCAGATCACAGTTGTAGATAATTTAATGCTCGGCTCGTTTGACAACATCAGTCATCTTGAAAAAAGGCCCGGATTCAGGTTTTATAAAGAAGATATTCTTAACCAGTCTGCAATGAGAAAAATATTCTCGGATGGTACGTTTGATGCAGTATTCCATCTTGCAGCAAACTCAGATATAGCCAGGAGCCTGGAAAATCCTCTGATCGACTTTGAGAATACATTCATGACAACATTCAATATATTGAATTACATGCGGGAAAACAGCGTAAAAAATATTATCTTCGCCTCGACATCGGCAATCTATGGCGATACCAGTAAAAAAATTACCGAGGACTTCGGGCCATTATTTCCGGTATCCCATTACGGGGCGTCAAAACTCTCTTCAGAGGCTTTCATTTCGTCATATTCCGGCAACTATGGATTCAGGGCTTTTATCACACGTTTTCCGAATGTTGTCGGAGAGAGAGCGACCCACGGAGTTATTCTGGACTTTATAAAGAAGCTGAAAAAAAATCCAGCAGAACTTGAAGTGCTTGGAAACGGAGAGCAGTATAAACCGTACCTCTACGTAAAAGATCTTGTTAATGCAATACTGTATATATGGGAAAATTCGAAAGATAACGTAAATTATTTCAACATAGGAGTTAATACAAGAACCAGGGTTAAAGATATTGCACGTATGGTGATTGAGGAGATGGACCTGAATGCACAGATCAGATATACCGGAGGAAGTAGGGGATGGGTCGGAGATGTACCGGAATTTGATTACAGCCTCGACAAGATTAATAATTTCGGATGGAAAGCCCTTTATACATCAGACGAAGCAGTTAGAATATCAATAAGAAAAATACTGGGGAAAGAATGATTAAACTTGTTATAATAGCCGGCGGTAAGGGCACAAGGCTGGGATTAAAAGATATCCCCAAACCGATGGTTACGATCGACGGTAAACCTCTTTTACAATATCAGATTGAACTCGCAAAAAGATACGGCATTGAAGAGATATATATACTTTCCGGTCATCTCTCGGAGGTGATAATTAATTATTTCGGCAATGGAGAAAAATTCGGTGTTAAGATCACGCATGTTGTTGAAGACAGGCCGCTTGGGACCGGCGGTGCGGTAAAGCAGCTGAAAGACAGCATCGACGACAGATTTCTTGTCTTTTACGGAGATACAATAGTCGACATAGATATAAATGCTTTTATAGAATTTGACAGGGAGGAGGATTGTATAGCATCACTGCTCGTCCATCCCAATGACCATCCTTACGACAGCGACCTCCTCGATGTTGACAGCAAAGGACATATAACGGACTTTTTCCCGAAGCCCCATGAAGAAAACAGGTTTTATAAAAATCTTGTAAATGCAGCGCTATACATAATGAGTCCGGAAATTTTCAGCTTTATCCCGGATGACGGTCCTTCAGATTTCGGAAAGGAAATATTCCCTGAATTGCTGAAAAAGGGAAAAAAACTACGGGCCTATCACAGCGCCGAGTATATTAAAGACATGGGAACTCCTGAGAGGTTTCAAAAAACATCTCAGGATATGCTGTCCGGAAAAGTCGCCAGGCTGAACAAATCAAACAGGAGAAAGGCGATATTCCTGGACAGAGACGGAGTAATAAACCATGAAGTCGGCGACATGAGAACTCCAGAACAGTTTGAATTGATTGATGGCGTTTCATCCGCGATCAGGAAAATCAACAAATCGGAATATCTCGCGATTGTTATTACGAATCAGCCCGGACTCGCAAAAAATTTTTTTTCATTCAAAACACTCGATGAAATTCACAGGAAAATGGACACTCTGCTCGGTAATGACAGCGCCTACATCAACGGGCTGTATTACTGCCCGCACCACCCTGAACGGGGCTTCCCCGGGGAGATAGCCGAACTTAAAATAGACTGTGAATGCAGAAAACCGAAACCGTATTTAGTATTTAAAGCCGAAAAAGATTTTAATATAGACCTGGGAAATTCCTATTTTATCGGAGACAGATATACCGATATTATGACCGGGAAGAATGCCGGAATAAAAACTGTTTTATTAAAAACCGGTTATGCCGGAGCCGACAGAGAGAAATTCAATGTTGAACCGGATTATGTTTTCAATGCACTGCCTGATGCAATAAATTATATACTCGAGGTTTTATGATAATAAGCAGAACTCCTTTCAGAATAAGTTTCGCCGGCGGCGGAAGCGACCTCGAAAATTTTTACCTCAACTACGGCGGGGCCGTTCTAAGCGTTTCCATCAATAAATATGTTTATCTTTCGATGCATCCCTATTTCCAGGAGAAAAAATTTCTGTTGAAATATTCCGCTCATGAGCTTGTCGATTCTGTCGATAAAATCCAGCACAGAATTATAAGACAGATTTTTACCGATTACAATATTTCTGGCGTTGATTTTAATTCCAGTGCCGATATCCCTGCCGGAACAGGGCTCGGATCATCTTCATCATTTACAGTCGGTATTATAAACCTCTGTAATGCGTATACCGGAAAGTATATGAGCAAAGAAGATATTGCTGATTATGCCTGCACTACAGAGATTAAAAAACTTGGCGAACCGATCGGGAAACAGGACCAGTATGCCGCAGCGATGGGGGGAATCAACTTTTTTGAATTTACCCGGAATGATACAGTAACTGTTGAAAAGATTATTCTTCATAAGGAGAAATACAGTGAGCTCGAAAACAATCTGCTGATGTTCTATCTCGGAGATACACGCTCTGCTAGCTCCATACTGAAAGAACAGAGCAGTAATATAGTCAGCGACAATGCAAAGATTGAAAACACAAAAAAAATGGTGAATCTCGCAAATGATTTAAAACGTGAACTTCAACAGAACAATATTGACAGTTTCGGGGAGATACTACACACCGGTTGGATGTATAAAAAAGAACTTGCCAGCGGTATATCGAATGAACGGATAGATCATTTTTATGATATAGCCATAAAAAATGGTGCCAGCGGCGGCAAACTTCTCGGCGCTGGCGGAGGCGGTTTTCTCCTTTTTTATGTAAAAGAGGACAATAAGGAAAAATTGCGCACAGCATTGACAGGGCTTGAAGAGTTTGATTTCAGTTTTGATGAAACCGGCACAACCATAATATACTATAATTGAGAGGCAACATATGAAATTTGAAAATCCGATAACGAATTATATTGATACATTACAGAAAACCATCAGCATGCTCGATAAATCTGAAATAAACGCGTTTTTGGAAACGCTTATGAAAGCCTATGAACAGGATGCCACGATATTCATTTTCGGAAACGGAGGAAGTGCAGCTACTGCTTCACATTTTGCTACAGATTTCAACAAAGGGATAAGTTATGGCCTTGAAAAGCGTTTCAGGGTGATGGCCCTGACCGATAACTATTCAACTGTATCAGCCTATTCCAATGATACATCATACGATGATGTTTTTATCGAGCAGATGAAAAATTTTATTAAAGATAATGATATTGTGATCGGTATATCCGGAAGCGGTAATTCTAAAAATGTTATAAAAGCAATAGAATACGCCAACGCGCGCGGCAATACGACCATAGGAATAACAGGCTACGATGGCGGGACGCTCAGAAAGATTACAAAACTCAGTGTCAATGCGAACATCAGGGATATGCAGATTTCTGAAGATATCCACATGATCCTGTGTCATTTATCAATGAAAGTACTTGACGGTTTCATCAAGCAAAAATAAATGCTTTCTGATGATATATAATTGAAAAATATTTTTCTTCAGTGTTGAATACTAAACAGACATTGATAACTCTTTCTGATATTATCAGAAACAAACTTGATCAAATACTAAATCCGGATTTGGAAAATGGGTACAAAAACTAAAAAGAACAGTTATTCAGTCGGTATCGCTATCAGAACATGGAATGAAGCAAACTACCTGGGCCGTTGCATTGAGAAATTGAAAAGTCAGAAAAGTGATCTAATAAATTCAATTGAAATACTTGTTATCGACAGTTACTCCACCGATGGGACAATAGAAATATCTCAAAGAGAAGGATGCACGCTGATTGAAATTCCCAAAGAGGAATTCAATTATGGAGGCTCTCTGAATACAGGTTTTGAAACCCTGAAGAAAGATCTCATCATAAGCCTGTCCGCTCATGCCATTCCAAGGAGCGATGATTTCCTTCATGAACTTATAAAACCTTTTTCCGATCCCGATGTTGCGGGCACATATTCACGGCAGGACCCGTGGCCGGATGCATTATTCGTTGAAAAAGTACGGATCGCCAGAACATTTGATTCCAAATCCCGCACTTTTACTGATGCGGAAAATCCGGAACTTCATTTCAGCAATGTTGCAAGCTGCGTAAGAAAATCATGCTGGAAGAAAAAACATTTCCTGGAAATACCATCTTCTGAGGATTATTACTGGGCCAAAGATATGCTGAATGACGGCTATAAAATACTCTATGTCCCGGCAGTCAGTGTTTACCACAGTCACAACGATTCATGCAGCGGTTTTGCAAGACGCACATACAATATACTCAGAAATGATCTGGTTGCGGAAGGGCATTCAGAAACGTATAAAACAATCAAAGTATTCCGCACTGCGGCCTGGCATGTAAAAAACATTATCAAGATATGCCTTACCGAACATGGCAGTGCCGGAGAAAAACTGTATACATTTTTCAGATCATTTTATGAATCAATATTAATAATAAAATATCACTTTAAATACAGGGTATAATACCAATAATGTTTTAACATTTTTCGAAGAGAGTAAACTTTACAATTCCATCTATGATGAAAAAACAATCTACAAATCAATGGCAGTTATAAAAGAACAAATAACGGAATTTTTCAACTGCCGTGACTGTATAATAAAAACTCAGAAAATACAAACAGAGTTAACCTTTTTTCAATCTATAGCTATGTGAATATTAAAATATTAAACAGACGTTCAGAGGAAGTTCAATGGTGAAAAATATACATTTTATTAAATCAGATTCTTTCAGCTCAATGATCCAGCACAGGGAAGAGTGGGACCGTTTCGTAGAGGATTCAAACGGAGATATATACATGTGTTTCGACTGGTGCCGCATATGGTGGGAACATTATGGTAAAGACAAGAAGCTGTTTCTTTTCATTTTTTTTGATGGGGACAAGATCGTCGGGATTTTTCCTCTCTTCATACATACCGTTGGCATATTCCCACTCAGGTTACGAGTTGCCAGGATAATCGGCACCTTCTATCGCTGCGAACCGCCGATCTTCCCCGGATATGAACAGGAAGTACTAAAGCTGCTGGCAGAGCAGCTTTTAGATTCAAATTTATGCGATACGTTTGTTATCGGTGAATTTATTAACAGATTTAATTATATCGAGAGCATATCTGATTTATGCAGCAACAATAAAAGATACAAAAATAAACTATCAATCCGTTCAAAGCATCCGGTGATTTTCATCGGCCTGGAAGGCGATTACCACTCATATCTGGAAACCGTTACGTCAAAAGAAAGAAATAACATCCGTACAGCATTCAATAAAATAAAAAAACATCGAGGCGAACTGGAAATCTCAATTGCCGCACCAGATAACGTTGAAGAATTTTTTAATAGATTTTATGAAATGCATCAGACTCAATGGATACAGAGAGGACAGGCGGGGCACTTTCACGATTGGCCTGATGCGTATCTGTTTCACCTCAATCTGGCCAAAGAGATGGTTAAGCTTTCACGACTGCGTCTTTTAAAGATCTCGACTCAGGGTCTGGCTATGACATACGAATATTCTTACCAGTTCGGTAATTACTACCACTATTATATGCGTGGAAATCTTACAGACGAAGAGTTTAATAAATTCAGTATCGGCAGAGTTGGTTTAATATCAGCCCTTAAAGACGCTATTGAGTTTAATAAAAAGGAATTCGACATGGGCCAGGGTGAATACGATTATAAAATGAAAAACGGCGGGAGGGTTTTAACCAATCATTCACTTCTATTTTTCAGAAACAGTATCTCAAAACGCATAAAAATTTTGCTATGGCGTTTTATCGGATTTTCAGTGCATACCGTTTATTATAAAATATGGGTAAACAGAATCGAAACGCGTATAAATCTGCGCCTTCGCCCTTTCTGGCAGTTCTGGATTGACCTGACAGGATTCCATTCATAAAGAATTAAAAATAAATAATGGCCGTTTCGAAAACAATAACGAACGAAGAAGAATGTTTATATCAGATCACTCTAACTGAAAGTTCCGGATTTATAGATAATCGTAAACGGTTATTCAGTGCCAAGACTACCAAGCTGGTACGCAATATAATCCATATCTTTGCCATTAAGCTGCTGGTGAACAGGAAGCACCAGCACATGTTCTTTTAAAAACCTCGATTCAGGAAAATCATCCCAGCTGAAATGTTTATGAAATCCTGCCCACCATTGAACTGCGAGTATACCTCTCTCATTTAATTTCTGACAGATCTCATGTGGTTTTTCAACAAGCACCGGCATGGAAAGCGGGCATACACCGGCAGGTATATTGCTAAAAAGCGGCTTAATATAATTATAACTTTTAATAGAATCATACAACCGGATATAGTTTTCCCGCCTCTGCCTTATTACAGCATTGACATCAGTTTTTAATGCGATGAATTGGGAAAACCTTGATGCTGTTAAATTTTCGATATTTTTATCAAAATAATACACTTCAGGAATCTGAGGAAGACCATATGAAGACATTATTACTTCTCTTTTATCGCTGTCTCTGCTCTGTATCAGATTTTGCGGCAGCATCGTGAACAAGCCGATTCTATCAGTAAATCTGAGCACAGATCGTTTCACAAGCGGAAGCATCTCTTTAATAATCTCTTTTACCGGAGGTAGAGGTGTATTCATCACAGATAAATTATCACCTTTTATAGACAGTATACCTCCATCCGGTACAGGTAGAGTTTTCGGCAGACTGTAAATTGCCGCGTCACCAAGTTTACCGATCGGATGCCTGTCATTATTGCTATATAGCGATAATGCACAATCCTCAATCAGCTTTATTTTTTTCGTATTGCAGAATTTCACCAGAGCATCAATGTCCTGAGGCCAGCCGAAAAAATGTGTTACATATATCCCTTTTGTTTTGTCAGTAACTTTATTAAAAATATCCTCGATATCAATAGTTGTATCGCTTTTAATACGGTAAAAAAGGGTTTTGAGGCCATTACTGTAAAACTGGTCTATTTCTGATCCGCAGTTATATGACGGAACAAGAGCTTCGTCGCCCGGTTTAAGGTTCCAATGTCTGCATAATCTCCCCAATCCACAGCGGCCCTTATGTGTAAAATAAAAAGACCTCCCTTCTCCCGCCGCATCTAACTGGAATTCAAGAGTTTTTGAACGGAATCTAATGTTATTCAAACTAAAGCCAGTTAGCCCGCAATAATGTTTTTTATCATTCATAATCCTGTTCGAATCAATTGAGTTCATTATTATCCCTTTTATCAGCAATTATTATATATCAATAAGGCGCTGCATTGAGTCATTCTTTTTAAAAATTCTGCATAATGAAGAAAGTGCCTTATAATGTAATACTCAATCTATAAAATATATCCTTAGTCTCAATTATGTGCAGATTAAAAACAACTCATCTTATAAGAAAAGAAGCACATTAAATAAACTTTTAATAGCATCTATCGAAAGACTATCAAATATCATCTTCAGAAAAACAAGAAAAATTTGCAATTGCGATTATTAAAAAAATACACATAACATTACATTTTTAAAACAGAGTGATCATAAGGGACGGGGATCTGATGAAATTACAGCACTCAGCCTTTTATATTATAGTGATGTATCTAATTTTAAAATCCTGTTCATACACTGACTATATACTTCTTTACTTAATTAAATATAAAATTCTGCCGTCTCAAACATACATGAGTATTGATATGTTTTTCGATAGACGGCAGAATGATTATTATTCAGCTTTTATATAATTAAAAATACTGTTACCTCAAGCCTGATATACTTTCCCGATAAAGAAAAAAATCTAAACCGGTAAATTAATATGTCAGCAATTTTTTTATTTATATCATCAATAGAACTCACTCGCACCTATATCATTAGCGCCTGAATTCGGTCTGACTTTTCCATAGTAATCAGTTGACGGTATATTTATCGTTGAATTACCGGAATAACCCTTATCGACACACGGGCTGGTGCTTTTCAGTTTAAAATATTGATCGGACGGGGCATTAACCTCATCTCCATTGGCATCTGGAATACTTAAAAAAGCCGGGTTATTATTTACAATATCATTGCCCTGTTCCTGATAATAACCGAGAGCAACCCCAAACAGATTATAATTACCCCTGTGATTTGCCGGATCATACGTTACATTCAGATGATGGTAATCCACAGATAAAATGATGTTATTGTACATATCAAGATCTGTTACATTTTGCCCCATGCACAGACCGCCATATCTCCCCCGGGCTATTCCCCAGAAAGTATTGTTATAAACCTTGAGGCCCGCAACATCAATAAAATACGCTACAAAACCGGCTACCGGCATATAAAATATATTATTGGTTAAAGTGATGTTTTCACAATACTCGGCAGAAGATCCAGCCCAGTTCCCGAAAAAAAGTGCGGCATTTGTCCCGCCATTGTCATAAATAAAATTTCCTGAAAATAAACTGTCCTTAACATTATATATTTCCATCCCGTCGCTGTGTCCGTTATAACAGGGACCGCATTCACCATCAGTACCGCAGGCATGCAGGTCATGAATCCGGTTATTTATAAAAGCAAGATGGTTCCCTCCATGCATCTCCAGTCCGTCATCTGCAGCATCATGAATATCACAGTCCCTGATTGTTACATAGTTTGCGTAGATGCTCAGCCCGAGACAGGCCCCGTCTATATGATATCCGCTCGAATTGGTTGTAAAATTCCCATTCAGATTGCAATTGCGCACGGTCACATTATCTGCAACAATCTGTACAACTGCAGACTGGTAATCACCTACTATTTCAAATCCCCCATCGCTTTGTCCGTCCATGATATAGTAGGATTTATTAAATTGCAGGCTCCTGAACCTGGCTGAATTATTACCATAACCGGCTACCCAGCCGACATCTGTACCATGGTCAGACTCAGTAGCTTTTAATATATAAATATATTCATCACCGTCAGGATCATCATCAAATGTCTGTTTCGAATAATCGCCCTTTGCAATATAATAGATTCCGCTTCTTTCAAGCTGAGCCGGAAGTTCTGTATAAGCATTGTTCCAATCAAGACCGTTATTTGAACCCGTAGCGCCTGACCGGACATAGTAACAGTTTCCGTCACATGCCGGTGCGGTAATTTCATCAGGCTGATAATCATCACCGGAATCATCAGTATCATCACTTATTTGTGGTGTATTATTTACACCTGGACTTTTTTTAGATGAGCAGCTTATGGTTGCTGTCATTGAACAAATTCCCAATACTGCAAGAAGTATTACAAAATTTTTTTTGAATAACATACAATCCTCCCTGTATAAAGAAAAATAATCTGAATCGAGATAAAAATATCTCAATTCAGGATTATTTCATATTCATCTTTATTTTCTAATAGAGATGCCTGTTTGCGTCCCACAGATACATTATGAAATCTCCATAGCAGCGCCAGCTCCCATCGTGTTCAC
>CAYTNW010000001.1:0-108794 GCA_964439325.1 uncultured Leptospirales bacterium | reverse complement strand
CCCCTATATGATCGAGCCACACACGCTCAAATTTTCTTTCCACCTCGGAGAGATCGGGCGTATCATTAACCATGGCAAGCTTGCCCAGCAGGGTGTAATCCAGCTGGCTGATATTGAATTTTACTGTTTTATCCGTACCGCAATATGGCGGACGGAAGCTCCCTGATGCAGGAGCAGTCGACAAAACAGTCAACACAGCGGCAGTCTGAAGCTGCGGACGGTTCTGAGGTCCGGACACACTTATTGTCGAAACCAGAGAACTCCCGTTCTGCAGCACGAGAGGATTTGATGAAGTCACCCCCAGCGCAACATTTAAATTTGCTGCATAAGTATCTCCATCGCATGTATTGTCATAACCCTGTTTATCTCCGGGTGTAGGATTCACCATTGAACCGTTCTTTATCCATCCGGCATCATTGACCGATTTGGGTGAAATACCTACTATATTTACCGGACCGATAACCCAGTAGTCACCGTTGGCAAACTGCCCGCATACATAATTCCGATCATCTCTGTAAACAAGCCATGTTATACCAAAACGTGTTATATTCAACCTGCCTCCGGAATCAACAAATGTTCCATCAGCAAGCGGTATATAATCGCTCCCCTTGCTGCTTCCTTTTACGGATTTCCATTCATCGAAGAGATCACATGAGGAACATGATAAAAATGAAAATAACACACATATAAATGACAATTTTATTTTTTTCAGCATACAACCTCATGAAGTTTATTAAAGTATTTATACTGCATTGATGCGTATTACCAATCCATCAGCAGTAATAGATAAATAATATTATATTAATAAGTCAATAATATCTATAATATTAAATAAATTTAATTTTTCCAATCCATATTCATGTTGACACAGTTTCAGATATATCATTATCATTTTCAATTCAAATTCAGCAGAAATAATATTACGTGAGATATAAAGTGTACATCATAATAACACCCGCACATAATGAAGAACAGAATATCGAGAAACTGCTGCTTTCAGTGGTAAACCAGACATTGCTTCCTAAAACATGGATTATAGTTAATGACAGATCAAATGATAGGACTGAAGAGATAATAGACAGTTATCTAAAAAAATACAGTTTTATAAAATATATAAAAATAACGGGGAAACCGGAACACAGCTTCGGAGCAAAGGTCAGAGCAATTAATACAGCTCTAAGCAAAGTCAGCCTAAAAGATTATGAATTTTTCGGAATCCTTGATGCGGACATCTCTTTTGAGAAAAATTATTTTGAAAACATCATATCCAGTTTCAGACAGAATGAAAAACTCGGGCTCGCCGGGGGGAGAATCGTACAGTATGTAGATGAGAAGTTCAAAGAGCATATCAAATCTCCCGACAGTGTAGCCGGAGCAGTACAGCTGTTCAGGACAGAATGCTTTAGGGAAACTGACGGTTTTATCCCTCGTGAAAGAGGGGGCGAAGATACCTTACTTGAAATAACTGCAAGGATGAAGGGATGGCAGGTAAAAACAGTTACTGACCAGATCGTGATACATCATGGAAATGTCACAGCAGCCAGTATAAAACAGAGATTCCGCCGCGGTTACGGATTTTACACGCTAGGATACCACCCGCTGTTTCATTTAACAAGATGCATTTATCGAATAAAAGAAAAACCTGTTCTGACCGGGAGCATCGCCGAGATTTCAGGTTATATTTATGCGTTCTTTAAAGGGAGCATTGAAGTGTCTCAGGAGTTGAAACATTTTTTACGGAAAGAACAGTCAGGAAAGCTCAAGGCTTTATTCAGAATTTCATCAGATGAATCCTAGTCTAAAATAATATCTGTCTGTATTAAAACAGACTCCGAAGATACTGTTTCATATATCCTGGAAAAGGAAGCCAGCTGTAATAACCGGCTATCTTCAGTCTAAACTCAATATACCAGTCATAGGGATTTGCAGGGGTCCTTCCTATTACAACGCTGTCCTCTCTTTGTTTTGGGAACTGAGGCATTATGGCATAAACATATTTATAACCGGAATCCATAGCAATTCTTACTACCCTATCATTGTATTTTCCATGGGGAAAAGCCAAAATATCTATATTCGTACCGAGCATCTTTTGAAGATCATTCCTTGATTTTTCCAGTTCTTTTTTTATCTCTTCATCACTCAAAGCGGTCAGGTCCGGATGGCTGCAGGTGTGAGACCCGAGCATTACAAGATCCCGAGGGAGACTTACAAGCTGTTCTTCACTCATAACTTTTTCTTCCTGAATTGCAGCATTCCCGTGGATCTCCCAATCAGGATGTTTTCCCAGACAGTCTGTCGGGACAAATACAGTCACAGGGATTTTATTTTTTTCTATTGATTCCATTCCATATCGGATTATACTCTCGAATGCATCGTCAAATGTTACAGCAATGCTGTGCTCTCCATTTACAAACGACACAATATCTGATTTAACCGGTTTTGTGAATTTTGACAGTATTGACATCTGTCTTGAAAAATTTTCCTTATCTGCCATTTTTATTTCATGGTAATACAGCACAACAAAAGTAGCAGGGAATTTTTTATTTAACAGTCTATAAACAAACAGATAAGGCTGATATATTATAAAATAAATCATGCTTATAATTAATTTTATAATTCGGACTACTTTTTTATTCATTTCGTAAGGATCTCCCGGTTAGATCTGGAAACAGTCTGTATTACAATCCATCAGTTCAACTGTTATAAACTTTATCAAACAGTATATCAGTCCGGCATTTTATTGGAAATACAGAATTTAACTACTGCCATTGATTTCTGTAATTCTATTTTTGAAGCTGCGTTGTCCTCTTTATGCTTTTTAATCAGCATTATCGCCATTCTGATCAGTACTTTTACGGCACTCGATATCAGGATAAACATCCGGGCCATTAAATAATATAGAATTCCCTCATGTTTTCTGATAAATATCAGCAGACTTTTCTGCAGCTGCACGGCCATTTTTATTTTTGCCTGACTGCTGCTTCCGCTGCCTCCATGAACATGTATTATCTGTGCTCCTGGCCAGAAGACATTAGACCACCCGGCATCTGCGAATCTGCGGCACCAGTCGGCCTCTTCCGCGTATACAAAATAGCTTTCGTCCATTACTCCCACTTCATCAATAGCTTTTCGTTTAACGAGCATAAACATACCAGATACAACATCCACCTTCCTTTCACTATCCCTTTTCCACCACAGCATAAATTCACGACCGAAGAATTTATTGTATTTGAACACTTTCGGTAATACTGTGGCGTTTAGAATAATATTAACAAGGCCCGGAAATCTGAAACAGGTCATCTGGACTTCTTTTTCATTTATAAGAACCTGGCAGCCCACAACAGCGAAATCCGGATTTGCATCAGAGAAAGCGATTGTCTTTTGTATTGCATCTTCACAGACAACTGTATCACTATTCAACAGCAGAATATGTCTTCCGGCAGCAATTTTCATACCCTGATTGTTAGCCGCAGCAAAACCCCTGTTATCACTGTTTGCTATAAGCTTAACCTTTGGAAATTCCTTTTTAACCATTTCTGCCGATTTATCAGAGGAATTATTGTCTATAACAATGATTTCATATTTTATTTTATGCGTTGATCTGATAATTGAATTCAGACAATTCCTTAATAATTCTCTTGTATTCCAGTTTACAATAATTATCGATACATCCATGGGATACTCCTTTTGAAGAAACTTCTGTTGTAGTTCATCTTTTATTTCATGATCCTGTTTACTATACCGCGCAAAGCTGTAACCACACCAAATACAGGATAATTCAAAAAATTACCAGAGATACTGTACTGACCTATATGAAAAAACTCTTCACCATTTTTACCGGCCAGTCTGTTTTTGAAATGATAAACACCCGGATTATTTTCAGGATCTATCCCTCCGAGGTCATAGCAGGAACATCCCTGATTTTTTAACCATTCAATTATACGCCACTGAAGCAGATTTGAACCATTTAGCTGCATGCCGGAATTTGCAGTTGCACCAAGGAGATAAATCCCTCTTTTACCTATCAGTGAAATTATTGTTGCGGCAACCGGTACTCCCTCATGACTGCATATATAGATTTTCATTTTTTGAGAATCCGGAAGTTGATTCAATATATCCCTGAACTCATCATAATCAACTCCGGGTGTATATTTTTTTCTGTCCTGCATCTCTCTCTGCAAATCCAGGAAAACCTTATAATCAGAATCAGATGAACCCTCAGAAACTTCCAGATCATTTTTTAATGCTTTATTTAACTGATTTCTCCATTTGGAATCAAGGCCGGTCCGAAGTTCTTCTATTGATCTGGTCATGTCAATTATAAAAGTACGGTAAGGGTTTACCCTTAGATCTTTATTAAAACCGGCATTACGATATATTGAAACAATCTCGTCATCCTCACCGGCAATATCAGGAGGACTGCATTGCAGCAGCAGCCCCCTTTTCAAGGCATATTCATTTATCAATGCTTTTAATATCTGTTCAAGATAAGCCTTATTTTTTTCCCCATCTTTTACTCGCCACACAGGACCCCATGGAGCATAAGCCACACCGAGCCTGACAAACGGTATTTTTTTTATCACGAGCTGGGCAGCAGCCACTACACTTTCACCATTCTTCAAAACAATATGGCTGAGATTTTTACTCCCCCACCTTACAGTTCCATATGCAAATGTCTGATAAATCGTGGCATCTTCAAAAGAGTTTAAAGTATCAGACCATTGAGCATCATTAACACAATCTACTTCTACAGTATACATATCATTACTATTCAATATTTTATCATTCATATCATATGCCACTTCAGTTTTACAGAATTTTATAATTAAAAAAAGGACATTTTGTGATTTTTATCTGCAGATTCTTTACAATGCAGCCGGCATCGAAAAGAATGTATCCGAGTTCACAGTACAACATACCTTTTATGTTTTTTTATCAGCAACAATAGACGGGAAATTATTTAAACTGGAAATCATCCCGATAAGCATATAATAGAATATTACAATCTGCCCGAAATAGGATACGGAGATGAAAGAAACGACATGGGCAAACATAACAACTCCCAATGCCCAGATATATTTCTGAAGTTCCTGATTTTCGGCCAGTCTGGCCCTTGCAATACCGATATATTGAAAACATTTTGCTATAATTAAAATAAATAGAATTACACTGATCAGACCGCCCCGGACTCCCTCTAAAATATACTGGTTGGTTATATCATTCAAACCGCGGCCCCACGGACCGGTATCTTTAATACCCAGGATAAACCATCTTGAAAAATTGTGAACAGCTGCGTCAATCAGCATATATCGATGATAGCCGGTGGATCCTCCGACCAGATCTATTCTGGAAATCAGGTGCCAGACAGGGGCCTTCATTACCACATGAAGAAAAACAAGGGTTAAAAAAAACAGATTCCTGACCTGTTTTGTATACTTGTTAAACTTCCAGAAAAAAATTCCGAATATACCCGCCACCATTGCGGCCAGAGGTCCGCTCGATGATGATTCTATCGTTATGACATAAGCGCTGATCAAACCGGAAAAAGCCAGAGCTTTATAATTCCGGTGCCATAGCCCCCAGGCCAACGGAATCATAGTAGCCCCGAAGGTCCCTGCCAGTATAGGATGGCTGAATGCCCCCTGAGCCCTTAGCTTTCCTTCACGTATCA
This sequence comes from uncultured Leptospirales bacterium, assembly GCA_964439325.1. Lineage (GTDB taxonomy): Bacteria > Spirochaetota > UBA4802 > UBA4802 > UBA5550 > WRGT01. Next base: position 103,123 of record CAYTNW010000001.1, on the reverse strand, counting down.
AATCATATTCCGGCACACCGCCGAATATTGAAAAGAAGTTCCATCCCTCTGTCCTGTGTTCCACCACCATAAATATTGCTATCGGAATACTGGCGATAATAATTGTTTTCACAATCGAGTCAAAATCTTCTATATCGCTGACGGTTAATCTTACAAGGAAATATATCCCCACTACTTCATAAGACTGTCCAAGCATATATTTAAGGGCACCGAAGTCCCCCCATAACAGGGTATATATCATAACTTTGCAGAGAGTAAAGTACACGATCAGTTTATCTATTGAATTGAAAGTCATTGTAGATTTCTCATTACTGAGCATTACTCTGAGAAAACCGAAAAGGAGTATAATTCTTATCATGGGCATATCAACACCGAATATTACGACCCTCTGCATCTGTGTGATAAAGCATGACAGGATTATTACAGGAACAATCATTTTCTCCCGTCTGACAACGAGAATAATCACACACATTATTATTGTAAATAATGCACCCAGAGGATTTAATACTGTTTCGCCAAAATTACCCATTATATAAATAACACCTGATTATCTCAACCTTGAAGACAAAATCTATCATCCGATTGCATTTTTCTGAACTTATCTCATACTGGAGAAATTTTTTAAACATTTCATTATTTCACTTAAAAAGACAGGCCGGATTTCGCGGGTATTACATAAATCAAGCCTGTCTTTAAAGCAGTTAATCGATAAAATATTTAAAATTCTTATAAATAAACTCAGGGATTGGAAAGGTCCTGTTATTAAGGATACAACCAATTATTACCCCGTTATTACGTCTGAGGCGAGGAAGAGAATTTTTCAGCATCTGTCTTTTCAATTTCCCTTCATCAATAACGATAACTGTACCGTCGCTGTAGTCGGATACAAATGATGCATCTTTCATATTATTTACCGAGGTGGCATCGATTATAATTATATCATATTCTTTTTTATAAGTTTCAATAAAATTTTCAAAATTGATTTTCCCCAGAACTACTGAAGGTTTATCTGTAGCCGGTTTAATTGCTACGACATCCGGGCCCTTATCAATCTTATTTATATGGTCCTGTGATATATTAAGGGTCATATTGCCATCAATGCATTTTTCACCTTTTATGGAGTAGATCTGCTGGAAATGAGGATCATTATAATTCGCATCAATCAGCAATACACGGTTCCCCATCATTCTCGTCAGAAAATAACCGATATTCGGGACAATATATTTATGATCACTATTGTAGGACGGAGAAGTGATTACAGCTGTTTTGAAACCCTGGGTTTTTAAAAAAACCAGAAGCTGTTCGGAAAGCTCTTCATAGAAATCATAATATCTCGTATCGGGACTTACATCACTTACCATGTCAACATCCTTTCTGCTCTTTTTCGGTATTGAGCCGATACATGGGAGATTCAGATGTGTAACAACCTCCTCCGGAGTCTTAATAGTCCAGTTGAACAAGCCGGCTATGATGGCAATGCAGAAGCTGACAGCAATTGATGCCAACAACGCTATAGCCATTATTATTCTTTTAGGTTTTGTTACAGGATTATGAGAAGATGTTGCCTGTTCAATTATCTTGACACTCGCGGTACCTATAGCCTGAATGTCAGGCATAGGCATACCTGATAAATTATTAGTATACTCGGTAATATTATCTATCAGCTGCATTACAGTGGGATGGTATTCTCCATAACGCATTTTAACTTCAGCAAGCTGCTGGATCTGATCAAATATAGTATAGGACCTACTGACGATATTTGCTGTCTCAATAGCTTCTTCTATACTATAGGCTTTCATATTAATGGTAAAAATATCCGTTCCGGGAATTAAACTTACTGACAGTCTGTCTTTTAAATCCCCGACGGCAATATCCAGTTTCATCTCCTCCTGTTTATCAGGAGGCAAAGAATCCAGCTCTCGTTGAGTTTTTTTTGCTATCAGATCAACATAATACCTTTTTATCTTGGAGCAATAGTCTTTTTCATAGTCAAACGGACGGTTCTGTAAATTCATCGCTATGGCGGCTCTTTTTAAAACCGGGTATGATTTTACAATTTCAGCCTGTGTCATATGAACTCCGCTGGCCATGATCGGTGCATATGATTCTGATGCCACAATGCTCTGTCCCCGGACAAGCATCTTGACAGTTGCATCATATACAGGCGTTATAAATTGTACTGCTATAAAAGTCAGTACAATACATACACAGAACGAAATTACAATAATCATTTTGTTTCGAAAAATGATATCAATAATACCTTTAACCGATATTTGCATTGAGTTCGCTTTATTTTCCATTATTTCAATCCAATATATAAAATTATTAAATACAATATAATGATGGCATACTGTTTTAAAACTTGCTTATTTTATTTATGAACTTCCAGGCCATAAGCGGTATTCCGTTTACGCAGAGAACGTTACCAGTATAAAACGGGTTATCACTTATCAGAATACTCCCTCAGAAATTACAATAATATCCCCGGCTTCGATAACAACATCCGCCGCAGCATCACCGTCTAGAACCGCCTTAAGATCGACTTTAATACTAATATAACCAGGTCTGTCTTTTCTTGGGCGCAATATTTTAACCCTGCTTGATGAACCGAAACGTGTAAATCCGCCTGCTATTGAAATAGCCTTTAATACAGTCATATTATCAAGCAGAGGATAGTTTCCCGGCCTATTAATCTCTCCAGAAATGGTAAAACTTCTGCTTCGTGATTCAACAAGCGAAACTGTAACGACAGGATATTTCAGATAACCATTGGCAAGCTTGTCCTGAATAACTTTCTGAGTGGATGACACAGTTCTCCCTTTTACATAGACGCTCCCGATGTACGGAACCGATATATCCCCGCCGGGCGATACTGTAACACGTGTCGTCATAGGATCGGGCTGATGTATTGCGACTTCAAGAATATCTCCAACCCCGATTGTGTAAACCTGTGCAAATACCGGCGCTGAGGAAAAAAATAAAAATATGAAAAATGCTGCTTTCTTCAGCATATAGTTCCTCCTGATAAAATAAAAAACAGCGTATCTCCTGACTGACCAGACATCAAATCTGAAGAACCTTTACAGACTAAAGACTTAATATGCTCCTGACAATCCCGCAAAAATCTGATTCCTGTTATATTCGTTTTCAATACTGCCCGGAGTAACGTTTCTGCTCCAGGTAAAACTATATCCCACATTAAAATTTATAAATTCCGTTACAATAAAACTTAAAGCTGCCGATGCACCGGCCAGCTCATCACTTACCCCGCTGATCTCGTAAGTACCGACTCCGTAAAATATAGTGAAATTAACCCTGGTTCTCTCACTTACCTCCCGAATAAGAGACCCTGAAATTCTCCAGTTTTGAAATGTATCATTATATACATTGCTGATTGTACTCTCTTTCAAATAGGAAATATTTAGCTGATTATTCTGATCAACATCATCTATCAGGGAAGCCATCCATCTGGTAGATAACGCCTGCCCCTGATTGTTTGTAATATAATCATAACCTGTCTGTAAAGCGAGTCTCATCTGTTTTGTAAAATCCCTGTCATATTCAATAAAACCGCGGTCCCCCCTGCTTTGAGTCCCATTGTCGTATTTCATCAAAGTATAAAAATAACCGACCTTAAATATATTTGCCGTATCGTAGCAGTATCCTATATCTCCTCCGGGATTATGATATAAAGAGTCAACCATCAGCGAACTGTCATTATTTAATATACCATTACTGTAGGAACCCTCAATAAAAATCTGTTTTGTTACATAAACCGAAAGACCTGTAGAAAAAGTGTTATTCGTATAGCCCGTAGCTGCATCACTGCGGCCGAACAGCGAACCAAAAGATCTTGATTGAGGATAGTTTTCAAATGAATCCGCCATCCGAAAAACAACATTCTCGGAAAAACTCTTATTTAAAGAAAACAGCAGATCCTGATAACTCATATTATTTTCACGATGACCGAATGACAGCCTCTGGTAAATGTTACCGGCCAGGCTTATATCCAGCTCTCTTAATTCACTGTTTATAGCCAGGCCCGCCATCAGATTTGTTGTCCAATCAGATTCAGGTTCAGTACTCGACGCATTAATATTGGAGTCATACATTTCATCAATCCTTCCCTGGACAACCATTTCAAATGCAAATACCCGGATAGAAACCAGAACAATAATAACAGGCAGTATCTTCTTTTTTAAATTAATTTTACTCATCCCTTTTATAGAATAAAAACTAGCATTTTATTGAAGCAAGTCAAGAGAAAAATAGGGATACACACTATTTTAATCCAACCAGGCTCTTTTACGACATAATACCGCTGCTCCGACTACCATAAAATTTCAACAGGACCATTAACTGCAAAACACCGCACTGTTGCAATTATTTTACTTTTATATATCGGAGTCTGAAAATATATTTTACTTTTTTTTAATTCCGGATTGCAGGTAAATACACAATTAAATATATCGGTAAAAAGTGTTTTTTAAACTAAAAAAAGTTGACATAGAAGTGTATTTTAACAAGCATATATTCTTAAATTATGACATTTTATAAATAACGGGGATTATTATGAACTCAAAAAGACTCTTCGCAAATATAATTCATTTTACTTTAGCATTATGCCTGATACTTACAGTTAACACATCCTGTAAGTCGTCGAAAAGCGATAAAGATCCGGCAAATAACGAACCTTTGAACGATCCATCCGGACTTACAGTAACAGCCGCATCAGCTTCACAGATAAATCTCTCATGGATTGATAATTCCAGCAACGAAACCGGATTTAAAATAGAGAGGGCTGATGACAATAGCGGCGTACCTGGAAACTGGAACGAGATTGCCACCACATCGACAAATGTTGCGTCATTCAATGATACGGGGCTTTCTGCATTGACAACGTATCACTACAGGGTCAGAGCATACAACAGCTCTGAGGATTCCGGTTACACAGATATAAAATACGCCACTACCGATCCGACTCCTGTAACGATACCTGATACACCGCTGGGTCTCGGCGCAACGGCTGAATCCTCATCAACTATACAACTCACATGGAACGATAATTCAGATAATGAAGAGGGCTTCACAATTGAAAGAGCCAATGATAACGGAGGCTCTCCGGGGACCTGGGCTTTATTGAAAAATGTTGCTGCCGGTATAACACTGTATAATGACAATGCTCTTTCAGCACAGACAACGTATCATTACAGGATCAGGGCATACAACTCTGCAGGGGCATCGTCCTACACAGATTCTGTAAGTGCGACAACTCAGGCTATGGCATTAGTAGTACCCAACGCCCCGTCAGGCCTTACACTGACAGCCGAATCCTCAACAGAAATCGGTCTTTCATGGACCGACAACTCGGATAACGAACAGGGTTTTATAATACAAAGGGCAAATGATAATGCAGGATCACCCGGAACATGGAACACACTGACCAATGTCGGTGCTAATGTCACAACATATAGCGACACCGGACTATCCCCCTCGACAAAATACCATTACAGGGTGAGCGCCTACAATGCGAAAGGGGGTTCAGGAAATTCTCCTTCCGCAAGCACAACTACCCTTGACGCACCTGCGGTGACGCCAAACGCGCCGCTGACCCTCGATGCGACAGCGGAATCTTCATCGTCAATATTGATTACATGGACCGACAATTCAGACAACGAACAGGGTTTCAGAATCGAAAGGGCCAATGACGACGCTGGATCACCCGGAACATGGAGCACACTGACCAATGTCGGTGCCGGTGTTGCGACATATACCGACACAGGACTCACTGCTGAAACAACATACCACTACAGGGTATGCGCATATAATTCCATAGGTGATTCCGATTTCGCAACTTCGTATGCCACCACACAGGCTGAACCGGTAGTCATCCCGGATGCACCTTCCGGTATTGCGGCTACGGCTATATCTTCAACATCAATACAGGTTACATGGACCGACAATTCAGTCAACGAACAGGGTTTCAGGATAGAGAAGGCCAGCGACAATGCCGGTTCGCCCGGAACATGGAACTTTCTGGCTAACGTGGCGGCTGATGTCACAACATATACCGACACAGGGCTCACGGCATCAACAAAATATCATTACAGGGTGCGCGCCTATAATTCGGTAGGCGGGTCTGCCTATATCACAACATCCGGAACAACATCTGCACCACCCGTGACAGGTTCTTATATAATAGTGGATCATAGACATGTCAGTCTTTTTAATTCAATACCCGCCAGTTATCTTAATGCCGCAAAAAGCAAACTGGTATGGATTGTCGGAGAATCACACAGTTACCAGATCCCCACTGGACTGGAGCGTTTAGAGACAGCTAACAGCACATATAATGTCCAGGTCGGCACCACCAGCAGCCCCGGGGACCTCACTGACACTACCGCAATGAGAGTATACCGGGGGCATTACAGCGAATACGGCTGGTCTGAATACGGTCTCGGAGATGAAGGCTACTGGGCAACTCCATATGCAAGGACTACAGTGGTAAATACAGCGAAGCAGGCCATCACAGATGGTAAGCCCTTTTATCTCTCTCTCTACTGCTGGTGCTGGGATTTCTCATGGGACAACTGGGTCCATGATGAATCAGGCAACTCGATAACTTTCAACCAGGAACGCTTTAATGCTTATATCGCCGCTATCCGCAGTTTTAATAACAATACTGCAATAAATCAGACCAAATTTTTATTCCAGACAGCTGTTTCAGACGGATGCGGCGCGGATGCAGGGGGATGGCGGGTTACAAAGTATAACCAGATGATGAGAGATGAAGTAATAGCCAACGGCGGTATACTGTTCGACCAGGCTGATATAGAAAACTGGAATATCAACAACACCGCACAGAGGACAGAAACTTATACCGATTCAGACGGCACACATACACTGTATCTGCGGCATGAATCTTACGATGCAGATGAAGCGGGACACGCGTCTTTTGCTTTATGCGAAAGAAAAGCTAAAGCTTTCTGGGTATTGATGGCATTTATCGAGGGTTGGGACGGAAAGTAACGGTACCTTTTTACTGAATATAACCGGCTGGGTGCAGGATTAAAGCAGTTCAGCGCTCAGCCGGAATCTATACTTATCCTTATACCTGCATATGAATTTTATATCAATAAGGTTTCTTTCCTCCAGATGATACCAATCACAAAAAATCGCGGAAATTAGTAAATAAAGCCTGACCAATACAACAGCACAGATGGGTTTTTAATGTTGACAATTTTATAACAGTTAATATCCTGTAACCGGATGATGCAGCAAAGAGATTAAGGTTAAATCTTATTGTCAGAGGTTATCAGTCTCATCCGCTTTCAGAAATTAAATTCAGACAAAACCGGATGTTGAAAAACCGGCAATAAACATATAATAAAACTGGAAGGTTATACGAGTGAATGTGAATATAAAAATACCTGTCATCATCTTCATGGTTGCCGCTACATTTGCATTTACAGCATGTGCCTATTTCGGCCCGAAAGTACCGGTCACCAATACTAATGAAAATCCAGACACCGACGGTGACGGTGATACCTCTACAAATTCACTGGTATATCATTTAACATGCAGCGAAGGCAACGGAACAGTTGTTTCAGATGCTGTATCCGGCAAAAGCCTGAATGCAGTAGGAACTGAAATTCAATGGTGCAGAGGCGATGTTAAGGGTCTGGCCAACAAAACGTACATAAAGTCAGGCATGTTCTTTAATCTCAGAGGCGGACTGACAGGAAATATAATCAGCAAGAATATCAAGCAGTACACAGTGACATTTCTTGCCCGTCTTACAGACGCAGCCTACGGTCCGGTAATTCGTTTTTCAAATCTCCACAGACTGAGCTTTAACGGTACAACATGGGAATTTGATGATGGCGCAAAAGCTGATGTTAATGATATCAGGTATAATACCTGGTCGCGGGTATCCTTTGTCCAGACCGGAACTGAGCAGTATATATACATTGACAATAAACTCTCAGGCCAGGGAACCTATGTTAATACAATTTCATCGGGCACAATATTTGTCGGTACATTTGACGCAACATCCACGGATTACCTGTTTCCCGGTGAATATACCGATATCCGCATATATGACTATGCCATGACCTCTGATCAGATAAAACAGCTATCTGATGCAGACGGTGTCAATGGAGAATTCGTGATCTACGGAGACGGAAGCAGTTACGCAGGTTTATGGAAACATGAGATGCATTTTACCGATCAAGCCAGCGGACATGTTTTTAACTGCCTGGTTTCCAATGAAAATGTCAGCGGCAACATGAGATATAAACACTGGTACAACGGCGGAACCAGTTACGCTCCGATATCAATAATCATTCCGCCGGGAAATCCGTCACTGTGGTTCTCCGCAGATTTCATTTATCCGGAGAACCTCGACGCGAACCATTATACTCCGGGCAGCGCCAAAATAGATACAATCGAATTGTTCAGCGATTACGACAGGAATGACTCCGGACTTGTCGCAACGATCGGTTTTCATCATGATGATTCAGCAGATACTTCTATCTACCCCGGGGAAGGTGTGATCTCAGGCGGCCCGAATCTTCCTATTACAGTCCAGGGCCTCTCATTCCGTACACAGGCGGGAGGAGCTTTTACGCAGATATCTCTGGTCGACAGTGCCATTGTTATACAAAAAGGGGTTGTCAACCACCTGGAGATACATTATACTCAGGGTACCGGCGGTTCTATCGCATTTTATTTAAATGGAAATGAGCTTTACAGCACAACCGGCGACTTTGGTGTCACGGTTGTACAGGCAATGTACGGAACCAACTTCGGAATACATCCGCAGAATGACGGCTGTGTGCTTTATACGGACAATATATACGCCGGCAAACTCAGGTATGACGATTATTTAAATAGTAAATAACGCTATTATCCCGGATAACAGTCTCCGCAAACATGTAGATGATTACAATGGCAATATCCGGACTGAAGCCGGTGGTCCGGTTTGATTCTTTTACAACGAACTGTTAAGGAAGTCTTCTATATCCCTGATTATTGTTTCCGTATTTGAGTGATACGTTATGAACTTTCTGTCTTCAATAGTTTTAAGATATATTTCAAGATCATCCAGATCATAACAGGAACAGATAATATTCATCTCATCGAACTGCTTCAGAAGCTGAACCTGATGATCATCCACATGTTCTTTATACTTCGCAAGCCTTGGGACAGCTATCACTTTTTTCCCCTTTTTAACCGCGCCGATAATTGCCCCGGTTCCTCCGTGAGTTATGACCACAGAACTTTCATGCATCTTTTTTTCAAAATCATCCCGGCTGAGGAAATCGGAAAATTCATAATTCTTTATCCGATAATTACTATATCCCGTCTGAGCGAAAACTTTTCCTGTAATTATACCTTTTCCCGCCAGATCATCTATCTTTTCAAGAAGCCTGTTAAACTGGAATTTTTGTGATCCGGTAACAACAAATATCATACCGTTCTGCTCCGTAATTTAATATATACCGCCTTTATATACCGCATCCGGAAAAATTGTCAGCATATCCTCCCACTGTACATAAAAACGGTCAGCGTACCGGTATAAAAATTTACCGCTGATTGTTGCTGAAGTTACCTTGGCAAATGATTCGATGTAGATTAATTTCCTGCCTGAAATCTTAGCAAATATACAGAGAGGTATCATAGCCAGTACCCCGGTGCAGATCACCGCATCAGGTTTTTCCCTGATCAATATCATCATCGAAAAAAATGAGTTTACTATCATTTTCGGGATAAACATAACCTCTTTACGGTTTACCTGGGATAAATAGTAGCATTTTATTCCTGCATCAGTGACATACAAGGTTTTCTCTGTTACTATAAAACTGTCGTGTTTCAACATCAGCGATTTAAGCATCATCAGCTGCTCAAAGTGGCCGCCTGAAGAAGCCGCAAAACACAATTTTAATTTTTCTTTCATCACCCGATTTCACTCATGAATTTGATACTGTGCAATATCCATTAACATCATATACTGCACAGTTAGTTCTTCTTCCGTATATTGACAGAATAAACAGGTCCCGGATCTAGCTGCTACCGTATAGGCAGGCAGTCTCAGATCCGAAAAAAAATAAATACCACGGTTGAAGCCGGCATGTCAGATATTTTTACCGGTAAGAAATTTGACAAGTTTTGAAACTACGACCTCTCCACCTAACTGGTTAAGATGCCCTCCATCGGTTGTATATTCTTCTAGTAATGCCTGATGGGCAATACCGCCTTTATTGCTGATGATTTCCCTACCATCACTATCCGAAGACTCAATCAACGCCAGATCAAACACTCTTGGACCGTATTCTTTTCTTAAAAGATTGTTAAACTCCATCCTCTTTATGTTATCAATTTCAAATCCGGTTTTTCTACCTATCAGGGATTTTATCATTGATTTCATTGCAGCTACAAGTCCCTCCTCCTCTTTCGTAACAGGAATAGTAACATGTATAAATCTGGTTTTTGGATATTTTTTAATCAAACCGTCCATTGCTTTTTTATAGTCAAAGAATAACCCGTTGACATCAACGCAGGCATTTACATCAACATAACAGAATTTAAAGAAAGCGATATTGACTCTGTTGCCGAGACCGGAATCCATCTTCTCCACAAATCCCTGAATCTTGGTCAAAGGCTTGACATTCTCACCGTTTTTTGAATGAGCAAACAGAGGCTGCTTAAAATCACCCGGTGTATCGGTTTCTTTAATGACCAGTTTTGAACCGGCCGGAACCATAGAGGCCAGTGCATCCATAATATTGTAACCGACAGACTGGTGCCCGAAATATATTTTTTTTGATGCTAAAATTGTTAAGTCTGACTTATCAGCCTTTTTACTCTTTAGTCCGTTGCCCATATTGGAAACATCCCCCTTTTGCGCACATGATAATAAAAAACAAAATAGCAGAATTAAATACTTTTTCATTTTATACAACACCTTTTAAATTTATTTGATTATTTATATTATTTGTTGTCTGCAACAAATCTGTCATATTTCCATTTACCGGTATCAACCTTTCCGTCGAGATAGTGGTAATAGGTCCCCTCTCCTTCCCTGTTTCCATCTTTCCATTCACCTTCGTAACGGTCATTGTTGGAATAATAAAGTGTTCCCCGTCCGTTCATATCATTATTCTTCCACTCTCCTTCATAACGTGTACCGTTTGAAAAGTAATAGATGCATTTACCCTGCATTTTATCATCTACCCAGTCGCCAACATATTTATTTCCGGCCCATCTCGATTTACTGCCTACAATAAATGTACCTTTGCCGTTTCTCTTTCCGTCTTTCCATTCTCCGGAGTAGATATCGCTGTTATAATAATGCATTGTACCGTTACCGTTTATTTCACCGTTTTTCCATTCGCCCTTGTATCTGTCGCCGTTCTCAAACTCAAATTCATGAATTCCGCTCTTCCATCTGCCGGCATCATTCTCAACTGCGACCTGCTGGGCCTCAACCTTCACTCCCCTGCTCCATTCTCCCGCTATGATTTTACCCCTGGATGTAGTATACTCCCCTTTGCCATGCATGGAACCGTCCTTCCACTCACCGGTATAACGGTCTCCATTGGCATAGAACATTGTGCCTCTGCCGTTTATATCATTATTCTTCCATTCACCCTCATATCTGTTCCCATTTGCAAAATAATAAGTACATAAACCGTCCATTTTGTCATTCTTCCAGTCTCCAACGTACTTATTTCCAGCCCACTTTGATTCACGGCTCAATACCAGAGTGCCCTTACCGTGTCTTTTACCGTTTTTCCATTCACCGTTATACTTATCTCCATTAAAATATGTAAACTCATGAACTCCGCTGGCCCATTTGCCGGCATTTTTATCCGAGGCCGGAATTTGAACCACCTTAATCCCCATATTCCATTCGGCGATTTCAATTTTGCCCCTGGCTGTAGTATACTCCCCTTTGCCATGCATGACGCCGGATGTCCAACCGCCTGTATACCTGTCGCCATTCGGAAAAAACATAGTTCCGGTCCCGTTCATGTCATCGTTGATCCACTGCCCGGTATACCTCCTGCCGTTTGCGTACTGATATAAACCCGTTCCATGCATTTTATCATTCTTCCAGTCTCCGGTATAATTGTCGCCATTGGCGAACTTCATAGTACCGGTTCCATTCATTTTCCCGTCCTTCCATTGTCCATTATAAACATTGCCATTGGAATAGATATACTTACCCACTCCATCCATCTTGTCATTTTTCCATTCGCCTTCATAACTGTTTCCGGCCCACTGAGTGTCACTGCCGAGTATATATTTACCTTTATATTTCCATCCGTTGCGCCATTCTCCTGTAAATACAGCGCCATCAAAATATTTTATGGTTCCCTGGCCATGCATAAGATTTTTATGCCACTGCCCTCTGTATTCGGTTCCATCGGCAAAGATATAAGTTCCCTCTCCTTCACGTTCATCCTCTACCCATTGACCGGCATACTTATTACCGGCCCACCTGGAACCCGGCCCCAGGATAAAGACTCCGTAACCATGACGCTTGTCGTTTTTAAACTGTCCCCAGTATCTGTTCCCGTTTTCATAGACAAGATACCCCTTCCCCTGCATCCGGCCGCCGTCGTATTCGCCGATATATCTGCCGGTACATGATGTAAGGAGTATTAACAGTAATAGAAGTTTTAAAGGTTTTAGTCGCATGGCCAGGATTATCTCCCATGGCCTCCGAAGACTACTTTTGCAGTCTGGACCAGTATTGATAAGTCAAGTGCCGGAGACCATGTATCTATGTAATTCAGATCAAGGGCCATCCATTCGTTAAAGGAGAGGTCATTTCTGTTTGGTTTTATCTGCCAGAGACATGTGAGCCCCGGTTTCATCGAGAGCCTTCTTCTCTGCCAGAGGTTATATTTCTCAACCTCGGCCGGAAGAGGAGGCCGCGGTCCCACGAGGCTCATGGTGCCTGACAGGACATTAATCAGCTGAGGCAATTCATCAATGCTTGTCTTTCTAAGAAATTTTCCTATATATGGAATGATCCTCGGATCATTTTCCATCTTAAATGCAGGACCGTCTGCTTCGTTTAGGGCTTTCAATTCGTTAAGCCTCTCCTCTGCATCCACATACATTGTTCTGAATTTATAGAGTATAAACTGTCTGCCGTTAAGCCCGGTTCGATTCTGGCTGAAAAAAACAGGCCCCCTTGAAAATGATTTTATAAGTATACCTGTTATAATAAAAAAGGGAAAAAGTATCAGAAGAAGAATAAACGCAACTACAAAATCCGAGACGCTTTTCAGCAGCAGACTCATCTGGTTCTGGCTAGTGGCCGTTAGGAGCATATTCGGCAATCCGCCGAAATTATCGAATGAAATTTTTGAAATACCGGGCTCAAAAATTGTCGAGTGGAGATACCAGTCAGGGAAAATACGGACTGAAATTCCCATCATCTCGACCAGCAGAATATCTGTATCTATGGAATCTATTTTCTGGAGAGGCATCGCAAAGATAACCTCATCAACTATATTACTGACCAGAATTGTCTTAAGATCTTCGAGAGAACCGATAACCCTGACTCCGTTCTTTACCTCTTCACCGATGAGAGTTTTATCGACATCAATACAGCCGATAACTTTGTAATGTCTCTTGTAATCATGTATATGCTCAATTACCTGCCGGGCCCTTCCCCTGGAGCCGACTACTAGTACATTCAAAATGTTAAAATCTCTTTTAAGATGTCTTTTGTTTATCGAGAACAGAATACTTTTACTGATAAAGAGAGCAATAAAACTGATAAGAAAAAACAGGACCATAAGGATCCTGCTTATATCCATCTTGAACATAAAGCTTACGATCATCAGCTGTGCTACTACTGTTGTTATCATCTTAACATTATCTATTATGATATTGGATAATTTTTTTTTGGAAAAAGATTTGTAGGGATTAAAAATCATGTCTGCCAGAATCCATGTTATCATTGCCTCCGAGAGTATAACGTAATAATTGGGCGCAATGCTGAGACCTGCCAAACCAGCGGGAAGTATATATTTTTTTACACCGTACGCAGCAATAAATGATCCTGCGACAATTAAAATATCAAGAGTAAGATGTATCCTCTTAACAAAGGTTTTTTTTCTCATTTTCTGGTACTGCACGCTTGACCTCTATATATTCGCGGATGAGAATGACGTATAATTCCTTTTAAAGTGCAATGATAGCCTATACAGGCTGAAGTGTCAATTTTTTTTCAATGTTATACAAAGATAAATAACATGAAATGCAATAACTTTCATTTCATCTGACTGGTAATTCCCTGAATTCGTAGTTATTATCAAAATGAAGAGGGGGGTCAGAGCCTGATGTTCAAAGTATTATTAATTTACTGTAACGATCTTGACAAAAGTATCCTCGTTGAATCAAGTAATCCAACCTTAAGTGAACTGCCGGGGTCCATTTTCAGATTTCCCGCAGGTTCTGAAAAAGATAGTGTTACTTAGGAGTGTTTAAAATGAAAGCTGCGTTTTTTAACATACCAGAATCAAAAAGAGAAATCATTATAAATGCCTGTATCGATGAATTTGCCACTTATGGATATGAGAGGAGTTCCACCGATAGAATTATCAAGGCTGCCGGTATTTCGAAAGGGGGGCTTTACGAGTATATCTCATCCAAAGAGGAACTCTTTATTTTCATAACAGAACACACCTATAGGGAACTTTACGGATTTATAAGAAACGGTTTAAAAAAAGAGTGCGAGGAACTTCCGGGGGATATTCTGGAAAGATTCAGACTTGTCTCATCTATCGCAATAGATTTTTATATTAAAAATCCTGAATACGTAAGGTTCATCGCCAATACATACAGAATAAATGACCAGAATCTCGAGGATAAAATAAAGAAGATATTCATGAAGCAGTTCCTGATCGTCTTCGGTTCTATCAGCGGAGATCAGTTGCGCTATGACAGAGAGCAGCTTATAGATCTTTTAATATGGCTCCTGGCAAGGACAAGGGATGATTTTTTACATGCTTTCAAGAAGAACAAAAATGTTAAAAAACTGAAAACCGTTTATATGAAAAACTGGGATTTCTACCTCTCTGTACTCAAAACAGGTATTTATAAATAGTATCATGATTTCAAATTTTCAGGGACTCTGCGCTCCGGAGATCAAAGCAGGTCTCCTTTACTAAAGGGGCTTATCTCTCCGAGGCCCTGCAGTTATCACAGTTACCGCACTCATTAAATCCCATCCCGAAATACTGATATATAATTTCCCTTCTGCACCTGCTGCTTTTCGCATAGTTTACCATGTCGATCAGCCTCTGCCTGTCTCTCTCCATCTTTGTGCGGATAAAAATCTCATCAAGAAGCTCATCGCGGAGTTCATCCGTCAGCTTCAGATTTTTTGTCTCAATAGCTCCCTCCGTGATGCCGTACATATCAAAAAGATTCAGCACTGTCTGAAGCCTGTGGTCATCCCTCTGTTTATGGACCACCTTCTCCTGCAGATCTTCGTACTCGTATGAATTTACATGTTCGCCGAGATTCTTCAACAGGGAGTATACATTCCTGATGAAAATTACGTCGGGATTTTTCCACTGCAGAAAGCTTATCTGCACTGCGAGGTCATCCTGTCCGTAAAGAAGTATACATCTTGTACTCTTCCCGTCGCGGCCGCCCCTTCCGATCTCCTGGTAGTAAGATTCTATCGAATCAGGTATCTCTGCGTGGATAATCATTCTGATGTCCGGTTTGTCAATACCCATGCCGAAAGCGTTCGTGGCAAGCATCAGGGTCTTCCTCGCGTCCATAAACTCGCGCTGGATTCTTCTCCTCTTTTCGGGAGCAAGCCTTCCGTGATAGATCATATACCTGACCTTTCTCATATCGAGCCACTCCGCAAAGCGCTCAATGCTTTTTATCAGGCTGAAGTACACTACAACCGTTCCTTCGCACCCGGAGATCTGCTCCAGCATGATGTCGTACTTCTCCTGCTCATCTATTACATCGAAAACCTCAAGAGACAGATTCGGCCGGCAGATCCCCTCGTTGAATATCTTCATCTCTCCTGACGGTATACCGCTCCTCTCAATGATGTCGTTCTGCACGTTGACCGTTGCGGTAGCGGTCAGCGCGAGGGTCACAGGATTGCCGATTATATTTCTGAACTCGCTTATCCTGGAATAGTCGGGCCGGAAATCGTTTCCCCACTGGCTGACGCAGTGGGCTTCGTCAAGCGCCAGCAGAGAGACCTCGCGATGCCCGATCGCGTCAAGGAAACCCTTTTTTCTGAAACGCTCGGGCGAAACATAGAGTATTTTATACCTGCCGCGCCTGATGTTGCTATAGCGTGTCTCTCTCTCCCCCTTACCCAGCGAGGAGTTGACAAATGAAGCATCGATCCCCAGCCTCTTAAGCTGATCGACCTGGTCTTTCATCAGTGCAATAAGAGGCGAGATAACTATTGTCAGGCCGCTGAAAATCAGTGCCGGGAGCTGATAGCACAAGGATTTCCCCATACCGGTGGGCATCAGCACCAGCGAATGTTCCCCTTCAAGAGTACGGAGTATAACCTCCTTCTGCGACGGCCTGAATTCATCCGCGCCAAACGTGTCGTGCAATACCCTGTATATTTTTTCTTCACCTGGATTCATCTGTTTTAAATATGTCCTGTATCCTTCGTTATGATATCATGCCATTTTATTAATACAAAGGTTCTGATGGAAGTAATAAAATAAAAATTATCCACTTTATGGAACCTTTTCCCGAAAAACCGGGTCTAAATTATAAATTTACAGATAACCATGTTTTATTTTTATGCTTTTTTATGGTAAAAATATATAGTTGATGCAATATTTGACATCTGGTATTGATAATAATTATTGTGAAAAAATTCCCGTAACAGGGGTATATTATGCGAATCAACAACTTGTTCAGAGGATATATGACAGTGAGATATCTGTTTCCCATAACAGCTATTATTCTGTTATCGATCCCCTTACCGTCATTCAGCGATGATGCCGGCAATAAAAAAAAGGTTCTGACGCTCCAGGAATGCATTGATACTGCAGTCAGCCTGCATCCGAGCCTGCAGGCAGCCAGAAGCAATGTAAATGCCGGGGAGAGCCGTATCGATCAGGCCTATTCGTCATACTACCCCCAGTTATCCGCAACAACAGCATACAACAGGATTTCAACAACAACCTCTTCAAAGAATTCCGTAGCCGGAACTAAAAATACAAATGAATACAACCAGTATACCGGCAGTATTAATCTGAATCAGAATATCTACGATTTCGGTAAAACCTCCGCAGAGATTGATATTCAGAAAACGACCACCGATGCAGCACGGCAGAACTTTGACAGCTCTTTATTACAGGTTATATACAATGTAAAGGTCGCGTATTACGGACTCCTTCAGGCCAGAAAAAACAGGGATGTCGCGCAGGAGACTGTTACCCAGATGCAGATGCATCTCGATCAGGCTAACGGATATTTTGAAGTCCATCTGAAATCGAGACTCGATGTAACAACTGCCGAGATGAATCTCGGCAGCGCGAAACTGAGCCTGATACAGGCCGAAGACGCGATCAGTATCGCGATCGCTACACTTAACAACGCAATTGGGATCGATACCGCAACCATGGCTGAATACGACATTGAGGACAACATGTCCTATACCAGGGAGGAACTGGATTTTGACGGTCTTGTGGAACAGGCATTAAAAAACAGACCCGATTATCTCGCTGAAATGTTTAGGATAAAGTCCCTGACAAAGAGCATAGAACTTGCGGATAAAGGTTTTTTCCCTTCTGTAAATGGCACAGGTTCGTATTCTCTCGCAGGCTCAGAGTTCCCTCTCAACCGCGAGTGGAATCTCGGTGTTAACGTAACCCTTCCCATCTTCAGCGGATTTGCTACCACAAACCAGATCAGGGAAGCAAATGCAAATCTTAATGCAGAGAAGGCAAACGCCGAGCTCGTCAAACAGCAGATAATACTCGATGTCAAGCAGGCGATAATCAAGGTAAAACAGGCCGAAAAAACAATTCCTGTTACGGAACTGACCGAGGCTCATGCCGCTGAAAATCTTGAACTCGCAAACGGGCGATACCAGGCCGGCGTCGGCAACATGACAGAGGTCTCCGACGCACAGGCATCATACATCAGCGCAAAAAATGCCCGCATAAATGCGCTGTACAACTACAGAGTAGCCAGGGCGGCCCTTGATAAATCGATCGGAGCAAGACAATGAAAAACGGAAAAAAAATGATAATAACCGGATCGGCTATTGTTGCCATATCTGCCGTACTGTTCTTTGCGCTGTCAGGAAAAAACGGCAAAGAACAGTACAGAACTGAAAAAGTCACCCGCGGCGAAATCTTGGAGACGATAACCGCCTCCGGGACAGTCAATGCTATCAAAACAGTTTCGGTAGGGACACAGGTATCAGGTACCATTCAGAGGATCTATGTAGATTACAACTCGAAGGTTAAAAAAGGGCAGCTTATAGCACATATAGATCCCACTGCCCTGAAGGCGCAGCTTTTACTTGCAAAGGCGAACCTCGCAGCAGCCGATGCCGCAGTAGAGAAATCAAGGGTTCTTATGGCGGATGCCAGAAGGACAATGGAAAGAAACCAGGAACTGGTTAAAAAAAATCTGATAGCCAGGTCCGAACTCGATACAGCCGTAACCAATTATGATTCAGCAAGGGCACAGCTTGACCAGTCTAAAGCGCAGCTTGAACAGACGAAGGCATCTCTCATTATTGCCGAGACAAATCTCGAATACACCAGGATATGTTCACCGGTAAACGGCATAGTAATATCAAGGGCCGTCGATGTGGGCCAGACTGTCGCTGCAAGCTACCAGACTCCGACGCTGTTCACAATCGCGGAGGACCTTACAAAAATGCAGATAGATACCAACGTTAACGAGGCCGATATCGGCAAGGTAAAAACAGGTCTCCATGTCAACTTTACCGTGGATGCATATCCTGAAAACACTTTCCGCGGTATTGTTTCACAGGTGAGAGTTGCTCCTACCACTGTTTCGAATGTTGTGACTTATGATGTTGTAATAAAAGTTGATAACTCGGACCTGAAACTTATGCCGGGTATGACAGCAAATACATCCATTATAATTTCCAGAAGAAGCGACGTAATCAGAATACCGAATGTATCGCTGAGATTCAAAATGCAGGATAAATCGGGCCAGGTCCCCGGTACAAAGATGGACGGGAAAAATTTTTCTGTCTGGGTTCTAGATAAAGGGAAAGCGAAGCGTATTACCGTTACAACCGGTATAACAGACGGCAACAGTACCGAAATGATAACCGGCGATCTTAAAGAGGGGATGGATATTATTCTGGAAAAAATTTCAGAGACGTCGAAAAAAGTCAGTACGCCGCAGGGCCCCCCGAGGATGTTCTGACCATGACGGCAAAGCATACACCAAAGCTTTTAATAGAGGCTCATAATATAACCAAAACATATATTCTGGGAGACGATGTCGAGGTGCATGCGCTGAACGACATATCGCTTACAATTCATACCGGCGAATTTGTAGCGATAATGGGCGCTTCCGGATCGGGCAAATCGACCTTCATGAATATAATAGGATGCCTCGATAAACCGACCAGCGGAAAGTATATGCTCGATGGAGTAGACACTAAAAATCTAACACGCGATCAGCTCGCGAGGATAAGAAACAGAAAAATCGGTTTCGTATTTCAGGGATTTAACCTGCTATCAAGAACAACAGCCCTTGAAAATGTCGAGCTTCCGATGCTCTACAAAGGTCTTCACACCTCTGAACGGAAATCAAGAGGGATAGACGCTCTTCACAGCGTAGGACTTCAGGACAGGGAACACCATAATCCGAACCAGCTGTCAGGCGGACAGCAGCAGAGAGTTGCTATCGCTCGGGCCCTTGTGAACAATGCGCCGGTTATCCTTGCCGATGAACCCACCGGAAATCTCGACTCAAAAACCAGCGACGAGATAATGGGCCTCTTTACAAGACTGAACAGGGACGACAACAAGACGATAATTCTTGTGACACACGAACAGGATATCGCCGACTACTGCAAACGGATAATACGTTTCAAGGACGGAATAATCGTGAGCGACGAGAGGAAGAAAAGATGATCGATATTCTTTTATTTGCACTTAGAATTTCCTTCCGGGCGCTGCGTGTCAACAAAATGCGCTCCGCACTTACAATGCTCGGAATTATTATCGGTGTTGCCGCCGTTATAACGATGCTCGCTGTCGGAACCGGGGCGAGCAATAAAATAGAACAACAGATCTCAAGCATGGGGAGCAACCTGCTTATAGTAATGTCCGGTTCGACAACCCAGGGAGGTATAAGAGGGGGAGCGGGAACACAGCCGACTCTCTCTCTTGCCGATGCCGATGCGATTATAAAGGAATGTCCTGCAGTTGCCGATGCCGCTCCGACAGTCAGGGGGACGGCTCAGGTAACTTATTCGACACAGAACTGGTCCACAATGATAATGGGAGCTACCGCAAGCATATTCAACGTGCGCGACTGGCCGATTAACTCGGGAAGAACCTTCACTGATCAGGATGTAAAATCCGCCGCGAAAACGGCAATTATCGGCCAGACCGTCGTGGAAAATCTTTTCGGAGAGATCGATCCTGTGGGAAAATTTATAAGGATAAAAGGCCTCCCGTTCCAGGTGATTGGTGTTCTGTCAGAAAAGGGACAGACCGGAATGGGACAGGACCAGGATGACATAGTATATGTCCCTGTGACGACAGCGCAGAAAAAACTTTTCGGATCACAGTTCCCCGGAATGGTCCGCGACGTTCTTGTAAAGGCCAACAGCCTGCAGGACCTTCCGGCTTCCGAAAGCCAGATAACTGCGCTGCTTAAACAAAGGCACCATATAGGTATAAAACAGGAAAATGATTTTTCAGTCAGAAACCTGACGCAGATGATGGAGGCGGCAGAGCAGTCGGCCAAAGTGATGACGATGCTGCTCGGCGCAATTGCATCGGTCTCGCTTATTGTCGGGGGTATCGGCATAATGAATATAATGCTCGTTTCGGTTACAGAGAGAACGAGGGAGATCGGTATCAGAATGGCTGTTGGAGCCGAGACATGGGATATAAGAATGCAGTTTCTTATGGAAGCCGTCACACTCTCTCTGCTGGGCGGAATAATAGGCATAATCACAGGACTTGTCGGATCATGGCTTCTGTCAATGATTGCCGGATGGCCCACTGTCGTCTCTCCGCTATCTGTTTTTATGTCATTCGGATTCTCGGGTCTGGTTGGAATATTTTTCGGATACTACCCTGCATACAAGGCATCACTGCTGAATCCTATTGATGCGCTCAGATTCGAGTAGTAAATTTATGCAATTGACGTAATTACTCTGATCTGATTTAATGGTATTACTTGCGCATAATTGAAACTTATAAGGTTAATTTAATGAAATTAAAAATCTTGTTCAGCACCGCTCTGATACTTATTATACCATTAATCGCAGCAACGGAACCGAATGATAAGAACAGCTACTATGATATAAATAAAGAAAAAGATTACAACTGCATCGTTGAAAAAATCAGCGTTATAAGTGAAGGGGGATGCGATCATATTTACATCGAGACGATATACAGAGATAAGAATTACAGAGTATATCTATGCCCCTTCTGGTACAAGGGGAGTTATGCGGACTATAACAGAGGCGACAGGATAAAAGTATTGGGTTGTTTGTACGACAAGAGTAATCCTCCGCTGATAATTGCAAGAATGATAAATAGAAACGGAAGGGAACTCTGGCTAAGAAATTACGAAGGAAAACCTTTATGGGATCAAAATAACAGTCCAGAAACAGACAGGAAAAAACATCCAACCGGTAAAAAATAAAATGCCAACATGGGTGCAGGAGATAATCCCGGTTCAATGTGAGGCGGAGTGAAGGCGGCAGGTCGATGTAAAAAATATCAGAAGACCCATCTTTTCATTTAATTTTTTACTTTCTTTTATTTAAGTTTAATTAAATTCTGAATGAAAGTATTAATAGCATTAACCCGGCAGAGAGCGATATGCATAATATGAAAAAATTTTTTCTAACTTCTCTTTGTATTCTGATTTTCGCGTCAGACATATATCCCGAAGCGCAATCAGTTACTGAATCCGGGATTCTTAAAAATGCCAGCGGTATAGGCGATGACGATGTAAAATCCGCGGACAGCAGGACAACACTGACACTTTTTGACTCATACGCAAGGGCCGTATACAACACCGAACGCCTTAAAATAGACGGGGAATCATACCTGCAGGCAAAGTCAAGGCTGGACCAGGCATTCGGTTCTTTTCTGCCATACTTGTCACTCCAGGGAATGTATGTTCTCCCCCGGTCTATAAGGAGTTCCGGGCCGGCCGGAAGCAGCGGGTCAAGCACCGGGGTTAGCCTGTACGCCCGCCAGAACATTTTTACCGGATTGAATCAATGGGGGGGCTACAGGGGAGCGGAATCTGACATGAATCAGAACCTCATCCAGATGCAGTACAATGCCGGCCTTCTTCTGCTTGATGTCAGCAGCGCGTTCTATAACGTTCTGACACTTGATCACGCATTGAAGAACAACATGGAGATTCTTAAACTCTATACCAGGATGAAAACCGAACAGAAACGGAGGGTATCCCTTGGCAAGAGCAGAACAAGCGACCTGCTCCGGATAGACTCTCAGGTCTTTCAGCTTGAAGCACAGATAAAGGAGATAAAGAACCAGCTTGACAGCGCAAAACTCGCTTTTGCAACACTGGCCGGGATAAGGAACCTGTATGAACTTAATGACGACCACTATCTGCCAGACCTGCCGGACATATCCTCGCACGCCGATGAACTTTCATGGAAGAGGGCTGATGTAAAAGCGGCCAGAGAGAACCTTGACCGTGCGGATATAAAGCTGAAAACCGCAATCGGCGGACATCTCCCTGAAGTTTATGCCCAGGGAACTTACAGCATTCTCAGCAGAAATAACATCAAAAACGATTACTACGCCGGGATCGGATTTGAACTCCCTCTTTTTTCGGGCGGAATAGTAAGTGCGAAGATAAAAGAGGCCGCATCAGAGAAACGTCAGGCCGAACTGGCGCTGTCAAACACAAGAAGGCTGGCCGAACAGGATATTATCAATGCCGCGCAGAGTTATGAAACATCGCGAGACGAAGCCGAGGCTTTTAAAAAAGCCCTTGATGCTGCACAGAGCAATTACCAGGCTGTTACTGAAGACTACAGCAGGGACAGGGTTACAATACTTGATGTTCTTACAGCCCTCACCCTTCTGCAGTCCGCGAAAAATGATTTCGAAAAGATAGAATTCAAATGCAGGTTCAACCGCATCTGGCTCGGAGTGGCAACCGCGGAATTCAGCGGAGAGAGCATTCATCTTCTTAAAAATAAAAAAAGGGAGAATGCCCTGCAATGACACTCTCTGACATTTCAATAAAGAATCCGGTCTTTGCATGGATACTTATGTTCGGACTGATAATTTTCGGACTGATCGGGCTGTTGAATATGGGGATAAGCCAGCTGCCGGACGTCGACTTCCCGGTTATCACAATTTCCGTTAACTGGTCCGGCGCTTCACCTGTCACAATGGAATCAGCGATAGCTGATGTAATCGAGGATTCGATAATGACAATCGAGGGGATCAGAAACGTAAAATCCACCTCATATGAAGGCGTTACAAATATCTCGATAGAATTCGAACTCAACAGGGATATTAACGTAGCCATGCAGGAGGTGCAGACAAAAATTCTCCAGGCGCAGAAAAACCTTCCCAGCGACGTCGACACTCCTACAATATCCAAAACAAACCCCGAAGACCAGCCTATTATGTATACTTCACTATACGGATCGAAAGACAGGCGCAAAATGATCCTTGAGGTCAGGAACAAACTTAAAGATGTAATCTCAACCATAGACGGAGTCGGTGACGTCAGACTTGGGGGTTATGTAGACCCGAACATGCGGATATGGCTCGACAGCAGGGCGATGTCAGACAAAGAGATCACTGTCGAGGATATCATCTCCGCCGTTAACGGACAGCATCTCCTTACACCGTCAGGTTATTTGAATAACGGCCCGAGGGAGACGAATATCAGGATTTACAGCGAACTTGAAAACGCCAGGGACTTCAGCAATCTGCTGATCCCGAGCCGTCGTGGCGAAGCGATCTGGACTCCGATCAGACTGAGCGATGTAGCTACAGTTGAAGAGGGACTCGCCGATATCCGCAGAATATCAAGGTTCAACGGCCAGCTGTCGGTAAGCATAGGGATCATCAAACAGAGGGGCTCAAATGCCGTATCTGTGGCAAGGGCGGTGAAGGAACGCTATGCCAGGCTCAAATCTATTATACCATCAGACATGTCGCTTGGCATAGCATTTGACAGTACTAAATTTATCGAAAATTCAACAAGAGAACTTTATACAAACCTTTTTCTTTCTGTTCTGCTTACATCAATAGTCTGCTGGCTGTTCCTCGGTACATGGAGCTCGGCAATGAACGTAATCATCGCGATCCCCGTATCACTGATCGGTTCGTTTATCATACTATATTTCTGCGGTTTCACGCTGAACACCTTCACTCTTCTGGGGCTCTCCCTCTCAATCGGCATAGTTGTGGATGATGCGATTATGGTCCTTGAAAACATCGTACGTCACCACGAAACCGGGCTCAGCAGGGTAAAGGCGTCGATCATCGGAGCGAGGGAGATTACGGGTCCGGCAATCGCAGCCTCTCTCGCGGTTCTGGCGATTTTTCTCCCTGTAATATTCATGAAAGGTATTATCGGAAAATTTTTCTTCCAGTTCGGGATCACAATGTCGGTCGCAGTGATGATATCGCTGCTTGAGGCTCTTACCCTTGCCCCGATGCGCTGTTCCCAGATGCTCACGGAGGGGAAAGAGAACATTCTCTCCAGAAAAGTGAACCGTTTTATGGACTATCTTACGGTAAAGTATAAAAACGGTTTATCATGGTGCCTGCAGAACCGCGTAAAAACGATCAGCGGGGCATTTCTCATTTTCGGATTATCGCTGCTGATCGTCGGCAGTTTAAAAAAGGAGATGGTGCCCGCACAGGATCAGAGCCGTTTTATGGCCACAGTACAGCTCCCGCTCGGCTCCTCGATCGACTACACTGATCAGATAATGAAAAAAGCTGAAGAGTTTATCCGGACACGCCCGGAGGTAGAGAGCTTTATCACCAATGTCGGAGGTTTCCAGGGTGGAATGGTCAACCAGGGAACCATGATGATTACAATGAAAGATCCCGGAAAGCGGCCTGTTGCTTCGCCGTTTACGCACCGTCCCGGCCAGCAGGAGTTTATGCCGTTCATACGCAACGAACTGAAGAAGATACCGGGTGTAAGCAGGGTTACGGTAATGGATCCGTCGCTGGCCGGCTTCTCCGCTCAGCGTGGTTACCCGATTGAATTTACAGTTCAGGGACCCGACTGGGACAAACTGTCAGATTACAGCAGAAAGATCATGGATAAGATGAATGAATCCCGAATGGTAACTGATGTAGACACTGACTACAAACCGGGAATGCCGGAACTGAGAATCGTCCCCGACCGTCAGAAAGCAGCTGCCCGCGGAGTGACGATATCTAACATAGCTGATACGCTGAGCTCCACCGTCAGCAGCCTGAGAATCGGCAAATACACCGATGAAACCGGAAGAAGGAATGATATAAGAGTCAGCCTGCAGAGACAGGATAGCAAAAATGAAAATGACATAAAGAACATACGGCTGAGGAATTCACAGGGGGAGATGGTGCCGCTTTCCCAGCTTGTGAGCTTTGATCAAAAACCGTCGATGCTCAGCATTATACGTTATAACAGGGAGAGAGCAATTTCTGTGTTCGCCAATATCGCGCCAGGCAGATCACAGGCCGATATACTCGAGATGATAGAGAAGAATGCAGCTACAATACTTCCCGAGGGATATCATATAGAATTTACGGGAAGTTCAAAAACGTTTAATGAATCATTCGACAGCCTGATATTCGCCCTTGTTCTTGGAATTATCGTAGCTTATATGGTGCTCGGCTCACAGTTTAACAGCTTCCTCCACCCTGCAATTATCCTTTTAGCCCTACCTTTCAGCGTCACAGGTGCATTTATGGCAATGAAAGCCACGGGTATGTCTCTTAACATCTACAGCATGATCGGTCTTCTGCTGCTGATGGGTATTGTTAAAAAAAATTCAATTCTTCTCGTAGATTTCACCAACAAACGGAGAGTAATGTCAGGACTCAGCATTCACGATGCGCTGATGGATGCCTGTCCGGTAAGGCTCCGTCCGATTATAATGACGTCCGTTGCTACTGTAGCGGCAGCGGTTCCGCCGGCTCTTTCGCTTGGAGCCGGTTCTGAGACTACAAGACCTATGGCGATTGTTGTAATAGGTGGGGTTATAATCTCAACTTTACTAACCCTTTTCGTAGTCCCATGTGCTTACAGTCTTTTCAGCCGTTTTGAAAGCAAAAAGCATAGAAAAGAACTTCATGAAGCGCTTCTATCTCTTGGTGAGATTAAGGAATAAACAGGATGGGGGAGGGGGCTCTGACCCCTTGATATTAAAGATTAACTTTTACCGGTGGGCTCTGACCCCTACAGGGGTCAGAGCCCACCGGTAAACCGAAAAAGTCTCTAGAAAATTACAGCAAACTCCTCTCTTAAAAATTTTTTAAATTTTTTCGCAAAACTCATCCTCAATTGACTCAAATCAAGGACATTCCCCTGAAATGATGGTAATTTAGTTCATCAATAATATTGGAGGCTCAACATGAGTATGTTTTGTTATCAATGCCAGGAAACTGCGAAAAATCACGGATGCGAACTAAAAGGAGTATGCGGTAAAGAATCAACTACGGCGACACTCCAGGATCTTCTTATATATAATCTGAAGGGTATAGCATATCTCGCAGAGGCGGAGATGAAAAAAGGGGAAGACATTTCAGAAACTGCAAAATTCATAATTGATTCGCTTTTTACGACAATTACAAATGCGAATTTTGACAATAACAGATTTAATGAAATGATCACAAGATCGATAAGCATAAAAAAAGGTCTTCTTGAAAAATCTGACATAGGAAAGCTCCCTGAAGCTGCCAATTGGATTAATTCAGAAAAGGGAGAATTCGAAGCCAAAGGTTCAAAAGTAGGAGTTTTATCCACAGAAAATGAGGATGTGCGATCGCTGAGAGAGCTGCTTATTTACGGGATTAAAGGAATAGCAGCATATGCTCATCACGCATTTATTCTGGGATATGAGGATCCGGATGTATATAAATTTGTTATCGAAGGCATGGCTTCAACGCTGAAAGATCTTACAGTCGATGAAATGGTGGGGCTGGTTCTGAAGTGCGGAGATACAGCTGTAAAAGTTATGGCTGTCCTTGATAAAGCCAATACTGAAACTTTTGGCAATCCGGAACTTACAAAAGTCAATATAGGGGTCAGAGCAAATCCGGGAATACTGATCTCCGGCCACGATCTTAAAGATATGGAGGAGCTACTTAAACAGACAGATGGTACAGGGGTTGACGTTTATACACATAGCGAAATGCTCCCCGCAAATTACTATCCTGCATTTAAGAAATACAGCCACTTTGTAGGAAACTACGGTAACGCATGGTGGAAACAGGGTGAAGAGTTTGAAAAATTTAACGGTGCGATACTTATGACAACAAACTGCATAATACCAGTGAAAGATTCATATAAAAACAGAATATTCACTACTGGAATGGCGGGATATCCGGGTATTAAACATATTCCAGACAGGCCGAAAGGGGGAATAAAAGATTTTTCTGAAGTAATTGCAACTGCAAAAAAATGCTCTTCACCTGTAGAGATTGAAAAAGGTGAAATTGTCGGAGGATTCGCACATGCACAGGTTTTTGCTCTGGCTGATAAAGTAGTGGAAGCTGTTAAGAGCGGCGCTGTAAAAAGGTTTGTTGTAATGGCTGGCTGTGACGGAAGAATGAAATCAAGAGAGTATTTTACAGATGTGGCACAGACTCTCCCGGAAGGAACTATAATTCTTACTGCCGGATGCGCCAAGTATAGATACAACAAGTTAAATCTTGGTGATATCGGTGGGATACCGAGAGTGCTCGATGCGGGTCAGTGCAACGATTCATATTCTCTTGCTGTAATAGCTTTGAAGTTGAAGGAGATTTTCGGGTTGAGCGACGTCAATGATCTTCCAATATCATTCGATATCGGATGGTATGAACAGAAGGCAGTCGCAGTATTACTCGCGCTACTTGCTCTCGGTTTTAAAGGACTGAGGCTCGGGCCAACGCTTCCGGCATTTTTATCACCAAATGTCGCGAAAGTACTCATCGAAAATTTTAACATAAAGGGTACAGGTGATGTAAAAAAAGATATTGAAGCAATGATGGTAGGTAAATAATAGAGAATGAAAAAGGGTCAGAGCATTTTTAAAAAAAGCAGGCTCTGACCCCTTTTTTTTTAAAAAATTGTCATCGTCATACGTTATTTTCTTTAATGAACTAAATGGAGAATAACATGCCTAGATCTAAAAGAATTATTGCAGAAGAAGTTACATATCATGTCTACAGCAGATGCCGCGGCAAACAGAATCTGCTTTGTAGTAAATACGGCAAAATATATTTTATTAAAGCTATACAGATGTGCCAGGAGAAATATAATTTTGAACTTATTGCAGCCGAGCCTGTTGGAAATCATATACATCTCATCATAAGAACACTAAAGGATGAGGAATCTATATCCCGCATTATGCAATATATAAAAGCACGTATAGCGGAAAGCTATAATACCGGCAATAATCAGACAGGCCCTTTCTGGAATGAAAGATTCGGCAGCACAATTATTGAGGAATCTGATAATCCTGAAAACTATCTGTTATGGCTTCTATGGTACATCGGTTATAATCCAGTAAGAAAGGGACTGTCGCGTAATCCACGAGAAAATGATATCGGATTTATCAACTGTTATCTGAAAGAAAAACATAACATATCTGTTAAGATAACTTTACATCAATTCTACTTAAAGCTTGGAGATAGCTTCGAAGAACGAGTAAAAAAATTTCTATTTTTTGAGGATGCATTATTAAAACGATTGGCGATCTGCTTCTGAATTGAATTTATTTTTTTTCTTTACTGCCTTAAAAACTATTAATACATTAATCACTCTCCAGCAATATTTTATAAAAATCATTCATCGAAATAATACGAAACAGTTTCTAAAAAACATATTAGCGAATATGCTGATATTTAACCAGATAAAATATGCTCTATGTCAGTTCGAATACTCATATTAGTAAAAGGGGTCAGAGCTTTATCTCATAACAAGCTCTCCACTCCCTTTACCATACTTCCACAATACAAATTCTTCCATTGTACAGAATCTGTAACCTCTTCTTTTCAATTCTGTTATGATTGAAAGAAGCACTTCACGAGTTGTGAGATGTGTGTCATGCATCAGAATCACCATCCCTTCCCCGTCGGCATTATTTGCAACTCTGTTATAAATTCTTTCCTTTTTTCTGATGAAAGACGGATTATTTTCATCAACTTTAGAACTGGATTTATACCATTCTCCGCTTGCCCAATCCCAGGAATCCGTAGTATCACAGCTCCCGGTCCACATCGCGACGATGCCGATTTTACGGATAGTCTTTCCTACATGTTTTTTTGTCTCAAGGCTGGTTCTGTTAGACCAGGGACGTCCCAGAGGAAGGCGTATTATGGTCATAACCGGAGCATTTTTCCCGAGAACCTGGTTTAAATAATTCTGGTTCTTCGTAAACTGTATCCTGATATCTTCGGCTGGTAATTTTGATAGTACTGTATGTCCATATGTATGATTACCAAGTACATGCCCCTCCTTTACAATTCTGCGGAGAGCCTCTGGATATTTCTGAAATGAATTACGTCCTGACAACTTTTTATTATTCCAGTATGCACTGATAAAAAATGTTGCTCTGACCCCTTCCTGTTTTAAAATATCAAGAATACCCTCAGTCCATTCCGAAGGGCCGTCATCAAAAGTTAAATATGCAGTCTTTTCGGGGAGCAGATCTCCATTGTAATATCCTTTAGGATAAGCATCCGACTCTTCTCTTGAACGGATCGGATCTGTATAGACTACAGCAGCGGAGATCAACAGACCTGCAAGTATAAAGTATATTTTTGACATTTCTCATCTCCCCCTATCCCGGCTGAAGGTAAAAATACTTCCGGAACAATGTTTCCGCTAAAAATGTGCACATGAAAAATCCGGGATTTTCAAGAATTCCGATACCGATAAAATATGTCATCTCAATTTTATTATTATCCATCCATAATAATAAAATCATTCCTGCTCATTGAACCGGTGCACCTCTGTCTGGGAGATTAAAGATTTGACAAATGTTTCTTATAATACTCCCTGAATTGAAGATTAGGGTCACTGGTAGAATAACCATAAAACAGTTCTACCCGTTTTATTACAGCTCTTCAGGAAAAAGGATGAATAAATCACGATTTAATTTTGTCGATCTGATGCGCGGTCTTGCAATGATAGTTATGATTGAAGTTCATGTTGTAAACTCTTTAATGCAACCGAACCTGAGAACCGAAACATGGTTTATTTTCATCAATTTCATTAACGGTATGGTAGCTCCAAGTTTTATTTTTATATCAGGATTCGCATTTATGTTGGCGTCACAATCAAAACTAAGTGAATTCAGATCATTAAAATATGCTTTCTGGAAGCAGCTAGGCAGAATTATACTAATCTGGATTTTAGGATATCTGCTGCACATCCCGTTCTTTTCATTTGATAAATGTAAAAATGTGGCAACGACAGAACAGTGGATGAAATTTTTCAGTATAGATGTACTTCAATGCATTGCATTCGGTCTTCTACTTATTTTCATATTGAGGCTTTTAATCAAGAGTGATAAAATTTTTATCTGGATAATATTATTCCTCGGTCTATTTACAGTAGTCCCGGCTGAAAAGATTTATACTATCTCTTTTGAAAAGACACTGCCGGTTTTTATAGCTATGTATATCACTCCAATATACAACACAAATTTTCCGTTATTTCCGTGGTTCGGCTTCATGGCTGCAGGAACTCTTGCTGCCCGGTTTTTTTTAAAATCTCGAGAAAAGGGGTCAGAGCCCTTCTTCATGAAAAATCTGCTCATCTCAGGAATCTTTCTATCAATAATAGCCATACCTCCTATTTTCTTCATTGAGATAAAAGATATACGTCCGAATATACTTTTTTTTACAGCACGGCTTGGAGTTGTATTTATCATTCTTACAGGATCATATTACTATTGTGAAAGAAAACAAAAAATTACTCCAATCATACTCTATCCCAGCAGAGAATCGCTTGCGGTATACTTTATGCATTTACAGGTTATTTATCGTAAGTTCTGGTTTGGGGAATCAATCTTCACTCTTTATAAAAGTAATCTCAATTTTGAAACATGCCTCATCATATCTTCAGGAATTGCCATATTGATGTTACCTATGGCATGGACATGGAATTATTACAAAACAAAATATAATTATTTCGGACGAATCGCTGTTGTTGCGATGTTCATTACAGGCGGATTTGTCTTTTTAATGAAATAGTTCTACACTTTAGATTTCCCCTCTGCTTTAATCCAAAATTCGAGGCTCTGACCCCTTTTTTATAAAAAAGGGGTCAGAGCCTCGAATTTGCACTTTAAAACTTGACTTATAATGAGCATATGCCCATATTGTATCAGGAATTGATACAATGACAAGACCAAAATATTGCAGAAAAATAGGATGCGAACCCGGATCATGCCGCTTCATTCCGGAGGGTATTCCTTTACATAATCTGGAAGAGGTTATTATCACGCTTGATGAGTTTGAAGCGTTAAGACTTTCCGACTATGAAGGATTATACCAGGAACAATGTGCCGAAAGCATGAATATCTCCAGACAGACTTTCGGAAGAATCATAATCTCCGCACGAAAAAAAATTGCAAATGCTCTTATTTATGGAAAATCCCTCAGAATAGAAGGAGGGATTGTTTCCCTCGAAGAAAACGGCGGGATAAATTGCAGCAGATGTGATTTCACTCCACATTGCTGTAAAAATAACAATAAAGCACCCGCATGCCCACGGTGCAGAAAAATTAAATAAAAATCAGGAGAACATAATAATGAAAATCGCATTACCAACAAAAAATAACATGATAGACAGCCATTTTGGACACTGTGATCATTTTACGGTTTTCACCCTTGACGAGGACAAGAAAATAATAGGAGAGGAAAAAATCGAATCTCCGTCCGGATGCGGCTGTAAGTCCAATATCGCCGGCACACTGGCAGAAATGGGTGTAAAAGTGATGCTTGCAGGAAACATGGGAGATGGAGCTGTAAATGTTCTTGGAACTAACGGCATAAAAGTAATACGTGGTTGTTCAGGGAATGTCAGATCCGTAGCAGACAGCTGGATTACAGGCGCTCTGACAGATTCCGGCATCAGCTGCAGCGATCATGGTCACGAATGTGCCCATTAAGAATAGTCACTTAATAAAACTTTTACTTCTTTATGCTCTGACCCCTATACCCGCAGGAACTACGGGTATAGGGGTCAGAGCCTGGATCTCCATCAGTAAAAAACACCTTATCACAACAACCGGAAATATAAAAAATAAGAAAAAAGTTTAATCAATTGAAAGCTTAACAAAATCAAGGGGGATTTTAGTAGAACATTTTAAATAATAACAGCGTAATAACAGTACCAAGAGCGGCTCCGGCAAAAACCTCACTCAGCAGATGAGCCCTGAAAATAACCCTGCTTAACGCAACCAGTGAAGCCAGCAGAACAGATACAATTAATACCGGGATACTCCTGAAGATTACAGTAACTGAAACACATAGTGAAAAAGCGAGAGCTGTATGGCCTGAAGGCATCCCCCCCTTAAGGGGATGTTCCTGTCCCAGCCGGGATTTTATGATCACAACAAAGATCATACAGATAATTACAGCTGTAACCGCGATATCACCGCCGGAATGCCTTGCGATTTTAATCCCGTTAAGATATAGATCCACAACATACGGTTTTAAAATAAAATATGCCGCAAGCAGTGATACTACAGAAGGGATAAGAACAGCTCCTGCTGCGATATCCTTAGCTATTCTGGCTTTATCCTGTTTATGTGGTGAGATGATATCGACAACAGACTCAATAGCGGAATTAAACAGTTCGGCAGTAATTACAATAGTTGCCATCGTCG
The DNA here is from genome assembly GCA_964439325.1 of uncultured Leptospirales bacterium. GTDB lineage: Bacteria > Spirochaetota > UBA4802 > UBA4802 > UBA5550 > WRGT01. The sequence continues at coordinate 69,807 of CAYTNW010000001.1, read as the reverse complement.
TAAGAATTATAAATTCCCACTTATTTATCCCGAAAGTGAAACATACAACAAAAAGCGCCGCTGTCACATAAAGATGGAACCTCAGATGCCGCTCAGTTTTTGATGCGGCCAGAATCCCTTCTATTGCGCAGCCCAGCGCTTCAAACCATCTTCTCATACAACCCTTCCGTATGACTTAAAATGCAGATAAAAACTGTTCTATCTTACATAGTCGGCGGTTGGTTTACGAATCTTGAACAGAGCTTCAACGTACTCCTTAATTACAGGATCATGTGTATCCCTGCTGTATACCGAGTATCTCAACGGCGGAGCAACAACAGATTTTGGATTCTCTCTGTAATATAAAGTTTTGAATTGCAGATAATACCCGTTAGTCGCGTTTCCGAAACTGAACGCACCCGAGAGTTTACTTGTCTCGTCAACCTCGGCAAGCTTCACATTAAAACCGAATGTTTCAATAGTAATTTTACTTATATCGTTAACCTTGAATACAGACTCCAGGTCTCCAAACGATTTCATACTCGCTGCGTTGTTCCCTTTATAAATAGCGCCGGTTATAATATCTCTTTTAAGCTTGTCTATATCGGTTGTAAAAAACTTCGACTCGGATGTTTTTCTTAATCTCATCTCCTTTCTTATCGGATTATATTCAACGACAGATCTGATAGTGTTATAATCTGGATTCAGCGTTATTAGAATTATTTTTTTATCAACCCCGGTAAAATCACCAATAACTATCTGGGTTTTATCATCAATGGACTGAAGAAAAAAATAATTTTTCCCGGATTCAGGCCCCGGAAACTGTTTTAGTTTGTCATTGCTGACCGTTCCTGCCTGTAAATCGTCATATTGCTGGGAATATAAGTAAGAACAGAAGATCAAGGAAAACAATACAATTACAGCCAATTTTTTCATTACACTATACCTCTTTTAATATTAGTAATAAAATATTGAAAACATTTCAATATGGAAATAATTTTTTTTGATTTTTTTCATCTGTAGATTATTCCGCAGGACAGTCACAACTGACATTCAAGTTCATATAATATGACATAAGAATACAAAATGATGAAATTAACTTTATCTCAGATGGATACCTGACCGCTGCAGGAGTTAATTTTTCTTCCTGCCATACCGATAATATTTGTAATCATATATTGTTCAATCTTTATGGCTGGAGCGGATCATGGATTACAGAAACAGAAAATTTTCTTACAACTGCAAATGCGGATATACACTTAATGTATTTATTGATTTCGGTGCTCCGCAGGAAAACTTTAAATGCAAAAAATGCGGAAATATGATTAAAAGGGAGGAGATTCCGCCGCAATAAAAACTCACTCTGAATAACAATATTTGAACTGAACATCTGCATCTGGCAAATACGTTATTATCATTAATCCTGCCGGAAATCAGGTTGCCGCTATCGAATGCTTATTACCGATCCGCATGTGGGACACAGCACAGTCATTTCAAGAACAACATCCGCTTTTTTAAAATCTCCGGCGTAACCGCAACGGCACTGACCCCTTACCTTAATAAATTTAACTTCCCGGATATCTGTATCAAAATCGAATGAGAGTTGCCTCTCCTTCTCCCGCGCTTTAGACGTCACTATAATGCTCCTCTTTAATTGTTTATAACCGAGCCGTAACCGGCGATAAAAGAGTAAATCCGATACACGGTTCTCAGGCTCTTACATAAATGTAGAATTGCCGCAATGTAATGTGCGATTACAGATCGATTTATTGCCAGATCAGGCAACACCCGCCTGCAATATTAGCGCATCAGCATCTGACAACACTCCTCCCTATTCATCAACAATAATTATTCATCATAATAGAAAAAATATGAACCTGCATGATCCCGTTTTTAGTATTGGAAAATAAAAAAAATATTTACGCTCATCCCTCAATGTTTAATTATAACAATAATAAAATTGAATTTCATTCTGCACTTTTAATGGATATTTGAGTGGAATGATCTCTCTAACATATAAAAAGGAGATGATACAAAATGAAATGGTTTAACGATCTTAAAGTAGCGTATAAAGTGCTCATCAATTGCGCCATGATGATACTGCTTGTAGTTGCTGCGGTATTTTTTTCAATAAACGCGATGAGCTCTGTGAAATCGAGAGTAACTGATTTCACATATAACAGCGTTGTTCCCGTTATAAAAATGGATGCGATCGATAAAAATATTCTAAAGGGAAGACTTGCATCCCTGCAGATGGCGGAAGCGAATAAATCGGGTAATACTGCAGAGGCGAAACGTCTGCTTGATGAGATTATACAGATACGCAAGGAAAACCAGGAGAATCTGAAAATTATAAAAGAACGAAAAATGAGCCGCGAGGAACTTGAACTCACAGAACAATATATCTCCGATTATGCACTGATGGGAGAGAAGATGAAAGCTTATATGGATTCAAAAGCCTCCGGCACAAAAGAACAGCAGACCTCTACACTTACTGAATGGGTAAAGCAATACGAAACCGTAATGAAACGATTAAATGAACTTGAGAATATTACCTATAAACTCGGCTCGGAAAAAATTAAACAGGAGTTTATAATGATGGACAGGGTCATGATAATTCTGATTTTTATTCTGGTATTTTCAGTTACGGCCGGTGTTATTCTTACGCTTGTACTCTCTTCAGCGGTTTCAAAACCGGTAAAAAAAAGTCTCGAGTTCGCTGAACTGATAGCTGATGGAAATTTCCTTGAAAGAATCGATCTCAACCAGAAGGATGAACTCGGACAGCTCGGTAAAGCACTGAACAAATCGGCCGACAATCTGGAGATACTTATATCTGAAATTGTAATGTCGTCACAGAATCTTGTACGGGTAATCGAAGAGATCGCTTCCGGCAACGAGAACCTGTCGCAGCGCACTAGCGAACAGGCATCGTCGCTCGAGGAGATCGCAGCAACTGTCGAAGAGACTAACGCATCAACAAAACAGAATTCGGGCAATGCCAGAGATGCCGACCAGCTTGCAGGAATATCTTCACAGCTTGCTATCGACGGAGGACTTATTGTGGATAAAGCTGTTCTGTCTATCGGCGAAATTAATAATTCGAGCAAGCAGATATCTGAAATCATCAACATGATTAATGAAATTTCATTCCAGACAAATCTTCTAGCTCTCAATGCTTCTGTCGAGGCTGCAAGGGCCGGAGACCATGGCCGCGGTTTCGCAGTTGTCGCCGGAGAGGTCCGCAACCTTTCTCAGAGATCTGCAAGCGCCGCTAAAGAGATTGGAACCCTTATAAAGAATTCAATCGATAAAATAAATGAAGGTACTGATCTGGTTAATAACAGCGGGAAAGCACTGAAAGATATAATTCTCTCTGCAACTAAGGTTAAGAATATTATCTCGGAAATTTCAGCATCAAGCGATGAGCAGACAAAAGGGATAGAGCAGATAAATATTGCCATTACCGATATGGACACAATGACTCAGCAGAATGCCGCCCTTGTCGAACAGACCGCCGCAGCCAGTCAGGAGATGACAAATCAGGCGAAAGAACTCCTTACAATGGTGCAGAGATTCAAAATCAGGGAAAGTCTGATTGTCTCAGCCGGTTATACAAAGCAAACTACAAACCGTTCCGGAAGCAGTATCACAAAAAAAACTGATTCTAAAAGTCATGTCACAAAGCCGTCAGTGATCAGGCCTAAATCTGAAACATACAATCCTGAAAATGACGGTTACGAGAAATTCTGACCAGGTCACAGGGATAAAACAGTCTTACAGACAAATTCTGTTTTATCCCTGAATATCTTACTGACCGGATTTCAGCAATGGAAACAGATTCTTCACCGGTTTTACCTGTAACTGTCGATATTTCCGCCTTAAAAGTGCATTTGGCTTCTATATCAATTCCTGACTGTATCGATAAAAAATTTTAATATTTCACAAAAAATTCAAAAATCTAGTTAAAATAATCTCATCTATGTATTATATTATTTCATGTGTATTTATATTATTGAAGCATTTCCTTTTAAAAATATCAAACCGACTTCTTATGTATTCTGTAAATAAATAATTATCACAATAAAACGAGGTACACAGATGAAATGGTTTAACGATCTTAAGGTAGCTACAAAAGTTTTATTAGCCTGTTCTGTTTTTCTCATTATTATTCTTGTAATAGCAGGCAACTCATATTTAAACATGAAAAATTCAAGTTCTGCATTCGATGATTTTTACTCTAACAGATTTCTCGCGGCTATATATTTAAATAACGCCAATGCGGATATTTTAAAAATAAAACTGGGGATGATGTCTCAACAGAGTTCAGCAGAAAAAAAAGATCTTAAAAGTATTGAAACTGTGAATTCTGACATTAAAACCATTGCTGAAGATTACAAAAAAAATATAAGTTCATTCCTTGCTTTATCAATGCCGGAAAATGAAAAAAAACTGGCCCAGGAATTCAGTTCAGCTGCAACAATAGCTGCAGCGACAAGAATAAAATTTACAGAGGCGCTCGCAAAAATCAACACTGTTGACAGCGCAAAATACCTGAATGAGTATATTGAGCAGTTTAATGTTGCAGGTGCAATACTTAATAAACTTGTAGATATACAGATGATGGAAGGAAAAAAAATTCAGGATTCACAAAATCATGAAGCGTTAGTGACCAATATAATAATTCTTATTATCCTTCTGACATCTCTCGGCATAGGCGTAGCCGTTACAATCACTCTGTCTAAATCTGTTTCGGGCCCGGTAAACAAAGGCCTCGCTTTTGCCAAACTTATAGCAGAGGGAAATTTTCTAGAAAGAATTGATCTGGACCAGAAGGACGAACTGGGACAGCTTGGCAAGGCCCTTAACACATCTGCAGATAACCTCGAAAAGCTAATCGCGGAAATTATTATGGCATCGCAGAACCTGGTAAGAGCCGTCGAGGAGATCGCTTCCGGAAATGAAAATCTCTCGCAGAGGACCTCCGAACAGGCATCATCGCTTGAGGAGATTGCCGCAACGGTTGAAGAAACAAACGCTTCTACGCGTCAGAATGCCGGTAACGCGACCGAGGCCAACATTCTGGCCGAGAAATCATCGAAGCTCGCAATAGATGGAGGACAGATAGTCGAAAAAGCGGTCCTGTCGATCGGCGAAATAAATAATTCAAGTAAAAAGATATCCGAAATCATTACTATGATAAACGAGATAGCGTTTCAGACAAACCTTCTCGCTCTTAATGCGGCAGTCGAAGCGGCCCGAGCAGGGGACCAGGGCCGCGGCTTCGCGGTTGTCGCGGGTGAGGTCAGAAATCTTTCTCAGCGATCGGCAGGCGCAGCAAAAGAGATCGGCGATCTGATAAAAGACTCTATCGGTAAAATCGACGAAGGAACAGTTCTGGTAAACAAAAGCGGTGATGCGCTGAAAGACATAATACTCTCGGCAAAACAGGTCAAGGACATCATTTCAGAGATTGCAGCGTCGAGCGACGAACAGAGCAAGGGGATAGAACAGATAAACATCGCAGTAACCGAAATGGATACAATGACTCAGCAGAACGCCGCCCTTGTAGAACAGACCGCTGCTGCCAGCGAGGAGATGTCAAACCAGGCACAGGAGCTTCTGTCTATGGTTCAGCAGTTTAAAATCCGCGAAGACATCAAAGGGAGTACACAGAGTTTAAAAAGCAGGGATATCCATCTCCGCAATCTCCAGACCAAACTTAACCAGAAAAAGGAAACTCCTGCATTGAAAACATCTCCGTTAAAGAAAGAAACTCCTGCAAAGGCAGAAAATATTGTCAAGCCTGCCAGGATTGAAACCAAACCTGATAATTACGATCCTGAAAAAGACGGTTATGAAAAATTCTAGATGATATTTGAGATAAAACCATTCTGTTTTAAACAGATGGTTTTATCCAGATATCTGCTGGAAAACCTTCCTCCTCTAAAAAAATTTGAAAAACATCTTTCAATTGATTAAATTTATCTGAAACAGTGTCTTTTGTGTACAGCAGCGGTAATATAATGCCGATAAGGCTGAAAATATAATAAAATTGATACCTGGTGAAATAAAAGAGGTTTATACTATGAATACATCAAAAATTCGAAGCGTAAAAGTTTTTCTATCCGCGATTGTTGCCGGGATAGTAGCAGTATTGACAATAGGGCTTATCATTGTCTCTTACAATATCGCTTTCACTGCAATAGAAGGAGCCTACCTGAACCAGTTAAAAAATTTCAACGACAGGATAAATGCCCAGATCGCGGATTTTATGGAACAACAGACAAAACTTGCCGTATTTTTCTCGAAAAACCAGATAATTGTTGAAGGTGCTTCAAGCGGAAATTATGCAAAAATCAGACCGCTGCTGAGAGAATATTTTAATGAAACAGGCATATATGAAAATGTATTTGTTTCTACAGCTGAAGAAGATCCGATGCTGATGGCTACCGGTATAGGTAAAGGAGAAGGTTTACGTTTCGGGAATATGGGTTATGATGATGCCATAGCCGCGAACCTCAAGGGGAATGCTGCTATCAGCAACGTCCAGAAATCCCCCATAACAGGGCTCCCTGTCTGTCTTGTATCAGCACCTATAAAAGTCGGAAACAGAATCGTCGGGATATTCGGACTGCCGATCAATATCGGTACATATTCACAGAATATAATCAGCGACTTGAAAATTGGTAAAACAGGTTACCCGTTTGTTACAGATGCTAAAGGAACTACATTCGCCCACCCTGTGAAAGAGAATATTTTTAAGCTTAATGTTAAGGATTATGATTGGGGCAAGCAGATGTTTACCGCTCCGTCAGGCTCACTGGTCCATTACCAGTGGCAGGGTAAGGATAAAATACTAATCTTCTCCCGTAACGAAAAATATCCCTTTATCTCCGCACTTACAATGTATTTTTCAGATATTCAGGATGATGCTTTGAACATGGCGTACCTGATGATAATTTTCGGACTTGTTGGTATCGCTATTGCTGTTGCAGGCATCCTGTTTTTCATTACAAGAAAACTGGAACCGTTAAATGAATGCAAGGATGTTATCACATCGATGTCAAAAGGGGATTTCTCGGTTCGTTATACAGGGAAAATCACAAACGATGAATTCGGAGATCTCAGCCAGGCCCTGAATACATCTGCCGATAACCTGGAAAAACTGGTCGCGGAGATAGTAATGGCATCGCAGAACCTGGTGAGGGCTGTTGAGGAGATAGCTTCAGGGAACGAAAACCTTTCGCAGAGAACATCAGAGCAGGCGTCATCACTTGAAGAGATTGCCGCAACAGTTGAAGAGACGAACGCCTCTACTCGTCAAAATGCCGGTAACGCGACCGAGGCCAACACACTGGCTGAAAAATCCTCACGCCTTGCGATAGATGGAGGAGAGATCGTCGAGAAAGCTGTTCTTTCGATCGGTGAAATAAACAATGCCAGTAAAAAGATATCTGAAATCATAACGATGATTAACGAGATAGCGTTTCAGACTAACCTTCTCGCTCTTAACGCAGCCGTAGAAGCGGCCCGCGCAGGGGACCAGGGCCGCGGCTTTGCGGTCGTCGCCGGTGAGGTCCGGAATCTTTCACAGAGATCGGCCGGTGCAGCAAAACAGATCGGTGAGCTTATAAAAGATTCTATCACAAAGATTGATGAAGGGACTCTTTTTGTAAATAAAAGCGGTGATGCTCTGAAGGATATAATTAATTCCGCAAAACAGGTCAAGGACATCATTTCAGAGATTGCAGCGTCAAGCGATGAGCAGAGCAGGGGGATAGATCAGATAAACATCGCAGTTACAGAAATGGATACGATGACCCAGCAGAACGCCGCCCTTGTCGAACAGACTGCTGCCGCCAGCGAAGAGATGTCGAACCAGGCCCAGGAGCTTCTGTCGATGGTTCAGCAGTTTAAAATCCGTGAGGATATAAGCATGAACAGCCAGATTTCCGAAGATAAAAATATACATCTACGCAATCTACAGACAAAACTGAGTCAAAAAAAGGAAACGGCGGCCATAAAAGCGGCACCTGCGAAGAAAGAGACTCCGGCAAAAACAGAAAATATTGTGAAGCCGGCCAGGAGTGAAACAAAACCGGATAAATACGATCCTGAAAAAGACGGTTACGAAAAATTTTAGCAGGGCAGCTCCCTGCCCGTTCACTAGACCGGTATCGTTACATAGAGGTAATCGATCAGGAGTTTTTTATCTATCAGTTTACGGCGCAGGGCTTCTATCAGATTCTGATGGATAATTATGCTTTCAAGTTTTCTATGCTCGTCCTTGGCAAGATCAACCTCTATAGGATTATCATAAAATCTTATAGAGGCTTTCTCGCCTGAATGATCGTATCTCGCAAAAACCATTACCTTCGGCATCATCACATCTAATTTCGGAAAATCGCTGATAAGAGAAACCTCGTTGCTGTTTAAAATACAGAAATCCCCCTTTCTGTAAAAATAGTGAGAATTATTAAGGAGAGGGCCCATACCGTTCAGAAAATCGCTTACAAGTTCCCTGTCGAATTTTTTATCCGTTGTATTCAGAATATACCTCATCGATTCGGACGGAGTGAAGGCGCTCCTGAATGGTCTCGGCGATGTAAGCGCATCATACATGTCACAGATTGAGGTTATTTTCGGTGATGACGGAAGCGTATCGTAGGGCAGACTGTAGTATCCGTCATCATCAAACTGTTCGTGATGAAAAAGAATCGTCTGAAGAACAATCGGATTGATATCCTCAACCGCTTTTACAATATTATAACCGATCTGCGGATGAAGGTGTATCTTTATCAGTTCGTCATCGCTCAGTTTGTCAGGTTTATCAAGAATGGTTTTCTCCAGTTTTATCTTGCCGAGATCAGCAAGGTAAGCGCCCAGGACAATACTCCTGACCTCATCCTGACTGAATTTTTTTCTCTTCTTTATCATAAGAGCAGTGAGAAGCCCGACGTTAATGGAATGGTAATAGAGATATTCGTCAAAATTTCTGATATTTTTCAGAAGGCTCAGAGCTGAAAGCTCCTTAGAATTAAGGTGGTCAAGTATTTCACCTATAAGCTCCTCGCTCATTTTATAGCCGTCTCTTGATAATTTATCAGTACGGAGTACGGCATCCATCAGCTCTCTGGTTTTGATAATTGATTTGTTGTACAGGTATTCGGGCATCAGGCCCGTTTCCTCTTCAGGGATATAGTAGTAAACCTTACTGCCGATTTTCTCCTTTATGGATTTTATTCTCTGTGCAGTGAGTACCTCTCTCTCCTTCAACAGCAATTCACCGGCAGGGGAAAATAATGGATAGATAAAAACCGTATCAGGCATTATATAATCGAGGTCAATTACTACCATCTTATGATGTTCACTATTTCTCCTCATAAACACCCTTCAACAATCATATCCTGTCCTATTACTCAGGTTTTAGCGATCCATACAGTCTTTGCACGGGCGGACACCCTCCCTTTTGTTCTATTAAAAAGCCTGTGATAAAACTCCCCCGGCGCTTCCGGCAGAGATTTGACTCCGCATTCCAGTTCATCCCTGTAATTAACCTCCCCTTTGAACAGTATGTCTATCGATCTCAGATTCATCGGCTTTTCCAGATACGCAAAAGCACTCTCAAAAAGAACATCCGCATAAGAGGCGTTATTCATATGACCGTTGATATCAATATCATCATAACGGGTTTTAATATCGAAAATATAATCAAAACCGTCTTTATACTCAACAATATCTCCGGAAAAATTTATACTTAATTCTTTCTGATGCTCAAGCTTCAGAATGATATCATCAGGTATCGGAACTGATTTTCTGGTAGTTTTATCTATCAGGGCAAGTGTTGAAGTGGCCCTGACAAGCACTTCTCCGTCACCGGATTTTAGTATAAACTCTCTCGAGGCTAGACCGTTTAATATTTCCGAACGCCATGTACGGCAGAACACTTTTTCATACAGTTCCGGATATCTCTCCACGATGGCATAAAACCGTGTATAAACCCAGGTGAGATTTTTTTCAGACATTAAAGATACCGATGTACCAAGGATCTTTGAGTTCCGGTCGGCCGAAGACTGCATATAGTTGAAAAGAGCTTTTAACCTGACTTTTAAATCCGGGCCTGCTTCATGCAACTGTACTGTGTATTCTATAGAATCTTCCATCTCGACTCCCCCATTTTGTTAAAACTGCTGCATTATTCACGCCAGACATCCCGTTTACTCTTTCACCAGCAACAACCGGAGAAAGAGTCCAGTGATGCTTTTTTCTGCTGTCACTGATGTAGATATTCATGTTTGCAATTTTTTTTTCAATGTATATATTATAAACAGGGAATAAAAAATTGTGCTGAATAATTTATAAGATTCCGGCCTGGCTGTGTTTATAAAATTATGGTTGAAAAAAAAAGTGATCTATAGTAAGTAGCTTAATAATATTTTTGTAAAGCGAGAGGACAAGTTGGATAAAATTACAATTCACAACTACAAGGATGGAGCGGAGATTGAAATATCCGGCAACCTGAACATTCATAACATAGACTCTCTCCTTAACGATTTTAAACTCATGCTTGAAAACTATCCCAGCCTCAAGATAATCGGAATCAACTGCGAATCACTGGCGAGCATCGACTCATCGGGTTTCGGTATGCTGATAAGCCTTTCACGTCAGGCGGAAAAAAGCGGAATAAATTTTTACATATGCGAACTGAACAGACATGTATCCGCCCTGTTCGACATTTCACATCTTGATAAATTTTTTCAGGTGGTATCAATACAGGATTTCAGGAAAATTGTTCAGCAGTAAAATCCTCCTTATCCGGTATGTCATCCGCTGTTATCTCGCATAAAATTTCATTGGTCAGCGTCGTCACTGGCGCCAGCCTGTCGGCCTGGTTCTGCACGGTTTTATCAAAAACATTCCTTACAAATCTTGCGTTGCCGAAACTTTTGCCTCTTAAATTGTAAAAATGAGTTATCAGATCTTTCACCCTGTTTTCAGCATCGGGATTCAGTTTGAACTCGACATTATCGGCAAAGATTTTAAAGATTTTCAAAAGCTCGTCCGGAGTATAATGGTCGAAATAGAAAAATCTGCTGAACCTTGATTTCAGTCCGGGATTGGAGTTTATAAACCTCTCCATCTCGTCAGTATAACCGGCTGCAATCACAGCAAATCCCTCTCTCTGGTCTTCCATTCTTTTAAGGATCGTATCAATCGACTCCCTTCCATAATCACTGCCTCCGTTTTCCGGAGCGAGTGTATAGGCTTCATCGATGAATAAAATTCCGTCTTTCGCTTTAGTGACCAGTTCGTCTGTCTTTATCGCGGTCTGGCCGACATATCCCGCGACAAGGCCTGCCCTGTCCGTTTCCACCAGATGGCCGCTCTTCAAAAGCCCCAGGGCTTTATACACTCGGCCGAGCAGCCTGGCAATTGTTGTTTTACCGGTACCCGGCGGGCCGTAGAATACCGCATGAAGCGAGACCGGAGTAACCGGAAGTTTACGTTTGTCTCTCTCATTTCGGATGCTGACAAAATTAATAAACGACTTTATCTCATCCTTGATATTTTCCATACCCACAAGAGAATTGATCTTCTCCATCACCTGATCTATGGTCTCCTCCTCTGCTGCCGGTTTGCGGTCCGGATCCATTTTCAGACTCTTAGCTGACTGTATCAGTTCGGATATCTGTTTAAGTTTTGCTTCTCCCCCTGGATCAATTACACCGTCCGCTTTAAGAAGGAACTGCGAGTATTCATACAGCAGTACGGCCATTTTATCGGCATAGCCTGTGCCGTGCGCAATGTCATAGCCCGCTAGATATTCAACCGATTTCAGGCGCTTATCGCCAATACTGTTCGCTCTGTCAATTCCCTCTGTTACAGCATCCATTCTTCTGTTAATCGCCACCTCCAGCGATACGGGAAAGGAATCACACCGCATAACTTCATCTATAAAGCATACCCTACCGTCACCGGGATTATCCTCTCCGGCGGAGAGAACCATGCAGATGAAAAGCATTTTGTTGTCAGAGATATCTCTGCCCGCAGTACCGCAAATTCCGGAGATAGTATAAATATCATCACGAAACATGCTGATGAAATCTTCATCGCTGATTATTTTTTTAAACTCATCCAGCTTCTGGCTTATTTTTTTCACCTCCGGATACAGGAGATGCTTTACAGAACTGCCGGGACAGTTCATTGTCTCGGCTGCGGCGCCGGACGGTTCCCGGGTTATAATTTTCTGTTCTCTACCCGAAACGATTTCTTTATCTACCGGCTTTCCGGCCGCGGAAAAAATATTTTTTACAGCAAAATCTGAAAGACCCGTAACAAAAGCATACTCCCCGCCTTCAGATACGATCCTGATCGTCAGAGACGAAAAATTTTTTATACAGACAATACTCCTGATACTCTCTTTACCTAAAGACCTATACCTGTCCGGATACTTCGACCGTATCAGAACTACTGTCCGGTCTGTTACAAGTATCAGTCCTGAATCATCGTCAGATCCGGTATCCTGTTCGCCTGCAGGAAAGAAGCCGTCTATTACATCAACGATAAACTCATCTTTTTTTATCAGAGATTCGAGGACAGGAAGAATTTTATTTTTACCGGGAACAAACTGCCATCTTTTTATACTTTTCAGTTTCTCCTGTATTGAAACCGGATTCATGTAATCACCCCAATTAGATGCTATGCCGACCGGCGGATGCGTATTATATTAATAATTACAGCATTTGAAAATTGATGTCAAGAAAGAGTTTATAAAAGCCGTTATACTGATTATTTTCCGGACACTTTACATCTCCCGACAATATTTGCACATATAAAAAAAACAGTTGAAATAAACATAATCCGCTATAAACTTAAAGCCATTAATTAACCAAGGACCAACAGAGGATCACCGCAATGTTCATAGTAACAAAAATTTTTAATTATATAATTTTTCCGCCGTCTATATTTATCATCGTTCTTTTTATCTCTTTGTATTTCACGAATAAAAGCAGAAGAAAAACCATCGCATTTATTGCAGCCGACATTTTTCTTATATACTCTCTGTCGATTGAACCTGTTAAAAATCTGATACTTTCACCGCTGGAGAAGTATTCGGCTCCGATAAACATTAAAGAAAAATACGACGCTGATTATATTGTCATACTTGGCGGGGGAACGATTGATCCTTCTCCCGAGGAGTATGGCTCAGGGAGCCTTTCGCCGGAACCGATGAAGAGAGCGGTTTACGGCGCCTATCTCGCCGGGATCTTTGAAATTCCCGTGATATACAGCGGCGGAAAACTTTTCGACTCACAGGCGGAAGGAGAGGCTGATATTGCGTTGAAAATAATGAAACGTTTCACTTCCGAAAAAACTGTCCTCCTGGCTGAAAACCGGAGCCGTACAACATACGAAAACGCCCAGTTCATAAAAAACACATACAATCCGAAAAAAGTAATCCTGGTTACTTCAGCTTATCATATGAAACGGTCGCTCTATTCATTTAACGCGGCAGGTATACCCTGTATTCCGGCGCCGACAGACTTCAAGATAGATAATTCGGAATATAATATAACAAGCTTTTTACCGAAGACCTATGAGATGGACAACATTTACAAAGCGCTTAAGGAATATGTAGGCCTTCTTTTTTACAGCTTCAAGTAAAATTCCCAAAGTGGTATTTTGCTACAAAGTCTGGGCTGGTAAAAAAGTCAGTAATTGTTCACCCTCCCCTAATCCCTCACTTCAGGGGAGGGGAAATCTGTATTCTGAGACAGCCCATTCCCGGAACTCAATCGGCAGGAGTGCCGAAATCGTATCTTCTCTTGACATATTTTGTTATGATAGATGTCTCAACCTGCTCGATACCGTCTATATGGCTGAGACGGTTATACACAAGTTCATGAAGCTCCTCAAGGTTTTTAACGACAAACTCCGCGTTTATATTCGAACGCCCCGTTGTCGCCACTATATACCAGAGTTCCCTGAAATTCCGGAGTTCACCAATAACGTTGTCCATTTTCTTCATATCGACCGTTATATAGAGATCTCCGGTAATCTCGAAACCGAGCTTCAGGGGATTTGAAACAGCGACTATCTGGATTATCTCATCTTCAGTGAGACGTTTAATCCTTCCACGCACGGTCGCTTCCGATACGCCGAACATCTTCGCGATGTCGGTATTGCTGACGCGTCCGTCCTGCTGGAGGATTGATATTATCTTTGCATCCAGTTCGTCGATGTTTCTTTTTTCAAAACTCATAATTGGTCCTACTCATATGAAAATTCTTTCGAAGGGAAGCTCCTCTCCTTAACCTCTCTGTCGTACGATTCAATGGCCTGTTTTGAAACAGTATACAGGTCGGCGTATTTCTTCACGAATTTCGGATGAAAACCGTTATCCATACCGAGAAGGTCATTAATCACAAGCACCTGCCCGTCGCACCCGTTTCCGGCCCCAATTCCGATTGTCGGGATAGTCAGCTTTTCAGAAATCTCTGTTGCAAGCGAAGCCGGAACCTTCTCAAACACAATTGAAAACGCCCCAGCCTCCTGAAGAAGCAGCGCATCCTCAATAAGCCTCTTCCTCTTCTCCTCCTCCCGGCCCTGGACTGAATAACCGCCGAGTTTATGTACAGACTGGGGAGTAAGACCCAGGTGGCCCATTACCGGGATAGACGCCGCTGTCAGAGCCTGGACCACCGGACAGAACTCTCTCCCCCCTTCAAGCTTAACGGCATTCACGCCGGTCTCTTTCATAATGCGCCCTGCGTTTCTGAGAGAATCCTCAACTGAAACATGATAACTCATGAAAGGCATATCCGCAACAACAAATTTTGACGGAGCGCCTCGCCGGACGATTTCCGAATGATAAATAATCTGATCCACTGTCACCGGAATGGTCGTATCATATCCGGCGATAACATTCCCGAGCGAATCCCCCACCAGGATCACATCCATCGGCGTTTCGTCTATAATACGCGCCAGTGAATACTCATAACATGTTATCATCGAAACAGGCATACCCGATTCCTTCCTCAGCCGGAAATCATTAATAGTAAAAGCCTTCACTTTAGTATTGGTCATCGTGCTCATCAACTTATCCTCCTCGCAATAATCATGGCCTTATATTACGTTTTACGATATAAATGTCAATTTATTTTGCGTTTTACAAATATTTAATACATTTTTATTGCGTTTAACAAAATATAACCGCAAATTCCCGGAAAATTCCTTGTGGTGTTAAAACACTTTGATCGACCTGAAACTACCAAAGAGGAAGCAGCCTGTATTGGAAATGAAGGGGGTAGCTGATAAAAACGTCCCGGATTGAAGAGGAAAAAAACCGTAAAAAAATTGATAAACCCTGTGAGACATACAGCAGCATTCAGCAAACAATCATGATTCGCATTTTAACAAAATTTCTTCCATACACCAATCTTAAAATAAAGGAATATGTTATTGGTATTAAACATTATGAAATATCTGTGCATGATTATAACCTGTAACCGCAAAAAAACTCAATATATAATGAAAAGGTTGTTAAATTCATTGTATTCTCTGTTGCTAAACTATCAAGAGAAAAAGTCATACCGGTGAACAGGTTATCGCCATTGTAGCCGGCTGCAATTTTAGAATTAAATTTTGTAAATACTACAGACTCCCTTAAAGATTTTCCAAAACCAAAAAATATGGCTGTAGAAATATAAAAATCAGAAACCGGGGCAGTTATTCCAAACCCCGGTGCAGCTGAAATAATATTATATATCCCCCCGCGATAATCAGCGTTATCGCCATATTTAATCTTTTCACTGTCAGGTATCATACTATAGCTGCTGTTTACTTTCAAATAATTATATGATCCCATAATTAGAAATGTCCAATCCCATTTCTTTTGCCTTTCAGTCTGGTTCATAAAAGCTTTAAATGAATAATCATCAGAAAATATATAATATGCATTAATCCCAATATTTTTTGCATTAATATCCGTTCTTTTTGAATTTGAATCACCCGTTTTATAACCATAACTTTCAGGATTATTTAAATAATAACCCTGGTATTTCTGAAAATACAATTCACTTCCGAATTTTCTGAAGAAATAGAAAAATTGAAAATCAGAATATTTTGTTTTACCATAATCAGATTCATCCTCATTTTTGAACAATCCTTTAAACGCTGAAATTCCGAAGCTTTTGTAATAAATTGCCCCGCCTAAAGCTAATGGTGTATTAGCATTATAGTCTATGGCTTTCCCATTCTGTGTACCATCTTCCAGACTTAGATCAAGAGAACTACTTTTAATTGCTGTCTTCACCGATACTTTATCTTTAAATGACTCAATTGAGTCATTATTTGTCTCAGCCATACAGGGAATAACAATTAAAAACAATGAAATAATAATAAAATTTCTTTTCATCTGGCTCCGACATTTTTTCTATAAAGAAATTTATATTTACAGGCGGAACTATTCATACCCGACATCCTGACTGTAAATATACAGACCATACTTTATCAAAAAGATACTTTTTAAAGCAAGACATTTTCCGGTTCATCACACAACGCATAAATGATTACCTGTTTTGTGGTTTTATAAATGGGACTTTTTGAAACAGCAGCAAGTTTCAGATACACCCTGCTGCTGAAGGGGATACAGATTATTAGCTGTTCCATACCAATCGAAGTAATAATATGAAATTCCAGATCTGAATATTTCAGGTCCAAGGGATTTATAATTTAGATCAGATTACGCCTTCTGGCCTCCGACTGAAGTTCGTCGCGGAAATCCGGATGAGCCACCCTTATTATATTGGCGACTCTCTGCCGTACCGACTGCCCCTTGATCTTTGCCACCCCGAACTCGGTTATAACGTAATCGGCACAGGACCTCGGAGTGGTTACAACTCCGCCCGGCGTAATGTTCGGCACGATCTTCGAGATAGCCTCGCCGTTAGATGATCTCGGCCTCGCGACCGCTTCCATTGCGATGATCGAAACTCCCCCCTTCGACTGAAAGGCGCCGTCAACAAAATCGAGCTGTCCCCCGGGATGTGTATACTGTTTCCACCCCATCGACTCGGAACAGATCTGGCCGGTCAGGTCCACCTGAAGCGAGGCGTTTATCGAGACAAGATGATCGTTCTTACCGATGTTATGCGGATTATTCACAAAGTTGACCGGATGGAACTCTATGCCGGGATTATCGTCTATCCAGTCATAAAGCGCCCGGGTCCCCATAGCGAACGTGAAGATCGAACGGTTCGGCATAAAGGTTTTTCTGCGGTTGGTTACAATGCCGGCCTCCCACAGATCGCGCATCGTGTCGCATGCCATTTCGGAATGTATCCCCAAATCCTTCACATGCGTTTCAAGAAAAGCCCGCGATACAGCGTTCGGGATGCTCCCGATTCCAAGCTGGATCGTTGATCCGTCTTTAACGAAATCGGCACAGTATCTCCCTATTATCATCTCCTCCGATGTCATCTCCTGGCTGTCAGGGAGCACAGCAAGGTCCTGCTCCTGTTCGACAATGGCGTCAATCTCTGATATGTGGATATAGTTAAGCCCCCTGCTTCGCGGCACCTGACTGTTGACCTGCGCAAGAACCATATAGCGGTAGTCCCCCTCCCGCCTTTTACGCGCGGCATTCAGCGCGATCGGCAGCGTCGCGTCGGCGCCAAGTCCCAGGCAGCAGTAGCCATGCCTGTCCATCGGAGTCACCATCAGCATTGCGACATGCATCGGCCTGAAATTCTCATCGGTATAGATTTTCGGAAGTTCGCAGAACCGGTTCGGGGTCAAAGTAAAATCGCCGTTTACAACCTTTGCCCTGCAGGCGCTGGGATAGCCGCAGTCCACCTTTATATTGGACTCACGGTTCTGGTTATACCATTTCAGTTTCGGATGAATATCCACTATATGATTAATGGTGATATCCTCCACCTCATGCTCCCTGTCCAGCAGCGCATTAACCAGTGCCATAGGGACCGGAACGGCAATACCGCACCATACCTCAACTCCATTTTTAATCATCCTTACGGCTTCTTCCGGGGACATCTTCTTCTGTTTATATAAATCCTGTATATTCAATGCCGTCTCTCCTCTGTATTAATTAAATTGTCTCTTGCTTTTTTAATTATACATAATTTAAATTATTCTGTCAAAATTTTTATACAGATTATAAATATTGTTTAAATGGTTTAAGATGTATAAAACAATGCCATTCCCGATAAATAATATATGATAGAATTATTGACCTGAACATGCTTAAAGGAAGTACTGATCTCAGGAGCATAAAAAACCGTGCATTATTGTTGACAGCCCGCAGTAATGTCGCATAATTAGAGTCGAAATTTGATTTAAAAAATAACAAATTGGCGGATACTGTATATCAGGAATACTATCAGACGCTTTTTATCTTAACCTATTTATTTATCATCTCATCGGTATATATATCCATTATTGGAAAAATACGGCGGAGTTTTCTATGAAAAAGTATCTAATATCCGGATTTATATTTTTTTTAATTTCCGGCTGTATGACACAGCAGAAGATTGAGGAGATGAAAAAACCGGATAGAGAGGCCCACACAATAAATTTACCTCAGGGATCTACTGCAATAAAAACTTGCACTTTCGACGCATGGCCTTACTCGGACGAAAAGATAGGGTCCGCTGAGATAACAATACAGGATGCGGTGCTGACAGGAATAACGGCACTCAGTTTAAGTAAACCGGTAGTTGTTGAAAACAGAGATGTTCAATATTCAATAAACCTATCAGCTGACCCATCCGCTAAAATTGCTGAACGGAAAATTCTGATGTCATTAACATATAAATTACTGGATAAGAAAGTGAGAGATAATAAGGATAACCGCGATGCTGCCAGGGATAGGGAAAATAGTCGTTAAAAATAATTTCAGAGGAAGAATGAATTATAAAATAATTTTTTTTAAACTTGAAAAGCTGGCAAATTTCATAGGAGCGGTGATACTTAAAATCGTGTCCGGCCTTTTTTTGCTGATTTTCATCCTATTCCTTTTATACTCCGTAAAATCTGTAATAGGTATAAATCTTTTCGAAAATTTGTCTCTGGAAGATTTTCTCGATATAGTTTTAACAATTTTAAATATAAATTGATTAAATAATTATACCTCTGTTTTAAATATTATAATTAAATTATCACAGCAGATGACAGATCTCTGTAAAAATGCCTGCAAAGCCCCGCTGTGATCTGCTGTCTTTTGCAGAATACGCTTATTCTAAAAATATAGTTTGCCGGCAACTTAATCTTGACAATAAAGTATCATAACCGGAATGTAATTCAGAAAAATTCCTCTGTTTAATATTTCATCCGGGGGACATCTGAAACAGTACAATATTTCTGTCTAACCGGACAGAGTAAAGTTATAAAAATTTTAAATAATTACTGAAGGAGATAATATGATGGAAGACAATATAACCTGGATAGATTTTGACCTGGTCGAAAACTTTATGAAAGACGTTTTTATAAAAATAGGGGTTCCGGAAAATGACGCTGCTGTCTGCGCCAATGTTCTGATAGAAGCGGACAAACGGGGGATCGATTCCCACGGTCTCAACAGGATGAAGCCGATATATTACGACAGGATCAAGGACGGCATACAGGAGCCTGTTACAAATTTTGAAATAATAAGGGATAACCTTGCGACAGCGGTTGTCGACGGACATAACGGGATGGGACATGTCATAGGTAAACGCGCGATGGATATGGCGATAGAAAAAGCCGAAAAATACGGTCTCGGAATGGTAGCTGTAAGGAATTCAACCCACTACGGCATAGCGGGTTATTTCGCGACAATGGCCGTTGAAAAAAACATGATCGGTATCACCGGTACCAATGCAAGGCCGTCGATCGCACCGACTTTCGGAATAGAAAATATGCTTGGAACAAATCCCCTGACATTCGGCATACCGACAGATGAGGATTTTCCATTTGTACTCGACTGCGCCACATCGGTAAGCCAGAGGGGGAAAATCGAGGTCTATGCAAGATACGGCAAGAATATGCCCGAAGGCTGGGTCATCGACAGAAACGGAAACTCCACAACCGATTCAGTCCAGGCCCTGAAGGATCTCGTCAAGGGGACGGCAGCCCTTACGCCGCTTGGCGGTATCGGTGAAGACGGGGCCGGATTCAAAGGCTACGGGTACGCCACCGTTGTGGAAATTCTTTCAGCGGCTCTCCAGGGGGGAAATTACCTGAAAATGCTTACCGGTTTTGAAAACGGCAAAAAGGTCCCGTACGGGCTCGGACACTTCTTCATTGCGATAAATATTTCACACTTCACCGAACCGGATGATTTTAAAAGAACAGCCGGCGAGATACTACGGCAGCTCCGCTCTTCAGAGAAGATGCCCGGTGCCGAACGTATATACACCGCCGGCGAAAAGGAGTGGATAGCGCGCAACGAAAGGAACGGCAAAGGGGTTCCGGTAGCGGAAGATCTTCAGAAAGAGATGGTACAGATGCGTGACGCTACAGGCTTAAGCAAGTACCGTTTCCCTTTTGAGAAATAACGGTCATTACGATGGACAGGTGTGAAGTTGCAATAATCGGTGCCGGTGTCGTAGGTCTTGCTGCGGCATTTGAACTCTCAAAAAAATTCAGCAGCATAATAGTATTTGAAAGCGAGGATTCATTCGGAAAACACACAAGCAGCCGAAACAGCGAAACGGTGCATTCAGGGATATACTATCCCCCCGGGACCCTGAAGGCGAAACTGTGCCTTCGCGGCAACGGCCTGATATACAGGTTTATGCAGGATAACGACATAACTTTCGCCAACTGTGGTAAATACATTATAGCTTCTTCAAAGGATGAGGTTCCGGAGATAGAAAAGCTCTATGCAAACGGCCTCAAAAACAACGTCCCCGGAATCAGGCTGGCCGAAGGGAGCGAGATAGAGGAGAGGGAAACTCAGGTCAAAGCTGTGGCGGGAGTTCACGTTCCCACCGCCGGCATCATGAATTCCCACGAACTGATGAAAAAATTCATTACGCTTTCCAGGGCAAACGGCGCTTTCTTCGCTTTCCGTACAACTGTCAACAGCATAAAAAAAACATCGTCAGGATATGTCATAACATCCTCCGGCGGCGATTCGATTGAAGCGGATATTGTTGTCAACTGCGCAGGCCTGTTTTCAGACAGGGTCGCCGCAATGGCCGGTATAGATACTGCCGGATCTGATTACGAACTCAGCTTCTGCAAGGGTGAGTACTACAAATCCGATAATGTTAAAAAGATGAACATGCTGATCTACCCCGTTCCGTCGCCGGACGGAAGATCGCTCGGAATTCACAACAGGCTTTTCACCGACGGTACTGTCGTGTTCGGACCTAACGCCTACTATCTTGAAAAAAATGTAATAGACTACTCAATAGACGAACGCCATAGAGATGAATTTCTATATTCATTATCGCTTTTCATGAAAACAGATATCTCCGACCTCTATCCGTACGACAGCGGCATAAGACCGAAACTTCAGAAAGAGGGTGAAAAATTCAGGGACTTTTTAATAAAAAATGAATTTGAAGCGGGGCTGAAAAATTTTATAAATCTCATAGGGATTGAATCTCCGGGGCTTACGTCATGTCTTGCAATCGCCGAGTACATTTCTGAAATCATTATCTGACCGGGGTTAAAACGTTCTCCCGCAACCGAGAGATATTACGGCATCATGGAAAGGGGTCCCTGTATAAAAAACCGTTTTCCAGCCGCAGCCTGATTCAATGAAAAAACTTCTGCTCAGGTAAACCCTTATCCCGGCTGACACAGCGGCGTAAAGATCACTTGAAAATTTTTTTTTATCAGTCAAACTTTCATCGAGCGTCAGCAAAGTATATGCATATCCGCATTGAAGTTTACAAAACAGATCGATTAAACCTGCCATCACAGGATAGTAATACCCTCCCCCGATACCCAGAGATGTATAAGAGAAAGTGCTTTTTTTGATCGAATCGGGATTATTAAAACGTACCGCTTCGAACTCAGTTCCAAACACAACATTCTCATAGCCGATGTTTCTCGCCGAGATCTGAAAAAACAGGCTAACTCCTGTATAAGAGAGGGTATAGTATTTTGACCACGGCCCAAGCGGAAAGCTGACAGAATAACCCGCCCCAGCAAAAAACATCAGAGGAGCTTCTGCCGGTTCAAATATTTCAATAGCGTCTTTTAAAACTGACTCAGCCTCCCCCCTGTTTATTACAACAAGGTCGTATAGTCCCTTTAACGATTTATCAGGTTTAAAACTGAAAATGATTTCGCTGTCAGACTTTATTTTAATATCTGTCATCTCTATCTCCCTGCCGTTTCCGCGGAGATAAAGCCTCCCTCCAGGTTTAAGATTTTTCCCCCTTACAACTACATTTTCATTACGGTGGTTGCCGATCAGGTCTCTCTTTGATACCGAGACCAGCTCGGGTATATAAAGTTTTTCAATAGTAAAATCTATCCACTTTGAGCTCTCCCCTTTCTGCTTCAGCACATTAACCGTTGCCACCCTGAAAGAGTATGCACCAGGTTCAAGCCTTGATACTGAAAAAAAATTTTCCTGAATAGTTGTGTTGAGAATAACTGTCCCAAGTGAATCCCTTATCTCAAGATTATATCCCCACGCGCCGGCAACCGGTTCCCATGTAATATTCCTGTCCTGGGCACTGTGAACGGAAACTGTTATGAAAAAGACAAGTAACATAATAAGTTTAACTTTCATACCACTATACTCACTTAAAAATGATACCGGGGGTTTTTATTTCAGGAGCCGGCAGGATTTCCACCTCTTCTATCTCAAAATATCTTTTTTTTGATTCTGTATAAGCAGTAACTTTCCTGTTATTTATCCTCTTTGCCTTTACCTGCCAGCTGTAAATGCCCGGGGTCAGAGCCCCTGTATTGGATAATTCGATACTGTTTGATTTTGATGAAAAGATCATTAATGTTTTATCTACACCTGCAACACGCAGAAATATCTCAATTTCATATTCACTCGCTCCTGCAGTTTTCTCCCATTGAAACCTTATCCGTTTTTTTATCCCCGGAATGATTTTTTCATTTTCCCGGGGGATAATCTGTACCGGCGTTTTAAGTCCGCCGGGAATTGAAAACTCACTGACCGGGCTACGGGCTATAGTATTTCCAGACCCGTCTTTCAGAATTACATTCCAGTAGAAACTCCCCTCGCCGGGGCTTTTTAAAACAGACTCGGAAATTACGCACTCAGCAGTCTCCCTGATATTCCGAAAGTCCGGTCTGTCAGAGATCTGCAGCAGATATTTATTACCCCGGTTGGGATCCCTCCATGAAAACCTTATCATCGAGGGCCGGTCAGTCAGCACTGCTCCGGCTACAGGATTGAGAGGTACTATTTCAACAGGTTTTACAAGAGTAAGTACGGCTGTCGAAGAAAGAGATGAATTATTCTCAACACTCAGCGCGCTTACCCTCCAGAAATATTTTCCCTCCACCAGTTCCCGGTCCATTTTAACAAATGTATTGACTGTACTTTTTGTTATAACAATTTTTTTAAATTCACTGTCGGATGAAATCTCCACCTTGTAGCTTTTAGAACCCTGTACCCCTTTCCAGTTCAGATTAAACGGTCCGGCTGTTGTTACAGGGCCCTGGTCAAGAAGAACGGGTTTTTCCAGCGAAAACTTCACACTTTCAACTTCAAACACATCGGGCCCTGACACTGCCTGATCGGAGATTACGTTCTCCGGATATATGCTCTTCACTGTCCAGTAATATCTCCCCGGTTCAAGACCGGTTGATGATATTGTATCGCTCCTTGACTCCAGTATCAGAGCAACGTCTGACATTCCCCTGTCCCTTGCAGCGGTTATTTTATAAGCCGCAGCATATTCCGATCCTCGCCACCGGAAGGTAACAATTTCCGAGCCCTCAGTGACAGTGAATTTCTGGTTATCATGCGGAGCAATCAGTTCAGGTTTATTGTCGGAGAGTATTGTGAATTTTGAGGTCTTGCTCAAAACTCTGTCCCGGACTATCCTCCAGTAATAGTCGCCTGCCGGAAGGTCCACAACCAGGCCAGGCTTGACACGATTATATCTTTTTAAAATACTTTTAAAGTCACTGCTGCGGGAGATCTCAATACCGGCCTCACCCGGCGGGTCACAGCTCCATGAAAAATTCAGATCAAGTATCTTCCCGAACGTCACAAAGTATGAATTGTTTTTCGGCGATTCAGGAAACAGTGAAACCTTTCTGGACTCTGCAATCCCGTTTTTTAAAGTTGTAATCTGATCAGATGATATGCTGAGCATCTTTCCCGCAGCGGCGACTTTGGCAGTACCGGAATTTACCTGTATATTAATCCCCGATTCATCTCCGCTTAAAGATATTCCCCCCTTATCGAGGGCGATTACCGCATCTTTTGATTTAAGAGTAATCGGTCCCTTTTCACCTGAACCGCTCTCCGCAGAGACACTCCCCTGGTCAAAATTTATATTAAGCCCTTTATCATTAAGAATAACGACCAGCAGCGTGTTCTGATCCATTTCAATTTTTGTTCCATCCTTCAATCCGATCACAGCCGACGAATACTCCAGGGTACGTATGGCATCATAATTAAAAATATCTGTCTGCTGCTCAATCTCCTCCCATACTACATTGTCCGAATACCTCCGGGATGCGCTTCTTTTTTTAAATGTTATTGATCCGATTGCTTCACCCCCGGTCCTTTCCACACGCCTGGCAAGCTCTCTATACAGAAAGAATGAACAGAAAAGCGCAAAAACAACTGAGGTTATGATTAATAATTTAGTCCATAAGTTCATACTTGGCATCTTCCACGGTGTTCTTCTCTTTGAGGGATATTTCCTTATAGATATCCTCGGTACCAAGGAGCTTCCTCAATTCATCCAGGGTTTTCGGAGAATCGAAATTCGCATACCTCCCAAGAACGGCGTATATCTGCATCGGCTTTTTTTTACCCTTAACCCTTATCTTCTGCATCGGAACAAGCCTGAATCTGTTTCTGATCCTGTCAGCAACCTCTTCTGTTATCAGAACATCCGTGGCAAATATCTTATTGAGCGATTCAATACGCGAGGCAACATTGACCGTATCGCCTATTACGGTATACTCCATTCTGTCCTCCGAACCGATCTGTCCTGCAAGGACCGGTCCGCAGTGAATACCGCACCCTATCCTTATGATCGGGTGTTTTGCGTCACCTCTTTCTGCATTGAACTTTATAAGCTCATCACGCATCATCATTGATGCATTGACCGCGTTGAACACATCATTCCCCGAACTTACCGGAGCCCCCCATACCGCCATAATCGCATCACCGATATATTTATCCACAATCCCTTTTGTTCTTGTTATACAGTGAACCATTCTGGTCATATACTGGTTCAGAAAATCAACGACCTCCTCCGGAGATAAATGTTCAGAAATCTGCGTGAAGGAACGGATGTCCGAAAAGAAAACAACGACATTTTTCATCTCTCCTCCAAGCTTTACCTTGTTTTTAAGCACCAGTTCCGCAAGCTGTTTATTGACAAACTTTTCAAACGCAGTTTTTATGTTTTCACGCTCGGCAAGGCCGTGAGCCATCTCCTTAAATGAATCTGTAAGGTCGCCTATCTCATCGTGAGATACAGAAGCGATATCAATATCGTAATGACCCTCCTGTATCTGGTGCGAGGCGTTTGTCAGCTTCATAATTGGACTGCTCAGTGTCCTGGAAAAGAAAAAATTTACAAGAAAAGCGATAGACAGTACAATACCCGTGAGCCATAAAACTATCCTCTGAATCTTGTAAACCATTGCGAAGGCCGTGTCCTCTTTGACGCAGGATATGACCGCCGCGCTTGAGAACCCCATCCTGTTGAATGCCCCGAGAAACCTGTCTCCATTTTCATCATTGTATGATATCTGCGCGTTTGAATTCGGATTTGTCATCATCATCCTTACAACGGGCATTGATGCGAAATTTGTCTTTGACATAACAAGCGCGCGGTCACGGTGAGCGATAACATCTCCATTGCCCGAAATCATAAAACTGCTGACAATACCCCCCGTATTGATTGATTCCAGAATTGTATCCATTGAATAAAATATTATTATTATCGAATCACCGACTGCCGGATCATATGGCAATGAAATGCCTATAACCGGTTCATTAAAATAAACAGAGGGATTAAACACCACATCCTCCCGAGCAAATGACCGCGAGATTGGCTCATATTCCGAATTAATTATGGAGTTAAAATCAGGTCTTACACCCTTCCTCTGTAAATAACCTGAATTCTGTATAAACCTCATATCCGAGGTTTTACCTTTCTCCATCACTCCGATGAAAATCAGATCCGGATCCCTCGCGAACATCAGCGAGGTAAAAGCAGCCGATGCACTGCGGTTTTTGTCGTCCCCCTTTCTCAGATTGATTGAAGCAAGCCTGGCTATCTTTGCTATTGTGGAAAGATCGGTGTTTACTTTTTTCGAGATCAGGGATGAATAATTAAGGGCATCCTCCATTGCACGGATTTTATTTTCCGCCCGGAAAAAATAGGTTGCCGCGGTCGTGACCGCAATGAGAGAAACAAGAACAATGATTGAAACCATTATAATCATCTTTACGCTTATGGGGAGAAATTTTTTTTTCTTTTCCGGAAAAACGTATTCATCAGTCATAAATCACACCCCCGTGAATCCAGATACATGGATTAATACTCTGAACAATATTTTTTGCAGAGACTGCTTTTTTAGAAAATGATTATCCGGATTTATAAAAATGCTCATTACCTCACCCGCCCTTTGAGCTTTATTTTAAATGACGATTCATCTGAATCGTTATTCTGAAATGTTATGTCCGCTTTTGCATTTATTGCAGAAGAAGATGAAAAAGTAATGTTAAACATTTTCGTTGCATCAACGGGAATAGTCACAGGTACAGAACCGAAATCCGTTGAAAAAAGTCCAGGATTGGTTCCGCCGAAAGTAACATTGGATATGACCAGATCAGATGATCCTATATTATACATAACCAGCGGTATACTGACCGGAACTCCGGATAACGTAGTCCCCAGATCAGCGGTTGATATAGTATTTACCAGGATAACACCCCCTTTTGTAATCTGTATCTCCGGCTCGGGTGTTGCGACCGCTTCTCCTGTAAGTTTTATAACGAATGAAGGT
Source organism: uncultured Leptospirales bacterium (assembly GCA_964439325.1). Taxonomy (GTDB): domain Bacteria; phylum Spirochaetota; class UBA4802; order UBA4802; family UBA5550; genus WRGT01. The sequence continues at coordinate 42,621 of CAYTNW010000001.1, read as the reverse complement.
CTGAGCGGATCATTATTTGAAATTGTCATGACCGCATTTTTTGTACCGGTTATGGCATCGGGCTGAAAAATTATCGAAAACACTATACTTGAATTAATCCCTATTGATCCCGGAGTCAGGGAAGTGCTGAAATTCACGTCTGAAACAGTAACATTCGTTATATTCAAAGTTGCAGATCCGCTGTTTCCCGCTGTAAAGTGGGCGGTCCTTATTGCCGGATTTAGAAGATTTCCGAAATTATAAGTTTTTCCCGATATAAAATCGGTATTCAGCGGAGAGAGGATATATATTCCGGGCTGGGCTGCCGGTGCCGTTGTAAATGACCAGCTATAATCCGCCGCCATTCCGTCTCCGGCTGTGTTTTTTATTCCGGTCGTAAGATTTACCGTATAAAGCGTCAGGGGAGAGAGATCTGTATCAGGATTAAAAACTACGGTTTTGTTTACAGAATCATATGAATACACCCCAGTCACCGGTCCCGGAGTCAATGTAAATGTGGATGGGTTCACAGTGGAGATGTCAATATTATCATCAAAGGTTACGTCGATATCTGTACCTGCAGGAATATTCGATGATGAATTTCCCGGTATCACAGATACTACATTTATAAAGAACTGTGTCGCGGTGGTAAACGACCAGGTATAGGCAGATGCCATATAATCTCCCGAAGTACTCTTTATATCAGTAGTAAGATTTATCGCATATAATGTGCTGTACGACAGACTGGTATCCGGCGTAAAGGTTACGGTTCTCAGCAGCGGATCATAGCTATATATACCAGTCCCGGGATTCGGGGTGATTATGAATGTTGATGAATTCACAGTCGTCATATCTATATCGTCGGTGAAGGCCACCGAAATGGAGGTTCCCACTGACACGCCGGAAGCCCCTGATGAAGGAGATACAGAAACTGCATTTATAAAATACTGTGCAGCGGTGGCGAACGACCAGCTGTAGTTAGATTCCATCGTGTCGCCGGTTGTATTCTCAATCCCAGTTGTAAGATCCACTTTATACGGTGTATCATATGACAGATAAAGATCAGGGGTAAATGTCACGGTTTTTGTCGGCGAATCGTATGAAAATGTACCGGATACAGCCACCGGGGTCGCCGGTATCGTTACATCGTTTACAGCAAATGTTAAAGAGTTTACTGTTGACATATTAATGTCATCACTGAATGTTACAGAGATATTACTCATCTCGTCTGCATCAGCAGTGCCGTTTAACGGGAATACTGAAAGAACAGTGACAAAATGCTGCGCGATAGTTGTGAAAGACCATGTTTTACCCGATGCCATGGAATCACCGGCTGTGCTTTCTATCCCCGTTGTCAGCTTTACCTCGTAGGGGGTACTATACGACAGGTGCACATCAGGAGTGAAAGTCACGGTTTTGGACGGCGAATCGTATGAAAATGCACCTGTCACAGGTACCGGTGATGCCGGAACCGTGATATTATTTACCGTGAATGTAGAAGAAGTCACAGTTGACATATTAATATCGTCCGAGAACTTCACGGAAATAGCAGTTCCCTCATATACATCAACCGCGCTTTCCGCCGGAGAGACGGAATCAACTGTGACAAAATGCTGAGGAACGGTAGTGAACGACCAGGTATAGTTAGAAGACATGTAGTCTCCCGCCGTGCTCTGTATCCCCGTTGTTAGTGTTACAGTGTAGGATGTGCTGTATAAAAGATTAGCATCGGGAGTAAATTTTACTGTTTTAATTAAAGAATCATAAGTATATGTCCCTGTCACACCGCCGCTGACAAAAAACGAGGCAGGCCCTACAGTGGAAAAAAGGATATCATCAGAAAATCTTGCAGTAATAACTGATCCGACAGGTGCAGTTCCGGTCCCGTTTAACGGCGATACAGAGATAACAGAAATAAAATACTGCGCCTCTGTTGTAAACGAAAAGGTATAATCCGACAGCAGATAATCCCCTGCCGTACTCTTTATACCCGTTGTAAGCGTTACAGAATATGGAGTATTATACTTAAAATTCGCATCTGGTGTGAACGTCACGGTTTTCATAGACGAATTATAGGAATAAATTCCGGTTACCGGAACAGGTGATGCCGGAGTTGTAACGTCATTCACCGTAAATGTCGACGATGTCACAGTCGCCATATTGATCTCATCGGTAAACTGAACGGATATGACGCTGCCCGCACCAACATCAGCGGCACCATCAGCAGGAGCCTCTGAAACAACATCGATAAAATGCTGCATCTCTGTCATAAACAACCAGATGTAGTCTGACGACAGGTAATCCCCCGCCGTGCTCAGTATACCCTGAGTGAGCTTTATGGTGTACGCAGTGCTGTACGAAAGGTTCGACGACGGGGTGAATGTCACTATCCTCAGAAGCGCATCATAGCTGAACGTGCCGGATACCGCTCCGCCGTTCACCGCAAATGTTGACGAATTCACCGTGCTCATATCTATATCGTCGCTGAACTGCGCGCTTATCACACTCCCCTTCAAAACGTTGACCGCCCCTGAGGCCGGCATCACAGAAGTCACGGTTATAAAATGCTGCGCCTCTGTCGTAAATGACCAGATGTAGTCTGACGACAGGCAATCCCCCGCCGTACTCAGTATACCCTGAGTGAGGTTTACGGTGTAAGCAGTGCTGTACGAAAGTTTCGGCGACGGGGTGAATGTTACGGTCTTAGATACGGAATCATATGAATATACACCGGTTACCGATCCGCCATTAATAATAAAAGTTGATGCGTCTACAGTGGACATATCAATATCTTTATCGAATTGTACGGAGATTAGACTCCCGGTGTCTGCATCCGCGGTACCCTCTGCAGGCGACACTGAGAGTACTGCAATAAAATATAAACTGGCGGTGTTATACTCTTTCACTTTTTGCAGAACATCATCACGGCTGCATCCGGGTATCAGAGCAATTATCAAGAAAATTTTGTATAACAACTCTATTCTGAAAATCCTGCCGAGTGCCTTTCCTGTTAAAAAAGCAGGACCTTTAAAAATCATTTTCAAGAGATTCATTCCTCACCCCCCGGGAGAAACATTTAAACAAAAACAGGATTAAAACAGATATCATTAGCCAGGACGATTCATAGTATCCTTTAAAAAGTTTTAAATTATCAGATTTGCTGACCCTGTAACGGTTCAATAATCAGTATTGACGGAAAACAGTTATTAATATTAATTTATACATGTTACAGAGCAAAAAAAACAATTTTGTAGATTTTTTCGGAACATATCTTAAATCAGGGAGTTGAATTCAACTGGATTTCAGCCGATTATGAACCGGAATTGAGCATGAGGCTGGATAGTTTGTAATACTCAAAATTACAGCATTTTACGACTGGATTAAAACAAAAATAGATGCCGGAGAATTAAGGGATATGATTTTAAACTTCAGTATTGGCAAACTCGTAAAGCAGAAGTGTAATATCGTCATCATATGTATCCTTGTCGATGATCCTGTTAAGATTGACGATTATATAGTCTATCAGGGGGGTAATATTTTCCATCACCGCTCTTTCAAAAACCTCTTCAAGCCGCTCCACGCCGAACATCTTTGATCCATCTATACGCTCCTCGATAATTCCATCAGTAAAAAAAAGTATCTTGTCCCCCGGCGATAATTTATATGTCACTGTTCCATACTCCGCCCCTTCAAACATGCCGAGCAGCGGACCGGGTACATTTATCGATTCGAATTTTTTCTGTGTTGATCTCCAGAACAGAGGATGATGGTGACCTGCCTTCGCGAAACTTACAGTGTTCTCATTAAGATTGATATAGGCGTAGTAACATGAAGCATAAAGCTTGTTCAGCATTTTTATCAGATGACGGTTTAGCTGCGACATGAAAAGATCCGGAGCGCTGCCGTAAACGGGAGCGAGAAAATAAAATGCGCTTTTCAGAACTCCTGTTACAAGCGAGGCGCTTATTCCATGTCCCTCAACGTCGGCTATTATGGCGCAGATATTTCCTTCAGCGTCATTCATTGTATTGATAAAATCCCCTCCAATCGCTTTTGAGGGAAGATACTTAAAGGAACGCTTAATACCGTGTTTGAAATTAATCCCGTCGTCGTCTTCAGTGCGGATAAAACACTCCTGGATCTCCATCGCGGTTTTGAGGTCCCTGTTTATCTCATTAATAATTTCGTTTCTTGAATTCAGATGATGCTGCGAAAAGGTGAAATTAGACACTACATTCCTGAAGCGGCTGAATGTTTCCATTATTGTATTGCGGTACAGGATATTTTCAATTTCTTTTTTATCCTGAAGCGAGGTATAGAGATCCTTCCGCGAGATTGTGATGAAATCGGTCTTTTCGAGAGTCCTTACCGTCGCTGAACGGGGATGATCATCAAACAGTGAAAGCTCTCCGAAAAAGGAACCTTCAGGGAGTACTCCAAGATCAACCTCTTTGCCGTCTGATGTAAGCTTGAAAACCTCAACCGAGCCTTTCTGTATAATGAAAAGGGTATCTCCCCTGTCACCCTCATGGATCACAGCCTCTCCGGAGTTGAGAGTCACACGCCTGAGAATCGGAGCAATGAAAAAAAGGTCCCTATCCGATAAACCTTCGAATATGGGAAGTTTTTTCAGAACTGATATTTCCTCTGACGATCTTATCTCCATAATAATTTAGGTTTGAAAATGATAACGTTTCTGTCAATAATTTTATAGATTGTCATTCGGCAGAAACGCCGTCCCATCCGGAGATCCTGGCAAGCATCCACCACATCGCCTTTGCTAGACGCACCGCTCCGACCTGTCCTATATGGTCATCATTTGCATCCGACGGCGCGCCTGCTATGTTTGACATATTATCCGGATGAATAAGATGGTATCTGTTTCCGTTATATGACTGCTGATTTTCAACGCCGGCATCGTTCCATGATAAGATGTCCGCATAATCAAAGAGTATCCTCGATGAATCAGCCAGTACATATGCCCTTATCTGCTGCTCAGACAGGTACCTGTTGTACGCATCCACTCCTGAATAGTTATCCACCGGCCCGGATGTGAATATAACAAATGTATCATATTCATTTAAGGTGCAGTAATCTATGTATTGCTGTGTCGCTGAAAGATATGCAGTTATTTCTGAAGAATTTATATATACTGAATGATCCCAGCACCAGCCGAACCCAAGTACAGATATTGCAGGACCGGTTGTATTACAATAGCTGATTGACGCCTTTGTATGCGCTATCGCGGTTGAACTGGTAAACCAGTCCTCTTCCCCATAACCGTAGGCCCACCCGCTGGTACTGTTCAATTCCCCCCAGGTAGCCCTGCTGAGCCGCAGATGTGTATCAGTATACGCTTCAGGGGTTCCGGACTCTGTTACGCTTACTGCAAATTTCGGATACTGCCATTGCAGTACCAGCGCCCCGTTTCTGTATCCGGAGGAATGCGACTCTCCGGCCAGTGAAAACCACATCCCTTTCACCCTGTCTATATATGACTGTGGTATATTATTGAATTTATCAACTACCGTATGATCTGCTATTATCCGGGCACCGGTCACAGCAGTATCTGTTGTTCCGGAGACTACACCGGAATATGCGGAGAAACCTGCACTGTTATGCGACCTTACCCTGTAATGATATTTTGTCGATACAGACAATCCGGTGTCATTGTATAATACAACATTAGCATAGGTTATCTTTATTTCAGACCATGTACCCGGATTTCCTGAAACATCCGGAGCACGCTCGATACGGAAACTCTCCTCGTTATCAGAATTGTCGGTCCATGTAAGTTTTAATGTCGTGGATGATTCCGCTTTTACCGCAAGCCCAGATGGTGCATCCGGAACTGCTGAAGGAAGAGCCAGAGTTGTCGCGTCGGAAGGATCTGTATAATCCGAATAGCCCCCGTCATTATAAGCCCTTACCCTGTAATAATACTTTGTTGAGGCTGCAAGCCCGGTATCATTGTACAATGCATAATCCCCGGATGTGGATTTTACCTCGGTCCAGCCCGCCGGTACTCCATTATTATCATAAGCCCTTTCAATTTTAAAACCGGTTTCGTTCACGGAATTATCCGTCCAGGATATATCCAGCTGCGAAGATGAGACCGCTGTTACCTGAAGATCCGAGGGCTCATTTAACACTTCAGATGTACCATTTTTATTATGAGATGAAGGTTCGCAGGCGATGAATATCAAAGCTGCTGAAAATATAAAAAACTTACAACTGAATATAAAGGGCTTCAAATATCTATAGTTCACTAAAATCCCTCAAATTAATTAAAATAACCTGCTTTTAGAATAAGGAATAAGAAAATTACTCTAATAATGTCAATTTTTATTCCATATTTATATGAAAAAATGCTTTACTCTTGGACAGTGTTTTTAGTATCTTCAAAAAAAAGCATAATTAGGTTAATTTTTTTTAAAAATTGTTTTGTAATTCTCTGCCGATAATAATATGTAACGAACATTGACTGAAGAGTTTTTCCTGATTATGAATGACTAAAAAATCAAATTATACAAATAGAGGCGGTAAGATAATGGATAAAGTTCCAACATCAACAGTAACTGACGTAATTATAACTTTTATAAAGGAAAATTTTATCAGGGGAAGAAGCCAGACGGAGATTTCTCCGGACGAATCTCTAATTGACAGCAGAATTATTGATTCCACCGGAATACTCGAGCTTGTTATGTTTCTTGAGGAGAAATACTCGATAAAGATTGAAGATGAAGAGCTGATCCCTGAAAATCTCGATACAGTAAATAATCTTAAAAAATTTCTTGAGAGCAAAGGGATCAGGTAAATCTATGAAATACTGTACATCATGTGTTTTATCGGAAAAGTTTCCCGGAATATCTTTTAACGGGGACGGAGTATGCAATTACTGCACTTCGGGACTGGTTGCCGATCAGGAAAAAAAAGATGAGTATCTGGCGGAGTTCGAAAAACTCCTCGATGAGAAAAAAGGAAAAAGTACATACGATGTAATCATGGCTTACAGCGGCGGGAAGGATTCAACCTATACGATGATGCTGCTTGCACAGAAATACAAACTCAATGTACTCGCCTGGACGCTTGACAACGGATTCCTCTCTCCGCAGGCTCTTATTAACATAACTACGATGACCGATAAAGCAGGCGCAACATGCATGATAGTACGTCCGCCGTTTGAAGTTATGAAATCAGCATTTCAGAAAGCCGCCGCGGTTGATTTCTACTCTCCCAAAACGCTCGACAGGGCGAGTTCCATCTGCACCACATGCATCGGTGTAGTGAAGTCGATGATACTTAAAACCGCGATCGAAAAGAACATCCCTCTCGTGGCATACGGATGGTCACCCGGTCAGGCTCCGATCAGTTCAGCCATAATGCAGACCAGCGCCAGGATGCAGGTATTCACGCACAAATCTGTGCGCGACCCCCTTCTTGAGAAAGAACCGGCCATGGCGCAGTTTTTCCTCAGCGATGAAGATCTGAAGGCCGATAAGGAACGCTGGCCGATAAACATACACCCTCTTGCCTTTTTCGAATACAACGAAGAGGATATAATTAAAAAGATAGGGGAGTACGGATGGAAGAAGCCCGCCGATACCGACTCCAACTCCACAAACTGTCTGCTTAATGCCCTTGCGAATCATCTGCACAAAAAGAAATTCGGGTTCCATCCCTACGCATGGGAAATTGCCGGAATCGTCAGGTCCGGTTCAATGCCGCGCGAAGAGGGGATTGAAAAAATCACACAGGAAGAGGACCCCGCGATGGTCAAATACGGCGCGGAAAAAATCGGGCTCAAACTTTAAATCCCCGGAGATTTTATGTGCGGAATAACAGGAATCTACAGAGCCGGTACCGGCGCGCCGGTATCGGAAAATGAACTCAGGCCGATGACAGAATCTCTGGTCCACAGGGGACCGGACGAGTACGGTTATTACACAGACAGGAACCTCGGACTCGGCCACAGCAGGCTCTCGATCATCGACCTTACAGGCGGTTCACAGCCTGTTTATAACGAAGACAGAAACGTATGTGTCGTTTTTAACGGCGAGATATTCAACTATATCGAACTGGGAGAACTGCTCCGTTCAAAAGGCCACAGATTCTATACCTCAAGCGATACCGAGACCATAGTCCACGCATACGAGGAGTTCGGAAAAAATTTCGTCGATCACCTTAACGGTCAGTTCGCTATCGCCCTGTGGGACAAAAAGAGAAGGGAGCTGATCCTCGCCAGAGACAGAGTCGGAATTGTTCCGCTCTTTTATTCGGTTCTTCCGGACGGTACATTCATATTCGCCTCGGAAATAAAAGCGATACTTACATCAAGGCTCATCGCCCCGGAGATAGACCCCGAGGGGATGAACCAGATCTTTTCCGTCTGGGTAAACATACCCCCGAAGACCGTATTCAAAGGTGTAAACGAACTCGCACCGGGGAAGATGCTCTCTGTATCTGAAGCCGGTGTAAGGGAGAGCCGCTACTGGCACTACGAGTATCCCGACGCGGCATCCTATGAAGACAGACCCCTATCGTACTATACGTCGCGCCTCAGGGAACTGCTGTACGAATCGGTCAAGATCAGGCTGAGATCCGACGTTCCGGTGGCATCGTACCTCAGCGGAGGCCTCGATTCATCAATAATCTCTTCTCTTGTAAAAAAGAATCATAACAACGACCTGATTACGTTTTCCGTCGGTTTTCACGACGGTGCGTTTGATGAGCGCGCCTATCAGATGGAGATGGTCGATTATATAGGGACTGACCACAGGATGGTGGAGGCTGATTATAACAGCATCAGTTCGGTATTTTCAGACGTCATATTTCACGGTGAAAAACCGGTTATCCGCTCCGCCCCGGCTCCTCTTTATATACTGTCGGGCCTCGTGCGCAAAAACGGAATAAAGGTCGTTCTGACCGGCGAAGGGGCTGATGAATTTTTCGGCGGCTACAATATTTTCAAAGAGGACATGATCCGGCGTTTCTGGGCCCGTATCCCGGATTCAAACATCAGACCAAAACTCCTTTCGGTATTATATCCCTACATCGGGAGAAACACCAGGGGGAATGCCTTCTGGCTGTCCTTCTTCAAAAAGGGACTTACCGATACAGACAACCGTTATTACTCTCATTCGATCAGGTGGGGAAACACCTCACAGATTAAAAGATTCTTTAACGAGGGGTTCATTAACGAAAATTCAGATATTAATTCAGAACTCGCTTCGTATCTCTCGCCTGATATGATGAGATGGCATCCGCTATGCAGGTCCCAGTATCTCGAGGCGTCCCTCTTTCTGCCGGGATATCTGCTCTCTTCACAGGGGGACCGTATGCTTATGGCAAACTCTGTTGAGGGAAGATTCCCGTTCCTTGATCACAAGGTAATCGAATTTGCCGCCACTATACCTCCGGAATACAAAATCAGGGGGCTCAACGAAAAATATATACTTAAAAGAACCTACGATGACATACTCCCTGAAAGCATTACAGCGCGCCCCAAACACCCTTACCGGGCCCCGATCGCTCCATGTTTTGTTGACCGGGAAACCCTCTCCTCATCGATGCTCGATAGAGATACCATTTCGCGGTACGGATACTTTGATCCTGAGAGCGTTGAAATGCTGCTGAACAAGTACAGAAACAGCGGAACAAATGCTCCCGGAGAAAGGGATGATATGACAATTGCGGCAATTGTTTCGACGCAGCTTCTTCACTATCATTTTATCGAGAAAAGAAGTCTGTAGTTGCTTTACAGGTTCTGTAACACCCGGCATCCTCTTGCGCAATATTATTGATCCTGATCCGGAAGCCTGCACAGCCGGATCAGGATATGAAATTAACCGGCAGAATAAATTTCACTGAAAAATCCGGGCCCGCCAGGAGCTTTTCTTATATTCAATGCATGACCGCCGGAGATCTTTTTAACTGTTAAATTTATATACCTTTGATAATTTTCCTTGATTTAAAACTCTGCTGATATTAGAATGTATCCGTAAGTCCATGCAGACTAGTTGATAATCTTACAAAAAATATTTCATCACAGTGGGCTGTCAAACTATACGAACAGGAGTAATAAAATGTTAAAAAAACCGGGAGTCAATTATACATTGAGTTCTCTGACTTTTCTATTTATCGTTCTCTTTATAGCTCAATCCACCCTGTCATACTCATCACCTCTGTCATCAAGGGGGGGAGTTGACACTCATACTTACAAAACAGATACTGTTATTTTTGAATCAACAGCCCTGGATGATGCAAGCCCTACTCTGTCAGAAGGGGCTTCCAGCGTAGGATTATCGATGTTCCACTCTCCCTACATGTCATTATTCTATATTCCCCTTAAATACGGTTTAAATGATTATCTGCAGATATCCTTTTCACTCCCTTTTGTGACAAAAACTCTTGTTAATAACAATAACCATTACATAAAAAGCGGTTATGGAGATACAATGATCGGTCTGACCGTATTCTTTGATCATTTAAAAACCATATCAAGCGGGACGACCATTCGTGTAACATTACCGACCGGCGACGTGAATGCCCAGGATACCGGTATACTGATTCCGATGGGTTATGGAAACTATACTGCATCCCTTCAGCAAAGCATATCTTTTGATGAGCTCCAGGTGAATTTTTTCAAGATCAGATTTTTCCTTAACGGTCTTGGGGTCTACTACTTCGACAGCTCAGTGGATATCAATACGACTACAAAGTATAATTATGATAAAACATATATGTGGTCAGCCATGGCAGGAGCGGATTTTATTTTTATTGAAAACCTTGATGTTGAGCTCAAAGTTAATTATATCGACATAAAAGAGAGAAGGTATAAAACACAACCTGCAGCAGGCGCAAATGGATGGACCAAGGCGAACGATTCGGTAAAACAGATCAACGTGCTTCCATTTATAAAATACAGTTTCTATAATGATATAACGGCGCAGCTTGGAATAATATATCCGGTTAAAACGATCCAGGACAAAACATTGACAAAAACATATGAGTCACAGTGGAAAATAGCAATGGGTATCGAAAAGAGATTCAATGGCAGTTCTTCGGCCGAGGAGAATAAAAAGTCTACGGACAAGCGTGCAAAGAAAAGAAACTAGGATCATCAGCTGATTCTGTATATACCGCGAGATTGCCGCGTTCGGGATATACAGAATCAGATTTCAAACCCTGCTCCCTTTACGTCAGCACCGCTAATTTTTTTAATCTGCCTAATAACGCCGTGTTCTCCAGGAAATACCTGCAATATCATAATGCTCACTTAGTTTGATACCTGATATACAAAAAATTGAGGTGCTTTCTTATGAATACCGGAGACAATGATAAAAAAAATACCGACTGGAACCCGCAGCTATACCTAAAATTTAAAGATGAAAGAACACAGCCGTCAATTGATCTGGCCGCAAGAATAAATATTGATTCCCCGGAAAGGATTATAGATATAGGGTGCGGTTCAGGGAACAGCACACAGGTTTTGTGCAGCAGATGGCCGGGGAGCAGAGTAACCGGACTCGATAACTCTCCCGCAATGATAGAGAAGGCAAAACAGGACTTCCCCTCGCAGGAGTGGATACTGTCCGATCCCTCATATCTGAGTTCCGGTTTGAAATTTGATATTGTATTTTCGAACGCCGTGATACAATGGATTCCGTATCATGAACAGCTGATTCCGCTTCTGTTCAATTCAGTGAAAGACAACGGAGCACTGGCCGTTCAGATTCCCATATTCAGAGATATGCCACTGGGAAAATCTATAGAAAAAATCGCGGACAACCCCGAGTGGAGGGATTATACCGCAGGATGCAGCGGGCTTTTTACATACCATGATTATAATTTTTACTACGATATATTAGCTGAACGGTCAGGGCGTATCGATATCTGGGAAACACATTATATCCATATACTCGATTCTGATGAATCCGTGCTTGAATGGATACGAAGCACAGGGCTGAAACCGTACCTCGACAGGTTAAAAGATGATGGGATGAAGGATAAATTCACAGCGGCAGTTCTGGAAGAGATCAGAAAAAACTACCCGCTTCAGAGAAACGGAAAGGTACTCTTCCCTTTTAAAAGGCTGTTTTTCATCGCATACAGGCAGGACTAGCGATTCTGCTCGTATGCTTTTGATAGAGGGATCAGGTATACTATTTACCCTTCATGCCCTTAACAAGTTCATTCACTGCGTTATCCGCAACCCTTATCGCATAGCCCTGTACCGGAGTAGTGTAGGTAAATATGTTCTGGTCTGAATCTACAACATTAATTTTCCAGATTATCACTCCACCCTCAACATTTACCGCACGGGCATTAAAACCTACAGTGGTATGCTCCAGCACCCCGGTGGGGCTTTTATCCGAGACCGCACCCTGGACATAAGATGTCACCTGTCCGATAACTATAACATCGGCATTGAGCATCCTGCCGATTTTCACGCTGTTTTCCATCGTGAGTCCGGAGTTCTGCAGTTCCAGCTCATTTATTATTTTATACATTTTCTCCCGTTCAATTATCTGCCACCCCGTTTTTATAAGAGAAGACTCCATTGCATCGCGGATAACATCTGCTGCTTCAGGAAAATGTTTTTTATATCTTTCGCTGTTATTGTTTTCAAACGGCAGCACGACAGCAGTTTTCACATTATAGGACTTCATCTGCGGGTTTACAAAAACACTCCTGTCCATTGATGAACAGCCGGCCGCGAACAGCAGCATCAGAATAAATATCTTTTTCATTTCAATTAACCTTTATTTCTGTTATTGTATAAAAATAATACTGATGAACCGGAGTAAAATTTACTTTTTCCAGGTATTAATAGAAATTTTCCGCCCATTATAAAAAGACCCTCCATCAGTCCTTTTTTAGATAAACAGTGTTTGTCGGGAACGGTATTTCAATTCCATTTGCATTCAGGGTCTTGTATATTATATCCGTTGCCTCAAGCATTTTATCATTGTATTTTGAAAAATCCGGGATCCAGAACTTCGCGACGAAATTCAGCGACGAGTCAGCCATCTGGAAAAATTCGATAACAGGTGCCGGGTCGCTGCATATATCGCTTATCGATTTCACCGCTTCAAGTATGATCTCTCTGACCCTGTCGACATCAGACCCGTAGGCAACGCCGAAATTTACAACAACGCGCAATGCCGGGTCCGGAAGCACGTAGTTCTTGAATTTCTTGTTCATCAGCTCGCCGTTCGGGATAATAATAAGTTCGTTGTCGTATGTGAGTATCTTCGTGTTACGCAGACCGACCTCTTTTATAATTCCGGTGTCCGAGTCAATAGTCACCTTGTCTCCGACCGAGAAGGAATTATCCAGTATAAGTATTATCCCCCCGATAATATTTGAAAGGGTGTCCTTGACTGCGAAGCCTATGGCAAAACCGGCAATCCCCAGTGATGCGACAAGGGGAGCCACGTCAATGTCGAAGCTGGATAGTACAAGGATAAGCACCACGGAAAAAACAACCACCTTCATGATCCGTTCAAAGAGTGGAACAAGGTCGTTATTTACCCTGGAGTTCAGTCTCTCTGCAATTCTCTCCCCCCATGATTCTATGACAATTTCAAGTATGCCGGAGGTTATATAAGCAAGGGCGATCAGGATCAGCGCGGTTAACAGTTTTCCCGTAAAAACGACGATACCGGAGTGCACGTCTGACGCAAAAAGCGCGACCTTAAATCCGGCGAGTATTATGATAAACTTCAGCGGTTTTTTCGCGAGATTAATGATAAGGTCATCGATTTTCGTGTCTGTTCTCGAGGAAAACCTCTCCGCTGCCTTTATAAGAACTGTAGACACAAACATAGAGAGTACATAGAACAGCATCATTATGATAACGGCGAAAAACCATCCTTTCTGCATCGAAGAGAGCCCCGCCTCTTTAAGAAATTTTACAAATCTCAAAGAGATATCGTGCTGTTCGACTATATTCGAAGGTATGTTCTCGTGAAGGATATCTCCCCTGATCCATTTCACGCTGTTTTTGGAATACTCATCCAGCGTATGAAAAAATCTGTCATCGATTTTCCCCTCAAAGGTATTGCCCTCTATATACTCTCCGTCCGGTTTGAGCAGACCGGTTTCAATGATAATAGTCTGTCCCTGTATAAGATACCGTCCTGTCACACCCATCACTCCCCCCGCATCCCTTATCAATGAGAGGAGCGCAGGTCTGTCTTTTAAATTCTCCGGCCTCAGTGAATCGCCTTTAACCCGTCCGGTGAGGCCGCTTATATCAATCGCTTCAATATTTTTTTCACTTTTAAAATTTTTCCTTAACAGCTCCGGTATATAGGCGGAGAGATATTTCATACCTGAATCTGAATAATCAGTGAACGGCAGGAATAGAATAGTCTCCGGATTTTGAGCCTTTACAGTTTCTGCAGCATTAATTTCTGAAATAGAAAACAGCGCCGTCACAATAAGCGACAGTGCCGTGATAAAAAGAATACTTCTTCTTTTTATAATCATCAAAGACCTCCATGAACATCTTATAAAGCCCTTTTAACAGATAAATATCAAAAGGTCAATTTTTTCTTTTTATTTTCCGCGATACATTTCGATGAGAGCTTTCGCTAAAATATTTTTATTTATAACCTCAAATTATTTGCAACCATTCTTTTATCATCAGGGTTTACAATCGTGAAACTTTATTTTTACTATAGCAGTAAAGGAATTGATTATCATCATTTGTCCTTCGACCTGCTTCGACGGCGCTCAGTGCAAGCCGCTTGGGACGTTGTTTGACGCCGGATGCATATATGAGCCTGTCGAAATAAGCGGACTTGTGATGAGCGAAGCCGGATTAGTCGAAACCTGGATTAAATGCTGATTCATCCCTGAAAGGCTATAATCAGTGGAATGCACTAATCATCAGTGTACAGGTTCTTTTATTGCGTATTGCATTTTAATTATCCAGTCCGGAGGGTGAACCACAATGAGCAGTAACAGAATTTTATTTACCTCGGTTTTCGGACCTTACGGTATAAAAAACGCGTATGCCGAGAGTCTCGGAATGCAGATGGAACTATTAAACAACCAGGTGACCCGCTGCCAGGGAGTCCACTCTCCGCGCCAGTCATACCTGAGTTTCGCCCTTTACCTTCTTGCGGAAAATATCTCCGTCAGCAGCACAGTCCTGGATTTTCCGTTATGGAAACAGTTCAAAAAAGAACTTAAAAAAGGTTACACACACGTCGCAATTTCGTTCATTGTGCCGAACGTCCTGAAGGCGAAGAGGATGGCCGAGTATATACGGAAAGTTTATCCGGATATAAAGATTCTTCTGGGCGGATACGGTACGATTATACCTGATCTTGAAAGGATCGTACCTCACGATGACGCATGCCG
The DNA here is from genome assembly GCA_964439325.1 of uncultured Leptospirales bacterium. GTDB lineage: Bacteria > Spirochaetota > UBA4802 > UBA4802 > UBA5550 > WRGT01. The sequence continues at coordinate 27,267 of CAYTNW010000001.1, read as the reverse complement.
CGGTGAAGGAGTTAAATGGCTCCGCGAATATTTCGGAGAGGATACCGGCGCTCCGCTGAAACATCCGGTTCTCAGAAATCCGGTGTACAACTATATTTACGGCATGAAATCAAATCCGCGCGGTTCAGTTCTCCTTACCGGCGCCGGATGTAAAAACGGATGCACGTTCTGTATCACGTCTCACATGTTTAAAAAAGAATATCTGCCGCTTCTTGAAACGGGACAGGACGTTTTCAATACCTGTAAAAAACTGGAAACGGAACTCGGAGCGGTGAACTTTATGGTCATGGATGAGAATTTTCTGATGAGCAGGGAGAGGGCTGTCGAGCTCCTCGCCCTTATGGAAAAAGAAAAAAAACCCTACTCCTTCGTACTTTTCTGTTCTGCAAATATAGTCAAACAGCTGGGTATCGATTTTATGCTGAGGATGGGAATAGGCAGGGTATGGGTCGGTGTGGAGTCGAAAACAAATGTTCATGACAAAGTCAGGGGCATAGACCTGAAAGCCCTCTTCGAGGAGCTTCAGTCAAACGGAATAGCAGTACTTGCGTCAACGATCCTGTTTCAGGACCATCACGACAGAGACGTGATAAAAGAGGAGATCGACTGGGTAAACAGCCTTGATTCAGACCTCGTGCAGTTCATGAACTACACCCCCTGGCCCACTACGGGGCTATACGAAAAACTCGAAAATGAAGGGAGACTCAAACACATTCCATACCGCAATCAGCATGGAGCCGGGGAATTGAATTTCGATCACCCTCATTTTAAAAATGCGGCCGATCACGAACGCTACCTCCGTAACGCATTCAGTAAAAAGTACAGGACAGGCGGGCCTGCCATTGCGAAGATGGCACTTACAGCGGTAAGGGGATACAACCAGGCGGTAAAGGATTATGCATTCAGGGAAAAATCCGGCATGAGGTGGAACAGCATTAAACTCTGTTACCAGAAATGCGGCAGCACGCATGGGGATGAATACATGAAAATGCGGATTGAGGTAATGCGCAGCGAAGCGCTGCGATACCGGCCGGTTCTCCTCTCTGCAATGGTTTTCTCACCTAACCGGAAAACCCGGAGGGTTGTTTCAGAAACGGTTAAACTTTACAACTCAACCTTCGGAACACAGTCAATAAAAGACAGAATCAAATCATCAGTACTGCTTGGATCGGCAATCATTGAACACTCCCGGATACTTCTGTCCAGGCTTTCCGGCAGGGAGGGGGTAATAAGACAGCCGGCCCTTTACAGGAAAGAATATAATAAAACTGAAAGTAATTGAAAAACACTCAATATTGATGAAATGTTAATAAATGGAGAGACCTCTTTATGAATAAAAGTACCGGGTTCAGCTCAGTTGTATTCGCAGGGGGCGGGAGCCGCTGTTTCTGGCAGCTGGGATTCTGGAACACCGCTGCTCCGGTTCTCGATATAAAACCTTCCGTAGTCGCGGCAGTAAGCGCCGGCGCTGCTTTCGCATGCTTTGCGCTGGCATCGGACGGAGAGGACGTTCTGCGGTATTTTAAACAAGCCACCGGAAATAACAGGAGAAATTTTTACCCGGCAAACTTTTTTAATACAAAACCGGTTTTTCCTCACTACAAAATGTACAGAGACGCTATCCTCTACAGCATTACTGATGACTCGATGACAAAACTGATCAATGGTCCGGACATCAGGGTTTTAATAACAAGGCCGCCGCTATGGATGGGAGCCCGTCTGGCCGCAGTCATCGGAGTTACAGCATATAATATCGAAAAGCATATGTTCTATCCGCTGCACCCGGTCTTTACCGGAGGAATGGGATTCAGTGGAGAGATAGTTCCAGTCAATGAATGCAGCACCAGGGAGGAACTTGCCGACCTGATACTTCAATCATCCTGCGCCCCGCCGCTTCTTCCGGTAATGAAACGCGGCGGGCGAATTGCCCTTGACGGAGGTATGATCGACAATGTTCCCACCTTCATTCTTGAAAGCCTCCCCGGAAAAAAACTTGTTCTTCTAACCCGGAGGTATAAAGAGAGCGTATTAGCCGATACCGGCGGATTTACCTATGTACAGCCTTCTGAAAATATTCCCATTACAAAGTGGGAATATACAGATCCCGAGGGCCTGCAGTATGTCTATGACCTGGGCAGGCGGGATGGAGACAGATTTATCAAAGAACAGGTTCTGACAGCCTGAGGTCTGTCTGCGGAAAATCTGCATAAGTACGCAACATGAATCATTAATCCTCTTATAAAACATAGCAGTTTCTCCGAAAAACATATCAGGGCCCTGAAAATGAAAAAATATATTATCACTATAATGTTTCTGATTCCTGCTATTCAATTATACAGCGGTGACCTCAGATCATGGAGAGATACCCCCCTGTTCTGTTCAAAGGTTGAGGATAACCACCTGCCGCCCGGCAACTACACCCTGGTCAGGTCATACAGAAACTTCACGCAGCTTGTTGTCGCTCATGACAGCAAAATTATTCTTTACACTGACCGCGACAACCGTAAAGATAGTGAAATATTCGTTTCGGCGTACTCGTCCACTGACGGGATTCATCTTGAGGCGCCTGCTTTGCATCAGCATGAATTCAACCTGGCCGTTGAGAAGTCCATCATGCAGGGAGATAACAGTACCGGTACAACGATTCCATTCCCGGGTGGAGACATTTTTTTTAACGAGATAAAAAAAGGGGCTGCACCTGAGATACATGACAACGACTATTATATTTATCTGAAAGAAAACGGCTCCGCATCTGCTCTTCTGACGATAAACCAGACCTGGAAGAAATTGACCCTGAGGAGCCTGACCAATGAAGAGAGATCCCCTTCGACACTTTACAGCATCTATATAGATGAATGCTATGATAAAAATATAAAAAAGATTATTACCGGATATATGGCCATAATAAAAAAAATAAATTAAAATGAATGTATACAACGGTTTAATGTTTTAATATATTATATACTGCCGGAACAGATACGGATTAATACCCGGATCTGATCGCAGACAGAAAGCTGAAGAAGCCATACCAGATTATGGAGACACCTTATGGAATTGAAATACTATATGCCGGTAAAAACTTTTTTCGGAGAAAACTGCATAGAAAAAAACAGCAGGGAGTTTTTATCTCTCGGTAAAAAAGCGCTGATAGTAACGGGAAAACATTCTGCTGAAAAAAACGGTTCCCTGGCCGATATAAAAAAAGCGATCGGCAGTTTAAATATTCCCTTCGTAATATATAACGAGATAACCCCGAACCCTGCTGTAGACAGCGTCCGTAAAGCGTCCCTGTTTGCGAAGGAATCCGGAGCTGATTTCATTATCGGAATAGGGGGAGGGTCACCGCTTGACGCAGCAAAGGCGATCGCGATACTTGCCGTAAATGATATAGACGATGATACACTGTTTGGAGGTATATACAGAAACAGGCCTCTCCCGATAGCGGCAGTTCCTACAACAGCAGGCACCGGGAGCGAGGTTACTCCATATTCCATTCTCTCTTACACCAGGATCAGCAACAAGAAGAGCATCGGGTGCGACGACATATTTCCCCGCATAGCTTTCCTCGACCCGTCGTACACGGCGACTCTGTCCGCTGAAACGACGATAAACACCGCGGTGGATGCCCTGTCGCATGCGGTAGAAGGATATCTCTCCGCACGGGCAACTGAAGTGATAAAGCCATTCGCCCTGGAAAGCGTCCGTATTATCGGAGAATGCATCCCCGGTCTTAAAAACGGTTCCGCAACAAAGGATATAAGGGAGAAACTTTTATACGCGTCGATGCTTGCCGGTATTGTTATAGCTCATACCGGAACGACAGCCCTGCATGCGATGGGATACCCCCTTACCTATCACAGAGACATAGATCACGGGCGGGCCAACGGACTGCTGATGCATCACTATCTGAAATTTATTGAACCCTCAGGGGATAGGGTCAGACATTTAATCAGCGCGATGGGGATGAAAAACAGCGACGAATTCGGATCGGCGATCAGCGCTCTTCTCGGGGAGAGGGAGACATTTTCCGAAGAGGAGCTGGCTATGTTTACAAAAACGGCGATGACTTCGAAAAATATCGCCTACACCAGTCCACAGCCGGAAGAGAACGATATCAGAAAAATATACGAAGAATCATTCAGGAGATAGATCCGGCGGTGCGGCACAGATCCGCCGGAAAATCCGGCATGTTCTGAAAAAAACTCTACATCTGGCGTGTTAAATTCCTTCCCCTATATAGTTCCCGTTATCCCACAGTCCTTCGCGTATAATTTTACCATCATAGTCGTATTCAACGCCCTTGCCGTGCATCTTGTGATCTTTCCACTGGCCGACATACCGTCCGCCGTCGCTCCAGATATATGTTCCGTCTCCGTCCTGAAGATTTTTTTTCCATTCGCCGATATATTTGTCACCGGAACTCCAGATATATGTACCCTGCCCCTCCTTCATGTCATCCCTGTAGTCTCCGGAATAGGATTCTCCGTTTACAGCCCTGTATTCACCATGTCCGTCCATCAGGTCCTTTTTAAAACCGCCGGTATATGTATCGCCGTTTGCCCAGACGAAAGTGGCATGTCCCTCTCTGAAACCTTTCTGAAAATCACCGGTGTAGCGGTTTCCGTTAGACCATGTATACACTCCGGAACCCTCCATGTATCCGTTCTTCCAGTCTCCCGAGTAACTTGCACCGTTATAAAATGTAAGCACCCCTTTACCGTGCCTAACGCCGTTTTTAAACTCACCCTTGTACACGTTTCCGTTGGTCCAGTAGAACTCCCCCTTCTGGTCCATACGGTTCCCCTTGTACTCGCCGATATAACGGTTTCCGTTCGGAAAAAGAAAAGTATTGTTGCCGCGCTTTATCCCCGGCATCAGCTTGAATACAGTCATCCCTTTATAAACCTTGCTTATCAGCATCCTTGTACCGCCGATCATCCGGCAGCGGGGAGTATCCGATACAGGTTCCAGGACTACAAGAGCAGCCATAAGTCCGTTTATCTCCACAAACAGTTTATCTCCAGCGGCAAGGTTGCTCCCTGCTACAGAAACCTCACCGGCCGGAGAGTCGACCTTCACGACTTTACCGATCTCGACCTTATCCTCATCCGTCAGCCCCGGAAGTTTAATCGCATCAACAAACAGGTAGTCAAAAAACTCACCCTCTTCAACGGAACCGTCGGCATATCTATATATACCGATTCCCCACGGAACGTTCAGTTTGAAATCCCCGGAATATGTATCACCGTTATTGAAGGTAAGCGTGCCGCTGCCGACCCTGTTGTCGTTGACCCAGCTCCCGTCGTACTTCTCCCCCCAGTTTTTATAAAACATGATCCCTTCGCCGTGACGGACGTTATTTTTATTCTCTCCGTCATAGCAGTCGCCATTATCGTATACAAAAACTCCGGCCCCTTCATTGCAGTCACCCTCCGCGCAGCCCCCTTTTATTTCAGATCCGGGAACCAGATACTTATCGCACCCGGAGGTCTTCTTTTTTTCAACCTCAGACTTCGCAAGCGGGGCTTTCATCGGAGCACTGGTACAGCCGTATAAAACTGCGAATGCTGAAACAGTGATAAAAAATTTCTTTAACATTATAATACCTCTTTTGTTATTGAAACGTAGCCTGGAAAATACCGGATATACTTTTATACAATAGCCCACGGCGGAAATAAAATAATTCTTCATCAGCTTTCCGCTATTTATATTTTCCTGTTTTAAATAAACAGAAAAAAGCATCAGATGTCAATTTATCAGATTATTTTATTATTGAGCAGAGGGTACTTCTGAATAAAAAAACCTGTTTGTTTATGCCGGAAATATCTGTTAAGGGATTCTATATTTACTATTTCACCTTAATCGCTTTCCCGGCCTGAAGTTCAATATATTTACCGGTAAAGGCCTCTTTAAACTTTTCAATAGTCCAGTCGGAGCTGTCATGCGGAGATATGGAGACAAGCGAGGGATTATTTTTTTTTATTGCCTGTATAGAATTGTAAACATCTGATTCTCTGATTCCGCGGAGAGGTCTTCTGTCGACCCCGACAATATTCTGGAGATTAAACGGCCCTGCCATAACCCGCCCCCCTCTTACAGGGAGGTGAACCCCGCCTATTATGCCGTAAACAGGTTCATCGAATATCTCCTGCGTCCTTTTCAGTATATTGTCCACTCCCTGATGGCCGCAGCCGATAATGAGCACAATCCCCTTCCCCTTTACATTCACTGCAAGGCTCTGTTCCGACGTGTATCCTATAAGAAAAAGAGAGCGGGGATATATCCCGATAGTCGCAACACCATCGGTGATCTTTGCCGGCTCCTTTACAACTTTCACAGAGAGGCCGGGATTGTTCTCAGACGGAGATATCTCCGCAGGGGAATATACAGTTATTCCGGAGATCACGGTCTTGCCGGCGGAGAGGCTGAACTGACGGTTCTTCTCCCCCCTGTTTCCGCCTATGTGATCACGATGAACGTGGCTCAATACTATTGCATCGATATCGCTAAGAGATACTCCGGCTTTTTCAAGGTTTTTCAGCAGCGGAGAGGGATGTTCATCCCTTTTATTATAGCCCAGGTCAAACAGAATTGTACTGCTCCCTGCTTTTATCAGATAGGAAACTCCCTCCTCTGTTTTATAGCTGTTATCTACTGCATAAAAATCGACAAGGGGAATTACCGTCAGAGAGTCGACCTGTCCGATACCGCTAAGCTTTTCAATTTTTAGCGAGGCGATCTCTTTCGCGGCAGCTATTCTCCCGATCATCATTTTGACGCTCATTGCGAAAATAAATACAGCGACGGAGAGAATCAGAGAAAATGTTATTACAATCACTATGCTCATAGACTGCTCCGGAAGGAATTTTTTAAAATAAAAATAGTCACCACCTGATGACTGACTTTATGGCATTTCACGAATGAATTAGAGTTTGATTGAGGTTTCGGCTAATCCGGCTTCGCTCATCACAAGTCCGCTCATTTCGACTGTCTCAATACAGGCAACCAGCGTTAATCAACTTTCCCTGAGGGACTTGTGCTGAGCGCCGTTGAGGTAAGTCGAAGGGCAAAATATACCAATCAATTCGTTAACTGCTGTAATATTCTCCGCTCTTCAAAAATCCGGTTTCACATCTAGACGGAAGAGTAAATTCGCTGTTTTTTAAAAATTGAGATGCAGATTGATATTGAAAAAAATGGAAACCAGTTTAATGACGAAATAGGTAATCAGTACAACGAGAATTATCATTAAAAACGTATTTGCCTTATATAGAAATTTTTCCGAAAACGATTTCTGGAAACGGTGAAGAATAACAGCCTCCAGAGTGAGATACAGCGCGAGACCGAATGCTCCGGAAAATACAAACAGCGCTTTTATCGCAGTGGTCATCGCTGTAAAAAGATTCAGATCGGCAAAAAGCTTAAATCCGACAAACCACCAGATTATCATACCGGGATTTGTTATTGCTATCGTAAATCCGGTCAAAAAGGATATCCTTTTACCGTACTTTATCTGCTTGTCTTCATGAAGCATATACTCTCTCTCCTGGTATGATTTATACACAAGATATGAGAGTACTATAATACCGAGACTGTATATGAAAAGCTGAAAATCTTTATGCAGGAGATAATCGCCGAAGCCGAACAGCGCCAGCATGCCGTACAATGAATCGGAACAGGCCGATCCCATGGCCGTTGCAATCGCCGGTTTTTTATGACCGTTTATTGTTTTTTTTATAACCTCAAGCTGAACAGCTCCCACCGGTATAGAAGAAAGAAAACCGAGTACAGTTCCGAACAATACCGTAACAAGCAGTTTTAGAATGTAGAGATAATCCATTACATAACCCGGGAATAAAATTGATTAGCCGAATAAAACAAAACAGGAAAATGTATAGTACTGTACAAATTGTACATATCACATAGTATACAGTTAATTATTTATTATTTTTTTTGTAAAACATTTTTTAAAATTCACGGCTTCTATTTCTGTTCAATAGGAGCCACAAGCTCTTCTATTACGGAAAGTATTTCATCCTTGATCTCTCTGTACTCATGGTCAACAACCGAAACTTCCAGGATCGGGATATCTTCAATATAGATCCTCCCTGTGTTTGCATCGAGAGTTATAAAATCCCCCTCATGAAGGGTTGCAGAACCCAGTATAATCAGGTCGCCCTCTCCATTCTCCCACTGAACGTCCGTGACACAGGGCTTACCCTCTCCTATCGCCACCAGAGCTGCATGAGACGTAACTCCCCCCTCTTTGGAAAGGTAGCCGGAAAATCTGTTCTCAGCCATTATGACCTTGGGAGGCACATTGCTCTCGGTAATGAATATAAGAGCGCCGTCAAAATTTGAAATATTATTCTGGTCTTTTATTATCTTTCCCCTCACCGCTCCGCCGTTTACCGGCTTGCCCTGCATTACCACAGGCGCGTCATGGAGGAAGCGGCTGTCAAGATATGTGCCGATAATCTTCTTATTAAGACCAAACGCGGTCCTCTTTATGAGCTTATATTTCGTATATATATTCTCCTTGTAGAACTCGTAGCTGTTGATGATCTTGGCCAGCGGCGACTGCTTCAGTATCCTCGACTGGACTATATAAGTCATATCACCGCGGATTGCGAACTCTATATCGGTAGGGTACCTCTGTATCCTCTCGTCATAATGCTTGAACTTTTTAAAGCTTTCAAAATGCTCGGGGTGGAGCCTGATAAAATCATCGGTATTCCCCGGAGTGATCGCCCCGTCGGCTATAACGTTTCCGAAAAATCCGTCGCTGAACTCTATCTGCTCCTCATGCATCGTCCCTATCTTGCCGGTGTTCGGATTCCTTGTGAAAAACACTCCGGAACAGTCTCTCGAAGAAAGAACCGGCACGCATTCCTGTATCAGACATCCGGTCTGAAACTGTTCAGGGATGCCGAGGTGAACGGTCTGTTTCTGCACGACATCGCTTTCAAAAGACCTGAACACCGCCTCCACCGAATTATAGAGCTGCTCATGAGGATCGTCGGGTATCGATGAGTCTGAACAGTTGTCCTTTATGATATCGTACATCGCATCGGCAACATCAATCATTATGAACATGCTCTCCTTGAAAACCGAAACATAGCTGTCAAAACCGGTCTCCTTGATAAGGCTTTCAGTATCAAGACCCATCACGCTCTTTGCGTAACTGAGCATAAAGGTTATGTATGCCTGGTAGGCCCTAGCCGGCTCTTTAAGCGTCTTTGACCATTTATCCGCTATCTTCCGGTTGATCCCTATATGGCTGATCGTATCGAGTATTCCCGGCATCGAGACTACACTGCCGGATCTTGCCATAAGCAGCAGCGGGTTCCCGGCGTTCCCCAGTTTCTTACCGGTCCTACGCTCGAGGTTCTTCGCTATTCCGAAAATCTTCTTTTTCAGATCATCCAGTGAAAAATCGCCCCGTTTTATGTAATGCCATGTCAGGGTGCTGAAACCGTAACCCTTCGGGACATCAAAGTTCGGGAGCCTAGAGGACTGTATTATCCGCGAGTTGCGTATCTGGGAAAACCCCTTTCCCCCCATGAACTCCGGGCTTTCAAGGGCCTCCCTCGACTCGTTGCTGTCGGTACCGAAGCTGTAGACGAAATCAGCGAGTTCAAGCTCATGCTTTGCCTTTATAGTGTCGAGGACCCGCTGATAAGGTTCCGCGGATTTCCTTGTCTCGTAGTTTTTCAGACTGTTTATTAAATTGCCCAGCAGGTGCGTCGTTTTTTCTCTTATTATATTGTTAAGTATCGCTGTAAGGGCCGGGGCATTGTCCCTGTTAACGAGACACTCGGAATACAGCTCCTTTATTTTCAGAAAGTTATTCTCAAGCTCCGAGTTCATCGCCTCGACAATGCTCGGTATGTGCGCTATCCTGTCCGGCCTCTCATCAAGCTGCTGAAGAAGGCGTTCAATAAGAAATGCAAACCTGCCGAGCATTTTTGTTCCGTGTCCCACCGACCTTACGCAGAAGGCGATATCGACAAGAACGTTCAGTGATTCCACATACACTTCATCTGTTATAGTCCGGAACCTGGTGTTTACAAGATTCGAATAGTAGATGAAGGCTATCTGCTCCAGTATTGAATCAGCCGTGATGAGCCTGAACAGCAGCTCCCCCTTCCGTTTTATATCACTGCAAGCTATCTCTTCTATAAACTTTTTAAGATTATATCTCAGCATCCCGATCTGTATATCTGTCCAGTCCTGGTTCTTCATCTCCTCACGCGTTCTTTTTACTTCGCCTATCGATTTTCTGAACGTCTTTAGGGATGTTATCTCCTCGGTAATCAGCCCGGTAAGGTTCGTTTCTATTATATTCAGAAATTCATCCCTTGAGACATTGTTCTTGTTTTCACCCCTGTCGGACCATGCTATCTTAAGTTTATTTTTTAGGGAGAGGAGATCCTGAAACACCTCCGCCGCGAGAAGATCATCTTTGTCATCCTGCGTCACGTTGTATACAGTGCTCCCTTCAATCATCGCCGATGTTTTGTCGGAGTGGAGGAACTTCTCGAACTTCTCGATCTTGGTGATCACTTTTTCAGAGAGGTGCTGGTGCGTAAGCTTTCTTATGTCAGCCGCGATTGAACCGAATGTCTGGTTATAGCGGTACTCGGCCTCAAAATCGTGAGCTATATCCCGCAGCTCGGATATATCGATACCGTAAATATTGAACTTCGGTATATGCCTGATAAGCTCATAAATCAGGGCGTATAGTTCTTCAAAATCCCTTCCGTCGTAGCAATCGAGGAACTCTACCACATGGATCTCGAGTTCTCCGAGCGATTCAGTTTTTGAACCTTTCAGGCTCCCCCGTGTTTTGATCTCGTAACGTATGAAAAGAACTATATCAACAAGCTTCTCCTTGATTACCCTGCTCTCTTTTTCATGACATAGACCGTTTAAAAGTCTGCTGACATCATCAACGAGTTTAATCTCGCCATATTTCCCTGAAACTATCTCCATACATTACCCCGCATAATAAACATAAAAACGGCGAATCCGGAGTTTACGCTTGCGGATATCTCCGGAGAAGAAAACTGATCTTTAGCATTTAATTTTTTAACACAAACCCTGTTTATCAAAATCATACATTTACAGGGAGTCAATTAAAATACTTTAATAACTGCTCTATCAAATAAACAAAACTGCGGAGATGATCCGGAAACAGAGATATTCCACGATTTCATATAGATAGGCACAGGTCGGGGGCAGATTTTTCAGATTTTATTTACAGTCCGGTTAAAATAAAAAATAAAGATTGAAAAATATTTATCCAACTGATAAAAATTCAGCACGAAGTCCGGTATTTTTATTATACTTTGATCTGGATGCTATGGAAATAATAAAAACAATAAATAACATACTCTCTCCGTTTGAGAATCTGGCCAGACAGCATGATATAGAGTTCATTGAACTCATAAGCATTGATAATGGCGGAAAGAGCCTTTTCAAGAAATCCTATAAACCGGATTTCCCGTACCTTGCGTATGAGGTGCTTGAAAATAATCCCGCATTCAAAGCAAGGGACGATAGCGCCCCAGCCCACCTTGAACTTACATCAAAATATGAAGTCAAAATATACTGCCATATATATCCTCTTAAAAAAAGCGAAAACCAGACCTATATACTGATTATTGAAACCAAAAAAACATTAGAGGGAAATACTGAAAATATTATAAGTTATATCACCGGTGTAATTACCGGTTTTCTGGACAATCTGGATGAGGAAAAGAATTCATCAGACAATGCGGATAAATACAAAAAAGAGATCGGTGAAATAAGAGATATTCAGGCCAAACTGTTCCCGAAATTTGATGATATTAAAGAACTCGATATCAGATCCGCATACCTCCCGGCTGAATTTATGTCCGGCACATTTATAGATGGAATATTTCTCGATCCGTCCACCTATCAGCTGACAGCCTGTGATGTATCTGAATACGGCCCCGCATCATCATTTATCGGAGCCGCTATCCGGACTATAATAAGATCAGATGCATCCAAGAAAAAAATACCTTCAATGATGATTGAATCTATTCTGAGCAAAATCCGCAATATGACAACCAGTTCATCCGGCAGTAACAATATCTACCTGTCTGTCTACCAGCTGAACCTCAAAACAGGGAAGGTGGTGCTGTCATCGCTCGGCAGTCTGACAACACTTTTCTACACAAAAAAAAGAAACGGAATCATAGACCTGGCGTCTACTGAAACAGGAAGGCTTTTCTCAAACAGGAACTTCATAAAAGACATGACAATCAACCTTGAATCGGGGGATGCGCTGCTGTATTACACCAGGGGCGTTAAAACCGCGAAGGCTGAAAACTCGGAGACTGAATACGGCCTGGAAAAATTAAAGGATCAGGTGAAAACCGGCATTGAAACCGGATCGCTTGAAACCGTTCATTCGATAATTGAATCGATATATGAGTTTACCGATTATGCCCAGCTGAAAGAGGATATAATCCTGATATCGATGAAAAGAAACTAGCGGTTCCTTTTGATTATAACAAACCGGACCATGATCAGCAGAATTGTGCTGCATAATAGATTCAGATTAAACCCTGGAGTATATCTCAACCATCTGCCTGACAGCACCCTCCCAGGTAAACATTTTCTCCACTCTCTCAATACCGTAGCGGGAAAACTTTTTCTGCATTTTACTGTCATTCAGCAGCGTATCTATAGCATCGGCAAGAGCGAGATGGTCGCGCGACGGTACAATAATACCGGCATCCCCCACTACCTCAGGCAGAGCCCCCCCATCGCTTGATATAACCGGAACACCGCACGCCATCGCCTCACCTGCCGGAAATCCGAACCCTTCATAAACTGACGGAACAATCGCCGCGGCAGAGGCAGAGTAGAGCTTCACAAGCTCATCGTTCGACGCCGTGCCGGCGAAATGGATCCTGTCCCTTATTCCAAGAACATCGATCACCCTGTTCGTTATTTTCCTGTGCGGCGCTCCGCCGTCAACTACAACCACCCTTACATCGGATTTCATCACCGCAACGGCCTTCAGCAGATACAGAAAACCCTTTTTACCGTCCTCGATGTTCCCGACAAAAATGATATCACGGCTGTTTTTTTTCACCTTGACCGGTTTGAATATCGTACGGTCAATACCGTTATAGACAACGCTCTGTTTTTCCAGGGGGACTCCGAAGTCCCTGTTATTCATGATCTTTGAATCTTCCGAAACGGTAATTATATGGTCAAGGCGCTTTGACACGATCGTCTGCATCAGTGTAGGGTAGAACATCACCGCGCGGAATTTTCTTTTAAATGACTCAGATCTCTCCAGGATCGTCCTGAGATCGATTGTAAGAGGATGATGTATAGTGGCGATTACAGGAATTCCGAAAGCCTTCATCAGAAGAAGTCCGTAGTTCAGCGACTGGTTGTCATGAATAATGTCGAAGTTGTATTTCTCGTGAAGTTCTCTTAAAAGGAAAAAAGCCCTGTAGCCGAATGAGCTTATCTCCGGGAAAGCCCCGAACCTGCTGTGAAACCATTCATAGGCGTTGATCGGATGAAATATATCAAATGGCGATCTGTCATTAATAATACTGAAGCCTTTTTTTATGTAATACTCGTTGTTCGGAATCACATGGGTTATGACACCCTTCATATGATCGGGAAACGGAGGTCCCACAACCGCATGGACCTCATGCCCCTGCCGGACAAGTTCCTCGGCTATATATTTTAAATAAATCCCCTGTCCGCCTGAATAGGGATTCCCTCTGTAGCATAGAAGACAGATTTTCAAAATTATTCCCCCCCCAGCTGTTCCTTTTTGTATAGGACACCCATCGTGACAATCTTCTCCGGATCAAGATGTTTAACTATATGCGCAGGGTTCCCTATCACCACCACGTTCGGCGGAACATCTTTCCGTACAACGGCCCCGGCACCGACGATCGAATTCTCCCCGATATGAACCCCTTTGCAGACAATGGCGGAATCTCCTATCCAGACACCCTTCTCAAGAACGACAGGAGCGTTCCTGCCGGGGGACGAAGATCTATTGTAGATGTCATGCCAGTCGGCATCCATTATATAACTGAAGTTGGCCAGCATACAGTCATCTCCGATTGTTATGCTGTTTGCACTGCTGATCCGCGCTCCGCTCATTATCAGAACGTTATCCCCTATTTTTATGCTCCCTTCGCAGCCGCCGAACCTTATCGAGGTAAGATTTGTCTGAATACCATCGGCACCGGCTATTGTGACATTTTTCCCCAGATGAATATTCGGGCCGTAAACGACGACATTCCAGATTCCCCACACAAGTGGTCTTCCGGCCATCGATGCGATTTTTTTATTAAATACGTATCTGTAGTAAAATTCGCTCTTCAGCATAAACCAGAGCCTTTTTAAATACGATGGCTTTTCATCATTATTAAACATTTTTTTCTCTTTTAAAATTTAATTGAAGGATTTTAATAATAGACAAAATCAATAAGACAGTCCACTGATAAAATGTAAACTATTTTTAACATTTACCTGATAAACAGGATGCTGTTAACAATACCGGAGATAATTATGAAACACAGAACTGTTATAATTCTTGTCTTGAGTGTACTGGTTTTTCAGATATACCTCCCCGGACCGATATCACCCGAATCCGATTATATAGTGCTGGAGGATTTCCAGAAATACGGAAACTATCCGTTCCCGGACTGGTCTTATGTTGACCCTGATCATGAGGCAAAAACAGTTTACAGAATAGCCGAAGAAAACGGGACAAAATTTCTCAGAGCATCGACTGTAAAAAAAAGCTATTTCGTCCAGATAGGAAAACAGGTAAATCAGAATAGTGCCGGAAAAAATAGAGTGAGCTGGGACATCCATTCATATCCGTTTATAAGCTGGGACTGGAGGGTGAATGTAATTCCAAAGGGTGCGAACGAAAGCATTGACGATTTCAACGATTCTGCAGCCTCAATTTACGTCATCTTTCAGAGGACAAAAATACCCTTCGCCGGGTGGCAGAAACAGCCCGCGAACTGGATCAAATATGTGTGGAGCTCGACCCTCCCGGTAGGCACAGTTTACAGTAAAACAATAAAAAAATTCGGCATGACACTCTACGAAGGGAGATACGTCGTTGTCGCCTCGGGGGAAAAAGACCTGGGAAAATGGATCACGTTCAAACGCAATGTTCTGGCAGATTACAGGTCCTACTTCGGGGGAAACCCTCCGGGAAATCCTGTCGAGATAGCAATACTGACAGATTCAAATACAACACATACACAGGCAGAAGCGGATTATGACAATATCAGAATATACAGAAAATGATAATCAGGGTATAATGATCTTCTCCCCCAGGAATTTCGGCTGCTCCTTGATTATTTTAACATCTATGAAAGCCTTATATCTGGCGAAGACCTCTCTCAGCCTTACGACAAGCTGTAAATAGTCGTCATCATCGTCGGCATTGAAACCGGTTACCTTTATTCCGTAGCTCCTGCCGATATACACGGCCCTCTGGTTATGAAACTCCTGCGATATGACGGTGATTGAATCCTGCCCGAAAATCTCCCTTGCCCTGACAATCGAATCAAGGGTCCTGAAACCGGCGTAATCAAGAAAAATATTATCAGCCGGAACGCCACGCTGCTTAAGCCCCGCCTTCATCGTGCGCGGTTCGTTATAGTTAAGCTCGCTGTTGTCTCCGCTTGCAATAATATATTTTATCTTTCCGGAATGATAGAGCATCGCCGCGGCATCAAGCCTCTGGCTGAAATAGGGATTGATCCCCCCCTTTATTCTATACTTGCTTGTCCCCAGCAGAAGCCCGCATCTGTTCTCAGGGAGCTGGTTCCAGTGGTCAAACACATAAGGAGCGGAGAACGCGCTGATATACCTGTCAATCGTCATCACTGAAACAGAAAACAGAACTAATATTGAAACTACAACCGTAATAAATATATATCTCTTTTTCATGCCGGACGTTACCCGATCTTCAGCTTCAGGACTTCTATCTGCTTCATTATCTCTGTCCGTGAAGTACTTCCCGCCGAAAGTTTTCTCTCCGCCGCATCTGCCGGGTCGAGTATGCTGATTATCTCCTCATCGAATACCGGAGAAAACTTTTTCAGTTCATCAAGGGAGAGCCTGAAAAAATCCCTGTTCTCCGTTTCGCAGTACCTGACAATGCTGCCCGATATTTCGTGGCACTCCCTGAACGGCAGGCCTTTTCTCACAAGGTAATCTGCAAGATCGGTAGCAGTAGAAAAATTACTGTAAACGCCCTTCTTCATCCTTTCGCTGTTTACCGTAACGCCGCTTATCATCTCGATCATCCCCTCAAGCGCAAGGCTTACCGTATCTATCGAATCGAACAGCGGCTCCTTGTCCTCCTGCATATCGCGGTTGTAGGTCATCGGAAGGCCTTTCAGAATAGTAAGAAGAGTGATAAGGTTTCCGTAAACCCTGCCGGTTTTCCCCCTGATCAGTTCCGCCACATCGGGATTCCTTTTCTGCGGCATAATCGAAGATCCGGTTGTGACCGAATCTGAAAGCCTTATGAAATTAAATTCCGAGGTTGACCACAGGATCAGCTCCTCGCAGAAACGGGAGAGGTGCATCCCCAGCACAGAGGCGAAATATAAAAAATCGAGGACAAAATCCCGGTCGCTGACTGCGTCCATCGAATTCATAATCACTTCATTGAATCCGAGCTCCTTTCTCAGAAACTCCCTGTCGTTTTTATAGTTTACTCCGGCCAGCGCACCGCTGCCGAGCGGGAGAGACTTGCACGCCTCAACAGCATTCTTAAGCCTTCCCCTGTCACGGAGAAGCTGCCACGCGTATGCCAGTATATGATGGCTGAATCTTACCGGCTGGGCCACCTGCATATGGGTATAGCCGGGCATCAGCACATCAATATGCTTTTCAGCGGTATCAACAAGCTGCGCGATCAGCCTGTTTATTAAATCGAGTATTGTATCGGATTCGTCGATTATATACATCCTCACATCAACGGCAACCTGATCGTTTCTCGAACGGCCGGTATGGAGTTTCTTGCCGGCATCTCCGATCCTCTCCGTCAACGCGGCCTCTATGTTCATATGTATATCTTCTCTCGATGAGAGAAATTCGAAAATACCTGCGTCGATCTCCGATCTGATCTTCTGAAGCCCGGTGACAATATCATCAAGTTCTTTTGAACTGATTATGTTCATTCCGTGAAGCATTTTAGCATGTGCTATCGACCCGCGTATATCCTGCTTATAGAGCCTTGAATCAAAATGTACCGATTTTGAAATCCGTTCAGTTATATCAGATGCCCCTCCGGAGAATCTTCCTCCCCACAGTTTTTTTTCCTGTTTTTCTGTCATGGCTGTATCCTGCTTCTATAAATTTAAAGTATATATGGCTGCCGTCGAAAACTCTATTTTTTGGCCGCATTTGCCCGCTGCTGGGAAATTTTTCAGGCATCCATTATCAGATTTTTTATAAAACCGGAAAATAGTAATATCCGGTAAAATATGGATAATCAGGTTATAATAATTTATTTATAAAAAATATTAAGAGGAATAAATAAAACTGTGTCAACAAAATTAAGCAGAGGCGGATGCACCTGAATAATTAATTTCTATAACTATTCAGCAGTGTTATTCATTACGGGATTCGGCCTGACCCGGCTTACTCCACAGAGAGTATAAAGGGATAATCTGTTACAGGAAGGCTGCTGAATGACACACTATCACCAGACATCGAATATGGCCCGATCGGCGGAGTGGTGTTATCTCTAATATCAGTTACCCTGTATGAATGACTGCCGATACCATCGATTGTCAATGAAATATTTCTTACCGTTTTAACAGTGTTGTCAATAGCCTCCTCGATCCAATATGCAGCCACGGGAAGTCCGTTCTTTGAATAGAGATGAACCCTGACTGTGTATCCCCCCGAGTTGAGTATAAGACCGCGCTGAAAAAGGACGTCCGGATCAGCAAGATAAAAAGCCATGTTTTTTATTCCGAAATATGCAGCCCTGGGGGTAAATGTGCCGTCGTCATTCTGATCAATAATACCGGGAAACTTTAATGATCCGCTGTAAGCAGCATCCCCTGCAGAACCGGCCGGGTAGTCAGTTCTTCGCGGAGCACGCAGCCTGAAACATGTAATCTCATTAATTCCAAGTGAATGCTCAATAAGAATAGTCCGGGTGAGATACTTCAGCTGTGACTGATCCTCCCTTGCTGATGTACCGACATAAATCCCCTCTTCAGTGTTTCTTACAGGAAAATCCGCTTTGTATGAATCTATAAAGGCTCTTAGACTGTAAAAATCCTCAGAGAAAGTCTCCGGGGACTGAATCCCGGAGAGATCCGGATTTATATCAACAGTTACATCAGGCACCAGATCGAATGGCCCCTCCGGCTTTAATCTGTAAAGGTGAACACCCAGTTCATCGATATAATCAAGTATACCGAGGTCAAAACATGATTTCAGAAATGAACGGTAGCCATTAAAGGTGGTGACTCCCCCCATCACAACCTCCGCTCCGGGGCGTATTGATTTAATCCTCTGTGAAGTTCCTTTGATCATGGCTGTAAAATTCCCGGCATCGACAGCAGGTTTCCAGAAAACACCTGTTCCGCCATCGTCGAGGTCAGGCTCATTCCAAATTTCCCACCTGTCGACTTTCTCACCATAGCGGGCAACACACTTCTCTACATAATTGAGCCACCCATCCCAGTATCCGGCAACAGGGCTCCCCGGATATGGGGATGAAAGGGCCGGATCATACTTATAATGGTCTCCGAAGAGTGTCAATGTCAGCTTTATGTTTTTAGCGAGAAGGTAATTAATCAGTTCATCATGCCTGGCCCATACAAAATTATTCTTCTCATACAATTCAGCAGATGTCCAGAATATCGTGTAACGGAACCGGCTTATCCTGAGATCATCCATGTAATCGAAAAGAGATTTAGCCTGATCGATATCGGCAAAACCCCAGCCCTCGACCTCGGATATCTGCGAAAAATGCACCTCCTGAATACCGAGTTTCAGCTGTAAATTCGCATCATTACCGGCTGCAGGATCTTTTTTTCGATCGTCTCCGCATCCCCCCATGAAAAGAATCAGCAGTAGAAGAGATCCGGTAATTTTAAAATTCATTTTATCCGCCGTTCTGTTTTTTTATGCTACAGGATATTATTCGAAACTGGAAATGCAGTATTCTGTTTAAAAACATCTCAACATTTTCGGGAAAGCGTCAAGTTATAATTTTTGGTTAGTATGGATGTATAGAGAATTATTTTTCAAACAAGAACAAATTAAAAAACCTCAGAGATTTGCTGTCCGGCTCTCTGAGGTTTTCTGAATTTTTTAATGAAATATAAAAGAATACCTTCGGTCGATCAGGCAGATGAATTACCGGACAATTTTCTCAAGAAGGAGATCAACATATTCCTCCAGGTTTTCCATGCTCTCGCTTATCTCATATTCAAGAATATCAGCAAGACTTATCATGTCATTGTTCTCCATAATGTCTACTGTCTCATTGAGGAGGATCTGTAAATCGCGGTTTTTCTCTTCCATCGACTCCCCGTCTATTACTATATCCTGAAGGGATATGTCAAATACAGGGGAAATCTGGTAACATGTCCTTGTGTAGTTAAACATAAACTCCACAAAATTAAAAAGCTGTTCCATACCAAGCGTATCCTTGCCGCTCTGGTACGAAATCGCAGCCTTTTCAAGGATTGCTATCTGCTCCGGAAGTTTTTCTTTAATCTCTTTCAGTGAGTTAATCAACACATCCGGAGAGTCGATGCTCTCAATTATCAGTCTCTTCATCTCTTCGCTTGAAAGAAATATATGGAAAATTTCTTTCAGATTGATGAACAGCGAGTCATCTATGTCAATCTCGCCATTGTCAGCCATCTCGGCTATAAATTTTACAATCCTGTGCCTCAGTTCATCGAGCTTCTTGACATATGATGATATTGTGGAATCGCGGTACTTCGTTTCTTCAAGTTTCATTCCCAGAAGAGCGGAGATTGTCGGGAAAACCTCTTCCAGCCACTCTACTCCGGACACAAGGTCTTCAAGCTCCTCGGTATCCATCGGCTCATCTTCAAGATGCTGAAGAAAATCTATAACCCTGTCGCAGTAATATATCCCCTCGTTGACTGTTTCATATACGACGTCAGCCCTTGACTGCACAAGACAATTAATTGTACCGACATTTTCAATAAGCAGATCCGGTGTATTATCTATATGGTACTCCGTTCCATCTATATCAATCCCCGAAAAAATCAGGTTCTTCTGATTGATCCAGCCTTTAATCGAGGAGATTACATCTCTGACAGTTTTTTCATTCTCAAGCACAATCTCAACCGGATAATTGTTTATCCTTATTTCCATACAACTTTCCTCCCGTATTTACTTCCTCTTTTTTTTACTGCTGACCCTGGTTGCTACCCATCTGGTTTTTCATCCAGTTCGATTGAGCCTTTGATCCAGAGATAGATTTTTCCATCGTCGAGAATTTCTTTCTCAGTTTTTCTTCGAACGTTTTAAGATGAGATTCCTGTATTTTTATTTTTTCGTTTGCCATTTTTATCGAATCATCTTCGTATTCGATTTTCGATGCAATAATATTTTTACCTGATGAGATATACGGATTGATCACTTTAACAAGGGTAAAACCCATTCCGTTATCGATTTTGTTGTCTCCATCATTGTCAGAGCCGAAAAAACCTTTAACACCTTCCGGATTTTCCAGTATCGCTTTCCGTAAATTGTCTTCATCTATAACAAGCTTTCCATCTTTTATCGTCTGCCACTCCGCATTAATTTTCCCGGTGGAGACTCCCATCTGGTTAAACATTTTTATAGGCTTATCCTCTCTGCTCGGATAAGCGCCTGCCACAGATGTTTTGATCGCGTTCTCAAGTCTTAAAAGCACCATATCTCCTACAAAAATTCCGCTTTCGTCGAGCTTATCGGCCTGTCCCGGTCTGTCGACTTTTACTGTTTTTGTCAGGCTTTTATTCAGATCAACGTAGGAGTTATATGAATCGACAAAGGCCTTTATCTTCTGAACAGGTTTGTCCACGTCCTGAGATATTTTCAGCTCAACGGGATTTTCTGATTTTCTTTTAAGATTTAATGTTAAACCCTTAATAACATCAGTGAGCCCCTCATTTTTATCCCTTTCAATCATCAATCCGTCAATTTTCAGCTTTGCATTACCTGCTTCAGCAACGGTATTTTTCAGTTCAAACTCACCTGTTGTCTTAATCGGAGTTGAAAATACCGGTTCGGAAAAAGCCGCCTCTCCGTCGTTGCTGTAAAAAATTATCCTGGAAACCTGTTTTCCCTCAAAATCCCTTCCCACAGGTATCTCCTGTTTTTTCGCTGCATCAGCTTCTATGGGGAAAATCTTCTCGATTCTCTTGCCGTTGTCAACAGCAACAATACCGATGCCTGTTATCGATTCGGATTTCTTCTCCTCCTTTTTCGTAACAGGCCTAAGCCTCGATACATTATAACTCTTCAGTTTGATTCCCTTAACGTTGATCTCGTCATCCGGGCCGGTCTCAATCATAAACGGGACATTCTCTTCAACCTCTTTTTTATAACCGAAACCGAATTTCAGAACAGTATCCTTCTTTATATCGCTCTTCAACGGAATTTCATACTCCTGCCACAAAATACCGTTAACCCTGATCTCTTTTCCGTCGTTCCCCACGTCAAGGGTTCCATTCTGACCATCTATTATTTTCTCACCCTGATACGCGGAGAAAAATTTTCTGTCGAAAGTTACCGGCATATCATCCCGGCTCTTTATCTTCTCTCCGATTATTAAACCGGCCTCTTTCAGAAGATTCTCGCTTCCGCTGATCTTTATTTCACCCTTCCTGCCGGAAACCTTTGATGTTATTCCCACAATATAATCTTTCTCGCCTGTATTTACATAATCTGAAGAAACGATTGATGAGGCTTCTTCCGATATCAGATCATTCAGTGTTTTAAGCCTCCCCCCTTTGAAATTTAAAATCTTTTCAATACCATTGACATTTATAACAATCTTCCCGGAAGGGAGTTTCTTTTCAGAATCTATTTTATCAGTCGATATCTTATGATACGAAGCAAGCTGTACAATCTCAATTTTTTTTGAACCTGCATCGGCCTGTCTCGATGCTGTCGCGTCAATTACTGTCGTGTCCGACGATATCGATTTTTTTTCGTCATACGCGGCTCTGAAACCGTAAAGATCTCTCGTTTTATTATCGAGATCTTTAAGAGATGAACTCAGTTTGTTCAAGGCTTCTTTTTTCTGATTGTTAACAAGCTTGCCTTTCTGAAGCTGTTTAATCGGTTGTGCCTCAACTTCAACCAGCTTGCTTATTATGGAATCGGTATCCATTCCGGATGCCACTCCGCCCATTGTAACCGGCATTGTATCCCCCTTTAAGCCTCTAACACCGTTCACGGATATAGTAAATATATCCCTGCTGCTTATCCTAATCTAAAAAATCTGAGTTTAATCAAAAAAAAATCTGATTCGCTCCAATCTTTATATCGGATTAATTTGAGTTAGAGATAAGAAGAAAGTGACATAAAAACAGAAAAAACGCAAATGGACTTTCATATTTAGTTATAGTCAGTATTAAACATTGCTTTTTTTATCGAAGATTTATTATAATATACATATCATACCATTAATAATGAAAATCCATAAATTGAGATATTAAAATATGAACGATAAAT
This sequence comes from uncultured Leptospirales bacterium, assembly GCA_964439325.1. Classification (GTDB taxonomy): domain Bacteria; phylum Spirochaetota; class UBA4802; order UBA4802; family UBA5550; genus WRGT01. The sequence goes on along the minus strand of CAYTNW010000001.1, from coordinate 4,494 downwards.
ATATAGAAAATTTAATTTTAATACTTTATTCCAATGGTTCAATAAACTCATTTTTTATTGGAGTAATAGTCATAACCCTTGCAGGTGCCAATTTAAGATCAAATAAATACATTTCATTATTGCTCATAACCATATCGATATCTTTCTTTTATGTACTTTTCTTATCCCCGGAAATAACCAGGACTATACCCTATATCTTCAACGGCATGCACAAATCAGCTTTTATATTCGGTCCGGCACTATATTTTTATTTTATGAGTATAACGCGGAGGAGGTTCAGGTTCAATTACAAAAAACTTATACATCTTCTCCCCTTTGCTGCTTATACCTTGCTTATGATACCTGTTTATTTCAGCAGTGATTCCGAAAAGATAGAATTATTCAATAAATACAGGACATATTTCCGGTCTGTTTTTTTTATTATCTTTCTGCACTTCGCATCATACATGGCATATACCTATTATTTTATAAGGAGCAACGGAGTAATAATCCTGAATAAATTCAAAGGCGTTGAGAGTGTCGCTGTTAACTGGTTTCAATATCTTTCATTACTGTCACTGGGACTGGGATGTCTCTGTTTTATACTTCATCTGCTGCACATATTCTTTAATTTCAGCTCGCTTATCCTTAATACTTCAGTAGATTTCATGCTTGCGGTTTTGCTCCAGGGACTTGGATACAAAGGCATCAGAAGAATCGAAATACTTAAATACATTCCCGATACATACGGAATAAAAAAGTATACTAAATCAGGTATGAACAAGCTGCAGGCGGAAAACTATATGGATGCGGTAATTCAATATATCAAAAGAGACAGAAATTTTCTGAACAACGAAATAAATCTAAAACTGTTATCAACAGAACTTTCAATTTCTGAACATCACCTTTCACAGATTTTTACTCAGTTTTTAAAAATGAGTTTCAACGATTACGTAAACAGCCTGAGAGTTGAAGAAGCAAAAAAGCTTATAAAAACTCTTCCTGAAGACTATCCCATTATGAGAATAGGGTTTGATGTTGGATTTAATTCAAAATCAGCGTTTAATTTGAATTTTAAAAAAATCACGAAAATTACACCCACCGAATACAGAAACAGTAAATATAATGATTAATCCTCTTAAAAACCTGTCCAATCCAACCGGACAAGTCGACAAAGCTTAACTGATACTATATTAAAATAATATCAGTAACGGGCTGAACATTTGCAAAGAAGCACAAAATGCGTCATGCTATAGAAAAAGAACATTACTGGTTTCATAAAATTAAAATAGAGGTTAAAAATGAAAAAGGATGCAAACAATGCTGCGTTATTCGTAGCAATTTTTCTGCTGTTATCAGTTACAGGGTGTCTGCTTGAATCGTCCGACGAGAATACCGGTAAAAGGACAATTGTAAATAAGGTCATAGAAATTCCGGTCGGTGTAGCTAAATGAGGAGATAATTATGAAAAAAATTATACTGTTTACTTTATTATTTTCCGCATTTTTTATAGGTACAGAATCACATTCGGATACAGCAGAACACTTTTTAACGGTAAGAGAGACCGCTGATGCCATGAAGGACGTTGTTTCAGGAGTAAAACTTCTTGTTGATGGTGTATCAGCACCTATCAACGAATACGGGATTGATGCAGTTGTGGAAACAACAACCGGTGGAATAACAAGAATAATTGAGGGGAAAGAAATTACATTCGAAATAAAAAAAGGATCCTACACAATCACATCCGGCATTGCACAGGGAAAGATTTTTGAGTATGTATCCGTGATCAAAGAAAAATCACCTACAACTGATATAAAAATCATTTTTTATTTTAATATCGAAAGCAACAACGACTGCCTAATTGTCAGCATACCCGGTTATTTTTCAAATATACCTCCATCATATGTGAAAGCCCTTGAGGCATACTGCTCGTCCTCAGCAGATGGTACAAAAAAAATGTATGTATCCATCGCTTCAGATCAGAACTCTGTTCCACGCAGCAATATGAGGTTTCTAGTAACAGACAACGGCTCTGAAGTTTCCGTTATGGCCCTGGCTTCACATGTTAATACAAACAGTGCACTTACCGGCTTTTATACACTTGGTTTTATTGCAGATAAAGACGGAACAAATAATTCAACAGCATTTCAGGGCGCTGTATCATCAGCAGAAATGAGCAACAACGGCAATGATTTCCCCGGTCAGGGAGTTTCCTATAATTACGGATATTTTTTCAATAACAACGGAACTCCTGGCATTCCGCAATATGGCGTTGCCACGGAAAGTCCGGAATATCCGTCTTTTTCTTCAACGGGAGCTCTCTATACTTACATGACAGATAATAAAGATTTTTTTTATAATGGATCTGCCACTGATGCTTCCTTGTTATCCGGTATGGTTATTGATATAATGACATATCCGGTTCAGTAATCTGACATTCACACGACATCTCTTATTAGAAGCGTAACTTTACTTTTACGTTTCTAATAAGGAACCGGCTTCATCGCCACCGCTGTCATCTAATATTAATAACTGATTTATTCAAAGCATATAATGATTAAAATGTGGATTATACCGGAGTATTACAAAGAGATTTATGATCGGCAGACTTGAGTATCAATTACTGGTTAAATGATACCCTGAGGAATGATGATACTTTTCAAAACAGATGAGGGTCAGATTCAGCTGTTTCCGGTTTTAAAAAATAAAAGTTCTCTTTATTGGATAAAGCTTTAAATAAATAAATGCCTGACAAAACCATAAATACACAAAATATCAATACAGAATAAAAGACAACACCTCTCCCCCTCCGTTTTTTATACGGGTTTTTAAAGACAAAAACTTCAGCACCAGATTAAAATCTATCTGGATTCGTCAATGATAAGTCCCATATGCTCCCTGAACTGCTCCAGGAGTCTTATGGAATATTTTCCAGGGATCTCTGTTATTACTTCATTTGTATCCCTGTTCATTACCTTAATAATGACCCTGTTCGTTTCATCGTCGAGAGAAAACTGGACTTTTTCATTCAGACTTCCGCTCAATCTGTTAAGTTCATCTACAGTTTTCTTGATCTCTTCCGGAGTAATGTTTTTTCTGTCCTGATTTACAGATTCAGTTTTTACAAAATCCCGGGTTTTACCTTCATGAAATCCGTTTCCGGAAAGTACTATTTTGCTGTTAAAATTTTCTACGAAATTTACAACGTTCATAGTATACCTCCTTGTTATACTAAAAAGGCTTTTAAAAGCCGTTACCCTCCTGTTCAAAAAAATTTTCCCCTCCCCGGTTTCCCGGACCGGAGAGGGAGTCATAAAACCGCACTGCCGGTTGATTGACTATAAAAGATCCCTATTTTTCCAGCAGTCTCATAACAAGCTGAGGCTTAAAGTTCGCCTGAGCAAGCATTGAAACACCAGTCTGTACAAGGATCTGATCCCTTGTGAAATTAACCATTTCTGCTGCCATATCTACGTCACGTATTCTTGAATCAGCGGCCATCATATTCTCATAATTAAGAGCAAGAGATTTGATCGTGTTTTCCAGCCTGTTATAATAGGCTCCAAGGTCTGCCCTCTGCCTGTTGAGCTTCTCCAAAGCCCCGTCGACATGACCTATCATGGAGTTTGCCTGCCCGACAGTAGAAATTGAACGCTTTCTATTGTTCTCAATAAGATTCAAAGCCCTTGCACTCATAGTTCCTATAAAGACCCTGATCCTCTGATTACTGTTTGCTCCAACATGAAAAAACATACTCGCGGTTTTGCTTGTTTTCGCAAACGACCCCGTTAGCATCTTTAACCTGTTGAATTCGGCTGATGTAGCAATACGGTCGACCTCATCTATAAGCTGAGAGACCTCCACCTGGATCTGCATCCTGTCGGCGTTGGAATAAATTCCGTTTGCCGACTGAACTGCAAGAGACCGTACGCGCTGCATTATATCGTTAAGCTGCTGAAATGAACCTTCCGCGACCTGTATAAATGAAATCCCGTTCTGGGAATTCCTCTCCGCCTGTAAAAGACCATGTATCTGAGTTCTCATCTTCTCCGATACGGCGAGTCCGGAAGCATCATCTCCTGCCCTGTTGATCATTTCGCCGGACGCCAGCTTTTCAATAGACTTATCCAGTCTTGCAGCTACATTCTGCATCTGCCTGTTAGCAAATATGGCACTCATGTTATGATTGATTCTCATGTTAACCCTCCCTTGGTTTTTTCAGAGCTGCTATTCTTTTATTTATACAGCTAAGGTTTTTCAGACGCAACATCATGCCGCAGTCTGAGGCCGTTAGGCCCTAAGGTTTTCTCCTTTTAATGTTGCCGGACTGCCCATAATCCATGCAACCACAGACTGCCGAAACTCTCCGGCAGTCTATGATGCCCTCCCGGCATCACAGACTGCCGGAAAACCGGCATGTTTGCATGGAATGAAACAATCCGGTTCCGCCAGGGGAGCACGAGAACCGGTTAATTTTCAAAGAACAAGTACTCAATTGTACTTCTTCAACTGTAT